>JAXLYN010000001.1:0-2331 GCA_046351435.1 Polyangiaceae bacterium
GATGCTCTCCATCGCGTCGGTGGTCTCCTGCGCCCCGCGGCGTCCCTGCTCGGCGGCTGCCGTGCTGTCCTCGCTCTTCGCGCCTGCCGACCGAGCCGATTCCGTCACCGTGAGCAGCGCGCTCTTGATGCTCTCGCTGGCGCTGGCGGCGACCTGCACGGCGCCCGTCTGCTGTGAGGCGCCCGCGGCCACCTGCTGGATCGCCTTCGCGATCTCGCCCGCGG
This sequence comes from Polyangiaceae bacterium, assembly GCA_046351435.1. Classification (GTDB taxonomy): domain Bacteria; phylum Myxococcota_A; class Polyangia; order Polyangiales; family Polyangiaceae; genus JADJKB01. Next base: position 225 of record JAXLYN010000001.1, read on the forward strand.
CGCTGCTGACCTGGCCGGCGCTGTCGGCGAGGCTGCCTGCCGACGGGCCGAGGCGATCGTAGACAGCGACCATCCGGTCCATGAGGCCGCCCATGTACGACTCGGTGAGGATGGAGCCTTCGAGGGAGAAGAGCTTCACGAAGGCGAGGAAGGTGCGGGTCAGGTCTTCGCCCTCGAGGTGGCGTTCCAGGCGACTGAGGACGAGCTCGGCGTACATGGCGTAGTTGCCCAGCACCCAGCGCGGCTTCACATCGAGTCGGGTGTGGTTCTCACCCAGCCAGAGCGAGCGCTCGAAGTGCTCGGAGTCGATCTGCCCGCGGAGGAGGTCCCTGAAGTAGCCCGCCTGCGACTTCTCGAGCCGCTCCCTGGTCGTGCCTGCGTCGTCCGCCTTCTCCACGAAGCCGGGGAACTGGTACGAGTGCTCGTAGAACTCGCTCGCGATCGCGTCGGCCTCGGGCTCGAGGTAGGGCGCCGCCGCGCGGATCAGCGCGAGATCGGCCTCGCTCAGCCGCACCCACTCGATGCGGGTGCGCTGATCGGCGGGGTCGATGCGGTACTTCGAAACAAGCGAGACAGCGCGGGCGTGCGTGGTCAACGTCGAGGCTCCCCGAGGGCTAGGCAACGTGCTGGTGCCGTGCTGGACGGCAAGAGCAACGCTACGGACGCACCGAGCCGAGCCGTATCGGAGAAACCCGCAGTCGGGCCGTGAGTCAGCAGGAAGTCAGGCCTCGAGAGCGTGAAAGGCGACTGTTGCGGGCCCTTCGCGCCCTCGAGGTGACCTTCGTCATCCGCTCGCTCTCAGCTGCCCTTGAACACGGGGTCGCGACGCTCCATGAACGAGCGCACACCCTCGACGCCGTCCTCGGAGACGAACAGGCTGTCGATGGTCAGCGACGTGAAGTCGACGACCCTCGAGAGGTTGTTCTCCTCGTTCATGTAGATGACGCGCTTGGAGGCGGCCATGCCGAGCGGCGGGCCCTTGGCGATCTCTGTCGCGTAGTCGATGGCCTCCTCGACGAGGCGGTCACGCGGCACGACCTTCATCACGAGGCCCAGCTCGAGGGCCTCCTGGGCGCCGATGCGGCGGCCGGTCAGCATGAGGTCCATGGCGCGCTGGGGGCCGAGCGCTTCCTTCAGGAAGTGGCCGAGGCCGTAGTCGGCGAGCAGCCCTCGAGTGGTCTGGGTGACGGCGAAGATGGCGTCGTCGGCGGCGATGCGGAGGTCGGTGCCGAGGGCAACGCCAAATCCGAGGCCCACGGCGTAGCCGTTGATCGCTCCGATGACAGGGACGTCGCAGCTGCGCATGACCTGGACCGTGTACGTCTCGAGGTGGGGGCGGCGCCAGAGCCGCCGTCGAGGGCCGCTGCTCGCGCCGGCAGAGGCGCCGGGGAAGCTGGAGACGTCACCACCGGCGCAGAAGGCGCGTCCCTCGCCGGTGAGCACGACAGCCCTCGTGCGGTACTCGCCGGCGTTCAGAGCCTGGAAGAAGTCGTTGAGGCCCTGGGAGACGGGAGCGCTCCAGGCGTTGAGCTTCTCGGGGCGGTTCATCTTGAGCAGCGTGACGTCGCCGAACTCCTCGATGAGAACGGGTGACGCCTCGGCGGGTGCCTGTGCCATGCCAACCTCCTGTATCGCCTGTATCGCCTGTATCGCGCAGCTGAGCGCCGACTCATGACAAGCGGCGTGCGCATGCTACTCACCTCTGCAGGCGGGGAGTTGCACGGCGAGGGCAGATTGGGTACAAATGCATGCGGTTAGCACTCTCAACAGACGAGTGCCAACGCTCCAGCCACCAGCACGTGGGCCTGCCGGCACCGGGGCCTCCCGGAACGCCCTCGGAGCGGCGGGCATCGGGTGCGTGGTGTTTCGCAGGTTGCGTGCGCATGGTGCGTGCGCAGCGTGCGTGGGCGTCTCCCACATTCGTGTTCAGCAGGCCGATTGAGGGTCAGCGCCCTCACGTCGCGTAAAGGATGGGCCATGGCGAAGCAACTGTTGTTCGACGAGCAGGCACGCGCCGCGCTCCGCGAGGGCATCGACGCCCTGGCCGACGCGGTGAAGATGACGCTTGGGCCTCGGGGCCGCAACGTCGTCCTCGACAAGAAGTTCG
>JAXLYN010000002.1:0-1732 GCA_046351435.1 Polyangiaceae bacterium
CCGCGTCCGGTTCGACCACCACCACACTCTTGCCCGAAGTGTCCATCTCGCCCCCAAGCGGACACGTCCACTCTCGCGGTCCGCAGGCGAGATCATCGTTGCCGGTCAGCCCTCAAGCGAGGGTGCCCAGACCGGACGCTTACCCTTCCTGCGGCACTTCGGGATGAACACCACGGCTGACGTCCCGTGACGTGGTGTACGAAGGATCCTCGGATCCGGGCTATTTGAGCTCTTGAGAGCCAAGCCGGACGTCGCCGCAGGCGACGGGGCGGCGGCCATCGTGGCAACTGGTTAAGGTTGGGTTGCGACACCTAAACCATGACCGGAGTACACCACGATGACCACCACGAAGCCGACTATGGCACTGGCCGAACTGATCGAGAAGGGCGCGGACGCCGACCTTTTGCGCCAGATGATCGCCGGCGTCGTCGAGCAGATCATGTCCACCGACGTCGAGAACCTCTGCAACGCGTCCTACGGGGAGCGCAGCGCCGAGCGGGCCAACAGCCGCAACGGCTACCGCGAGCGGCTCTGGGAGACGCGCGCGGGGGCCGTGAACGTCAGGATCCCCAAGCTGCGCTCCGGGAGCTACTTCCCGCCGTTTCTCGAGCCGCGCCGCACCGCCGAGAAGGCGCTCGCGGCGGTGATCCAGGAGGCCTACGTGCAGGGCGTCTCGACCCGCTCGGTGGACGAGCTCGTCAAGGCGATGGGCATGAGCGGGATCAGCAAGAGCCAGGTGAGTCGGCTCTGCGCCGAGATCGACGAGCGGGTGGGCGCGTTCCTGGATCGGCCGCTCGAGGGCGACTGGCCGTACTTGTGGATCGACGCGACCTACGTCAAGTGCCGCGAGGCCGGCAGGATCGTCTCCAAGGCCGTAATAATCGCCGTGGCGGTGAACACCGAGGGGCAGCGCGAGGTACTGGGCATGGCGGTGGGACCGTCGGAAGCCGAGCCGTTCTGGACCGACTTCCTGCGCTCGCTGACGCGGCGGGGCCTCAGGGGCGTGAAGCTGGTGATCTCCGACGCCCACGAAGGCCTGAAGGCTGCGGCGGCCAAGGTGCTGAGTGCGACCTGGCAGCGCTGCCGGGTGCACTTCCTGCGCAACGCGCTTGCGCACGCCGGTAAGGGCCAGCGCCAGATGGTCTTGGCGGCGATCAACACCGTCTTCGCCCAGGAGAGCTTCGAGGCCGCCGTCACGCAGTGGCGCATCGTCGCCGATCAGCTGCGCGGCAAGTTCCCCAAGCTCGCGGAACTGATGGACGGCGCGGAGGCGGACGTGCTCGCGTTCATGACGTTCCCGAAGGCGCACCGCACGCAGATCCACAGCACCAACCCGCTCGAGCGGCTCAATGCCGAGATCAAGCGGCGCACCGACGTCGTGGGCATCTTCCCCAACGCCGCGGCCATCACGCGTCTTGCCGGGGCGCTCTTGCTCGAGCAGAACGACGAGTGGCAATTGCAGCGCCGCTACATGCCCCTTGAGCCGCTGCGCGCGCTCGCCGACAATCAACCCGCTCGGCTGTCCGCCGTGGTCAGCTGAGCACGAGTCCAACCAAACCAGAACTCACGACTCGTACACCACGCCGCGGGGCACGATCCACGCCGCTCCTCGGGAACGAACGGACAGTCGATGACCGAAGCGCTCGGCTGCGATGCCGCGCCGGGCTCGAAAGGGCAGAACCTGGAGCGCTCCTGCGCTGCGCCGCACGGCCGATCCGTCCTCTCGCTGCCC
>JAXLYN010000003.1:0-318557 GCA_046351435.1 Polyangiaceae bacterium
CGGCGCCACGGTGCCGGCGCGGACGCACTTCGATCACATGCTCTACTGCCAGGTCGAGGGTGTGCTCGAGGCGACCCTCGATTGGACCGAGTCCCACGGCGAGCTCGGAGCGGCGCTCGACAGCGCCAAGGCCCAGGGGCTGATCGAGCCTTCGCGCAAGGGTCGGCGGCACGCCTTGGTCGGGCAAGCGCCGAACCGTGACCTGGTCTTGCACGCGCCGAGCGGCGTCACGCTGGCCGAGCTCTCGGGTGCGGGCGAGACGTATCGCTACTCCGTGCGCGCATGCCACGCCCACTCGTTCGACCCCTTCGACGACATGCGTCGCGCGTGGAAGCAGACGGCGACGACGCGCTTACCCGCGCTGTGTCGCGGATTGGCCCTGGGGCTCGCGGAGGTGTGCGCTCTGCGTCGCGAGGCGTGGCGACTGGCCCCCCTCGTCGACACGCTACCGGTCCACTTCGTCAACGGCACGAAGCTCTGGACCGGTACCAACTACATGAACGGCGGCCCTGCGAATCCGGGAGGTCCGGGGCGCGTTCAGCTGCAGATCTGGAGCTCTCGGGTCGAGCCCCAAGACGTCACGCTGGGCTTCGCGGAGCTGCCGGATCCCGACCGGCTCGACGCTCTCCGCGCCGAGCTCTCGGCCCTGCTCGACCGAGCCATCGCGTGACGGCGCGCTAGCGGACGTAGCCCAAGGTGAGCTCCGCGTTCACTCCCGGCAGGCTCGGGCACTCGCCCGTCAGCGAATGGAAATGGCGCTGCGCGGTGGTGTGGTAGCAGCGGCGGAGCGGTCGCGGCGTGTCACTCGTCTGCTCGGTCGACAAGAACCCGAGCGGGCCCTCGGTGGTCGTGCCTTCGCAGTTGCTCGCGGTCGAGATGAAGTGATCGACGCCGGTGAGGCAGCGGTAGAACGCCACGCGCTTCGGACCGGCGTCGGCGAACACGAGGAACGGCCCGTCCACCGTCGTGCCACCGCCGCAGAGACCGGGCGGACCGTAGAACGGGCTGCACACCTCGGCGAACCCGCCGCTCTGGACCAGCGTGTCGCGTTCGAGCTCCGAGAGTGTGAGCACGTGATCCGTGTTCATACTGCCGCCGTCGTTCTTGCCGCGGAGGCTCCGCACGAGGAGACGCCCTTGGCCGAGCTGGCAGCAGGTCTCTTGGCTCTGATCGGCGCTCGTACAGCTCGTGTGACCCGACTTGAAGACGCGCAGGCAAGACTTCAAGAGCTCGTAGTTCGCGCCGGCGTCGTTGCTGGTGGGCTCGAGGTCGCGGCTACCGTCGCCACCGTACATGTCGACCCAGAGCCAGTCTGCGCCGGCATCACCACTCGGCGGCTGACCCTTGCCCATGCTGCGGCGGAGCGCACCGAGCGACGCCGAATGGGGGTTCGGCTGCGGCTGCGCGATGTGCTCGTTCCAAGCGTTCACCATCAGGTAGTTGGGCTGCGCGGCGAAGGCCGTCTCGAACTGCTTCTTCAGCGTCAGGCCGCCGAGGCGGCCGCTGGCCTGGAACGGCAGGCTCGCGTAGCCGATCTGGAAGCTCGCGCTGACCGAGAGCACCGCGCCGAGCGGCGTGGTCTTGGCGTAGCCTTGGGCGCACGGTTGGTTCGGCGGGACCAGCGTGGTGAACGCGCCCGCGGCGGTGCAAGGCTGCATCCAGCCGGCCACGCCCGAGTCGAGCACGTTGCCCGCGAGGTTCCCCCACATCTTCACCGGCAAGATCCCGGCGGCCTGGATGTCGGCCAGATACTCTGGCTTCGTGTCGCTCCCGGTCGCGTCGACCAGGAACATCACCTTCGACTGGGTGGGCTGGTGCGTGAGCAAGAGGTCGGCGTATTCGGGCTTGGCGTAGGCCGCGAGGATCTTCGGATAGAGCGGCGTCTGACCCGGATCCACCGCGCGGGCCGGCATCCACGCGGCGATCTGCGGCGTGAAGATGCCTTGCTTGCGCAACGCGGCCCACTCTTCGAGCAGCACCTCGAAGGGGCGCACGCCGAGCACGTCCGCTTGGGGCGACTCGGCAGCGAAGTTCGTGATGTCCATGAACACGAAGTCCACGCCGGCCGACCAGAGTTGCTCTGCATGTTGTTTCGCGACGGCCGAGATGTTCGGGCAGTCGGGCGCGTAGTTGGGCTCGGCGTAGGCAGGCTCGCCCGGGCGCGCGCGATACAGGCAATAGAAGCCGGGCGCGGGCTTCGCGTGATAGTGGAAGCTCGCGGCTTGACCCAAGAGACCGTGCTTCGCGATCACGTCGCCGAACCCGAGACTCGGGGTCCGGATCACGTCTTCGATGGTGAAGCGCTCCGCAGCGGGGACTTGCGCCATGGCGTCGGCCGCGAACGTGCCAGCCGAGGTAGAAGATACCGCGTTGGGCGGATAGGTTTGCACGGCCGTTCCGCCCGAACCGCCGTTCGCGCTGCCGCCGCTGCCCCCGTTCGTGCTGCCGCCGCTGCCGCCGCTCGGCCTCCGCCGTTCCAGCTGCCGCCAGTTAACTCCGCCGTCGGCGCCCGTGCCCCTGCTCGAGCTGCCACCGCTCGCCGACGTCGACGAGTCGTCACCCCGCAGCCTGCGGCGAGCCCGAGCACGCTCGCCGCAAACACGACATGCTTCGCCGCACGCTGCATCTGAGCGACGACGATACCATGTGTCAGTAGTCGCCCGTCGGCGGACGCCGTCCCCGCACGCGAGAATGGCTCGGGCCACTACGCGAGCGGAGCGAGCCCGCCGAAGGCGGTGGGGAGCGGTCGCGCCAGCGAGCCGCGGTGCAAGTCTCCCCATTCCTAGTGGCGACGACGGCGGCGCGAGACCGCCGTCAGGGCGCGAGGCTTGCGAGGAGCGCGAGCCCGGACTCCGTGTCTCGACCTGCGACGCCGCACGAGCAGCCGCCACCTTCGAGGGTGTAACCCTTCTGCCTCCGGTGCCGTTGCCGCCGCTGCCGCCGCTGCCGCTCGAGCCCGCAGCGCCACCCGTGCCTGCTGCGCCTCCGGTGCCTGCCGCGCCCAGTGCCGCCGTTCGGGCTGATCCACGTCGTCGCTGGGATCCAGCGGTTCTTCTCGCCGGCATCGACGACGCCGTCCTTGTTCGCGTCCTCTTCGCCGTCCGGCACGCTACCGAAGTCGGTGTCGGGGTTCACCATGCTCGTGCGCGTCGCGCCCTTGTCCCCGTCGGGCTTGCACTGGTTCTTGCTGCCGTCGGTGTCGGGGTTGCCGCACTCCTGGCCGATTTCGGTGCCGTCGAACACACCGTCGGCGTCGCTGTCGGGATCGAGAACGTTCAGCTTGCCGTCGCCGTCGGTGTCCGAGCTCACGTTGGCTTCTTGACCGTCGAGAGCGCCGTCGTCGTCGCTGTCGTCGTCGGTGTCGCTCGAGCCGAGCGTCGCCTCGAGGCCGGCGCTCAGGCCGTCGCCGTCGGCGTCGACCACGTTGGTGTCGTCGGCGCCGACCAGCGGGTCGAGCTCTCCGGTGTCCACGGCGCCGTTCAGGTTCGAATCCTCCGAACCGTCACGCACGCCGCCGTCGTCCGTGTCCGGATCGAGGCGCTGGTCTTGGTCGTGGGATCGGCGTCGGGCCGGAAGAACTTCTTCGTGGTGTCGGTGTCGGCGTCGGGAGTGACCACGCCGAGCTCGGTGCCGTCGGCAGGGCGTCGTCGTCGCTGTCCACGTCGGTGTTCACCAGGCCGTCTCCGTCGGTGTCGTCGCTGGGGTTGGGCTCGGCGCCGTCGAGCGCGCCGTCGTCGTCCGTGTCCTTGTCGTTGGGCTTCGAGTGCAAGGTCTTCGAGTCCGTCCGACAGGCCGTCGCCGTCCGTATCGACCACGCTGGTGTCGTCTGCGGCGTCTCCCCATTCCTAGTGGCGACGACGGCGGCGCGAGACCGCCGTCAGGAGCGCGAGGCTTGCGAGGAGCGCGAGCCCGGACTCCGTGTCTCGACCTGCGACGCCGCACGAGCAGCCGCCACCTTCGAGGGTGTAACCCTTCTTGCCTCCGGTGCCGTTGCCGCCGCTGCCGCCGCTGCCGCTCGAGCCCGCAGCGCCACCCGTGCCTGCTGCGCCTCCGGTGCCTGCCGCGCCTCCAGTGCCGCCGTCGGGCTGACCCACGTCGTCGCTGGGATCCAGCGGGTTCTTCTCGCCGGCATCGACGACGCCGTCCTTGTTCGCGTCCTCTTCGCCGTCCGGCACGCTACCGAAGTCGGTGTCGGGGTTCACCATGCTCGTGCGCGTCGCGCCCTTGTCCCCGTCGGGCTTGCACTGGTTCTTGCTGCCGTCGGTGTCGGGGTTGCCGCACTCCTGGCCGATTTCGGTGCCGTCGAACACACCGTCGGCGTCGCTGTCGTGATCGAGAACGTTCAGCTTGCCGTCGCCGTCGGTGTCCGAGCTCACGTTGGCTTCTTGACCGTCGAGAGCGCCGTCGTCGTCGCTGTCGTCGTCGGTGTCGCTCGAGCCGAGCGTCGCCTCGAGGCCGGCGCTCAGGCCGTCGCCGTCGGCGTCGACCACGTTGGTGTCGTCGGCGCCGACCAGCGGGTCGAGCTCTCCGGTGTCCACGGCGCCGTTCAGGTTCGAATCCTCCGAACCGTCACGCACGCCGCCGTCGTCCGTGTCCGGATCGAGGGCGCTGGTCTTGGTCTTGGGATCGGCGTCGGGCCGGAAGAACTTCTTCGTGGTGTCGGTGTCGGCGTCGGGAGTGACCACGCCGAGCTCGGTGCCGTCGAACAGGGCGTCGTCGTCGCTGTCCACGTCGAGCACGTTCACCAGGCCGTCTCCGTCGGTGTCGTCGCTGGGGTTGGGCTCGGCGCCGTCGAGCGCGCCGTCGTCGTCCGTGTCCTTGTCGTTGGGCTTCGAGTGCAAGGTCTTCTCGAGTCCGTCCGACAGGCCGTCGCCGTCCGTATCGACCACGCTGGTGTCGTCTGCGGCGTTGCCCTTCACCGGGTTCTGTTCACCGGTGTCGACGACGCCGTTCAGATTGGCGTCCTCGGAGCCATCGCGCGCGCCACCGCCGTCCGTGTCGGCGAGGAGCGGCGAGGTCTTGGTCTGACCCGAATCGGCGTCCGCGATGCAACGGTGCTTGCTCTTGTCGGTGGCCGGGTTCTGGCAATCGAGGCCGAGCTCGGTGCCGTCGAACAGGGCGTCGTTGTCGCTGTCGGGGTCGAGGGGGTTGATGAGGCCGTCGCCGTCCGAGTCCACGCTGGGGTTCGGCTCCGCGCCGTCGATGACGCCGTCATCGTCGCTGTCGGCATCGTTGGGATCGGTGCCGAGCTTCTTCTCTTCCTCGTCGCTCAAGCCGTCGTTGTCCGTGTCGGTGGGCTTCGAGACGTCGTCGGAGGGATCGTTGGGGTTCTTCTCTCCGGCGTCGATCTTGCCGTCGTGGTTCGGATCCTCGGCGCCGTCGGGCAGGCTGCCTTTGTCCGTGTCCTTCACCAGCGGATTGGTCTTGGTGGCGGGGTCGGCGTCGGGCACGAAGTTGCCCTTGCCGACGTTGGTGTCCTTGTTGGGCTGAGTGACGCCGAGCTCGGTGCCATCCAGGATGCCGTCGTTGTCGCTGTCCGGATCGAGGGCATTGATCAGACCGTCGCCGTCGCTGTCCGTTCCCGGGCTCGGCTCGGCGCCGTCGAGCACGCCGTCATCGTCGCTGTCGGCGTCGTTGGGATCGGTGCCGATGCTGGTCTCTTGTGTATCGGGCAAGCCATCGCCGTCGGTGTCGACCACCGCCGGGTTCACCGTCCACGAATAGGTGGCGGGCGTGGGGTCGACGTTGCCCGCCGCGTCGCGCGCGCGAACGGAGATGCTGTGGGGCCCAACCGCGAGGGGCTGAGTGCTGAACGTCTGCGGGCAGGGAGCGAAGGCGCCACCGTCGATGCTGCACTCGTAGGTGACGGAGCTCTCGTTGGAGCCGAAGGCGAAGTCGCCGGTCGGATCCGTGGTCGGGTTCGGCTCCGAAGTGACGATGTTCGTGTCGGGCGCGGTCGCGTCGACCACCCAGGTGTACGTCGCGGGCGTCGGGTCGACGTTGCCGGCGGCGTCACGGGCCCGCACCGAGATCGTGTGAGAGCCATCCGCGAGCGCAGCCGTCGAGAAAGTCTGCGCGCACGCAGCGAAGGCGCCGCCGTCGATGCTGCACTCGTAGGTAACGGGGCTTTCGTTGGAACCGAAGGCGAAGTCGCCGGTCGGATCGTTCGTCGGGTTGGGCTCCGAGGTGACGATGGTCGTGTCCGGCGCGCTGGTGTCGACCACCCAGGTGTAACTGGCCGGGGTCGGGTCGACGTTGCCCGAGAGGTCTCTCGCGCGCACGGCGAGCGTGTGCGAGCCATTGGCGAGCGCCGGTGTCGCGTAGGTCTGCGGGCACGGCGCAAAGGCACCGCCGTCCAGACTGCACTCGAAGGTGACGGGGCTCTCGTTGGAGCCGAAGGTGAAGTCGCCCGTCGTGTCGTTCGTGGGGTTGGGCTCGGTGGTGAGGAAGCTCGTGTCCGGCGCGACCGTCTCGGTGCAATAGAAGATGCTGGCGGCGACCGCGTTCGCGATGCCATCGCTGCCTGCCGTCGCGCCGTTCGTCGGGAACTCGGCGAGGCTCGGTCGATTGGTGGTGCCACCGAGAGCGCCCGCCGCGCTACGCGTCGGAGCGCCGCTCGAGATCGTGACGAAACCGCCACCGCCGCCGCCGCCCGGGCCTTCGGCTTCGGCTCCGTTCGAGTTGGTCTGGTTGCCGCCGAGCCCGCCGTTGGCCGTGATCGACAGGGTGTTGGCTACGGCCGCGTGGATCACGACGGTGCCACCGCCACCACCGCCGCCCGGCGCATCGCCCGGGTTGCCGGCAGACACGGCGCCCTGCTCGCCGTTCGCCACGATGGTTCCGTTGCCGCTGACCGTGCCGAGCGAGCTCAAGAAGACGAGCCCGCCGCCATTGCCGCCACGCCCTGCGGCGTTGTTGTTGCCATCGCCAGCGCCGCCGCCACCACCCAAGAACAGGCGACCGGCCGTCGAAGGATCGAGCGGACGACCCCCGAGGCCACCCACTTCACGCCGGCTGTCGCCCGCCCAGGCCGCCGCACCTGGAGCCACGACGAGCGCGTTCTGATCCACGTCCGACCAGGTGTAGCCACCGCGGCCGCCACCTTCGGACGCGGTGAGCGCGTTGCCGTTGGCGACGAATCCAGGGTCGAGCTGCCACGCCGCCGCACCGAATACGCTGGCGAGCATGCGGCCCTGACCGTTCCAAATGCTGCCGCTGCGCGCGTTGGACCCGCCGCCACCGCCAGCGTTGTGGGCGTTGCCTCCACCACCACCGTTGGCCGGCGCACCACGGCCGTAGCGACCATTCAGCGCGTCGTAGACCGCCTGATATCCCGCGATGCTCTCGCCCTTTTCGCCGCCGAACGTGGCAGCGGCGCCTCGGAACCCCGTGACCAAGGTCGAGGTGGTGTTGTCCGTCGCGCCGCCCCGGAAGCCGAGCGCGGTAGCGTTTACGCTGCCGTTCACTACCACGCTGGTCTGTGCGTGGGCCGCCACGACGCCGCCGCGAGTGCCATCCCAAGCCGGCGCCGTGATCGATGCGCCAGCGTTGATGGTGAGCGTGGTGAACTGCGGAACGCGCACCACCTGGACGTTGCCGCTGGCGGTGTAGGCGTTCTTGGTGGGGCAACTCAGATTGATGGTGTTCCCGGTGACCCCGCTCACGCCCACGAGCTCGTAGTTGCCCGCGTTGTTGAGCGCGGTGACCGCGCCATAGTTCGCGGTGTCGGTGGCGTCGATGCTCGCACCGCGCATCTGGATGATCATCACGAGATCACCCGCGCCGAGCGCGCCGAACGCTCCGCTGGTGAGATCGGCGATGTTGCTCACGGTGACGCTGTTCGCGCCCGCCGCCACGTTGCCCTGCACCACGGCATATTGGTTCACCACGGTGTTGACCGCGGCGATGGTGGCCGCACCGTCTTGACCGATGAGCTCGAGCTGGGTGTCGCCGACCGGCGACTTCTCGGCCGGTTTCCCTGGCTCGCCCGCGCTGCCACACGCGAAGCTGGCGAGCCCCGCGCCGCACACCACCACGGAGCACAGCCGCGTCGCCCAGCTTTGCTGACGAAGAACCTTGGTCATCGGAGTAGTCATGGTGCTTCTCACTTCGACTTGACCTCGAGATCACCTTCGACCTCGAGGATGTTGAACTCGACGCGGCGGTTGTTCTGCCGGCCTTCGGGCGTGGAATTGGTGTCGATGGGTTTCGCCTGGCCGAAGCCTTGGCTGGTCAGACGTGCGGCCTCGATGCCGCGGCTCTGGAGCCACTTGACCACGGCCGCCGCCCGCTGGCGGCTGAGATTCAGATTGTAACCTGCTCCACCGCGGTTGTCGGTGTGGCCTTCGACGCTGACCTTCTTGATGTTCGGGTAGCGCTTCATGACGTCGAGCACGGCGCTGAGCACGCCGTCGCTTTCTGGGCGGATCGTCGCCTTGTTGGTGTCGAACTCCACGCGCTCGAGGATTTCGATCTTCTTGCCCACCACCTTGGCCTTCGGGCAGCCGTGCTTCTTGGGATCTTCGCTGGCGACGCCCGGCTCGTCGGGGCAGGCGTCGTCGGGATTCAGGATGCCGTCGCCGTCGTTGTCCTTCGGCGCCGGGCAACCGTGCTTCTTGGGATCTTCGCTGGCGACGCCCGGCTCGTCGGGGCAGGCATCTTGCTCGTCGAAGATGCCGTCCTTGTCGCGATCCGTGGGCGGCGGGCAGCCGTGCTTCTTGGGATCTTCACTGGCGACGCCCTTCTCTTTCGGGCAGGCATCGACTTCGTCCAAGATGCCGTCGCCGTCCGCATCGTTGGGCAGCGGGCAGCCGTGCTTCTTGGGATCTTCACTGGCGACTCCGGGGGTGTCCGGGCACGCGTCGTCGCGGTCCAGGATGCCGTCCTTGTCGCGGTCTGCCGGCGCGGCCGGCTCTGCCTGCTTCTTGACCGCGGGGAACCACTCGATGCTCGCGAGCACGCGGACCTCGGGCGAGCCGTGGCCGCGGGTGAGCCCCGGGCCCACGCCTGCGCCGACCTTCCAGTCGTCGGCCACGGCGTAGTGCCCGCCGAGGATCACCTCGACGGGGGTGGTCTTGCGATCGAAAGCGCCCTTGCCCCCGTCACTCACCACCGTGGAGCCATGCAGCTCGGGGCCGATCAAGAGCTTGTCTTCCGCCGTCCGCACGCCAGCCGCCACTCCGAACGTGACCTCGCTGCCGAACGGTTGACCGTCGAAGTCGTCGCGCTGCGCGCGATAGTCGAAGCCCGCGCGCGCGGCGTAAGCGATGGGACCGAGATCGCCGGCGGCGAGCAAGCGCGGAACCACCCGCACCTTGCCGTCGCCGGTGAACGCGTCGCGATTGCCGGTGGGAAGGTGGAGCTGGAGGCCAGCCGCCAGCGAGAAGGCCTGCCGGTACTCGCCGAGCAGTCGCACGTCGGCGCCCACCCGCACGTCGCCGATGCCCGCTCCGTGTTTGCTCTCGGCCGTCGCTCCGCCACCGAGGTCCAGCGACTCACCGGTGTTCACCAGGGCGATGGGCAAGCTCACTCCCAAGCGGAGACGCTCGAAGAGCACCACGCTGCCGCCGAGATGACCGAAGAGCTGGCTCTTCACCAACGCCGCCTGCTCGTCGCCGGTCTCCGCGTCGTAATAGACGAGGGGCTTGTGCGCGTAGTCGAACACCACGCCGAGGGCTGGCCGGACGTGACCCCGAAGGTCGAGCGATTCAGCCGAAAACCAGTCGCTTCCGCGCTCCGAGGGGTCGAAGCGGTTCAGCGCGAACCCAGCGTCTTGGGCGCTCGCCATGGAAGTGAGCGTGAGCGCGAAGAGGGACGTGAGGACAATTCGAGATCGAGCCATGGAGCACACTGCCGGGAGAGTAGAGTCCGCTTCAATACGCGCGGCGGCGCTCGGCACGCAAGAGCATTCTCCTTTTGAGACACCGCTCTTCGAGTGAGTGGTTCCTGACTTCCCGGCCGGAGCTCGGCTGAGCTTGGCCTGCGCCTACGACTCACTTCTTCGCCGCCGCCGGCGCCTTCTGCGGCGCGACAAGCGGTGTGAGCTCGGCGCGGTTGTCGTAGGTCGACGCGCCGAGGACCCACGCGCCGTCGTTCGTCATGCTGGTGATCTCGAGGAAGTGCAGCGTCACCGGACGCTTGCCCCCCGCGCCGCCCGCACCTGCGTGAGTCGCCTCGAGCGTGACCTCTGACACGACGTTCAGATCCGTCGCGAAGGTCCGCTCCGCCACGATCTTCGGCTGGCGGAAGGACTTCTGGAACGCAGCGAACCCCGCCTTCCCCTTCGCTTTGCGGTCGGAGTCGGGCGCCCCCAGCTGGTCGAGCTCCGCGCTCTCGTCGACGAGCGCCAAGAACGTCTTGTCGTCGCCCCGAGCGAGCGCCGCGTGGACGTTCTTCACCGTCTCCAGCGACTTCTTCTCGGTGTCGCTCCCCTTGGTTTCACGCCACCAGTATTCTTTTTCCGGGACGCTCGTGACGGAGTAGACGCCCATCCCTTTCGGCAGCTTTCCGAGCTGCCCCACCATTGCCAGCACGTTGAAGTAGGTATGGTCTTCGGTCACGAGCCCGTCGGCCCCGAACGTCAGCACACTCGCGCCGTAGAATCCGAACTGTCGCTTCGTCGCCGGACCGTTCGCGCCGCCGACGCTGTCGGTCCCGCCGGTGATCCAGGTCCAGATGGCGACGTTGCCGCTGGCGTACACCACTTGCGTTCCCACCTTCACGTCAGGGAACTGTCGGAAGAGCCCGGCGTGCCCCTTCTCGATGGGCTCGCGTCCCGTCTCCTCTTTGAACCCATCCGAACTGGGCGAGCGCACGACCGCGTTCGGCGCGTAGAACGCCGCCAGCGCCTTTTCATCGTGCGCGTTGAAGGCGTCCACCATTCCATGGATGGCTTTCTTCTGAAGCTCCAACATCGGAGCCTTCGCGGAGGGCGGAGGTGCAGCGTCCGGCACGTCCACTCCACCCGACGCCGTCGGTCGGGCGCCGCGCTCGACGCTGCCAGCGTTCCCGCGGTCGTGGGCGACTCGGCGGGGGCGCGCTCCGGTCCGCACGCTCCAAGTCCCAGCGAGAACAGCAGCCCGAGCGAGCGAAAGGCAGAGCAGCGAACGCGCATGGGTGGATCCGTATCACGGGCGCGCGCCGGAGCCGCGCTTCAAGGCGGGCAACTCGAGACGCTCTGCTCGAGGCTCACGGCGCAGTCGCCCAAGCAGTTCGCTCCGGGGACGGGGCACTCTGCACCTGCGGGCGCGCACAGGCACTCCCAGTCGCCACCGACGAGTGCCGCCACGCAGCAGCCGACTCCGCCGTCGAGCACCCCGCACGACGCCACCTCCTGGGAGCAGCCCACCGCGCTGTTGGGGGTCTCCTCGATGCAATGGCAATCGTTGCCCAGCTCGCAGCACTTCCAAGACGTCACGTTCTTGGGACTCGGCGTTTGGCTGGTCTCGGACGACGAGCAGCCAGCGAGCACGACGACGGACGCGATCATGAGCTCGTGCCACATGGCGCCAGGGTAGCCCACGCCGCGCCCGATCGCTCGACCTTGCCCGGGTTCGGCCCGGAGGTTCGCGAGACTCGCCTCGGCTTCTAGCCTTCGAGCTCGGCATCGGATCGTGGTACTTCGTGACCGTGATCGACGTCGCGCGGGTCTTTGCAGGGGTGCTCTCGAGCCTCGCCTTCGTGGCCTGCGCGGAGTCGCCCCAGGTCCCTGCGCGACCGCCTAGGTCAGCCTCGTCCGCTCCGTCCGCGCAGCACGCAGCGGAGCCGGCTCGGGCCCACCCGCCGAACCCGACCCGGGACATGCCGGACGTGCCAGCTTGGGTGCGTGTAGCGCTCACGGACGTCGAGCTGCCGACCGCCGCCCACGCCATCGAGCCAGAAGCGGGTGAGCACGTCGTCGTGACGCGATCCCGAGTGTGGGTCGCTGGAGTCGAAGTCGCGAGCGTCGACGAGATTGCCGCGCGCGACCGCGTGGCTCGCGTGGACGGCCTGTACGACGTGCTCCGGCGCACGCGGGAGAGCGAAAAGACCCGCCACCCAGGCGAGCCGTTCTCGGGAGTCGTGAGCTATTGGATCGACCGTCGGGTGCCAGCCCTCGTCGTGAAGAGCGTGTTTCAGAGCGCGGCATTCGCGGGCTACCCCAACGGTCGCTTCGTCGTGTGGCGCGAGGGCACCGGCGGCGCCGGCATGCGCAAGCGTCTCGGCCAAGTGCGGGCGGATGCGCTCGTGCCCGGCCCTCCGCCGAGCACGGGCGGCGAGGGCGGCGAGGTGTCTCCCGTGAACGTGTCGGGTCGTCTACCCCCCGAGGTCATCCAGCGCATCATCCGCGCGAACTATGCCGCACCGCGCGCTTGCTACGTCGCCGCGCTCGAGAAGAAGCCGAAGTTGAACGGACTGGTCACGATTCGCTTCGTCATCGGGGAAGACGGAGCTGTGCGCGAGGCGAAGAGCGCCGGTTCGACGCTGCCGGATGCGAGCGTGGTTCGCTGCGTCGAGAAGTTCTTCGCCAAGCTCAGGTTCCCCGCGCCCGAAAGTGGGATCGTCACCGTGTCGTATCCGATCCGATTTTCACCGGAGTGAGCTCCGCCCGGGGCCAGCGGCTTGAGCTCGCCCGTATCGCGTGTTACCGCCAGCGGGTGACGAGTCGTCGCATCATCGGGTTCGTGTGCGTGCTGTGGGGCGCTACCGCCTGCGGCCCGGAGGTTCGCGAGACTCGCCTCGGCTTCTACCCTGCGCGCGAGCCCGAGTGCAGCTTGGAGTTCGTCCAAGCCGACGCCCGCGCCTACGGACCGGCGGGCCCGTGGGAGCTAGTCGGTTACATCAACATCAGCGAGAAGCACTCGGCGAACCCGTTCTCGCCCAAGTACCGCCAGATCGTTCGCGCGCGCGCCTGCAGCCAAGGGGGCGAAGCCGTCACGCTCCTCCAAGCTGCTCGCCGGGATTCGCGCTTCGACTCGGGGAGCGGCGTCACCTACGGCGTCCTCCGCCACCGGCGACCCGTCCCCGCGACGACGCCGTTCTGAGCGCCGCTGCACGCGTGATCGCCCCGCTTCCACCAGGGCAGGTGCCGTCACTTGGGGCGGGTGGCCATGTAGAGATCACTCTGGCCCAAACCGCCCGTTCGCGTACTCGAGAGGTAGATCACGCAACCGTCGGGGCTGAGCCAGGTCGGTTTGTCGAACCCGGTGCTGTTCAGCTCCTGAACGACGATTGGATTCTGGAATTTCTTGGCCGTCGAATTCCAAGTGGCGACAAAAATGTCTTTCGCGCCCTGCCCACCGGGCCGGTCGGAGGCGAAATAGAGAGTGTTTCCGTCGTCGCTCACGACGGGCGCGCCGTCCGAATACGCAGTCAAGTTGACGTCGCCCAGCAGAGCGGCACTCTGCGTGCCCGAGGAGTCCGTCGTGTAGATGTTGTAGTCGTTGTCGCCGCTGGGACGGTTCGAGTCGAAGTAGAGCTTCGTGCCATCGTGCGAAACGAACACCTGGACGTCCCACGAGGGCGACGACGGGGTCGCGCGTCGGCCGCGCCGATCGCGGTCATCGGGCTGGGCGGCCTCCTTTTGCGCACGAGGCTTGCAGCGCGTCGGCGGCGCGTCGGAAAGTCGAGTTGCCGAACCCTTCTTGAAGGTGAGCCCGGCGAGTTCGGAAGCTCCTCGGGCCGGCGCTGCGCGCAGATGGAAGCGGCGCGTCGTCTCGAATCGCCCCCACCGGGCGCGCCCCGTTCCTAGAACGCAGCGCCCCCCCGGCCTACCCCTTTCCGTGGCATGCTCCGGGTGTGGGTGCGGCGGTACTTTCAGCCAGTCCACGCCGAGACCTACGCGGACGGGCGCATTGCGCGCCGCTCGGGCGTCAGGACACCGGTCGTCGAACGGGCTTCTCCAAACACAGCCTAGCCGCTGGCTTGAACCCTGCCCTCTGGAAGAACTTGATCAGATCCACTTGATCCCATTCGACCTGGGTCTGCAATCTCTCGATGCCGAGGCCGGAGAGGTTCATTTCGAGTTGGCGCATCAGAGCGGCGCCGACGTGTTGGCCGGCGAACGCCGTGGAGACGCCCATCGAGTCGAGGATGGCCACGGGTTCGGGTTGGCCGAACTCGCCATAGTAGAGGCGGCCCATCAAGAAGCCCGCGGGCTCGTTCTTCACGAACGCGGCCAGCGAGATCTTGATGCCGGTGTCCTTGCCGACTTCGGCGAGCTTCACCTTGTAGTATTCGCGACGTTGTTTGCCGCTGTGCTGCGAGTCGACTCGCACCACCCAGTCGAGATCCTCGGTTCGGAGGTTCCGGACTTCGACGTGATCCGTTTCGAGGGTGCCGGGCTGTTCGTACATGCTCATGAGGATCCTCCGCTCAGACTGAAGCTTGGGCCTGGGCGCTGGCGGCGCGCCCCTTCTTTGCGAGCTGTTCGGTGCGGTACGCGCCGAGCAGCGCGGCGCCGATGGCGCCTGCCAGAATGCCGTTCGGGAACGTGCGAATCGTGATGTCGGCGTACTGCTTTCGGGCGCCCTTCTTGGTCTTCTCTTCCGCCAGGAGCTGCTCGATGGCCGCGATCATCCCGACGTCTTTCGAGAGGCCGCCCGTCACCACCACGTGACCTTCGGCGCCCACCGAACGCAGGAGCTGCACGAGACGGCCGGCGATGCTGAGGTGGATGCCCTTCAGGATGTCGGAGGTGCTGATGCCGCGGGCGACCATGTTGATGACGTCCGTTTCGGCCAGCACCGCGCAGATGCTCGAGACCTTTTCGGGGCTCGTGCTCACCTTGCTGAGCTCGCCGACGTCGTCGAGGGGCACGCCCAAGTACCGCGCGATGTTCTCGAGGAACTGGCCGCTGCCGCTAGCGCACTGACTCGTCATACGATGGCCGAGCACGCGACCCTCTTCGCTCATCTTGAGGCCGCGGGCGTGCAGGCCTCCGATGTCGAGGCGGCGGCTGCGCTTCCGGGTCGAGGAGCAACGCGCCTCGGGCGTGGGTCGTCATGCTGTAGAAGTGGCCCGTGCGGAAGGTCACCGCATCGCCGTCGCCGGTCGACGCGACGTAGTCGAAGTCCTTCTTGCCGACGCCTGCCGTCGCGCAAGCTTCTTCGAAGGCCATCTGGACCACGTCGGCGACGTTGCGGCGGCGGATGCGCTGCACGGTTTCGGCGAGCACGCTGGCGTTCTTGCCCGCGCGGCTCTTCACGATGGCGACCTTCACGGCGCTCGAGCCGGGGTCGATGCCCACAGTCAGATGTTCACGGTCCGACATCGATCTTCGCTCCTCATTCAGCTGGCGCTGCCGCGGTGGTCATTGCGCTGCCCGCGCGCGCCTTCTCGACGAACGTCGGCAAGATGGCGGGGCGGCCGGCTTCGAGATCGTCGACGCCGAACAGTGCGGCGCCGAGAGCTCCCATGTAGATGCTGTCCGCGTGGGCGTTCAGCACGATGCCTTTTTCGTAGTTCTCGTCGACGAGCTCGCGCAGCACCTTGGTGGCCATCGGGTTCTTGCAGACGCCGCCGGTGAAGGTGAACTCGTTCAAGATGCCGCCCGAGCGAGCCAAGAGGCTCATGGCGCGCAGCATGATGGAGCGGTGGAGACCGGCGAGGATGTCCTCGCGCCGCTCGCCGAGTCCGAGTCGCTCGCGGAGCTCGGCACCTGCGAAAACGGTGCAAGTGCTGTTCACCTTGACGGTGCGTTGGGCGCCGAGCGCCAGTGGACCGAGCTCGTGCAAGCCGAGGTTCAGCTCGTCGGCGATGTAACCGAGGTAGCGCCCGCAACCCGCCGCGCAGCGATCGTTCATCTGGAAGCTGGTCACCACGCCGTGGTCGTCCACTTGGATGGCCTTGGTGTCTTGCCCGCCGATGTCGAGCACCGTGCGCGTGCCGGGGAACACCCGGTGCGCGCCGCGGCCGTGGCACAAGATTTCGCTCTTCACGGCTTGCTTGGGGAACGGCAGGGTCTGGCGACCGTAACCGGTACCCACGAACGACACCTCGTCGATGGGCTGAGTGGCCGCCGACTCCACGGCTTCGAGCAGCGCCCTGCCGGCCGCGCTTCCGTCCTCGGCGGTGAGGCGCCGCGCGGCGCGCCGCAGGATGGCGCCGAAGTCCCGGCTCTGTAGCCGCGTCTCGACGTCCAAGATGGCGCGGTCGAAGACGCCCGTCAGCCGCTCGTACGAGAGCGCTCCTTTGCTTCCGGCTGCGACACGCTCGGCCGCGCTCATGTAGCCGGCCGCGGCGAGGTCGCGGAAGAAGTCGCTCCTACGAGCGCCGGCTCCGTCGAAGAGCTGGGCCGCGTCGGAGCGCATCTGGTCGAGCACCTCGCGGATCGCCGGCGACAGCTTCCCGCGATCGGAGATGAAAGAGAGGCTCTTCAGCACCTTCTCCATCTCCTCGTGGAGCTCGTTCAGCTGGTCGAGATACGTCTCGAGCCGATACGCTTCGTGCAGAGCGTGCTCGCTGTCTTGGGCACTCTTGGTCAGCGCGCTGGCCCGACGTTCGAGCTCGCGTTCGAGCATGGTGAAGCGCGCTGCGGTGAGGGCTTCTTCTCGCGCCACGGCGCACGCCACCTCGTAGTTCGAGCGGCTGTTGGTGATGCCCTTGCCCACGATGCGCCGCTGCTCGTCGAGCAGGATGGCCTTCGTGGTGGTGGAACCCAGATCGACTCCGACGACGACTTTCATGCGCTGCCCCTGGCCTTGCGAGCTTCCAGCATCTGCAGATAGCTCTGAACGCGGTTTTCGATGTTTGCCTTGCCGAAGTAGCGCGGGTCCACGAGATCGCTCTCGATGAAGCCGCCGGGTACGCCAGTCTTTCGCTCGAGCTCGCGCAGCATCAAGAGCTGCCCGGCGCTGAAGCTGTTGCAGCTCTTCACGCTGTTGATGAGGAACCCGTCGGCCTTGTACTTCTCGATGTAGCTCGCCAGGAGCTTGGTGCGCATCGGCAGGTTCAGGTTCGTGTAGCAACCGAGGCAATAGTCCGCGAGCGTGCCGAGCGGGTCTTTGGGGTCGTGGCGGAAGCCGGTGTCGTAGAGTCCGCCCACGCGCGTGTAGGTGCTCGCAACGATGGTCGCGCCCTCGCGGCTGAACATGCGCCAGAAGTCGAAGAAGTTGGTCCAATTGGGCGGACCTTCGACCACGAGCCGGTACTTCTCTTCGGGTGCGTCGCCGTCGGGAGTGACCGGGCCTTTGCCCTCTTTCACCCGTTCCTCGACCTCACGCCGCAGCATCGCGTAGTAGTCGCAGGCGTCTTGAGTGCCGCGGAACGCGCTGAAGATGGGACCGATGTAGTAGACGCCTCCGAAGTAGCCATCGATGGGCGACGGCGTGTTCTGCGCGCTCTCCCACACCGCGACGAGATCGTCTTCGGCGCGCTTCGAACGCTCGAGGAGGTCCGACAGCCGATCGAGATCGAGCTTCTTGCCAGCGGCCTTCTCCAGCGCGGGGATCACCTCGCGCTCGAGTTGGTCGACCACGTACTTGCGCATCTCCGGCGTGATGTGCCCGTCGCCCTGGTAGGGCACGTGCAGCATGGTGACCGGGCACTTGTACTCTTCCTTCAAAAGCTCGAACCACTTCATGAAGGTGAAACAGCCGGTGTACGAGAGCAGCAAGATGTCGGGGCTCGGCAGCTTGGTACCCGTGGGCCCGATGTTGCCGC
The DNA here is from genome assembly GCA_046351435.1 of Polyangiaceae bacterium. Lineage (GTDB taxonomy): Bacteria > Myxococcota_A > Polyangia > Polyangiales > Polyangiaceae > JADJKB01. Next base: position 17,641 of record JAXLYN010000003.1, read on the forward strand.
TCTTCATCATGCCGATGTCGCACTTGACGTAGGTGCAGACGTCCTCACTGTGGCCGAGCTTCTCGGCCTCGGTGATGTAGTTGCCCGAGAGCTTCCGCATTCCGCTCTGCAGAGCGTTGATCTCCGGGAGCACTGGCAACATGTCGAGCGCCAGCATCAGCTCGGTCAGGTTGCCGGGTACGAAGGTGTAGGCCACCTTGCGTCCGTCTTCCTTGGCGGTCGCCAGCTTGTCGAAGTGATCGGCGATCATCTTCTTCTGGCGAAGCTGGCTGTCGTCTTTCGCGGCCTCGGCGTCGACTTGGCGGGGTCTCGTGATGTGCGTCGGGGTCGTGGTGGTCATGCTGCGCTCCCCCAGAGCTTCACGGCATCCGAGAAGGCTCCGGCTTGCTCCCGGATCACTTGGAACTGTCCGGTGTTTTCGGCGAACTTCAGGCTGGTGTGAGGGATTTTTGCGCGATCGAGCGCTGCCTCGAGCATGGGCTGATCGAGGAGCGCCGGATCACAGAACGATGCTGCGGCGAAGATCACGCCTTCGGCTTCGACCGCTCGCACGGACTGGACCAGGGCGGCGCCCTTCTCTTCGTCGGCGATGTAGCGTGAAGCGGTGGCCTGGCCACGTTGCAAGAATGCGTTGGCGATGGCCTGCATCGGGTCGTCCTTCGGACCGCACTCGATGTCGCCTTCGATGTAGCGAAGCCCGAGCTGGAAGTCGTCGTCGACGATGTCGCAGCCCGCGCTCTCCAGCGTCTTGATCAGGCCGAGAGGCGGCTGCTCGCAGAACGAGCCGCGCACGAGCACGCGCACGTTGTCGTACACGCGAGGCGCGCGCTCTCTTGCTCGCGCGACGAACTCGCGGACGAGCTTCTCGTGCTCCGAAGCCTCGAGCTGACTGCCTGCGCGCGCTACCAGGTACGCCTCCGAGGCGCGCACGCGGAACGGCTCTTTCACGCGCATGACGTCGAGCTCGTGGAGTGCGGCCCGGCGGGAGTTCTCCCGCGTGATGGCCGCGCGCATGGCGTCGGGGTCGTACTTCTTGGCGCCCCGCGCCTCGAGGTCGCGCAAGATGCGCATCATGTCCATGACGTAGAACTTGCCGCCGAGCTCGGGGTCGAAGTTCTGCGGAAGGTCGACGTAGCTCGCGTATTTCTCCGGGAACAGCATCTGCCACATGCCCGAGAGGTTCCGGATCACGTCGCAAATACTGGGGAAGAGCACGCCGTCGAGCGGATCGAGGGAGCCGTTCAGCGCGAGCTCGAGCGTGCTGCGTGGAATGTGGCAGATGTACGACTGGTAGAAGCTGTCGCCCTTGATGATGTCGACTTGGTCCCCACCGCCGAACATCGCCACGGGCAAGCATCCGATGGCTTCGAGCATCGGACGCGGCACGTAGACGGGCATGTAGCCTACGGCCAGCTGCCCCGGGTTCGCCTGCTTCCAGCGCAGGACTTCGGCGAGCCTCAGGTCTTCGACCAAGTGCTGCGCGCGCTCGAGGATGGCGGCCGCCGGGTCCATGCTGGGTTTTTCGCTTTGCTCTTGGATCAACGTGCACCTCCGCTACGGGCATCCAGATGCCCTCGGGACTTTTCCGTTCGATGGGGGGCGGGCTTCGGGCCGTGCGCGGGCGCGGTGATGCCCCGGAGCGCCACGTGCTCGATGGTGGCGGCGAGCTCGTCGGGCTTGCCGTGTCGCGCCGGCTCGTACCAGCCGTAGGTCCAATTCAACATGCCGAACAAGCAATAGGTGTTGCGCTCGACGTCCAGCGCCGGAGGCTCGGCCCCCTCGCGCTTCTTGGCGACCTCGGACACGATCTGCTTGGCGATGGCGAAATATGCTTCCTTCAGCCCGCGGATCTCGGCGCGGCGTTCGGTGGGCAGCGCTGCTGCTTCGTGGATGAGGACGCGCATCAGGTATTGGCGGTCGGCGAAGAAGTCGACGTGGCAGGTGACGAAGGCGTGCAAGCGTGCCTCCGGATCCCGAACGCCCTCCAGCGCGCCCTTGCAGCGCTCCAGCATTTCTTCGAAGGCGTCGCGCTGGATCAGGTAGAGGAGATCCTCTTTGCAGTCGACGTAGTTGTAGAGCGTCGCGGGGGAGCGCTTGGTCAGCTTGGCCAAGTCGCGCATGCTCATGCCGTGGTAGCCGTGCTCGGCGAATGCCCGCGCTGCCGCCGCCAGGATCTCTGCCCGCCCCGGGCTGGCCCGCTCGGTCATGCGTCGCTCCACACGGGTTTCTGCTTGGCCAAGAACGCGGTGATGCCGGCGTTCCCGTCGTGGCTCGGCAACAGCCGCTCGAGGTAGAGCTTCTCGATGTCGGCGAGCGTCTCACCGCACGCTTCCACGAGCTTCGAGCCCTTGCGCAGCGCTTCGAGCCCTTGGCGTAGGGAATACGCCGAGTGCTCTCTCAGATTCTGCGCATACCACTCGCTGGTGAAGGCGAAGGCATCGGTGTCTTCCGGCGCCAAGCCCGTGACGAAGCCCGCCGCGTGGGCTGCCTTGGCGTCGAGGTCGCTGCCGGTCAAGAGCAGGCGTTCGGCCAGCGGTTGGCCCAGGCGAGCCGGGCCGAGCGCGGCCAAGACCGGCGGCAACACGCCGAGCTTGATCTCGGGGCACGCGAACACGGCATTCTGACTCGCGAAGACGAAGCGACAGGCCAACGCGAGCTCGAAGGCACCCCCGAGGCAACGACCGCGCACCACCGCGGCCGTCGCTACCGGGTACTTCACGAGACGCCGAATCAAGGCGTGGAACGTCGCTAGCATCTCGGGAGCACGTTCCTTCTGGTGCTCCTCGACGCTGGCGCCGAAGCTGAAGTGCTTGCCGTGCCCCTCGAGGGTGACGAGGCGTAGGTGCGGATCGTTGGCGTTTTCCGCCAGCGCCAGATCGATCTGCCGCATCAACGCGCCCGTGAGCACGTTGCCCGCATCGCGTTCGAACACGATCCGGAGCAACGTGCCGTTCTCGAGCCGCTCGACCCGGGCCGCCTCGATCACCGGTTCTTCTCCCAGCCGTTGCGCGCCGAAGTCAGGAGCACGTCGCGGATCAACTGGTCGTCGAAGCGGGCACCCGCCGCCAGCTTCTTGCGCAGCGCCACGAAGTCGATCTCGCGCTCGTTTCGGTCGCCGAAGTGGAAGGCGGGGAAGCCGGCCGCGGCCTCGGTGTTCATGTTGAGCGCGAGCCACGAGCGGTTGGTTTCGCTGTTCTGCGCCCAGTGCATGAGCTTCTTCTTGCGGGCGCTCTCCAGCGTCTTCCGGGTGCAGTCGGGGAACGTGTAGAGGAGCTTCGTGGCCAGGCGGTCCACCGCCTGATCGAGCAGAGACAGATCCACGCTGCACTTCGAGGCGAGCTCTTTGGCCTGATCCTTCTCTTTGCCTTCCTTCCACTCGCCGTAGACCACGCGCCCCATGTCGTCGAGGTAGCGATCCGTCACCGCGAACGGGTTCGGGATGAACTTGCCGTCGGCCGTCTTGTGCACCGGGGCGATCTCGTTCACGAGGCCGATGCGCATGGCCTTGTGGGCGCTCCAGGGCTCGCACAAGACCAGGCTCTCGACCGCACGGGAGAAGCCCACGTAAATGTCGAGGAAGTCCGTCGAGCCGCCGTCGGGTGCCGAGCCGTGCTTGGGGCCGGCTTGGCCGAAGCGCGCGTGATCGCCAGCGACCGTGAAGTCGCAGGCCATACCGATCTCCTGCCCGCCACCGATGCGCATGCCGTTGACGCGGCAGATCACCGGCTTGTCGCACAGCAAGATGTTCGTGACCATGTCGTTGAAGAGCCGCATGTACTGCAGGTACTCGAGCGGGCGGTTCGAGTAGTACGTGGCGTACTCTTCCGTGTTGCCGCCCGTGCAGAACGCGCGGTCGCCGACCGCAGTGAACACGACGTTGCTCGCGGCGCGGTCGCAGCTCGCGCGACGGAAGGCCAAGATCACTTCCTTGACCGCCGCCGTGGTGTAGCTGTTGAGCTGCTTCTCGTTGTTGAGCGAAATCCAGACTTGGTGCACTCCGTCGACGGCTTTGCCCTTGTCGTCGAGCACGGGGCGCGTCTCGTACTTGATGTGACGGAACTCGTAACCCGGGAGAATGTCGTGGCTCAGTAGCTCGGTCATGGGACGTCTTCTTTCTGGTATCCAGTTCTTGCTTCGGGATGTTCTTTGCGGGCGACTTCTCCGCGCTCAGGCGCGGGGGTCCATCACCAAGCGCTTCTCGAGCTTGTGCTCCGAGAGCGCCTTCAAGTGCTCGTTGATCTTCGACATCGGCGCGCGCGAGATGAACGGCTCGAGCACGACCTTGCCTTGGTAAATGAGCGACAGCACCGCCGGGTACGCCTCGACCGGGCAACCCCAGGAGCCGTGCACGGTGGCGTCGAAAGCCATGAGGTTCGAGAGCCGCAGCGTGACCGTGTCGCGCGTGAACCCGACGACGAGCAGGGTGGCGCCGTTGGAGAGCAGCGTATACGCCAGGGTCTGGCCGGGGGCCGTACCGCTGCACTCGAAGACCTTGAAGTTCAGGCTGGGGATCCCCCACTCCTTGGCCTTGCCGTGGAGCTCCTTGCGCACGTCTTTGACGTCGCGCCCCTTCACGTTCACGACGTGATCGAAGCCGAGGGGAGCGAGTCCTTCGAGTCTCGCGTCTTGCACGTCACAGACGACCGTCTTGGCGCCGAGCGCTTTGGCGATCTGCGCCGTGAAGCCGCCGACGCCGCCGCCGCCGATCACGAACGCGACGTCACCCGCGCGGAGTCCGGAGCGAACCACCGCCTGGTAGGCCGTCGAGACCGCGTCGGCGACCACCGACAGCGAATCGGTCTTCACGCTCGCGGGAGCATCCGCCAAGGACACCATGCTGGCGCCCGGCGCCACGATGTGAGTCGCGAACCCGCCGTTGATGTCGTTGCCCGGCATCTTCTGCTTCTGGCAAGCGTTGCCGCGGCCGGCACGACAGAAGGCGCAGTCGCCGCACGGCATCACCGCTGGCACGAGCACCTTCTTGCCGACGAGAGCCGTGTAGCGCTCGCCTGCTGCGCGCACCGTGCCCACGACTTCGTGTCCGAGTACGATGGGCAGCGCCATGCGGGGAGCGACCGAGCCTTCGGCGAAGCCCAGATCCGTGTGACAGAGCCCACAGGCTTCGACCTCGACCACCACTTCGGTGGCGGACGGATCGGCGAGCTCGAGGGTCTTCTTCTCGAGGGGCTTTCCGGATTCCTGGAGCAGCCAAGCTTCGGCGCGGATCGACATCGGTTCGTCCTCCTACGAACGTTCGTACGGGCAGCGTGCGCTGGCGCAAATGACGGTCGTCAAGAATGGGAGCAGGCCGTGCAGATCGCGTTCAACCCGTGAAATAAACGAAACTTTTCGCGGCTACGAGCCGAAGGGGGGAGAGAAGGGGCACGTTCTGAAGGCGGCGCATGGGATGTCCGAGGGCGGTGGGCGGAGGAAGGCCAGATGTCCGCGGTCCCGAGGGGTCATGGCCAGATGTCCGCGCGGTGGGGGGCGCGGCCTCCGCGCGGCGGGCGAGGCGGCCAGATGTCCGCGCGGTGGGCGTGGCCAGATGTCCGCGGGGTGAGCTCAGCGAGTCTTGCGAGCCGGCGTGCGCTTCTTCGACACCTTCTTCTGCGCAGGCTGTCCGACCTTCTTCGCGGTTCGCATCCCCAGTCCGAGCTCGTAGCGCTTCAGGTAGGCCGCAACCGACATCTTCCCAACGAGCTCACCGATGGCATCCAAGGGGAGGTCGTCGAGCTTCTTGAAGCGAAGGCAAGACTTCCCCATGTCGAGGCGCTTGCCCGCCCGGGCGAACGCGTCGGCGAGCCAGCGCGCGAGCGCCGGGTCGAGGTAGGGTCCGAGGAGATAGAGCGAGTAGCCGCTCTTCCTGGCAGCGAGCGCCACGTACAAGAGAGGCTTGCCGTTGTACGTGTTGGGGTACTTCGAGAGCGGGATCTCGAAGCTCGGCATGCCCCAGCTCATGGATTCGCGATAGCCGGTGGGGAGGTTCTGCTTCACCGTGCGTAACACGCGCTCCGCCGTGCTTCGGGTGGGCGGGTCGAGCTGGGCAAGGTACTCCTTCACGGAGGCGGCAGCCGGCATGCGCGCATCCTAACGAACGGTGTTGCCGTTCGACCACAGGGGCCTGATCCGGATGCCCGGGCACCCGGCGCGGTATCCGGGTAGGCCCTGCGGTTTTCTGCGTGCTTCGGGGCGGCGCGGAACTTGCTGCATCAGGAGGCACCTTGGGAGGTCTTCGATGAAATTGGGTCTTGCTGCGCTCGCTCTTCTGGCATTCGCCGCCGGTTGCTCTCAGAAGGAAACCACGTCCTCGAGCAACATTCGCACACAAGGCATCGCCGCGACGATGAAGGTCACGACGGGCGGGCAGAACTCGTCGGTGGAAGCCATCTTGCGGGTCGGTGGTGACGAGAGCAACACCTACGTGATCCTCGAAAACGGCGACAAGCTCACCTGTGAAGCGGGCGGGGAGACGAAAGACCTGCACGCCGAGGCCGAAGGCATCTACCGGAACACTTTCGCGACGGGTGCGGAGAACACCGAGTTCAAGATCGCGCTCCTCCGCGACAAGGACGATGACGCCGTGTCGAACTCGGTGAAGCTGCCCGCACCGTTCAAGATCGGCGCTCTGCCCAGCAACAACCCGTCCCGTGAGAAGGACGACGTCACCATCACCTGGGATCCGTCTGGTGGCAGTGACGACATGACCCTCGACGTGACGGGGTCCTGCATCTTCGACGAGCACGTCGACCTGCCGGGGGACAGTGGAAGCTACACGCTGGCCAAGGGCTCTCTCGAGTCGACCGGCGGCAGCAACCCGGAGTCGTGCGACCTCGACGTCACCATCATGCGCACTCGGAACGGCACGACGGACACGAACCTCGACAACGAGAGCACCTTCAAGGCCATCCAGCAGCAGACCTCGAAGTTCACCTCGGCTCCCTGAACCAAGTCGGCGATGATGGGGTCATGCCCCATCCCTTTCCCTCCCGAGCGAACCCCGCGAGCCCCGACGACGTCGGCTGGCTCGCGGAGCTCGTTCATACCTTGGCGAACGTCGCCGTCTCCCGCGCCGAGCTGGTCGCCTTCTTGGGAGAGCCCGCGGGATCGGATGTGTGGGACGAAAAGCGCGAGCTCGTGCGCCCGCTATCGCCGCTCATCGAGAGCGCAGTGGTCTACCCCCTCTCGCACATCGGCATCGACGTGGCGGTCGACCTGCAGTTCCAAGAGGGGTCCGCGCTGCTCCGGGAAAGCGTAGAGCGCGCGCTCGGCGAGCTCCGTGCGATGCCCCGGGCTCCCGACGACTTCTCCAGCGGGCCCAAGCTCGCGTACCGCCGCGAGGGAGCCCACGGGACGGCGCGCGTGTTCGTGGAGCTTCATCCGTCCGACGAAACGCGGGTGCGCAGCATCCATCTGGACGTGGATGGTGTCCGCCAGCGCTCGTGATCACGAGCCGATGCGATCGATCACGAGCACGGCTCGGCCGGCTTGTCGCGAGGCTTCGATGTCGACAGAGCCCACGATCACCCAATCGTTCTCGTCCTCTGGATCCAGGAGCACCTGAGCGAGCTCCCAACGCGTCTCGCCGGTTTCGAGCGTGAGGAGGTCCGGGCTCCGAGCTTCCGGATCCGTGCGGAGGCTCGCGTGTGCGGTGAAGAAGTCGGCGAGCACAGCTTCGATGGCCGGAGCATCGAGCCCCCCGCGTTCGGCGCCGCAGATCTCGCTCGCTTCATGGAAGTCTTTGCGCGAGAGCGCGCGGATCAGACGGAAGAGCTCGTTGCGGACGAGCACCGTGAAGCCGCGCGTGTCCCGCGTGACGTCGCGCGAACCTTCGGGCTCGAGGTCTTCGACGCGTTTCGGGGCGGGCGCAGGCTCTCCGCTCCGCATGCGCTCCCACTCGTCGAGCAGGCTCGAGTCGACCTGGCGCACCATGGCTCCGAAGAAGGTGATGAGCTCCTCCACCTCTTCGTCGCGCTCGGCGATGGGCACGGTCTGAACCAGGACCTTGTAGACCTCCGACAAGTATCGAAGGAGGAGACCTTCCGAGCGCTCGAGACCGTACTCCTTCACGTATTCGGAGAACGACAGGTACTTCTCGATCATGTCTCGCGCGATGGACTTCGGGCGGATGTTCTCCGAGCCGACCCAAGGGTGCTTCTTCGCAAAGGCGTTGAAGGTGTCGTAGATGAAGTCGCGGTTGGGCTTCGGGTACTCCATCTCTTCGAGCCGCGCGATCCGCTCTTCGTATTCGACCCCCTGGGCCTTCATTTCGGCGATGGCCTCGGTCTTCAAGCTGTCGAGCTGACGCATGAGCACGACGTCGGGGTCCTCGAGGATCGACTCGACCAGCGTCAGGAGCTCGAGCGCGTGGGTTTCGAGCTCGGGGTCGAGCAGCGGCAGAGTCTCGAGCAGGTAGAGCGCGAGCGTGTGGTGCAGCGAGAAGTCGCGCTGCAGATCCTCACTCACGACGGCTCGCCGCCCCCCGTTCGGCGCGGCGCGGAACTCCACGATGCCCGCGGCGAGCAGCGACTGAAACATGGCGAGGGCTGCGCGACCGTGGGCGCGCTTGTCGTGCGTGCGATCGTGGCACGACCGGATCAGGCGACCGAGCGCCATGCAGCCGCCGTCGGGCCTCGAGAGCACGTTGATCAACATGCCGTGGGTCACGCGGAAACGAGAGGCGAGCGGCTCGGGAGGTGACGCGACGAGTCGGTCGAACGTCGCGCGGTCCCAGTGGACGTAGCCGCGATCGGGCGGCTTTTCTTGACCAGCTTGCGGCGCTTGGCCGGATCCGCCCCGGCCTTGGCTTCGAGCTTCAGGTTCTCGATCACGTGCTCGGGTGCCTGCACCACGACGCTGCCCCGGTCGTCGAAGCCCTTGCGCCCCGCCCGTCCGCTGATCTGCTGGAAGTCGCGCACGCTCAAGATGGCGGTCTGGCGGCCGTCGAACTTGCACAACTTGGTGAAGAGTACGGTGCGTATCGGGATGTTCACTCCGACGCCCAGCGTGTCCGTGCCGGAGATCACCTTGAGTCGGCCCGATTGCGCGAGCTTCTCCACGGCCAATCGATACTTGGGCAGGAGCCCCGCGTGGTGCAGGCCGATGCCGTGGCGCAAGTAGCGCGAGATCTCCTTGCCGTACGGGCTGTCGAAACGTACGCCCCGGAGCGCTTCGGCGAGCGCGCGCTTCTCTTCTTTCGACGAGAAGTCGACGCTCATGAGGTTCTGGGCTTCTTCGGCGGCGCCGCGCTGGGTGAAGTTGACGATGTAGATGGGCGCTTTGCCGTTCTTCACGAGCTCCGCCACGGTCTCGTGGAGGGGCTTTTCGCTGTACGAGAAGTCGAGGGGCACCGGTCGCTCGGTGGAGCGTACGAGGGCCGTCTCGAGACCGGTGAGCTCGGTCAGTCGGGCTTCGAAGAACGCCGTGTCGCCCAGCGTCGCGCTCATCAAGAGAAAGCGGGCGTGGCGCAACGTCAGGAGCGGGATCTGCCAAGATACGCCGCGTTCGGCGTCGGCGTAGTAGTGGAACTCGTCCATCACCACGTCGTCGACGTCGGCTTCCGCGCCCTCACGGAGCGCCAAGTTCGCGAGAATCTCGGCGGTGCAACACACCACGTAGGCGTCGCGGTTCACCGCGGCGTCGCCCGTCATCATGCCCACGTTGTCGGCCCCGAGCTCCTCCACCAGCGTGAAGAACTTCTCACTCGCGAGGGCCTTGATGGGGCTCGTGTAGAAACAACGGCGCCTCCGGGCCAGGGCGAAGAAGCAGACCGCATACGCCAGCAGCGACTTCCCCGAACCGGTGGGGGTGTTCAAGATCACGTTCTTGCCCCCGGCGATCTCGAGCAGCGCCTGCTCCTGAGCTGGGTAGAGCTCCAGCCCCGTGGCTTCGACCCAGGCGAGGAAGCGAGTCAGGATCAAGTCGTCGTCGGCGTGCTCGGGCACGAAATCGCCGAGCCTGGGGCGCGAAGACGACATGGGCGAGGGAGCATAGTCCGGCGCTCTCGAGCTAGCGCGGATTCTCGTCCCATGCCTATCCTCTGGGCGGGACGCCGCTTTGGACCGGCTTCGGAATCGCATCCAAAACTACGCGTGGGGCTCGCACTCGGCCATCGCCGTCATCGAAGGTCGCGACGCGCCGACCGTGTCGCCCGAGGCGGAGCTCTGGATGGGAGCTCATCCGCTCGCGTGTTCGGAGCTTTCGCGTGGTGGAACGTGGCAGCCTCTCGATCAGGTCATCGAGCGGGATCCGCAGCGTGAGATCGGTCCGGCGACCCTCGCCCGCTACGGCCCGCGTCTGCCGTTCCTGCTCAAGATCCTGGCCGCCGAACAGCCGCTTTCGCTCCAGGCCCATCCCACGCCGGAGCAGGCGCGCGCCGGGTTCGCGCGCGAAGAAGCGCTCTCGATCCCGCGCGATGCCGGCAACCGTTCCTATCGCGACCAGAACCACAAGCCCGAGCTCATCGTGGCGCTCGGCACCTTCCATGCGCTCTCGGGTTTTCGCGCGGTGTCGGCCAGCGCCCGGCTGTTTGCCGCGCTCGGCTCGCCCGAGCTCGAGTTCGTGCGAAGCGACCTCGCGCGCGGAGACGCCGCGCTCGGCGGTTTGTTCCAAGAGATTCTGTCACTCGCCGGCACGCGCCGCAGCGAAGTGGTGAAGGCGACGCTCGCCGCGTGTCGTCGGGTCGCCGACTTGGGCGGTGAGTTCGCCCTCGAGTGTGGTTGGGCGCTGCGTCTCGGCGAGCTCCATCCGGATGACGCCGGTGTGCTCTCGGCCTTGCTCCTGAACCTGGTGGTACTCGAGGCCGGTGAGGCCATCTACCTTCCGGCGCGAAACCTCCACGCCTACCTCTCGGGCGTCGGCGTCGAGATCATGGCGAGCTCCGACAACGTGCTCCGCGGCGGGCTCACGCCCAAACACGTGGACGTCGCCGAGCTCGTGCGTGTCCTCGAGTTCCGGAGCGGCGGCGTCGAAGTGCTGTCTGCTCGGCGCCTCGCGGACGAGTCCGTGTACGAGACTCCGGCGTCCGAGTTCCGCCTCTCTCGTCTCGCCGACGGCGCGGAGCGGACACCCTCGGGGCCCGAAATCCTACTGTGCACGGCGGGCGGCTTCTCGTTGCGCTCCGCCGCCGGCACGCTCGACCTCGCGTCCGGCCAATCGGTGTTCGTTCCGGTGAGCGAGGGCGCCTACTCCGTGTCGGGGCAGGGGAGTTTGTTCCGAGCCAGCGTCGGATCGGATCACGGCTAATTCGAGCCAGTCGCCCGCGGCTGTGGCAGCCTCGGGGGAATGCCGGAGTTCCACCGAGGCGAGGCCACCTTCCTCCGTAAGTGTCTCGAGTCGTTCTCCAACCACTTCGAGCACAGCGTCGTCGAGGTCTTGAGCAAGGAGCTCCGCGGGATCCAGCCCGCGAGCGTGCAGGAGCTCCGCGAGCAGATCCAGCTCGTGATGCGCCAGCTCGAGTCGCGCGGCACCACCGTTCAGGTGCACGACGCGATGGACGGCTTGCTCAAGCGTGTGCTCTTGACCGAGCGCCGGCGTGTGGCCGAGTCGCTCGAGGTGCCCCTCGCCAAGGCCGTGGACCCGGTGGTGGTGGGCGCGCTCCAGCGCGAGGCGCGGCGCTTCGAGGACTTCCTGGCCGCGCCGTGGTGCATGGCGGTCACGGCGCAGCGCATCCCCCGTCTCACGGATTTTCTATCGATTCACTTCGCGGCCGAGGCCATGCCCAACGCACCGGCGCTCGCGCCGCGGGCGCTCGACGAGAAGTTCCACGTGCTCGAGGCGCCGCGGCTGTTCTTTCCGGACCTCGCCTACTATCGCCACGAGTGTGAGCTGCGCGCGTTGGACGTCGTGGTCGCCTACGCCGACATCGACGACTTCAAGGCGGTGAACCAGAAGCTCACCGAGACCGTGGTCGATCTCAAGGTGCTCACGCCGTTCCTCGAGATCATCGAGGCGTGGGCGTTCGCGCGGGCGCACGCCTATCGCTTCGGCGGCGACGAATACGTGCTGCTGGTTCCCAACGCCGGGCCCGAGTTGGCCGAGAGCCTTTTGGGCGAGCTTCGTTCGCGCGTGGCTCTCGCCACCTTCAGCGGCACCGACGTGCGTCTCGGCGTGAGCATGGGCGCCGCCATCGTCGACCCCGATTGTCCGCTCACCGATCGCGAGATCCTGTCCCGCGCCAACGCGGCCAAGGCCCGGGCCAAGGCCGAACGCAAAGGCAGCATCGTGCTGGTGGAGCCGCCCGACTACCGGGTGGAGAGCGCGCGGGCGGTCTGATCAGCCGCCGATGGCGACGATCTTCTTGCCCATGGGCTCGAGCACGCTCGCCAGCGACTTTTCGATGACGCGCCGGCTCGCGATGCGGCCGCGCTTCGACGGACCGTAGACCAAGACTCCCCGCTCGGGTGCGCCTTGTTCGACCATCTCGGCGAGCCGTCCACGAGCGCGTGCCTCGAACGCTCGTGCGGACTCGCCCGGCCGGCGTCCGAGCACGACGATACGGCTCTCGGCGCCCGCTTCGGTTTCGACTTCCGAAGACCAGCTCGCGTCGGGCTCCAGGACCACGATGGACTCGTAGCTCATCGGCCCGATTGTTCCGAGCCTGGGAGCGGAGGGCCAAGAAGCCGGATCAGTTTGGAGGCGAGCGGCGCCGCCGGACCCAGAGCGCGAGCCCGAGAAGGAGCCCGAGCGGTGTGCCCGAAGAGCTCGGCGACGTGCGGCAGCCGCAGCCACCGTCGTCCGAGCCGTCCGCGCTCGACTTGCCGCCCGTGCCCGAAGTCGACCCGCCGCTCCCGCTACTCGTGCCGCCGCTCGCGCCGCCGGCTGCACCGCTGCCGCCGGTCCCGGCGGTAGCGCCCGCAGAGCCACCTGCGCTCGAGCCGCCGGCACCGCTCGAGCCGCCGCCGGCACCGCTCGAACCTCCGGCGCCGCTCGTGCCTCCGCTTCCGCCCGTGCGCGGGCCGTAGTCCGGCGCCGTGCTGCCGAGCTCGTAGGCGCCGAGATCGGGCGCGCTCCCGGAAAATCCGTCGTTCACGTTGTCGAGCTTCGTGCCTTTGTCCACCGCAGCGGAGCCCGACTTGAGGGACAGATCGGGCACGGCGCTCACGCCGGGGAAGGGGTTGTTCGGAAACGTGATGCTCTGCGCGAACACACCAAGGTCGACTTGCACGGCGTTCTTCTCGGTCGTCGAGCTCTTGAGTTGAGCGAGGCTCGAGAAGTTGGTGCCCGACACGTTGCCCGTGAACTTGCTCGTGCCGATGGAGCCGAGCCCGTCGTAGTCGAAGCTCGAGTTGGTTTGAGCAGCCGACAGGTTCAATACGTCGCCGTCGCCGTTTCCGTAGCCGCCGTAGGTGCCTCCGCCCGTGCCTCCGATGAACAGATTGTTACGGAACCAGGCACGCCCCCAAGGGTCGCTCGCGTACACGGCGAAGGCGTCTCCACACTTCACCACGGTGTTGTGGAACGCGACGTCCCCGATGCTGCCGCGGTGGAGCTTGAACGGCGAGTAGATGATGTTGAACATCACGTTGCGGATGAAATACGCCGGGCCCCCGAGGCTCGGCTGGGAGCTCATGCCCACGAAGCTGTTCCGGACGCGATTTCGGTAGACGCGACTGTTGCCCATGGTGAAGTCGGCTTCGACGGCGTCGTCGGCGCACACGTCGAGATCGTTGCCGTACACGTCCAGGGACGTCTGGTTGATGGCCCCGGTGTCCTCGAGCGTGCTGATGCAGTCGCGGAAGCCTTTCACTCGGTTGTGGCAGATGACGTTGCCGGGCCCCGTCATGGCGATGCCTTCGCCGAGATTGTTGCCGTTGGCGCCCACCGCCGGGTCGTTCCAGCTCGAGGTGCCCGTCACCACGTTGTCGCAGAAGTAGCCGTTTTCGGAGCCCGGGCCGTAGGCGATGATGCCGTCGTCCGGCGTGTTCACCGTGCAACCCTTGATCGCGACCCCGGTCGCGTCGTTGAACTTGATCTTGCCGTTGACCGTGAGGCCCTCGACGTAGACGTACGATCGCCCGTCCAGGCGCACGTCGCCGTCGACCACGGCCTTGCCCGGGTTCTCGGCGCGGATCACGATGGGCAGCGCTTCGGTGCCGTCGACCTGGAAGGTGAACGTGGCGTAGTTGCCGTCCGCCAGGAGCAAGACGTCACCGGGCTTCGCACCGCTCGCGCTCGAGGCGAACGTCGAGGGGGTCACGTTCTTGGTCGTGGCGCTGGCCGCCGCCACGGGAACCTTGCGCGTGGTCACGGTGAGGGTCTTCGTCGCGTTGCCGCCGTCGGGATCGGTGAGCGTCAGCTCTACGTCGTAGCTCGTGCCAGGCGAAAGCCCGAAGATGCTGCCCGCGTGGCGGTTCTGCCACGAGAACCCCTGGTTCGATCCGGCAGGCACGCGCACCAGTGGCAGGGCGTCGAGCCAGCTCGCGTCGCCGGTCTTGCGATAGCGCACCTTCACGACGCCGTTGGCGTTGGCGTCGCCCGCCACGAGCCACTCGAGCGAGATGTTCTCGAGGGTGGGGTAGGGAGCGCTGGCGTTCCCGGCGGTGGTCGCGTTCTGCGCCCAGGAGCTGCCGGCCAGAGCCAGAGTGAGCAGACCAGAAGCTCCCGCAGTACCGAGCCGTCGAGTCATCGCAGTCCTCCGCACGCAGTCTACGGCACCGGCGACGACTTTCGAACCGGGATCGAGCGCTCCGTCCCCATGGCATTGCCGGCCGTGCCCGGGGCAGCCAGCATCTCCTCGTGCAGCGGCGCGATTCGAGACAGCTCCTCGATTGGGCGATGCCCCGCTTGGGCCTCCGCCGCGAGGGCTTTCGCGGCGTCTGGCCGCAGGTCGAAAAACGCGTGGTTCGCCGCGTCCACCAGCTCGGGCTCGACGAGCTCGCCGAATATCGAGCGCTGCTCGAGCGCGACCCTGCCGAGTGGCGCGTGCTCGATGCCGCTTGTCGCATCACCATCTCGCGCTTTCGACGCGACCGGGCGACCTTCGACGAGCTCGAGGCCAACGCGCTGCCAGAGCTCGCGGAGCGCGTCCGACGCTCGAAGCGACCGAACGTGCGCGCGCTGAGCGTCGGTTGCGCGCGCGGCGAGGAGGCGTATTCGCTCGTCATGTCTTGGAGCGCCGCGGTAGCGCCTGCTTTCCCGGACGTCCGCCTCGAGGTCGTGGCTCTCGACTCCGACCCGGCACAGGTCGCTCGTGCGCGCACCGCGGTCTACGACGACGGCGCGCTGGCGGAAGTCCCCGACGAGATCGCCCGCACCGCGTTCGAAGGCGACGGTCGACGCCGCGTCGTCCCTCGGCTCCGCGCGCCCGTCGAATTCGCCGTCGCCGACGTGAGGGACTGGCTCCCGGACGGTCCCTTCGATCTCGTCCTCTGCCGGAACCTCGTTTTGACCTACTTCGACGCCGTGACTCGCGACCGCGTGCTCGCGCGCATCGTCGAACGCATGGCGCCCGCCGGCTTCTTGGTCATCGGCAAGCGTGAGCGCTTGCCCGAGCTCGCCTTCGAGGAGCCGTCGCCGGGGACGCACGTCTTCCGGCGAAAGCAGTAGTGTGGCGTTTCCGGCCGGGTTTTGGCCCCATGCGCGGCGAGCGCCGGGCGTCGGGAGATGCCAGGACAGAAACAGGCTGCAAGCGCGCGGAACTGCCGTTAGCGTGGCAGGCCATGGCGAGTGAGGAGGAGTGGGAGTTCTACTATTGCCGCGTCGACGACGCGCCGGCGAGCATCTTCTTGAACCTGGCGTACCGCGATGAGCGTCCCGAGGACAGCGACGCTCTCTACTACGCGGGGCTCCAGATGCTCGCGCCCGGCGAGCACGGCATGGGCGAGGAGCCCGACGTCGGTGACCTCTGGAAGCTCGAAGACGCCATCGTCGAGGCGGCGACCGCGGCAGGCTTCACCTACGTCGGTCGCCTACGCAACAACGGCGACTGGCAGCTCACGTTCTACGCGGCGCCCGACAAGGAAGAGGAGCTGGAACAGCTCGTCGTGGATCAGCTCTCGGAGTCGGAGCGAGGCTATCGCATCGGCAGCCAAGAGGACGACGCCTGGAAGTACTACGAAGAGTTCCTGTTTCCCGACGCCGAGCGCTGGCAATGGATCATGAACCGCCGCGTCGTGCAGCAGCTGTCCGAAGCTGGCGACACGGCCGACGTTCCCCGCGACGTCGACCACTTCATCCACTTCGACGACGCAGCCAAGCGAGACGCGTTTCTCGCGGCTGCACAGAAGATCGGTTTCCGCGGTGAAGGCGGCGAAGAGGAAAACTCCGAGCTGCCGTACTCCGCACATCTCGTGCGCGAGGACCCCGTCGAGCTCGATCACATCCACGACGTGGTGATGGAGCTCGTCGAGCTCGCCGACGAGCACGGCGGCGAATACGACGGCTGGGGCGCTCCCGTCGCGACCCGCGAGCCGAGCTGACGCGGTTTGCCTTGCCCCTCCCCGTGGCAGGCGTGGTATTGGAACCGAGAGGGTGAAGCCATGAATCGACGTAGCGTGTTCGGATACCTCGTGGGTGCTTCCTTGGCCGCGTGCGCGATGTTCGCGAACCCCGGCGACGCCGTCGCAGGGCTCGAGACCTTCAACGGCTACGCGTGCCGCGTGTACGTCTTCGGCACCGACGTGCCCAACGTCCCCAACGTGTCCTTCTACTCCGAGCCCGGGTGCGCGGGGACCTACCTCGGGACGAGCTTTGGCCTTTATAGCGCCAACGGGAGCACGTATCCCGAGCAGGTCGATCGCCTGTACCAGGCCGCACTCGCCTCGGCGACCACCGATGCCCGTGTGACGGTCAGTTGGAACGTCTTGAACATCTTCGGTAGCACCGTGCGCATGGTTCAGACGATCACGGTCAACGCGAACTAGGCTCGCGTGCGAGGTCGCCGGCGGGCGGCAAGAGCGAGCGCTGCCAGAACACCGAGACTCCAAGCCGACACGGGGACCGTGGAGTTCGGACTCGACACGACGCACCCACCAATCGCGTCGGCTCCGCCATCGCCCGCACCGAGATCGGGATCGCCTGGCGGACCGGGTGGCGTGTCTCCGTCCGCGTCGCATGCGTCACCCGCAGCGTCTCCGTCGGCGTCGGCCTGATCCGGGTTGGCGGCCTTCGGACAGTTGTCGTCGTCGTCGGTGATGCCGTCGTGGTCCGAGTCTGGACAGGCGTCGCCCGTGCCGTCGCCGTCGCTGTCGAACTGGTCGGGATTGGGCACGCTCGGACAGTTGTCGAGCGGGTCGTTCACTCCGTCTTCGTCCGAGTCCCCCTGACATGCGTCCCCCACTTGGTCCTGGTCTTCGTCTTTCTGATCGGCGTTGGGTAGCGTTGGGCAGTTGTCGTTGGCGTCCGCCACGCCATCTTGGTCATCGTCGTCGTCGCAAGCGTCGCCTTCCTCGTCTTGGTCGAGGTTCGCCTGGTCCGGGTTCTCGAGCGACGGGCAGTTGTCCGAGCCGTCGGCGACGCCGTCGCCGTCGCCGTCGCTGCTGCACGCGTCCCCGACGCCGTCGCCGTTGCCGTCGGCTTGGCTCGGGTTCGATTGAGTGGGGCAGTTGTCGGTCGCGTCAGGAACGCCGTCTCCGTCGTCGTCGTCGTCGCAAACGTCACCCTTGCCGTCCTGGTCGGCGTCGAGCTGGTTCGCGTTCGCGACCTTCGGGCAATCGTCTTTCGAGTCGGCGACCCCGTCCCCATCGTCGTCTCCGTCGCAGCTATCGCCCTTCCCGTCTCCGTCGGTGTCGAGCTGCGAGGGGTTTGGGTTCTTGTCGCAGTTGTCTTGGGCGTCGGCGACGCCGTCGCCGTCGTCGTCCGTGTCGCAAACGTCGCCCACCTTGTCTCCGTCGGTGTCGAGCTGCGAAGCGTTGGCGTCTTTCGGGCAGTTGTCACTGGAGTCGGGCACGCCGTCGGTGTCCTGGTCGCCGGCGGGCGCGCCGTACATCTTGGCGGTCGCCGCTACGTCACCCGCGCTGAGCGTTTCCCAGTCGTGACCGAGCCAACCGCCGTTCTTCTTCTTGATGGAGGACTTGGGATAGGCGCACGTCGACAGCGTCGTGCTCTTGTAGTGCATGGTCGAAACGATGTCGTAGGGACCGAACTCGAACACTCCGGAGCTGAACACGCTGAACGACTTGCTGTCCTGGGGCACGCACTCTGGATAGATCTTCACGTACTGGTTGCGATCCGAACGCTGATGCTCGTGCATGAAGCCGATCGTGTGGCCAAGCTCGTGCACCAGGACTCCCAGGTTGCAGGCGCCGGCGGGCTTGAGCCGGAGCTCGCGTTTGTCCCCGCTGTATCCGGGTTGCGAGTTGCAGACGTCGACCGTCTTGCTCTCGAGCACTTCGAGGTAGGCCTTCTGGCTCGTGCGCTTCACGAAACGGATTGCGGTCTTCTTCTCCCACACGTCCATGGCGTCGCGGACGCGCCCCGGAGTGCTCACCGATTTGGAGATGACGTACGGAATGACCGCGTTGGGCCACAGGTGGCTCTTGAGCGAGCCGCCCTCTTTCACTGCGGGAAGCGCCTTCTTCCCTGGTTCCGACCACGCGCCGCTCACGCGCTCTTCGGGCGTGAGTCGAATGTCGCCGCCGAAGAGCCACTCGTCGCCCGCCACCTCGTAATCGAGCTCGACCGGTTGCCCGAGCAGCCAGAAGCTGTCGCGTGCCACCGTGCGGGGCGCCGGCTCCGGCGCGGTCTCGGGCGCCGCGCAGCCCGACAGCACGCCAACCCACGAGAGAACTTGGAGCAGCCTGGTCGTTCGAGTCATGCGTCTGCCTTCCTCGGAGATTTCGTCTTCTGCTTCGACTTCACGATGGGGTCAACGCACGCGCCGTGCGGCGGAGCGCAGCTTCGAGCTCGGGCGTGTCGATGGCCTCCCAGACCGCCCAGCGTTGGATCTGGAGGTTCACTGCTCCGACGAGGGCCCAGGCCGTGGCATCGACGTCGACGTCCTCGATGCGACCCCGCTCGTGCAGGCGCCGAATCTCGGCCGACAGCATCGCGACGAACGCTTCGTGGATGCGAGCGAGCATCGTGTTGATGTCACTGCTCGACGCGGCCTCGGTCATGGCCAGCCGCACCAATGAGCGCTTCGGGCCGAGCACCGCTACCAGAGCCTCGACCCCTTTCACGAAGCCGTCCTCGAGGCTCTGTGCGGTGGCCAGATCGCGAGTCGCGCGCTGCTCGAGCTCGCGGATCATGCGCAAGACGAGCTCGCGAAGCACCGACTCTTTCGACTCGAAGCGCGCGTAGAACGCCGTGGTGGACGTGCGCGATGCCGCCATGAGCTGCCGCAGCGAGGTGTCGGCGTAGCCGCGCTTGCCGAAGACCCGCGCGGCCGACTCGAGGATGCGGTCGCGGCTGGGTTTGCGCGAGAGCTTGGCCACGCGGAGAGGATCGGCAGGACGCCCGTCCAAGGCAACAAAAAAACAAACGAGTGTTTTTATTGCATATAAAATATGTGAAATATCAAACAATTACTTGAGTGGCTATTCGCGCCGTGGCTGGTGCCTACTCGTACCAGAGCCGAGCGGCGTCCGGGAAATCGGGGTGGACGCCGGATCGAAGCTCCATCGCGACAGGGGAGTTGTCGAAGTAGGCCTCGTGTTTCCACGTACGGCGATCGACCACGAGCACGCCGTTCCGGAACGGCAGGTAAAGTCGCGGGCCTTGAAAGACCGACTTCAGTACCAGATAGAAGTCGCCCTCCAAGGTTTCGTTCACGTCCCGATGGCGCTCGCTGCGAGCAGGATCGTCGTATTCGAACGCGACGAGCTCCAAGCGGCCGTCGCACGTGAGCCGCCAGATCTCCGTATACCCCTTCCAATTGGCTGTGGTCACCCAACGCGCTTCGCCGGGAGTCGCGTGATACGCAGGCCCTTGTTCTCCCCAGCCGTGATTTTCGCGGCAGGGCTCACCGCGGATCACTCCGAACACGCGCCAGACGCCGAGGTCGAGGAACGGGTACTCGCTTTCCAGTCGCTCGCTCGACTGGGTGGTCACGAGCGGAGTCTACTCGATTACAGTGAGCCGTAGGAAGTGGCTGTGCGATGGACTGGGTGTATGGGAAGGACCATGTGATCGGCAGCCGCGCGCTCCGCGAGTCGACGCTCGGGAGCATGACCGCCGCGGCGCGAAAGCAGTGGCATGCGACAGAGGGCAAGCTCTGGTTCGACTGGGATGCAGCGCCATCAGCGGCGGAGCGGCGAAAAGTGCGCGCGCTACGTTTGCGCGTGGACTATGGCGAACGGAAAGTGAGCTTCCCGCGCGCCGTCGCACGCTTCGAGAGCCTCGAATACCTGTCCATGCCCCTCGCGCTCGCGTCGCAGATCGAGCCGGGTGACGTGCCGAGCTCGGTGCGAGCGCTCTCTTTCGACGAGAGCCCGTCGCTCGCGACGACGGCGAGCCTGCGGTCGGAGCTCGTGTTCCCTTCCGTTGAGGAGGTGGACTCGGTCGTGGGAAGGCTGCGCTTCTCGGTCCAGTCGTTCCCGCGTCTACGGGCCTTGTCACTCAAGCTCGGTCCACGCGCGAGCGAGCTCGCGGTGCTGTCGCACTACCGGAAGCTCTCTGCACTTCACTTGGTCGGCGTGAGCTCGGTGGCGCTGCTCGAGCCCGCCGAGGCTCTCGGTGTGCAGTCACTCGGTATCGTGAGTGGTCGACTCGAGTCGTTGGAGGGCTTCGAACGCTTTCGCAAGGTGAAGAGACTCCTGCTCAAGAACTTGCGCAACTTGCGCGACATCGGGAGCTTGCCGAAGATGCCGGCGCTCGAGTCGCTCGAGATCCAATACTGCGGTGCGCTGGTGGATCTCGAACCAGTGCTCCGCGCCAAGCGTCTTCGCCGGCTCACGGTCGTGGCGTCCAACGCCATCGACCTCCGAAGCGTGGCGGATGCGCTCAAACGCCGACGTTTCAGCGAACTCGCCATCACGGGCAAGCGCCACCTTTACAGGGACGAGGACGGTAACTTCGTCGAACGGTTCTAGGGCACGCAAGCTCCGTTCGCGTTGCACTTCTTGCCGCCGCCGCACGGGGTGCCCGCGGGTGCTTTGGGGAATGCCGGGAAGCCGTTGGTACAACTGTCGAACGTGCACGGGTCGCCGTCGTCCGGGAGGTCCATGTCGTCGGCTTTGGACACGGCGGTTGGGTCCGGAGGGAGGGCCAGATGTCCGCGTGGGTCCGGAGGGAGGGCCGAATGTCCGCGTAGGTCCGGAGGGAGGGCCAGATGTCCGCGTGGGTCCGGAGGGAGGGCCCAGATGTCCGCGTGGGTCCGGAGGGAGGGCCAGATGTCCGCGTGGGTCCGGAGGGAGGGCTAGATGTCCGCGTGGGTCCGGAGGGAGGGCCAGATGTCCGCGTGGGTCCGGAGGGAGGGCCAGATGTCCGCGTGGGTCCGGAGGAGGGCCAGATGTCCGCGTGCCGCCGACAGGGCTCGGTACAGGTGAGGGCCAGATGTCCGCGCGAGTCGCCCGGTGTGGAATCGGGCCGGAGAGGGCTCCGCTGATTTTTGCGGTGGGCCGGCCTCCCGGATCGCTCTACCGTGCGCCGCGGGGATGAGTCCGCTGGCGAAATACGTGGTCGAAACCATGATCACGCTGCTCGGCATCGTCGCCCTGGCGGTCGTGGTGCTCTATGGAGCGCGCCGGCTCGGTGTGGGGCGACCCGCGGGGCCCCTCTCGCTGGTGGGGCGCCTGCCCCTCGATGGTCGCCGAGCCATCTACCTCGTGCGAGTCGGGAAGACGGTCTACGTCGTCGGAGCGAGCGAGGCCGGGCTCGCGAAGCTCGGGGAGCTCGCCGACACCGGTCTCGAGCTCGAGACCGAGGGTGGCGTCGAAGGACCGAAGCTCGAGGGCTTCAAGCAGGTGCTGGCGCGGGTCACGAAGAAGGCCGAGCCGGGCGACGCGAAGGAGGGCGAGTCGTGAAACGCACGCTCGCCGGCTTCCTCGGTTTCGCGTGGGTCTTCGCCGCTCCATCCCTGGCTCTGGCCCAGGCGCGCGACACCAACCCCGACGATCTGCTCGGGCGACCCATCGCGCTCGTGGTCGCACTTGCGCTCGTGTCGCTCCTGCCGTTTGCGTTCATGACGCTGACCGCGTTCGTGAAGATCTCGACGGTGCTCCAGATCGTGCGCGGCGCCATCGGTGCTCAGAACGTGCCTTCGAACACCGTGATCATGGCGCTGGCCGCCGCGCTCACCCTGCTCGCCATGGCGCCGGTCGGCTCCCGCATCCACGAGAAGGCGAAGCCCCTCATCGAAGGCGACAAGGTGACGGACACGACCGCCTTCGTGAAGGGGGCATTCGAAGCGACCCGGGAGCCCTTGCGCGATTTCCTCAAGGCGAACGCATCGCCCCGCGAGCTCGACCGCTTCTTCGAGATCGCCAAGGCAGCCCGGCCCGAGGCCGAGCGCAAGGACGTGACCCGCACCGACATGGTCATCCTGATCCCGGCGTTCGTGGTCACCGAGCTGGTCGAGGCCTTCGCGCTCGGGTTCGCGATCTACCTACCTTTCCTGATCATCGACCTGGTGGTCTCCAACGTGCTCCTGGCCCTCGGAATGCAGATGATGAACCCGACCCAGGTGAGCCTGCCCTTCAAGCTGCTGCTCTTCGTGGCCGTCGACGGCTGGGGGCTTTTGGCTCAGGCCCTGGTGACCGGGTACCGGGTGAGCTGAAAAATTCGCGGTCAGGGCGGGAATACCCTGGCGCCACGCGGGTTTTTGCCGTGCCGGGAGGGGCTCTTCCGGCATGTTGACTTGGATCGCGTCGTCGCTAGGATGCCGCGGCCCGAGCCGGCGGCTGCCCGCCGAGCCTCGGATTTCCTTTCCCAAAGGGGGGCTCTCGGCCCCTCGCTCAGTTGGAGCTCGGATGACAACCGATGTGATGATCTCTGCGAACGCGCTCTCGAAGCGCTTCGGGAGTGTCCGCGCCCTGGACAAGGTGAGCTTCGAAGTCCGGCGCGGTGAGGTGGTGGGCTTTCTCGGACCGAACGGCGCCGGCAAGTCCACGACGATGCGGATCCTGACCTGTTACATCTCGCCCACCACGGGGACGGCGAAGGTGCACGGTCACGACGTGTTCGACGACCCCCTGGCCGTGAGAAAGACCCTCGGCTACCTGCCGCAGCGCGCGCCGCTCTACACGGACATGAACGTGTACGAGTACCTGCAGTTCGCTGCGCAGATCCGCGGGCTCGACGAAGGCACCTTCAAGAACCGCCTGAAGAAGGTGGTCGAGGTGTGCGGTCTGGCGCAGTCGCTCGGGAAGACCATCTCGACCTTGTCCCACGGCTACCGCCAGCGCGTGGGTCTCGGGCAAGCGCTGATCCACGATCCGCCGATCCTGATCCTCGACGAGCCGACCAGCGACCTCGACCCCAACGAGAAGGCCGAGGTGCTGAAGTACATCAAAGAGATCGGCAAGGACCGCACGATTCTCCTCAGCACCCACAACCTGGGTGAGGTCGAAGAGGCCTGCGCTCGCGCCATCATCGTGAGCAAGGGGCGAGTCGTCGCCGACGGGCCCCTCGACGAGATCCGCGCCAAGACCGGTCGCGTGCGCTACGTCGTCACCATCGACGAAACGCACGCCGAGGCCGGCAACAAGCCGCCCAAGGCCCTCGAGGTGGAAGAGGCCCTCGGCCGCCTCGACGGAGCCAGCGCCGTGCGCGAGCTTCCGACCGACGAGACGGCACACAAGTTCGAGCTGTCGGGCGCCCAGGACTCGGACCTGCGGGCCGAGATCTTCCGGCTCATCGTGGCCAAGAACTGGACCCTGCTCGAGCTCCGGCGCGATGCCCAGAGCCTCGACGCCGTGTTCCGGGACCTCACTCGGGGCGACGAGCGGCTCGATCGCGGCACCGATTGGGAAGACGAAGACGAAGACGAAGACGAGTCCGACGACGAGTCCGCGGAAGAAGAAGAGGCGGACGAAGACGAGGATCGCGAAGAGTCCGACGAGGAAGAGTCCGAAGAGGAAGAGGACGAGTCCGACGAGGACGACGAAGACGAAGACGACGACGACGAGGAAGAGCCCTCGGAGAGGAAGAAGAAGTAGCCATGGCAGCCCTGGTGACGATTGCCCGGCGCGAGTTCCGGTCCTACTTCGACTCGCCGGTCGCCTACGTGGTCATCTGCCTGAGCTTCCTTGCGCTCGGCCTGATGTTCTTCATGTATCGAGGCGGCTTCTGGCAGGTCGATCGCGCGAGCCTCCAGACCATGTTCGACTACGTGCCGTTCGGGCTCTCGTGCCTGGTGGTGCCGGTCGTCACCATGCGTCTGGTCGCCGAGGAGAAGCGCAGCGGCACGCTCGAGATGCTGATCACGCTCCCGGTCAAGGACAGCGACGTGATCCTGGGCAAGTACCTGGGGGCTCTCGGCCTCGTCCTGGTGCTGGTGCTCGCGACCCTCGCCTACCCCGTCGCGATGTTCAAGTTCCCTTGGGTGCTCGGCTCCCTCGACTACGGGCCGATCCTCACCGGGTACTTCGGGCTGATCCTGTTCAGCGCGGCGGCGACGGCCATCGGGCTCCTCGTGAGTTCGCTCACCGAGAGTCAGGCGGTCGCCTTCTTCATCACCTTCTTCGTGCTCGTGGTGCTCTGGTTCTTGGGCACCGTGGCCGAGACCCAGCCGGGCACGCTGGGCACGGTGCTCTCGTACGTGAGCTTCCAGTCCCGCATGCAGGGCTTCAACCGCGGGCTCATCGACACCCGCGACGTGATTTTCTTCGTGTCGGTCACCACCATCGCGTTGGTGATCGCTTTCCGGGCGCTCGAGCGCCGCAAGTGGGCGTGACATGGCGACGCAAGATCAGAAACGGAAAGCTGCAGCCCAGACCGGGCTCTACCTCGTCGTCCTCCTCGGCATCGCCATCGCGGCGAACCTGCTCAGCGTGGGCTGGAACCACCGCTGGGACCGCACCCACACCAAGCGCTACACCTTGAGTGAGGGCAGCGGGCGGCTCGTGGCGGGTCTGAACAGCCCGATCCAGGTCGAAGCCTACGTCACCAAGGGCCTCGCCCAGGTCGACGCCTTCGTGCGCGACCTCACCGATCTGCTCAAGGAGTACGAGCGGGCCAGCAAAGGCAAATTCAAGTTCACGCTGGTCGAGGCCAAGACCGACGAGCAGCGCGAAGCCGCCAAGGAAGCTGGGCTGCAAGAGATGGCGTTCGGTGAGACCAGCGCCACCGGCGACGATCAAGCGAGCATCGCCCAGGGCTACATGGGCCTCGTGTTCAAGTACGGCAGCGAAAAGGGAGTCATCCCGCAGCTCGCGCCGAATCGCGCCGAAGGCCTCGAGTTCTGGATCACCAACAAGATCCGCGAGGTCCGCGACAAGGCCGAGAACATCAAGCACAAGGTCGGCGTCGTCACCAACAAGGACGAGCTCAAGATGACGGATCCGAACCTGGTGCCGCGCCAGGGCAAGGGTCCGGCCCCTAGCATCCAGAGCATCCTCGAGCAGGCCTTCCCCTTCTACGACCTGGAGACGGTGGACCTGAAAGACGGCGAGAACGAGATCGACGCCGCGCTCGACGGCATCATCGTGACCCAGCCGCGCAAGGACTACACCGAGAAGGAGCTCCGCCGCATCGACCAGTTCTTGATGCGCGGGAACAAAGCCCTCGTGGTCTACGCCTCGGCCGTCACGCTGAAGCCGCAAGACCCGAAGATGGAAGCCAGCCTATCCTGGCACGGTCTCGACAAGCTGCTCGTGGGTTACGGCTTCAACGTGCAGAAGAACGCCGTGCTCGACTTCGGCGCGCAGTTCCGCCTCGGCGTGATGACCGCGACCGGAGCCGTGAGCTCGATCCGCCACCCCGGCATCGCCCACGTGATCAACGATCCGCGCTTCGAAGGCGACGAGAAGCTCCTCGACACGGGCTTCGCCGGCTTCTTCCGCATGGATCAGGTGGCGCTGCCGTTCCCGTCCAGCATCGAGCTCAAGCGCGATGCGCAGCCGGAAGACGTGAAGCTCTACGCCGTGGCGCGCACGACTCCGGCCGCCAGCGTGGTCAGCGGCGAGAACGTCGACATGAAGCTCCGGGCCGAGTGGGCGCCCAAGCCGCCCTACGCACAGCACATCGTGGCCGCGGTGGCCGAGGGCAAGCTGAAGAGCGCGTTCGGTTCCAACGACGCCATCAAGGTCAACGATCGGTCGCCGGAGCCGTCCCGCGTGCTGCTCGTGGCTTCGAGCTTGTTCCTCACGAACCCCTTCGCCTACTCCGGCAACGGCCCGGACCTCGGCGGCCAGTTCGCGATGATGGGCGCCATCGGCGGCGACCAGCAGCTCCAGATGATCGCGCAGCCCTACGCTCGCGACTACCTCACCGGCACCATCTTGAGCGTCAAGAACACCCTCGACTGGATCAGCGGCGACGCCGACCTCTTGGCGGCGAGCGCCAAGCTGCTCTCGGAACCGAACCTCACCTATTCCAGCGTGGCCAAGCCCAAGATCGCGGCTGAAGACGACGAAGCGGCCATCAAGAAGAAGGACGAAGAGTACCGACTCGGGCGCAAGGCCGTGCAAGAGAAGGTGCAGTGGTCGCTCACCCTGGGCGTCCCGATCCTGTTCGCGCTGTTCGGCGTTGGCCGCTGGCGCTACCGCGAAGGCCGCCGCGCGCAACGGACGATCTGAAGGACCCTGCCATGGCTCTCACGACCGACAAGAAGTTGATGGTGGCCGTAGGTGTGCTCGCCGTGCTCGGCGGCGCCGTCTACATGCAGAACAAGAAGCAGAAGGAAGAGGCCGCGACCTACACCGCCGAGAAGCGCACCGCGGATCTTCCCAAGCTCGAAATCAGCGAAGAGCAGACCAAGAGCGTCGACAAGATCGTGCTCTCGAAGCCCCCGGGCGACGCCGGCAAGGGTGTCGATGTCACCCTCGAGAAGAAGGGAGACAGCTGGCAGGTGACTGCCCCGCTCGCGGCCGCGGCGAACCAGACCAACGTCACGAGCCTCATCGGCAACCTGAAGACGCTCAAGATCACCGAAGAGATCGATCCCTCCACCGCCGCCTACGACAAGTTCGGCGTGGGCGACGGCAAGGCGCTCCATGCGGTCTTCTACAAGGGCGCCGACAAGGTGACCGAGCTCTGGTTCGGTGACAGCGGCTCGCGCGGGCAGATGACCCGCGTGGGCGGTCGCGACGGCGTCTACTCCGTGAAAGGCTATTCGAGCTTCCTCTACGACCGCGAGCTCAAGGATTGGCGTGACCGCACCGTCTTCAAGTTCGAAGAAGAGAAGGTGAAGGCCGTCGACATCACCAACGAGAACGGCACCTTCAGCTTCGAGAAGGCCGCGGGCGCCAAGAAGGACGGCGACGCGGGAACGGACGCCAAGTGGACCGCCAAGTTCAAGGGCGCCAAGGACCCGGGCCCGAAGGCCATCGAACGCTTCGACGAAGCCAAGGTGAAGGACGCGATCCGCGCCTACAAGGGGCTGAACGCCGACAACTTCGGCGACGGTAAGACCGACGCGGACACCGGGCTCGACAAGCCCGCGGCGACCATCACGTTCACCCTCGAGGACGGCGCCAAGAAGACGGTGCACATCGGCAAGAGCGCCGAAGGCTCGAGCAAGTGGGCGAAGCTCGAAGGCGGCACCGAGGTCATCAGCATCGGATCTTGGGCAGCCGATTGGGCCACCGGCAAGCTGGAGAAGTTCCAGAAGCCCGATCCCAAGAAGGGCGACGCGGGGGCCGAGCCTCCGAGCCCGCCGCCCGGCATGCCGGGGATGGGCATGCCCCCGGGCATGGGCATGCCGCCCATGGGCATGGACGACGAGCACTGAGGCGCTTCAGGGGCAGACGTCGTCCCGAAGCGGGGCGCGCGTGCGCGAGCGCTCCACGAACTCGACGGTCGGAACGACCACGTTGAGCACGTGGAGCTCCGCGCGTTGGGCGCGGAAAGTGAGGGCGAGGCCCTCGACTTCGGACTTCGGCGTACCGAGCGTGAAGAGCTCGATGACGACGCCGGTGTCGGGGTCGATCTTGTAGATGGACTTGTTCTCGTTGTCGCTCGACGCGTAGATGGCGCCGCCGAAGACCTTCGCGCCTTGGATCCGCCCGATGGTCGTGCGGAGCGGGATGGGGGCGAGGGCTGCGAGCTCGTTTTCGAGATCGAAGACGTTGATCCGCTCGGTGGGGTCCCACTCCGCCGTGTAGACACGCTTGCGAGGGGCGTCGATGGCGACCCACGGCACGCCCTTCAGATGCAGCTCTTGGGGGAGCTCGTGGCGAGTGCCGGTGGGCTCGAGGGTCTTCGCATCGTAGGTGACCACCCACGGATGGAGGAAGTCGGGGCCGTCTTCGATGGACGCATAGAGCAGGCCGTCGTGCACGTCGATGTCGCCGATGTGCTTGCCGCCCTGCTTCGAGATGTCGAGCGGGATGGGCTGCTCGTTGTTCACCAGAGCCTCGAACGCGGCGTCGGTGCGCTGGAGGTGGTTCGCCGACGAGAAGATCCACGCGCTGCCGTCGGACGCCACACCTTGGCCGCGATAGGCCGAGTCGGGAAACTGGAAGGTGGTGCCGGGTTCGGCAGACCACTCCTCGCCGTCGATCTGCCGCACGAAAGCTTCGACGACACTGGCCGCGTCGGGGACGGTCGCGCCCGGGTGGAGGGCCTCGACGGCGGCGAGCCAACTCGCCTCGTCGAGCTCGGAGAGTCGTAGGGGAGCGGACGGCGCAGCTGCTTCCGGCAGGGCGAGCCCATTCTTCGGGTCCCCGTCCTCGTCGAGGGCGACCAGCGTGCGGAGCACCCGTTCGAGAGCAGCACCCGGCGCGCAGCCGCTGCCGTTGGCGAGCTGGAAAGGGCTCAGGGCGGCCCGGGCGTCGGTGGACTCGAAGACGAGGTCACCGACCGAGAGCTCGATGCGATCGCCGTCGCGGTAGGAGAACCGGCCCGAGTCGTCGGTGTAGCCCGAGCGCTCCCCCGATCGATAGTGGAGGCCCTGAATCGCGCCGGGCAAGGGCCCGAGACCACCCTCCACCGTGCCGGAGCGGATTCGATCTTCAGCGGTCTCGCTGCAAGCGAGCAGCCAGCAGCTGCTCGCGAATGCCCAGGCGCGGAGGGAGGCCATGCGCGTCGATCCTGTCACAGGCGCTGTCCGTCGTCGTCCGGACGAACCGACAGGCCTCGTCCGGACCCGCCGGCGTCTGCCCGCTCGAACCGCGGAGTTCTGGCCTATTCTCGGCTGGCCCGGCTCTTGCTGAAACGCCGCTCTCATGGGTGCTCGCTGGAAGCTCGGGGCGTTTGGTATCGGACTCGTCGGATCGTGCCTGGCCTGTTCCGCGTCCCCGGATCCTGGCGACGAGTTCGGCTCCGGCGCGGGCGGCCCCGGCGGCGGGATGAACCTCGGTGGCGGGGGGAGCGGCAGCGGCTCCGGCGGTGGGCTATCGCTCGGCGGAGCAACCGGCTCGGGTGGCGAGGGAGCGAGCGGTGGCGAATGCGCGGGCGTGAGCCAGCAGGCGTCCAACGCCGTGCTCCCGGTCGACGTGATCTGGACCATCGACACGTCGGGCAGCATGGCCGCCGAGACGGCCGCCGTTCGCCAGAACATGAACCAGTTTTCGCAGCAAATCGTCAACGCCGGTGTCGACGTCCGCATCATCCTGATCGCCGAGCAGTACAAGCCGCCGCCCTTCCCGGGCTTCCCGGACGACGGCATCTGCATCGATGGGCCGCTCGGTAGTGGCAAGTGTCCCGACGACAACCAAGGACCGAACTTCCTCCACGTGTTCCAGACCGTGGCGAGCACCAACTCGCTCCAGCTCATTCTGAACACGTACCCGAGCTACAAGGCCGCGCTCCGCCCCGACTCGCTCAAGATCTTGACGGTGGTCACCGACGACAACTCGGCGCTCCCCGCAGCGAGCTTCACGCAACAGTTCGACGCCCTCGACCCCAGCGTCATCATGCCCGGCCTGTGGAAGCTCTACGGGATCTTCTGCTTCAGCAAGTGTCCGAGCGCCGCGAAACAGGGCACCGTGTACCAGGAGCTCGTGCAACAGACCCAAGGCGTGGCCGGGGACCTTTGCACGCAGAACTTCAAGCCGGTGTTCGACCAGCTCGCGGCGGGAGTAGTGGCGTCGAGCAAGCTCGCGTGCGGCTGGAACATCCCCGCGGCGCCGGCGGGCGAGATCTTCGACAAGCAGAAGGTCAACGTGAAGTTCACCGCCGGTGGCGGCCAGGAGTCGACCTTCGGCAAGGTGACGTCGGCGGCGGACTGCGGACCGAACGGGGGCTGGCACTACGACAGCGAACAGAGCCCGAGCAAGGTGTTGGTTTGCCCCAGCACGTGCCAGGCCATCCAGAGCGACCCGGCTGGAAAGATCGACATCCAGTTCGGCTGCGCGACCCAGCTCGCTCCGCCCAAGTGACCCGCGCGCGTGTGCTACTGTCGCGCGCATGACTCGCGCGCGCGGCTTGGCCTTCACGTTCCTGTGTTTCGCTCTCACGGCCTGCTCGTCGGACGACGGCGGTGGCGGCGGCGGCAAAGGCGGAACGGGTGGCACGAGCACCGGAGGGAGCGGCGGCTCCGGCGGCAGTACCGGTGGGAGCTCGGGCAGCGGCGGCTCCGGCGGCGTGGGAGCGAGCGGTGGCGCGGGTGGCACCAGCGCCGGAGGTAGCGGAGGCAGCGGGGGATCCTCCGGTACGCCGGCCGTCGCGTTCATCGGTCGCATCGATCAGAGCCAGCCGGGCGTGACGCGCTTCGCGTGGTCGGGTGGCGGCATCGTGTTCCGGTTCTCGGGGACCGCGGCGTCGGTCACCCTGGATGACCACGGGGGGTATTTCACCGTGGTCGTCGACGGCGCGGTCCAGACCCCGCTCGTGACGGCTGCGGGCAAGCAAACCTACGCGGTGGCGCAAGGGCTCACGGCCGGGGAGCACGAAGTGAGGCTCTATCGCCGCACGGAGGCGTCCTTCGGCTCCAGCGATTTCTACGGCGTCGATCTCGGTACCGGCACGCTCTTGGCTCCGCCCGCGCCCGCGGCCCATCGCATCGAGATCATCGGTGACTCGATCACGTGTGGTTACGGGAACGAGGGCAAGGACCAGAACTGCAACTTCAGCGCGGACACCGAAAATCACTACCTGACCTACGGAGCCATCGCGGCCCGCAGCCTGAACGCCGATCTCTCCACCGTGGCCTGGTCCGGCAAGGGCGTCATCTTCAACTACGGGGACGACAAGACCGATCCGCTGCCGTCGCTCTACGATCGCACCGTGCCCACCGAGTCCGCGAGTCAGTGGGACTTCTCGTGGCAGCCCGAGGCCATCGTCATCAACCTCGGGACCAACGATTTTTCCACGGCTGGGGATCCGAGCGAGACGGAGTTCGTCGGCGCGTATCAGACCTTTCTCGCGCACCTCCGCGACAAGAACCCCAACGCGACGATCGTCGCGCTGATCCCGACGCTGCTCTCGGGCAACGACCTCACGACCGCGCAGACCTACATCGAGAAGGCGGTCGCCGCTCGGAAGACCGCGGGCGACACCAAGGTCGTCTCGCTAGCGCTCACCTTCACGCAGACCGGCTGGGGCTGCGATTACCACCCGAGCCTGAAGACCCACGAGTCCATGGGCGCTGCGCTCACCGCCGAGCTGAAGAAGCTCATGGGCTGGTGAGGCCTTCGAGCTCGATGCGACGAGTCGCCTCCCTCGCGTGGTGCGCCGCCGTCGCGTGCGCGGCGCCCGCTCCGCCTTGCCCTCCGGTGCCGGCGTGCCCGTCGGCCGCGCCCGTCCCCGCGAGCTCGTCGAGCCCTGCTGCAGTCGCGCCGAGCGCGTCGGCTGCCCCGGCGCCAAAGCCCCTACCCGAGCGCCAGAAACCCACGGCCAAGCTCTTCGACGACGGGCTCGCCGAGGCCGGGTTCTTCCAGCGGGGCGACGCCTTCGAGCTCGGGCTCGACGGCGCGGCGCTCGACGCCCTCGTCGCCGAAGCCGAGAAGACCAAGAGCGATTCACTGGTAGTGCTGCGTGACGGCAAGCTGGTCGCTGAGCGCTACTTCGGCTCGAGGCGGGGTCCCATCGAGACGATGAGCATGACCAAGAGCATGACGGCGCTCGCTGTGATGTTCCTGATCGAGGAAAAGAAGTTGCCGTCGCTGGACGTCCCGGTCGCGAAGTACGTGCCCGAGCTCGCCAAAGGGAAGCGCGCCAAAATCACGCTCCGCCATCTTCTGACCCAAAGCTCGGGTCTCGCCCACGGCAAGGACGCGAAGGCTCTGAACGCACAGAAGGACCGCACTTCGTACGCCAAACGGGCCAACCTCGTGGACGAGCCCGGTGCGGTGTTCTCGTACAACAACGAGGCGACGCAGCTCCTCAGCATCGTCGTGGAGCAGGCCGCCGGGAAACCTGCCGACAGCTATCTCGACGACAAGCTCTTTCGGCCGCTCGGCATCCGCAACTGGCAATGGGATCGGGACCAGGCCAAGAACGTGCAGACCTACTACGGCCTCGCTCTCGAGGCCCGAGACCTGGCGCGCATCGGCCAGCTCCTCTTGGACCGCGGCAAGCTCGGCGAACGCCAGCTCTTGAGCCCACAGAGCGTGGCTCTGCTCTCGACGCCCAGCGAGCGGAGTCCGTATTACGGCCTCCTCTGGTGGATCCGCTACGAACGCGTCGTCAGCGAACTCGATCCGGCGAGGCTCGTCGAAGAGCTGGCGCCCCTCGCGCCGACGCTCAGCCCGCTCGCGGGTCGCAAGTTCCGGACCTCGGGCGAGCTCTGGCTCGAGGCGGGCGCGCGCCTCTCGGCCCCCGAGCGCGAGCTCCTCGCCCGCGCCCTGGAGGCCGGCGCGCCCCTCGCAGCGGACAAGCCGGATCATCCCATCGGGTTCTACGCCGACGGTTCGCTCGGCCAGCGGCTGGCCGTGTTCGAAGCGCCGCGCCTCGTCGTGGTCCGGCAACGCCGCCGGCGGCCGCCGGCCGAAGAGAACGAGTCGCTCTCTTTCCCTTCGTTCTTGAAGCTCGCCTCGGCGCTGGTGCGGAGCGGGTCCTGAAGTTTGCTATGGTCGTGGGGCCCCGATGTGCGAGCTCCTCGGCATGGAGTGCAACGTCCCGACGGACATCGTGTTCTCGTTTTCGGGACTTCGCCAGCGCGGCGGTCGCACGGCGCATCACGGCGACGGCTGGGGTCTCGCGCTCTACGAGGGGAAGCAAGCGCGGGTGTTCCTCGAGCCGAGCGCGGCGGCCTCGAGCCCGCTCGCGCGCTTCGTGTCCGAGAACCCCATCAAGACGCTGCTCGCCGTCGGCCACATTCGGAAGAAGACCCGCGGAGCGCCGACCCTCGCCAACACCCACCCGTTCGTGCGTGAGCTCTGGGGCAAAGCCTGGGTGTTCGCCCACAATGGCACGGTGAAGCGCGCGCGGGCGTTGAAGCTCGGACAGTACCGACCCATCGGCTCCACCGACAGCGAACACGCCTTCTGTCACATCCTCGAAGCCCTGCGCTCGAGCTTCAAGACACCCCCCAAGCGCACGAGCGACCTGTGGGAAGCCGTGGCCGACGTCGGCGGACGTGTGGGAGCCCAGGGCAGCTTCAACTTCTTGCTCGGCGATGCTCAGCACCTCTACGC
Organism: Polyangiaceae bacterium; assembly: GCA_046351435.1. GTDB lineage: Bacteria > Myxococcota_A > Polyangia > Polyangiales > Polyangiaceae > JADJKB01. Next base: position 51,195 of record JAXLYN010000003.1, read on the forward strand.
GCGCTGCGCCACCAAGCTCTGCTTCATCATCCGCAAGGCTCCCTTCGGCTTCGCTCACCTCTCCGACGACGACGTGTCGGTGGACTTCTCGGCCGTGACCACGCCGCGGGATCGGGTGGCCGTCGTGAGCACCGTGCCCCTCACCAAGAACGAAGAGTGGACCCACGGCGACCCGGGGTCGCTCTGGGTGTTCGATCGCGGCCGCCTTCTCGCCACGTTGCCTTCGGGCTGACGCGGGCGCCCGCGGGCCGGCGGATTTCGTGATAGATCCCGGCCCCCATGTTGGTCTCTCTACGCTGGCTCCGCGAGCTCTTGCCGTCCCTCTCCGCCTCCGGATCGGAAGTGGCGCGGCGCTTGACCCACGCCGGTCTCGAGGTCGAGGCCGTGGTCGAGGTGGGGCAGGGCCTCGAGGTGGTGGTGGTGGCGGAGGTTCGGAAAATCGAAGCGCACCCGACGAAGTCGAGCCTGCGCCTCGTCACCGTGGATCGCGGGTCCGGCGAGCAGCGGGTGGTGTGCGGCGCCTCCAGCGTGCCCGAGCCAGGCGGCCGCGTGCTGCTCGCGCCGCTCGGCGCCGTGATCCCCGGGATCGGACCGCTCACTGCGCGCTCCATCGGTGGCGTCGAGAGTCAAGGCATGCTGGTGAGCGAAGAAGAGCTCGGGCTCGCCGATTCGAGCGACGGGATCCTGATCCTCGCCGCGGACCAAGGCGCTCCCGGCACGCCCCTCTTCGAGGTGTTGCCCGAGGCGCGTGACACCATCTTCCACATCGGGGTGACGCCGAACCGGCCCGACGCACTGGGCCATGTCGGCGTCGCGCGCGACGTCGCGGCGCTGTTCGGACTGGACTTCGCGCCGCCATCGGCGCCGGCACCCCGGCGCGAGGCCAAAGAAAGCGTGGAGCAGCTCGTCTCGGTCGAGATCGAAGATCTCGAGCGCTGCCCCCACTACGGCGCGGGCGTCGTGCTCGACGTGCGCATCGCGCCTTCGCCCGCGTGGCTACGCTGGCGGCTCCACAAGCTCGGCGTTCGCCCCATCAACAACGTGGTCGACATCACGAATCTGATCCTCTTGGGCTACGGCCAGCCCATGCACGCCTTCGATCTCGAGCGCGTGCGCGGCGCGAAGATCGTGGTGCGGCGGGCGCGCGCGGGCGAGCCGTTCACCACGCTGGACGGCGTGGCTCGCAGTCTCGACGCCGACGATCTCGTGATCTGCGACGCAGAGCACCCGAGCGCCTTGGCCGGCGTCATGGGCGGTCAGCACAGCGAAATCCAGTCGAACACGCGCCAGGTGCTGCTCGAGTGTGCCTACTTCGCGCCGCGCGGGATCCGTCGCACCGCCCGTCGCCATGGCCTCTTCACGGAGTCGAGCTTCCGCTTCGAGCGCGGCGTCGATTGGGGCGGCGTCCCGCGCGTGCTCGAGATCGCCAAGGGTCTCTTGACCGAGCTCGCCGAGGGCGCAGCCGTGCCGGGGGCGATTCACGTCAAGGCTCCCGATCCGGAGCTGCCTCGCATCACGTTCCGCAAGCAGCGAATGGACGCGTTGCTCGGCACCAGCGTGGACATGGCGGAGGCGACCGGGATCCTGCGCCGGCTCGGGCTCGCGGTGGAGTCCGAGACCAGCGATCAGGCGAGCGTTCGCGGCGCGTCGTGGCGCCCCGACATCGGGCGCGAGGCGGACCTCATCGAAGAGGTCGCGCGCGTACGTGGCCTCGACGCGATTCCGACGGTCCTGCCGGCCATCGCCCCGCAGCCGCCGCGCACGAGTGGCAAGCTCGAGCGGAGCGCGGCACGCGTCGCCGTCGAGCTCGGCCTGTCCGAAGCCTTGACCTATGCCTTCGTCTCGGAGCGGCAGCTCGCGGCCCTGCGTGCGCCGGCGCCCGTCGTGCACATCCGAAACCCGCTCACCGAGGAGCGATCGGTGATGCGCACGAGCCTCTTGCCGGGCCTGTGCGAGGCTCTCGGCAGAGCGCGTCGCCACGGTGAGCAGTCGGTGCGTCTGTTCGCCATCGGCTCCGTGTTTCTCGGCCCGGGCCACGAGACCGAGAGCGCCGCGCGGCCGCGCGTGGCGGCCGACGCCGACGCACTTCCGAGCGAGCGTCCGACCTTCGCGGCGATCTTGGCCGGCCCTCGTCCCAGCCACCTCGCGGTGCCGTCGGCCATGGACGTCTTCGACGCCAAAGGCATCGCCGTCGAGATGGTGGAGCGCTTGACCGGGCGCAACGCGCGGGTGGAGCACGTTCCGAACGCCGAAGGTACGCGCCATCTTCACCCTCGAGGGGCGGGCGCCATCTTCGCCGGCGAGCAACGCGTCGGAGTGTTCGGCCCGCTGCACCCCGAAGTGATCGACGCCCTCGACCTCGGGGGCGAAGCCTTCGTGGTGGAGCTCGACCTCGCGAGCATCGAAGCGCTCGGCGCCCACGTGCCGCGCTACCGACCCATTCCGCGCTTGCCGCCGGTGACTCGCGACGTGGCGCTGGTGGTGAGCGACGACGTCAGCGCGGCCCAGGTGGAAGCGGTGATCCGCGAAGCAGCGGGCGAGCTCTGCGAGAGCGTCGAGCTCTTCGATCTCTTCCGCGGAGACTCGCTGCCCGAGGGGCATCGCTCGCTGGCGTTCCACCTGATCTATCGCGACCCCAAGGCAGCCTCGGACCCGGAGAAGGCGCGCACGTTGACCGATCGCGAGGTGGACCAGCGCCACGCCGAGGTCGTGAAGGCCGCCACCTCGCGCCTGGGCGGTCAGCTGCGCGCCTGAGCCGGCGTGCAAGGGTCGAGGTTCTCGGTTAGGGTGACGGCGATGCGCTCGGTCTGGCTTTGCGTCGCGCTGCTGTTGGTTGCACCTCGAGCGCTCGGCCAGGCCACGCCCCCGGCACAGCCGCAGAAGCCAGCCGCGAAAGCCGACGACGACTCGGATTCGCTCGACGAGCCCGACGACGACGCGCCCGCGAAGAAGCCCGCGAAGGACACGCCGAGCGCCGCCGCACCGCGCAAAGAGCCCGAGCTTCCACCGCCCCCGCCCGAGCCTCGCGCCGACGAGCAGGAGCCCCGCCCCTACCTTCCGACCGGGGGTCTCTCGCTGTCGCAGCGCCACGTCGAGATCGGTCCTGATGCCGGCGTGTGGTTCCGCCCGGCGAAGGGGGACGGCGTGAGCTATGCGCCAGGGTTCGCGTACGGTGCCCATGCGCGCGCAGAGCTCTTTCGCGAGCTCGGCTTCCGCATCTACGTGAGCCAAGCGCGCCACGCGGTCGATGTGCCTCGCGGCGAGCTCGGCCTCGCCGACACCGACGTGAACCAGCCCGACCTCGAGGTGATCCAGTTCGGCGCCCGGGTCGAGCCCACGTGGATGCCCATCGACACGCTGCGGCTGTGGGCCGGGCTCGGTGTGGCGTGGGCGAGCGCCACCGCGCCCGAACCCACCAGCTCGGGCGCGACCGAGGTCCACTACTCGGATCGCTCCGGAGTCTTTCTGGAATACAGCTTGGCGCTCGGCGCGAGCTGGGACGTGGTGCCTCGCTGGTTCACGGCGACGCTCTGGGCGTCCGGCGGCCTCATTTCGGACGCGTCCGGAGACCTGTTCCACGACCATCAGGTCATCGACCAGAACGGGCAGGTCGCATACATCGGGGGACTCCCCGAAATGGCGTCCAGCGTCTCCGTGGGGCTCGGAGTCGGGATGATCCTGTGAGCCTCCGGCGGGCTCTGTTCGGCGTCGTGGTTCTGGCAGTCGCCTGCGGTGGGGCGGGCACCGCGACCCCCACGAAGAGCCCGGACGTTCTCATCCCTCGAGCGAGCGACTCGGACCCGAGCACCGCGAAGGACGAGGACGACGTGCCGCCCGCGGACCGCCGGGTCGAAGTGGGTCCGGAAGTGCCGGCCGAAGCACCGCCGGACGACATCTGGGGCACCTACGCTTCGGGCGCGGCTCGAGGCGGCGTGGACTGTGACCGCGCCGCCGATTGCTGCATGAAATTCTACCAAAAATCCCTGGATCCTTCGGTGCAGCGCATCTGCGGCTCGCTGCGCTCGGCCCCTTCACAGATGTGCTCCATCTTGCTGACCAACTTCCAGTCCACCGCGCCGAGCATCGGCGTGAGCTGCCCTTGAATCGCGTGCGCGCCACGCGACGTCACCTGGTTACGCCGGTGTGACGCTGGATCCAGCGTGCGTCCCCGTCGCGAACGCGCTCGGTGACGCGGGAACGGGGCGCAGCGTTCTACGGAGCGCGACCGGCAGATGCTTCCCCAACCCCCACGAGGAGGTGCGACTCGGCCGGTCATCCACCGCTGGCATCGCACATGCAGTGGGGAAGGACCAAGAGCAACGAGCCGGGGCTCAGTGCTCGAAACGCAACGAACCTTCCTTCTCTTTCACTTCGATTGCACGGGGAGCAAACCATCATGAAAACGAAATCCTTTTCGCACATTGTCTTCGGCTCGATGACTTCGGCTTGCGTCTTGTTCGGCCTCAGCACGAGCGCCTGGGCGAAGACCGGCGAAGCAGGCGACGCGAGCGCCGCGGAAGGCGCCGGGCAGCCGAGCTCGGCAGCGCCCTCGACACCTCGCGACAAGGGCAAGGCAGACTCGAGCGACCGCAAGGCGAAGAACCTCGTCTACTTCGAGCTTCTCGGCAACGGCGGTCTCTACTCGATCAACTACGAACGCATGCTCTCCAACGACATGAGCGCGCGCCTCGGCTTCAGCTACTTCTCCGTCAGCGCCAGCGGCAGCTCGGGCGACGGGAACCAGGCGACCGCCAAAGCGAGTTTGGTCACCGTGCCCGCTCTCTTCAACTACATGGTCGGCGGCAAGAACCACAAGTTCGAGACGGGAGCCGGTGCAACGTTGATCTACGTTTCGGCGAGCGCGTCGGGAGGAGCCGCAAACGCTTCCGGCGAAGGCGTGGGCGTCGCGGGTACGGCAGTTGCCGGCTACCGGTACTCGCCGTCCGACGGTGGCTTCGTGTTCCGCGTGGGCTACACGCCGATGTTCGGCAAGGGCGGCTACATGCACTGGGGCGGTATGAGCCTCGGAGGCACGTTCTGATTGCGCGCTTCCGGCCGGCGCCACACGCCGACCTCCGACGAGCCCGCTGGCATGGAGCCCGCGGGCTCGACGGCTTCCATTGACTTCGCGCGGGCTCTCTGCGAGGGAACGGCCGCGCTGCGCGAGCAGCGGAGGAGGCTCCGATGAGGACAGTGTTGTTGGGAGTGCTGGCTGTGTCTTGGGTGTCCGTTGCGTGTGCTGGAGGCAGCGAGGCCCAACCGCCGCCCGCGAGCCCGACCCCAGCTCCAGCTCCAGCGCCGGTGCCCGAGGTCACCGCGCCTCCCACCGCCAGCGTCGCGCCCGTGGCGCCCAAGCTCTCGATGCTCGATCGCCAGAAGGCCCACATGGCTTCGTCGATGGCCGCTTGGGAAGCCCACGACGCCAAGAAGCTCGCTGCCCTCTACAGTGACGACGTCGCCTTCGGTTACCCCTCCATGGAGGGCTGGCGCGAAACCAAGGGGCGCGCCGATCTCGAGAAGAACATGGGCGAGTTCTTCGCAGCGTTCAACGACGCGAAGGTGACCACGGTGCGCGGGTTCCACGTCGGTGACGTCGTGGTGCTCGAGTGGCTTCTGAACGGCACGCACAGCGGAGATTTCATGGGCATGAAGCCCACCGGCAAGCGCCTCGGCTACCGCGGCGTCAGCGTCATGTGGTTCGGCGACGCCGGTGTCAAGCGCGAGCACATGTACTTCGACCACATCACTTTCATGGGGCAGCTGGGCGTGGCGCCGAAAGGCATGGCTGGCCGACCGGTGATGGAGGTTCCGGCCGACCACAAGCCCGAGTGGGTCGTCGCTTCGAACAGCGAAGCCGAGAAGAAGAACGCGGAGCTCGTCAGTTCGTTCTTCGGCGTCTGGGAGAAGAAGGACACCAAGGCGTTCCTCGATCTCTTGAGCGACGATGCGTCGCACGTCGACTACTCGATGCCGACGGATCCGCCGAAGGGCAAGGACGCAGCGAAGAAGCAGTTCGAGACCTTCGTCAAAGCGTTCCCCGACATGAAGATGAGCGCGAAGAACACCTGGGCCGCGGGCGACTGGGTGATCGTCGAGTCGGAGGTCACGGGGACGTTCAAGGGCGCGCTCGGTCCGCTCAAGCCGACCAACAAGACCGGCACGCTCCACGCCCTCGACGTGATGCAGACCCGCGGTGGCAAGATGGCCCAGGGCTTCACCTACGGCTCCGGTGCGGAGTTCGCGGGAGCCTTCGGCCTCATGCCCCCGAAGGACAAGGTGACCCCGGCGCCCGGCAAGCCGCCGGCGGTCGCGCCGAAGCCCGTGCAGCCGCCGGCTGGGCTGCCCCCGGCCACCAAGCCCCCGGCTCCCACGGCCAAGCCGCCGGCTCCGGCCGCCAAGCCCCCGGCGCCCGTCGCGCCCAAGGCGCCGCCTGCGGCTCCGCCTGCCGGTGCCAAGCCGGTCGCGCCCGCCCCGGCGAAGCCGCCCGCTCCGCCCAAGCCGGCCGCGCCCAAGCCCTGAGCTCGGGTGCATGAAGCGCGCGCTCGTCGTGCTGATGGTCGCGGGCTGTGGTGGTACGCCCACCCAGCCCGCGGCTCCGTCTCCGGCCGCGAGCATTCCGCCACCCCCTTCAGCGAGCGTCCAGCCCGTCGAGCCGGCGCCGAGCTCGAGCGCGCCTCGCGTCGTGCGACCGCCGGAGCCCAAGGGCCCAGCGGCCTTCGCGTTGAACATCGAACCGGGCAAGCGCCAGCCGTTGTCGTGGGTCGGCAGCATCGAAGCCATCCGGCCCCCGGCCAATGACGCGGACATCGAGGCGTGGACATCGGTGGTGCTCAGCGTCGCTGGGCGCTCCGAGAGCTTCGGCATTCGCTACTCGCCAGTGAGCCTGGCACTGCCTTTCGCGGTGGGAGACCGAATCGCGATCCAAATCGATTGTCGCAAAGGTGGCTGGCATCGCGCCTGCGACGCGACGATTCGCGACACGGCGCGCCGGCTGCTCGTGCTGGTGAGCGGTACGGGTGGAGACGAGACGGACTCGGGCTGGAAGGTCGAACGCGGAGAGCTCGCGACGAGCCACGTTCGTCCTGGACAGGAGAAGAGTGTCGAGCACACCTACTCGCTGAAAATCAGCTCGGAGCGGGCCGAAGTCGTGGCCATGCCCCACGAGTGGCGCCGCGTACTGGTGCACGGTCGTAGCTATTTGGTGACGGGCTACGAGGTAAGTTGGGAGGGCGCACGGCCGCCCGACGCGCACGACCATCGTACCTACGCGGTCTTGGCCGAGCGCTGAGGCCTCCCGGCTTGACCGAGCTCGGCTCGCACGGGAAGCTCGAGCGAGGTGGATCGCGAGCCCGACATCGTGCAGCGCATCGCGGGGAGCCGAGAGCGCGTTCATGTGCCCATCGGCGCCGTGTGCAACAACAACTGCATCTTCTGCATGGAGGAGGATCGGGAGGGGCGCTACGAGAACAACTCCGCCATGACGCTCGAGCGCATCCGTTGGGTGCTCGAGTCCCACCGCGGTGCCGAGGAGGTGTGCTTCACGTCGGGCGAGCCGACGACCCGCGAGGATTTGCCGAACCTGGTCGAGTTGGCGAAGTCCCTCGGCTATCCGCGCATCAGCATGATGACCAACGGCCGGCGTCTGGGTCACTTGCCCTACGCCGTCGCGCTGGCGAAACGCGGCCTGAACCGGGTCTACATCTCCATCCACGGTCACGAGAAGACCCTGCACGAAGGCCTCACGCGCACGCCCGGGAGCTTCGAGCAGACGGTGCAGGGCCTCCGCGCGGCAGCGCGCCTTTCGCCCCACGGTGTGGAGCTTCACACCTCGACGGTGCTCACGCGGCGCAACCTGCCACACATGGAGCCCATCTACCGCTTCTTGCGTGGGCTCGGCGTTCACCAGGTCGTGTTCAACGTGATGCAGGCCAACGGGCGCGCGAACACGTTCTTCGAGCAGCTCTTCCCGCCCTATCGAGAGATCGCAACCGAGTTTCGCCGGACGCTTTCGGCCCTGGGCGAGCCGCGGAGCATGGCGTTCTTGGTCGACATCCCGCTCTGCACCACCGAAGGCGTGCCCGACTTCAATCGAGGCTACGTCGAGAAGTACCGCCACTACGATCTCGAGAGCCGCGCGGTGCTGCCGGAGGCGACGCTCGAGGAGCGACGCGCCGCCGGCAAGGGTCGCGGCCTCGTCATGATCCAGCGGAGCGACCTCGACGATGACGCCCGCGAGAAACGCAGCGAGTGCGCCGGGTGCCGCTACGACTCGGTGTGCGAGGGAGTCTGGAAAAACTACCTCGCGCGCTACGGCTGGCAGGAAATGGTGCCGGTGCCGCCGCTGGCCGCCGAGTGAAGGCATGCCGGATTCGCTGCGTTTCGCCGTTCCTCGCTGGTCGTGTCTAGCGCGCACCGGTGCGCCGAGCGCGGGCGGGCTATTCCCTTTCGACCCGGAGCTGGCCCAGCTCGAGCTCGGAGCACGCAGCGTGATCAAGCGCGAGACGCGCACCGAAGAAGAACGAGTCCAGGTCGAAAGCTGGTTCTTCGAACACGGCCTCGACGTGCTCGTGGCCGGTTCGGTCGTGCTCGCGGGGCGCGATGAGGCTCGGCTCGCGCGCGCGCGGGACGCCGAGCTCGCCGGCGATCGCGATGCCGTCGCGGTGCGCGAGCTGGGCGCGCTGCTCGGATACCCGAGCTGCTGCATCGAGGCCTACCTCGCCCTTCCGGTGCGCGACGACGCCGCGCTGTTCTCGGCGCTCTTGCCGTCGCCGCCCGTGCCAGCGCCCCCCGAGACGTTGTGGTTGATTGGCCCGCTCTCGCTCCTCGCTCACACGCCGTGCAGCCTGGTCTGCCCCGCGAGCTACGAGCTCGGACGTTCGACCTTGGCTCGCCTCGATCGCGAGACACCCGGCTTCGACCAGCGCTGGCGCGCGCTCGCGCGGCGTGTCCACGTCATCGACGATCTCGGGCGCGCCCTCTCCTTCGAGCTCGAAGGGACCTACGGCGCAGGCGAGATCGGCGCCGCGAGTCGCACCTTCGGCAACGGCGTTCCGTGCGTGGAACCATGTTCGCCACCCGACCTGGCGCGCGTGCGTTTCGTAGCGGATCACCGCGGCGAGCGCGCTCGGCTCGTCACACCGGTTTCGTCGAGCTGAAGTGGTCGTAGTCCATGGCCAGGCGGCCGTCGGGCAGGTCGCTGATGACGTCCACGAAGCGGTGGTTCCAGCGAATGTCCTCTGGATAGTAGATCTTGCGCGCGTAGGTCGTGGTGCCGTACGTGCCGTCGTGTCCCATCAGGGTCACCACGATGGCGCGGAGCGATTCCAGGGCGTTCTCCTCGGTGATGTCCTGCATGGGGCTCTCGCCGTCGATGACGTGGAAGACGACCCAAGTCAGGCTGAACAAGGGCTGAGAAGAACGCTCCAACCGAAGTTCGCGCAGCCGCCGGAGTTGGTGCCCTTCGGGGGTGATTTCGTCGCGGAGCACCGTGACGTTGACGCTCGCATCCACCACGTCGTTGCCTCGGGCGTTCCCCACGCGAAAGGCCAGCGTGGGCTTCCCGAAGCGACTCTCGACGGTCATCACGTCGCTGAACATCACGCCGCTGCGCGGGCGCGCGAGCTTCGCGAACACGAGGCCGGTCACCACCGCGACGCTGACCAGAGACAGCGCCGCTTCGACCATCACCAGTGAATCGGCGTAGGTGCTGTGCGGGTGCAGGTTGCCGTAGCCGATGGTGGCCATGGTCTGCACGCTGAAGAAGTAGGCATCGAGAAACGAGCCCGGCTTGGCGTTGGCGATCCCGCCGGGGTCGAGCAAGTAGAGGGACGCGAACACCAAGTTCCCGAACACGTAGGCGAACCCACAAGCGCCGAAGAGTCGCCACCACGAGCCCTCCATGAAGTACACGTAGAGGTCGCGTCGAAGCGCGCTCGGGGCTCCGCGTCGCACCGCATCACCCGGGTCCCAGCGCTTGGGTGCGACCTTCGAGCGCTGCGCTGTCTGCGGCGAAGCTGGTGCTTGCGAGCTCGAAGGCGCGGGCGCCGCCAGGGAGTGTGCGTGGTGGTCCGACTCACGCGGTGAGGTGGAGATGTCGAACACCACCTGCGCGCCAGCCACGATCGCCACGAGCCCGAGCCAGACCCATGTGGGCATGAACCCGCCCGCGACGCCCAGGGCCAGCATCAACCCGGCCGAAACGAAGCGAGCACCCACGCGGGCGTCGTCGGGAAGATCCGACTCGCGGCGCTCGGTGAGCCAGTCGATGAATCCCACGCTCGCCAGCGAGAGAGCGAGCCCGCCGCACAAGAGCCAGCGGTAGTTCGGAGCGCCGATCTCGCTGAAGTCGAGCGTCACCGCCTTCTTCAAGGCCACCCCGACCGACGTCACCGCGATGGCGAGCGGCAGGTGCCCATACACCCAGAGAACGCTGCCCAGCCGCCGCTCCTTGATGCGCGCGCCTGCGACGTCGTCGAAGTAGATCCACCAGAGCGTACACGTGACGAGCAGGCCCACTGCCGCCAAGAGGCCTCGCTCGCGGGTCAGCCCGTGCTCGGCCAGCTCCGACAGCACTTTGACGAAGGACTCGCCGAGCACGATCAGCACCAAGAGCCCGTAGCGCTCCGACAGGTGGCCCACGTCGGGCGGGTAGGTTTCGACGAGCCCGATGGCGGAGCGGCCGAGTGGCGTCGCGAAGTCGACGGCCTGGGCCAGCGCCCACAGGAAGAACACCCACGGTGCGGGCACGAAAGCGCTGGCCGTCCAGAGGCAGGCTCCGAGGGCGAAACCGAGCGAATAGCGCCGTGTCATCGCGCGCGCCTCGGGGACCTGGGCATGGGCCCGCGCGTAGAGCGCGACCATGGCCCAGCGCGCCAGCGCGTAGGCCACGGCGAAGGTCTGCACACGGCCGTCGACGACGTTCGGCACGCTCACCGCCACGGCAGCGATGGCCAGCATCTGTCCGAACACCAGCAACCGATGGACGGCGTCGTCGACCAAGAAGCGGTTGTTGAAGAACGTGAAGCCGGTCCAAGTGAACCAGAGTGGAACGATGAGCCCGGCGAACGCGAGGACGCCCATGCCGCTCACACGCGCCGCCAGCACCGAGCCGAGCTGCACCAAGGCCGCGACGTACACGAGGTCGTAGAAGAGCTCGAGCCAGCCGACCTTCCGCTCGTGCCCGCCTCGAGGCACGTGCAACCTTGCTCGATGGAACCAACGACTCCGCACTCGATCCGGCGTGTCGTCTGCGCGCGCCCGAGCGTCAAGGCCGAACGCGGCGAAAACCGCCGCGGGCTTGCGAATTCGGGCCTCACGCCCTATGCGAGCTCGGTCGTGACAGAGCTCCATCTCCTCGGTTTCGGACTCGGGTTCGGGCTTCTCTCTGCCTGCGCGAGCTCCGCTGCTCCGGTTTCAGCACCGGCCTCCAACGCCCCTCCGGCCACCGCGCCCCAGGCTTCCGCGCAGCCCGCAGCGACGGAGCCCAGCGCTTCCGACGCCATTCGCTCGGCGCTCGCAGCAGAGGACCGGAGTCCCGACGACAAGGCGCTGGATGCTGGCCGGCACCCCGCCGAGATTCTCGGCTTCTTCGGGATCGCGCCCGCGGCCAAGGTGGCGGAGCTCGGCGCCGGCGGTGGCTACACCACCGAGCTCGTCGCGCGCGTGGTGGGGCCGCACGGAGCGGTGTACGGGCAGAACTCCAAGTTCGTTCTGGAACGCTTCGCGGAGAAGCCCTGGAGCTCGCGGCTCGCGAAGCCCGTGATGGCCAAGGTCGTGCGTCTCGACCGCGAGTTCGACGACCCGTTCCCACCCGAGGTGAAAGACCTCGACGCCGTGATCTTCGTCCTCGTCTACCACGACACGGTGTGGTGGAAGGTCGACCGCGCCAAGATGAATCGAGCAGTGTACACGGCGCTCAAGCCGGGGGGCGTCTACGGCATCGTCGACCACTCGGCAAAGGCCGGCGCCGGCGTGGCGGACGTGGAGACGCTGCATCGCATCGAAGAGTCCGTCGTGGTTTCGGAGGTCGAAAGCGCAGGCTTTCGCCTGGCGGAACGCGCCACGTTCTTGAAGAACGAGAGCGACGGACGTGACTGGAACGCCAGCCCGCGCGTAGCCGCCGAAAAGCGCGGTACGAGCGATCGCTTCGTGCTCCGTTTCGTCAAACGTTGACGCGCTGGGGCAGGCCCGGCGCGAAGCGCAGATCCCCGAGGCCCGCGGCTAGGGGCGCGGCTTCGACGCCCACGCCTTCCGCGGCGGCCGCTCCCAACAACGAAGCGAGCGCCGTGGCGCTCCGTGACAGCTCCGAGAGCCCGAGCGCTGCCAGCGAAATCTCGAGTCGCAGCGTGCGAACGCCCGCGCGGGTGGCGAGCTCGAGCCAGCGGCCGAGCGCGTCGAGCTCCCCGGCACGGGGCACGACGCGGAGCTCGAGGGCGACCCCGGCGCGAACCAGCCCTCGGATCGCTTCGGGCTCGTGGAACGGCTGCCCGAGGCGCAAGCTGGCGCGACCCACTCTGCGCGCGCGAAGCTCGGAGAGCTCGGGCAATCGCTCCCACACGACGGCGAGATCAGCGGGGGCCTCTTCCGCGATGCGATCCCAATGCAGTTCGAGACCCGCCCCCGCGACCAGCAGCGGTGACCCACTGGCCGTGGCAGCGCGGGCCCGCGTGCGAAGCTGGCGAAGGTCGAAGGCGGCGCCGATGGTCAGGCCTTCCGCGCGCACTTGAGTCCCGCGCGGAGGAAGGCCCTTCGCCCGCGTCGGGCCGAACAACGAAGCGAGCACGGATTCGAGCGCGTCGAGCCCTGCGGCGACGTCGGCACTCGAGCCCGACTCGGCGTAGTCGACGGCCGCGGCGAGCTGTTCGAGCTCGGTCTCCTTGCCGAGACGGCGCCGCAAGAGCGCTGCCGCGTCGAAGGCGACTCGCGTTCGCGGATCCAAGAACCGCCACGGCAGGTCGCTGCTGTAGCCCTTCGTTCGGGCCACGTCGGTTGCCGGGTCGTCCCAAGCATCGACCAGGGCGCCATCACGCTGGGCGGCCCAGTAGATGGGCAGCTCTCGGTAGAGGCGCAGCCGGTTCTTGCCGATGTCGTGAAACAGCTCGCCGAGCCCGTGCTCGGCCATCGTCGATACGCTCTCGAGGAGATCCCTGGGCGTCGTCCACGGATTCCAGAGGATCAAGCTGTGGGCCTTCGCGCGCGCGTACTCGAAGCTCTCGGGAAGCTCGGCTGCGAGCTCGCGCATCGCGCCGACCGCGGCGATCAATTCTTCGCGGGTGCAGCCCTTGTTGTAGCGTTGGAGCTCCACGTCGGAGAAGGCCTCGAACCCGGACAGGTGCGCTTCGAGCACCTGCCCCGCGGCGCGAGCGACGGCGGCTGCGTCGCGTATGCGCGCGCGTTCGTGGACGAAGGCATCCGCCCGCACCGGGAACAGCCAGCGCATGGGGCCCATGCCCGCTCCTGCGACTTCTCGCATCAGGAGCGCCAGGTAGCGGATGGAGTGCTGGTCGCTGAGGGTGAACGCTTCCAGATCGGGGAGACGCTCGCGGTAGTAGCGCGCCTGCTCGACGAGACTCGCCACGGCGAGCGAGTCGCTTCGCTTTTCGTAGTCGCCCCCCATGTGGCAAAACGCGCAGCCGAGCCGCGCCATGGGGACCCCGGTGGGGAGCTCCACGCCGGCGTAGAACGGGTTTTTCAGCGGGTCGAGCGCGAAGGGGCAACCCTCGTTTCCGAGCAGCGTCTTCTGCCAGATGCGCGGCGGGGCTCCGAGTGCGATCACCTGCCAATCGACGCAGGGATCGAACGGAAACTTCTCGGTCGTTTCCTCGAAGCTGCGCGCGCCGCTCCAATTCTCGCCGTCGAAGTGCGCCACGCCCGGGAGGTCGTTCCACGGCAGCCCCGACGCGAAGCGCTCGAGCGCCACGCAGAACGCGGCCCGGAGCTCGTCGAGTCGCGGCGAGCGGCGTGCGAGGCCACCCGGCATCGGCTCGGTCCACGCGCCGAGCACGTGCTCGACGCCGGGCAACGGCTCGAGCGAGTCGCCGCGCGTGACCTGCAGCAACCGGCGCGCGGGCGACCTTTCTCGGTGCGCGAGCAGCGGCTCGACGTCGAAGAGGCGCTCGACGACGACCAGGTCGGCACCGGTGGCGCCGAGCCACGCCGCGAGCCGTGCGGAAATCTCCTGGTCGCGCTCGCGGCTCTTGCCGTCGTAGTACACGCGAACGAGGTGCACGCCGTGGCCTCGGCGCCGGGCGTCGCTCGCCAAGAGCGCGAGCAGGGCGTCCGAGAAGAAGGCCTCTTCGGGCTCTCCGAACGGGAGCACGAACGCGAGCTCGGCCACGTCGCTACCCTTCTCGCCCGAGCCGCACGAACGTCAAGAGCCAGCCTGCGAGCAGGCAGACCCCTCCGAACGGCGTCACCATGCCGAGTCGAGTGACGCCCGTGAGCACCAAAGCATACAGGCTGCCGGAGAACAGCAAGACCCCTAGGGTGAACGCCAGCGCGGGAGCCCGGACGTCGACCTTCGTCGCGCGCTCGTAGAGCCCCAGCGCGAGCAACACGACGCTGTGGAGCGCATGGTAGAGCACGCCCGTCTGCCAGATCGCGAGCAGTGGGTCGGCGATCTTGCCGCGGAGGCCGTGGGCGCCGAACGCCCCGAGCGCTACTGCGAGAAAACCCAGAGCGCTCGCCAGGCGAACCGTGTTCATGTGACCTCCGAGGAGCTTCGCGGATCCCCAGCGCGGAGTGGACGAAATTCGTCGGCGCCGTGCACGTCGATGTAGTCCTGCCGAAGGCCGCCACAGCGTGGTCGTGCCGTGCAGGCTTCGCAACTCGCTAGATAGCGCCCGCCTTCGATGCTCGATTCTTCGAGCCAGAAGCGGATCCCTCCCGGGTTCGCCACGACGAGATCGAGGTCGTGGGCATGGAAACGAGCGCGCTCGTACCCCGCGGGGATCACGCAGAGAGGCGTGTGGAGCGAGGTGAGGGACACGCTCGGGTGCTCGTCCAGGGTCTCCGTGATGCGCGCCATCACTTCACGCATGCGCGGGACGTGTGACGCCAGATCCCGGTCGCCTTGATCGGCGGCCGAGAACAGCCAGACGTTGAAGTGGCCGAGCCCGAGCCGAGCGTGTTTTTCCACCATCTGCGGCAGCTCGTCGACGGTGCTCGCATAGATCAACAGGTCGCCTTCCATCGGCAGCGCGTGGCGTGCGACCTCCGCCATGCCGCGGAGCATGAGGTCGTAGCAGCCGGGAGTGCGAGTCATGCGGTCGTGGCTCTCGGCGCTCGCCCCCTTGATGGCGAACGCGACCTCCGTCACACCGGCGCGTACGTAGCGCTCCGCCACCTCGGGATACGCCAGCAGCATGCCGTTGGTCTGGAGCTTCACGCGGGTGTAGCCCAGCTCGCGGGCCTTTCGCACGACGGCGAAGCTGTCCTTGCGCAGCGTCGGCTCGCCTCCGCCGAGCCAGAGCGAGGTTGCGCCTTCGCGGCGGGCGCGCGTGAGGTGGAGGACGATTTCCTCCGCGCTCATGCTCGGCCCTTGGTCTCGGACCGAGAAGCAGCCGATACAACGGTTGTTGCAGCGGTAGTCGGCCGAGAGCTCCAGCCAGCGGGGCGTGCGTGCCAGAGACGGCATCGAGGGGAGAGCGTTGTCCCAGCGGCGCGACTTGGCAAGTTGGGGTCCTTGCCCGAAGATCCCCGGAGGTGGCGCGCTCCCACGGAATCCGTCTCGCGAGTCGCTGCGATCTCGCCTGTCTCACCTGCGACCGGAGCCGCGACGGGCGGAGCCTCGAGGAAGCGCTCGGTGAGCTCGCCGAGTTCGGCGTAGGGCGCGCGACCACGCTCCGACTGCTCGGCTGCAGTCCCACATCGGTCTCCGGGCTCGATCGACTCGTCGCCGTCGCGCGCCAACGCGGTTTCGAACGGGTCGCCGTCGAGACCAACGGTGCCGTGAGCGACGAGCTCGACCTCGGGAGCGTCGACGAGCTCATCGTGCACGAGCCCTGCGTGGCGATCGATCGAGCCGACGAGCTCTTCGGCAAGGCGGGCGCGCACGTGAGAATCCAGAGCCTCTTGGCGCGGTTCACCGGCTCGGTGCGCTGGCGCGTCCCGCTCCTCGGCGGCGCCGTGCAAGAGCCAGAACGGGCCCTCGAACGCGCGCCGCGACCGAGCGCAGTCGAGCTCTACGTTCCGGCACGCGAGCCTCGCGCGGGATTCGCGCTGCGGTCTCTGGATGAGCTTCGGACCCTGGTGGCCCGCTTCGTCTCGGCCGCGTCGACGCGAGGCGTACCCTTGCTCGTCCTGCCGAACAGCGGCGTGCCGAGCTGCGCTCTGCCGGCCGAAGATGCGTGGCTCTCGCTGGATCGTTCTCGCGGTGCGAGTCCGCTCGGGTTCTCCCCGGAGTGCGCCGCGTGCAGCCTCCGGTCGCGTTGCGCCGGACATCGACCCTGGGCCCTCTCGGCCTTTGGCGCGGGAGCGGTGCGTCCGCTGCTCGAAGCCGCGCGCGAACCGGCGCCTCGGGTCGACCACCGGCGACTTCGTCTGGTCCTGCTCAACCTGATCGAACGGAGTTTCGGCTACGGACCCGGAGCCGCCGAACACCTGCGCGCCGCCGTGCTTTCCGAGCCCGATCTCGAACCGCGCGTGCACGTGGAGATCGCTCACTACGTCGGTGTCCCGAGCGACGAAGCCATCGAGCGACTCCTCGCGCTCGAGCCGGATCTGCTCGGCGTGAGCGCCTACAGCTTCACCCTCGAAGCGAGCCTCGCGGTATGCCGCGGGCTTCGCCGTCGTGGAGCGCGCTTTCCCATCGTGTTCGGCGGCCCGAGCTTCGCGCTCTTCCCGCGGGACTCGAGCTGGTTCGACGGCTTCGACGCCGTGGACGCCGTGGCCGTGGGCTCGGGCGAGCGAACGCTGGTCGAGCTCGTCCGTCACCTGCTCGCGGGGGGCCGAGTGGAACCGGGCCTCTCGGGGCTCGCCGTCTGGGACGGCTCGCGAGTCCGCTACGACTCACCGGTGGTCGAGCCCCTCGATCTGGATGCGCTTCCGTCCCCATTCGAGCTCGGCGTGCTCCATCGCGTCGAGCGGCCGTCGCTGGAGATGGCGCGGGGTTGCGTGTTCGATTGCTCCTTCTGCAGCGATGCCCGCTCGAGCCGCAGCGGTGGCCTTCGAGAGCACGGCGAGGAGCGCATCGCGCGCGACGTCGCCCACGTCGTGGGTTGGAGCGAGGCCCGCTCGGTCGATGCCGGCGCGAGCACGGCCAACGTGACCGAAGCGTTCTTCCGGCGCGCCTGCGACGCCGTTCGCAAAGGCGACCCCGGGATGCGGCTGCGCTACGGGTTCCAGCTTCACCCGTCGCTCGTCACGTCGGAGCAGCGCGCGGCCCTGGAGGGCATTCGCATCGACACGCTGCACCTCGGAGTGCAATCGCTGACCCGCGAGACCTTTCGAAGCATGCGGCGAGGATCGACCGTTTCACACGTCGAACGAGCCGTCACCACGCTCGAAGGTGCGGGGCCGCTCGAGCTCAGCCTGATCCTCGGCCTGCCCGGCGAGAGCTACGCGAGCTTCGTGGGGAGCTTCGAGCGATTGCTGGAGATGGGTCCGGCGCGGCTCGTCGTCAATCGTTTGCTGGTCCTGCCTGGCACGCCGTACCACCTGCACCGGCGTGCGCTGGGCTTGGAATTCGACCGTGACCGGTACTACCGGGTCGTCTCGACGCCGGACCTCTCCCGAGAAGACCTGCGCCGCTGTCAGGACTACGTGATCGAGCGCACGCTCCGCCTTCCCGACTTGTTCGCGTCCGGCGAAGCGAGGGTCCGCTGGCTCAACTTCGACGTGCAGCGACGCTTCGGCGATCCTCCCGAATACGGCTGACGCGTACTATCGTGTCGCCATGTCGAGCGGGTACCCGAGCGGGCAGGCGGAGCTTTCGAAGCGCGGGCGCAAGCTGGTGGAGAGCCCACCGGCCGCCGAATACCTGAGGGAGCACTTCCAGCGGTCGGCGGCTCCCCATTCCCCCGAGCGTCCCGACGGCTACATTCCGCTCTGCATCGCCGAGAACAAGCTCGTCTCCGAGCTGCTGTTGGCCAAGATGGCCGAGTGCCGGGACGTTCCGGCGCGCGCGCTCGGCTACGACGCGATGACCGGTTCACATTCGTTTCGGCGCGCGCTCTCCGGCCTGTTCGCGCGCACGTTCGTCGGCCGCGAGCTCCCGCCGGAGAACCTCGCCGTGCTCGCGGGCGCCGGCAGCGTGCTCGAGCTCTTGTTCTACGCCATCGCCGATCCGGGCGACGCGGTCTTGGTTCCGACCCCGAGCTATGCCGGATTCTGGCCCGATCTCGAGACGCGGGACGAGCTCGCCGTCGTGCCCGTCCACACCCGTGCGGAAACCGGCTTTCGCCTCGGTCCGGAAGAGCTCGAGGGCGCTCTGTCCTCGGCACGTGCTCCGGTTCGAGCCCTGCTCTTCACGTCACCGGACAACCCCACGGGCCGCGTGTATTCGGCGGCCGAAGTCTCGGCCGTGATCGAATGGTGCGCGCGAAAGAACCTGCACTTGGTGCTCGACGAGGTCTATGCGCTCAGCGTGTTCGGTCCGCGCGAGTTCGTGAGCGGCGCGCGTCTCTTGCCCACGCTCGGGGAACGCGTGCACTTGGTCTGGGCATTCTCCAAGGACTTCGCAGCGAGCGGGCTTCGGGTCGGGGTGCTCGCGAGCGAGAACCGAGCGCTGCTCGCGGCCGTAGACGCTTTGGCGTACTGGGCCGCATGCTCGGGAGACACGCAATGGCTCCTCGAACGCATGATCTCCGATTCGGGCTGGGTAGATGCGTTCACACGCGAGAGCCGCCGGCGCCTGGCCGAGGCTCACGCGCGGGTTGCACGCGCTCTCGACCGCGCTGGGCTCGCCCACGTCGGCTCCGATGCAGGCTTCTTCTTGCTGCTCGACCTCCGGCGATTCCTGACGGTGCCGAGCTTCGAAGCCGAGGCGCTGCTCTGGCGGCGGCTGCTCGACGTCGCCAACGTGAACCTCACGCCGGGTAGCGCCTGTCGGGTGAGCGAGCCCGGCTTTTTTCGATTGTGCTTCGCTGGTGTTCCGACCGACGTCGCCGTGCTGGGCGTCGAGCGTTTGGCAAGGGCATTGGCGTGAGGCGCCCATTGCGCTGGCGCACCCGAGGGCCCGGAGATCGTGTTATCGTGTGAAACGATGCGCCGAGATCGTCCGAGCTTTCGCGGGTGGAGCAAAGTGGTTGCCTTGCTCGCCGCCGTCGCCGCCGTTCCGAGCTGCTTCGTGGCGGTCGACGACGTGCAGAGCCAGCCGTCCGGAACGGGTGGCACCGGAGGCGCTGGCTCCGACGCGACCACGGATGCGCCGTGTTCGGCGTGCAGCCCCGACGAGACCTGCTGTGACGGGCAGTGCGTGGACACGACGCACAGTCCCGACCACTGCGGCAAGTGCGGCACTGCCTGCGCGGGCACGGTGTGCGTCAGCGGCAGTTGCACCAATACCTGTCTGCAAGGCCGTCTCGACTGCGACAAGAACAAGAACAACGGCTGTGAGGTTCTTGCGGCGACCGACGTCGCCAACTGCGGAGATTGCGGCTCGACGTGTTCGGCGCCGGCGGGCGGAACGCCCGAGTGCAAGGGCGGTACCTGTACGAGCACCTGCGGCTCCAAGACCCAGTGTGGTGTCAACTGCGTCGACGCCACGACCGACATCGAGAACTGCGGTGGCTGTGCCCAGGTGTGTTCGCCCGTCGCCAACGGCGCTCCACGCTGCGAAGCCGGCAAGTGCGGCGTCCTGTGCGATACCGGTTTCAGCGCGTGCTCCGACGGCACGTGTCGGAACCTCATGACCGACCCCGTCAACTGCGGCGCTTGCGGCAAGACGTGCGCGACGACCGAGCTCTGCCAGGCCGGCTCCTGCGTGACCTCGTGCGACGCCACGTTGGCTCAATGCGGTGCGTCCTGCATCGACCCCCAGTCCGACGTGCAGCACTGCGGTGGGTGCGGAAAGAAGTGTTCCGCGCCCGCCAACGGCCAGCCCAAGTGCGCGACGGGCAACTGCTCGTTCACGTGCGATTCGGGCTTTTCGAAGTGCGGCAACGCCTGCCTCGATCTGCAGTCGGACGTCACCAACTGCGGTTCTTGCGGCAACGCCTGCCCCGCCGCGCCCAACGGGCTACCGGCTTGCGATCAAGGCAAGTGCACCATCGTCTGCAACCCGGGCACCGTCCAGTGTGGAACCGAGTGCGTCGATCTCGCGACCGACCTGAAGAACTGCGGCAGTTGCGGCAAGGCCTGCCTTCAAGGAGAGGTGTGCGGCGGCGGAGTCTGCACGCTGAATTGCCCCACGGGAACCAAGGTCTGCAGCGGCCAGTGCGTCGCCGACACCGATCCCAACCACTGCACCGGCTGCGGGCAAGCGTGCCCGTTGGTCCCGAACTCGATCTCGAAGTGTGAGGGCGCGACGTGCGGATTCGATTGCAACGCCGGTTACACGAACTGCAACGGGACGTGCACGAACCTGTCGACGAGTGCCGAGAACTGCGGGAGCTGCGGGCACGCCTGCGCACCACCCGTGGGTGGCACCGTGAAGTGTGCGAGCAGCGCCTGCGTGCAGAGCTGCACGTTGGGGCGCTCGGTCTGCAACGGTGTCTGCGTCAACAAGCAGACCGACCCGAACAACTGTGGGACGTGCGGCACCGTGTGCCCCTCTGGGCAGAACTGCAGCAGTGGGGTCTGCACCACCGCCTGCTTGCCACCGCTCACCCTATGCTTCGGAGCCTGCGTGAACACCAAGACCGATCCGCTCCACTGCGGCGCTTGCAACAAAGCCTGCGAAGAAGTCTGCGTGAACGGGAACTGTGCGATTCAGGTGACGCCTCAGAGCGGGTAGCGCTTTCCGTCCACCCCGACCACGCTGGTTTCGGCGGCGCGCGAGTCCTTGCGCTCGCGCATCAGCACGCGTCCCTGATCATCCACGCTCACGTCGGCAAGATCGCCTTCGAGCGGCACGTTCTTGACCAGAGTGACATCGGGCTTGCCGGCTTCGCTGAGCACGAAATCCAAGCGGTTCTGGTCGACGCGCACGATGGCGAGGACCTTCCCGCCCACGAGCGCGCGGTAGCCGATCGCGTCGCGCACCTGGACCATTCGGAAGGTGCTCGGTGCTCCTGGATCGAGTGGGCGACGCACCAGCGCCCGGCACGGCTTGTCGGCCTTGCAGCCCTCGTGGAATACGAGCGTGCCATCCCGGCCGACGGCCACGGGCCAACTCGTAGCCATTCGATCGGTGAGCGACCCTTCGGCGCGAAACGCGCCCGTCGCGTCCGCGACCCAGAGCGTGGGTGAGCCCGAGCCTCGACAGGTCAAGATGCCGAGCCCACTCGCGCTCACCAAGCGGTCGGGCGTGCAGCCGTTCGGCAAGTCCGCTACTTTGCGCTTGCCGGTGGTCTCGTCGACTACGGCGACGTGAGGCGGGCGGTCGAAGCTGCCGGGGGCGCACTTGCCGGCGCTTTCGGCGCGGGCACAAATCCCGTCGTTGAAAAACGAAAAGCGTGTGCGCGTGAGCTCTGCGGCGGGCTTGGGAGGCGCCAGGCAGGGCGCCCCGTCGCAGATTGGCGTGGGCTCTCGCGCAGTGCCTCGGCTGCCGACGAGCCCGATGCCTCCCAGGCCCTCACCGGATCCCCAACCGAGGCCCACTGCGCCGCCCTCGAGCGAACCGAGCACGCCGACGTCGGCGGAGCCCAAGAGCCCGAGGATGCCGTAGTTTCGCCCCTTCTTTCCCAGACCGGGTGGCGGCGGACAGCCACGACCGACCCGCGTCTCCTTGGCGCCCGGAACCTTGGGCGGGGGCGGATCGCTCGTGCTGCGGAAAGCGCCTTCGGTGAAACCCTCGGGCGTGGTCTGCGTGGAGAAGACGGTACCCACGCTGCGGGCCGTCCGGAATTTCGTGAGGGCCTCCCCGCCTTTGGACCAGGTGCTGCCGTTTTCGCTGAGAACTGCCGTGCAATTCCAGACGTCGGACCAGATGAACGAGCCGCTGCGACTCAGGCGGCTCGGCTGGAAGCTCGAGCGTTGCCACGTCTTGCCGTCGTCGCGCGAAAGGAACGTCGTCGGACTCTTCGCCGGCCCACCGACCACCGCCATCACGCCGTCGAACCGGACGAGGACGTTGGTCACATTGCCCCAGGCTGCGCCCTTGACCACGCTCCACGATTTCCCGCCGTCGCGGGAGGTGTGCACTTGCTTGCCGTCCGTCGCGACGAGGTAGTCGTTCGCCGAGTCCCAGTCCGTGGCGTTGGCGGGCGCGTCTCGCCGTTCGAAGCTGGCGACGCTCTTGGCGGACGCGACGCTGGGTGCCGACCAGAGCTCGCCCTTCTGCGTGACCACGAGCAGGCTGTCGCCCGGCCCGAACAAGAACTTGTCGCTGGCCGCGGGCAACGCGAGCGGGCCGACGACCCCCGAGCGTTCGTCCCAGCCGTAGTATTCGCCGACGCTGGTCTTCGCCACCGCAGCGCGCTGACCCGACGCCATCACCGTTTCGTAGACCCAGCGCTTGCGCTCCTTGTCCGCGGTCGGCGGGTCGAGCCAGCGCGCCTTGTCACCGGCTACGTCGAGCACCAGCGGGCCCGTGGGGGCGGGCGGTTCCTTGTTCTCGACCTCTTTTGGCGGCTCGACCACGACCGCGCGCGCGGCCGGGGGCTTCGCCGGAGGCGGAGCCCCACAGGACACGGCGAAGAGCACGAAACCGACGAGCGAGCGTCGCATCGGCCGTGATACGCCGGCCGGCGTGGGGTTCTTCCAAACTGGAACGGACTCTTGGCTCATGTTTGGTCTTCCCGTTTCACGTAGCGGAGGAGCCATTGACTGCTTCCCCCCCGGGTCACGTCGCGGCGCTCCACCAACGTCAGGCCGAGCTGCCCCACGCAGGCGTGTGCGTCGGCCGCTGACCAGTTCTGGTGGTGTTCGAACGCCGGGGCTCGCGTCCGGGCACGGTCCACCTGTTCCGCCGTACGCACCAGGCCGAAGGCGACGTCGTCCACGGCGAGCAGCTCGCCGCCCGCTACGAGCAGGGAGACCGCGCGCGCGAGCACCACGTCGGGGTTTGGCACGTGGTTCAAGCTTCGCAAGAAGAGCACGTGATCGAAGCGGGCCGGTCCGTCCAGATCGTCGACGCTCCCCACGCGGGTCTCGGCCCACGGGCAGCGGCGCGCGAGCAGGCGGAGTCGCTCGCCATCGGGGTCGATCGCCAAGTACTCGAGGCGTCCTTCGCGCGACGCACCCTCCAAGCACGAGGCATAGGGCGCATCCCCCGCACCCACGTCCAGTACTCTCCCACGGATCCGGCGCAAGCACTCACGCGTGCGCGCGTCGTCCTCCAGGAACACGTTGCGATGGGCGGCCGCGAACGCTCGCGGGCACTGCACCGCACGGGTGCAGCTCGCGCACTCGGCGAGCTCCTCGAGCTTGCCCAAGTCCCGCGCGAAGTCGTCGGGAGCGATCTTGCGGCTGCGATCGACGTAGAGCTGGGCGTCGGACTTGATGCGCTCGAGCTCCTGGCTCTGGTAGTCGCTGCTGTCGGTGACGAAGAGCCGCATCCGATCGCGCAAGCGAACGAGCAGCGCGCGCTCGGGGGCCCAAGCGCGGACACGCGCGAAGAGCTCGTCGTCGGTGCAGATCGGGCAGGGCTCGGCGGGTGCCCGCGCCACGTCGCCGGCCGGCAAGAAATCCAACGAGTTCGAGCGCTGAGTCACGGGCGCTGCCCGCTCCTCGGCCCGCGCTCGCTCACTCGTCGTCGCCTTTCTTCGGCGCAGGTGCACGTTTCTTGTACTTGTCCTCCCACGACACGGCGATGCCGAGGGGATCGTCGAAGGCACCTTCGTCATCCATGTCGAGGAGGTCGTCGAGGCCCGGAGGACCGGCCGCGCCGCTCAACGCACGGGTCGTGACCGTCTCGAGGAGCCGCCGGTTCTCTTCGACCAAGAGCCGGCGCCAGGCTTGACCGAGGAGCTCGTTTTCGAGCTCACCCGCCAGCGACTCGAGCTTGGCGTCGGTCTCGGGTTTGGGCTTCAGGCGAATGGAGATGCGCCCGGGCTCAGGTCGATCGAGCCGGACGTAGCAGCGATCGATGAAGACGTAAGCCGCCCCGTAGATGGCGTCTTTGGGATAGAGCGCCTCGTCGAGCTCGAGGACGAGGCCCTCTTCCGGCGAAGATCGCAGCGTCGGTTCTGCCATCCGTGTCACTACTCTTTCGATGCGAGCTTCAGCGCACGTGTCGTCGCGGGTCGCTGCGCTGACTCAGCGGGAGGAAGCCGCTGCGATCGAACGAAGACTCGTTGGAGCGGATCACCTCCGAAAGCGCCATGGCGGCGAGCCCGTGGTCTTCGTGGGTGGCCTCGCAGCCCGAACCCCGGTTCGAGAGGAACAGCTCGAAATGTTCGCTTCGTGCGGACCGCGGGCAGCGCCGCGCCGGATCGAGGGCGCAGACGTCCACCTGAAAGCGAATTCTCCTGCGCGTCGCTCAAGATGACCGACGCGGCGCCGCCCGCCACGTCGTGGATTGTCTCGACCTTCCACGCCCCGAGCCGGGAGCCAGACCGAGCGGCTTGAGCAATGCGGTGAGCGTTGCGCGCAGGCGGAGTCGACGGCGCGCCGTTCGGCCGCGGCGCGCCTCGGCCCGAGCGGGCAAGCTCATTGCCAATTGCGGCCAGGCTGGCTCCACCCAAGAGAGTGCGGCGAGTGACGGAGTTCGCCTGGTCCCGGCTTCTCGGATGGTCGGTCAAGCGTGGCCCAATCGTCAACGGCGTGCAAAACTTCCGAGGCGATGCGGCTCCATTTCATCGCTCCACTGTGGTGGCGATGGCAGTTCTCGCGGTGAATTGCTCCGGACTCGACGCCGGGGAGGGGAGTGGGGGCGCGGCAGGGGCCGGTGGTAGCGACGCTGCGGTCGACGCTGACGCGAGCCTCGACGCGGCCGCCTGCTCCGATTGCCCCGCGGGCTGCCCCGACTCGCTGCCGATCGAGGGCTCCGCCCGCGCGGCTGCTCTGGTTTGCAAGCATGAGCGCGCCTCGATCATCCCTGGTCGCGAGCTGCGTCGACGGGGCCTGGAAGTTCGGATTTGCGCCGTGCACGGGCGCGTGCCCGCCCCACATCCCGCACGCCGGTTCGAACGGCGGAGAGGCCGGTTCGGTCTGTACCTACGTCGACCCCTGCTGCGGCGGTACGACGACTTGGATCCAATCCGGGCAGTGGTATCCGATGTCTCCCTGTTGCGCATTGCCGCCGCCGGAGTTTCCCGTCGGCCTGCCGAACCCCACGACGCCGAGCTGTGGCGAGTGCAGCGATCCGACGGCGAAGAAGGACTACCTCCTCTGCGGCAGCGGCGCCGGCTACCTTCACACGCTGCGCTGCGAAGGTGGGGCCTGGCAGGACTGGGTCATCCAGGACTTCCCGTGCGGCGACCCGTGAAGCGACGCCGGCGCTGCTCGAGGAGGGTCAGGATCAGCGCCGCGACTCCGAGGGTTGGGCTTCCGAGTCCTCGTGGCTGCATCATACACCCGCTCGCCGAGCTCGAACCGTTCTCGCTCCGTGCGCCGCTTCCACCACTCGCGCCGCCTCCCGCGTGACCGCCCATGCTCGCGCCCGCTGCAGCCGCCGGTGCCGGCCGCGCGCCGCACCCGAGCCCAGCGCCCAATCCGGCGACCGATGCCGAGACGCGCCGCGGATTCTTGCGCCAACGCTCGCAAGAAGCTCGCGTGTGCGTCCACGCGCGCCCGTAGGCCATGTGCGCAGCTGCTCTTGGGCCTCGCGACATCACACCCATGCTTCGCCCATCGGCGTCGAGAGCCGGGCCGCCCGAGTCGCCGGCGCACGCCTCCGGTGTCCACGGTGAACTCCTCCACCGTGAATGCGCCCGGAGGCTTCGCTTCGTAGCCCAAGTGGTCCACCTTCACGCCCGAAAGGCTGTGACGGTCGCCGTAGCTGTTCGGATCCGATGCCGACGATGCCTGGCCAGCCGACCAGGTGACGGTTTCGCCGAGCTCGGCAACCAGGCCGAAGGCCGACGGGGTCACGCCGGTGATGGCTTCTTCACCCTCACCATCATCGAGATGCCGTTCCCGCGCGATGGCCGAAGAAATGAAGTCGGCAAGGAGAAGACGTCGGACGGCCTCGGTCGCGTCGCCGTCGCTGGAGGCCCTGGTGGCCGACGACCATCGGCACCGCCGCCTGGTGCTGCGACCAGCTCACCATCCGTGAGCGCGCCTGGCAGCGCCTGGATCCGCCGCAGTGGTGGCCGACGAGATCTGGCGTGATCAGCGTACCCGTGCAGTACTGCCCCGGGCCCACCTGATGTCCGAGCGCCACCACCGCGGGGTGCTCCGTGTCGGGGGTGCCGCCGAGCAACGGAGCGCGGGTCGACGAGGATTCGGCGTCGCGCGACGAACAGCTCGGAAGGACCGCGAGGGTCGACAGCAAGAGACTGAACTTCCAGGGTTCATGGCGCGGCGCAAACGCAAGACACACGTG
The DNA here is from genome assembly GCA_046351435.1 of Polyangiaceae bacterium. GTDB lineage: Bacteria > Myxococcota_A > Polyangia > Polyangiales > Polyangiaceae > JADJKB01. Next base: position 77,722 of record JAXLYN010000003.1, read on the forward strand.
CCACCGGAGTGGCGTGCAGTAGCGGCGGGTGACAGCGCTTGGGCGTCAGCGGCGTAACGCTCTCGATCGATAGTCGCCTGCCGGTCGAGCTCTGCAGCTTGACAAGAACCCCCCGTCTCCGCGATTTCGATAGGGTGGGCGAGGTGGTTTCGCGCGCGCCGCGCCGTCGCGCTTGTCTTCCCGCTGGTACGGCGGGGATTCGGAGAGCGGCCTGCGGCGGTGCCGAGGCGCGCAAGGCGGCTCAGCGGGAGCGGGCAACGGGCGGCAGCGCGACCGGCGGTGCCGGGGAAGCTCGTCGGTGCCGCTTGAACGCTGCGCTCGACGGCAAGTGCCCGGTGGCAAGCCGCTCGGAACGGCGTGCTGCCGGGCAACGATCTGCACAAGGTCACACTCGACGAGTACCCGGACGCGGTGTGCAACGATGGCTCGCCCGGCATCCTCTATGTTCGCGCTGCGAGCTTGCCCGCCGCCAAGAACAGCTGGGTGATCCACCTCCAAGCGGGCGGCTCGTGCAGCAGTTGGGAGGAGTGCCGGAATCGCTGGTGCGCATTCCAGTCGCCCTACGACGCTGCCAAGATGAGCTCGACCTACGCGCCCGACGTGACGAGCGCGAGCGGGATCTTCGCGCGCAACGCCCAGAACAGCTTGGGCCCGGCGAACCAGGTCTACGTCTACTATTGCAGCTCCGACGCGCACCGAGGCCGGAAGGGTGACGTCGTGCTCGACGATCCAGCCGGGGCGGGGCCCTCGTTCCGCCTCCACTTTCGTGGCTTCCAGATCGTCGAAGCCGTCAACGATGCTCTGGCAAAGGGCGTGAGCTCCGATGACGGTGTCGAAAAGCTCCCGTCGCTCAGTCAGGCGACGCAGATCGTGTTCTCGGGGAGCTCGGCGGGCTCACAAGGGCAGACGGGCGTCCTGGACTACTGGGCGGGGCACTACCCGAGCGCGAAAGTCATCGGCCTCTTCGACTCGATCACGGATCCGCTCCCGGAAGACATCGCAGATCCGGCTCAGTCGTCTGCCTGGGATGCCATGGTGAAGTCCAACCACGCTACGGTGCAGGTCGGGCTCTACGATGCCTTCTTGGACGAAAGCTGTCGCGCGATGCACACGGGGAGCGACGCCCACCTGTGTGCATCGAGCGCCCACGTTCGTCTGAACCACGTCACGACACCGTTCTTCGTGCGCCAAGATCTGACCGATCCGGTGCAATACGACTATTTCCAGAAGACCGGCGCGAGCCTCGACCAGTTCGCGACAGCGCTCCGAACGACGATGCTCCGATTCGGCGATGTCGTGCAGAAGGCCGAGGAGTCCATTCCGACCGCGCCCGGTGTCTACGCGAGTGACTGTGGTCAGCACATCATCTTGTTGAACAACGCCTGGTTTGGCGTGGCCGCGCAGCAGAACGCGACCCTGAAGGACGGCGCCGGCACCGCGCTCACGGCCCACGCTGCATTGCACGACTGGTTCACGGGAGCCCCCAAGCCTGCCCTCGACACGCATCCCTCCACGCTGTCGTCCTGCTTGGCGGCGACCGCCGAGCAGTGACGTGAAGCCTCACGGCAACGCGAGCTTCATCACGGTGCCTGCCTCGAGATCGGAGTAGTAGAGGTGGGTGGCGTCGACCGCGAGGTGGGCGGGTCGCTCGCCCGTGGCGAGCACCGTCGCCGCGCCCCCCGTCTTCGGCAGGCGTGCGACGCCGCCGCACTGGCCCGGCAAGGCGCCCAAGTCTTTGTAGCCGAGGTAGACGTAGTTCGCGTCGAGCGCGATGCCGTAGCCGATGGGGCTGGTCCCGGGCAGCTGACCCACCGCCTCTGGAGCCCCGCCGGTCTTCGCGACGCGCATCAGGAATGGACCCTGAGCGTAGTAGGCGTGGGTCTGGTCGAGCGCGATGCCTTGCACCTGCCCGGTCTGAACGAGGGTGCTCTGTGCCGAGCCGTCGACGCCGCTCGACCGCAGCTTGCCGTCGCTGCCGGGGGCGGCCTCGTGCCACCAGCCCCAGATCACCTTCGAGCCATCCACGAGCACGCTACCTGCGTGGCCCACGCCTTGGTTCACGTCGTTCTGATCTTCGGCGATGAGGGACGGTGCGCCGCCCGTGAGCGGCACTCGGTAGATGCCCGAAGTGTACTTGCTCCCGATGGAAGTCCAGAACGTGCGCGAGAAGTACACCGCCTGAGCGTCGACGCCCATCGAGTACGCGGGCGCGGTCGGTGGCGTGTTCAGCACGATGGGATCGGTTCCGGCGGAATAGAGAGCTGAAGGCGCGCCGCCCGTCTTGGGCATCTTCCAGACTTCGCTGCCCGATGCAGCGCGGAAGTAGAGCGTGTCGGCTACGAGCATGAGGGTCTCGGGCCCGGCGAACGCGCTCTTCTGTGCGGGGTACAGCGTCGCGTTGCCGAGCACCGTCTCGCCGCCGCCGGCCTTCGCGACCTTCACCACGGACGGCTGTTTGCCGTTCCCGTTGTTCCAGTTCACGAAGTAGACGTTGTCGGCGTCGATGGCGACTCCGCGCGGCAGCGGCCAGCCCGATGCCAGCGCCGTGAGCTGAGTCGGCGCAGCAACGGGGCAGCTCACACTGCCGCCGCTGCCTCCCGCGCCGGAGGCTCCACCGCCGCTCGCAGTGCCGCCGCCGCCCGGCGTGGCTCCGCTGCCTCCCGCGCCTGCGCTGCCGCCGGTGGCACCGCTGCCTCCCGCACCTGCGCTGCCGCCGCTGGCACCGCTTCCGGTGGCGCCGCTGCCGGCCGCAGCGCTGCCTCCCGCGCCCGCGTTACCTCCGCTCGCGCCACCCGAGCCGGTGGTGTTCTGTGCTCCGTGCCCGATCGGGACGTCGTCTCCACACCCCAATACACTCAGTGTCGCGATCAAAGTCGGTGCGGTCCAAGCGAGCTTGCGCATCTTCGTGCCTCCTCGGCCCCGTAGATGGAATGATGCCCGAGCTTTGATCAGGATTTCTTTTGCGACAAATGAGCTGAATGCGTTGCGGCGGCGGCGCAACGAGGCTGAGCTGTGCGAGGGATGCGCCGCGCTTCGTCGAGCTTCGTGATCGCCGGACTTCTGTGCGTGCGCGCAGCGAACGCCGAGGTCGAGGAGGTCCGGCTGAACTACGAGTCTCCCGGGGCAGATTGCCCGACGGAAGCCGAGCTCGAGGCCGAAATTCGGGCTCGTACCGCCAAGGTGAAGTTCGGTTCGTCCGGCCGTCGCTTCGATGTGAAGATCGAGCGGGGTGAGGTGGGTTTCGTCGGCACGCTCTCCATTTTCGAGTCCGGTGCCGCGCCGAGCGAGCGCCGGATCGACGGCAACGATTGCGTCGAAGTCGCTTCGGCGCTCGGTCTCGTGGCAGCGCTCGCCATCGACCCGGAGGCCAAGACCGCACCACGCGAGGAGCTCCGCATCGTGCCGAGCGAGCCGGCGCCCGAGCTACCAGAGTCGCCGAAGCGTGCCGAGCCGCGCGCGGAGACTCGCGCGCCATCGCCCGTGGCCTCACGAACCCCCGAGCAGGAGCCGTCGCGCTGGCGCTGGAGCGTGGGGCTCGCGAGCTCTGTGCTGTCCGGTCCGGCGTCGCAGTGGCTTTTCACCCTCGGTCCCGAAGCCGAGCTCGTGCGCGTGTCGGGTACGACGGCGAGCTCGTTCTCCCTCGCGCTCCGCGGCGCGCAGACGGGCACCGTCGGCCCGAGCGACGCCCAGGCGAGCTTTCGCTTCGGCGCGGCGCGGCTGGCCCTGGCGCCGCTTGGCATCGAGGACCGCTTTCGTGCACGGCTCGCGCTGTTGGTCGACCTCGGCCTCCTCGAAGCCGAGGGCAAGGACGTCGCCGTGCCCCAGAGCCAGACGCGGTTCTACGCGGCCACCGGGCTCGGGGCGAAGCTCGGCCATCACCTCGGCGAACGCGTCTACCTGGATCTTTTCGCCGCGGCGCTGGCCAATCTCACGCGGGATCGCTTCGTGTTCGAGACCCCCCGCACGCCCGTCTACGAGCTCCCCTTCGCGTCGTTCGATGTAGGAATTTCAGCAGGTTACCTGTTTCCGTGATCCGATCGTCGGGTCGATCCATTCACGGCATTATTCGAACAGGCCTTGGCTCTTCCTCCTGCGTCTCTCCCGCTCGGTCGCGCGCCTCCATCGCGCGGCGTCGGGCTTGCGCGTCGAGGCGATGGTCGCGGCCTACCTGCCCAACGTCTGGCGCTTCGTGCGGCGACTCGGAGTGCAAGAGCACGACGTGGACGACGTGGTCCAAGAAGTCATCGTGATCGTGGCCAAGAAGCTCGCGCTCATCGCGGAAGGCAGCGAACGCGCGTTCATGATGTCGACTGCGTATCGCGTGGCATCCGATCACCGCCGCGCTCGCAAGCGTCGCCCCGAGGTGGACTTGGACGACGCGCGAGAGCTCTCCGACCCCAATCCCGGCCCCGACGCCCTCACGGAACAGCACCAAGCGCGGCGCATGCTCGACTCCGTACTCGATGACCTGCCCCTCGAGCAGCGCGCCGTCTTCGTTCTCTACGAGCTAGAGGGCGCGACCATGGCGGAGATCGCCGAGACTCTGGAGCTTGCTCCCGGCACGGTGGCGTCGCGTTTGCGGCGTGCGCGCGAGCTCTTCGAGGCGCGCGTCAGTCGCCTAGAACGTTCACTCTCGACCGAGCGAGGTGAGGAATGAACGAGCCGAAACGTTACCTGGACGGCGACCGGGGCACGCTGTCGGCGCGCCTCTTGGCTTCGGCCGAACGCGACGCACCCAGCGATCGCTCGCTGCAGCGCGCCCTCGCGCTTGCCGCCGCGGTCGGCGCGGCCACCGCGACGGGTTCTGCCGGCGCGACCACCGCATCGAGCGCGGTCTCGGTGACGGTGTGGCTGAAGTGGCTCGCCGTGGGCGCCCTGGCCGGCGGCGTCACCGCACAGATCGGCTCGAAGCTGCTCGACGGTGGCTCCGAGGCTCCTCCCGCCGCACGCCCGAGCAGCGTGGCGAGCGCCGAGCTCGCCGTGCCGATGCCCCCGAGCCTCACAACCGGCGCGGCCGCTGCCCCCGCGCTGCCGAGCGCATCGAGCGGGAGCACCACGCCGCCGGCGCTCACGGTCGCAGTTCCGAGCGCCTTGCCTCCGAGTGCGCCGGCAGCTCCCGCGGCTTCGGTGGAAGCGCCCAAGGACACCTTGCGCGACGAGCTCACCCGAATCGACGCTGCGCAGCGACGCCAGGCGGCGGGTGACGCGGCGGGGACTCTCGCGGAGCTCGACGCCTACCAGAGGGATTTTCCCAAAGGCCGTTTCCAGTCCGAAGCTGCCTTGCTCCGTGCCGAAGCGCTCGCCTTCCAAGGCAAGTGCGTGACGGTGCGTCGCCTGGCCGAAGAGGCAGGGGATGGTGGCGTGCTCGGAAGGCGCTGGGCTGCTCTGCGTCAACGCTGCCCGTGATGTCGGCCGCGGCGCGGGGATTCGAGAGGCGCGCGCAGTCATCTCGTGCGCTTCATGTTCTCGAGTCCGCCGGTTCCTCGGGGCGCCGCTCGGGGTTTCGCTGCCCTTTCGCCTCGCTCTTGTAAAGCTCCGCGCACCGCACTACCGAGGACGGGAGGGCATCGAGTCGCCCTCCGGAGGAAGTCGAATGCTCAAAGCTGGTGCGATGGGTCTGGGTTTGTTCTTGTTGTTCCAGGCTGCGTGCGGCAGCAGCGATGACGGCTCCGGCGCCGACAAGACGGCGCTCTGCAACAAGTGTGCGGCGTGCTTCGCCGAGGATGCCTCGTTCCAAGAGGGCTTCTGCGACCCGTTCTGGAACGGCACGACCTTCGACAAGGCCGCCTGCGTGAAGAACGGATCGGCGGCGGAGCTCGACACCACGCCTTCGGCCGCGGACCTCGCGGGAATGAGCTGCACGCAGTTCGACAACGCAGTTTGAGGCGCCGCCGGCCCCATGCATTTCGGTGCAGTGCGGAAGTTGGCGCAGCGCGGGCGACTGGGCGCGCTGCCCGCGTTCCTGCGGACCATGAACGAATTCAGTCGGGCCTGCTTTCTCGTGGCCGCGGCTCGGGCTGGCGTTCTCGAGGCCTTGCGTGCGGGGCCGCGCAGCGCGCCCGAATTGCTCGAGGCCCGCGGGCTGGCGGCGAAGGCCGGGCCCGGGCTCGTCGCCTGGCTCGAGGTGGGCGTGAGCTTGGGAGAGCTCTCGCTGGACGCCGGAGAGTACGCGCTCTCGGGGCGCTTGGCTCGTGTGTTGGCGGAGTCGAGCAACGACGACATGCTGGCCATGCTCGAAGAGCTCACCGAGCTCCACCATCGGCTGCTGCTCGAGTCCCCGGAGCGCCTGGCGAAGTCCGAGCAATTCACGCTGGCCGATCAAGATGGCGAGGTGGTGGCTCGCTCGTCGCGCATGCTGGAACCCTTGATCGAGGCTGCGCTCGACGAGATCGTTCCGCGGGCGGGTCGCTTTCGGGTCTTGGAAATCGGCTGCGGCAGCGGCACCTACCTCGGCTACATGTCGCGCAGGAACCCAGAGCTTTCCGCTCAAGGCATCGAGCTTCAAGCGTCGGTCGCCGACCAGGCCCTTCGCAACTTGCGTGCGTGGGGCGTCGATGATCGCGTCGCGGTGGCGTGCGCCGACGTACGGAGCTGGTCCCACGGCGAGCCGTTCGATCTCGTGACGATGCACAACAACATCTACTACTTCGGTATCGACGCGAGAGTGGACGTGCTCCGACACGTCCGGCAGTTCTTGAAGCCCGGTGGTCGGCTCTTGCTCACCACGGCGACGCGCGGCGGCAGTCCGTCCGGCAGCACGCTGAGCCTCTGGGGTGCGATGACCGAGGGCTGCGCACCCTTGCCCACGCCCGACGAGCTCTGCCGAGACCTCCAACGCGCCGGGTTCCAGCGTGCCCGCTCGGAGAGCCTCGCGGGACCGTTCGAGCGGTTCCACGCTTTCTGGGCCAACTAGGCGGGCTGTTGTGCCACGTTGTGCCGGCTCATTGGCACAGCCCGTGCACTTCCCGTGAGAATGCGAGCGCACGACAGAGGGCTTTGGGTCGTCCTGCTTCCTGTCGCTGCGGCGATGATGATGGTGGGCCCGGGGATGGTGTCGCGAGCCGTCGGCTGCTCGGGCGCCGCGGCGCAACCCGAGGCGGGCTGGAATGGGCTCTACGGAGTCGACCAGCCCGACACGCCAACGACAGGAGTCTACGTCCTCCATGGCCAGCTCTTCGAGATGGGGGATCAGCTGGCGCTCGACGCCCTCGAGGTGACCGTCCACGACGCCGCAGGCGGGTCGATTCCGGGATCGCTTTCCCTGCACCCGGTCTCCGACCTCGGTGCCTACCGAGACGTGGTCGTAACCTGGAAACCCGACGCCGGGTTCGTCGCGAACCAGAAGTACTCCGTATCGTGGTCGGTGGCCGGCTCGCCAGCGAATGAGGGCAGCGCCACGCTCACCACCGCGAGTGCTCCCGCCGCCGGGCCGCTCCGGTGCTCGGCGTGGAGAAGTTCGGCCGCAGGTGGCAGCTCGAAGGGGAGCTCGAGCTGCAGCAAGGTTCCCTATGAACAGCACTTCGATTCCTCGACCTGCAGCTACCAGACGACGGGCTCGGCGCCGTTTGGCGCGGACGAGACGCTGATCACGCAGGTCACGTTTCGGTTCGCACCCCCCGGCCCGAAACCCGCTCTCGCCTGGCTCGCGCGCGTGGAGCCCGTCCCCGGCAAGGGCGAGCTCGTGGCAGCGGACGGCGCGCTGTTCTTCTCGTCCGCCATGTCGCCCGGCGTCCTCTATCCGACCTTCGAGTTCCGCGGTGAGGCGTCCGAGTACTGCCTCCGGTTCGTGACCGAAGACTTGGCAGACGGCTCGACTCACTCGGACGAGGTGTGCGCCCCGCTCGATCCGACCGCCCAGCCCGGCCCTTCGCTGCTGGAGAAGGCCCTCGCGGAGTGCGACGCGCCGCCCAAGCCCGAGCTCGAGGCCGCATGGTGCAAGTCTCACGCGGGCGACCCCCAGTGTAGCGACGACTCGGGCTGCTCCCTGTCGAGCAAGCCTCGGAGCTCGTCGTGGCTGGGCGGAGTCCTGCTACTCGCCTCGGGCGCTTGGCTCGGGCTGCGACGCCGAAAGAACGGCGCTGCCGCTCGCTGAGTCGAAGCGCTTCCAGAGTGGCTTCGGTCCCGGTGTTGCTGTGTTGCTGCCCACACTCACCAAGGACTTCGCGCGGCGCGTCCCGCCGACTGCGTCTCAGTGGCGCTTCCGAGTATCCGCTTTCGCGAGCTCTTGTCGTAGCCGCTCTGCCACCCGCGCCACGCGCGGGATCCCGAGGGCGCTCTTGGCAGCCACCAGGTGGAGCGAGCTCGGGACGGGTGGCAGCGCCACGTCGAGCTCGACCAGGGGGGAATCGCGGCGAAAACGGTGGCTCACTCGTCCGAGAAAGATTGCGCCGAGTCCCGCCTCCGCCGCCCGCACCTGCACCAAGAAGTCGTCCGAAGCGAACACCGGGCGAAAGTCGGGGATGATCCGCGCGAGCTCGCGGTTCGGAGGCAGGTGGTCGAGCGGCGGCGCCCAGCCGATCCAGTCGACGTCCTCGAGCTTCGCGCGTCGCGGCAAGTTCGCGCGGTACTCCTTCGTGGCGAAAGGAACCGACACGAACTCGAGTGTCGCCAGCGTCACTACGTCGCGTTGCGTCGGCGCCTGCGTCCGGAGCGCGATGTCGGCCTCGCGGCGAGACAGGTCGAGATAGCTCACCGTCGAGACGACCTCGAGGCGGATCCGGGGCAGCTCCTTCTTCATCAGGGCGGCGAACGGCGCCACGACCTCGAACGCAACCCCCGGTGGCGCAGTGAGACGCACGACACCGCGGGGTTCGGTGTCCGCCCGCTCCGCTGCGCGCTCGACCTCTGCTGCCCACTCGGCCATGCGACGCGCGGGACCGACGAGCCCCTCGCCGAACGCGGTCAGCAGAGTGCCCTCCACTCCGCGCGCGAAGAGCGGTTCGCCGAGGTGGGTCTCGAGCTCGGCCAAGCGGCGGCTCACCGTAGGCTGTGCGACCCGAAGCTGCCGAGCTGCTGCGCTCAGGCTGCCGGCGTCGGCCACCGCAAGGAACAGGCGGACGTCGTCCCAGGGGATATCCATTCTCGTATGGTACCATCCGGATTTCGGCAATAGGCATGCGAATTGGAAGCCCCTAGATCGGGGGCATGCGCACCACGTCGTTCCTGCTCTCCCTGATCTTCGCCGTCTGGCTCTCGGGTTGCTCGTTCCGCCCCACCCGTCACGCGACCGTGCCCGCCGCGCTCGGAACGCCCACGTCGACCGAAGCCGTCGAGGCCGTGCTCGATACGCCGGGGCCGATCCGGGTCGAGACGGTCGCCGCCGCCGACTGGGGCGTGGATCGGAGCGGTCTCATCAACCTCGATCACGCCGAAGCACGGAAGCGCGGGCTCGAGGACGGAGTCGAGCCCATCCAGGTCTACTTCCACGTGCTGCGTCACCCCGAGCGCGGTGTCTACCTGATCGACACGGGAGTCGAGCGGGCGCTGGTCACGGCGCCCCGCCAGGCTGCGATTCGGGGCATGGTGGCCATGGTGATGCACCTCGAACGGATGAGCGTGCGGCGAGACACCGCGTCGTGGCTCGCGAGCACGGGAGAGCGACCCGCCGGCGTGCTGCTCACGCACCTCCACATGGACCACGTTTCGGGGCTGCCGGACATCCCGCGCGGCACACCGATTTACGTTGGCCCCGGCGAGACGCGCGAGCGCAGATTCGTGAACCTGTTCGTGCGTTCGCCGCTCGATCGCGCGTTGGCCGGCCACGCGCCGCTCCGAGAGCTCGGATTCGCGGCCGACCCGAGTGGCCGCTTCGCTGGCGTGCTCGACCTGTTCGGCGATCAAAGTGTGTTCGCGTTCTGGGTTCCGGGTCACACCGCCGGGAGCCTCGCTTATCTCGCGCGCACGCCCGACGGCCCGGTGCTGTTCGCGGGAGACGCCAGCCACACTCGCTTCGGCTGGGAGCACGGCGTCGAGCCCGGAAGCTTCTCTGCCGATGGCCCGAAGAGCGCGGAGAGCTTGGCTCGTTTGCGCGCGTTCGCCGCGAAACACCCGGCGCTGGTCGTGAAGCTCGGACACCAACCGCTGTCGCAACCGTCGACGCGTCAGCTCGCGAAGCGTTGAACCGCGTCGGGTGCTTCTGGTGCTTCTGCGGCCGGCTTGACACGGCGGAGAGATCATCGATCCATGCCCTCGCATGCTTCGACGAGACGCGTTGCGCGCCCTGCTCTGGGCTGGCGCCGGCTTCGCCCACGCTCCTCTCTTCGTGGGCTGTGCCAAGCCGGTCCGAAGCCCGGGCGCTCCACGTGAGTCTGCCCATCGAGTCGACAGCTCCTTCGCGCGTCTGCTGCTCGAGGCGCACGACCTGCCCGTCAGACGCCAGAAGCTCCTCGAGCACGGTGCGCTGTCGGCCATGCTCCGGCACCAAAGGCTCGCGGGGAATTCCGGCGCGACTCGTGAAGAGGTGCTCGCGAAAATCCTGGACTCAGTGAAGCGAAACCCCGTGACCGCTTCGGTGCTCGACGCGTGGAGGGGGAGGGAGCAAGAGCTCGCCGAGCACGCGGACGCCGCCGCTTCACTCCTCCCGCCAGAGGGTCGCTTCGCGGGCACGGTCTACCTCGTCATGGGCTACGACATCGGCGTCGCCGCTCCGCCCGACATCGTGCTCAACGTCGCCCACGAGCATTTTCTACACGACCCGTCCGAGCTCGGCTTCTACGCCACTCACGAAGCGCATCACGTTGGCTTCCTGGGCTCACGGCGGGCGCCCGAGTTGGTGGAGTTGAACGAGCCCCAGCGCCTCGAATCCGTCGTTCGCTACATGACTCAACTCGAAGGCATGGGAGTCCATGCGGCTTGGCCGCACGCCGGCGAGCTCGGGGCGCTCGCAGCGGACCGCGACTACCGAATCTACCTCGGACCTGACCGAAGCTCGGCGGGTCAGCGCGCGCTACGCGCAGCCGTGCGCGCCGCTCGCGACGGCGACGCGCCTCACCGACGCGGAGGTCGGCACCGTACTCGAAGGCATGTCGTCGGGCGAACGCGCTTGGTACCAGTTCGGCGCGCTCGCCTGCTGGACGCTCGAGCGGGAAAAGGAGCCCGCGCGCTCGTCGAGTCCATCGAGCGCCCGCGGATCTTCCAGGAGTCGGTCTCGAGGCTGTCGCGAGTTGCTTGACGGCGCCAGCGGAGCGCTGCCGGGTGGTGTCCGAGGCGGATGTCCGCGCCGGGTCAGCCCCCGGCTTCTTCCAAGAGCGCGGCCGCCCACGCCGCGAACGGTTCGCGCCGATCGAACGCGCCGTCCTCGTACCAGAGCAGCGTCGCTCCTGTCCGGGGCGAGCTAGAGCACGCGATCGGGGTGCTCGCTCGGCTCGAGGCGCACGCCGAAGCCCGGAAACTCCTCCACGAAGCCTTCGACGAGCTCGCCCAGGTAGTCCAGGGTGTCTTCGTCGTCCTCGAGCTCGTCGCGCACGTCTTCGATGCACACTGCCCGCAGTACCTCGCGCATCGGGTGCGCGAGCACGACTCCCGCGTCGTCCGCGATGCGTTGCTCGCTCCTCCGCTCCGCTAGATAGGTGGGATAGAACGCATCGACGCCGGCCCAGAGCCGCAGCGCTTCGGGCGCTGGCGAGCCGTCTGGCAAGACCAGCGCCTCGGCTCGCGGGTGGGGTCCCAGGGTGTCTCGCGCGGCGACGTCGAGCGCTGCTCGAAGGCGATCCAGGCTCTTCTTCACGACGAGAGAGTCTAGCGCGGGCCGCGAAGATGGGAGTAAGGATCCGATGGTGTTCGCGCCGAAGTCTCTCGTAGCGCTGACCACGCTCGTCGGCGCGTCGTGCACGCCGAGCCCAGTCGCTCCCAGCCCGCCCGCGCCGCCTCCGTCGGTGCCGTCGTCGGCTGCGCCGTCGCCGCAGAGCAGCGCGAAGGCTACGGAACCTCCAGCGGTCAGCCGCACGGCCGCGCACATCGCTCTCGGAGGAGGTCGTGGCTGCGCGCGCTTGAAGGAGGGAGGCGTCGACTGCTGGGGCGGTCCGCGGAGCGAACCACCCACGCCGGTTCCGAGCGCGAAGGACGCAGTCGACTTCGCGCTCGCTCCGAGCGGCGACCTCTGGCTCGTGCGCCCGGATGGGAAGGTCGCGAGCGTGGACACGGGTGGCAACGAGCGCGAGCTCCAGAACGTCCGTGACGTCGTGGCGGTGGCCGCGAGCTTCCCTGGCGTGTGCGCTCTCGGGGCGGACGGAAAGGTCGCCTGCTATCGCTCGGGCACTTGGGACGAACGAGCCCAACGGGAATCCGCGCCCGCGCGGGTGTCGAATCTCACGGGCGCCAAGCGGCTCGACATCGGGCCACACTTCGGTTGTGTCGTGCACGAAACCGGCAAGGTCTCTTGTTTTCAGCACAGCGGCGCCGCCTCACGGGCTCCGCGCGCCGTGCCCGTTCCGGCCGCGAACGACGCGCTGGACGTGCGGGTCGGCGTTTCCATGGCTTGCGCGCTGGGCAAAGACCGCCGCACTCGTTGCTTCTCGCTGGGCCAGATCCCGGAGAAGACCGCCGAGCTCGGCAGCGCCGACGCCATCGACGTCGAGCAGGACGACGGCGATTCGGCGCCGCTCGTGTGTCTCGCCGACGGCCCGAGCGTGCGCTGTCAGCGTTCCGAGGTGTTCGGCAGTGGCTGGACGCTGCCGACCGTTCCCACCGACGCCGTGAGTTGGTCCGGCGGCGCGTCGCTCCAAGAGCTCGCCGTCACGGGCTCGGCGATCTGCGGGCTCGACGCGGCGGGCGCCGTGGCCTGTTTCGGGCACAACATCCGTGGCGTGCTCGGCCGACCCGATGCGCGCTTCGCGAACGAGCCCGTGAAGGTCGCCGGCCTCACCAACATCCAGACCGTCGCGACCGGCATCGGCTTCAGCTGCGCCCTGTCCCGTTCAGGCGAGGTTCGCTGCTGGGGCAAAGCGCCGCACGGCCGCGGCAGCGTCGGCGATCTGTCGCCCGACCCCACCGTCAAGAAGGTCGAAGGGCTCCCCGGAGTGGTCCGCCTGCTCGCGAGCAAGGGCTATGCATGCGCGTTCGAGAAGGGCGGTGAGGCGCACTGCTTCTTCGGAACCGAATACGAGCTGAGCCCGACACGGAGAGCGTACCGCGTGCCGGTGCTCGATGGCGCGCGCGAGGCGATATTGCCCGAGATGGGCTTCACGAATTACGCCGCGGTGATCGACAAGGGAGGTGCGTTGCTCTTGGGGCCGAGCAATGCGTTCGACAGCATCGAGAAGATCGCGCTCACGCCGGTGGCCGGATTCGAGCACGTGCGGCACATCGCGAGCTCCTACTGGAGACTCTACGTTCAGGACGATTCGGGCAGCGTGTCGCGTCTCGACGTTCGCCAAGGAAAGCTCGACGGGAAACCCGTGCGCTTGCCCGAGCTCGATGGCGCCACGAGCCTGGGCGGCGAGAGCCACGCGTTGATGGCGAACGGCGCGCTGTTCCGCGAGTCGGACGGCAAGGTCGAGAAGCTCCGAGACACGAGCTCTTGGACCGCGCTCCTCGTTGGCGCGGGCCCGTGCGGAGTCACGGGCAAAGGGGAGATGAGTTGCTTCGAGTCGGGGGCCGTGAAGGAGCGAGTGCTGGCGCGCGGCGTCCGGCAGATCAGCCGCTCGTCGTTCCATCGTACGCATGCCTGTTTCGTGGACGCCCGGGGCGAGGTCGCATGCCTGGAGGACTGCAGCTACGGACAGTGCGGCGCCAACGCGGGCTTGTTCCGCTCCGACACACCGGTTGGCGTATTCTTGCCGTGAGGGGCGCAGCGTAGTGATTCGGCGAGCTGTGCGGATCGCTTCGGGCGCGCGAGAAACGCATCGGGCAATGGATCGTGAGCGCAGCGAGCCGGCGGTTGCACCGACGAAGAGCCCCGTGTTCCAGGCAGACTCGGTTTGAAGTTCGCTTGGCGCGACGAGCGGGTCGCCACCCTGTTGACGCGACCGACAGACCGGGTGCTGCAGAAAGACGGCGTCGGCCACGAGCCCAACCTCCAGCGCCTTGCCCGCTCCGAATCGAGCACCCAGCGCGGTCGACGCGCCGAACAGGAGCTGGTCGTACGTGGATGCGCCGCAGCCCGTCGAGTCGAACCAGCCCGTCGCGTAGCCGACTGCCGGACCTCCGCGGAGGGTCAGCGCCCGAATCCGACGCCTGCCTGAAGGCGCGTCAGCACGGCCACGATCGTCGTCGATTCTTCGACGTGGACCGTTTCGGCGCGGATAGCGTGCCAACGCCTTCGTCGAGGTTTCGTGAGACCCGCCCGACTGCCAGCGTCGGTTCGAGGTGGAGGTAAACACCACCCGAAGAGCCGACCTCGAAAGCGGCACCTGCTGAAGCCAAGCGCCGGAGTCTCCGGAGAGCGGACCGAACAGTCCCGTCAATTGCGGACCGAAGCGCAGCGGTTCTCGGACCAGCCCGCTCGATTCACATCGTCGAGAGCCACCATCAGTCCGGCACCGGCCAGCAGAGCTCCGGCCACCATTTCCCACCCGCCCGTCGGGCCGCACGGACCACCGAGGCACGACGGCGAAGGCCTGCCCACATCGGCGCCCACGACTTCCGTGGCCATCAACGCACCCGCACCGAGCGTCGCGGCCCCAGCTCCGACCGCAGCCCAACCGGATACGGCGCGATGACTGGCTTGCGCGTTCCCGTCTTGCTTCGATTGTGAGCGCGCTGCTCGTGGCGAACAAGCAGGCAAGCAATACACCTACAGCTCCATTCCCCACCGCGACCATCGCGATACCCTAAGACCGGCGTTCACGGAATCCGTCGTTGGGGGAGCAGCCCCGATCGGTTCTCGCCGAGGCGAGCGATTCCGTCCTCGGCCATGGAGCCAAGCGGGTGGCCTCGGCGCGCGCCTGGTTGACTGCTCTTGGTGGCAAGCAGGTAGTGCAGCCCGAGGTTGCGCACCGCCCGAGCGTTCTCCTTGGAGCACGCGCCGGCATCGTAGGTGACGAGTCGGAAGAGGTCGGTTCGACCGTAAGCTCTCATCAAGGAAGAGAGGCAGTGGTGGAGCATGCCCATCTCGTTGGTGCTGGCCGGGATCGGGAAGACATCGATGACCGGGCGAGCCGTGGAGCTGGTCAGAGTGGCCGTAACCGTCCGGACCAGACCGACCAGGGGTCCCGTTTCAGCGGTGGTGTGCCGCTGAGCGAAGAAGTCATCGGCGGCGGGCACGGCGGTCGACTTGCCGTCGAGAGAGACGACGCCGAAAGGAAGGCCGTCGGGCTCGAGCGCCTTGCGGCGCTGGGCAGCGCGAGTCGCCGCGTGCAGGGCGGGGCGGACGTGCTCGGGCTCGAGCGGCTAGCGCATCGCGCAGCAGGTCCACGGCGTGCGATACCGAGCTTGACGCGGACCGAAAGCAGCGCCCTCGTGGCCGCCGTGCGGCCCGACTGCTGTGCAACGCTGGCGCCAACGACCGGCCCCGAGCGCAGACGTGTCTCGGCTTGGTGACACCCGGCGAATGCCGCTCGTCGTTGCGCCGCACGTGTGCGTGTTGGGCGGATGCGCCGGCGAGGTCGCATGTATGCGGTGCGTGAGACTGGCCCCACGCCCACCGCGTCACCCCGCGAAGCTGCGTACCGCGGCGACGCTCGCGCCGAGAGCGCCCGTGATGGCCCCGCCGAGCGCCGCCAGCGCGAAGAGCAGCGCCGCTGCCTGTCGCAAGTCGCTCCGCGATCTCGGCGCGGCGAGCGCGGTGGTCGCTGCGCCGATCACGAGCGAGAGCACGAGGAATGCCAGGTGCTCTTTGGTCTCGAAGAGCAAGCCGCTCCGCAGACTCTCGGCGAAGAGCGCGCGCTTCACGCTCGCGCGGTAGTCACCGTAGATGCCGAGACCGAGCGCGAACGTCGACAGAGTGGTGACGGTGGCAGCCGCGATCGCCCAGACGTTGCGTCGCGAGAGCGGCTTCCCCCGTCGGAGCAGCAGGGCCGGATGGAGCGTGGCAGCGACGCAGAGCACGGCCAGGTAGCCGTGAATGGACTGGGTGAGCGCGAGCGGGTTCACGGGAACCTCGCGGCGAGGAACACGAACAGCGCGAACACGGCGAGCGCGACGGTGCGGAGCTGCGAGACGGCCTTCGGTGTGGGCGCGAGCCGCACGAACACCAGGATGGCGACCACTCCGCCCCACCAGAGCGCCACCGCCACGCGCCAGTAGAAGACGGTGTGGAGCGTGGCGAGCACCAGTCGGGGATCCCCCGCTTCCCCCCGCAGGTGCTCGAGCAGGCGTTCAGCGATGTAGGTCACGGGCGCGACCAGCGCGAACACCATCGCCGCGAACGCCAGCGCCGAGCGCCGCGCGTCAGTCGGGGTCTCGGTCTCGCGGTTCGTCTCGGCCGACATGGTCCTCGGGGTCGCGCTCGTCGCGCGGGGAAACGGTCCGGAGCCCGAGCCACGAGAGCGCGCCCGCACCGGTGAGTGTGAGGAGAAACAGGACCTCGATGGTGGTCCCGCTCGAGCCGTTGGAAAAGGGGCGGTTCATCCGTGCCTCAGCGAGACGAGCCAGCCGAACAGGGCGCCGCTCGAGTCGAAGGCGAAATAGGCGACGCCGACTTGGGCAGCGATGGCCGCCGCCGCCAGCGCGAGCCGAAGTCGTCGCTCCCCCGGCGAAAGGCATGTGCCCGCGAGCGAAGCCGCCGCCGCGACCGCCAGCGCTCCCGGGACGAAAGCGCTCATCGCGCGCCACGTCTCTGGGCGGTGGAGGAACGCGAGGACGGCCGGGATGCCCATGACCCAGCTCGCCGCGAGCAAGCGTGCGGGGGAGAGAGCTCGTGAAAGGAGCTTGCGCGGGCGGCGGCGAAGCGCCAGACGGAGAACGCCGAGCACGAAAGCCGTGACGATCGTCGCCGAAAGCGGGCGAGCCCAGCGCCGCACCAGCGAGAGCTCGACATAGGTCGCTTCCTCGCCCGCGCCGAGCCCGCGGGCGCGGAGCACCTCGAGCGAACCCGTGAGGTCTCCGAGACGGGCACGCGCCCGGGCGAGCCCGGTGGTGGCGCGTCGCCAGTCCGCCTCGTCGAGATTGGGCTCGGCGAGCCACGCGCGGTGCGCGCGCACGGCATCGATCGGTCGATCCAAGCGCAGGTAGGCGTCGGCAATCAGCGCTCGCGCTTCCCGTCGCACGCGTCCCCCGGGGAAACCCGACACTTTCGCCTCGAAATGGGCGAGCGCAGCCGGGTCATCGGCGCTGCGCTGCGCGCGCAAGAGCTCACCGAGCGGGGCGAAGCCCCCCTCGCTCCGTGCGCCGAGGTACTCGATTCGGGAGCGAGCCCGGCGGGCCAAACGGCTCTCCGCATCGGCCTGCTCGGCCTGCGCGTAGAGTTCTACGGCCGCCGAGAGCGCGAGCTCGCGTTCGGCTCGTTCGGCGCGGTCGAGCAGCGCGGACTGCGCTTCGGGCTCGGCGGCGCGCGCGCTCGTCGGCACGAGAGCGAGGAAAGCGCAGAGCAGGAGGGCTACTTTCCGTACTCGAATTTGTCGAGCTCCGTCCCGTCGAGTCTGAGCGCTTTGTAGCGCAGCGTCTTGCCCTCGATCTCGATCACGACGTAGTGGTGGACCTTCTCCGTGACCTGGGAGAAGTAGCAGCTCGCGGGCGGGTCCACGCCGTAGAGATCACCCGACGCACCACCGCTCACCACGTAGAGCGTCCCGCTCCCTTTGACCGGCACACCGTTCGCGGTCGCTTGGGCTGGCGCTCCGTCGGTGGTGCCGGGCTTGAAGCCGCGGATCGGAACCGTGCGCTGGTAGTTGTGGACGTGACCCGTGAGGACCATGTCGACCTCCAGCTCGTCGAACACCGGCTGCCACTTGGCGCGAGGCTCGTCGCTGTCCGACTTGTGGGTCGAGCCGCAAGTGTACGGTGTGGTGTGGAACACGGCGAACACCCATGGCGTCTTCTGCCGGTCCACCTTTTTCATGTCCGCACGCATGAAATCGACCTGCGCGGAAAGATCGGTAGCTTCACTGTCGAGCATCAAGAAGTGTGCGTTGCCGTAGTCGAACGAATACCACTCTTCGCCTTGCGCCAGCTCACCCGTGCTCTGCTCTTGAGGCAGCGCGAACTGTCCCACGTAGTAGGCCGTCAGGTTGTCGTGATTGCCGTTCACCGGCATGAGCGGCCGCGACGCGAGCATCTGCTGCGTGGTGAAGCTGCCGCTCTTGCCGTCGAACAATGCCTCCCAGTGGGTCTGGTTCTGAGGGTTGTCGACGAAGTCGCCGCTGAAGACCTCGAAGTCGACGCCTTCCCCAGAGAGCTTCTCTTGGATCTGGGCGAAGATGTCGGCGCCGCTCCGCGAGTCGCCGACGAGCGCGAACTTGAACTTCTCGGCGGAGCCAGGCGCTGGCGCCGTGGCCACGTCGTAGACGGCACTCCACGCTCCGGGACCGCCGACCTTGTAGTAGTAGGTCGTGTTCGCCGAGAGGCCGCACACGTGCGCCTCGTGCGTGCGCATCTTCTGGTTGGCGAAGAGCGCGCTTCCGAGTTGCATCGTGTGTCCGAGCTGGCGGGCAACGCCGGCGCCCGGGCCGTCGGCTGCTTCCACCGCCGCCTTGTCGGTGCCGTAAACCACTTGGGTCGCGAGCGTCTCGAGGTCGGTCGCCCAGCTCACCGCGAAGGTCGATTCCGGCGCTCCGGACCAGCTCACGTGGATGTGCTTCGGGGACGGCAGAGCTCCGAGGGCGCTCCGGCTCATCGTCAGCGATTCGGTGCCCTCGGGAGCGGCCACCGAGTAGCTGCAACCTGCTGGCGTGTAGGGAAACGAGTCGGGCGTCTTGGTGGCCGCGCCACCGCCGTTTTCGCTGCACCCGGTCCCTACCGCGGTGCAGGCGAAGAAGAGCGCAAAGGTGGTGGTGGTTCTCATCGTCGACGCGACAAATCTACCATATGAGCTCCCCGGCAGGCCGCTTCGAGGTGCAAGACCTGCACGGGCGTGCGTGCTAGTTGGGATGGTTGGTCCAGGAAGGGCATGGGAGAATCGGGTCCCGTCGGAGATCCCCATGCTGCTATTCGTGTACGGCTCGCTCAAGCGCGGCGCGCGACATCACGGAGAGATCGCGGACCTGCCGTTCCTCGGTACGTCGCGTACGGCGGCTCGCTACGGCCTGACGCAGCACGGCGAATACCCCGGACTCGTTCCGGGCAGTGATAGCGTTTCGGGGGAGTTGTACGAGGTCACGACGGACCACCTGACCCGTCTCGACGAGTTCGAAGGCTGCCCCGAGTATTTCCGCCGTGCGGCCGTCGTGCTCGAGGACGGCCGAGAAGCGATGGCGTATTTCGCAGCCGACGTTTGAGCTCCGTGGACGACTGTCCACACCGTGGCGAGTCGTCCACGACAGACCCGGCGAAGAGCACGGCGAATTCGAGGAGTGAGGCTTGGCGCGCCTCTTGCTGAGCGTTCGCGGACATGGCGAAGCGACTCATCGCACTCGGAGCGCTGCTCTCGGGCGTCGGCTGTGGCTCTCCAGACACCGGCGTCGAAGGGCGGGCGGGGTCGGGGGGCGAAGCTCGGCAAAGCCGGAACTCCGGTGGCAGCAGCACGGGTGGTGTCGGTACGGGTGGGTCGGCTGCGGTGCCTGGCACCGGCGGAAGCGCGGCTGCCAGCTCGAGCGGTGGGAGCGCGAGTGGGGGGCCCAAGACCCCGTCGGGCCCCATCGAGGCGTCCAGCGGACAAGTCATCGAGAACCTGCGCGTCGAAAACCCACTCGGCCGCTGCATCACCGTGCCACCCGGAGTCACCGACGTCGTGATACGCGACAACGAGATCGGTCCCTGTGGGGCAGACGACGGCAATGTCGACACCGATGGCGTGCGGATCCTGGAAGGCGCCCGAAACGTCCGGATCGAGCACAACGTAATCCACGACGTGAGCTCGGCGATTACCGCGTATCGCTCGGAGCATCCGATCATCGTCGACCACAACTTCGTCTACGACATTCGCGGCCCCTTCTATCGTGGTCAGATGATCCAAATGGAGGAAGTGAGTGGAGGGACGAGCGGTTCGAAGATCACCTGCAACGTCGCGGATGGAACTCACGGAGACCTCTGGCGCCCGGAGGACGTGATCAACCTCTATTCGTCACCTGGTCTCGACGCCGGCGAGAATCGAACGGAAATCGCGTTCAACCGCATCCGAGGGGCGAGCACCATCAGCCAAAATGGATCGGGGATCGTGCTCGGTGACGGCAGCGGCGGCGGGAACGTCTGGGTTCATCACAACACCATCGTCGATGTCGTCAACCTGGGAATCGGAATCGCCGGCGGCGTCGACATCACGCTCGAGAAGAATCGCATCTACATGACCGGTCCGAAGTCCGCCCTGGGAATGAGCGTGCGCAACTACTCGGGCCACGAATGCTCTGGCCACGCCGTTCTCGACAACCGCGTCTTCACCCTGGACTACATGTACCAGGGTGGAGTGCCGATGCATTTCGAGGACAGCGGCGCTTGCGGCGCGCTCGTCCAGTCGGGCAACGTCTGGGGCGACACGTCGCTCTCCACGGCGATCTTCGACGACGTGCCCTTCGAGTGCCAGTAGTCGCCCTTCCGGGAGACGCCACTCGCGGAAATCCAGTTCCGACCTGCGGCCGTCAAACGGGGGTCGATGCTGCTTCGGGAAACTCCGCCGCGATCATCTCGTCGAACCAACTCCGCGGGTGGTAACCGACCACTCGGCCGAGCTCTTCTCCGTCGCGGAAGATCAGAATGGTGGGCGTGGCGGCGACTCGGAGCCGGCGCAAGAGCCCAACGGGTCCCGATGTGCTGAGCTCTGCCACCTTGACGCGCCCTTCGTACCGAGTCGAGAGCTCCGTCATCACCGGCCCGAGTTGCCGGCAGGGTGCGCAGCCCTCGCTCCAAACGTCGAGGATGACGGGCACGTCGCTCCTCCCAACCTCGCGCTCGAAGTCCGCTTCGCTCTCGATGTGAACGGGGAGGACCTCGTGTTTGGGTCCAAACAATGCGGACAGGAGGCCCATGGTCAGTTCCTCGGAGCGTTGCTCCGTCGGGACGTCCGAGCCGCCGCGCGTCCCATTGGATTCGCATTGGCGCCCATGATCCGGTTGATCCTCCCGCGGACCGTGGATCAACTGGATCGCGCCGAATTGGATCCGCCCGATCGTCGGAGCCGTGATTCTTCCGCGATTTCAGCTCGGTATGCGCTTTGCTTGGGATCCGGTCGACGGAGGATGACATGAAGGCGGCTTGGATCCTGGTCGGGTTGATTTCCACTTTGGGCTGCGGGAGCAGCGACGACTCGACCGGGAACACCGGCGGCACGTCGAGCGGCGGCGCGTCGAGCGGCGGCACGTCGAGCGGCGGCACGTCGAGCGGCGGCACGTCGAGCGGCGGCACGTCGAGCGGCGGCACGTCGAGCGGCGGCAACGCTGGTAGTGCTACCGGCGGCACGTCGGGTGGCGGCAGCGGCGGCACGTCGAGCGGCGGCACATCGGGCAGCGGCAGCGGCGGCACATCGGGCAGCGGCAGCGGCGGCATCGGGCAGCGGCAGCGGCGGCACGTCGAGCGGGGGCACGTCGAGCGGCGGCGCGTCGAGCGGGGGCACCGGGGGAAGCGGCGTGGGTGGCAGTGGAGGGCAACTGATCTTCTTCGACGCGTTCAATTACGCGCTGAATCGGTCGGACAGCGGCGCGACCAAACAGGCGGTCGCGGCGGCGGCCGGCTACACCGCGTTCAAGGACGAGCAGACGCATCCGGGTGGAGCCATCGGGTACCTCCACACCGTCACCGCCATCGAGGGCGACACGAGTGGAATCCCCGGCGGCGGCCGAGCGCTCTGTCTCGAGACGCGCGCCAACACGCTTCAACAGCAGCCGGACTACTACGTGCAGCTCGGCAGCGGCGTGGCCGGGGCGTTCCCGCCGAACCTCTGGATCCAGGCGTGGATGTACGTGCAGTCGGATGCCGCGAGCGGCAAACAGTCGGTCATCGTCGGCAGGAACAAGTTCATCTACCCGCTCTTGGGGTCGAACAGCGGCTACCCGTCGGCGACACAAGACACCGCGTGGCTTCTCGGTATTCGCCCGGATGCTCACGACATCGCGACCGGAAACATCGTCAGCCAGCCCCATCCGGCCGCCTTTGCGTTCGAGTCGCGCGGCCTCCACTCTGGAGCGACCGGTGCTCGCGCGTATCACCCGCACCTCACGGGCACCGGGCTCGAGGACTACCTCTACCCGAACGTGAACGTCTCGGGGACGAACGCTCGCTTCATCATGCCGAACCAGTGGTACCTCGTTCGGTTCCACTTCGACACCAGCGGAGCCACGAACTCCAACACCAGTGTCTACGAAGTCTGGTGGCGTGCGAAAGGCGCGCAGGCGGGCGGGCTCGTCAAGAAGGTCGAATACATCGGCGGCCAACCCGCGCCCGGATCGCCGAACTTCACCTTCCACAATCGGCTGCTCGACAATCAGGGCGCAAAGCTCTTGCGAATTCCCACCACCGTCGGAAGCGTCAGCGCGCCGTGGGGCGATTCCTGGATCTACCTGAAGGACCTTGCTGTCGCCGCCAACGCGAGCAGCCTGCCGAGCTATTCGGGCTACTGAGAATGGGGGGCCTTGCCGGCCTTGCCCCGTGCGGCTCGCTGGTGCGACCTCACGCCCCGCCGCCTTCGACGGGCTCGCTTCGCTCGCGTAGTTGGGGGCAACTACGGACGGCGCCGCGGACCGGTGCGCGGTCGCCGTCGGGCCAAGGCCAGGAGCGCTGCGAGGCTCACTCCGATCCCGCTGGGCGGCGTCGCGCCGGCAGTGAATGTGCAGCCCCCTGCGTCGGGCGTGGCCGGCGCGGGACCAGGCTCCGCGGATTCCCACGGTGGTGCCGTGCTCGCGTCGTCCCCCTTGCCCGCACAGTAGAGCTGGACCGAAGTGCACCATTCGGTCGGGTGGGTCACATCGGTGGGCTCGCCGCTCCCATCGTCGAGGGAGCTCGGTCCTTCCGCGCACGGGTCGGCTGGCTGCGGTCCCCCCACGAGCCCGGCCGCGAAGGCGTCGCGCAGCGCTGGGATCATCCGCGCGTTCTTCCACCGGCGATCGACGCCGTCCCACGCCGTCGCGCTCTTCAGAAACTCGCACACGTCGCCGCGCGCCGGCAGGTACTGGGGCTCCGGGGTCGACTCTTGTCCGAAGGGCGGCGCCGGTGGCTCGGGAACGTGGATGGCCTTGGCGAAAGCTTGCAACGCGAGCTCGCTCTGTTCCTTCGCGCACGTCAGTGCGCCAGGCTGGACGTCGGGGCTCGACTCGCTGTCGGTGCACGAATCGGACAGCGAGTGCCAAGCGTGCTGCGCGTTGGTGATGCCGCGGTGCGCGCAGTTGTCTTGGAGCGTGTGGAGCGCGCGCCCGAGCGCCACGGCGAGCGCGGGATCGTATACGGACTGACCACTCGCAATGTCCCGAAGCTCCGCCGATAGCGAGGACACTCTCGTCAGCGTCTTGTTCGCCGCAACGCACAGAGACTCGCCCGCCTCGGGCTGCGCGTGGGCGTCCAGACTGCTCCATTCGAAGTGGTCGACGTTGTAGGCCGCAGTCCCGACCGACGTGCAGAAGGTGTCGGGGAGCTTCTGGGCGCGGCAGGCAGCGACACTCAGGCTCCGATGCTTGCTCTGCGAGAGCGCCGCTGCTCCAGGCGCGATCGCAGTGACCGCGAGAAGCGTGCCGAGCAGGAGTGATGTGCGCATGGACGCGCGGAGGGTAGCCGTTCCGCGGCCGCTTGCAATCCGGGCCGCGGCGACCGCGTGCTCGCCGCGGGCGCAGCTGCGTCGTTCAGAACGATGTCCGGGTGACATCCATCCGAGGACGAGAGGGGAACTTCAGGGCGAGGACACTCTTCGCGACGCACTCCGCGAGCTCGGGTTGATAGGGGAGCGTGTCGACGGTGACGCCGACGGCGCTTCCGTGTTGGATCGCTGCGCAGATCGAGAGCTTGGTGTCGTCGGGGACCTTGCAGTGCGCGAAGTAGGAGCCCCGGTTCAGTACCGCGCCGTACTTGTCGGCGCTCGGGCTCCTGGTCTCTTCTTCCTTCTCGGTGGGTTGGTATCCGAGCAGCGCTTCGTCGCAGCTCTTGCCCCCGCCCGTGTTGGGATTGGAAGCGACAGGCAGCGACGCCGGGCAGCAAATCGTGGCCCCCTTCGGCGACGTACCGAGCACGCTGCACCCGCTCTGGCGAGCGGCCCTGATTTGGGCGTGGTCCGCGGAGGTCGCCTCCGGGAGGAATCGCGGAGCGCTCTCGCCCATGCAGTAGTTCGCGAGCTCCGGCCGCGCCCAGACCAGGCGCGCATCGACCAGGTGAGTCCAGTCCACGGACGGACCGCCCGACTTGGCATGCCCATCCGCGGCGGGCCCTCCGTTCCCACTCGATGCCTCTTTCGGCGGCGATGCGCCACACCCGATGCCGAGAGCCGTCAGGGTTGCCCAGCCCAGGCGGATGCCCCGAAAATGAACTGTCACGCGCCGAGACTAGCCCGAATGCGGCGGACACGTGGTCGGGATTACACTCGACGGCGCATGAGTCCGGCAGCGTTCGACGAGAGCGCGTATCGCGCGCTGGCGCTGGCGTTGGAGCAAGCGCTTTCGGCGCAGCGGGAGGATGAGGTTCTGGCCGCTGCCGCGGCGATGCGCGTCTCACGGTACGCAGCCGGCGTCGGGCTGCCATTCGAGATCCGCTTTCCGCCCAACCGACCTTTCACCGAGGCGTTCCCCAGCGCTACGGCGCTGTGGAGCGCCGCCGGTGCTGGCGTTCCCGAGGCGTTCGAGACCGCGTTCGAAGTGCTGTCGCACCTCGACCCAGAGCGCTGCGCGTCGCTGGCGGAGCGGGCCGCCATGCTCGACCTTTGGCCCGAAGCGATCGACCGGGTGGCGTTCGCCCTTTCCCGCAGCGTTCGACTGGAGCCGTTTCGGGCTCTGCTCGACCTCGTCGGGCGCGTCCCCCGGGCAGGCTTTCTCCTGACGAGCAGTCCGTGCGACGAAGGAGAGAGACTGGTCCAGGCCGCGCTCGAGGCGAGTTCCGTCAGCCGCTACCGGCGGGTCGAGATCCCGTCGAGCGAAGTCTGGCAAGCGATGTCCGAGGCCGAGCGCGAGCATTCGCACGCCGAGCAAGCCGAGCGGGCAGCGGCCTTCTCCGCGACCGACGTGAACCGAGCGCGTGGGCTCCTCGAGTATCTGGGTGTGCGGGGCTGCATCGGGGCGCTGGCGATCGTCATGCGTCTGTACGCCGAGCATCCGTCGGACACGGTGCGGCTCGCAGCAGGGCACGCGCTCCTGGGCCTCGCCGACGCAAACGCCCTCCGGCAGATGATCGTGCTCGGCGACAGCAGTGACTCGTGGCGAAGGTGGTTCGGGGTACACGCGGCCATCGCCCTCGATCCGGCCACGGCCGTCGAGCGCCTCGGTGGCCGTTCGCTCACGACCGACGCGCGCCGCGAGCAAGTGCGGAACGCATTCGAGATCTTGAAGCTCGATGCCGAGAGAAAGCAGAACTCTGGCGAGGCGCGGTGGAACGCCCTCGACCCGAGCTGGCGCGAAGTCATTCTGCACTGGATCGGGGATCGAGAGTTGGGGGCCTTCGCCGAGGTCGCGGGCGCTGGGCTCACCGAGTTGCTTCCGCCGCGCGGTGCGAAGCCGCGCGCGAAGAAACGCGTCACGCCCGAGCGACGGCCCGCGGACGCGCCGCGAAAGCCCGCCCGCGGCAGCGCCCTCGCCCACTATCGGCGAGGCGACGCCGACTCCGCTTCTGCTGCCCTCGCCGCGCTCGGGCCCGACGTTCGCCACGCGAAGCGCCTGCCCGAAGCTCGTGAGGTCGCCCGCGGTCTCATGTTGGATGCGCGCGTCCGCTTCGAAGCCATCGCAGAGAAGCTCTCGCGGTCGGGCTATCGTTTTGCCCGCCCGCGCTCCGTATTGGTCGCTCCCGCTCCCGACGTCGTCGAGCGTCTCGACGAGCTCGAGTCCTTGGTGGGCGAGCTTCCGGTGGTGCTGCGCGCGGCGTTTCAACATCTCGGCGTGATCGACCTCGCGGGCCAGCATCCGAGCTGGCCGAAGAGCGCACACGTGGCGCTGCACCCGACGAGTGCCGAGAGCGACGTATGGTTCACCGACCCGTTCGTGTTCGCGCCCGTCGAGGAGATCCTCGGCGACGTCGAAGGCGCGGGGAGACGGCCGGGGTTCTCGGTTGCCGTATCCGGCGATGCGTACACCAAGGCCGGGTACAGCGGCGGCCGGTACTCCGTACACGTGCCTTGCCTGGCTTGGGACGCACCGCTCGAAGGCTACGCCGGGGGCATCACGTTCCTCGAGTACCTGCGCCTCAGCCTACGTTTCGGTGGGTTTGCGGGCTTCGCCAGCATCGAAGACCGACCTCTTGCCTTCCTCGAGGAGCTCGAGTGAGGCACGACCGGCGTTGGCTGAGCACGCGAAGCGGCGCGCGTCATCGTCTCCTCGCGTGATAGCGTTGCTCCGCATGACGTTCGCGCGAGGGGCGCTGTCTCGGCAGGGCCCGCATTGGCAGCGAGTATCGACGTACTCGTATCGGCTCGCTCTCGCGCTCTCCACCGCGAGCTGCGCGCCGGTCGAGCAACCGCGCCCCTCCGCCGGCGCGCCGGTCGCTGCTCCGCCCAGCGCGGCACCCGTCGATGCCGCGGCGCCCATCCTGGCGACCGACGAGCCCAAGCCGCCCGAGCCGCTGGGGCTCCCCAAGCCGGATGGGCCTCTCTACGAGCTACCGTTCGCTGCGCGCTCGGCTCGCATCCGGGGCGGAGCCCTCGAGCTGGTGCTCGCACCGGAGTGCGAGCTGATGATCGTCGATCCGCTCAGCGGTCAGGCGCGGAGCCGCGCAGCGTTGCCTGACATCCGCATGGGTCCGGCGGTGGACTGTCGCTGCGACCTCGGTGCCGACGTCGTCGTCTGCAAGGACGGCAAGCGCGAAGCCCAGGCGCTGGGAATTCCCAAGGCGGAGAACCTCTGGACTCGCTCGCCTTCGGATCCCGATTTCGACTGGAGCTTCACCGAGCTCGGCCCGGACGCCTTGGTGCTCGAGTGGCCTTGGGCTCGCATGCGCAAACTCCCGCCGCAGCTGTTGGCCGCGCTCGAGTCCCGCACGGGCAAGTTGAAGTGGTCCGAGGAGATCCTGGGCAGCACGGCGCTCCCGGGGCGCGGCTTCGCGAGCGACGGCGCGCGGCTCGCGCTTTGGAGCGGTGAGGACCCTTCGCACGAAGCCGAGCTCACTCTGTACGCGAGCGGAGGACGGCGTGTCTGGAGGCGGAGCTTCCCGTGGAGCGAGCTAGGAATCTTGATCGACTCTCATCTGGTGGTTCAAGGGCGCCATGTCGCGTTCCAGCGCGGGCACGGCGTGACCCTCTTGGACGCGCGGAGCGGCGAGGTGTTGCTGAAGTTGCCTCAGCCGGCGGGAGCGCGTGTCACGAGCTTGGCCGTTTGCGGCGACTCGCTGCTCGTCACGCGGCTCGACTTGGGAGCCTCGAGCTCGGCGCTTTCCGTCGTGTCGACGAGCGACGGCAAGGAACGCTTCGTCCAGACCCACCGCATGCGCGAATCGTCGAGCGCCGTGTGCACGGAAGACCGGGTCTTCTGGCAGGAAGACGGTCGCCTCTCCGCGCTCGATGCTCGAAGTGGGCAGGAGCTCTGGAGCTACTTCTCCGGCCGGCCCGGTAGCTTGGGTGGACTGCGCCTCGTCCATCCGGAGCTCCTCTTGTTTTCGGCCGATCTGAGGACGACCGCCTTCGCAACTGGCAGCCAGCTCAGCGCGCGGAGCGCCAGCGTTTCGGGGCGCATCAAACTCGCGTCGCGGCTCGTTGGTGTGAGCCAGAATCTCGGCGGCATCGAGGTGCGCGCGGGCGAGGCCCAGGCGACGACGGACGCGAGCGGCCGCTTCCGCTTGGAGCTCCAGGGCCGCGGTCGCGCAGAGCTCCGCGTCGCCGCGGCCGAGTGGCTCGCGCGTCAGAAGCGACTCAAGACTCCGGCGTACACCTTCCCGTGCGTGCGCGACGTCGAAACGCCGTCCGTGGATCTCGAGTCCGCGACCCGCGCCCACGACGTGGAGCTGACGCTGAAGGTCGAGCCTTGCATCGTGGATCCGTGACCGTTGGGCTGGAAGACGCGGTCGCGGATCTACGCATTGCCGACGTCCTGGAGACGAGATACGCGTGCGTCGCGCTCGCGACGTATCCGTGATCCGGACGCACACGCGGTTGTCGAGCCCCGCGACCTCCCAACGGCGTCCATCTCCGTGCGCGAGGCGCCCGCCCCGGCGCTTCCTCCACTCGAAGGGCAGGACGCGGATCCGGGCCTCTAGGGCGTGACGCGCACGCTATCGGTGATCTCGTCCAGAAGGCGAGGCCAAGGAGCGCCGAGACCGGGAGCCGAAGCGAGCTCGAGCTGGACGCGCTTGCCGTGCTCCCCACCGGGGGCATCCCTGCACACGCCAGTTTGTTCGGCGTGTGCCCGAACCGTCTCAGGGTGTGAGCGCCGCGAGCGCCGCGCGGAACACGAGATCGAGTCGAGGCTCGACCTCCTGAGCGCGCACCTTCTCGATGGCTCGCCGTGCGTCGCTTCGCTTGAAGCCCCTTCCGCCATGAGCACGCTCACCACGCACGCGGTGGGTGTGAGAGCGCTCAATCCTCGATCGCGAACGCCGTGCCGTCGGATGTGACGGTGATGGCTCGGCGAGGGCCGAGGGGAAGGACGTCGTTGAAGACGGTGTTCCTTTCAAGGGTGATTTGCCAGCTGGCGCCGCGATCGAGGGAGCGGAGCAGCTGGCCTTCGGCGGCGATCCACACGGTGCCGTGGGCTGCGCGGACTCTGGCGTAGTTCATTTGACGTGGCTTCTTGGGGCCGGCGGGCTGGTAGTTGCCGGGGTCCGTGCTCTTGGCGTGCATCAGGCGCGACGGACCGATGTACCAGAGATCATCCCCCGCGTGCGACGCCACCGAAGGCCTCCGACGGACCGTGTTGGACGCATTCGAAGCTTTGGCCGCGGTCTCGAGACAGAACACGCGGCCCGCCGAGACCGGTGCCGATGATGTCGTCGCCCGCACCTCGGATGAGCTCCCCCACTCCGAAGTGATCCGCCACGCGAAACACGGAGGTCCAAGTGCGTCCGTCGTCCGTGGAGCGTTGGATTTCCCCGTTGGTACAGCCGAGGATCGCGTCTCCTACGGGCAGCACGCTGGACCAGAGCGTGTCGCTTGGCCGCGACGAGCTCGTTCCGCCGTCGTCACTCACGTGAAGCCCGGTGGCGGCGCCCACCCACAAGCGCTCGTCGTGGGCTGCCAGCCACCAGAGCTTGCCGATGGAAGTCGCAGCCAGCGTCCACTCGTTGGCGTCGGTGTGCCCGTTCGCGAGCTGTCCGAACATGGAGGTCATCACGATCTCGCCGGATGAGAGCCGGGCGATGCCGGTGATCGACGTCTTGAGGCGTAGCGCGAGCTTGCGCACGCGAAGTGCCAGCTTCGCCCGGACGGCGGAGCGCCGTGACGGGCCGTGTCCTGCTGCCGCCGCTTCGGCGCAGCGACTTCGCTGGCGCTTTCTTTCCACAGGGTTCGACGGCGCGAGCTGGCAGCAGAGACAGCGCTCCCTCGCTGGGCGGATGGCCGTCGATCAGTCCAGCGCGCGAGCGAGCTCGGGCTCGTCGAACACACGGGCCGGAGATTCCTCGTCGTCGTCCAGCTCGCGAAACGAACCGCGGCCCGATGCCGATGCGGCGAGTACGCCAGGCGTTTCGCTGACGTAACTGGCCCACGCCGCGCCTTGGCCCAGTCCCGCCGCGCGCCGGACCGCGGCGAGCAGCGCCGGTGCCCACAGCGCGGCCCGTGACGCTGGAGAGCGCCGCCGCGAAACGAACGCCGCGTCCGCTCTCGACGATCTCGATCGCTTCGGAAGCCTCGCGCGCGTTCTGCCACAGCTCGTCGATGCTCCAGCGATCGAACGCCGACCCCGCCTCCGGGGCAGCGATCGGTCCGCCCCAGCCGCTGAGCTTCGCCATCGCGGGCTTCTTCTTGCGCCACGCTGAGATGGCCTCGTCGCTTTGAAGTTCGACCCAGCCCCCCACGACGAGCACGCTACCCATGGCGCACGAGGTTAGCAGGGGCCGGCGCCGACCGGCGGAGCAGGGATGGCGCGGGAGCGAACGGCTCGCCGTGCGGCGGGCGCAGCGCAGTCCTCAGCAAGCGATTCGTAAAGCGGAACCCGCCGGAGCTTCCCCGCGCTGCCGCATGTCGCGTTTATCCGCAACCGGCGGCGCATCGGATCGCTCCGCACGACAAAACCACCGCAGCGCTGGCCCCGAGCGCCCCACCCGAGAGCTCTGCTGGCGACCGAGCGGGCGCCGTCTCGACCCCGAGCACCCGTACACGCGACAGCTCTGGGATCGGATCCATCGACTGCTGAAGGTCAATTGCGGCGGAGGCGGCTGGACCGAGAGCATCGACAAGGAAGTGAAGGACGGCAAGATCGTGTTCTTCGAAGACACGCACGACCAACCCAACCCGCGTTTGGTGGGTGCGCGCGTGCTTTAAACCGCCCAATGAGGCGAGCCGTTCTTCGAGAAGAGCGGTGACGGTGGGCATCTGTGTGTTCTACATTTCGCAGCGGCAGAACTGACGCGGCGTCGGCCTGATGCCCGAGTTCAAATCGCCCCAGCGCCGATCGAGCACCCCGCCGCGGGGTTCGGCGCGCTCGAGACTCGAGCACGACGTGTCGCGCTTGCGTATGATGCCGCATGGGGTCTGGGCGGCTACCTCCGGGTCGGTTCGGCTGGACGCGCGATTGCGGCGGGACATCGGTGACCTCTCGTTGGTCGAGTCCCACCACGCGGCTGGCTCTCGACTGCCGCGGCACTCGCACGACTGCGCCTACTTCTGTCTGAACTTCGGCGGGACGTACCTCGAGAGCTGGTCGGCGGCGCCGCCGCTGCTGCACGGGCATGCTGGTGAACTGCCCCGCCAGGCGAGTGCCACGAAGGAGTGCCACGGCGACGTCTCCTCGCTCAATGTCGAGCTCGACGGCACCTGGCTGCGCCGCGTCGCCGAGTTCGTCGCGCCGCTCGACCAGCCAGCCGAGTTCGGCAGGACGACATCGCGGCCGCGGCCGCCGGATCTTGCGCAGTTGCGACGCGCGATGACCGCGACTCGGCGCTCGCCGTCGAGGGTCACGACGTTCAAATCCTGGCAGCGTGCGCGGAGCGAGGCCCACCATCGACGAGCGCGCGCCGCGCTGGCTCCGCGCTGGCGATCTGCTGCACCGCGCAACCAGACGCGGTGTCGCTGCGCGCCTAGCCGGGGAGGCGGGCGTGCATCCCGTCCACTTCGCCGCGACCTTCCGCCGATTCGCCGGCTGCTCGGTCGGAGAATACCAGCGCCGGCGTCGCTTCCAGCGTGCCCGCGAGATGCTGGCCGAGCGCGAGCTCACGCTCACGCAAGTCGCCGTTCGTGCGGGCTTCGCCGATCAGAGCCACTTCACTCGCATTTTCAAGCGTTTCACGGGCATGACGCCGAGCGACTATCGCACCTTTCTCGCGTTCAAGCCGAGCCGCCGAGGCGGTGATATTCGCCTCGATCGAAGCGAGGACGGTGATGAAAGGGATTTGCCTGGTGGTGGTGGCAGCGTGTCTCTTGGCGTGCAGCAGTGAGGACGAGGCCGTCGACGCTCCGACGGACTCTGGTGTCGACGTGACGGTGGAAGCTGGGACAGACGCAGGCGCCGACGTCACGGCGGACGCGCCGCAAGAAGCAGACTCGGACGGTGCTCCGTCGGAGTGCAACACTGTGGCGAACGTCGGCAGCGTCATTCAACAGATGTTCGTTGCGACCGATGCCGTGACCGGCAATGGTGGAACGCTCGTCGCGGGAACGTACGTGCTGACGGCAGCGGCGGTGTACGTCGGAGCCGGTGGCAGCAGCGGGCCCACCGGCTTGACGCTCCAGGACACCGTGGCCATCGACGATGCCGGTCTCTACCAGCGCGTCGTGTCCGCCATCGACGACGCAGGCCTCGATGGGAGTCCCATCCACCAAAACGGAAGCTTCATCGTCAACGGCTCCAGCATCCAAGTCGCGCAGACGTGTCCGCCTGGCTCGCAGCCATTCACGTCGTACGACTCGGACGGAACGAAGTTCCGCATCTACGCGCCAGCGGTCGGGGTCAACCCTGCAGTGATGTTCGAGTACACGAAGCAGTGAGCGCACTCAGACCGCGCAGGGCGTTTCGGTGAGCGGTGACCGAGCCGGAATACCGCCACTCCGACTCGTCGCCCAATCGTGAGCCTGCCCCCACCCGGCTGCCGGAAGGCACCCGCGAAGCCGACCTCAGCCTTTGAACGTGAACTTCTCCCCGTCGAGGCCGACTTGGATCGTCGTCCCCTCCGCGTACTTGTTCCCGAGCAGCGACTCCGCCAGTAGGGCTTGCACTTGCTTCAGGATGGCCCTCCGGAGCGGGCGTGCGCCGAGGGCGGGCTCGTAGCCCAGCTCGACCGCCGTCCTCACCGAACGCAGCGACGACGAGCCCTCCGCCGATCTTGGCGAGTACTTGCGTGCACTGCAGCGGCAAAAGGACGGCGACACGGCCCGGCGCTGGGTGCGTGCGCGCGCCATAGACGTTGCCGCACACTCGGTCCGGTCCAACGCCGCCGCTGCTCACACCAACGACCTGGAGGATCTCGCTCGAGCCGTTCAGGATCTCTTGGACGAGCTCGAGCCGTCGCTGCCGGCAGAGCGGCTCGACGGGCTCGGGCGCTGCCTCGAGCTTCGCTGGGAACGCGACCGCATCGCGCAGAAACACGAAAACGCACAGAGCCGAGCCCCTGGCGCACGTCCCACCATGCGCAGGGCCTCTGGCTCAGTCGAGACACGGGCGGGCAATTGCAGACTCAGGGCACTAGAGCGGCACCCACACCAGTCCCCCGTCGCGCGCGTACACCGCGATGGCTTTGCCCAGAACGGCCGAACGCTGGACGAAGCCGAAGCTCCGCCCGTCCCGGCTGTTGCCGCGATTGTCACCGAGCACGAGGTAGGCATCGGTCGGAACTCGAGACGCCTCGAGCGGCGGACCGCCCGAGTCATCGCGACGAATGGCGTAGCCGTGGTGTTCCAGCCGGCCGCTCAACCACACCTCGCCTTCCCTGACCTCGACCTCGTCGCCCGGAACCGCGACCACGCGCTTCAAGAGCACGCTGCCGTCGTCCGGAGACGACAGCACGACGACGTCGCCGCGCTGCGGCTCCCCGAAGCGGCTGAGGTAGACGTTCGTGGCGGGGACGCGGAACCCGAACGCCAGCTTGTTCACCAGGATGCGGTCTCCCACCTCCACGTTCGGCTCCATGGAACCGCTCGGCACCCGGTAGTGGTCCGCGAAGGACGCACGCCCAATCAGGAGCACGGCGACTCCTGCAGCAATGGAGACCCAGCCGCGCAGGGCCTCACGGACCTTCGAACTGAACCGCATGCGACCAGAACCGGCCACGCTCATCGAACATTCCCAGGCCGCGAGTCGGCGTCGGGTGCCCTACGCGCCGGGACGACGAGGTCACAGACCAGCGAGCGACTGCTCGGCACGCTCGAGAAGGTCGCTCCCCCGTTCCGCGTAGAGAGTCGTCTCGTACATCGCGATCGTCGGAGACCCGACGGCCCACTCGGTTCCCGACCACTTGTAGAAACCGATCCGCAAGTAGGATCCGGTATCCCAATTGTACGTGTTGAAGTCCGTGCTGGCGGTCTTGTCGACCACGAGCTCCCACGGCAGGCCGCCTTTTTTGTACCAGACCTGGGTCGCCGGTGCGTGGCTGCTGTCGAAGCCGAGCTTCCAGCGAAACACGAACTTGTGCCAGATGCCCGCCGCCGGATACTCGAAAATCCAATCCTTCGACGTGCCGTCTGGCGTGGTCGCTTGCGGTGCAGCACTCCACGAACGCTGCCAATACATACGGTCGAGCCCGCGATCGACGAACAGCGCAATGTCCGGCTGGGTGGGGCCATTCGATTCGGAGTGAGATTGGAAAACGAGCATGTCGTTGTCCGTGGTCGCGCTCGCGGTGACCCACTCGTCGCCTTTCGGCATGAACGCGAACGCCCCCCAAACCTCGTCACCCGGAAGAATGTGGGGCATGGGCCCCGCGTCGTTCCACACGAACTCGTTGCGGCAATTCACCGTGCCGCCCGCGTGGTCGCTGCGGACGATGCGACGGAGAAACACGTTCCGCCCGGAGCCATTGGGGTCCGGGACACGCTCGAGCCGAGCGCTCCCGTCGAGCGTGATCGTGCTCGCACCGTCGTACGACTGGCCTGCATGTGGGGCGACTTCGAGCGGAACCGGGAACCCCAGCTCCGGCAGGGGGGGTACCGTGACCCCGCCCGAGCCACCCGTTCCCGCGCTGCCTCCAGTGTTTCCACCGCCGCCGCCACCGCTACCGCCGCCCGTGCCCGTGCCGCCGTTGCTGCTGCCGCCCGAAGGCGAGGCTGAGCCCGAGCCCGAGTTCGGGCCCGACTCCGACTCCGAGGACCCACACGCCGAAAGCGTCGTGACCCACACCATGCACGACACACGCCCAGCGAAGGAACCCAGGAAGCTCACGGAGACCGAGCCTACGCGCCTGGCGCGGCGGGGTCGAGGGGCGTGCTTCTGCTCGGCGCCCCCGACCTCGTGCTGACGAACCTGCGCGAGTAGTGTCGGGGGCCGAAGCATGGACGAATGGGACTTCATCGTGCTCGTGCAAAACGGCAGCGAGCGCGCGCTGCAATTACACCGGCATGAGCCCGCTCTTGGCTTCACACCCCACGGACCAGGACAGCGCATCCGCTCGCTGACAGATTTGCCGAAGAGTGAGACGCCACTCCTTCGTTCAAACGCTGGAAAAAGGGAGAGTGGTCGAGCGGGGCTTCCGGACCGACTGGCCGAAGCCGACCTTGGGCTACGTCCTCGAGCGCGTAGGAAATTCCATCTGCCAAATCCAGCGGGGCTCAGGTTACGCGCGTCGCGGTTGGAGGTCGAGAGTGGGTCGCGGCAGCCTGCTCGGGACAAGGACGTCATCTGCTCGTCGAGCTCCGATGCGGGCAACACGTCCGGCAGCGGCGGTGGTGGCAGCGGCGGCGCCAACGGCAACGGCACCCCTTGCGGCAAGATGTGCACCGCCTTCTTCTCGAGCACGGCGCTCGCGGGTCGACGCGTGACCGTTCGTTGGCCTGACCTAGCGTCCGCCCACCCAGTTCTCGACGACCAGCCCTTTGAACGACTTGAAGTCTGCTGGGTTCGCCGTGATCAGTCGAATGCCACAGGTAACGGCGATGGCTGCGATCTGTCCGTCCACGAACGGCGGTTTCTTTCCCGAGCGCTCGAGGCGCGCTCGCTCCTCACCGTGCCACTCCGCCGCACGCTCGTCGTAGGGGAAGATCGGCAACGTCGCGCGCACGACTTCCTCGAGGAAGCCCTCCAGTGCGGTCCTGCGCCTCCCCCGAGGAAGTCGCCGGACGCCGAATTGGAGCTCATGCCAGACCGGTGCGCATGTCGCGCACTCCCCACCATGTTCGGTCAACCGAGTCAGCACGC
This sequence comes from Polyangiaceae bacterium, assembly GCA_046351435.1. Classification (GTDB taxonomy): domain Bacteria; phylum Myxococcota_A; class Polyangia; order Polyangiales; family Polyangiaceae; genus JADJKB01. Next base: position 113,292 of record JAXLYN010000003.1, read on the forward strand.
TCGAGCTCGGGACCTTCCACACGACCGCCGCAATCGTACTCGTGTCCAACAGGAATCGCGTCACAGTTTGACGCCTCGACCCGCATCGCGGTCACGAAGTCCCTCCGCCCAGCTCGGCTCGACTCCCACCTGGCTCAAGTCGGTATCTTCGCGAAAGGTCTCGTACGCCGTCATGAACGCCACGCGATCACCGCGCATGCGGGCGTATCGCGCGGCAGACATCACCACCGCGACTTTCTTCCCTCGCCGCGTGAGCTCGATGTCTTTCCCGGCCTCGACTTCATCGACGATCTTGGCGAGCTTCGCCCGCGCACTCGCCACGGTGTAGCTCTTCGACATGCTCCGATTGTACATCCACATGTACATCTTTTCGACGGCAGGCCAGCCGCGCTCGGCATTGCCGCTTGCAGCGGCAATGGCGGTACGCGGATTCGAGCGCCGGAACTGCCGGGCAGTCCGGGCGGGGTGCTGACGCCGCGAGCGACTGATGCGCCCCCAATCAGCGTCGGCATCGCGGCGTTCGAGGCCGGACGCGTCTTCGGAATCGCTTCCGAGGCACGACACAGGTAGTCGGAAGAGGCCATGAGCAAACCCAGCCCCAGCGTCGATGCCTTCGTGAGCCGCGCCAAGACGTGGCGACCCGAAATCGAGAAGATTCGCTCGATCCTCTTGGCCTCCGGGCTCGAAGAGGAGCTGAAGTGGGGAAAACCCTGCTTCTCGTTCGAGGGCAAGAACGTGGCCATCATCCAGCCCTTCAAGGCGCATTGCTCCCTGATGTTCTTCAAGGGTGCGCTCTTGAAGGACGCTCACGGCCTCTTGCGCAGCCAGGGTGCGAACACGCAGTCCGCCCTGCGCCTCGAGTTCACCAGCGAAGCTCAGATCACGAAGCGCGTGCTCGGTGACTACGTGAAGCAAGCCATCGCGGTCGAGAAGGCCGGGCTCCAGGTCGACTTCAAGGCCAAAGACGAGCTCGTGCTCCCGGAAGAGCTGACGCGGGCCCTGAAGAAAGACCGCCGGCTGGCGAAGGCCTTCGAAGCGCTCACCCCGGGGCGACGGCGGTTTTACGTGGTGCACTTCACGAGCGCGAAGCAATCGGAGACGCGGAGCGCGCGGATCACGAAGTGCGTCCCCAAGATCCTCGCCGGAAAGGGCTTGAACGACTGACCGGTCAGCGCCGACGCCCCGAGCCCGGCGTCGGGATCCCGACCGGCCACCACGGATCGTGGTTGGGCTGCCCGAGCACGCCGCGGACGTAGTCGACGAACGCACGCACCTTGGCCGGGACGAAGCGGTGATGCGGGTAGACCGCGTACACGCCGCGTTCGCCCACGGACCAATCGAGGAGCAGCGGCTTTAAGTGCTTTTCGTGGTTCGGCGGCAGGCCCACGCTCGGAATCAGCGCCAAGCCGACACCCGCGCTCGCGGCGGCGACCAAGGTGTCGCCGCTGTTCGTGAGCAGCTTGGGCTTCAGTCGGACCTTCGTGCGCCGTCCGTTGCGCTCGAAGGTCCACTCGTCGAGGAGCGGGGGCTCCGCGAACACCGCGAAGTGATGATGCGCCAGGTCGGACGGCTTCCGCGGCCGCCCGTGTTTGCGCAAGTAACTGGGTGCGCCCCATACGCCCATGTGGGTGACGGCCAGCGGTCGCGCGATCAGGCTGGCGTCGATCGTGTTCGTGATGCGCAGGTACACGTCGATTCCTTCGTCGACCATGTCCAGCGTGCGGTTCGAATGTCGGAGCTCGACTCGGACCGACGGGTGCGCGTTCATGAACTGGGTCATCAGCGCGGAAAGGTGGCGGCTGAAGTCGAACGGCGCGGCGACGCGCAAGAGCCCGCGGGGCTCGGCCGCGAGCCCGCCGATCGCCGCCTCGGAGTCGTCGAAGGCCTGGAGACATTCGAGGCAGCGCTCCAGATAGACCCGCCCTGCTTCGGTGATGCTCACGCTGCGCGTGGTCCGATCCAGGAGCCGAACCCCGAGCCGCTCCTCGGTAGCCGCGACGTGCTTGGTGACCGACGCGCGTGACATGCGCAGCTCGCGGGCCGCGGCGGCGAAGCTCGAGCGCTGCGCCACGCGCGCGAAAACCTGCATCATCTGCAAGCGGTCCACGGCTGGAGATTGCATTGTTTCCGTTTCGGAAACGATCCATTTCGACCCGCGCGGCTACTGGGACGCGCTCGCCGCGCGTAGAGTCTCGCGAAAGGGGAGAAGAACACATGAGCATCGAAGCACTGCGCGACCTCGTGGCGCAGCTGAGCGCCTCCGCAACCGCCCTGGCCGTCCTCGGGGCCGAGCTCCAGGCGCGGGCGGCGGGAAAGACCCTCCATCCGACGCTGAGGCCGCACATCGACGACCTCTTGCGAGAGGCCGGCGCTCAGGGCGCGCTCGAGGGAACTTCTCCCGCAGAGCTCGCTCCGCTCATCAGCGAGATCCGTCACTTCTGGCAGCTCGACAGCGACTTCCTCGAGGGGCCGGAGCGTGCCCCCGGATGGACCTACACCGATGCCGCGGTGCTCGAGGGTGGAGGACAGGCGACTGAAGGCTTCGTGCACGCACTCGGGCGCATCGCGCCCGGGCTCGATGGCCTCGCCGCGAGCCTCGAGGCTCCGGACGCTCGCTTTCTGGACGTCGGGACCGGCGTCGCGCGCTTGTCGATCGCGATGGCCCGCAAGTGGCCCTCGCTCCGGGTCGTCGGCGTCGACACCTGGGCCCCGTCGCTCGCGGTCGCGCACAAAAACGTCGCCGACGCTGGCCTCGGGGAGCGAATCCAACTGCGCGAGCAAGCGGGTGAGGCTCTGGACGACGAGAACGCCTTCGACCTGGCCTGGATTCCTGCGCCGTTCGTGCCGCCGCACGCGCTCGGTCGCCTCGTCGAACGCGTCCATCGCTCGCTCAAGCCGGGTGGATGGCTGCTGCTCGCGAGCGCGAAGTCGGGAGACGACCTGCGCGGTGCAGCGCTGCGCTTTCGGGTCGCGCTCTTCGGTGGTCGCCCGACGACGCAGGAGGAAGTCGAACGTCTGCTCGCCGACAAGGGCTTCGCGCAGGTGAAGACGCTGCCGAGTCCGCCCCGCGACTTCAAAATGGTCGTCGCCGCGCGCCGGGCCTGAGGCGCGGTGGGGCTCACCCGAGGCCGTCGTACGTGAGACCGTTGCTGGCGCGGATCGCACGCGCTCGCTCGAGCGCTGCGTTCGTCTCGGCGTCCTCGCCGCGCGCGATGAACGCGGTCGCCAGGTCGTCCCAGACGTCGCGGAGCTCGACGACGAAATTGCTGCTTCCGACCAGAACGCCGTTCGCGAAGTAGGCGCCGCTGTCGGAGGCCGGCAGGATGTCGTACGTCGCGTCGTGCCGGTAGGCGATGACGTCGACCCCCACGAGCGTGTCGCCGTCGACGCGATCGCCCGCCCCGAGGTCACGGAAACGCCGCCCGTCCGGGAACCCTTCGACGCCGAGCCGGCGTCGCTGAGCCGCCTCTACTCCCGCCTCGCCACGTTGCTCGAGCTCCGCGCCGCGCGAGCACGCTGCCGCATGGATCCCAAGCGGCTGCCGAATCGCCTTGATCCCGGTCTCAAATTGGATAGTCCAACCGGACTAACCAATCATGTTGGCAACCGGCGAAGTCCCCAAACCCAAGTCCCTGAGCCTCGCGGAGGTCCTCGGCGCAAAGATCGTTCGCAACGCCATCCCGGCGACCGCCCACCTGCCGACGGAGCGTGACCTCGCGGCGGAGCATCGAACGAGCCGGGTGACCATTCGTGAGAGCATCGCGAAGCTCGTCGAGTGGGGCCTGCTCCGGGTGCGGCGCGGATCGGGCATGGTGGTGCGGGAGCGGAGCTCGTGGTCTTTCGCCGCGCTGCCCCTCGCAATCCGAGCCATCGACGAGCCCTCGGCGCGACAGGCTGTGATCCGAGATCTGCTGGCGCTTCGCCGCGCGCTGGTGCTGCACGGAACCCGAGTCGCTGCGGGACGCGTGAAGCGAGGCTCACTGGGTACGGCCCGCGCCGCAGTCGCGCACGCCAACGAGGAACGCTCGCTGGCGGCGTTCGTCGCGGCGGACATCGAAATCATGCGCAACGTCCTCACCTCTGCCGAGCTCTGGCCGCAGCTTTGGCTGATCAACGACATGATGCAGGGCTACCCCGAGCTCGCGCTTCACACCTGGCCGAGCCCGCGTGTGCCAGACGACTACGTCGACGTTCACGAAGAGTACTTCGATGCAGTCGAAGCTGGCGACGCGGGGCGTGCCTGCGCCGTACTGGAAGACTACCTCGTGCGACTGGACACCATCCTGTGCGAGTCGCTCGGCATGTCCTTGGAGGGAACGTGAGCCAACTCGCCCGGGTGCTGCTGTTCCCGCTCACGCTGTTGCTCACGGTCGGCGGCGGACTTTGGGCGCTTGGCCAAGGTGGCTCGGAGACCGCCGTCGTCGCCGTCTTTGCTGGCCTCGCCGTGGGGGCGGCGGTGCTCGGGGAGCGCTTCTTGCCCTTTCGGAGCGAGTGGCGCGTCGCTCGCGGCGACGTGCTCACCGATCTCTGCCATGGGGTCGTGACCAACCTGCTCTGCCCACCGTTGGTGAAGGCAGCGCTGATCCTCCTGCTCGCTCCCCTCACGGGTTCGTTCCGGTCGATCTGGCCTCACGGCTGGCCGCTGGTCGTCCAGCTCGTTCTGGCCGCGCTCGTGGCGGAGCTCGGGTCGTATTGGGGCCATCGCCTCGCTCACGAGCGAGACGAGCTCTGGCGTCTTCACTCGACCCACCACAGCGCCGAGCGGCTCTACTGGCTCAATGCCGGGCGCGACCACCCGCTCGGGCTCGCGTTGCTCTTCGGCTGCGAGATCTCGCCGTTGATCGCGCTCGGCGCGAGCGAGCACGTGCTCGCGGCCTACGCGCTCTTCACGGTCGTGGTGGGAGTGTTCCAGCACGCCAACGTAGACGTGCGCCTCGGCCCTCTGAATTGGGTGTTCAGCCTCTCGGAGCTTCACCGCTGGCACCATTCCCGCAACGTGAGCGAGGCGAATCACAACTACGGCTCGAATCTCATCGTCTGGGACGTGGTGTTCGGCACACGATTTCTCCCCGATCGCCCGCCGCCGGTGGACGTGGGGCTTGCGAACATGCCGGACTTCCCGCAGACCTACTTGAAGCAGCTCGCCGTGCCGTTTCGCTGGCGAACCGCGAGAACCCAGCCGACATCGTGAGCGGCACCCCTGCTCGCGACTTGAACGGCGACACCCCGGCTCAGATGTGTGCGAAGGCGCCGACCAAGTGAGGTGCGCGCGAGGAGCCTTCGTCTCGCAACCGGGGCGCGAGGTCCAGGCGCAAAGCGGCGTGGATCAGCCCGAGATGACTGAAGGCCTGCGGGAAGTTGCCGAGCAATACACCATCGGCGAGGGAGACATCATCGGCGAGCAGCCCCAGGTGGTTCGCAGCTTGCGCGTGGGTGCCGAAGGTCTCCAGCGCTTCGTCCAGGCGCCCGCCGAGCGCGAGCGCTTCTGCGAGCCAGAAGCCGCACAAGATGAACGCTCCCTCGTCGCCGGCGACGCCGTCCGCGAAGCTCATACGTCGGGAGACGGACACAGCGAAACGTTCACCTCGCGCACCCTCCGCCATCACACCGTCGTCGCCAATCACCAGGCGCGGGGTCTCTCGTGCGTAGTCGAAGCGCGGGTCGAACACGATTTCGATCTCGGCTTCACCGCCCGGCGCGTCGATGCGTCGGTGAAGCTCGTGCATCGACGCGCGAGGGTCCCGCGATGCAGTGAAACCCTCGGACTCCCGTACCGAACGTCCGGTCGGCGTCCGGTGCTTCACTGCTCGCCGGCCGCGGCCAAGATCCTCCGCCAGCCGTCGGGCGACAGCGCAGAGGCCGTCACCGAACCGCCGGTGAACCACGAGCTCGTCCCTGGATGCAGGAGCGTTGCTAGCGATGCGAGCAACGCGGGCAGCGCTGCCCGGAGATCGCCGCGCACCGGAGTCAACTCCTCGACGCTGTTGGCGTAGCGTCCAGTGTGCCGCAGCGCGGTCGCCAGCTCGCTTGCGACACCCCTCCGGCCACGGCCCTGCTCGGCGGCCCCCAAAACCGCGAGCAGCAGCTGGTGCGTGCGCGCGTGCTCGCGGCTCGCCGGCTGACACCGGGGTCTTTGTCCGAGCGCAAGCTCGAGCAGCGGCGCGACGAGGTCCACGCCGGCTCGAAGCGCGTTGCCTGGCTCGACCAAGCGCGGATTCACGTCGATCACGCGCGGCCCGGCCGACGTGAGCACGACGTCCAGCGACAATGCGCCGTGCCACACGAGGTCCTCGCCGAGACGTTGGACGAACCGCTCCACGTCGGGAAGCGCGACGCTCTCTTTGTTGCAGGCGCCGCCGCGGGCACCGTCGCCGGTGCGCAGGTTGGCGTGGAACGCGAGCGGTCTCCCGTGGTCGAACAGCGTTTGGACCATGGCGAGCGGTCCGCTGACCTGTCGCTGAATCAGGACGCCTTCCGCCGGAAGCTCGCGCTCCTCGAGGGTCGACCCCAAGGCTACGAGCGCGCCGCGGTCTGCGACGCGCAAGACACCGCTCGTGGCGGTGCCGATGGGCATCTTCACGAATACTGGGAATCGGTCGACGTCGAGGAGGGCGCCGACCGAGTGGACGACGTGCGCGTCCGGTTGGGGGATGCCGAGGCGATTCAGCGTGTCGTGCGCGGCGACCTTGTCTTGGACCGCCCGAAGCGCGACGAAGCCGGGTACGACCGTGCGCACGTTGGCCAAGCGCAGGCGCTCGTGAGCCAGGGACAGCACCGCGACTTGCTCCTGCGTCGGGAGCAAGACTTCGTAGCGATGAGCGTGGTAGACTCCAATCGCCGCGTCCAGCCAGGCGAAGGGGTCGATGCCGAACGCGGGAACGCGGTGAACCGTCGAGACCTTGCGCGTGAACCGCGTGAGCGCGAGCGAGTTCGGCGCGAGAGCGCCCACCGTGTGACCCAACGCGGCGAGCCGCGTCGCCACCTGCCGGCTCGTCAGGCCAGACCCGTCACTCAAGAGCACGCGCATTCGATGGCGGCCTCATGCCACGCTGGTTGCTGCTGGACAAGCCGAGCTTCGGCGCGTAGGGCGAATGAACCGCCAAAGCGCACCGGTCCAAGAGCCCGCGCCGGCAGCGTTTCGGGTTGAGGGCAGCTCGAGGGCAGCCTTGACGAAGGCGGACGTGTGTCCCGCGCAGCGCTCGACGCGGGGAATCTCTGCCTGACAGCGCCTGCCGACGGCCCAGCCAAGGTTCGTGAGCTCGCTCATCGAAGCCTCACTCTTTTCCCGAACCCCAACACCATCTGTTCGGGCACACGCACACCGATGCTGGCAACAGGCGGTGCCCTCGCCCCGAGCCCGTGTTCGGAGAGCAGGCGTGTGATCTGAGCGCGTGTGCTGGCGACCTCGGCCCAGCGCATCGGACCCGAGCAGTGCGGGCAGGTCTCGACGTCGGCAGCGAAGACGTGTGCGAGCAGCCAGGCGTCGGGGGTCTGGGTTTACGTCGGGCTCGGTTTGCGTGCGGAAAACCAGAGCAGGCGACCGAGATAGAGCGTGAGCAGGGGAAAAAGGACTGCGATGATCCGAGCGTAGAGCACGTTCTTCGCGTCCCACTCGATGCGCTTCGAGAGCGGGTAGATCTCCTTGCCGTCCACCGCCATGCTCTCGACGAAGACCGTCGGCTGCGGGTCGATGCGTGGGCGCTCCGGATTCTGTCGCGCTCCGCGCTCGATGTGGAAGCGAAGCTGGGCCCCTTGGCGCGAGGCAGCCCTGAGGAATCCGTTTGGATCGTCGAAGTCCTTGAAGCGCTCGACCGAGATTCGGTACCGCAGCGCATCGCCGGCGAAGTGGAGCTCCACGAAGGGCTGCTTGTTGCTCGACAGGACGTCGATGGAGGTCGGGCTCGCCACCATGACCTCGAAGCTCTCGGGCGTCAGCGGTCGGTGGGTCAGGACGAAGTAGATGGCGCCGATCGATACGGCCACGCCGCACGCGAACGCGAACAGAAGGCGGCCCGGAGACATGGGTGGCCAGCAGACTACCTCGACGGCCGGCGTCCCGCGTCACTTGTCGCCACCCCGTGACCGGCTCTGTCCCTGAATCGCTACGGCGGCGCCTTGATAATCGCTTGGCTCTGCCTCGGTGTGGGGCTGTTGGTCGCCATGGGCTGCGCGCCGACGACGTCGGCCGCCAAGCCCCCGCTTCTGACGTCGAGGCAGAGCCCGCGAGGCGCGCGATTCCCCGCCCCCCTCACCCGCTGAACGTGAACTTCTCCCCGTCGAGGCCGACTTGGATCGTCGTCCCCTCCGCGTACTTGTTCCCGAGCAGTGACTCCGCCAGTGGATCTTGCACTTGCTTCAGGATGGCCCTGCGGAGCGGGCGTGCGCCGAGGGCGGGCTCGTAGCCCAGCTCGACCAGGCGAGCCTTGGCCTCTTCGCTGAGCTCGAGCTTCACGCGGCGGTCGGCGAGGAGCTTCTCCAAGCGGCGCAGTTGTATGTCGACGATCTTCCGGAGGTCGACCTTGGTGAGGGCACGGAAGACGACGACGTCGTCGATGCGGTTCAGGAACTCGGGGCGGAAGAACTCGCCGAGCTGGCCGACGAGCACGTCGCGCAGAGCCTCGCGGCCGTCTTCGGATTCGAAGAGCTTGGGATCGGTCTCCAAGATGCGCTGGGAGCCGATGTTGCTCGTCATGATCACGACGGTGTTGGAGAAGTCGGCGCTACGGCCGCGGCCGTCGGTGAGGCGTCCGTCGTCGAGAACCTGGAGCAAGAGGTTGAACACGTCTTGGTGGGCCTTCTCGACCTCGTCGAAGAGCAGGACGGAGTAGGGGCGGCGGCGCACGGCTTCGGTGAGGAAACCGCCTTGTTCGCTGTCGGCGTAGCCGGGGGGAGCGCCGATCAGGCGCTGGGCCATGTGGCGCTCCATGAACTCGCTCATGTCGAGGCGGGTGAGGGCCGCTTCGTCGTCGAACAGGAATTCGGCGAGGGCCTTGCCGAGCTCCGTCTTGCCGACGCCGTTTCCGGGCCGAGAAAGAGGAAGCTGCCGATGGGCTTGCCGGGGTCACGCAGGCCGACGCGGCCGCGGCGCACCGCGCGCGCGATGGCTTTCACGGCTTCGTCCTGTCCCACCACGCGCTGCTCGAGCCGGGCCTCCATCTTCAGGGAGCTTCGTCAGCTTCGCCTTCGAGCATCTTGGCGACGGGGATGCCGGTCCAGATGGCCAGCGTGCTGGCCACGGGTTCGCCTCGTTGACGACGCGCGACCCGTCGAGGACGCCGGCGTTCCGGGCGGCCTCTTCGGCGGCGGTGTAGCGCTTCTCGAGGTCGGGCAGCGTCACGTGCTCGAGCTCGCCGAGACGAGCGAAGTCTTTCTTGGAGCGAGCTTCTTCGAGCCCTTGCACGGGCGGCGTCGAGCTCGTTCTTCAGGGCGCGCACTGCGGCTACGGCGCCACGACGCGATTCGAGCTTGCTCTTCATCTCGGTGACGCGGCTCGAGCTCGGTGAAATCTCGCGCGACAGCTTGTCGCGGGTCGAGCGCGTGGTCGCGTCGTCGGTACGCTCGAGGGAACGCAGCTGGGCGCGCAGCGATTCGGCGCGGCGCATGGCGGCGTCCACGGGCGCCGGGATGCCGTCGGCCTCGACGCGCTTCGCGGCAGCGGTCTCGTCCAAGAGGTCGATGGCGCTGTCGGGCAGGAAGCGATCCTGGAGATAGCGCTTGGCAAGGCGCACGGCCGGAGTTGATGGCTCCCTCGGCGACCTCGACCTGGTGGCGATCTGCACGTACCGCGACGCCGCGCAGAACCTCGAGCGCGCCGTCGACGCTGGGCTCGTCGATGGGCAGCGTGGGTGAAGGCCCGCAGGATGCTCGCGTCTTTGTCGGTGATCTTGCGCAGGCCTTCGGGCGTGGTGGTCGCGATGATGCGGATTTCGCCGCGGAGGAGTGGCGACTTGAGGAAATCCCCCACGGCGGAGCCGGCCGGTCCTTGCCCGAACAGCTGGTCCACGCTGCGTGCCACGAGCACCGGCTGACCGCGTCGGTCGTCGGAGAGCGAGGCCAAGAGCGAACGCATGCGCTCGTCGACGTCGCTTCGCAGCGTGTACCTGCGACCAGCGCGCGGGGGTGTCGATCTCGAGCAGACGAACGCCGGCGAGGGTGGTCGGCACGTCTCCGTCGGCGATGCGTTGGGCGAGCGCTGCGATGACGGCGCCCTTGCCGACGCCGGGCTCTCCAACCAGGAGCGTGTTGTTCTTCTGGCGGCGTTCCAAGATCGTCGTGAGCCGGCGGACCTCGGCGTCGCGACCGATGACGGGGTCGAGGCGACCGCCTCGGGCGTCCTCCACCCAGTCGTGGGTGTACTCGCCGACCTTGCCAGCCTCGACGGGCCGGCGCGGTGTCCCTCGCGGCACTGAGCGCAGCGCCGACAGGTGGTTGCGCAGCGAACCCGGTGCGATGCCCATGGCGCCGAGGATCTCGCCGGCGGGACCGCGGATCTCTTGGGAGAGGGCGTTCAAGAGGTGGTCGATGGCGACGTTGCCCGCGCGCTCGCGCTCGGCTTCGCGACCGGCTCGCTCGAGCAGATCGAGCATGGCGGCGGACAGGTACGCGGGCTCTTTGCTCTTGGGCAGCTGTCCGAGCGCCCGCTCGGTGGCGGCCTGGAGCTCCACGACGTCCACCGACGCCGAGCGGAAGACGGCCACGACCCCCGGGTCGCGCTCGAGCATTCGCGACAGAAGGTGGAGCGGCAGGACCTCGGCGTGCTTGCGCTCGTCCGCCAGGGCCTGGGCGCTGGCGACGACGGCCTTGGCGTCGGCGGCGTAGCGTTCGAGCGAGAGCGTGGTGGTGTCCGGGCTGGCCATGTCCGGCCGAACTTATCGCGGCCTGGGCAGAACGGGGAGGTCGCCGTAGGCTTCGGCGGAAATGCCCGCCCGCGTCGTGATGTACCGCACCCCCTACTGCGGCTACTGCGTCCTCGCCAAGCGTCTACTCGTGTCCAAGGGGGTCGCGTTCGACGAGATCGACGTGGCCGGCGACGACGAGAAGCGCGAGTGGTTGCGCGAGGCAACCGGCCAGCACACCGTCCCGCAGATCTTCATCGATGGTCGCTCCATCGGAGGCTACACCGAGCTCAATCGACTCGAGCGGAGCGGAGAGCTCGACGCCCTGCTCCAAAGTGCCTGAGCCGAGAGCCCGAGAGCCCGAGTGCCCACGCTGTCCGAGCTTCCGTATTGGTTCCAGGTGGCGACCGTCGTGTCGCTCGGGCTCGCGTTCGGCAGCTTCTTGAACGTCGTCATCTACCGCCTGCCGCGCGGTGAGAGCCTCGTGCACCCCGGTTCGCGTTGCCCGAAGTGTGGGACGCCGATCCGAGCGTGGCAGAACCTACCCGTCTTCGGCTGGCTGCTCCTCTTCGGCAAGGCGCGCTGCTGCGGTGTGAAGATCTCTCCCCGCTACCCGTTGGTCGAAGCGCTCGGGGGGCTCGCAGCCTGGGCGGTGTTCGAGGTGCGGGTCGTGCCCCTCGCTGGCGATACCGTGTGGTGGAGGGCGCTGGTGGTGTTCGCGCTCTACTTCGCGCTGGCGCTGGGTCTGCTGGCCGTGGCGTTCATCGACCTCGAGCACATGATCGTGCCGGACGAGGTCACCTTCGGTGGAAGCGTGATCGGAATATTGTCCGTGCCGCTCCGCACCGAGGTCGGGTGGTTCGACGCCCTCGTGGGCGCCGCCGTCGGCTTCGTGATGATTTGGTTGCCGTTCGACGTCCTCTATCGGAAGCTCCGCGGCCGGCCGGGCATGGGCCTCGGCGACGCGAAGCTCACGATGCTCGCGGGCGCGTGGTTCGGCTGGCCGGGCGCCGTTTTCGCGCTCCTGGCCGGGGCGCTCCAGGGTACCGTCGTGGCCATCGTGCTCTACTTCACCCAGGGCAAGATCGAGGAGCCGGAGGCGGTGAGAGCCGAGCGCGCCGAGCTCCTCGCCGCCATCGAAAACGCGGAGACGGAAGCGGAGCGGAGGGAGCTCGAAGCCGAGCTCGCCCTCGATCCCATCGGTGAAGAAGCCGGCGAAGGTCTCGGTCAATCTCGCATGCCCTTCGGACCGTTCCTGGTGCTCGCGACCCTCGAGTTCATGCTCTTCGGTCGCGTCATCGTCGACACGTACCTCGCGTACGTCTGGGGCGGGTGATGCAGCGCGCACGTCATGCGAGTGTGAGGTGGTGGTTGGGGAGCGCCCTCTCGCTATGCGCCTGCTCTTCGAGCCTGCCGGCGCCGCCGCAAGGCGCGCACCCCGCCGAAGCTGCCATCGTGGAGACCGTGGAGTACCCGCCACCGCCCGCGCAAGCGGAGTTCGTGCCACCGGCGCCGGACAACGAAGCCTGCGTGTGGCTCGACGGGCATTGGGATTGGGTATCGGGTCGTTGGGTCTGGCTCAGCGGCGAGTGGCTCATCCCTCCGCCGGGTTGCTTCTTCGCTCCCACCTCGCTGAACTGGCCCGAGTCCGGATCGCTCCAGCTGCTCCGCGCGCACTGGTATCCGGAAAACGCCGACGAGCTCAGCGCCGACCGCGCGCGCAAGGCTTGCCCCGAACCAGTGCCCTGCGGACGCGCCGCACAGAAGTACCGCCCGCGCGGCGGAAGCTGACGCTTCAGCGGAGCTCGAGCTCGGCGATGCCGCCGCCGCGCCCGCGGTGTTCCAGGATGAGCACGCGCACGCACCAAACGTCGCTGGCGGCGAGCGCGAGGTCGCGACTCTGCCCCAGCCCGAGGTCGATCTCTCGGGAAACGCTCCGACCGCCCTTCCGGTGGAGCTCGACGCGCACGCGGCGTGTGTCGAAGTCGAGCCATGGAGCGTTGCGCGCGGCCTGGATCCGCAAGCCCTTCACCTGGCGTGGGCCAGGCAGCTCCAGATCCAGCCAGGGCGCCTCCCCGGTCGGGGCCAGCCACTCGCTCTTGGCATCCCCATCGAGGGCGCGTTCGGGGGCGTAGTCTCGGCTGCGCTCGGCCTCGACGAAGCCGCTCGCCGACACGCGGCCGCCTTTCGAAAGCGCGAGGGTCGGAAGGCCAGCGCAGGGTGCTGCCGAGGCGAAACGCAGCACCTCACGCACCGGTCGCTCGCCTGCCATGACCGTCACGCCCATCACGGCGCGGGCGAGGTCGGATGCACCGAGCGGTGCTTTCGCGTCGGCGGACGCGACGGGGAGACCTTCACCATCGACCTCGAGCCAGAGCCGACCGCCTCTGCCTTGCACTCGACGGCGCAGCGATTCCAGCGCGGAGAGCGGGTCTTTGCCTGGACTCTTCTGTACGATGTCCGTGAGAGACGAGCTCGCGACGAGTGCATAGAAGGCGAGCTCGAAGCTCGGGCCGTCACGGAGCACGATGGCATCTTCGGCGCCGAAGGTCCGAGCGTGGCGCTCGGCACGGGCGAGGAGCTCCGATTCCCCTCGGCGGACCGGAAGCAGGCCGCCCGCTGCAGCGAGCGAGAGCGCGGTCGCGACGATGGCGAAGGATGGCGGACGCTTCGTCTCCGCCTCCGGCGTGAAGAGCACGGCGAAGACCAAGCACAGAGGCAGGGCCCAGAGCGCTCGCGAGTCGGCGCCCTTCGAGAGCGCGACGAGGCCGAGCTCCACGCCCAACGCGATCCAAAACATCGCAGCCCGCCCGGCGCCTGCCCGGCGCCGGCCGCGCCAGGTCTCGAACGTTGCGGTCGAGAGCAGCGCGATCATGGACGCGTGCGCCAAGAACGCGAGAGTTTCTTGCTTCGGGTCGGCGCTCGGCACCCAGGCCTGACGCAGGAGCTCGACGGACCGCGGCATCGTCGCAAGGACCGCCGCGAAAGCCGCCGCGCCGAGGATGCCGAGGGCCGCGTGCTCGAAGCGAGGCGCCCGTCCGACGCCGAGCTCGGATCGGAGCGCCCACACCAGGCAACCTGCCAGCGGCAAGGTCCACGGCACGATGAACGCTGCGACGAGCGCGAGGCCCGCACCGATCCAGAAGCGCGCGCGCGGCGTCGCGCGTAGCCTGGGTTCGGCGGGGAGCCAGCTGGCGAGCGCGAGCAGTGTGATGCAAGCGTGATCGCCCAGGGAGAACGGGACAGCGGTGAGCCGGCGTGCTGCCGCACACGCAAGGAACCAAACCGCGAGGCCGAGCGCGCGCGTGAGGCTCGCCGAGCGGCGTTGGCTCGCGAGCGCGATGGCGAGCACTTCGAACCCGAGCATCGCGGTCGAGCTCGTCATTGCGGGGAGCCCCCGCCGAGAGAGATCACTTTCCGGTCGCCGCAGGTCGTTCCTTGGATGCTCGACTTCACGGAATAGCGCGGGCGACCGAGCACTTCGCTCGCGTAGAGCAGCACCGGATACGCTGGCGCGACCAAGCAGTAGCGTCCGCCCGGCTCGAGACGAGCCAGGACCCGGGCGGGGACGGAGCGCTCGACCAGAAAAGCCAATGGTCGCGGTCGCGCATCCGGATCCAGGAAACGGAGGTTCGACACCAAGGCCACGCTCAGGAACGACGCGAGCAGACACCAGCGATACGCCTTCTCGAAGGGCGAACCGCGCAGCAGCCAGAGGTTCAGCACGATCGAGACCAAGAGCCAGTAGAGGTAGTAGCGAAGCTGGTGGGCGGCGGGCGACGCACAGACCACGAGCGTGAGCAGCCCCATCGTGATCCACGCTGCACGGCCCTCGCGCCCGCGCCGCCGCCCGAGCCAAACGAGAAACACGATTTGGGCGAGCGCCCAGGGGCCGAAGTAACCGCCCATGTGATGCGTCGGGCTACCGGGCACCGACGTGGCGTCGACCGTCCACATCCCGCGACTCGGGTCGAGCTCACCCACTCCCGAGAGCGAGACCAACCAGCGCAAGGCATTGGGCCAGCGCGTCATGAGCTTCGGACCTTCGTAGGCCGCCAGTGACAGCGGATCCTCGGAGAACAGGCTGGGGACCGACATGGGAAAGAACGGCGCGCCGAACCGGAGCGCGTTCTTCACGTACGGGTACGACGAGAGCACGAGCCCGAGGGCGGGCGCCCAGAGCCAGCGCCTCCGAGTTCGGTGCATCCGGGCCACACCCAGCGCCAGCGTGAGGAGCACCAGCAGCGCGATGGGGGCCGTTTGGAACTTGGCGTTGGCGGCGACGACGGCACCGCCAGCCGCCAGCGCGACGTCCCACGGGTCGAGCTCGTTCCGTGTCCACACGCGGAAGCACCCGAGCACGGCGCTCGCAGCGGCGAGGTTGGCCGGCAAGTCCACGTAGCACGCCGTGGCGTGCAGCTGCACGATGGGTACCGTCACGAGAGCGAGCCAGGTCAGCGCGCGATCGAGCTCGAAGCGGCGGTGTGCCAGCTCGACGAACACGAACACGGAACCCAGCGCGACCCAGTTCGCGGCCTGCACCTGACCGCCTAGCTTCCACGCAAGACCCTGCAGCCACTCGATGAGCTTCGGATACGAGAGGTAGAGAAGCTCCAGGTGGTCGTCGAGCTCGAGCGAGTCGCGCGGAACGATGTCCCACAGGCGTCCGGCGTAGGGCAGGTGGTAGGCGAGCCCGTCCCAAGAGTCGTCGGGGCGCAAGAGCGCGCGGGCGCACAAGAGCACGCCGGAGGCGAGCGCAAGCCAACGCACGAGCCGGAGCTCGAGTCGCGCTCGCGACCAGAGCCTCGCAGCCCCGGAGCGAACGCTGGACTTCGACTGCGCGCCGGTCACCCGGCGAACTACACCACAGGGGCAGGCGAGCGTGCCGCGCTGCGGATTTTGCGCGAATTTGCTAGCCTACCTGCCGTCCATGACCCTTCGAACCAATCGCGACCTGTATGCGTTCGTGACGGAGCTCGTCGCCCAACGCGAACAGGTCAGGCCACTCGAAGACTACTTGCGTGCGCTCGACAAGGAGCTCGCGCCCTACGCTCGAGGAACCTCCCTGAGTCTCGATGAGCTCGCGCGCGTCCTCGAGCGCGCCCTGGACACACCGGTCTCGGCCCTCGAGACGCGGCAGCGCGAGGCCGGCGAGGTGAACGAATACGCTTCGGTGCGGGAGGTGCTCGAAGGCCAGATCGAGGACCTCCGCCAGCTGTCGGCGAGCGGCCGCCTCGCCGACCCCGAGCGCTACTTTGGCATCGACGCGCCCAGCGGCGCTCGCTGGTACAACTTCGACGTCGCGACCTACCTCGAGTGCGGCGTCGAGGGGAGCTTCGGCGGCTGGGATCCGGAGAGCGCGGGCTCGGGTCGAGTACTCGTCCCGGGAAAGGTAGCCGTCCTCGACGACGAAGGGCGCATGACCGCGGTGGACGCGGCCGACCTCCAGCACCCGGAGGTGGTGATCGAGCGTGTGACGTGGGAAGACGTCGAGAGCCTTCTCTCGGCGGGTTGCTCCTACGAGTGAGGAAGCGCTCCGGCGACGGAGCTCCTCGGGGGCGGCTGCCCGTGCCTGACGGCTCGCGGGTTTGCGTGTATGGTGCCGGCGCTCATGACTGCTCACGTGTTTCGCGAGTACGACATCCGCGGGGTCGCCGACCGCGATCTCTCCGACGACCTGGTGAAGAAGATCGGGCGCGGCCTCGGCAAGATGCTGCGACCGAACGACGTGGTGAAACCTCACCCGCGCATCGTGGTCTGTCGTGACTGCCGGCGCTCCGGCCAGCGGCTCTTCGACGCGATGGTCCATGGCTTGACCGAGGCCGGCGCCGACGTGGTCGACATCGGCGTCGGGCCGACTCCGCTCATGTATTTCGGGGTGCACCACCTCGACGCCGACGGCGGTGTGATGATCACGGGCAGCCACAATCCCGGCGAAGACAACGGCTTCAAGATCATGAAGGGCAAGGCTTCGTTCTTCGGGGCCGACATCCAGAAGCTCCGGGAGTTCGTCGCGACCAGCACCGACCCCCTCGGCCCACGTGGGTCGCTCGAGACGTGCCCAATCGACGAAGCCTACCTCGACGAGCTCCGCAAGCGCGTGCGCTTGCCCAAGACGGACATGGGCGTGGTGATCGACGCGGGCAACGGGTCGGCGGGCCCCTTGGGGCTCCGCGCGCTGCGCGACACCGGGCTCTCGCCCGTAGCTCTCTTCTGCGACATGAATGGGGCGTTTCCCAATCATCATCCGGATCCGACGGTGCCCAAGAACCTCGAGGCGCTGATCGCCAGCGTGCAGCAGCACGGGGCGCGGGTCGGCATCGCCTGGGACGGCGACGGAGACCGCCTGGGCGTGGTGGACGCGACCGGCGAGATCGTGTGGGGAGATCGCCTGCTGGCACTCTTCGCGCGGAGCATCTTGAGTGAGCGCAAAGGGGCGGCGGTGATCGGCGAAGTGAAGTGCTCTCAGACCACCTACGACGACATCGCGCGCCACGGCGGCCGCCCCATCATGTGGAAGACCGGGCACTCGCTGATCAAGACCAAGATGAAGGAAGAGTCGGCGGTGCTTGCCGGTGAGATGAGCGGGCACTTCTTCTTCGCCGATCGCTACTTCGGCTACGACGACGGCATTTACGCGGCCCTGCGTCTGCTCGAGATCCTGGCGCGCGAGAACAAGACCGTGGTGGAGCTGCTCTCCGACATGCCGCAAGGAGTGAGCACGCCCGAGCTTCGCGTGGACTGTCCTGACGCCATCAAGTTCGACGTCGTGCAGGGCGTACGCGAGCGGCTCCGGGGCAAGGGGGAGCTCACCGAGATCGACGGGGCACGCATCACCTATGCCGATGGCGCGTGGGGTCTCGTTCGCGCGTCCAACACGGGTCCCGTCATCGTCGTGCGCTTCGAGGCGCCCACGGCGGCCCGGCTCGGCGAGGTGCGCGCCGAGGTGGAAGGAGCCCTCGAGGACTCCAAACGCGAAGTCGCGGGCCGCCGTTTATGAGCGCTCCCAGCGAGAGCGGTGCCGTCGAGGCCTGGACCGTCCAACGCGTTCTGTCCTGGGCCACCGAAGATTTTCGGGCGCGAAGCTTCGAGAGCCCTCGGCTCGACGCGGAGCTCCTCTTGTCCGAATCCATCGGGCTCGACCGCGTGCGGTTGATCATCGAAGCCAAACGGCCGCTCTCGCCCGCCGAGCTCGCCAAGTTCCGTGAGCTCATCAAGCGCCGCCGCAGTGGGGAGCCCGTCGCCTACATCCTGGGCCGCCGCGAGTTCTTCGGGCTCGTGTTCCGCGTCGACTCGCGGGTGCTCATCCCCCGACCCGACACCGAGGCCCTGGTGGAAGTCGCGCTCGAGCGGACTCGCTCGCATTCGATGTACGGCCGTATGCTCGACCTCTGCACCGGCTCCGGCGCGGTCGCCGTGGCGTTCGCCAAGCAGCGACCGACTTGGCGCGTCACCGCGAGCGACGTTTCGGCCGACGCGCTGCAGCTCGCGCAGGAGAACGCGCTCCGGCTCGGCACGATCTTCGGCATGAGCTTCTGCGCCGGCGACCTCTTCGCAGCGCTGGCCGCGGAGCAACGTTTCGAGCTCGTGACCGCGAACCCGCCGTACATCCCCGACGCGGAGCTCCAGGCGATCTCGCGGGAGATCCGCGAGTTCGAGCCCGCTCTCGCCCTGGTCGGCGGTCCCGACGGCCTCGACGTCGTCCGGCGCGTCGTGGCCGGGAGCCGTGCGGTGCTCGAACCGGGCGGCGTGCTCGCGGTCGAGGTCCACTACGACCAGGCGGGGCGCGTGCGCCAGCTGTTGGAGGCCGAGGGGTTTTCGAGCATCGAGACCCGCCGCGACTACGGCGGGCACGAGCGCGTGGTGAGTGGCACGGCGCCGGCAGGTGGAGCCGCGCCGGACCGCACGCGGCCCGCTCAGGGTCCGGTGTAGAGCACGAGCCGCGCGCCGAGAGTGGTCGCGTTGAGCTTCAGCGTGCGGCTGAAGAGGTGTGTGTACTCGATGTTCGGGCCGAACGAGAAGATGCCGAAGCGCACGGGTTCCCAGAAGCCGCCGAGACCGACGATGCTCAAGGCGCCTCCGTCGGCGCGCTTCTCGTCGCCCGCCTTGAGCGTGGTGCCGCCGATACCGAAGTTGGTGTAGACCCCGAGGTCACGCCACGTGCCGCCAACCGACCACAGCGGGAAGGTCTCGACGCGGAAGATGACGCCGAACGCTGCGGTGTCGAGATCGTTGGCGGAGTAGCCGGCGGCCCAATAGCCCACTGCGAACGTGAACCAGTCGCGCAGCGCACCACCGAGCCACAGGGTCTGGGCCTGCCCAATGCCGACGCCAGTGTCCGCGACGTAGCGGTCGTTGTCGATCTTCGACGCCTCGTTCGGATAGCCGTAGGCGCTGGCGGCGAAGACGCCGACGGACAGGCCGGCCGTGAAGTCGCTGCGGCGCTCGGCCTTGCGCCCGAAGTCACCGTCCCATTCATTTTCGACGGCGGCGGCGAGGCTCGGCGTGGCGAGCACGAGAAGAAGGGATGAACCGACCAGCGCGCGTCTCATCTGCCCCCACCGTATCTGCCGTCGGGCTACCCTTGGTCAAGGCCTTGCAGACAAAAGGCCTGCAGCTTTCGCTGCCTCGGGCGGTTCCGCGCCTCTCACGCTACGCTCCGTTGCCCATGGCGCGCGTCCTCGTGGTCTTCCCGCCGCTCCGGGTCTCGGTCGACTTCGTCGACTACCCGTACTTCGCGGACCTGGGCGCGCTGTCCGCCGCTGGCTCCCTCCGCGCGAGTGGCCACGAGGTGTACGTGATCGACGCGTTGGCCCGGCCCGGCTCTGGCGTTCGGCCCGACGGCGACGGGGAAGTGCGGCTCGGGGTCGACCTCGATGACGAAGCGCTGTCGGTGCCGAGCGACGTGGTGGTGGTGGCCTACACGCCCTTTCATCGGCCGCCCGCCCGTGAGCCCGTGCTCGGCGATCTGCTCTCCCGTCTGCGACGCGCCGCTCCGGACACTCCGCTCGTCCTGGCCGACGCCTATCAGAGCGGCCAGCACTACGTCGACGCGCCGGGGGCGGAGGTTCTCGCGTCGTACCCCGAAGTCGACGTGCTCCTGCGCTTCGAGGCGGAGCGATCGCTCCCGGCTCTGGTCGAGCGGCTCGCGCGGCACGGCCGCCCGCCAGCAACCGAGGTCACTCCCGGCACCGAGCCCGAAGACCTCGACGCGCTCGCTTCCCCGGCTTGGGACCTGGTGGACGTCGAGAGCTACTACCGATTCCAACGCGAGCTCGTGGCCGCGCTCGGTCGCCCGAGTTGGGCCTTTCCCATCGAGGAGCCCTCGCTCCCCATGCTCACGTCGCGGGGTTGCCCGTACCGCTGCATCCATTGCTCGTCGAATCCGGGTCTCGCCCCCGGAGCGCCGAAGCGCCAGCGACGCCTGTCGCGCGCGGCCGTGGCGCGTGAGCTCGAACGTCTGGCGGCCCTCGGCGCCAAACGCGTGCACGTGCTCGATGAGCTCGCCAACGTCAGTGCCCGGCACTTCGACGGGTTGCTCGCCGAGCTCGAGGCGCGGGGGCTCGGCTGCGAGATCCCCAACGGGTTGCGCATGGATCACCTGGAAGACAGCCACCTCGCGCGCCTTCGAGGCCGGCTCACCACCCTCAGCGTGAGCGCCGAGAGCGGCGTGCAGCGCGTCGTCGATGAGATCGTGGACAAGGAGCTCGACCTCGCTCATCTCGAGCGCATCGCCGAGCGCGCGAAGGACCTCGGTCTGCCTCTCTTGGTGCACTTCATCATCGGGCTTCCGGGCGAGAGCCGGGAGGAGATCAACCAGACCCTCGAGGTCGCCCTGAGCCTGCACGAGCGCTACGGAGTGACGCCGAGCGTGCAGTTCGCGACGCCGCTTCCGGGCACCCGGCTCGCCGCGCGTTCGCGGGAGCTACCCGTGGTTTCGGACTGGGGTCCGCGGTTTCAGCGCGTCCCGAGCCCGACCCACGCGGAGGTCACGCCTCGAGAGCTGGGCGAGTTCAAGCAGACCTTCGATTTCCGACTCTCTGCCATGCAGGGGCCGAAGAAGGTCATCATGAACGTGACGTACCGCTGCAACAATCGCTGCACGTTCTGTGCGGTGGGGACCCGCAGCCAAGTCGACGGCAACTTCGAACGGCAGAAGCAGCTCCTCGACAAGTACCGAGCGCTCGGCGTGCGCCTGCTCGATCTCGACGGTGGCGAGCCCACCCTCTACGACAAGCTCTTTTCGCTCGTTCGTCACGCCCGCGCCATCGGCTACGAGAAGATCAACGTCACTACCAACGGTCGTATGGCGTTCTACCCGGACTACGCCCGGCGGCTGGCTCGGAGCGGAGTGAGCTCCATCCTGTTCAGCTTGCACGGTCCGACCCGGCACCTGCACGCGGCCAACGTCGGCGTTCCGGAGGCCTTCGACCAGACGCTCGCGGGCATCGAAAATGTTCGGCGTGCGGCGCCGAGGGAGCTCGAACTCGGTGCCAACGTGACACTCACGCTCACGAATCACCGTCAGCTTGGCGAGCTCACGAAGCTCGTGTTCGAGCTCGGGTTGCGCTGGCTCAACATCCAGTTTCTCACGCCCTTTGGTCGAGCTACGAACACGGTCGCTCCCGACACTGCCGAGGCCGCGCGCGTCGTGATGCAGGTCATCGACGCCTGGCACGACCGCATGAAGCTCCAGGTCGTGAACCTGCCGTGGTGTTTCCTACCTGGCTACGAGAGCTACCTCTCGGGAGATCTACTGAAGCTCGAACGCCACATGCTGTTCGTGAACAACGAAGAAGTGAATTTGTTCGAGTATCTGCGGCAACAGCGGACCTACGAAGCCCAGTGTGCGGGCTGCAGCCGAAAGGTGTTCTGCGGCGGGTTCTACCGGCTCGACGACGTGCCCGAGCCCGAGTGGTTGATCAGTCCGGAAGACCTGGTTCGGCCGGTCTCGATGACCGTACCGACCGCGTCCCGCTCGTGACCTGGCGTGGCTCACGCGCCACAGATCGCACGGCTCACGGCGTCATTGTCGCATCGGTCGTACGGTCGACGCCCGTGAACCCCGTGCAAACCCCAGGGGTCGGGCGCGGCACGCGCATTGCACTCCAATCAGGTCGGAGGACAAAGCCGTGAGCCGACCAAAGCGAGAGCGTTCGTACTCCGGAGCAGCTTGGGAGCCGGTGCAACCCGGGCCGAGCCAGGTCGTGCCCCGCAGGGGCTACCTCCTCTTGCGAGACCCCCACGGTCAGAAGTCGACCTATCGCCTGTCCGGTACTGGTATCTCCGACGTCGTGGAGCAGAAGCTGCGCGCGCGTTGAACGCACGGGCGGCTTGGCCGACGGGGAACTCGGCTACGCTGCACGGCGATGGCGCCCGCGCCTCGAACCCCTGCCCTGGTCGCCATAGTTTGCGTCACGAGTCTCGCGGGGCCCGCGCTGGCCGAGTCGCACTCACCCGCCGCTACCCAGCCCGTTCCGTTGCGCTACGACACCGCCGAGTCGCTGTTCGTGATCGGGTCGACCGCGTACGTAGCGGCCCTATTCCAGTTCTCGGTGAACGCCCAGGTCACGCGGACGTGTCGGTTCTGCGAGCCGCCGGCGTTCGATCGCGCCGTGCGCCGCGCCCTGGTGACCGAGAATACCAGCACGGTGCACGTGATGAGCGACGTGGCGGCGTTCGGGCTCGCGCCCGTCTCGGCGTTCGGAACTCTCACCTGGGTCGCCGGGCACGATGAGCGGGGCGATGAAGCGCTCGTGAACGCGCTGCTGGTGACCGAGGCGGCCAGCACCACGCTCGCAGTGACGCAGGTGACCAAGGCCGGGGTCGCGCGCGAACGCCCGGCCGTCCACTTCGGGCAACATGGACCCGAGCGCTACTCCACGGCCGAGCGCAACGCGTCCTTCTTCTCTGGCCATTCGAGCTTGACGTTCTCGCTGGCGGTCTCCTCGGGCACCGTGGCCACGATGCGCGGCTACCGCGCGGCGCCGCTGGTCTGGGGCGTGGGTCTGCCCATCGCCACGTTCACCGCCTACGCTCGCATCGCCGGAGACGCCCACTACTTCTCCGACGTGCTCGTCGGCAGCCTCGTCGGTTCCGGCATCGGGTTCGCTCTGCCCTGGTTCGCGCACCCGCGAGTCAGCGAAAAAGAAGGCATCGCATGGCAGCCGCGGCTCATCCCCCTGCAAGGCGGAATGGGCGTCGGCATGGCCGGCTCGATGTGATCAGGTTGCCTGGGGCAATCCGGCAGGTTCGATCCTCACGCCATCGGGCAGCTGGACGTGGGCGGGCCAGCGACGGAGCGCATATATGGCGTGGAGCGTCGCCGCGATGAGCAGAGCAGCGTTGCCCTGATGAGCCGCGCCAAACGTCACCGGTACGTGGAGCAGTACGGTCGTGATTCCAAGCGCCACTTGCGCGCTGGCCGCGAGCACGATGCCGTCGATGGCTCGGCGCGCGTGCCGCGCCAATCCCAGCCTGCGTGCTGCCAGGGCAAGGCCGACGGCGAAGGCGAAGACCGACACCCCGAGCACCCGGTGCTGGAACATGACCGTAATGACGTTGTCGAAGCCGTTCCGCCAGGCAGGGGCCATGGCCAGAAGCCCCTCGGGCACCCATGCCCCCGCCATGAGTGGAAAGGTCGGAAACGCGTGACCCGCGTGCAAGCCCGCCACCAGACCACCCGAGAGAGCCGTGACGGCGACCAGAAGTAGAAACCCTCCCAGAACTCGGCTGAGGCCGTCGAAGCCCTCGGTGACCAGGTAGCCTCCGAGGGTCTGCTCCAGCGCAATCCACGTGGCGAAGCCGAACAGGAACAGGCCGAGCCCGAGGTGCAGGGTCAAACGGTAGTGACTCACGTGAGGCGCGTCGACCAGACCGCTCGCGACCATCAGCCAGCCGACGAGCCCCTGGAGCCCGCCCAACACGAGCAAGAAGAAGAGGTGGCGGAGCAAGCGCCGACCGAGCCAGCCCTTGTACAAGAAGACGGCCGTGGGCACGGCCACGACCAGGCCGATGCTCCGCCCGAGCAAGCGGTGAAAGTACTCGGGCCAGAAGATGCGCTGAAACCCGGCGAGGTCCATGTGCGGGTTCAGTGAGCGGAACTCAGGGCTCTCTCGGTAGAGGGCGAAGGCACGCTCCCAAGCAGCGTGGTTCAGCGGGGGGACTGCGCCTACGATGGGTTCCCAGACAGTGATGGAGAGACCCGAGCGGGTGAGCCGCACCACGCCGCCTACGACGATCATGGCGAGCAACAGGCCGACACACGTCCAGAGCCACACCACGACCGGGCGCCGCGCTCTTGGCAGTGTGGAATCGGGCGTGACGCTCATCAGAAGGACCTACCGAGGAGGCCGAGGGCGCGTATGCTTTGCCGCGGAATTTCCGGGCGTCAAGCCGCGAGCATAGAGTGAACATGCGAATCATCGTCGTCGGCGGGGGCATCGCCGGGCTCACTGCGGCCCACGCCCTCGGAGCGCTCGCCTCCACGGAGGTGTTGCTCCTCGAGCGCGAGGACCAGCTCTTCTTGCACAGCTCCGGGAAGAACGCTGCGATCTTCCGGCCTGTGGAGCTGCCCCGAGCAGTCGCCGAGCTCGGCGTCGCGAGCGCGCGCGTGCTCGATTCGCTCTTCTCCGGGCGGAGCGGCTGGCTTCGCGCCGATGGCCTACTGTTGACGGCGCCCACGCGCTCGCCCCTCGAGCCTCTGGCCGACGTGTCTCGTGAGGTTGGCATCGACGTCACGTGGCTCGGTAGAGACGAGCTCGTCTCTCGCGCCCCCGTCCTCGCGGGCGGCCGCGCCGAGCACGCGCTTTGGGTTCCCGAGGGCGGAGTCCTCGACATCCACGCCATTCAGCTCGCTCTCACTCGTTCGGCGCGTACGGCCGGAGTCGAGCTTCGTCCAAGCCGGGCGGTCGAGCAGATCGTGACCCAGAACGGGCGCGTGGCGGGAGTCGTGTGCCAGGGAGAAACGCTCCACGCCGACGCCGTCGTGATCGCCGGCGGGGCCTGGGCGAGCGAGCTCGGCGCGAGCGCGGGCACGCCGCTTCCGCTCGCGCCCGTGCGCCGGCACCTGGTGATGCTCGAGCCCGACACGCCGCTCGCTGCTCGCGCGCCGACGGTGTGGGATGCCGAGCTCGGCGCCTACTTCCGCCCGGAGTCGGCCGGCGTGCTCGCGAGCCCCGGGGACGCCGAGCCTTGGCGCGCCGAAGCGCCCGCCGCCGACCCTCGAGCCCTCGAGCTCTTGGCGGAGAAGCTCTCGTCCATGGCGCCGGGGCTCGCCAGCGCTCGGGTGCGGCGGCACTGGGCCTGTCTTCGAACCTTTGCGCCGGACAAGGTGGCGGTAGTCGGCGCCGACCCGCGTCTGCCGGGGCTGCATTGGTTCGCGGGTCTCGGCGGGCACGGGCTCACCGCGGGTGTCGCCATGGGTGACGTGTTGCGAGCGGCGATCGCCGAGATCGACCATCCACTGCTCGCACGGCTCTCGCCTGCGAGGTTCACTTGAGTCACACACCGTCCGACGAAGCACCCGAAGATGCCGAGCTGGTCTCTCGCTCGGACGAACGGCGCGCACGAAAAGCGGTGGAAGAAGCGCTCGTGCGCTTGGCCCGTGACCTCGTGCGCATCAGCGACAAGAACCTCGAGAAGCTCGGGCTGCCGGAAGAAGTCGTGGACCTCGTGCGTGACACGCGCGCCATCAGCAGTCCGCGGGCTCGCGAGCGGCAGCTTCGCACGCTGCGCAACGGGTTGCGCGACCTGGCCTGGCCCGCGCTCCGAGCCCGACTCGACACGTTGCTCGTGCACGGCGTCGCACCGGAGCGCGAGCTCAGTGCCGACGAAGCTCCCGAGCGCGCGTGGGTCGTTCGCCTCGTGGGTGAGCGGGACCGGGGGATCGACGCGCTGCTCGCCGAGCACCCGGAGCTCGATCGCAGGCATCTTCGCGATCTCGTGCGTGCGGCCGGGCGTGGATCGCCCGAAGCTCGGAAGCGGGCCGAGGAGAAGCTAGCCCACACGTTGCGCATGGTTCTCCGTCGAGCTCCGCGCTGAAGTCACGGAAGAGATCCGAGCACGACGCAGCGCCAACGGGCCGAACTCCGAAGAGGCGAGGCTTGCGCACACTTTGCGCGGGGGTTCTCCGTCGAACCTCGCCGCGAGTTCCGGCCCGCCGACCTCGACCCCTCGCGATGGACCGGAGCCTGCCAATTCGCAGAAGTGGTACGAGACGATTGTGAGAGATCCACTCGCCGTTGCCACCGCTTTGGGGCTCACGCCAGAGGCCGTTCAGCAAAGACTCGAGGCGATGGAGCTCGACGCTTCCGCGCGCGCTCGTCTGGCCGCACACGTCGAGGGTGCAAACCGCGCGGTCGGGCCGTTCCTCGACAGGCTCTATCGGCACTTTTTCGAGTTTCCGGACACGCAGGCGCTAATTGCCAGCGACGCCCAGGTCGCTCGCCTCAAGGAGCATCAGCGCCGCTACTTCGGCGAGCTCTTCGGAGCTCCCACCGATTTCGAGTACGTCCTCCGGCGCCTGTGGATCGGCGTCGTGCACCACCGCGTGCGACTCTCCCCACGCTGGTATCTCGCGACGTACGCCCACTTCGTCTGTGAACACATCGACTGGCTCCTCGAGGCTGCCGCGAGCCCCGAAGCGGGCAGCGACGCCGTCGTCACTCTCCTCCGCAGCGTGTTCTTCGACGCGAGCTTGGCGCTGGATGCCTATGGAAGGAGTGAGGAGGCAGCGC
Source organism: Polyangiaceae bacterium (assembly GCA_046351435.1). Taxonomy (GTDB): domain Bacteria; phylum Myxococcota_A; class Polyangia; order Polyangiales; family Polyangiaceae; genus JADJKB01. The sequence continues at coordinate 139,864 of JAXLYN010000003.1, forward strand.
TCTGGAGCGAGCTCCGCGAAGCGTCCCCCACTCGAGTTTCGTCTTCTCCCGCCGCACGTTCGACCGGTGTCACGGCCACGCCCCCGGCGGCCGTGGGCTTCAGCTATTCGCGCATCCGTCTCACGGGAGAGAGCACGGCCGAGCGCAGGCGGTTCATCGGCCTTTCGCACGAGGACATCCGAACGCTACGCGGACTCGAAGAGCTCATTGCCCGCGAGGTGCCGGGCATCCTCGACGATTTCTACGAGTTCTTGTCGAAGGTCCCCGAAATGGCCGCGCTGGTCCCGCCGTCCGTAGTGGAGCGCTTGAAGGCTCAAGTACGGTCGTATTGGATCGAGCTCGCCCGCAGCAGCTTCGAACGACCTCACGCGGCCTCGCGCATGCGCATCGGTGTGGTCCACGAGAAGATCGGCGTGACCTCGAGCATGTACCTCACGGGTCTCGCGCGCCAGGTTGCCCGCCTCGTGCAGGCATTGCTCGCCGAACGGCCAGGCGACGCCGCAGCCGTCCGGGCCCTCGTGCGCGCGGTGTTCTTCGATCTCTCGTTCGCCATCGATGCGTACCTGGAGGCGCGCGCCGACACGCTGCTCCGCACCGAGGGCTACGCCAGCCAACTCGTGGCGGGACTCGCGTCCGCCGTGGCGGTGGTGGATCGCCAGGATCGACTGCTCTCGGCCAATCGCACGCTGTTGTCACTCACGGGAGGTGACCCCGCGGTGCTCTACATGATGCCCATCGAGCGCGTCGTGCCAGTCCCCGAGGTGTCCGCGCTCGTGCGCAGCATCCGCGAGCAGCGCTCCAGTCAAGTCGTGGGCATGGGTCGGCTTGGAAGCCGTAGCCTGAAGCTCACCGCCATGCCGCTCGCGGGTGAACCGGGGCTCGAAGGCTCGGTCGCGATCTTGATGGAAGACGTCACCGACATTTTGCGCATCGGCGCCGAGTTCCAAGAGGAAGCAGATCAGTTCCGGCGTTTGGCAGATGCCGTCGGGTCGGTGATTTGGGAGATGGATCTCGACACCGAGATCATCACGGCCATCAACGCGGCTGCGGTGGACGTCACCGGTCACCGGGACGTGCACTTCTTGGGTCGACCGCTGGCCTGGAGGGAGAGCGTAGCCGAACCGGATCGCGAGCGCTTCCTGCGCGTGGCACGCGCCGTTCGACCCGGGAGCCAAGCGGAGCTCGACTACCGCATGCTCCGGGCCGACGGACGCGAGATCTGGGTGCGCTCTCGACTCGGTTCCGTGCCACGCGGCGACTCGACGCATCTCGTGGCCTCGACCATCGACATCACACAGTCTCGGCGGACGGAAGCGCTGCGACGCGAAGCCTTGGGCAAGACGGCGGGCGGCGTCGCGCACGTCGTGAACAACAGCTTGACGGGCGTGATCGGCTTCATCGAGCTGTTCGCCGAAGAGAACGGTGGCCTCGAAAGCGCCCCGCTGCTGCGGGAAGCCTTGGACGCAACCCGCAAAGCTTCGTCCATGGCCACTCGCCTCCTGGCTTTCGCTGGCCGTCAGGTCCTGCGGCCCACGCCGGTCTCACTCTCCGACGTGGTGAGCGTGGCGCTCGGGAGAATTGGCGCGCTGCTCGGTCCGTCCGTGCGGATCGAAACCGAGCTGCCCGAGGTGTGGGAGTGCCGGGTGGATCGCGAGATGTTGATCACTTGCCTCGAATCACTGGCGGACAACTCACGCGAGGCCATGGCAGGCATGGGCAGAGTGCGAATAGAGACGCGGAACCGGCCTCGCGGGAGCTTCCCTCCCGCCGACGAGCATGGTTCCGACGAGTGGGTCGAGCTCGTGTTCTCCGATTCGGGAAGTGGAATGACCGAACACGTCAAGAGCCATGCCTTCGAGCCCTTCTTCTCCACACGCAGCTTGGCCGAAGGAACCGGGCTCGGCCTGAGCATGGTGTACGGATTCGTCGCCCAGAGCGGCGGGCACCTACACATCGACAGCACGCCGGGCGCGGGCACCGCCATCGCTCTGCGCTTCCCGCGCGTCGAGCCGGGCAGTCTTCGTGGTCGCGGGCCGAACCCCGTGGTTCTGCTGGTCGAGGACGAAGACAACATCCGTCACATGACGGCCACCATGCTCCGGCGCATCGATTGCCGGGTTTACGACACGGGCAGCGTGGATGAAGCGCTTCGCCTCGCGTCCGAGGTGCAACCAGACGTGCTCCTGACGGACATCGTCTTGGGTCAAGGCACGGATGGGGTGGCGCTCGCGGTCGAGCTCCGCTCCGAGCGTCCCGACCTTCGGGTCGTGCTGACCAGCGCGTACGCGGCCGGGCAGTTCGACACGAGTGCCCTGACCGATGGATTCCAGTTCCTGGCCAAGCCGTTTTCTCTGGCGCAGGTGCGGCACTGCGTGGACATCGCGACTCGCGGTGCGCTGGCGCAGCCGCCGTTCGTCCACTGACGTGCGCCCGTCCGCGTCTCTCAGCCCACTTCGACGTCCACCCGGAGCCTCTTCTGCGTCCCTGGTTCGAGCACGAACAGGTCCGTTCCGTGATTCAGCGCGTCGGCTCCCGCCGTCCAAGGTTCGAGGCACACGAAGTCACGACCGCCCAGCGTCCACACCACCCAGCGCCCGTAGTGGGAAGTCGCGTGCACGTGGATCGAGCGCCCGCTCGGCAAGACCAAGCTGGCGCCGTTGGCCCCGTGGTCGAGGAGGTGCAGGTCCACCTCTTCTGCCGATAGATCGATGCTCCCGAGGAGCGCGATCTCGCGCTTGGCCACGTTGTCCCAAGCGCGCGTGGCGCGAGTGGGCAAGAGTGTCCGCGGCTTGTCCGTCTGGGGAACGCGGAAATAGGGGTGGAGCCCCAGCGCAAACGGCAGGGCGACGCTGCTGGAGTTCTCCACGGTCTGCTCGATGGAGAGCTTCGGACCCGCGAGTACGTAGCGAAAAGACAGCGCGAAATCCCATGGAAACGCGTCGCGGGTGTCCGCGCTCGAAGTGAGCTCGAGCACCGCTTCACGCCTTCCGGACGTGACGACGCGCCACGGCAGCGTACGGGCGAAGCCGTGCTGCTTCATCTCGCCGCTGAGGCCGCGCCAGTCGAAGCGGCCGTTCGTCAATGGGCCCGGCGAGGGGAACAGGATCGGAATGCCACCTCGCACGTTCTTGCTCGGGTCGACCAGGGTCTCCTCTTCCAAGTAGAGCACTTCTTCGCCGTCGACCACGAAGCGCGTGACCAATCCGCCTCGCGCGGGGGTGATGAGCACACTCGACTTTCCGTCGACCAAGTTCAGGGTTTCCACGGGCTTTCCCATTTCAGAACTCACCTCGCATCCCCACCTCGAAACCTTTGGCTTCGCTCGCCGGCGGCGGGCGGTTGGGATCGGTCGGGGAGATCTCTACACGCGAACCGCTGTTCACGATGAGCAGGATCCCCGGTACGGTCAAGCCGATGCCGATGGGCAGCGTGATGAGCCCCGCGGTCAGATAGCCCTTCTTGTCGTCTTTGGAGGCTCCAATCGCCGTGAGCGCTGCACCGGTGAGGACGCCGGCGCCGCCGAACGTGGTCATCACGATGCCTCCGGCGAGCTTGCCCGTCTTGGTCGGGTAGGCGCGGGCGTCCAGACGGTCTCCCTGCTCCCGATGCTCGCGCAGGTCGGGCACGTCGATTCGTTCGTTCCGCTCGAACCAGCTCTTCTCGTGGAGAAAAGTGAACGGCACGGCGGGGTCGACCCAGCGCTGGCAAGGCGTCGTGCAGAGCTTTCGATCCTCGATGGTCACGTCGTATTGATGGTCCGGGTTCGCGGAGAGGAACGTGACCTTGAGTGAGCCGGGGGGCCCGCGATCCGCGAGCTCTCGCGGCAGCGGCCACAGGAACACCTGCACGGGAGAGCGGCACTCGGAGTGAGCTGCATCGTCGGTAGACTCCTTGCACTTCTCCGGGACCCCTGCCTCCCGCAATACGGATTCGGCGCTCTCCGTCCCGATGCCCGCGCTGCTCGAGCCTCCGAGCGTGGCGCCACCCGCGGCGCGCACCGCGCCACCCGCTCGCAGCTTGAAGGCGCCGATCAGGAGCGCACCCACGTGACTCGCGCCCGCGCACGCGGATCTTCGCTCTCGCGCGCCCATCCCCAGCCCGGAGCTCGAGCTGACCGCTCACGGTGGTTTGTACCGCGAGCCGCCCTTTCCGTTCGAGCTCTCCTTCGAGTGCCACCGCGCCGAGCGGCAGCTTGGCATAGAGCTCGTCAGCGCTCTGGATCTCGATCACGTCGGTGGTGGTGGTCGTGCGCCGCCAGCCGTAGGTTCCCCGCACCCGACACTGAGGCAGGATCTTCATCTCGCAGCCCGCGAAGCTCACTACGACTCCGCCTTCGCGGAGGCGCGCCTCGAGGTGGGCCTTCTCCGACGCCGGCCACTCGGTCACGAGCGGGTTCTCGGCGCTCTTCGCGACTTTGCACTTGGCTTGTCCGGTCGAGACCTCGGGGGCACCGGCCACGGGGCGCTCCCCTCCGAAGAGCGGGCCGCCGCACCCGACGAGGAGCGCGCCGAGGATCAGGAGCTCGCGGCGGGCGCCGCTTCTCACCATGGCCCGGGAGTCTACCTCATCTTCGCCGAACGAGCGCATGGGCGCTCTTTCAAGCTTATCCTCCGCGAGCCGTAAGAGTAGCTTGGGAACGATGAGACGCCCCTCGGTTCTGGTCTCCGGAGCGCTCCTCCTCGCGTCGCTCCTCGCTTGCAAGAAGTCGCCCAACGAGGTCGTCGATGCCGAGTGCGGCAAACGCTACAAGGGTCAGCCCGACCTTGCGCAGAGGGTCACCCTCGCCCAGAGCTGCTTCAAGGTCTACCGGCAGCAGACGTTCCTGCGCGACAAGAACTACAACCCGCGCACGCGCGGAAAAGACGGCTCGGCCGAGAACGAGACCTTGCACTTTTCCACGGTGCTGGGCGAGATCGAGTCGGTCTGCGGCGACGCCTCGGCCAAGGTCGAGCAGGAGGCGGGCTGCAAGAAGCTCTGCAGCGACGTCTCGGACTCTCGCCTGATCTTCCCGCACTTCGTCGTGGACGCCGACGAGACCAAGAATGCCTCGACGAGCGACCTCCGCGGTGTCTGCGCTCGCAACTACGGCGTCTACATCCCCAAAGAATCCGGCGGAGCGGCGCCCAGCAACGTGAGCGTCACGGAGTGAGCGCGAGCCGCTCAACGACGAGACTTTTTCGCGGCGCCCGCTGACCTGTTGGCGGGCTTCCCGGCGCGAGCCACCTTCGCTGACGGCAACGCCGGCTTCTTCGCAGCAGTCGTCGCCGCAGGCTTTTTCGCTTGCGCTGGATGCTTGGGCTTCGCCGTGGGGTTCTTCGCCGCGGGCTTGGTCGCCTTCGCTGCGGGCTTCTTGGGCGCGGGCTTGGTCGCCTTCGCTGCGGGCTTCTTGGGCGCGGGCTTGGTCGCCTTCGCTGCGGGCTTCTTGGCCGCCTTCGCTGCGGGCTTCTTGGGCGCGGGCTTGGCCGCCTTCGCTGCGGGCTTCTTGGGCGCGGGCTTGGCCGCCTTCGCTGCGGCAGGCTTCTTCGCGGCCGGCGCCTTCGCTGCGGCAGGCTTCTTCGCGGCCGTCGCGTTCGCTGCGGCAGGTTTCTTCGCGGCCGTCGCCTTCGCTGCGGCAGGCTTCTTCGCGGCCGGCGCGTTCGCTGCGGGTTTCTTCGCGGCGGTCTTGGCCGCCATCGCGGGAGGCGCCGTCTTGGCCGTGGCGGTCGCCTTCGCCGCGGTCGACTTCTTCGTCGGTTGCGTATCGGCATCGGACTTCTTCGGCTCGGTCTTCCTGCCGCGTCGCAACGTCTTGGGCTCGACCTCTTCGAGCTCCGGTAAGCCAGGCGTCCTCGGAGGCGCGGGGAGTTTGGGCATGGGTGGAAGTTTGCCGGTCCCCTTCTTCGCGCGGCTCGGCGGCGCCAAGGTCACCTTCATCAAGTCCGCCAGATCGACCCCGGCAGATTCGGCCAGGGGCCGAAAATCGAAGCCAATCTCCTCGGAAAGGGCGAAATACCGGGTGGCTTCGGCGACGGAGCGGGGCGCGCCCGAGCCGAGCGCGTGCATGATCCCGAGCGTCGCCGCAGCGCGACCGTGCCCCGCGCGTGCAGCTCGATCGTACCAACGCACCGACTCCTCGGGATCGAGCGGCAGGCCTTGGTTGCCCGTGGCGTAGAAGCCGCCGAGGTTCGACATCGCGCGCGCATTGCCGGCGCGCGCCGAGCGTTCGCACCACTCGAGGGCCGCTTTGGGATCGGCCGTGCACCCGAGCCCCTGTGCCATCATCGCGTACACCTCGAACATCGCGTCGGCGTGGCCGCCCTCCGCGGCTTGGCGTTGGTACGCCAGGCTCTCGCCCAAGTTCTTCTTCTGTCCGAAGCCGTGAAACGCGAACAGGCCGAGCAGATGGAGTGCGCGCGGCTCGTTGCCCGCGCGCTTCGCGAGCGCAACTGCCTCCTTGGCACGCTTCGAGTCACGACCGAGCCAGATCGCTTCGGCGGCCTGGACGCACGCTTCGGGTACGCCCTCTTTGGCGGCCTTCGCGCGCGCCTTCTGCACAGCGGCCCGCGCGCGGTCCAAGAGCTCCGGCGCGACGGGGTCGAGGCCGATCATCGCGTCGGTGCCCCGGAACTCGAGGGCGAGGGCAGTGGCCTCCGCGGCGTCGAACAGCTCGTGCGCCTCTCCACCGTCCGAGAGGAGCTTCTCCAGTTTCGAGATCTTGGATTCCAGGTCGGCTTCGCGACTCTCCATGGCCCGACTCTAAATCACGACCGGGGATCTCGTGACAATCCCACCGAGTGGGTGGGCGATTTTTCGGGCGCTCTCGAGCTCGATGTTGCTCCGGTGCCCGGCGCCTCGCGCGTCATACGGGCGGGGACTGGCTCGGCTGATTCCCGAGCCGTGCGAGCTTCGGAAGGGTCTCACCCGGTCTCACCCCAGCCGATTGCCGATGATCTCTCCCGCGCGGGTCGCGAGCGCCATGATCGTGAGTTGAGGATTCACCGCGATGCTGGTGGGGACGACGCTGCCGTCGACGAGGTAGAGACCGGGGACATCGTGGCTTTCGTAGCTCGTGTCGACCACGCTCGAGTGCGGGTCCTTGCCCATGCGGCAGCTTCCCAGTGGGTGGAAGCCGACCATGGTCATATCACCGCCCTTGGGTGTCGCACGCTCCAGGCGCTCGACGTCTTCTCCGGTCGTGAGCTCGTCGTGGCCGTGGATCTCGGTGAAGCACTGCCTCGCGCCGGCGGCTCGGAAAATGCGTGCGACGGCGGCGCTCCCCCGCGCGAGCAGCTGACGTTCGTGGCGACCGAGGTGGTAGAACGCGAGGGCGCGGCCGCCGGGTCCGAGCGTGATGCGCCCGTTGGGCCCGTCTTCCACCATGACCCCGAACGAGGCCACGCGGTCGTATTGCTCCATCATCTCGACGTAGCGTTGTCCGACGAACGGGAACAGAGTGGCGCCCATGTCGAGGGGCGCGCTGGCGCCGAGCATCAAGATGCCCTCGCGATGCAGCTGATCGACGCCGTGGCCTTGCGGCACGTGATCGAAGCCACGGATCGGCCGATCGAACACCGCGCTCACGCTCGTGGCCGGGTGTACGCTCAAGTTTCGCCCGACCTGACCGCTGTGGTTCGCGAGCCCGTTCCGGAGCAGGAGCACCGGCGTGAGCATGGCGCCACAGGCCAGAACCACGGCTCGCGCGCGGATTTCCACGCGCCGCCCGTCCGGCGTCGCGCGACCGCGCACCCCCACGGCGCGGCCGCGATCCATGACCACTCCGTCGACTTTGAGGCCCGTCACGAGCTGCGCGCCGCGGCGCAGCGCCAGCGGGACGTACGACACGTTCATGCTGCGCTTGGCGTCCGTGGGGCAGCCCCACTGACAGACGCCCTGGCCGTCGCAGTCCGGGGCGTTGCGGCGCACCGGGAAGTGACTCCAGCCGAGCTCCGCACAGCCTTGCGCGATCACGTCGCTCACCGGCCCGCGTGCTTCCTTGCTCGACGGTCCGATCTCGAGCGTACGTTCCACCTTCTCGTAGAAGGGCGCGAGGTGGTCGGGCGTCATCTCGAGGAGCCCGAGCTCGGTGCGCCAGGACTCCAGAATCCACTCGGGCACTCGGAAGCACGTGCCCGAGTTGATGGTGGTGGAGCCGCCCACGGACTTGCCGAGGGGGATCGGGATGACCGCGTTGCCAATCACGCCGGTGATGCCGGAATCGCGATACAGCTGGCGCGTGGCAGGAATCGAACGCCGCGTGAAGTCCTGCCGCTGGAGGTATTCGCCCTCCTCGACCATCAAGACCGCAACGCCGCGCTCGGCGAGCTCTTTGGCGACGACTGCGCCGCCCGCGCCGGTGCCGACGACCACCACGTCGCACTCGAGTTGCTCACCGGCTTCGAGGTCCCGCGCGCGGGTCACCTGGCTCATCCAGGCGGGCGTCTTCTCCGCGGCGACCGGCTTCTCCCAGGTGCAGCCCAGCGACTGGTAGACGTCGAGATCGTCGAAGTAGGCGATCTTGGCGGGGTACGTCAGGGCCAAGAACAGCCCACGCCGGAGGGGGTCGTGGCCTTTCCTCAGCGAGTCGACCAAGGCGCCGCGTCGCTCCACATCGAGCGCCGCGAAACGCCGCGCGTGCCGCGCCAGCGCCAAGCCGTCGAGGATCGAGAGCACCTTCCTGTAGTGGGGCAGGGAGCGCGAATCGAAGCTACCGATCAGGCGCGCCAAGCGGTCGGCCGCAGCGGCGTCGCCGGGCTCCAGCAAGCGGCCACCGGGGACGATGGCTTCCATCAGTGCCCGCGCGGTTTCGGCGTGCCGATCGCCGAACGCGTCGCGCGCGACGGCGCCTGCGGGAGCGCGTGAGCGAGCGCGCGCGGTCTTGGGGGACGGTCCAGAGCCCACCACGGGCAGGCTGGTGGTCATGCTTCTGCCTCCGCGGCGACGAGCTGGCGCGGCGAGCGACCGCGGCGGAACGTCGCCAAGAAGGGCAAGAGGTCGTTCCGGAGATCGAAGTAGAGGAGCGCATCCCCGATGGCCTTCCCGTCTTCGTCGAGCACCTCGCCGGGAAGGGTGGTCATCGAGCGCGCGAGGCGGCCCAGGCGGAGCGTCTTCTGCCCGACGAAGCGATAGCGCCGGCCGTCGTCTGCTCGGAAGGAAAGGTCGTACCCGATGCGCCGAGAGAGCGGCTGCACTTCGAGCGTGCCGCTCGTGGGAGCCTCGTCCGAGAGCCCTTCGGCGTGGAGCTTGCCGGACAGAATCAGCGTTCCCTTGCGAAAGTAGCGCCAAGCATCCGTGGCGTCGGCCTCCGCCCGGAACCACATGGTCTTTCTTCCGCCGCCGGCGTGCGGCGTCCACGTGCCGCGCATCGTCTCAGTGAATCCGTAGAGCGGTATCCCCATCTTCCTTCTCCTCAGACAGAACGCCGTGCGGCGTCGAGCAGAGCCTTGCCGTTCTTCTTCAAGTATTCGTGCGCGGCCTTTTCAGCGCCCTCGGCATCCCGAGCCGCGACGGCGGCGAGAACGCGATCGAGGGACCGGCGCACCGCGTGGCGATCGGTGAACGCATCACGGAACACGTGGGCGCGACCGAGGTAGACTGCGAACATCGAGCTCGCGAGCGTGACGAAGATCTGGTTCTTCGTCGCGCGCATGATGTTGCGGAAGAAAGCCAGCTCGAGACGTTGGACCTCGTCCGGCTCGTCGCCCACCCGTTCGAGCTCCTCGAGCACCTTTGCGAGTCGGTCGAGGTCTGCTTGGGCGCGGCGCTCGGCAGCAAGACGCGTGAGAAATGCTCCGAGCAGCGTTCGGGCCTCGATCAGGTCGGCGAGAACCGACGTGTCGATGCCGGACGTGCGGAACACCAGATACGAGAGCAGCCGAGCCCCCGCCGTTTCCGTCGGGTCGAGCACCACCGAGCCGATGCCGTGGCGGGTGGCGATGAAGCCGAGCTGCTCGAGGCGCTGGAGCGCGTGCTTGAGCGAGGTCCGGTTCACCTGGAGCGCCTTCGCGAGGTCCCGCTCCGGCGGCAGGGTGGCCCCGCGGTCGTAGCGCCCGGCCAGGATGGCCTCCCCGAGGCGCGCCGTGAGGCGGTCCACGAGGCTCTGTCGCTCCAGGGGTTCTACCGAGTTTTCCGGGGATTCTTGCGACATCTAAAGGGGCCCAGTGATTGAGTGGCTCAGCCACTGTGCCTCGTGTCCGGGCGTCGGTCAAGGGCTAGCTCGGCGTCCGAGGGTGGAGCCCACGCAATCGAGGGTGGAGCCCACGCAATCGAGGGTGGCGCCCACGCAATCGAGGGTGGCGCCCACGCAAGCGAGGGTGGCGCCCGCGCAGTCGAGGGTGGAGCCCACGCAGTCGAGGTGGAGCCCACGCAGTCGAGGGGGAGCCCACGCCGTCGCGCAACTCCCGCCCGCCAACTCGCGCCCGCCAACTCGCGCCCGCCAACTCGCGCTTGGCGTTCCGCAGGAGACGAGGGGCAGCCCCGGCCGTTTCCTCGCGCGGAATGCCAGGCGCGAGAGTTGCAGAGGTGGAGCGTTCATGGTGATGACGAAGTCCCGTCTGGCGCTTCCGCTGGCGTTCGGCCTGTGTCTGATCCCGGCGTGCACTTTCGACGACGACGACGGAGCGGGCACACCGTCGGACGATCTCGGCGAGTCACGCGACGGCCTCACGGTCTGCGCCAAGGGCAGCACCGTGAAGGGCCTCGACGTGTCTCATTGGCAAGGCAGCATCGACTTCGCCAAGGTCAAAGCCGACGGATACCGCTTCGTGTTCATGAAGGCAACCGAAGGCACGAGCTACGTCGACGACACTTTCGAGAAGAACTGGGCCGCCGCCAAGAAGGCCGGCCTCATCCGCGGCGCCTATCACTTCTTCCGCCCGAAGTACGACGGCGTCGCGCAAGCCAAGCATTTCGCGAGCGTCATGGGCACGCTCACCGATTCCGACCTACCCCCGGTGCTCGATCTCGAGGTGCAAGATGGCGTCTCCGATGCCACCGTGATCGCGCGCGCCAAGGCCTTCCTCGCGGAGCTCGAGAAGCGCAGCGGGAAGAAGCCGGTGATCTACACGGGGTACTTCTTCACGTCGCTCGGCAGCCCGTCGGGGTTCTCGGGCTACCCGCTCTGGGTGGCACACTGGGGCGTGAGCTGTCCCAACCTCCCGGCCGGAGGCTGGAAGACCTGGAAGTTCTGGCAATTCACCGATCACGCCAACGTTTCCGGCATCGGGGGGGCCGTGGACGCGAATCGTTTCAACGGCACGCTGGAAGACCTCATCGCCTTCGCGAAGGGTCCCGATCACGAGGTGAGCGGCGAGCTCGAGAGCGTGAGCTGCGATGCAGCCAAGGGCTGGGCGTTCGACGCCGACACGCCGGCGAAGGCGCTCACGGTGTCCGTCTATGCCGATGGCAATCACGACACCGGGACTCTGGTCGGCAAAGTGACCGCCGATGACAAGCGGAGCGACCTTTGCGCCCAGCTCGGGAGCTGCAATCACGGCTACTCGTTCGCCGTTCCGAAGAGCCTTCACGACGGCAATGCGCATGCGTTGCGCGCCTACGCGACCGGTGACGCGGGTGGCCCCGTGCTGCTCTCGGGCAGTCCCAAGAGCGTGACGTGCGACCCGCCGCCCCCGCCGCCGAGCAGCGCCGGTGGGACAGGGGGAGTCGCGGGTTCAGCCGGTGCGAGCGGCGCACCCAGTGGCGGTGCGGGAGGCGCCGCGGGCCTTGCGGGCGTCGAGACCGGGGGCAGTGCGGGAGAGTCGGGGAGCTCCGGCGCGAGTGGGGCTGCCACGGCACCGCCATTGTCACCTCAGGGCACTGCGGCGGAAGACTCCGCGAGTTGCAGCTCGTCCCGAAGTCGAGACCCGAGCGCCGGTCTCGCCCTCCTCGCGAGCGCGACTGCACTCGCGCTTTCGCGACGACGTCGGCGCAGCGCGCGCGCGACCTGAGACCGAAACGCAGCGCTTCCATGTACAATGCCCAGCGTGAGCGCGCTCGAGGGTGGCGTGGTGCGACGGCTCGTTGCGTTGCTTTGCGGACTCACGGCGTTCTGGTGCGCCGGACGCGCTCTCGCCGAGACGCCGGCGGGCATCCGCATCACGCGGGTTCCCTCCTGGGTCGAGCCGGTCCCCGTGCGCAAGGACGCTCAGCCTGCGCAGTCGAGCGGAGTGCAAGCGCTGCTCTACGACTTCCAGACACGCGCAGTGGCCGGCACTCGCTGGCGCTTCGTGCGCAGCGCGTTGCGAGTGAGCTCCGAAATAGGAATTCCCATCGCAGCGCAGCAGAAGCTGACATTCGTCCCTCCTCACGAGCGGGTCGAGTTCCACAGACTCGAGGTGCAACGCGGCGCCCAGACGACGTCGCAGCTCGACTTGTCGAAAATCCGCCTCCTTTCCCGGGAGCCGAACCTCGAGTCCAGCGTGTACGACGGCTCACGTACTGCCGTGATGGAGCTCGGCGATCTTCGCGTAGGCGACACGGTCGTCTACGAGTACTCCATCATCGGTCAAAACCCCGTCCTCGGCGGGCACGTGATGGAGAGCTGGGGGCTCGGGCTCACCTGGGGTGCTGCCGAGCTTCGCCATCGGTTGGTCACCGATCGCAGTCTCGCGCTCTTCACCTCGGCGGGCGCCCGGCCGCCGGCGGAGACCTCGTCGCAGGGTCTTCACGACTGGCGCTGGCAGTCGACGGATCTCGCTGCGTTGACGGCCGAGGAGCACGTGCCGGACGACTTCGATCTCCTACCCTTCGCGCAGCTCACCGACTTCGCGAGCTGGGCGGAGGTCGCGCGTTGGGCAGATGGCCTGTTTCGGGTGCCCAAGGTCGCGCCGCGGGTCGCTGCTCTCGCCGAAGAGATCCAGCGCCAGGCTCATACACCGGCCGAGCGCGCACTCTTGGCCCTCCGCCGCGTGCAGGAAGAGGTGCGTTACCTGTCCTTGGCTTTCGCCGAGAGCTCGCACCGCCCAGCTGCCCCCGAAACCGTGCTCGAGCGCCGCGCGGGCGATTGCAAGGACAAGAGCCTCCTCCTCATGACCTTGCTCTCGAAGCTCGGCATCGAGGCGCGAGTGGCGTTGGTGGCGACGTCGGGTGGCCGGCGGCTCCCCGAGCTTCTGCCCAACGCGCGTTCGTTCGACCACGTCGTCGTGACGTTCGAGCTGGAAGGTCAGCGCCACTTCGTCGATCCGACGCGGCTCTACCAGCGCGGTCGACTCTCGGACGTCGCGGTCCGTGGCTTCGGCCATGCCTTGGTCGTTTCTCCTGCGACCACGGCGCTCACGGAAGTGCCGGACCTCGTGGACGGGCGCCCCGACGTGTTCGTCGTGATGAACGTCGCCATCGAGCGTTTCGGTGGTCCGACGACTCTCGTCGTCAGCGCGAAGTACACCGGGTTTCGCGCGGAGAGCTATCGCGCGCTCAAGGCCGCCGGATCCAGCGCCGAGCTCGACAAGGTGGCGTCCTCCATCGTGCTCAACGCGTATCCCCGGGCGAAACCCCTGGACTCGGTCAGCGTCGAGGACGACGAGTCGTCCAACGAGCTCACCGTTCGGCGCCGCTACGCGCTCGACGACGTCTGGGTGCGCCGCGGCGACGTCGTCGAGCTCTCCCTGATGCCACCCTGGCTCTACGGGCTCCTGCCTGGCGTGGAAGGCACGCGCACCGCGCCGCTCGAGATCCCGCATCCGCTCCGGGTCGTCCATCGCATCGACGTGAACACGCCCGAGCCCCTGGCGATGAAAGAGGATTCGCAACACCTAGAAGTTGGTGCGTTCGGGTTCGACTACCGAGTCGAGCGAGCGGGCCCCACCCTCAGCTTGCACTACTCCCTGGAAACCCGCGGGCGCCGCGTCGAGCTCGTGGCACTTCCCGAGTACCGGCAGGCAATGGCGGATCTCGGGCAACGCGTCGAGGTCAAGGTCTGGAAAGACGGCAGCGCCGGCAAAGGCGGACGACCTTCGCTGCCCATCGTGCTCTTCGCTGCGCTCTGGACCGTGCTTCTGCTGGTTCTCGTGTACTGGGTTCAGAAGACCAAGCCGTACCTGAAGCGCGAGAACGTGCCGTACGACTCGGCCCTTTCTGGACGCAGAGGCTGGCTCATGCTGCTGGGTTTCGGCGTGAGCATCGCCCCGCTACGCATACTCGCGAGCGTCGTGGAATCCTTGCCCGCCTATTCCGCGAGTCGCTTCGCCGCGCTCACGACCGAGGGTGGCCCGTCGTACCACCCGAGTTGGGAGCTCGTGCTTCTGTTCGATCTGCCCGCGAACCTCACGCTCGTGGTCGGCTCCGTCTACGTCGCCTATCTCTAGTGGGCGGGCGCGAGGAGCTTCCCTCTCGCGTTCGTGGGCGTCTACGGGTTCGGCCTGCTGGTCCCCTTCGTCGAAGCGTTTCTCGGCAGCGGCATCCCCGAGCTCGCGGCGACTCGCGAGGTCCCGAGCGCCATCGGTAGCTCGGTCGGCACGGCGCTCTGGACGCTCTACGTCCTCCAGTCTCGACGCGTGAAGGCCACTTTCCTGCCTGGGCCCGAATCGCCAGCAGCACGAAAGCGCAAGAAACGCCGGGCCCCGACCGAGCTTCGAGAGCCCGAGTCGTGAAGTGCGCGCGGCGGTTCGCCGTCGCACGTTGTTGGTATGCTCCGCGTCGATGGCACCGGACACGAGCGGAGGGTCGATGCGGGCTCTTTCGAGTCGGCTTCGGCTCGCTGCTGCCTGGGCCATCGCGCTCGTCGGCATCGCAGGCTCCGCGTGGCTCTCGTGGCGCTGGTTCGTCGAGTATCACCGGAACGTCGTCGACGACTCGCTGATCTCCATGGTCTACGCCAGGCGCCTCGCCACGGGAGACGGCTTGGTCTTCAACCCCGGTGAACGCGTCGAGGGGTACACGAACTTCCTTTGGACCGTGACCATGGCGCCGGTCTATTGGCTTTCACGCGCCTTCCGCGGCGACTTCGTCGAATGGTGCGTAGGCACCAGCGTGCTCGTCTCTTGCCTGGACATCGCGCTCGTGGTCGTGCTCGGGCGGCGGCTTTGGAAAGACCGCCTGTTGCCCTTGGTGCTCGCCGTCGGGCTCTGTGCCCTCGACAACTCCTACAGCGTCTGGGCCATGATGGCGCTCGAGAGCCACTACGTGGCGCTGTGGGCGCTGGCGACGCTCGCGGTGTGGGGATCGGAGTGGCGCCACCGCGCGCTCTGGACCGGGCTCTGCTTGAGCGCGGTGCCCATGGCGAGACCCGACGGCGCGCTCTTCGTCGTGGCGTTCGCGGCGAGCGAGGGTATCCACGCGCTGGCTCCGGCTCTCTCGCGCGATTTTACTCTCGCGCGGCGCCGTCTGAGCTCTCTCTTCCGGGTCGGGGCTGTCGCTGCGCTGGTGTTCGGCGCGTACTTCGCCTGGAAGTGGCGGTACTACGGCTGGCCATTCCCCAACACCTACTATCTCAAGGTCGGGAGCTCGAGCTTCGACGGTCTCGAGCGCGGGCTGGTCTACGTGAAGGGGTTCCTCGAGGAGCGAGGCGATCTGCCTCTGGTGGCACTCCTTTCGTTGCCATTCCTCGCGAACCCTACGCTGCGGACGCTGGCGCTCTGGGTCCCCATCCACGCCGCCTACGTGGCGAAGGTGGGCGGTGATTTCTATCCGGGACAACGCTTCCTGGTGCAGCTCATCCCCGCGCTGGCGTTGCTCACGGGCCAGGTGGTGTTCGGCATCCAAGATTGGGCGCGGCGCCCGTGGCCCTCGCAGTTCTTGGCGAAAGCGGGGGCCACACGGATCTTGCCCGTGCTCATCGCGATCTACGTGTCGGGTGCGCTCGGCCAGCTCTGGCTCTTGGGTATCGCCAAGGGGCCCATCGCGCTGGAGATCCGCGCATGGCGCCACAAGGTGGACGAGCAGCGCCGCTACATGAGTTGGCTCAGGGTGCACAGCCAGAGAGAGGACTACATCTGCGCAGGTGACATCGGATCGGCGGGCCTCTACGCCGACCTCCGGGTCATCGACTACTACGGCGTAATCGACGCCTACGTCGCACACAGGGACGCGCCGACCCTCGGACGCGGCAAGGCGGGCCACGAAAAGATGGCCGACGTCGACTACGTTCTCAGTCGTCGCCCCAAGTTCATCAAGTGGGGCTACCTGCCCGGTGTGTTTTGGGCGAACGGCTACTACTTCGACACGTCGATCCCGATGGACGTCGGCATGCCCGGCCTCTGGGTGCGGGACGACCTGCGCGCGCATGGGCAAGTGGACGAGCTGTCGTCGTTGCGCTTCGGCCCCGGTCCGTACGACGGTTGGACGCGGTCCGGAACCGCGTTCGAGGTCTGGCCGGTGAATCGGCCAGCGCCCGGCCAAATGCCGGTGATCTATGCCGAAGGCGACTTCGTCTCTTCGTTTCACCCGACCCTCGGCGATCGGACGACAGGTCGCCTCGAGAGCCCGCCGCTGCGTCTGACCGGAACACGCATGAGCTTGCTGGTCGCGGGTGGCTACGAGCCCGAGCGCCTGCGCGTGAGCCTCGTGGTCGACGGCGCGCGTCGCTTCAGCGAGACCGGCGCGCGCAGCGAGACCATGGGGCGACGCGAGTGGGACATCTCTGCCTTCACGGGCAAAGACGCGAAGCTGGAGATCGTCGACGACGAAACGGGGCCTTGGGGCCACATCGTGGTGGACGAAGTGCTCCAGTGGACGCTGCCGCCTCGAGGCTGAGCCGCGTGGCAAGCGTCATTCGGAGCTCGCGCCGGCTGCCGAGAGAATGGCCAAGAGGCCTGCGGCGATCACCACGGCGCTGACCAGTCGAGCCCAGAGCCGCATGCGGAGTCCGCGTGCCGACAGCGTCTCACCGGCGTTGGCGGCCAGCCAGAGCGCGTAGACGTGAAATCCCACAGGGCAGAAGAAGATCCCCAAGATGGCTGCCCGAAACGCGCGAGCCGCCACGGCGTCGCCGGCGTCGGTCGGCGAGCGGGGGTCGTCTTCCGGGCGCGAACTCTCCGGCGGCTCTTCGCGGTTCTCCGGCTCCGCGTCGAACTTCGCCAGCACGCGTTGCGCGCGCTTCGCCTGATGTTCGGGCACCATCAAGCGTACGCCACCCAACGCCGTGTCCCAGAGCGGATTCATCCCCACGAGCACTGCATTTTCCACGCGCGCATCGATGCCACGCGAACGCAGGTGCATCGCGGCGAGCTCGGCCTCGTGCGGCGTGTGATACGCCCCGACTTTCACCTCCCCATCCACGGTGTACGTCTCTCGGCCACAGCTTACCTGGGACACTCCGCGTGGTACGCTGGAATCGTGAACGGCGAGCGTCAGATCGAGATGACGTGGCGTTGCTCGAGCTGCCAGGGCCAAAACCTCGGGCGGCACGTCGTCTGTCAGACCTGTGGGAGCCCGAAAGACGAGAGCGAAGCGTACGAGATGCCGTCGGACACGGGGTCGGCCGCCACGCTGACGGATCCGCGGCTCTTGGCCATGGCTCGGGCGGGCGCCAACTGGCGCTGTCGCTACTGCGGCAGCGATCAGCGCACGCTCGATGGCAGGTGCGGACAATGCGGTTCCGACCAGCGCGAAGGTCGCTCCACGGACGCGGCAGCGCCGGCACTCGAGCCTCGCGCGACGCCGGCGAGGAGACGCGGCGGCCTGCTCGTGGTCGTGCTCGGGCTCGCTCTCGCGCTCCTGGTCGTGCTCGTGCTGTGTGGCGTCCGCCTCGGCGCCGCGACGGGTCGCACGCCCGCGCGACTGTCTCCTGCTGCGGTTGCGCTGCGACCGCCGTTCCACGACGAGCAAGCGACGGTGCTCGCGCTGCGCTGGAAGCAGGAAGTGCGAGTGGAACGCTGGCAGGTGCTCCCCGGAGAAGGCTTCGAAGAAGCGAAGCCCGGCGAGGCATTCGACGTGCGACCCGCAGGGCGGCGCTTCCACCACAAGGAGCGTGTGGTCGCGGGCTACGACACGCAGAGCTACACCGAGACCGAGCCCGACGGCTTTCGAACGGAAACGTACAGCGAGCAAGAAGCCTGCGGTCAGGACTGCACGCCGCGTCCCCAGACCTGCAAGGAGAAGTGCACGCCGAACAAGAACGGTTTTGCCACCTGTCGCACCGAGTGCAGCGGTGGCGGGCAAGATTGCAGAACCAAGTACTGCAGCGTGACGAAGACCCGCCAGGTGCCCAAGACCAAGACCGTGCAGAAAACGAGGCAAGTCCCGCGCTACGCCGACGTCGACCGGGATGCCGCCTGGTTTTCGTGGAAAGTATGGGGCTGGAAGCACGATCGAACCCTGGAGCGGAGCGGCACGACGAGCGCGACGAGTTGGCCCGACGACTCCGAGGTGAAGCTCGGGCAGAAGCTCGCGTCCGGTGAGAAGGAGCGGTCGAGTCGTGTGGGCACCTACTCCCTCGACCTCTCGAGTCAGGGCACACGCCGCACGCTCGACCTGCCCGGTCCCGAAGCGCTCACTCTTCATCCGCCCGAGAGCCAAGTTCGGATTCGCGTCTGGGATCGCGGGCGCATCGAGCTCGTGGGACGTTGAGTCACCCGCGGTCTCACTCGGTAGTCGGGCCGGACAGTGGCCAAGAGGCGAATGCCGGCGAAGTGTAACGGGCGAAGTGGGGCACAATCTTGCGGTCGGCCTCGGGGCGTGAGTCATCGGCTTGCTTCGCAAGCGCTCGAGACGCTCGACCCCCAGGGCGCACGGGTCGCGCTCGAAACCACCACTTCGTCTCCAGTCTGCCGCGTTCTCGGCTCGCTGCTGCTCATTGGCCGCTCTTGGTGCGACGCCAGTGGGGCGCCGAGACCGCTCATCAGATCCTCGATGGGGCCCTCGCCGAAAACGACCACCGGTGGTTCGAGCAGAACCGCTCTCCCCAACGGCCGTCACGCTCGCACCTGAGAGAACCGATCGGGGTTGAGTCACCCGCGGTCGGAGTTGACGAGCGGCGCTTTCGCGTGCAGAATGAACTCGCCATGACACACGAGCGCGTTTTGGAGTTTGCGGTCCGCGGGGCCGGTCTCTAGGCGACGTCGTACGTCATCTTGGGGAGGCCGGTTCCGCGAACGAACCGGCCTTTCGTGCATTTGCGGCTGTCGCCTCCGCTGCTGCGCGCGGGTCGTCGACCGATCACTTTGTCCCGGGTCTCACGCGTCCTGACGGCGCGACCGGGCAGGCCGAGGTGCGTCCTCGGTCTCGACGGAGACGAACCATGTTCAGACGAATCCATGAGCGACGTTGCCGAAACCTAGGGATCTTGGCCCACATCGATGCCGGGAAGACCACGTGTACCGAACGCGTACTCTTCCACACGGGTGTGGTGAAGCGTCCAGGAAACGTGGACGACGGCAACACCACCACCGACTTCCGTCCGGAAGAACAGAAGCGGAAGATCACCATCTTCACCGCGGCCGTGACCGCGCACTGGCAGCCGAATTTCGGCCAAAGTGCAGGCCAAATCCACGAGCTTCGCATCCTCGACACGCCGGGGCACGTCGACTTCGCCATCGAGGTGAATCGCTCCCTACGCGTGCTCGACGGGGCGATCTTCTTGCTCGACGCCAAGAGCGGCGTGGAGCCTCAATCCGAATCCATCTGGCGACAAGCGGAGCGCCACGGCGTGCCGCGGATCGTGTTCGTGAACAAGATGGACCGCGCTGGCGCGTCGTTCGAACGTTGCCTCGCGGAGATGGCCGAGCGCCTCGCTGCGCGACCTCTTCCCATCCAGCTACCGCTGGGTGAGGAGGGCGGTCACGCCGGCGTCATCGACTTGGTGCACTTGCGCGCTCTGACCTTCGAGCCGAGCTCACGGGGTGCGCTGGCCGAGGTGCCCCTCGAGGGCACTCAGGCTCGGCGCGCGCTCGCCGCACGCGCTCGTTTGGTGGAGGCCTGTGCGGACGTCGACGACGAAGTGCTGCACGCGTTCGCCCACGGAAACGAGGTCGAGCCGGCGTTGCTCGAGCGGGGGCTTCGCACGCTGTCGCTCTCGGGCGCGGCTCACCTCGTGACTTGTGGGTCGGCCCAGCGCTACCAAGGCGTCCAGCCTCTGCTCGATGCCGCGGTGGCCTACCTGCCGGCACCGAGCGATCGGCGTCCCGAGACGGGATTCGATGCTCGAGGCACCAAGGTGGCCTGTCCGGCCGACGTGGCGGCGCCGCTCGCCGCTCTGGCGTTCAAGAGCGAGAGCGACGAACGCGGGAACTTCACGTTCCTGCGCCTGTATTCGGGCCGAATCCGCCGCGGGGACAAGCTTTGGACCCGCGTCGGCCTCGTCCGCATCGGAAGGCTCTACGTGCCGTTCGGTGCGGATCGGCACGAGGTCCAGGAAGCGTGCGCCGGCGACATCGTGGCGGCACTCGGACTCGAACGGCTGCGAAGTGGCGACACGTTGTCGAGCCCGGATTGTCCGCTCACGCTCGAGAGCATCGAGGTTCCGAAGCCCGTGCTCGAGGTGTCCCTCGAGCCGAAGGTCGTTCGTGATCGCGAGAAGCTCTCGCGCGCGCTCGCGGCGCTGCTGAGGGACGATCCGTCCCTCGGACTCCGAGTGAACGCGGAGACCGGCGAAACCTTGTTGCTCGCCCGCGGTGAGCTCCAGGTCTCGGTGGTCACGAGTCGTCTCGAGAACGAACATGGCGTGGCGGTTCGCGTCGGTGAGCCGCTGGTGGCTTACCGCGACACGCTGGCGCGAGCCGTCCGCGTCGATTGCCGGCACGTCCGGCAGTCCGGCGGGCCCGGACAATTCGCCCATGTCGTGCTCGAGCTCGCCCCCGGCGAGCGAGGCAGCGGGATCCGTTTCGTCGACGACACCACGGGTGGCGTCGTGCCGGCGGCCTTCGTGCCTGCGGTGGAGGCGGGCCTCGTTTCACAAGCCAGCCGCGGCATCCGCCTCGGTCACCCCGTGGTGGATCTCGTGGCTCGGCTGGTGGACGGATCGTTCCACGCGAAGGACTCGTCCAGCATCGCCTTCGAGATCGCGGGCGCTCTGGCGCTGCGACAGGCAGCCGCCGAGGCGGGCCTCTCGCTGCTGGAGCCGCTCATGGCCGTGGGCGTGACGCTGCCCGAGGAGAACCTCGGCGGCGTCGTGGCCGACCTGGTCGCGCGTCGCGGAACCATCCGCAGCGTGCGAGCCGAAGGCGGACAGAGCCGCGTCGAAGCCGGCGTGCCTCTGGCTTCGCTGTTCGGCTGGGTCTCGGTGTTGCGCAGCCTCACCCATGGACGGGGTGAGGTCGTGATGACCCCGGAGCGCTACGAGCTCGTCCCGGCGCGGGTCGCCGAGGCGGTGCTCGCAGCGTGAGTGCAATCGGACCCGCCTCGATTCGGGGCGGGTCCGAGTTTTTTCGCCGCGACGGCGGCGGCAACCTTCAGCGCATCGTGACGAGACCGGGCCACTCGGTGGCGGCGCGGTCCGACGAGAGGCGCCGCCCGTCCCAGCGACAGGCCGCTTGGGCGACCTCGCAGTAGCGATCGAGCGCTTCGGGCTCCGCTAGCTCGATTTCGCCCTGGAGCCACAAATTGAGCAGGAGAAGCTCCATGGGGGTGTTACCGGTGCGTTCTCCGATGCCGAGGGCGCAGCCGTGAATGCGATCGATGCCGTATTCCAGCGCCCAGAGCGCGTTGTCGAGGGCGAGCCCTCGGTCGTTGTGACCGTGCCAGTCCAGCCCGACGTCGTGGATCCCCGTCTCGTCGATCAGCGCGCGCGTGAATACCACCAGGTTCCGAACGCCGTCTCTCGTCGCGTGTCCGACCGTGTCGGCGAGGCAGAGCCGCGTGGCGCCGGTTTCGAGCGCGCTCTTCCAGATCGTGCGCAATGTCTGGGGGTGGGCGCGTGTGGTGTCTTCGGTGACGTAGGCGACCTCCACCCCTTCCCGAACCGCGAACGCGATGGCTTCGGTGCTGCGTTTCACGATCAGGTCGACGTCCCAGTTCTCGGCCAGCTTTCGGATCTCGCTCGTTCCGATGAACGCGTAGGCCACGACCGGAACGCCGACCTTCTGCTGGATCTCGGCGATGGGCACGATGTCATTCACCACCGTGCGCGCGGCCATCACCGGTCGGATCGCGAGCTTCTCGTTCACGATGGCGCGGCACGCGGTCTCGGAGTCCGCGTAGTTCCGAGGGGACGCCGCCGGCAGGCCCACGTTCACCAGATGGATGCCCAAACGATCCATCAGCCGAATCAGCTCGAGCTTGTCGTCGATCTTGGGATCGATGACCGAGGGGTTCTGGATGCCGTCGCGGAGTGTCTCGTCCTGAAAGGTGACCCCGGGCCGGATGAGCTTCGCCACCCCGCGCGAGCGGTTCCAGTCGTACGGGGTCCGGAGGGCGGCGGCGGTCAGGGCCACGACCGCGTTCTATCCCGCAATTTGTTCCGTTGCGAGAGGTTCTCGGATCCGGTCTAGCGTCCCGTCTTGCGCAGAGTCCCGCCGGTCCAGGACCACTCGCCTCGGCTTGCGCAGACCTTCTTGATGCGGTCGTCGAGGGCTCGCGTCAGATCCTTGGCGACGGCGCGGTTCTCGTCGTTCTCCTGCAAGGCCTTTTCGCAGTCGAAGCCGGCAGCGAGCCGCGCGCTCACTTTCTTGCCGTCGCTCGACGTGCTGAGCTCGAGGTTGACCAGCAGGCGGTCCTTTTCGTCTTTGGGTTGGTCGGGGTTCTCCACGATGCCTGCGGCGACGGGTAGCTCCACGAGCTTCACCAGGCGCTTGTTTCTCGCCACGTAGAGCGCCCGACTGAGCAGGGTGGCTCCCTCTTTGGAATCGACGTGGTGGCGGCACCAAATGGTGTCGTCCGGCTTGTCCCCGAGCCGCGCTGGCTCGCAACCGTCGGAAGTCAGGTCGGCTTCGAGCTCCCGCGAGTAGGCCCATGTGTGGAAGTCCCAGCCCGGATCGGTCGGCGGCGGCGCGCCGGGGAGCTCGGGGGGAGCTTCGCCGCCCGGGGCCGAGGTCTCGTGCTCTTGGCGTGTAGAAGCTGTGGACACTGGGTTCGGAGGCGGTGCGTCGGTCGCGGGCGTGCCGGTCTTCGCCGGGGCCCCTCCGCAGGCGGAGAGCGCGAGTGGAATGCCAACGAATCGGGCGAGGCGATCCATACGAGAGAGGCTCATGTCGGGATCCTACCTTTGCGATTGCCCTCCGGGTGCTTCTGAGTTGATCTTCGAGAGTTTGGGGAGCTGTAGCCCCGGAACGTTTGGAGGTAGAGTTGGACGCGCGTGGTGCCGGGGGGAATGTGAAGCCAGGACAGGTCGACGCAGTGCGGGTGGTGCCGGGAGTCGTACGGACCCGAGTGGAAGGCCATGCGCCTCGCTCCTTCGTGACACCGATCATCGACGCCGTGGAACGCGAGATCGAAGCCGGGCTCGCGCCGGACGTGTTCCATGACTGGGAGCGCATCACCACCTACGAGACGGCGACACGGGACACCCTCGCCGCCTGGTATGCCGACGTGAAGGACGAAGTGTCCAGCGTGCACATCCTGATCGGCAACCGCGTGGTCGAAATGGGCGTCGCCGTGGCGGCGCTCGTGGCGCGTGCCCCCATCCATACCTACCACTCCCGCTCGGAGTTCGACGCCGCGCTGCACGCCGCGGTTTCCGCACGCAATGCGTCCGTTCCGGTGCGCGCGCACTCGGCAGAAGTGGGCTGAAGCAGCGCGAGTCTTCACGCGGGTTGACGCCGCGGAGCGGCCGCCTCACGTAGCCGAGAGCGATGCGCAGCTTGGAGCTCGAAGTAAACGGTGACGTGGTCAGGGTGTCGGCTCCCGACCACTTCACGTTGCTCGAGGTGTTGCGCTACGAGCTGGGCCTCACCGGCAGCAAGCAGGGCTGCGACAAGGGAGACTGCGGCGCCTGTACCGTGCTCGTCGACGACGAGCCCGTGCTCGCGTGTCTCATGCTGGCAGTACGAGCAGTCGGCAAACGCATCACCACCATCGAGGGGCTGACGCCGCTCCACCGTCGCAGCGGGGGCACGGGGGTCGATCCGTTGCAGGACGCCTTCGACCGCTGCGGCGCGCTCCAGTGCGGCTTCTGCCAACCGGGGATGATCCTTTCGGCCAAGGCGCTCCTCAAGAAGAACCCGAAGCCCTCGCGTGACGAGATCAAGCGAGCTCTCAGCGGCAACCTCTGTCGCTGCACGGGCTACACGCAGATCCTAGAAGCTGTGGAGCTCGCGGCGGCGGAAGCCAGCGGTGAGCCCGCGCCCGGTCCGCGCTGGCGCCGCGCGCAGCCGTGACATTGCCGAGCTCCGTCACCAATCCAAGCAGGCGATGCTCAGACACGGGCGCGGATTCGCCATGTGCTCCTTCTGGACGAGCTCGTCGAGCTTCGCGAAGCCAGCGTCACCGAGCGTGGTCGTGAGCCAGGCCAGGACCTCCTTCTTGCGCCGGTCGAAGAACTCGAAGTGCTCTTTCTGGCGCTCGCCGTAGGCCTTGGCCTCCGCGCTCGACCCCGGGCAGCCGTAGAAGCGGAAGCCGTCGTCGAGGGCGAACAGCTTCTTCGCGATGGGCTGCCATTCTCCCTCGCAGCGCTCGATGCTGCAGCGAGGTACTTCGCTCTCGATCTGATCCAATAGCTCGTGGGAGTGCTTCATCGTCGAGTACAGGTGCTCGTAGCGGCCTCTCGCCAACTCGCTGATGCCCTGAGGCATCTCGAGCGAAGGCATCTCGCCGCGCGGCGGGCCGCCACCCTCGCGGGGCGGGACATCCGCGTCGGTCTCCGGGACCGCCCCCGCGTCCTCTTGCTTGCCTTCGGGCACGGCGACGACGGGTCCCGCCGCGGTTTCCGTCGGCGTGGTGGTCTTCTGACAGCTTCCGAGCGCCGCCAACGCGGAGCCCAGAAAGAGAGCGCGGCGGTGGAAGATCGCTCGACGATCGTCAGCGTCGCCGACAGTGGTTGACCTTGCCGAAGGTGGACGATGGGTCATGCGAGGCACCTGAGACGCTCAGAATACGAAGTCTGCCATGGCATTGAAGCGATTTTCCGGCATTCCCGGGAAGCGCTCGTCGCGAACCACGGCGAAGCGATAGCGCACCCCCACGTCGATGCCGAGCAATCTCACGCCGAGCTCCGGCGTGAGCGCGTGGAGCTTGGCCAGATCTTCCAGGGCGACACCCTGGTAGGCGAGTCCAAAGCGGACGATGCCGAGCCTCTGCCGGTAGTAGAGGCGGGCCTCGTGAACCCGAGAGAACCGCGCGCTCCGCTGGTCGAGCACGAAGTGCGCTTCGTACATCGGCCCGAGCTCCAGCTCGCCCGACTCGAGCGGAAAACGGAGCTCCGCGCCCAGCTGGGCCAGCGGACCGCGAGCCGAGTTCCGTCCGCTGTTCCAAGCGTAGCCGGCGAGCAGCCAAATCTGAAGCCAGTCCACGTCCGGAGACAGCCGTTGGTAGCCGGCCGACACGCTCCATTCGGTGGCGTCACCCCCGCGGACATCGTAGCTCGAGCGCTTCAGCCGGAGCGCATCGAGCTGATAGTGATGACGGACGCGCTTCGGAAACCCGCGGAAGGCCAGGGCGCCGGACACGGAGCGCTTTCGCTCGAGGACGGTACCGTCCTCGTCGAAGCGCAAGCGCGAGCTGACACCGACGGGGAAAGCCAAGAAGGCGTCCTTGTCGACCTTGGGTCCAACGGGAGCGGCTTCCGCTTCGACGTCCACCGCGTAGTAGGGCATGAGCTGGAGCTCCGCGAGGTCCGATGGCTCGAGCTCGGAGCGCTTCGCGAGCAAGCTGTCCAGGGACAGCTGCACGCCGGCGCTGCCCGGTTCGGCCGACGACCAGAACCAAGTATTCTTCCAGGCCAGATCCGTCACCGTCTGGTCGGTGTCGGCGACTCGCAACAAGTCGGCCCAGATCTTGGTGCGCGCGACGTCGTAGTGCCCGAAGAAGACGCCGAGATCGACACCAAAACGGCCACCGTAGGCGAGCGCTCGCTCGACAGCGTCGGTGGACGGGTCCGCCATTTGCGCGCCCACGAGGAACGCCGCGAGCGTCTCCCCATCGCAGTGGCCCAGGCAGCGGTCGAAACCTTCCGCACGGCTCCGCGTGCGGTCGTAGAAGTCGTCGAGGCTCGGGCGCGGCTCTGCTCGGGCGATTCCGGCGGCGCAGCCCAATGCGCAGGCAAAAAGGAACGCTGCGCGACGCATCGCGAGAGGATACACACGTGGACCGCGCGGGAAACCTCGCCGCAGCCTCGGCCGCGTACGCTAGGCTCGACGTGCGAATGCTCCGCTCGTGCAAGCTGTGTGGGTCATCGGCCGTGCTCGTTTGGGCCTGTGGAGGCTCGCCCGCCCGGGATTTCGGCGTTCTCGACCGAGCACGGTGGGCGCGAGAGGACGCGCAGGGCATTGGACGAAGCGTGTGCTTCGACCAGGTGAGATATTCCGCGGAGCGCGGCTGCGTGTTCGACGGGCCGGGCCGCCCGGTGCGTATCCGGCACCGGGACGCCATGGGCTCCGCGTTCCGTTTGGTCGGTGCGGCGTACGCGCTCGACGGAGCCATCGTGTTCGATACCAACGATCCGGAGCTCTTGTCGCGCAGAGATTTTCCAGTGTTCGAGAGCTACCTGCGGAGCGGTCACCACGAGCTCGCAGTGCTCCTCCGCTATCGCGGTCATGGCGCGGGAGTGTTCAGCTATCTCGCGGGTTATCGCTTCGATGCGCGCGAGGTGTTCTCGCTGTCCGTCCCCGACTCCGGTGGCGCATTCGTGGTGGTCGGTGATGAAGCAGGTGACCCAGCGGTACCTCTGGAGAAACGCCCGCAGATCCATTTGACGGTCGACGCGCCTCGGTGAAATGCGCGGCACGTTCTCGTTGCCGGCAGCGCCACCTTGTGCTCTCGTGCCCCGCGTGAGGCACGAGCGTCCGACCACGTGGCTCGCGCTGGGCCTCTGGCTCTTCGCGCTCGCGTGCAGCAAAACAGGGGAGGGTTCCGACAGCGCGCCCAGTGCGAGCGCGAGTTCGGGCGCGAGCCCTGCGGCGTCTTCCGCGGCGCCGCTCGTCGATTTCGAGCCCGCACCGAGTGGGAGCGCACCGCCGCCCGCGGCAGCGTCAGCTTCGAGCGCCCCGGCCCCGTCGGGCTCGGCCGAAGCGCCGGAGAAGGCGAAACCCGTGCAGCGGAGCGGTTCAGCCGGGGAGTTCTTCTCCCGTGCGCGCAGTCTGGATCTCTCGGACGAGCAGAAGAGCAAGCTCGACGCCATCGACGCGCGTGTCTGGGGTGGCCCCAAAGACACCGAAGAGACCAAGACAGCGCTGAAAGAGTTCTTCGCCGCGCTGGTCGATGGCGTGAAGACGGGCCACATCGTGGACGCGAAGCTCGCCCCGCACTACGCGACGCTCGAAGCGCAGGCCAAAGCACGCCACGACGAAGAGGCCAAAGCGCTGAACGAGCTCCACGAGCTGCTCGAGCCGGAACAGCGGAAAGAACTCGTGACCCAGTTCGAGAAGAAGTATGCGCCCGCCGACAAGGCCAAGCCGCCGAAGCCGGTCAAGCCGCCGAGCGCCGCCGAGAAGGCCCACGCGGCCGACCGTCTGAAGCGCCGCGTGGCTCGCGTCACGGCCTTGCTCGGGCTCGACGACAAGCAGCAGAAACGCGTCGAGCCCGTTCTCGTCCGCTTCGACACCGAGTCTCGCAACAAGGCTCACCGCCAGGCGGTCGAGAAGCGCATGAAGGCGCTGATTGCTGCCTTCGGCAAAGACACCTTCGACGCCACCAAGCTCGACGTCGGCAAAGGGCCCCGCGCGCGCATGAGCGATCGCGTCGCGTACGTCTCGTCGCTGCTCACGCTGCTCAAGACCGACCAGCGCGACAAGCTGGCGCGTACCCTCGAGCGCCCGACGGCCCGGCGCTGGGGCGCCGCGGTGGTCGGCGACGCGGGCCCCGTCGACGAGGAGTGAGGCGCGCGCGGAGCGCCCGTGCACGCCCATGCACGACTGGTTCGTCGCCAACTGGGTCACGCTCCTCGCGCTCTCGGAGCTCTTGGTGGCCTTGGGCGCTTCGGGGCACGCCATCGTGCACAAACGGGACCCCCGCGCGGCGGTGCTCTGGGTGGGGCTCATCTGGCTCGCGCCCTTCGCAGGCGCAGCGCTCTACTTCCTGCTCGGCATCAACCGAATCCGCCGGCGCGCCGCGCTTCTCATGCGGGACAAGAAGTCGCGGGTGGATCGGCCCGAACCGCCATCGGAGCTCCGGCGTCCGCCCGTCGACGAGCGGCCCGAGCTTTCGCGCGCCATCGACCGCGTAGTTCGTCGAGAGCTCGTGGCAGGAAACCATATCGATCCGCTCGAGAACGGCGACGTCGCCTACCCCGCCATGCTCGCCGCAGGAGAGCGCCGAGCGCTCCGTCGTGCTCGCGACGTACATCTTCGACGACGACGAGATGGGGGCCGAGATTCGCCCAGGCCCTCACCCGCGCCCATGCGCGTGGAGTGCGGTGCGGGTCTTGGTCGATGCGGTTGGCGCGCGCTATTCGTTCCCGAGCATCGTGCCTCGCCTGCGTCGCGCCGGACTCGCGGTCGCGACGTTCCTCCTTCGTGGTCACCGCTCGGCGCCGGCGTGGCGAACTTGCGCAACCATCGCAAGATCCTCATCGCAGATGGTCGCGTGGCCTTCACGGGAGGCATGAACATCCGCGATGGTCATGTGCTCGCACGTGCACCGAAGCACCCGGTGCGCGATCTCCACTTCCGGCTCCACGGCCCCATCGTCGGCGAGCTCATGGAGTGCTTCGTCGAGGATTGGACGTTCTCTTCTGGGGAGGTTCTGACGGGTGACCAGTACTTTCCCGCACTCGACCCCCAGGGCCCGAGTCTCGCTCGGGCCATCTCGGACGGCCCCGACGAGGACTTCGAAGTGCTCCGGCAAGTGATCTTGGTCGCGCTCTCCAGCGCTCGGCGCCGAGTGCGCATCGTCACGCCCTACTTCGTACCCGACGCGTCGATCCTCGACGCACTCGTCACGGCCTCCCTACGAGGCGTCGAGGTGGAGCTCGTCATCCCCGAGCGCAGCAACATCCCGCTGGCCGATTGGGCCTGCACGGCGCTTCTCTGGCAGCTCCTCGAACGTGGCGTGAAGGTTCACCGCTCCCCTTCGCCCTTCGACCACACGAAGCTGTTCCTGGTCGACGACGCTTGGGCTCTCGTCGGCTCTGCCAACTGGGACGCACGGAGCTTTCGCCTGAATTTCGAGCTCAGCGTCGAGGTCCACGACCGTGCGCTGTGCGGCTCGCTGCACGCGTTGGTCGACGCGCGCGTCCGGCCCGCGAGGGAGCTGTCGCTGGCAGAGGTGGATGGGCGGTCGCTGCCCGTGCGACTCCGCGACGGCGTAGCCAAGCTCTTCGCACCTTTTCTGTGAGGCGGAGCCGCGAGATCGGTTCAAGCCACGGGGATCCACGCTACGAAGAGTTCGGTCACGCGCACGTCGCTCTTTTCGAGCGGCACGCGTACCGGCTCGATGTCGGCTTGAGCACGCGCCCAGGTGCTCGCGATGTCCTGGATTTCGCGGCCGAGCTCGGCTTCGAGCTCCGCCAGCGCAGCCTGCTTCGTGCGGAGTTTCTCGTCGGCGATCTGCACGCGATCGCCATGTCGTGCTTGCCCCGCATGACGGCTCGCGACGCTGGCGAGCCCGCGCACTCCGGAGCGCCCGCCCATGAACATCCCGAGCAACACGCCGGCGCCCTGGATGAACGTCTGGTTCTGGTTCGCCGAAGCCGTCGCCCGACGTTCGGAGGCCGCGAGCTCCGCCGTCACGATGGCGTCGCGCACCTTCGAGATCCGGCCCTCGTAGCGGGCGCGGAGCTTCTCTGCCTCGGCGTCGCCGCGCTGATCGGCCTCGTGTTGGCAGCGAAGCTCGAAACTCGGCCTATCCTCTCCGGGGCGCGAGCAGATCCCGAGCGCGCGATTGCGGAAGACGTCCAGGGAGCGCGATGCGAGCAGGTGGTCGCGAAGAGCAGTGCGCGTGTGCTCGAAATAGCTCGTGTCGGACAGCGGCGCCGGGCATTCGAGAAACGGTCGTCCGCTGGGGGGCTCGGCGCGGAAGTCCCGCGGGTCGTGGTCTACCGCGCATACGCGCGTCTGTTCGAAGCTCGGCCCGAGCGGGAAGAGCACCGCTTCGTAGGCTTCCACGTGGTGGAGTCCCAAGTTCTTCTCGTCGAACGTGAGCTCCACGGTCGCCACCAACGCAGGTGCGAGTCGCATCCCGGAAGGCATTGCGCCGACGGCTGGGAGCCACGGAGCGCTCGGATCGGCAAAGCGCACCGCCACGCCGGGTGCGATGGGCGGCGGAGCGACACTCGACGTCGTCGGGTACACGACCATCGGTTCGGTCGTCGGCACCGAGCGCGGCGCCGTCTGGGCCGGTACGGCGGGCGGTGGCGAGACGGGAGCGGCGGGTGGCGGTGCTTGGGGCGCACCGTAGCCGCTCGGTGCGTGAGGGCTCGGGTAGTAGGGCTGAGCGTAGTACGCGGGGTAGCCCGGTTGAGGGTACTGCGGGTACTGCTGTGCGTACTGCGGGTACTGCTGCGCGTACTGCGGATACTGCTGCGCGTACTGCGGATACTGCTGTGGCGGATACTGTTGCCCTGCGTACTGCGGCGGATACTGTTGCGGATACTGCGGAGCGGGTGTCTGCGGATACTGCTGCGCGCCGTAACCCTGGGCTGGCGCTGCCGGCGGCGGGGGCGCAGCGGGAGGCGCTGGTTGGGGGGCGGGGGCCGCTCCGGCCGGCTCCGCGCTCGGCGCGGGCGCGGGCTTCGGCGGCTCGGGCGCTGGACTCTTCGCTGGCGCAGGCGGCTCCGCACGCGCCTTGGCGAGCCGCTTCACTTCTTCGCGAGTGAGTGGTCCGCGGAGGTAGCTCATGGCCCAGCGCGAGGCGAACACCGTGGGCGTCGAGCCCACCTGGTGCAAAAACCACTGGCGCTTCCCGAGCCCTGCCACCTGTTTTCCGAGGTCGGTGGCATCGTCGAGGCCGAGTGCCGAGCTCATCCCGTCCACGATGCGCTGCCGATCGCGGTCGGTCTGTAGCCGACCGATGAGCCAAGTGCCCGCGTTCGAGAGCGCCTTGTAGTCGAGGTCGACCGGGTTCTGCGTGGCGAGCACGAGCCCCACGCCAAATGCACGCGCTTGCTTCAAGAGCGTGAGAATCGGCTTCTTGCTGGGCGGAGCGGCGGTGGGCGGTGCGTAGCCGAAGACCTCGTCCATGTAGACCAGCGCCCGGAGGCCGGAGGTCCCGGGTTGGTTGCGCATCCAGGTGACCACCTTGGAGAGCACCAGCGTCACGACCAACATGCGCTCGGCATCCGACAGATGCTGGAGGTACAGAATCGCACTTCGCGGCTTGCCGTCCGCCGTGTAGAGCATCGCGCCGATGTCCAATGGTGGGCCCTCGAGCCACTCGGAAAACGACGGCGATGCCAACAGCGCGTTGAGCTTCGTGGCGAGTTTGTTCCGCTCCTTCTTGGGAAAGAAGCGGTCGACGTCGAACACGCCGAGCTTCCGCACGGGTGGCTCCTGAAGCTCGAGCAAGAGCGCCGCCAAATCGAGGGTGCGCCCCTGCCGCCATGCGTTTTCGAGCAGCGTGGCGAGGAGCACGTGCTCCGGGGACGATAGCGGATCCGCGTCGATGCCGGCGAGGGCGAGCAGGCCCGAAACGTAGGCCTCGATCTCGTCGCGTACCGATTCGAGATCGTCGCTCTTGGTGCTTACCGGCGAACCGAGCAATCCGATGGGCGTGCCTGCGCTCGAACCTGGCGTGTAGAGCGTGAGCTCCGCGGCCTCCCCGAGCTCGCGCATGCGTTCCGGTCCGAGCTGCCAGCTCTCGAGCCCTCCCTTCCATTCGGCCGCGACCGCCTCCGCGAAGGCCTCGGGCGTCTTGCCCTCGCGCCGCGCCGCCGCCTCGTCGATCCAGGGACGGAAGTCTTCACTCCGGAGCTCGGGGAACTGCAGGAGCAAGTTCCCCATGTCGCCCTTGGGGTCGATGATCAACGTGGGGATCCCCGCGAGCAAGGCCTCTTCCAAGAGCACGATGCCGAGCCCGGTCTTGCCCGAGCCGGTCATGCCGACGATGACGCCGTGGGTGGTCAGGCGACTCGAATCCACGAGAGTCAGAGCCTCGGTGCGCGCTCCCGAGCTCGGGTCGACTGCGCCTCCGATGAAGAGCTGGCCTCGCGGTACGTCGAGCATGGCGCATGCACTACCAAAGCAGCACGCTCCCGGCCAGCACCGAACCACCTGGCCCCGTCGCAGGCCCGGCCGTACGCTCGACGGTATGAAGCTTCGCTCGGCGGCGCTCGTCGCGGGGGTCCTGTTTGCGTGTTCCTCGTCGGACGAAGCGAAGCCGAAGAACGCCGTCGACGCGGCAGCCGACTCGCCCGTCGACTCCGGGAAAGACTCCGGCGATGCGCCAGTCGACTCGGGCCCGGACGCGAGCGACGTGGCTTGCCAGCCGCTCACCTGCGCTCCGAACCAGTGCGGCACTCGAGCGGACGGCTGTGGAGGCAACCTCGACTGTGGGACTTGCGCGTGGCCCGACACGTGCGGCGGCGCGGGCGTGCCTGGCGTGTGTGGAGTGGTTGCTACGCTCGCGGACTACTGGCAGGGCAGCGCTCGCTTCCGCCTCGAAGGCAAGCTCACACTGGCTTCCACCGGTTGGCCCTACGGCTACGGCGCCGGCTCGCACATCGAGGTCGTCGGCGACACCTGGTATCTGTTTTCGCGGAAGGTCCACTGGGGCGACAAACCGCCGACTTGTCCCTTCGAGAAGCTCTCGACGGAAGTGCGAGCCTCGAAAGACCACGGCAAGACTTGGTCGACGGCCGTCGAAATCCTGAGCACGGCAGCCGGGACGGATTCGGAGTGTGCAGCAACGGATGGCGACGCCTGGTTCGATGCGAACGCCCAGAAGTGGCACTACCTGTTCCAATGCCTGCGTGGCGGCGCCTCTCCCTGGAAAGGCTGCCACGCCACGCGTGATGGGACCGACCCCATGGGACCGTTCGTCACGGACACGACCCCCGCCGTCGAGTCGGGTCAGCTCTGGAAGTCCATCTGCGACGCGCCGACCGACGACTGCTCGACGATCCCCGGAGGCGTCGGCAAGGTGTTCGACGAGGGGACTTTCGAGATCATCCTACACGACGGTGCGAATTACTGGGTCGGCTTCCACGGCTACGACGGCGTGCGCGGTTACCGCGGCATTGCCAAGACACCGGACTTTCACACTTGGATCGCGGGCAAGGGAGCGGAAGGCCTGCCAACCGACGCCATCTTCGATGCCAAAGACGCCGTCGGTTGGCGCGAGGGATGGCAAGGCTCGAACATCGGCGGCGGAGCTGCGACGACGCTGGCCGAGGGCGGCTACTACTACATGGCCATCGAGGTGGCGGATCTGAACCTCGGCTGCACTGCGGGACAGAACTGGGACATCGGACTGCTCCGCGCGCCTTCTCTCGCAACGACGACCTGGGAGGAGCTCCCAGCCAAGAACCCCATCTACTATTCGAGTCGAGCCCCGGAGCAGAACGGCAAGTCGTCTCCCTGCAACGTGCAGTACTTCCGCCTCTTCCGCGATGGGCAGACGACGTGGGCCCACGTCACCCGCGAGACCACGGACCCGGCCCACGCGGGCATCTACCTGTACCGCCTCGTTCCGGATCACAATCTCCTTCGGAACGCTGACCTCTGGATGTGCGACGCCACGGCGTGGTCGAAGTTCCCGCTCGGGCCCACGAACCTCGCGGTCTACCGTCTGCCGAACGGTTCGAGCGACGGCACGTGCTACCTCGCAACCAACTGCGGCGCCGACCCTTGTCAGGCAGGCCAGAGCATCTACCAAGACGTCGACGTCTCGATTTTCGCTGGCAAGAAGCTCAACTTCGGCGGGAAGTTCCTGGCCGAGGGAGGAGTCACGAACCTCGAGGTCGTCGTCCACGAGCTCGACGCGCAAAGCGCCATCGTGGCGACACATGTCGCGAGCCCTACGCTCGGCGCGAGCTACGTCGACGTGAAGGACGAGTTCGTCGTCAACCCCTCGGCACACGTCGCGAGGTACCAGCTCTACCTGAAGTCCGCCGTCACGATCCGAGCCGACGAGATGTTCCTGGAGGAGCGCGGAAACTGACCAGACTCCCGCTCAGCCCGGAGGCCGCACGAGCTGCGTCTTCATCAAGACCACGCGATACGGGTTCCAGGTGCTGAGGAGCCAGAAGAAGCTCGCGCGCTCGGGCTCGTCTCGATAGAAGGCCGGAACGATGGCGCTCCCGTATTCGGTGCCGAGCTCGTCCGGGCGCGAGCGATCGAGCTGGACCGTGGCCGAGCGGTCGCAGCTTCGCTCCACGAACTCCTGGCCGAAGCGGGCTTCGAGCTCGGCGAGGCCCTGGTCCGAGGCGAATAGGAGCTCGCAGTATCCGGGGACGTTCGACCAATACGGATCGTAGATCGTGGTCGCGTCGGACCACGGCCCCCACGGGTGACGGGCGGTCCGCAAATAGATCCCCACGTAGGGATCGAAGAGTGTCGCCTCGGTCACGCTCGGGTGGTAGCGCCGAGTCCAGAGCGGCAAGCGGCCTCCGTAGATCATCACCCAGCGCCCGAACTCTGGGAGGAACGTCACCGACGTCTGGTTCACGATGATGCGATCTTCGGCGTAGACCGGCCGAGCGTCGCTTTCGTCGGGCGAGAACCGCGGCTCGTCGCAGCGCTCGCTCGAGTCGATGCAGCCGGCGAAGAACTCCGGCGCAAGGATGCGAGTCATTCCGTCGACCTCGGCGAAAGCATGGCGCCAGAACCGAAGCTCGACGTGTCCTTGGGGCGTTCCGAGAGTGTCCGGGTGGCCCGCGATGCCCCTCCGGCCCCAGACGTAGACCTGAGTCGCGTCCGGCGCGAAGAACGCCACCGGCGGTATCAGGTCAGCGGCCTCGCGGTAGACGTCGAGGGCGCCGGCGCTGCCGAGCTCGTCCGTCGCGAGCGAGTGGAGCGTCGCGCCTGCCGTCCAGTGCGCCAGCGTGGCGGGCGCGTTGCGCTTGAAGCACGCCGTCGAACCGTCGAGGGCCGAGCAGTCGCCGTAGCGACAGACGCCGTCTTGCCCGCACACGTCGCCAGCAGGGCAGGGGTGAAGTGCGTCACAGGAAACCCCCACGCTGGGATCGGCGCTCGTCGGCACGAGCACAAGGGCCCGCCCCCCGACGTCGAAGCCCGGGCCCGGTATCCGAGACGAGCCGAGCTCGGGACCGCGGCTCGCTCCGGTTTCGGTGTTCACGCTGCGGACGCCGTCCAGCGTGATGGGTGCGATGAGCTCGCTCTTTGGCAGCCCGTGCGCCGGGTCGAGTTCGCTCCCACCGTGAGCGAATTCGAGATCGAGACAGCGTTCGGGTCCCGTGGGCGGATCGTCATCCGTCTGGTGCGAGAGGGCCAGCGAGTCGTCCGCCGAAGGAGGCTGGAGGAAAGGCGAGCCCGTCGGATGGATCTTGCCGCTCTGGTCTTGGGCATATCCATCGACGGGGATCGGTTGCGTGTCGCCGAAGAGGAACACCAACTCGCGCTTGCCATCCGCGAGCGTGCGCGCGAACGGCGAGCCGAGGTCCGTGCCCGCCACCAGCGGGTTCTGCCCGTTCTCCGGGTTGCCCCCGGCCTTGGCGTTCGTCGGATAGCGATCGTCCGGCTGGAACGCGAAGGGCATTCGGAGCGGGGGCTTGTCGCCCGTTCCCTTGAAATTCCAGGCCGTGATGGGCGGGCTCGCCAAGAAGCCTCCCACCAGATCGCACACGTGCTCGGTCCGCGGCAGCACGGGCTCGCAGCGCTCGGGCGCGGCGTCGGCCTGCGGGCAGATGGAGGTCGCGGCACAACCAGGGCTTCCGCGACAGTCGGCGAGCTGGCCGTTCCGGTCCGGCTCGAGCGCGACCAGGGTTTCGCCTTGGTCATTCGTCACCTCCACGGCGAGTCGCACGGAAAACGTGTCCGGAGCCAGAGTGCGTCCCGCGTCGTCGCGACCGTCCCAAGCGGCGTGGAGCGAAAGTGGAGTCGCTCCACGGAAGTTCTGCTCGTCCACCAAGCGGCGCACCGGGATGCCTCCACCCTGGTCGATCTCGAAGCGACCACGGGCTCGACAGCC
Source organism: Polyangiaceae bacterium (assembly GCA_046351435.1). Classification (GTDB taxonomy): domain Bacteria; phylum Myxococcota_A; class Polyangia; order Polyangiales; family Polyangiaceae; genus JADJKB01. The sequence continues at coordinate 175,882 of JAXLYN010000003.1, forward strand.
CCGAGCGCAATCGAGGTTCGCGTGCTGGACTCTCAAGACGGCATCGAGCTCCGCTTGGCTGCTCCGGGCGTCGAATGCGGAGGGCGCCTGCAGGCTCACGACCTCGATGCGCAGACCTGCCACGTCGTCGGCGCACCCGGCGGCCGCGAGCAGAGCCAAGGCGGACGAGAGTCGAAGCGGGCGCATCCAGCGGAGATGGTAGTGCAACTCGGGATGGCCATCGCCGCCGGCGATCGGGCATCTCGCCACCCGGCTGGCGCGTGGTCTTCGAGAAATTCGGGGCAGAGCGCTGGGCACGTCGCTTGCGTAGTTCCCCGCCGGTGCAGCCCCACGATCGCCTGTTTCGCGCGGTCTTCTCCGCCCCCGAGCACGCCAAGGGACTCCTGTGCTCGGCGTTGCCCCCCGCCATTGCGAATCGAACGGACTGGGACACGCTGCACTTCCTCCCCACAAGTGTCATCGACTCCACGTTGCGCGAAGCCCGGACCGATCTGCTCTTCAGCGCGACCATCGCCGGTCGACGCGCTCTCTATTACGTGCTTTTAGAGCACCAGAGCGAGCCCGATCGACGGATGCCGCTCAGGTTGCTCGGGTACATGCTGCGCATTTGGGAGGAGCTGGCGAAGACGAGCTCGCCACTGCCCGCCATCGTCCCCATCGTGTGTCACCACAGCACGCGTGGATGGGAGTCCCCAATCGCCCTTCGGGAGCTCATCGATCTGCCTGCGGACGCCTTCGAGGACTTCGCAGCGCATCTGCCGACGTTCGAGCCCATTTTCGACGACCTCTCCCGCGCCGCCGACGACGAACTCCGCATGCGCGTCTTGAGTACTCTCGGAAGAGCAGCATTGGTATGTCTCACGAAAGTCCGCGGCGCCACCGACGTCCTCGGTGTGCTCGGGCGTTTCGAGGAGGCCTTCCGCGCCGTGCTCGAGGCGCCGAGCGGGGTAGCTGCGCTCGCGCAGATCTGCAGCTATATTCTCCACACGACGGAAGTGACACGGAGCACGCTCGAGCCATTTTTCGCGCGGCTCGGGGAAGGAGCGAAGGAGGCGTTGATGACCGGGGCAGATCAGTTGATCGCGGAAGGGATCGCGCGCGGGCGAGCGCAGGGACTCGCCGAGGGGAAGGTCGAGGGGAAGGCCGAAGGGAAGGCCGAGCTCCTCGAGCGCCAGTTGCGCATCAAGTTCGGCGAGATCCCCGCGGCGACGCGCGAGCGGCTCGCTCGGGCGACCCTCGAGCAGTTGGACCGGTGGGCGGAGCGTCTCCTCGCCTGCGACACGCTCGACGCAGTTTTCGAGTGACTCAGCCGCTCACAGGCGTACCGAGGAGAGCTCCCCCGGTGCGTCCCGCGACTCCGCCGAGAGGCGGGTTCGTGTCGAGAGCACGACGAGGCCGTCGTCGAAGACGATCTCGGGCAAACGCGAAGAACGGTAGCGGACGCGTCGAGTGAGGTCGACGACTTCACTCCAGATGTGATGCTGCGTGACGCTGTGGGGCGGAGGGCGTGTCAGGCAGGCGAGGATCAGATACCGCGGGCGCTTCGGCTTCTCGAGCTCGCGGAGCTCGCGGAGCTCCCCGGGACAGTCGTCGATCTCGGCGGCCAGGGTCATGCTCGCTCGGGCGAAATCGAGCACCCACACCTCCTTCGATTCGGGGCGAGCGGCGAGGGCGATCTCGGGCACGCCGGCGAACGCGGCGACCGCGAGTGGGCGCAGGGGTTCGCTCGAGAGCGCGCGCTTGCCCCGAAGATCGAGCCAGATCCGCGCGGGCCCATCGGAGTCGTCGGTCGAGATCAGAGGCACGATGGGCCCTGCATCGGCGCCGAGCAAGCCGCTGATGCGCGGGGGCGAGAGCTCGTCCAATGAGAGCACGGCATCCGGCGCGAAGAGCGCGTGCCCCTGCATGCACTGGACGTACGCCCGCGGCGGATCTGCCCACGTGAGCGGCACGTGGCAAGGGTCTTGACCGACGACACCGACGAAGAGGGCAGTCTTCTCCCGCCAAGACACGTGGCTGAAGAAATCGTCGCTCGCGACCCAACCCCCCGTGAGCCAGCGAGGGCCCGACGGGAGTCTGGCTGGTGAGTACTCGATGCAGCTCACGTTCCCCCGCGTGTCGACCTGTGCGCGAAGACACTCCGACCCGTGCGGAAGGAAATGGGGCGTGCCGCCCTCGATGCGCGCGGACGCTTTGACGTGCCAGCTCGCATCGTCGGAGGGGACGAGCGCGCGATCTGCACTCGAGTCCGACACGAACGGCAAGTCGACGGCGCGGAGCTTCTGGTAGCGGTCGTCCGTGGAGACTCCGATGCGGGCGCTACCGTCTCGTTGCTCGGACAGCAGCACCACCTGGCGGTGGCGGGGGCTCGCCGCGACGAAGCGCGACTTCGCGAGCTCGCCGGGTGGATCGAGCTCAGGCTTGACGCGCGTGAGGTCGGAGAGACGGAAGAGCTCTGGCTCGTTCGAGTCGATGACCACCACCCCAGCCTCGGGCGATACGCCGCGCGGCTTCGGGAAGCGGGCGATGGCTTGAGCGTTTTCGGCGTCGAGGAGCGCGCCGTCGTGGGCCAGGGACTCGATGACGATGCGATCCGGGTTCGTGAGCCCGGGCTTCAGGAGTCCGCCCGTGCCCAGCTTGCGAGCCTTGGGCAAGGTCTTCCGCTCGAAGGCGGCGTCCTTGGTTCGGGAAAGCACGACGCGCTCGATGGACATCTTGGCCGGCAGCCGAGGCACCGAGCTCGCGGTCGGCCCGGGCGCCTGCGCGCCGGCGTCGTGCTCGGCGCTCGCCCGCGGCGACGGAGGCGGCGGCCCCGGCTCCGAGGGCGTCACTCGCGGCGGCGGCTCGTTCCGGCACGCGACGGCAACCAGACACGCGGCGGTCACGGAAAGGCGGCTCACGCCGCGAGCGTATCGCGGCCGGCCGTCGTTGGGATAGGCGAGGAGGTTCCATCTCTGGGAAAACTGCTCTAGGTAACCGACATGGCAGCGCGCGACATCCACGGTCCGAAGCCGCCTTGGGACGAGGGCTTCTTCGTCGTCGGCAAGCCGCAGCGCAAAGCCGACGGTCTCTCGAAAGCGACAGGCGAGGCCGTCTACACCGACGACATCCAGCTTCCCGGGATGCTCCACGCGAAGACCCTGCGGAGTCCTCATCCGCACGCTCGCATCGTCTCCGTCGATGCCTCGCGAGCGCTAGCGCTTCCCGGTGTGCTCGCGGTGATCACTGGGCGTGACCTGCCCGAGCGCTACGGGGTGATTCCGTGGACTCAAGACGAGACCGCGCTCGCGGTCGACAAGGTGCGGTTCGTGGGCGACCCGGTAGCGGCCGTGGCTGCCGTCGACGAAGATACCGCCGTGCGGGCGCTCGAGGCCATCGCGGTCGAATACGAACCGCTGCATGCGTTCCTCGATCCGGAAGAGTCGCTCGGCCGCACTGAACCCAAGATCCACGAAGACAAGAAGAACAACGTCAGCAAGCACGTACTTCTCGACTTCGGCGACGTGGACGCGGCAATTTCCGGGGCGGACGTCGTCGTCGAAGGGAACTTCTCCTTCCACTCCACGACCCACGCGCCCATCGAGCCCCACTGTGCGGTCGCTCGGGTTTCCCCCGACGGCGTGCTCACCCTGTGGAGCGCGACCCAGATCACGCACTACGTGCACCGCGCGCTGGCCAAAGTCCTCGGCTTGCCCGAGCACCAGATCCGCGTGATTCAACCCTGCCTGGGCGGCGCGTTCGGCGGCAAGAGCGACCCCTTCAGCCTGGAGTTCTGCGTCGCGAAGCTCGCGCTCCTCACCGGTCGACCGGTGAAGATGCTCTACACGCGCGAAGAGGTCTTCTACACGCACCGCGGCCGCCACGCGATGCGCCTCCGTTATCGCACCGGCGCCAAGAAAGATGGCCGCCTTACGGGTGTAGACGCCAAAATCCTCATCGATGGCGGCGCCTACAGCTCGTTCGGCCTCGTGACCACGTACTACTCCGGTCAGCTCCTGACCGGCCCCTACGACTTCCCGACCTATCGTTTCGACGCCACGCGCGTCTTCACCAACAAACCCCCTTGCGGTCCCAAGCGCGGGCACGGATCGGTCCAGCCGCGCTTCGCGTTCGAGGTGCAGCTCGACGAGGTCGCGAGTGAGCTCGGCATCGACCCCATCGAGATCCGTCGCAAGAATTTCCAGGGTGCCTACACCCAAACGGTCAACGGCCAACGCATCACCTCGAGCGGCTTCCTCGAGTGCCTATCGGCGGTGGAAGCGGCGAGCGACTGGAAGCGGCGGCACGGCAAACTACCGTACGGCCGCGGACTCGGCGTGGCTGGGAGTATGTACATCTCCGGCACCAACTATCCGGTCTACCCGAACGAGATGCCCCAGGCCGGGATCCAGATCAAGGTCGATCGTTCCGGTCTCGTGACGGCGTTCACCGGCGGCAACGACATCGGTCAAGGTTCGAATTCCGTCGTCCGTTACATCGTGGCCGAAGAGCTCGGCGTCTTGCCCGAACACGTGCGGGTCGTGGCGGCCGACACCGATCTCTGTCCCGTGGATCTCGGGGCGTATTCGAGCCGGGTCACCTTCATGGTCGGCAATGCCACCATCGACGCGTGTCGGAAGCTGAGAAGGAGCATCGTCGAAGTCGTTGCCGACAAATGGGGCGTGTCAGGGGATCGCGTGGTGATGGCGCTGGGCGAAGTGACGGATCGCCGGAACCCGGACCATCGCATGAGCGTCCGCGAGGCGTTTCACCTGGCCGAGGCCAAGCTCGACACGCTGGGAGCCACAGGTTCCTACAACACGCCCGAGCTCGGCGGTAAGTACCGAGGTGGGACCATCGGTGCTTCGCCGGCCTACTCGTTCACCGCCCACGTCGCCGACGTGCGAGTCGACGTCGAGACTGGACGCATCCACATCGACAAGATCTGGGTGGCCCACGACTGCGGACGCGCCTTGAATCCCACGCTGGTGGCGGGTCAGATGGACGGTTCGGTCTACATGGGGGCGGCCGAGGTGGTCATGGAGCACCACGCGGTGAACGAGCGCGGCCTGCACCAGGGGCCATCGCTCCTCGACTACCCCATCCCGACCACTCTCGACACGCCCGAGATCGAGTCGTGGATCGTGGAGAGCATCGACCCAGAAGGTCCGTACGGCGCAAAAGAGGCAGGTGAAGGGCCTCTTCACTCCGCCATCCCGGCAGTCGCCAACGCGGTGTTCGACGCGGTGGGGATTCGACTCCACGAGCTACCGTTCTCGCCGCTCAAGGTGCTGCGCGCGCTCCGCGAGCAAGCGGTCCGGGTCGAACGCCGGCGCGAACGCCAGGTAACGGCTGCGGAGTGAACCCATGCTGAGACTGCCGCAGTTTGCCGTCGCGACTCCGACCACGCTCGAGGGAGCCCTCGCGCTGCTCGCCGAACACGCCGGCCGTGCAATTCCCATCGCGGGCGGGACCGATCTCCTGCCGAACCTCAAGCATCGAATCGCCGAACCCGAGCTCTTGGTTTCCCTCGCCGAGGTTCCGGAGCTCCAAGGCATCGAGCTCGACGCCGCGTCGGGCGAGCTCCGCATCGGCGCCACCGCTGCGCTCGACGCGGTCGCGAACCACGCCGAGGTGATTTCTCGCGCGCCGGCGCTGGCTCAGGCCGCGGCCCTGGTGGCAAGCCCTCAGATCCGCCGCATGGGGACCCTCGGCGGAAACGTCATGCTCGACACTCGCTGTCGCTACATCAACCAGACCCACTTCTGGCGCAAGGCGCTGGGCTTTTGCCTCAAGAAAGACGGCACCGTCTGCCATGTGGTCAAGGGCGGTCAGAAGTGCGTGGCAGCAGCGAGCAACGACACCGCTCCGGCGCTGATGACGCTCTCGGGAGAGCTCGTGTTCCGGAGCCAGGGCGGCGAGCGCCGGGTAAAGGTCGGCGACCTTTGGAAGACCGACGGTGTCTTCAACAAGAAGAGCTCGGTGGGCGAGCTCCTGGTCGAGATTCGTGTGCCGCGGCAGCACCACGGCCACCGGGGCGCGTACGGCAAGCTGCGCGAGCGTGGCTCGTTCGATTTCCCCCAGCTCGGAATTGCTGCGCGTGTGGACGTCGAAGCAGGGCAGGTGGTCGATGCCGACGTCGCGGTCGTGGCGCTGCAGGCACGCCCGCTCCACATCAAAGACGTCGGGGGGCTGCTCGCCGGCACTCGACCGGGCGAGTCGAGCTTCCTCACCGGCGTCGCGCACGTAGCCGAGCGCGCTCTGAAGCAGTGTCATCCGCTGCCCAACGTGCCGGGCGATCCGGAGTATCGTCAAGAAATGGTGCCGATCTACGTGCGGCGCACTCTTCTCGCCGCGGTGGGCCTCGGCGAGCGACCGCTCTCGTGACGCTTCGGGTAGGCGACGTCTTTGCGGAGCGGTTCCGCATCCTGGGTCGCGCCGGCGCGGGCGGAATGGGGATCGTGTATCGAGCGGAAGACGCGCTCTCGGGGGACACCGTCGCGCTCAAGGTGCTGCACGCCGGAGGAAAGCCCGAGCGATTTCTGCGCGAAGCCGAGGTGCTCGCGCAGATCACGCACCCCGCGGTCGTTCGCTACGTCGCTCACGGGATCACGCCCAGTGGCGTCGCGTACCTCGCCATGGAGTGGCTGGACGGGCAGAGCCTCGGGCGGCGGGTCGCGGAGCGGCGTCTGACCTTCGCCGAAGTCCGCGACCTCTTGGCTCGGGTCTTGGCGGGGCTCGCGCGCGCGCACGGTGCGGGCGTCGTGCATCGCGATCTCAAACCCGGAAACATCTGGGTGGGCGACGCGGGGCTCGGGCAGGCCAAGCTCATCGATTTCGGGATCGCTCGCCGCCGCTACGATCCGCGGCTCACCGAGCGCGGTATCCTGATCGGGACGCTCACATACATGTCGCCCGAGCAGGCGCGCGGTGAGTCCGAGGTCGAGCCCGCGTCCGACGTGTTCTCGCTCGGCAGCGTCGTCTACAAGTGCATGACCGGCGAAGCGCCGTTCCAGGGCGCTGACCCTACGGCGGTGCTCGCCAAGGTGCTGCTCGACGAGCCCGCACCGCTCGCCGAACTCGTGCCGGAAGTTCCGCAGTCGTTCGGACGACTGGTCTCGCGCATGCTCGAAAAGTCGCCTGCGGAGCGGCCCCGGGATGCAGCGGCGGTCCTCGATGCCATCGAGTCGATGGGCGAGCCGACGCCGGCGATGGCGGGCACTCCTGGCATCGGGAACAGCGAACGCCGGGTGGTTTGGGTAGTGCTCGCGCCCGGGCGCCCCGTCGACGAGGAAGCCACGCGCACCACGGACGCATCGAGCCCCGAGCGTGGCGCTTCGGACCTGACCCTGCTGGTCGAACGCGAGCGTGGGCGCTTGGACCGACTCGCGAACGGTACCGACGTCGCGAGCTTCGTCGGCACTGCTGCCGCGCGCGATGGGGCGGCCTCGGCCGCCCGCGTAGCCGAGGCCATGCTCTCCTGTCGACCTCGGGGCCCGGTCGCCATCGCCACCGGTCTCGGCGTGGTGGGAGGGCGCGCTCCGTTTGGCGAGGCCATCGAGCGCGGCGCCGAGCTGCTTTCCCGCGCGCGTGCTCCGCGCGTGCACCTCGACGCCACCACGGCTCGGCTGGTGGGCAGCGAGCTCGAGATCGAAAACGATGCCGCGGGTCTAGTGCTCACGGGCAGGCCTCGGCAGACCGACGGCATTCGACGCCTGCTCGGTCGCCCGACGTCCCTCGTGGGACGCGAGCGCGAGCTCGAGACGCTCCTGGCGTTGTACGAAGAGTGCTTCGACGAGCCGGTGGCACGGGTCGGCATCGTGACGGGGCCAGCGGGAGTCGGGAAATCGCGGCTGCGCTACGAGCTCGTGGGCCGGCTCTCGCGACGATTCCCCGAGCTCTTGGTGCTGATCGGTCGTGGCGACTCCGTGAGCCGCGGCTCCCCGTTTGCGCTTTTGCGGCAAGCGCTGAGAGCCCACCTCGGCGTGCGTGACGGAGAAGCTTCGGCGAGCATGTGGCAGAAGGTGGAGAGGGCTGTCGGCGCTCCCGATGCCGCGTCGCTCACCCGCACCCGCCTGTTCATCGCGGAGCTCGCGGGAGTGCCCCAAGATCTCTCCGCCAGCCCGGAGCTCGAGGCGGCGCGCCAGAATCCGACGGTGATGGGCGACTCCACGCGGGCTGCTTGGCTCGACTTCGTGAGCGCCGAATGTGCGAAGCGGCCGGTGCTGGTCGTGCTCGAAGACCTGCATTGGGGAGACCTGCCGAGCGTGACCTACGTCGACGCGGCGCTCGCCAACTCGGGCGAGGCGCCGCTCGGAATCCTCTGTCTCGGTCGCCCGGAGCTGGAGCAGGCTTTCCCGCGAGCCTTCGGCAGGCGTGAACCGCTCCGTCTCGAGCTGTCACCGCTGCGGAAGCACGCCGCCGAGAGTCTGGTGCGCGAGGTGCTCGGGGGGGAGCTCGCCGACGCGCGCGTCGCGAGCATCGTCGAGCGGGCTCAGGGCAATGCGTTCTTCCTCGAAGAGCTGATCCGCGCCGTCGCAGAGGGTCAGGAGGAGCTGCCCGAGACGGTCATGGCCATGGTGCAAGCGCGGCTCGACGCGCTGCCCGCCGAAGCTCGACGCGTGCTGCGAGCAGCGAGCGCGTTCGGTACCCAGTTCTGGCTCGAAGGTGTGGTCGCGCTGCTCGGTGCCGACGGCAGCGTGCGCGCGGTGGAAGAGCTCGCCCGCGAGCTCGCCCGGGCCGAGCTCGTGACCCGGCGCCCGAGCTCGGCGCTGGAAGGTCACGCCGAGTGGGTTTTCCGACACGCCACCGTGCGCGAGACCGCGTACGCTTCGTTCACGCCCGACGACCGCGTGCTGGCTCATCGGCTCGCGGCGCAGTGGCTCGAGAGTGTCGGAGCGACCGACGCGCTGGCGTTGGCCGAGCACTATCGTCAGGGCGGCGCCCTGGAACGCGCCGCTCCCTTCTACCTCGTCGCCGCCGAAGAAGCACTCGGGGGGACCGACCTCGCGGGCGCCATCGAACGCGCTCGTCTCGGGCTCGAAGCCAGTACACCCGATGCGACGCGAGGGGCGCTCCACTACGTGGCCGCAGACGCCCACTTCTGGTGCGGAGAGTACGAGCCGGCGCTGCGGCAAGCCGAGCTCGCGCTCACGCTCTTGCCACCGGGCTCGTCGCGCTGGTTTCTCGCCATCGGAGCCCTCGCCAACGCGGCCGCCACCCTCGAGGAGGACGCACTCCTCACGCAGTGGATCGGGCGCGCTTCGGCGACGACGGCGGATTCCGAAATGGCTCGCGCTTCCCAGGTCGTGTGCCTGATCCGCGGGGCGCACGGCCATCACAAACGCGGTCGCTATCCCGAAGCGGACGTCCTGATTCGGGCGGCCGAAGCTCTGGCCGGAGAGCTCGGCGCCTTGTCCCGCCTCGGCTGGGCCTGGGTCCACCACGGGCGCGCGGGTCGCGCCTACTACGCCGGCGAGGTCGGCACCTTCATTCGCGAAGTGCGCGCCGCCATCGACGACTTCGACGCCATCGGTGACGGTCGCGCAGCGGCCAACGGCCGATCCAACCTGGGCTATGCCGCTCTCTCCGTCGGCGACCTGGAGCAGGCCGAGCTGCAGCTCCGCGAGTCACTGCTGGTCTGCCAGCGGCTCAACCTGGGAGGCATCACTCACTACGTGCGCCACAACTTGGGCCTCGTGCTCGCCTTGCGCGGCAAGCTCGCCGAGGGGCTCGACGTGGAGCGCGCGGCACTGGATGACGCCATCGAGCGCAAGGAGGGCGTCCTCATCAGCGCCTGCAACATGTACCTGGCGCTGATTCTGCTTCTCGCGAACGACCACGAGGAGGCCGAGCGTCGCGCGACGCGAGCATGCGAAACGGCAAAGGAAATCCCGTTCCTCCTCGCCCAGTCCCACGCGGTGCGCTCCAGCGTGTGGCTCGCGCAGGGCAGGGCGGGTGACGCCCTCGGTGAAGCCGAACACGCCGCGCGGCTGCTGGCCGAACAAGGTGGCTCCGAGGAGTCCGAGGGTCGGGTGTATCTCGCTCACGTCGAAGCGTTGATCGCCGTCGGGCAGCAGGAATCGGCCCGAGAAATCGCAGAGACCGCCGCGAAACGCATTCGCGAGCGCGGGGCCAGGCTCGGAGATCCAGAGCTCGAACGAAGCTTCCTGGAGAACGTCGGCGAGCACGCGAAGCTGCTTGCCGTGGCGGCGAGTGGGGGCGCATGACGGCCGACGGCTCGAGGAACACCACGTGCCTCGTGCTCGGCATCGTGGGCGGCATCGGCTGCGGGGGTGCCGTGTTGCTCTCGGCCGGCGTCCTCGGAGCGCTGGTCTACTTCCGTAGTGCGCCGCCCCCGAGGCCGGTGCCCGTCCGTGCTTCACCTCCCCCAACTACCGCAGAGTCCAGCAAGGATGAGCCCGTCGAGAGTGCCGACGTCGTGCCCGATGCGAGCCCGCTGCCCTCGGAGATCGAGAGCGACACCCGACACGAGGACTACGCGATCCAAGGAAGCAGCGCGAGCGCGCTGCGCTCGGACATGGACCGACACGGCCCGACCGACGCCGAGGGGCGACACGACGCCTACACGCGCTGGAACGTGCGCTGGTCGTTTCCCTACGATCGGAAGCCCAACGTCTGCGGGACGGGCGATGTGAAGGTATCGGTGACCATCACGTTCGTGATGCCAGATTGGACGCCGCCGGCCGATGCTCCCGACGACTTGGTGCGCCGCTGGAACGCTTACAAGAAGGCGCTCGAGCTCCACGAGAACGGCCACAAGGAGCACGGCCTCGCAGCGGCCAAGGACATCTTGTCGACGCTGCGCGCATTGCCGGCTGAGCCCGACTGCGACGGCATGAACCGAGTTGCGAACGCGGCGGCGCGCCGGGTCATCGACAAGTACAAAGAGAAGGACAAGACGTACGACCGCGATACGCGTCACGGCGCCACGCAAGGTGCGCGCTTTCCGTGAGCTCGCTCAGTTCCAGTCGCACCCGCCGCCGCCGCACGCCCCGCCGCCGCCGAAACAAGCGCCAGCGCCGGGCGTCACGCAAGCCCCAGCGCCGCACGGCATTTCCTGCGAAGGGCTCCCGCCGTGAGCGAACGTGCTGGAGAGGATCCGGCGCAGGGGCGCTCCCGTCTCGGGGTGGGCCGTGAGCGGCGGATCGCTCATTCGCTGTTCGACTTCCAGGATGCCACTCACGGACCCGTCAGGTCCGAGCACTTCGTATTCGTAGACCGGCACGATGAACTCCTAGTCTCTAGTGGGTGGCGAAGCCGCTGTCGATGACTTCGCAGCTCTCGGTGGATCGGATGGCAGAGAAGCAGGCCGCCACGGTGGCTTGGGAGTAGGGCTGCACGATCAGCGCCCCGTGGCGCCCGACGGCTGGAATTTCGTTCATGGGGTTCTGGAGCAAGACGCGCGTCGCCGATGCGCCTCCGCTCTCGAACGCGAAGTTGTTTTTGGCCGGCAGCGCGAGCGCCGCCATGCCGTCGACCGGGTGCTGGAACGGCTTGGCCAGCCCGGCGCCGAAGGATCGCGCCCACTGATCGCTCGCGTTCTCGGGTACGACCGGGTCGCCGATGGCTTGGAAGAAGATGGCCGGTCGCGGACGGATGGTGCGGTCTTCGACGCGCTGGGCGTAGGCGAGAGGGTCGGCGCCATCCAGGATGACCTCGGCGAGCCCGAGCAAGCTCTCGCGCTCGGGTGTGGGGCGATTCACGATGTTGGCCACCAGGGCGGCGAACAGGCCCTTCGATACCAGCTCGGGGTAGCCGCCCGCCGCGACGAACAGGCCTGCTCCCTTCACGTTGGGAGTCGATGCGAACGTGAGGCTACCGGAGATGCCGCCGAGCGAGAGCCCCATGTAGTAGCCCTGGCTTTGGTCGAGCGCGGTCGAGACGCCGAGCGTCGTTTCGATGGCTTGGTTCAGCGCAGCGATTCCCGTGAAGACCGCCATGTGGTCCGCCGCTGCCTGACGGAAGTTGTCGCGCGTCTTGGCGAGATCGGAGAAGTCGACGAAGTCGAGGTCAGTTCCACCCGCGCCCATCGCACGATCGCCGTGGTACGGGAGGTCGATGGCGACGAACGCGAAGCCGGCTTGGGCGAGGGGCTTGGCCAGCTGCAAGAAGTCGCTCTTGTTCTGACCTCCGCCGTGCTGGAAGAGCACGAAGGGATACGGTGCGCTGCCGCCCACGGGCAGCGCCACGATGAAGCCGGGCCGGGTCACGCCCTGCACCTTCGGTCCGCCGTCGTCCGCACGCTCGAACACGCCGCTGGCGTCGGCGTATGCCGGGAGCTCGAGGATTCCGGAGGCGAGCTTGCCGAGCACCGCGGCCACGTCCGGAGGCGGCGCCGCGGCTCCGAACGAAGCGCCAGTGCGCTCCTCGATCTTCGCTACCTCGAGCACCGGCGATTTGGAAATTCGCGCGTGAAGGGCCGGGGCTCGCGCGGCGTGGTGGCGATCCGCATGAGCAGCGCGAGCTCCGCCTCCGTGCCGCTCGGCAAGGACGCTGCCGCGTCGACGCCGCCGCGAGCGGCCTGCCGTTGGTGCGCCGACAACGCGCGCGCCGCCAGGGCTCGCGACGGACCTGCGAACGCGACCTCGTCCGCCGGCGGCACTGGGTCTCTCCGGCGGCGATGGCATCAGCCCGTCGTCGAGGAGTTGTTCCAGGCCTTGGGTGTCGGCGGCCACCAGCCACCGAGCCGAAGGCCGACTTGCCGATTCCGCGCTCGTGGCCCGCCTCGGCGGATCAGCAGCGGCGGCCGCGCGGGCCAGCCGTCCACCGGGAGAGCTCGGCGGCCCACTTGGACTTCACTTCGGCGAGCATGGCGACCGCGAAGTCGCCCGCCGGTGGTGTGAAGCGCTCCGGTCTGCCAAGCCGGCGTCGGGAACGCGAGCACCTGGCATCGGCACACGGACCGGGGTCGGAGCTCGCTTCGTCGTCGGAGCTCCTGACGAAACGAGCCCGGCGAGCAGAACGAGAGTCGCGCCTCGGTGGTGATGGCCAGCCGTCATTGGAAGTCGATGGTGGCCCATCCGCCGAGGGAACTGAAGCCGCACGCGACCTTGGTGAAATACTTGGCGCTCATGTTGACGTAGTGACCGCAGACGTCCCCGGTCTGGTCTCCGTAGAAGTCACAGTTCGCGCAGTTCGGCGTGTAGGCGCCGGCGCAGGCGTCGCAACCCGAACAACCCGCCTGGTCCTTCTCGCCCCACATGGATTCGAGACACCCTTCGATCCCCGCCGACCCCGAGCCGAGGCATTCGTTCTGCCCGCCCTCCGAGCACTGCCCGAACTTGCCGTGGGCGTTTCCGGACTGCTCGTCGGACGTCGACTGCTGGTCGGCGCAAGCCTCCTTCTCGGTCCAGCGCTGGTAGGGCGAGAGTCCCTTGGTGGCGCGGAGCTGATTGATCTTGTCGACGCAGGCTTGGCGCGCAGCCTCGAGCGGATCCGCGCTGCTTCCTCCGGCGCCGGTCCCACTCGACCCACCGCTGGGCGCCCCGCCCGTGCCCCCACCGCTCGAGCCTCCTGCGCTCGAGCCACCGACGCCGCCAGCTGCGGTGGAGCCCGTCCCGGCGGCGCCTCCCGTCGCGTTGCCGCCGCCATCACTCGACGAACACCCCAGTCCGAACGCGGAGGCCACCAACGCAAAGCAGATCGTCGCGCGCATCGCTCTAGAATAGCCGAGCTTTCGGCCTGGTGACACATGGCGCCGCCGAGCGGCCTTCGCAGACTTGGCCCGGCTCGAGGCGCACCGCGATTTCGGCGCCATGACCAGCTCGGCTTTGCCCCGAGAACCGTCAGGCGGACCGTCCGCATCGACCTTGAGTCGTGCGGCTCCGTGATTTCCGCCTGATCGCTGACCGAATCGAGGACGTGTCACCGGATGGCCTGCTCGTCGGTCCCGCCGACGTGGTCCTCACCGGTGAGCCCGTCATCGTGTCCTTCCGGATCCCCGGGGTCAGGGACTACATCGACGCGGAAGCCGTGGTGGCACGGGTGGTCCACGGCAGGCGACCCGGCGAAACGCGCCGCGCCCTCGGTCTCGAGCTCACCGACATCTCCCAGTTCTCGCGGCTCCTCTTGTCCGCGTTCCTGAAACGCTTGCCCCCGGTGCCTCCCGCCTATCGCGTCGGCTACGGGCGTTTCGCGGAAGCGTGAGCTAGATCCGAAGTCCGTGATCGCGGCGGACACCGCACCCCTGTTCGGCGTCGTGCTCGCGGCAGGGCGCTCCTCGCGTTTCGGCTCGTGCAAGGCCCTCGCCGTCTGGAACGGGAAGAGCTTGGTCGAGCACGCGTTGGATGGCCTCGTCGCTGCAGGCGTGACGGAAGTGCGGGTCGTCGTCGCGGCTCCCCACGCCGCCGGAGTCCGGAGCCAATTGGCTCGGACGAAGACGGTTGAAAACCCGGAGCCCGACCGCGGCATGACGAGCTCGCTGGCCGTGGGACTCGGGGCGCTGCTCGAGGCTGGCACTCCGCGCGCCGTGCTGGTGTCGCTGGTCGACCACCCGAGGGTCACCGCGGACACTCTGCACGCGCTGGTGCAGCACTTCGACGCAAAGAAGCCCTACGCGCTCCGGCCGACCCACGCCGGTCGCGGCGGGCACCCGATCGTCCTCTCGCCGCTCGCCGTCGCGGACGTTGTCGCGTGCGACCCGACGCGCTCATTCCGGCAGATCCTCGGTCGCGGGCTCGCGGACCTCCCTGTCGCCGATCCCTTCGTGCTCGACGACGTCGACACTGCGGGCGCGTTGGAGACGCTGGGCCGAGACGGGCGCTGACTCAAGGCGTGCGGGGTGGGGGCATGCCGCCGAGACAGGGCTTGGGCGTGCCGGCGTCCGCCCCGTCCACGCTGGCATCCGCGGTCGTGGGCGACGTGCTCGCGTCGGGTAAAACGGGGGGCGCGCTCAGACAGGGCAGGGGCGCGGCGGCGTCCGTACGAACCGAGACCTTGAGGCAGGCGCGCGCCGGGTTGTCGCAATCGGCTTGAGTCACAGCGAGGCCCGCCAGCGCAGAGGCGACCAGCACCCGGCGGCGGGCAAGGACGGCTTTCCGATCCGAGTCGTTCTTCATTTCACCGCGCTCGCGCCGCTCGGAGCCCTCTCTCACGACTGCCTCGTTGACGCAATCGCCGTGCTTGGCTAATCGCCGCTCGCGGTGCCTCTCGTCGTCCAAAAATACGGTGGAACTTCCGTTGGCAGCCTCGAACGCATGCGCCACGTGGCCGAGCGCGCTCTCGCCTGTCAGCGCCAAGGCAACGACGTGGTGCTGATCGTGAGCGCCATGAGCGGCGAGACGAATCGCCTGCTCGGCCTGGCTCACCAGGTGAGCCCCACGCCAGAGATGCGCGAGATGGACGCGCTGGCCGCCACGGGAGAACAGGTGAGCGCCGCCCTGGTGGCGATGACCATCCACGCGCTGGGGGGCAAGGCGCGGAGCTTGCTCGGTCATCAGGTGAACATCCAGACCGACGCTGCGTTCACCAAGGCACGCATCCACACCATCGAAGGGAGCAAGGTCCGCTTCACTCTCGACCGGGGGCAAATCGCCGTGGTGGCCGGCTTTCAGGGCGTCGACCCCGAGGGCAACATCACGACCCTCGGCCGCGGCGGCTCCGACACGTCGGCTGTGGCGGTGGCAGCGGCGATCAAGGCCGACGTCTGCGAGATCTATACCGACGTCGATGGCGTCTACACGACGGACCCCAACGTGTGCCCATCGGCCAGGAAGATCGATCGCATCAGCTACGAAGAGATGCTCGAGCTCGCCTCCCTCGGCGCCAAAGTCCTCCAGATCCGCTCCGTCGAGCTCGCCATGAAATACGGCGTGCCCGTGCACGTGCGCTCCTCCTTCAACGACAATCCGGGAACCATGGTCACCAACGAAGAAGGCCTCGAGGCCGTCGTAGTCGCCGGCGTCGCTTACGACAAAGGCGAAGCCAAAGTGCAGCTCATCAACGTCCCGGACCGTCCGGGCATCGTGGCGGCCGTGTTCGGCTCCCTGGCGGATCGCAACGTATCCGTCGACATGATCATCCAAAGCCCGTCTCGCGAAGGTGGCACCACGACCGACGTCACGTTCACCGTGGCGAAGACGGACTTGGCGCGCTGCAAGGATCTCATCGAAGAGAAGGCGCGTCAGATCGGCGGTGCGGCGGTCGAATACGATCCCGACATCGTCAAGGTCAGCATCGTCGGCCTAGGGATGCGTTCCCACGCGGGCATCGCCTCGAAAATGTTCTCGCTGCTGGCGGCCGAGGGCATCAACATCCAGGCCATCAGTACGAGCGAAATCAAGGTGAGCTGCCTGATCCATTCGAAGTACACCGAGCTCGCGGTGCGCACGTTGCACGATGGGTTCGGGTTGGACAAAGGGCCGGGCACCGGCGGGCAGCCAGCGAGCGCCTGAAAAAACTGCCGGCGCGTGGCCGCACGGCGCGCGCGCGGGCACACGTGCGCCGACGGGTGAGCCCGAAGGCCTGGCGCTCGTCCCGGATTCGTCGCAGGATACGCGTGGCGCGGCGTGCTACGCCCGTCCTCCGTGGTCGGTCGAGGTGCCGGCCACACTTGCTTTCCAGAGGAGCACCACATGAAGGCGATGTCGCTGGCACTGATGGGCGTGGGTCTGATTGCACTGGCCGCCATGGGAGCGTGCCGGTCCGAAGGCTCGAGCGGCGGCGGCGGCGGCGCGGGCCTCGGCGGTGGCGGCGTGGGCGGAGCCGTTGGTGGCGCTGCTGGCAGCAACGTCGGCGGCGCCAACACGGGCGGCGGCAACACGGGCGGCTCCAACACGGGGGGTACCTCGGGGGACGGGGGAAACTGCGTGAAGGCAGCCAAGGAGGACACGGACGCCCTCTGCAGCGACGGCTGTGACAACGATGGCGACGGCTTCCAGGACTGCGACGACTTCGACTGTGACGGCAAGCCCGCGGTGTGCCCAGCCAAGCCCGTAGAGAACTCCAACGCGTTGTGCTCCAACGGCACCGACGACGACGGGGACAACAAGATCGACTGTGCGGACACCGATTGCGCGAACGTGTTGGTCTGCAAAGGGGAGAAGACCAACGCTGCGTGCAGCGACGGCAAGGACAACGACGGCGACGGCAAGACCGACTGCGCCGACACGGACTGTCAGAAAGAAGCCATCGTCGTTTGCAACGGACCGAACCCCGTGAGCCCGCTGCCTGCGAAGAACACCTGGCCCGCGCTGGTCAAAACCGCGTGCAGCGACGGCAAGGACAACGACAACAACACCTTCACCGATTGCGGTGACTTTGGCTGCCTGGACTCCATCGAGGCGCTCGACTGCAAGGACCTGCCGGTGGAAGGCGACAACAAGACCTGCTCCGACGGCATCGACAACGACAAGGACGGCAAGACCGACTGCGCCGAGAAGGCCTGTCAGTCCGAAGGCATCGTCGTGTGCAGCAAGACCACGCCGGGCCAGCCGGCGAGCCCCCTGCCCCCCGAGTCTCAGTGGGGCTCTCTGGCCGACGCCGAGTGCAAGGACACCAAGGACAACGACAACAATACCTTCATCGACTGCAAGGACTTCGGCTGCTCCAAGAACGGTGTCGTGACCGTGTGCAACGCCGAGGCAAACGACGTCACCTGCAAAGACGGCAAGGACAACGACAACAACGGTTTCACCGACTGCGACGACTTCTCGTGCAGCGACAACCCGTTCGTCACCGTGTGTCCGACGGAGAACTCGTACGCCGAGTGCAGCGACGGGAAGGACAACGACAACAACGGCTTCGCGGACTGCGACGACTTCTCGTGCAACCCCAAGACCGGCACGAAGAGCCTCGCCTGTCAGTGAGTCGCGTCTGCGCCTGAACGAAAACGGCGCCGCGGGTGACCCGGCGCCGTTTCGTTTTCCCAGTTCGAGTTGGACGAGCGTTCCGTTTCGGTCACATCATCGGCTGGAAGAGTCCCAGCACGGCTCCGGTGGGCTCCTGCACTGCAGAGATGCGGCCGACCTTGGGGACCTCGATGAGGGGCATCAGCACCTTGCCACCGAGTTTCTCGACCCGCTGGTTGGCGGCCTCGAGCTTTTCGACGACCACGTAGGTGAGCCAGTTGGGTGGCATGTTCTCGGCCTTCTGCACGTCCGCGACCGGGCCCGACTCCGGGCCGAGCACCAACATGTCGGGGCCCATGTTGTCGTGCGCCTTCCAGCCGAACACCTTGGAGTAGAAGGCCTTGGCTTTGTTGGTGTCGCTCGTGGACAGGGTCTCCCAGCAGAACTCGCCGAGGCCCGGGCGTTCGGGCGGTGGGGGCCCTTCGCTGTCGCCCTGGAGCGCCGCGATGGCTGCGCCGGCGAAGTCGACGAAGATGCAGAAGCGTCCGACGTCGGGGATTTTCGTCGGCGGAACGATGACTTTTCCGCCCTCTGCCGCCGCCAACTTGCTCACGTCATCGACGTTTGCCACCGACACGTAGCTCAGGAAGTGCGTGGGTACGTCGGGCATCGGTTTTTTCATGAGTCCACCGATGCCGCGGTCGCCGAGCTTCACGATCGTGTACTTCGTGTCACCCATCTGCATTTCTTCGAACTTCCATCCGCAGAGCTCCCCGAAGAAGCCCCGCGCTCGGTCCGTGTCGTCCGTCATGAGCTCGCGCCACACTACCCGCCCCAAGTTCTTGCTTTGAGTCATCGATCCTCCTCTTGGCTCGCCCCCCTCGCGGGCGGCGGAATATGACGCCTAACATATCGTCGGGAGCGCGAGTACCCGCGTGCTGGGAGGTGCGCCGGTCGTAGGGCCGGCGACCGAAGCGCTTCTCGCGATGCGGATTTCGATGCAGAATCCGCCCTCGGATGCCCTACCCGTCCGACCACAAGCCGAAGACCCGAGCACGCATCGTGGGTGAGGCTTCGCGCCTATTTCGTCGATGGGGATACGATGGAACGGGTGTGGATCGATTGATGGACTCCGCCGGCCTCACGCGCGGCGGCTTCTACGCGCATTTCCGCAGCAAGGCGGATCTGTTCGGTCAAGCGTTGGCATTCGCGTTCGACGAGTCGACTCTGAACCTTTTCGAGAAGGGGCACGAAGCGCTCACCGGAGACGCGTGGGTGCGGGCGGCCGCAAGACGCTATTTGTCTCCGCGGCACCGAGGCCGGCCCGAAGAGGGATGCGCGGTGCCGGCGCTGGGCGCCGAGGTTGCCCGCGCACCGGTGAGTGTCCGCCGCCTGTTCGAGGTGCGGCTTCGACGCGTGCTCGACGAAATCGCCGAGCGGTTGGGAGGCGGCTCGGAGGGCCGACGGGAAGCCACGGTCTTGCTCTCCTCATGGGTCGGGGCGCTCGTGCTCTCCCGAGCCGTCGCCGACCCGCGCTTCGGCGAGGAGATCCTCGCCCAGGTCCGGGCCGGCACGTCCCGTCGCGCGCCGCGCGCGCCCTGACCGGGCGCGGTTCGTGCCGTGCGTTCCCGCGCCGATGGCGAAAAATACCGCGCTTTGCCCGCCAACTGGCCGCGCGCCCCGTCCTGCGGGCCAGTTCTGCCGCGGCGCGGCCGGCCGTATTCTAGTTCGACTCCGAGCCCTTCGAGCTCGAGTCCGCCGTGACCCCCGAAGCGTCTCCCGAGAGCGAACCGTTGCCCCGGAAGTTCGGGCGCTTCGTGCTGTTCGACAAGATCGGCGAAGGCGGTATGGCGCGCATCTTCCTCGGCCGCCTGAGCACCGAGCTCGGCGGTGAACGCTTGGTGGTGGTCAAGCAGATCCTTCCCATCCTGGCCAGCAGCCAGGAGTTCTCCCGCCTCCTGATCGAGGAAGCGAAGCTCGCAGCGAGCCTGTCCCACGGCAACGTCGTCCAGGTCATCGATCTCGGTCGCGAAGGCGACGTGCTCTACATCGCGATGGAGTACGTCGAGGGTTTCGATCTCTCGGACCTGCTCAAGCGTTGCTCGCGGACCAAGACGCCGCTGCCCGTGGAATTTTCACTCTTGATCGTCATCGAGACCTTGCGGGCTCTGGACTATGCGCACCGCAAGAAGGACTCGAGCGGCAAACCGCTGGGCATCGTGCATCGCGACGTCTCTCCGTCCAACGTGTTGGTCAGCTTCGATGGGGAGGTGAAGCTGTGCGACTTCGGCATCGCGCGCGCGATGGGCGTCGGCGCCGAGCTGCCCACCGAGGCGATCCAAGGCAAGGCCGGCTACATGAGCCCCGAGGCAGCAGCCGGCGGCAACGTGGATGCGCGCTCCGACGTCTTCGCCGCGGGGGTCATCTCTTGGGAGCTCCTGGCAGGCCGGCGCCTCTACCGCGGAGAGGCGGGGCGACCGCCATCGCTCGAGCAGGCACGTCAGGCGGTAGTTCCGGCGCTGCCGACGCGCGGGCTCCCGAACGAGAGCCGCCTTCACGCCATCGTGGAGAAAGCCCTGGCGCGCGCACCTGCCGATCGCTACCCGAGCGCCAGGGAGTTCCAGCGAGAGCTGGAGGACTACGTGGGCGAGGCGGGGATGGCGCTCAGCCCGTTGCGCCTCGGGGAGTGGCTGACGGAGCACTTCGGCGCGGAAATCGTCGAGCGTAGGCGCAGCCGGGAGCGCGCCGCGAAGCGCCACCAAGGGGGCGGCAACGTGGAGCTCGATTCGCTGGCAGGCATGGCCGCGCCAGCGCCGCCCGAGCCCGTCATTCGCAGCGACGAAGTGGCCCCGCCCTCACGCATGGAACCGGCACCCCCATCGCTGGTGGGGGTGGCGCATTCACGACACCCCCCGCCCGAAGCGGAGCGCGAAGGGCGTGGGCCGAGCTTCCTCCTCTGGATGTTGATCGGCGTGGTGATTGCCGTGATAGTGATCGCCGCCGTCGTGCGCTGAGCTCCGCAGCTTCGCCTGCTCGTTCGCCCGCACACGGGCGAATGTGTCGCCGACTCGCGCATGGTCGAGTAGATCCGAAGCGTGCTTCTTGCCAAGGTCGCCGTGCCCGTCCCGCTCGGACAGGCATTCACCTACTCGGTGCCGCCCGAGCTCGAGCTCCGGCGTGGTGCGCGCGTGCTGTGCGATTTCGGCCGCAGGAGACTGCTCGGCATCGTGCTGGAGATCGCCGACCGTGAACCCGAAGTGCCGCCCGAGAAGCTCAAGCCGATTCGCGCTCTGGTCGATCCAGAGCCGGTGCTCCCCGAGGAGCTGCTCGACTTCCTCTTGGAGCTCGCCCGTTACTACCTGGCACCCGTCGGAGAAGTGATGCGACTGGCACTACCTCGCTGTCGAGCGTGGCGTTGCGCGCTCGTTGGGTGACCTCGGCGGCGCGCGCACGGTGGGTCGCAGCGTGCAGCTGGCGCGGGCACTGCCAGGAGACGCTTCCGCGCTCTCCAAGGGGCAGGCGCTCGCCGTCCACCAGGCCTTGCTCGAACGCGGGCCGACCGAGCTCGCCGCTCTCAGTCGCGAATTCAAGAGCGCGCGTGCCGCCGTGAAGCGCCTCGAAGCCTTGGGTCTCGCGCAGGTCGAGAGGGTGGTCGCGGAGCGCGATCCGTTTCGGGCTCAGGTCGAACGCGACGTGCCGCCCGAGTTGACCCAGGCACAAGCGGAAGCGGTGCGACGGATCTCGGAGCCGCTTTCGGCCCGCGAGCGCGCGGCCTTCTTGCTCTACGGAGTCACCGGTTCGGGCAAGACAGAGGTCTACCTCCGCGCCGTCGAGCTCGCGATTCGCGCCGGCACTGGCGTCGCGGTGCTGGTGCCCGAGATCGCGCTCACCCCCCAGTTGGTCGGGCGCTTCCGCGCGCGCTTGGGCGAACGGATCGCCGTGC
Source organism: Polyangiaceae bacterium (assembly GCA_046351435.1). GTDB lineage: Bacteria > Myxococcota_A > Polyangia > Polyangiales > Polyangiaceae > JADJKB01. The sequence continues at coordinate 197,614 of JAXLYN010000003.1, forward strand.
TCCACAGCGGACTCCGCGATGGAGACCGACACGCGATGTGGCAATCGTTGCGGCGCGGAGAGGTGCAGATCGTCGTCGGCGCTCGCTCCGCGCTGTTCGCCCCGGTGCAAAACCTCGGTCTGATCTGCGTCGATGAGGAGCACGACGGATCCTTCAAGCAAGAAGAAGGCGTACGCTACAACGCGCGGGACATGGCGCTCTTGCGCGCGCACCGCGCCGGTGCGGTGTGTGTGCTCGGTTCCGCAACGCCTTCACTTGCGAGCGAGCTCGCGGTACGAGAGGGACGCCTGACTCGACTGGTGTTGCCCGATCGAGCGCGGGCGCACGCGGTGCTGCCGCGGGTGGAGCTCGTCGACTTGCGGCGCGTCGGGCCGGGACCGACGGGGCACAAGCTCCTCAGTCTGAGCCTGCACCGGGCCATCGAGAAGACGCTCGACGAACGCGGGCAGGTGATCTTGTTCTTGAACCGCCGCGGCTTCGCTCCGAGCCTGATTTGCGAATCCTGCGGCGTCGTCGTCGAGTGTCCGAGCTGCGCCGTGGCGATGACGCTGCACCGGAGCGGTCGACCCCGGCTCGCGTGCCACTACTGTGACCGCACCACGCCGGTCCCAGAACGTTGCGTGAGCTGCAAGAGCCCTAGCCTCTCGGAGGAGGGTGCCGGCACCGAGCGCATCGAATCCAGCTTGGCCGAGGCATTCCCAGCTGCGCGCATCGCCCGTCTGGACCGCGACGTGGCGGCGGGCGCCAAGAGCGAGCCCATTCTCGAGCGCATGCGCCGCCGGGAAATCGACGTCCTCGTGGGAACCCAGATGGTGACCAAGGGCCACGACCTTCCGTTCGTCACCTTGGTGGGCGTGCTCAACGCCGACGCGGCCCTCTCGATGCCGGACTTCCGCGCCGCAGAGCGCACGTTCCATCTGTTGGTGCAGGTGGCCGGACGTGCCGGGCGTGGGCAAAGCCCGGGCAGCGTGCTGATCCAGACCTGGCAGCCCGAGCACCCTGCCGTCCGGCTGGCTGCGCACCACGACGTCGATGCGTTCGTCGAGCGCGAGCTCCGCGATCGCGAAGAGCTCGGCTACCCCCCGTTCCGGCGGCTGGCGCTCGTGCGAATCGACGCCGTGGAAGAGTCCCGCGCGCGCGAGGCAGCAGACCGCCTCGCTCGGCTCGCGCGTCGCGCTGCTGGGCCTCGCGTGGAGGTGCTCGGTCCCGCTCCGGCGCCCCTCGCTCGGTTGCGCAATCGCTACCGGTTTCGCTTCCTGGTGCGAGCGGTCGAACGAGCCGAACTGCGGCCGGTGCTGCTCGCAGTCGCGCGCGCCGGGGCTGATCGCGCCGTTCGTGTCGCCATCGACGTGGACCCGATGAGCATGCTGTGACCCGAACGCCGGATGGTTGGAAGTGTCGCCGATTTTCCGGCGGTGATGTATGAGTCGCGGGATGTCCTCGCGACTGGTCGGCGCGTTCGTCGGGCTCCTCGTCTGGGGCGGCTCGGGTTCGGCGCATGCCTACGAGGAGCAGTGGCACTTCGGAGGGGGGCTCGGCGGTGCTGAATTCGTGGGCTCGGCTGCCGGCATCGGTCCCATGCTCGGCGTTCACGCCGCCTACGACGTCTCCGACATGTTCGACTTCCGCCTCGAGCTGGGGGCGGCCGAGCACGAGTTCGTCGATGGCGAGCCGACGCGGCTCTACTCGGCTGCTGCGGGCGTGGTCTACAAGCTCGACGTGCTCGAGTGGGTGCCCTACGTCGGAATCCTCGGCGGCTACTATGCGTTCTCCGGAGGCCCATGGCCGTCGCATCTTCGGCAGCGCGAGCTCGGCCTTTCCATCCCGCTCGGCCTCGACTACACGTTTTCTCGGACGTTCGGCGTGGGCGCACAAATCCGCTACCACGGGTTCCAGAGCGATCCGCTCGGTGGGGTGGGGGATGCGCCCTACTTCAGTGCGCTCCTCCGGGCCGAGTACCGCCTCGGCTGGTGACGTTGGGCGCGCGGCGTGGATTTTCGGCCGAATCGGCTGAGCGTGCTATAGGACCGCTCACGATTCGGCGGCGGATTCCGAGTGAGCGGCCGGCGCTGGAACTTGGACGGTGGTCGAAGGATTAGCGGATGAGGCATTCGGGCAACCTCGCGTGGCTGGCTCTCGCGCTCGCTGCCTGTGCACGCGGCTCCGCGTCGCCGCCACCCACCCCCAGTGAGTCCGCACCACCGGTTCTCGGGGCTTCCTCGGCCGACGCCGCCGTCGCCGAGTCCGCTCCGTTGCCTTCGGGCGAGTGGAGCGAGGCGATCCGCGAGCAACGTTGGGCGGACGCGGCGCGCGCGCTCGATTCGTTGGGACCCTGGGCGAAGCGCTCGGAAATGCGCTTTGCCCGGGCTCGGGTGGCTCGGGCGTTGGGGGACGACAAGCAGGCGGTGGCGTTGCTCGACGGGCTGGAGACTGCTCTTCCGACCCTGGCTCGCGAGATCTCCGAAGAGCGGGCGCTCGCCGAGGCCAAGGTGGGCCCATTCGAGTCCGCGGCCAAGTACTTCGAAGGCAAGGGCTCGTCCGAGGCCCTGGTGATCGCGGCCAAGACCTGGAAGCGAGCCGGCAAGCTCGACGACGCGAGGCGCGCGGCCGATCGAGCCGTCGGTCTGGCGGCGACCGGTGGCAAGAAGAAGAAGGGCGGCCCGAGTCGCGACGAGGTCGAAGCTCGCCACGCACGCGCCCAGATCGCCGACGAGCAGGGCGCGGCCGACGTGGCGGCGACCGACTACCGCTGGCTCGCCACGTTCGCTCCAACGGCGGACTTCGCCAGCGATGTGGACGCGCGGCTCGAGAAGCTCGCCCCGAGTCGCGCTCTCAGCAAGCGCGAACGTTACGAGCGCGCGCTCGCCATGGCTCGTGCCGGCAAGATCGAGCTCGTCGAACGAGAGGTGAGTGCCATCGAGCGCGCTTCGGGTCCGGGCGTGAGTCGTGGCGAAGTGCTCCACGCTCGCGGCATGGCGGCCTACTCTGCCCGCGAGTTCGGCAAGGCCGCCGACTTGCTCGAGGAGGCCTCGCGCGCGGGTGGGGAATACGCGGCGCACGACCTGTTCCATTCGGCGCGCGCGTTGTCGCGCGCACACAAGGACGACGCGGCGATCGCCCGCTACGGTGAGCTCGCGCGTCGCTTCAAAGGTAGTCCTTACGCGGAGCAATCTCGCTTTCTCGCCGCGCGCCTGCTCTACGTGAGTGGTCGTTGGAAAGAAGCCGCGAACGCCTACTCCGTGTACAGCAAGCGCCACGAAAAGGACGGCCGCTTCTCGGAACAAGTGGAATACGAGCGCGCGGTGGCGCTGCTCGCCGCGGGCCAAGCCGCCCGGGCCGAAAAGGCCCTCGGGAGATTGGCAGATGTAGAGAACGTCGACGCCGATCGCGCGAACCTCCAGGAGCTCGCGGGGGTCGCGCTGGCCTCCCTTGGCAAGACCGATGCCGCTGCCCAGGTGTTCCGCCGCGTGATCGAGGCGCGCCCGCTGTCCTTCGCGGCGCTCGCGGCCACCTCCCGGCTCAAGCAGATGGGGCAGTCGCCTCCACCCTCGATCGAACCCGCGAAGCTCGGCGCGGTGCGGGACGAGATCAAAGTGGCGCTGCCCCAAAAGGTGAAGCTCCTGCACTCACTGGGCTTCGATCTCGACGCCGAGCGCGAGCTCGAGCGACACGAAGAAGCGATCCGCCGCGAACACGCCCCCCGTGGCGACGAAGCCCTGTGTCGCCTCTACGGGGAGCTCGGCCCCGCCGCGCGCCGTTATCGCGTTGGGCAGAAGGCAGCGCGGCCGACGGATTTGAACCGTGCGCCGTCACCCGACACGCGTTGGCTTTGGGACTGCGTGTATCCGCGTCCCTACGAGGATCTGGTGCGGAGCGCAGAGAAGCAGTGGGGTCTGCCGAGCGATCTCTTGTATGCGGTGATGCGCCAAGAGAGCGCCTTTTCCCCTACTGTGGTTTCGCCCGCGAACGCCGTCGGGCTGCTCCAGTTGATTCCGCCGACGGCGAAGAACGCCGCACAGGAGCTGGAGTTGGCGTTCGAGCCGCTCCTGCTCTCGTCGCCGGCGTACAACATCCGCATCGGTAGCTTCTACCTCTCGAAAGTGCTCGGAACCTTCGGTGGCAACGTGGCCCTGGCGGCTGCGGCCTACAACGCAGGTCCGAGTGCCGTGAGCCGCTGGCTCGAGACCGGCGAAACGCTACCGCTCGATGTCTTCGTGGCGCGAATTCCGTACGATGAAACGCGAAGCTACGTCGGGCGCGTCGTCGGAAACCTCGCACGCTACGCCTATCTCAGTCGCGGAGACGAAGCCGTGCCCGCGCTATCGCTGGACATTCCGAAAGGGCTTCGCGCGACCCAGGGCGCCTACTAGGCAGCCGGCGGCCACCGGTCGCGAAATCGAGAGGTTACGCGGCTGCTGCGGGACGCAGGTCGATATCGAAGCAGCGCCACGTCGGCCGCGGCCGGCTCAGTTGCACGACCAGCAGATGAACTCTTTGGTGCCCGGGCTCGAGTAGCTGTTCTTGCAGCCAGCGTCCTGCCAGGTCTTGGAGTCCGTGACGGCCGTCTCGCTGACGGCCTGGGCGGTCGGCGCGAACTTCGTGCAGTAATCGACACCCGTCGCGGTACAACCGGTGCCGCACCCGGGACCGGTCTGCCAGACGTCGGTGTTGGGCAGCTTGTAGACGTTGAGCTTGCCGCACCAAATGGCGAAGCGACCGACCTCTTTGCAGGACGGACTCGATGGGCAGTTGCACGCCCCGCCGCCGGTTCCGCCGCTCGAGGTTCCACCGCTCGAAGTTCCACCGCTCGAAGTTCCACCGGTTCCACCGTTCGAGGCTCCGCCGGTTCCGCCGTTCGAGGCTCCGCCGGTGTTCGAGGTTCCGCCCGCGGCCGAGGATCCACCGGTCCCTGGAGTTCCTCCCGCCGTGCCACCCGTCGAGCTCGAGCCCCCGCTGTTCCCGGCGTCGCCGCCGGGCAGCTCACAGCGATTCTTCACGCTGTTGCACACGTAGCCCTCTGCGCATGGGCAGGCCTTACCCTCGACGTCCACTTCATCCACCGTGCAGGCCGGTAGACACAACCCAGGCACGAGAGCCCAGACAGCCGCGCGACGCATCCCGTTAGTTTCGCTCGGATCCGCCCAGGCCGCCAGCGTGCTTCAATCGCAGCCTGCGCCGATCGGACCCGCGATCCCGCTCTTGAAGTGAGCGCACTCAGCGCCGCATGCGCTTTTGCAGGGGGAGTCGCAGCACACACACCAGAGGTGTGCGTCACCGAGCTCACTTCCCACAGGGTACTTCTCACGGCATGCGATCTCGCAGTCTGCTTGGGGATAGCCTCCGTCGGCGTCGACGCTGCTCGGCGGTGGGCAAGCGCGAGCGCAGCCCAAATACGAAAGGCAGTCAGCGTTCGCGATGCAAGCGTCACGCTTGGCTCCGCACGGCGTGCTGGCGCGCGGGAGGCACTCGACGCAGCTCGCGCCGGCGTCGTCGAGCGGTGGCCAGGTCGCGTCGGGTACTCGCGGAGGTTGTCTACTCGGCCGCGGCAGCGGCACGGAGCCGGTAGGCTCCGCTTCGGAGGAGCCGTCCGATTCGGCGCGCACCACCGCCGGCGGAGCTGCCCGGTGCGCCGGTGAGCACTCGAGCGTGAAGAGCAGGCCGAGGCCTGTCCCGAGCCAGCGCCGCACGTCAATACGCTCCGATTTCCAAGGCCACGCCGCGCACTGTGGAGGTCGCCAGCGCGCGCATGCCGTCAGCCGCCCAGTGTGCTGCGAACGCATCACGCAGCACGAGCTCGGCCACTTTGCCCCGAGGCGAGAAGCCCCATTCGGCCTCCTGGGACATGTCGTCCGGGTCGGCATACGTGCGCCAGACGAAATAGCCGGCGAAGGAGGGCTCTTCAGTGAAAGCCGAGAGCAGCGCGTAGTAGGCCTCGGCTTGTGCCAACTCGTCGACCACGACGTTGCTCATGCCGTCGGGCCATTCCCAGGGCTTGATGGCCGGGTCTTTGCGAGTCGTGTAGCCGAACTCGGTGAACACGAACGGCTTCTTCCAGCTCTGTGAGAGGGCTGCGAGCCGTTCGCGCACGTCGCGACCACCCTGCATCAACTCGTTGCGGCTCGCTCCTTCCTTCTGCGCGAGTGGGAAGAAGGCGTTGATACCGATCACGTCGAGCTCGCCCAAGGTCACGGTGCGGTCGACGTCGTCCCAGTTCGCGGCGTACGTGACGAGGCCCGGGTAGACTGCCCGAACGTCGCGAACGAGCGCAGAGAAGCTCGGTGCGCGCGCCGTGGTGACCCAGCTTCGGAGCTCAACCCCCACCGAGAACATCTCGACGCCGGTTTCCGCAGCCAACTTCGCCCAGCCGAGGACGAACTCGCGATAGCTCGCAGCCCAGGTCGCCCATTCGGCGTCGCCGCCGGGATCGATGAGCGCTCGCCAGCCCCCTGTCTCCACCCAGAGGTGCGGAACCAAGAGCACACTCAGACCTTCGGCGTGCGCCTGTTCGACGGCCTTGCGGACGGCGACCCGGTTGTCGGCGTAGTCGAGCTCGAACGTCGGTGAGACGCCCGTGGGAGCGAGGTCCCAAACCCGCCCGAAAGGAGTGAGGCTGACCCAAGTCGCGCCCATGCGTCGGGCCTCCCTCAAGCTGCGTGCGCACGCCGGGCTCCCATAGCCCTTGTCCGGGTGCAGCGCGCTTTCGATGGGCCCGATGGTGACGCCGCGAATCGCGCCGAGCCCGGACTCTTGCCAGGCGCTCGCTCGCGGCGCGATGCGACCGGACGGCAGCCGCTCCGCGCTCGCGCTCGTGGCGGCGAGCGTCCCCGACGCCGAGGGCCAGTGCGGCTGCTGCGAATCGTCTACGCATGGAGTTTGAGTGCGAGTTCCTGCACCTGGGCGGGGCTGAGCTCTTCTACGGTGGGAAGCACCCAGTCGGCGCCGGCTCTGCGCAGCTCGGCCTCGGAATAGCTGTGGCACACCGCGACGCAGGTCGTGCCCGCAGCCCTGGCGGCCTGTACGCCAGCGAGCGAGTCCTCGACGACCAAGACGCTGCGAGGTGCTACTTCACCGAGTCGCTGGAGGGCGAGCCGATAGCCCTCGGGGTCGGGCTTGCAGGAAAGCGTGTCTTCGGCGGCCACCACGAACTTGACGAGCTCGCGCACGTTCAAGAGCTCGAGTCCGAGCTCGATCTCGCTCCTCAACGCGCCGCTCACCACTCCGACCGGCCCGAGCGCCGAAAGGGCGCGCACGGCCGCGCCCGCACCCGGGAAGATCGCGAGTCCTCGCTCGGCGCGGCGCGCGTAGACCGGCTTTTTGAGTTCGACCAGCTCTCGAACGCGGGCATCGTCGTACGCCATTCCTGCGTCATCGAGCATGGCCCGGAATGCCCCGACGTCGTCGAAGCCCATGTACCTGGCGACGTACCCGTCTCGCGAAAGCTCGACGCCGAAGGGCTGCATCACTTCGGCGAACGCAGCGAAGTGCAGGTCTTCGTCGTCGACGAGGACTCCGTTGTAGTCGAACAGCGTCGCAGCGAACACGGCGGAACACTACCCGAGCGACCGCGGATGGGCGACCGGTCCTGCGTTCAGGGGCGCGCGGAAGCCGGCCGCACCCAAAGTGAACGTCGCGTACGGAGCCTCGTACCTCCGCCGCGTTTCCAGTGGCGCGGCGTGCCGAGCCGCACGGGCAGTGTTTCTGCACGATTCGGCGATCCCCCGCGTTTCGCCGGCCTCTTCGGCCGAACCGGTTACTCTCGTGGAACTCGGCTTGCGTCGGAAGGGCCCTTGTGCCAGGTTCCCCGCGCTTTCATACCTTCAGTTCTCGGGAATCATGAGCAAAGGCGATCTTTTGGAGATGGAAGGCGTCATTCAAGACGCCCTCGGCGGTGGCCAGTACACCATCAAGGTGGACCAAGGTGGGGCCATCGTACGTGCACAGCTCTCGGGTCGCATGCGACGTCATCACATCCGAGTGCTCCCGGGAGATCGCGTGAGGGTTGCGGTTTCGCCCTACGATCTGAGCCACGGGCTCATCGTCTATCGCGGCAAGTGATGCGCGGCGCGGTCGCCGGCCGACCAGCCCCGGCGACTTGGTGCCTGTGGGCGCTCGCGGCGGTCGTGGGTGCGTGCTCGCGCAGCGAACCGGACCTTTCGCCGAAAGATGCCTCGCCCACCCCGGCGGCCTCGCCCAGCACGAATGAACGCCCCCCCGAGCTGCTCTACCTGCCCGACGGAGGCGACGTGGGCCCGCCGCGCGCTCCTGGCCAGTCCGTGCTTCCAGGGCCTTGGGGTTTCGCCAAGCGTTGCCCCGCGGAGATGGTGGATGTCGCGGGCCGCTTCTGCGTGGATCGATACGAAGCGCAGCTGGTCGACGAAAAGAGCGGCAGGGAGATCTCTCCCTACTATCACCCGGCGCGGGCGCAGACGGCGCGCGAATACGGGCGATGGCAGAAGGCGCGACTCGAGTCGGAGGTGGCGCTGTCGCGGGAGATGCCCGTGCCGGTGCCGCCGAGCTGGCAGTTGAGTGAGGAGTTTTCTCCCAAGGCCGAGGTCCGCGCCAGCGTGACGCCCAACGGCTACGTGAGCGGAGACGCTGCAGCGAGGGCGTGCGCTCAGGCGGGCAAGCGGCTGTGCACGCAGGAAGAGTGGGTGACAGCGTGCCGTGGGGAGAAGAACCGCAAGTTCCCTTACGGGGACAAGTACGAACAAGGACGCTGCAACGTGTTCCGGGAGTCCCACCCGGCGCTGCTCCTGCACGGCAACCCCAGCATCAACCACCTCGATCCGCGCCTGCTCAAAGTGAAGAGCAATGGCAAGCCGCTCCTGCGCAAGACCGGAGAAACTCCGGACTGCAAGAGCGAGTGGGGGAGCGACGCCATCTACGACATGGTGGGGAACCTCGACGAGTGGGTCGACGACCCGAAGGGGAGGTTCTCGGGAGGTTTCTTTTCCCGGAGCACGCGTGAAGGCTGCGACTCGAGCGTTACCGCGCATCCGCGCTCCTACTACGACTACAGCTTGGGCGTTCGCTGCTGCCGCTGACTCACCCCCGAGCCTTCGCCCGGAAGTGACGTGTGGTCCACCACAGCGTTTCCAGCGGGCGATGCCATGACGCCCACGAGGCGACTTCGCGCAGGTCGACCACCGAGCGGCGTCGGGCTTCGTTGCTGTAGAGCACGAACAGGAACCCCTCGCAGGAGTTCTGAGCGAGCGCCTCCAAGTGCTGGACGTGCTCTTCCAGGAGCCAGCCCTGGTGTCGCAGGCTGGTGGGCACGTACGCGAGCCGGCGCGGCCGCCCGTCGTCATCGAGATCGAGCTCAGCGGGCGCCGCGCGGAGCACCTGGATCGAGATCGCAACATCGGGGGCGCTGGCATCGCGCGGAGCGGGGTTCGGAATGCCGAAGAGCTGCCGCGTATCGACGTAGATCGGCGCTCGGCGCTCGCCGAGGGGCATCAGCGCCCGTTCGAGCGTGACGGTCGTGGCGTCGAAGTAGAGGCGATCCCAGTTGTGGTTTTGCACGAGGTGGCGGATGGCGCGGCGCAAGCGATCCGCGTACTCGAAGAGCAGCTGTTGCTCCGGGTGCGGGAGCGTGAAGACTCCGGGTTTCGCGGCGATCCAGCGGGTGACCTCTTCCCAGGTGCCTTCCACGATGCCGCGGAGCTGGTTCAGACCGATGGGGGCGACCGTCATGCGGGGGCTCCGGGATAGCTTTGGCGGCGCCCCGAGACCAGCTCCGATGCGAGGCTCGATAGAGCCCCGCGGCAGGTTACTTGCTGGAATCCCGACGGATATCGATGCATTAGCGATGCGCATGCCGAAATGTAGGCAGGTGTAGGCATAGGCGCTTACCATTTGCACCATGCGTGTCCCGCCGAAACGGAGCTCAATCGGTCGCCTGGGCTGGGTCGGCGTATGCGCGGGCCTTTGGGCCTGTGGGCACCCCGTCCAAGGCAAGCTCGAAGGTCGGTGGGTCGGCGACAGCGTCGAGAATTTCGACGACAAGGACGTCGCCGTCGCGACGGGTTGGGCCAAGGGCGCAAGCTTCGAGTTTTCCGGGACCAGCGTGACCGTGGCGATTCCAGCCGAAGACCCGAGAACGGCGACCTACAAAGTGGCCAGCGTGCGCGAGAACGACGTGGAGTTGGCCGTCCACCGAAAGGACGGAGCGGTCGACAAGCTCCGCCTGAAGCTGGATTCGGAGCACAGCATGCGCTGGCTGCTCGGGGACGAACGCTCCATCGTGCTCAGGCGCGAACAGTAGTTCTGCGACTGCTGCCTTCGCGCGCTGGAGGACTACGCAGCTAGTCTCCTGCGGCTCGCTCGCATGGGGTCGGTCACGAGCCGAGGAGCAGCGAGCGCCGTCCCGTCCCGCCCTTGGTGCTCTCGGGCACTTTGACCTTGGCTGCCTCGCGTTCGACGCATTCGGAGATCGCCGGAGCAAGCTGGGGTGCGAAGGCGATGCTCTGCACCTTGCCATCGCCACCGAACGTTACCGAAAGCTCGGTCTGCACCTGCACTCGCACTTCGCCTTTGGCCGCGTGTTGTTCGAAACAGGTGGCGGCAGACTGAGCGATTTGATCGACCGCCTTCCCGAGCTCCAGACTGGTCGGCTCTGGAGGGAGGGCAGGGCGCACCGCGATCGGTGCCTTGCCCGGCGCCGCAGCGGGCTCCGCCGCAGCCGTCGCCGCGCGCTTCACCTCGCCGGTCTTGCCGTCCTTGCTGAAGCTCCCGCTGTCGCCTGCGTGAAGGAAGTAGCTCGCGCGCTCGGTGCGCGCTCCCACCGCCACCACACCCTCGCGCACCTCGACGCGCAGGTCCGAGTCGCCTCGCGCCACGCGGAAGGCCGTCCCGTGGACCGCTACTCGCGCCGCGTCGACCTCGACGACGAACGTCTCCGGCTTCGGGCTCGGAACGACCTGGGCGCCGATCGTCCCACTGGTGAGCCGCAAGGTCAGGATCTCTCCCGTGGTCCCGATGGTGGCACGGCTACCCGGCTCGAGCGTCCAGCTGGCGCGACCCGCGTGCTCGACCAAGAGCGACTGGGCTCCGGCCACGACCTCGTCGCCGGTCACGAGCTTCGAACCATCCAAGCGCGAGAGCTCCGGCCCGTACACCTTCGGCCCTTGCACCGCCGGCACTGGAGCACTAGCGAGCTCCTCTTGCTTCGGCTGCCTCGACCAGGCGAAGAGCAACGCGATGGCGGCTGCCGCCGCGAACAGCGCCACGAGCCTGCCTCTACCGAACGTGGAGCGAGGGCGCTCCTCGGCGTCGATTTGCGCGAAGAGTCGGTTCTCGACTCGATCCCAATCGACGTCCGGCGGCTCTTGATCGCGCACTTCGCGCGAGATGCGATCGAGGGCTTCGAAATCGTGGTCGCTCATCGCGCCTCCTGGGTGTTTTCGAGCTCTTTCGCCAAGGCTTCCAGCGCGGGCTCCGATCGGAGTAGCTCCGCCAACTCCTTTCGAGCATAGAACAATCGAGTTCGCACCGTCAGCACGGGCGCGTCCACGATTTCGGAAATCTCGGTCGCTGACAGGCCCTCGATCTCGTGCAGCACGAACACCGCACGCTTCTTCTCCGAGATCTTTTCGAGGAGCCGCCCGAACGCCGCGATGCGCTTCCTACGCGCCGCGTCTTCGTCAGGGGCGAGGCCCGGATCGACCGGCGCGAGCCCTTCCGGGGCTTCCACCAGCACGGGGCGGCTCTTGGCGGAGCGGCGCTGCATCAAGACGACGTTCACGGTGACTCGATAGAGCCAAGTCGAGAAGCGCGCCTGCCCGCGGAAGTCCTTCACGCTGCGGTGGACCTGGAAGAAGACCTCCTGCACCACGTCGTCGACTTCCGGGACCGGGCCCATCATGCGATGGACCAAGCGCGCGACGTCGCTCCGGTGTCGGACGAACAGCTGGCGGAAGGCCTCGCGATCGCCCGCCTGACAGCGCAAGACCAGGGCTTCGGATTCGTCGGCCTCCATCACACCCCGCTCGGTCACCCGGGGTCCGCGCTCACTCTCGACCACCGGGGGCAGGAGCAAGGTGGGCGGAACGACCACGCCATGCCACGACTGGGCGACCGGCAGAGCTGAAACGGACATCGAGACTTTGGATGCAGTCTCTGTGCTGGATCTTCATCTCGGGTTCCCCTCCCGGATCGTCCCCCGACCCAGCCCCGAGCAGGCATCAGAAGAGCTTGCGCAGATCTGCAGGATCCTTCTTCTTTTGCTCGAGGAGCCGATTCACGGCTCGCAGCAACCGGGTCTTGGCCGGACCCGTGATGGCCCTGCCCTCGAGCGCCTGGGCGAGGAGCCTCGGCGTCACTGGGCGACCGGAACGCGGCTTGGTGGGCTTGGCCTCGCCCTCCTTTGCCTCGGCCTTGGCTCCACGGCGCTTGGCGAGGCGCTTCGCTCGATCCTCGGGCTTCAGGCCCTCGACGTGGGCCGACGCGATCAAGACCCGGCGCGGGTCGAGCTTGTTGTCCGTGAGAAATTGCTGGAATTTGCTGGCCATTGAGACATCTCCGCGCGTGACGCACCGAGCCGACGAGTTCCCTCCGCCGTCGGAGGGGCGCGGACCATAGCACGCGCCCACGGGCCCAAGGGCTCCAGAATCTGCTTTATGCCTGCCGTTCCTTCGGGGGAGTCTTTCGAAGTGACCTCGCTCGAAACCGAGCTTCTCGAAGCTCAAGCCAAAGTCGAAGCTGCGGGTGCGACCCGGCCCCTCGTCGGGGTCGTGCTCGGATCGGGACTCGGCGCGTTTGGAGACTCGCTGGCGGACCTGGTCCGACTCCCCTATGCGGAAATCCCGCACATGCCTCGCTCGAGCGTGGTTGGGCACGCGGGCAATCTGTGTCTCGGCCGGGTGGGCGCCGCCCCGGTCGCCTGCCTGCAGGGGCGTGTGCACACCTACGAAGGACATGCGCTCGATCGCATCACCTTCGGCGTGCGGCTGTTGGCTCGCCTCGGTTGTCGGGCCGTGCTGCTCACCAACGCTGCGGGCGGGATCCGCGCCGGGTTCTCACCGGGGGACTTGATGCTGATCGTCGATCACTTGAATCTGATGGGCAGAAACCCGCTGGTCGGCCCCAACGACGATTCGGCCGGACCTCGATTTCCAGACATGACCCGCGCCTACGACGAAGCGATCTGCTCCGCTGCGCGCTCAGCTGCTGCCGACCTCGGCACACCCCTGGCGGAAGGCGTCTACGCCGGGCTGCTCGGGCCGAGCTACGAGACGCCCGCGGAGATCCGCATGCTCCGGACCCTCGGCGCGGACGCGGTCGGCATGAGCACGGTCCCGGAAGTCTTGGTCCTTCGCCATCGGGGTGTCCGCGTGGGCGCCATCAGCTGCATCACGAACCTGGGCGCAGGGCTCTCCGGTGCACCGCTCGATCATTCCGAGGTCGAGCAAACCGCGAAACAAACCCGCGCGCGTTTCACCGCCCTGCTCTCGAGCTGGGTCGAGCGCACGCACCGCCTGGTGGCGTCATGAGTGACTTGGGTCTCGCCGAGCTGGAAGCGCGTGCCTCCGAGGTCCGCGAGCACGCTCACGCCCCGTATTCGCGCTTCAAGGTCGGCGCCGCGGTCCGGGCCGACAGTGGGCGCGTCTACGTGGGCTGCAACGTGGAAAATGCCTCCTTCGGCGCCACGGTGTGCGCCGAGCGGAACGCCATCGCGGCTGCGGTCGCCCACGGTGAGATGCGGATCGTGGCCGTGGCCGTGCGCACTGAAGCCGAATCGCCCGCGTTCCCCTGCGGCCTCTGTCGCCAGGTGATCCAGGAGTTCGGGCCCGACGCCGCCATCGTCGCTTTCACGTCCACGGCTCGCCGTGAGACCACGCTCGCCGAACTCTTGCCCGAGGCCTTCGTGTTTCCACGATGAAGCCCGCGTCCACGCTCCTCCGAGGTGCGACGCTCGTCACCTGTGATCCCGAGAGTCGCGTCCTCGCCGGCGACCTATTGATCTCCGGCGGGCGCATTGCGGCGCTCGGGCGTGTTCGAGCACCTCGTGGCGTCCGCGTGCTCGATTGCCGCGATCGGATCGTGCTCCCCGGGCTCGTCATGGCTCACGTTCACCTGTGCCAGGTGCTCATGCGAGGCATGGCCGACGATCTGCCGCTCCTCGACTGGCTGGCTCGCAGGATCTGGCCGCTCGAAGCGGCCCACGACGAACGGAGCATTCGCGTGAGCGCCGAGCTCGGTTTGGCGGAGATGCTCCTGGCCGGTACGACGGCGATCCTCGACCTCGGGACCGTGCACCATCACGACACGGTCTTCGACGCGGGCGTGCGATCGGGGATGCGGGTCGTCGGTGGCAAGACCCTGATGGATTCGGGTCATGGCGTGCCGCGCCGGCTGGCCGAGAGCACTCGCTCTGCGCTCCGGGACGGGGAGCGCCTCGAGCGGACCTGGTCTGGTCATCCGTCGGGACGCGTGCACTACGCCTGGATCCCGCGCTTCATCCTTTCGTGCAGCGAAGCGCTCGTGCGTGGCGCCGTGGAGCGCAGCAATGCTTCGCGGGCCGTGCTCCACACCCACGCCGCGGAGCACCCGGGCGAGCGCAAAGCCGTGCGCCAGGCGCTCGGGAGCGACGACGTCGTGGTGCTGCGACGCTGGGGATTTCGCGGACCACGCGCCTCCATAGCTCACGGGGTGCAGCTCACGTCGGGGCAGATGGATCGGCTCGCCGACGACGGCACGGGAGTGGTCCATTGTCCGAGCGCGAACCTCAAGCTCGGAAGCGGAATCGCCAACGTGCTCGCCATGCGCAAGGCAGGGATCGAAGTCGGACTCGGAGCCGACGGCGCACCCTGCAACAACAACTTGGATCCATGGCTCGAGCTCCGACACGCAGCCCTGCTGGCTGCCGCCCGGGTCGGGCCGGGACTCTTGCCGGCGCGCGAAGTGCTGCGGCTCGCCACGCGCGGTGGCGCGCGGCTCCTCGGACTCGAATCCGAAATCGGGTCCCTGGAGCTCGGCAAGGCCGCCGACGTGGTGGTGGTGAACCCGTGGCAGGCCCACTCTGCGCCAGCGCCCGACCCCGTGAGCACGCTCGTCTACGCCACCCGCGCCAGCGACGTCGAGCACGTCTTCGTCGGAGGTCGCGCCGTCGTGCGTGCCGGCCAACTCACGACGCTCGAGGTCGACCGCGTCGTCGCCGAAGCTCGGAGCGAGGCCGGGCGTCTGGCGCGCCGCGCCAAGATCGCATGAGCATCCCGCTCCTCCCCGGCGAGCCCCCGGAGCTCCTGATCCTCGACCGGCCGAGCCGTTGCCCGTACCTGCCCGAACGCGTGGCTCGGCTGCCCCTGCGGCTGCCGGTGCGCGAGCTCTCTCTCTCCGAGCTCGACGAACGGCTGCGCGCTGGCGATCGTCGACAGGGTTTCGTCCTGTATCGCCCCAGCTGTCCCGAGTGCCAGGCGTGCGAGCCGATTCGCATCCCCGTTCGCGAGCTCGTCGTCACCCGTTCGCTGCGTCGCACGTTTGCGCGTGCGAATCGCTCGCTGACGGTGGAAGTCGGCGTGCCGGAGGCCGATTCGCGGCGGGTGGAGCTCTACAACGCACACAAACGGGGCCGAGGTCTCGCCGACGACCCGGACCCCATCGGCGTCGCGGACTACGCAGACTTCCTCGTGGCGACCTCTTGCGAGAGTTTCGAGCTCCGCTACTACTTCGAGGGGTCGCTGATCGGCGTCGCGGTGACCGATCGCGCCGAGACCTCCCTCTCGGCGGTCTATTGCTACTACGACCCAGCGTACGAGAAGCTCGGCATCGGCACGTTTTCGATCTTGAAGCAGGTCGAGCTGTGCCGCGCGGAAGGGCTCGAACACCTCTACCTCGGCCTCTACATCGCCGAGTGCGAGCGCATGCGCTACAAGGCTCGCTACCTTCCGCACGAGCGCTTGATCCGGGGTGCGTGGCAGCGCTTCGAGTAGGGCGCTCGGCGTCAATTCCCCACTGCGCGTGCTCGCTCTCCGAGCCAAAACGTGGGCACGAGGCAGAGCACGGCGAGCAGCGCGAGCCACACGAACGACTGGAACACCGATTCCCAGCCGTAGCGTTTGCTCATGACGGGCACGAGCACGCCTTCGAGCACCGAGCCGATGGAGCCCAAGCCGTTCACGAAACCCGTGGCCGTGGCAGCCGCGCGCGGCCTCCCGCGTCCTGTGCAGCGGCGCCCGAGAGCAGCGCGTCGGGGCCAAACAAGGCTGCGCCGATCAGCGCGAGCCCCACCACGTTGGCGAGCGTCGAGCTGGCGTCGAGCTTGCCGTAGAGCACGAGCGCGCCAGCCAGCCCAATCAGGCCCGCCGCGGCCAAGACGGAGCGGGAGAGCCGGCGCAAGCGATCCGAGGCCACGCCCAGGAAGATCACCCCGGCGATGCCGCCCACCTCGAAGGCCACCGAGACGTACCCGGCTTGCTCTTGGCCGAAGCCGCGCTTCTTCGCCAAGAAATACGGGAGCCAGAACAGAAGCGCGTAGCGGATGAACTTGATGGCGAAGTAGCTCGCGCCGTAGCACCAGAGCACCGGGTTCTTGAGCACGCCGAGCTCGGCGGCCCCGCGTGGGGACCCGCTGGCGACGACGGCGCGCTCGGGGGGGGGAGCCGGCAGGAACAGCCAGACCGCGAGGCCAACCAGCGCGAGCCACACCGCGGGGCCCACGAACGCCGCGCGCCAGCCGTGTCGCCCGAGGAGGAACGCCGCGAGCGCCGTCGCCACGATGCCTCCCACTTGGTAGCACGTGGCCCAGAAGGCCATCACGGTGCCGCGATTCGTCAGCGTGGTCCATTCGGCCATCGCCCGCGTGGTGCCCGGCCAGCCTGTCGATTGGGCGAGCCCGTTCACGCAGAAGAACACTCCGAACGCGAGCGCCGTGCCCGACGCACCGAACGCGAGGCAAGCCGCGGCGGAAGCCAACATGCCCGCGCCGATCAGGCGTCGCGCGCCCACGCGATCGCCCAAGACTCCGCTCAGGAATTGGCCGAGGGAGTAGGCCGTCAAATAGGCGGTGTCGATGGCCCCGAGTGCGGCTTCGGAGACGCCCAGTCCGTCGTGCAGGGTCTTCTTGGTGACGCTGAGCCCTTTGCGCCCCGTGTAGTACGAGGCGTAGGCGAGCCACGACAGGCCCCAGGCGAGCCAGCGGCGGGAGTCATGGCGTGCAGTCTCGCGCTCCGTCACGGATGGCCCATCCGGGGCAGAGCGTACTTACGTGTGCGCGGAGCCGCAGCGAAATTTGGAGCTCACTCGCGTGAGGTTTGGGACGACTCGGTGACGATTGCCCTGGCCGATTCGCGGGGACCGCGCGAAAAATGGCGCGTGCGTATCGTGTCCCTCGCCTGCTCGAACACCGAGATCGTCTGCGCGTTGGGGCTCGCCGAATGCCTCGTGGGCGTCGATGATCACAGCGACTACCCCGAAGAGGTCGTGACGCGCTTGCCGCGTGTCGGTCCCGATCTCGGCATCGACGTCGAGAAGGTGAGGGCGCTCGAGCCCGACCTCGTGTTGGCGTCGCTCACGGTTCCTGGGCACGAACGCATCGTGGAGGCGGTGGCTCGAGCAGGTCTCGAGTACCTCGCGCCCGAGCCCACTTGCCTCGAGCACGTGTTCCGCGACGTGACCGCCATCGCGATGCGGCTCGGGGCGCCCGAGCGCGGGGCCGCCCTCGTGGCGAGCATGCGCGCTCAGCTCCCGGAAACCCCACGCCGGGCGCCGGCTCCTCGCATTCTCGTGGAGTGGTGGCCCAAGCCGGTGATCGTGCCTGGTCGCCTGAGCTGGGTCAGCGACTTGCTCGAGCTCGTGGGTGCCGAGAATCCGTTCGCGGATCGCCGAGCGAAGAGCCTTCCGGTCGGAGACGAAGAAGTGCAGCGTCTGGCCCCGGACGCCGTCGTGATCTCGTGGTGCGGTGTGCCCAGCGAGAAGTACCGAAGGGACGTCGTGCGCCGCAGGTCGGGCTGGGCGGCGACACCGGCGCTCGAACACGATCGCGTGTTCGCCGTTCCGGAAGCGTGGCTCGGGCGCCCGGGTCCGCGCCTCGTGCAGGGCTATCGCGCCCTTTCCGCCGTGGCGGACGCCTGTCGCTGACCCCGCTCAGTCGAAGGGGCGGTTCTCGGCGTCTTCGATCTGAGTGAGCGCGGCGGCGAGCGCGTCTTTGGCGCGCTCGAGGGCGGCCTTGTCTTCGCCCCACTTGCCGCGAGCCTTCTCGAGGCGCTTGGATTCGTCCGCCAGGTTGCTGCTGGTGCGTTCGAGGTCGCTCTTGGTTGCGGCGAGCTCGGCTTCGAGCTGCGAAATCCGCCCGTCGCGCTGGCTGATGATCTCGCGTGCCGAGGTGTGCTCGCTCTTTTCGCGCGCCAAGTCGCCCTCCAGCGTGCTGATCTTGCCGTCGCGCTCCCGGATCGTCGCGTGCGCGGCGTCGCGGTCTTCGGTGCGCTGCTGCAGATCGCCCGTGAGCGACGCGATCCTGGCGTCGCGGCTGGCTTCGGCTTCCTCCTTGGCCTTGCCCAAGTCGGAGAGTTCTTGGCGCGTGGCAGCGAGGTCGGCACGCGTAGCGTCGTGGGCCTCGGTCATCCGGGCTTCGGAGGCGTTGCGTTCGGCCGACAGCTCGGCCTCGCGGTCGGCCAGGCGGCGCGCCGCGGCCTCCTCCGCGTCCCTGAGCGCCTGGGCGTGCTCCGCCTTCAGCTTGTTCATCGCGTCTTCGTTGGCGCGATGCAGAGCCGCCATCTTCGAATCGTATTCTTTCTTCAGCTCGGCTTCGCGCTGCGCGATGGCTTCGTCTTTGTCCCGCGCTGCGACTTCCGCGGCCTCTTCGAGGGCCTTGGCCTGGGCGTCCGCGGCCTGGGCCTTGGTGTCGTCGACCGCCTTCGCGAGGTTCTCGCGGCCTTGCTCCTCGGCGGCAGCGACGTCGCCTTTGCGCTTTTCTTCCGCCTTCTCCAACGCCTCCTGATGCTCGGCGCGGAGTGCTGCTTCTTTCGCATCACGCGTCGCCGAGTCGCGCGCATGTGCCTCTTTCTGGTCGTCGAGCTCACGGCCCTTGGCCTCGAGCTCGCCTTGGAGCTTCTCGCTCTTGCGCTTGAAGTCGTCGGCGCGCTTGCTCGCCTGCTCCTTGTCGGCGCGCGTCGCTTCGAGGCCCTTCTGAGTGTCGGCCAGTTGCGTCTCGAGCTCGGCGATTCGGTCGTGGAGATCGGCCTTGTCGCGTTCGAGCTTGAGGGAGCCGTCGCGCAGCGCCAGAAGCTCCTTGTCCTTGCTCGTGGCTTGCTCGCGGAGATCGAGCAGCTCCTTGTCCTTCTTGTTCAGCTGCTCGCGGAGATCGAGGAACTCGCGAGCCGAGCTGCCGCCGCCGCGACCGGCGGACGCGAGCTTGGCCTTGGTCTCGTCGAGCTCGCGCTTGACCTTCTGGAATTCGGCGTCTTTCGTGGCCTCGCGGCCTGCGCTGTCCTCCAGCTCGGCGATCTTGTCCTTCGCGCTGCGGAGCTCCGACTCGAGCTCGTTGGAGCGGGAGCGTTGCTTGTCGAGCTCCGCCTGCATGGCACCGTCGACGGATGCACGCGGCGGAATCGACGGGGCTCGCGGCGGGGCCGAGGGGATGCGTTCCGGTTCGGGCTCGGCCGGCGCCGGAGGAGGGGGCGGCTCGGCCGCCTTGGCCTTGGTCGGAGCCTCCTCTTTCACCAGCGCGTCGAAGGCCTGGTCCGCGAAGCTCGACACGTCGCCGTCCACCGACTGAGCGGGCGCGTTGCTTTCGGGCAGCGGCTCCGCATCGTCCAGCACGATCTCGTCGTCGATGACGATGTCATCACTCGGCGGCGGGTCCGTGAGCCCTGCCGACTCGGGCAGGCTCACGAAGGCGCGAGCACGGGCGACCAGATCCCCGAAGCTGATGGGCTTGTGCACGTAGTCTTCTGCCCGCGTGCGCAAGCGCCGGTGCTGCTCGAACGTCTCCTCGGTGGAGTCACTGCTCATGATGATGAGCGGTACGTCCTTCAGCGCTGGGTCGCGCTTCAGCTTGTTGCAGACCGAGAAGCCGTTCATGCGCGGCAGCTCGATGGACAAGAGGATCAGGTCGGGCTTGTCGGCCGCCGCCGCTTGAAGCCCGACGTTGGCCTCGTCCACCACCGTCGTGGCGCAGCCGGCTTTGGTGAGCCCTTCTCGGACGACTTTCGCGAACTCGGCGTCTGCCTCGAAGACCAGGACCTTCATCGTTCTTTCCGCGGGGAGGAGTGGATCCGGCGCCCAAGTGGCGACGGGCGTGCAGCGCGAGCGCCCACAATATCGAGCACTTGCAGCAGGGTCAAACCTGCCGTGGGCCCGAGCCCCCGCCGCTTCGCGAGGCCTTCTCCACGTGGCCGCTGACACCCGAGCGTCGCGCGAGCTCGGCCACCACTTCGCGAAGTGCCACGGACCGTGAACGGAGCCCGACCATGAGGTGATACAGCACGTCCGCGGCCTCGGAAATCACGCGTTCGTCGCTCTCGTCGGCGATCGCGCGGCCGAACTCCCCGGCTTCTTCCAGCACCTTTGCGCCGATCTTCTCGTTCCCAGCTTCGAGCAGGGAGCGCGTGTAGCTCTTTTCAGCACAACTGCTCGCCCGTTCGGCGATCACCGTCTCGAGATGGAACAGGAAAGGCAGCCCACGCCGCTCGCTGCCATCGAGCGCTCGGTAGAAGCAGCTGGGCCTTCCGGTGTGGCAAGTTGGTCCTTCCGGCAGAACGGAAAGGAGCAGGCTGTCGCCGTCGCAGTCCGCGAGGACGTCCTCGACGCAGAGCCGATGCCCGCTCGTCGCCCCTTTTTCCCAGAGCTCTCCGCGCGAGCGGCTGAAGAACGTCGCGAAGCCGCGGTCCTCCGTCGCTTGGAGTGCCGCGCGGTTCATCCAGGCCACCATGCGAACCTCGCCCGTGAGCGAGTCCTGGGCGACGCTGACCACGAGCTCCCGTTCATCCCATTTCAGGTCCACGCCCCGACTCTACGGGCGAGCCGGCGATCAGGTCGAGGCCACGACACGGGGCCCAGCGCCCCCACGCTGGCCGCGCGGGTTGGGGGCGTGAGCCCGCAGCCCAGCGCGGATTCGCGGGATTTCTCGGCATTTTTGCCTGGCCCAGAACCTGCTTTTCGTTCGGCGGGGCATCGCCCCCTCGGAGGAAACCAATGGCACACACCTCGTCCCGTCGTCGCGTGCTTCGCGCCCTCGCCCTCCCCTTCCTGGTTGGTATCGGTCTGTCCACACAGAGCTGCGCCAGCGACAAGGAAGAGGCCAAGGAGCCCGCCATCAAGAACGTGAAGCAGCTCGTCTACGCCGTGCGGCAGACGACGGTGCAAAACCCGGACGGCTCCTGGAGCGTGAACGTGTCCGGCGGCATGGGCCAGGTGCTCGACTACTCGCGCTTCGTGCCGGGTGGGCGCCTCGAGATCCTCGATCTCGCCAATGACGCGGTCGAGAACGTCATCGAGGACTTCAAGACGGCGGACGTTTCGGGTCTCGACCTGAACTTCGAGGGCAACAAGGTCGTCTTCTCGATGAAGCAGAGCGACAGCGACTCGTACCACCTCTACTGGGCGAGCCTCGCGCGGGGTGAGAACGGCAAGTTCGAGATCCACCAGCTCACCTTCGGCGATCAAGACGACGTCCAGCCTGCCTGGCTTCCGGGCGACAAGATCGCCTTCGTGACGAACCAGGGCTACACGGACATGGGCCTCCGCGCCGACGAGTACAACCACGGCCGCCAGGTTTCCCAGCTCGCGTTCGTGACCGTGAGCGGTGGCGACGCCGACCGCAAGCTCTGCTCACAGAACCTCTCCAACACGGTCACGCCGTTCGCCATGAAGGACGGGCGCGTGGGCTTTTCGCGCTGGGAGCACCTGGAGAACGTCAACGACGCCAAGATGTTCGCGGCGAACCCCGACTGCACGCAGATGGTGGCGCTGTCGGGCCAGCACGGCAAGCCTTCGAACGCGCTGGTTCAGGCGGTGGAGACCAACGAGGCGAACGTGTTCGTGGCCGTTGCGACCACCCGCAACCGAACCATCCAGTCGGGCGCGCTGGTCCAGGTCGACGCTCGGAACACGGGCAACCCGGCCGCTTCCTACGAGGAAGAGGTCGAATTCCAGATCCTCACCGAGGCGGTGCCGCGCGGCAACGGCCCGTCCCCGGTCGGCCGCTATCGCGCGCCGACGGTGCTGCCGGATGGCCGCGTGCTCGCCAGTTGGGCCAAGGGCTTCGTCAACGACCTGAACGAGCTCAGCCAGACGCCGCCCGACTTCGGCGTCTACATCTACGACCCGTCGACGCGCGCGAACCAGCTCGTGAAGAACTACGAAGGCACCTGGGAAGTGTACGCGAAGGCCGTGGTCAAGCGCGACACGCCTCCCATCATCGGGTCGATCCAAGAGACCCCCGACGCCACGCTGCCGACCATCCTCGGCTCCATCGACATCAAGCAGACGTCGCTCACGAGCCTCCACGGCAACACCGTCTCGGGCGCTCAGTTCGCGGAGGGCACCAAGCTCGACGAGGCGCTCAAGCAGACCAAGAAGGTGCGCATCATCGAGGGCTTCTCGAGCGAGGCGGCGACCGGCGTGACCATGTTCGGCCTGACCATGGCCGAGGGCGCGGCGATCCTCGGCGAGGCCGAGGTTTACAGCGACGGCTCCTGGCTCGCGGCGATCCCGCCCTACATCCCGGTGCATCTCCAGGCGGTCGACGAGTTCGAGCTCGCCATCCGCAACCAGACGCTCTGGATCCAGGGCATGCCGGGTGAAGACCGCGTTTGCGGTGGCTGCCACGAGAGCCGCAAGAGCCCCGTGCTGCCGAGCCAGCAAGCGCTGACGCAGGCCGCGGGCAAGGGCGACCCGAGCAAGGCGGGTCACCCGATGAACTTCAACAAGCCGGTGAGCGAGCGCACCGAGTACCCCTGGTACAAGGCAGACTCGGGCTTCGCGCAGAACGAGGTCCAGGCGCTCCTCGACGCGAAGTGCGTGTCTTGCCACAACGCGGGCACCACCGAGTACTACACGGTGACGATGACGAATCAGCTCACCGGGACCACCACGCCGTACCAGATCCCGCGGCTCGACCTCGGCACCACGCCGATCACCGTAATGTACGACAACAAGGTCGGCACCTACCCGGCGAGCTACGTGTCGTTGTTCTACCCGGCCGCGATGCAGATGAACATGCAGGACATGCAGGTCACCGGCACGGTGCCGCCGAAGTGGGCGGTCCCGAGCGACGCGCGCAACAGCGCTCTCATCGAAAAGCTCAACATGACCGCGGCCTCGGACGCCAACAAGACGGCCTGGAAGCTCGGAGAGGCCTTCAGCGACCCGGGCATCAAGGGCGGCACGCGCAAGCTGCACCCCGAAGACGTGGGCGGCTCGCTCACCCGCGAAGAGCGCACCATGCTCATCCGGGCCATCGACATGGGCGGCCAGTACTACGCGCGGCAGAACACCGGATTCCAACCCTACGGCAGTGACCCACTGGCAGGCAGTGGCGGCGGATACAAGTGAGAAGAGGAGCAACGGAGGAAGCCATGAACACCATTCGTCGCACTACCCTGAGCGCTCTCGTAGCTGGCGCCGCGCTGCTCGTCACCGGCGTCGTCATCGCAGACTCGGCACCCAAGAACGTCCTCTCGGGTCGTTCCAAGGTGTACGAGAACCTCGACCCGGTCTCACTGGAGGACACCACCACCGCCGAGGCCATCAAGGAGACCGGTGCCGGCAATCTCGCTCCCATCGAGATCTGGGCTCGACTCGAGCACGGCGAGCGCGTCGAGTGTCTCGACTGCATCCCCTCGGTCTCGAACCTGCTCTACCACTCCGAGAGCCGGAACCGCGAGATCGCGGCCTGGTGGCTCCGCCGCCGCATCTTCGGCGTGTTCGGGCCCGGCGAAGTCTACGAGCAAACCCTGAAGGCGGCGGGCGATGCCGGCGCGAGCGAGAACAAGCGCGCCTACGCCATCGAGGCCCTCGGCGAGTTCCTCGCTGCTCCGGGGATCCCGGTGATCGCCAAGGCGGCGACTTCGGATCCGTCCGCGAAGGTTCGCAAGTCGGCAGCCTACGCGCTCTACCGGATCAACAGCCAAGGCCCGAACGGCGAGCTGGCGACTGTGATCGCCGACAAGGACGAAGAGGTCCGTCTCCAGGCGCTGTTCGCCACCACGAAGATCAACGTCTTCACTGGTGCGTCGGCGGTGGTCAAGCGGATCTCGGACGAGTCACCGCGCGTGCGCAAGCGCGCCGCCGAGGTGCTCGGCACGATCAAGGCGAAGGACGCCGTCGCTGGGCTCATCGCCCTCACCTCGCCGGCCAATGAGAGCGATCCCGCGGTGCGCGCGGCGGCCGTCTCGTCCCTGGGCAAGATCGGCGACCCAGCTGCCAAGGATGCGGTAGCAGCAGCGGCTTCGGATCCGCACCAGTTCGTGCGGGACGCAGCGGCCATCGCTTCGCGCCAACTCTGATCAGCCCACACTCGGAACCGAGCTCGGCCCGGCCCCGCGATGCGAGGGTCGGGCCGAGACGCGTTCGGCTTCCGAACAACGGGGGCCAACGGGCGAAATTCGGATCAGCCTCCGCTGGTCGTGACGGCGAAGAAAAAAAGTCGGCGCCGCGCTGAGGGCGTCGGGCGAAAACACGGGGGTTGTACGTGCTCGACTGCCCGACGAGCGGGGTTGGGCGGGGATGGGTGCGACACTCTGCGGCCCCAGCGGGCGCCGACTCCGAGAACCTAAGTCCGCTTTGCTGGGGCGCCACCCCCGTCCGATGGGGGGGCGGGCTGCGCGATTTCTGCAGCCCGCCGAACCCCACGGATCCCGACAGGTTACCGAGCGCTGCCGCGCGCTCAGACGCGCTCGATGACCGTCGCGATCCCCATGCCGCCGCCGATGCAGAGGGTGATGAGGGCGGTCGCCTTGCCCGAGCGCTCGAGCTCGTCCACGGCCGTACCGAGCAGCGCAGCGCCGGTCGCGCCGAGCGGATGTCCCAGTGCGATGGCACCGCCGTTCACGTTCACGCGTTCGGGATCGATGCCCAAGCGACGAATCGTGTTGAGCGGAACCACCGCGAACGCCTCGTTGATTTCCCAGAGGTCGACGTCCTTGGCCTGCATGCCGGCCTTCTTCAGCGCCGCTTCGGAAGCCGGCGTGGGAGCCGTCAGCATGATGACCGGTTCGGCGCCGTACGTCGCCATGGAGCGGATCTTCGCGCGCGGCTTGAGGCCGCTCTTCTTCACGTAGCCCTCGGACGCGAGGAGCACCAAGGCGGCGCCGTCCACGATGCCGCTGGAGTTGCCGGCGTGGTGGACGTGTCGGATCTCCTTCACTTCCGGGTAGCGGGACAGCGCCAGTTGGTCGAGCGTCTCACCGTTGGGGCCGAAAGGTGCCGCGCCCATCATGGTGAAGGAGGGCTCGAGGCCAGCCATGCTCTCCAGCGTGGCGCCGGGTCGCGGATGCTCGTCCTTTTCGAGCACGACTTTTCCGTCGTCGTCCACCACAGGGAACAGGCTCTTGGCGAAGCGCTTCTCCTCGATGGCTCGCGCCGCGTTCGCCTGGCTCTTCACCGCGAACCGGTCGAGATCCTCGCGCGTGGTCCCGTCCATGGTGGCGATGAGGTCGGCGCTGATGCCCTGGGGCACCTGGAACAAGCGCTTGCGCAGCTTCAGGTTCAGCCCGTCGATCATCGCCTCGTCCGAGCCCATGGGCACTCGGGACATGCTCTCGACGCCGCCCCCGACCACCAAGTCTTGCTGACCCGACATCACCCCCATTGCCGCGAAGTTCACGGCTTGGAGCCCCGAGCCGCAGAAACGGTTCAGCGTCACGCCGGTCACGGTCTCCGGCCACTCGGCTGCGAGGATGGAATTGCGCGCGATGCATGCGCCCTGCTCCTTCACTTGGGACACGCAACCAATGACGACGTCCTCCACGTCTTCGCGGCGGAGCGACTGGCGCTTCGCGAGCTCGTTCAGCGTCTGAGCGACGAGCTCTTGGGGGTGGATCCCGCTGAGGGCACCTTTTCCGGCCTTGCCGCGGCCGCGCGGCGTGCGAACTGCGTCGATGATGTAGGCGACGGTCATGAGCTGTTCCTCCGAAAGGGGACGGAAACCTAACACACGCGCTCCGAAGCGCCCGACTCGCAAATTGGCCGTGCTCTTTCGGCCACGCTACGATTTGTAGGTGTTGAGCCGCGAGGACGCGAGGCGACGCACGTCGGGGAGGCCACCGCGTGCATGGTTGGCGGCCCTCGTCTCGAGTCTCGTTCTCGTGTTCGGGGCTCCGGGCAAGGCCGAGGCTCCTCCCGGTCGACGCTACGTCGTCGCGGCCATCGGAGACTCCCTCACGGATCCCCGTTCCGGGGGTGGCAAGTACCTCAAGGCCTTGGCCCAGCGCTGCCCGGAGAGTCGCTTCGACGCCTATGGAGTGGGAGGACAGCGCACGGACCACATGCGTTGGCGGATCAGCGACGACCTGTTCGGACGCAGCACGCCGTGGCAGAAGCGCCCGCACTACGATCACGTGATCATCCTGGGCGGCGTGAACGATCTCGCCCAGGCGCCCATCCGTGACGCGCGCATCGAACGCATCAAACAGAACCTCTCGGAGATGTACCGGGCGGCGCGTGCCCGGGGCGTGACCGTCGTCGCGCTCACGGTGCCGCCATGGGGGAAGCTCAGGGGCGGTTTCGATCGACGGGCCGCGGCCACCGAGCTCCTGAATGGCTGGATCCGCTCACGAAGAAGCGCCGGCCAAGTCGACGAGGTGGTCGACATCCACCCGCTCTTGTCGTGCGGCGACAAGGACGTGCTCTGCCCCAAGCATCGCCGTTTCATCAACGACAACATTCATTGGGGAAGCGCCGGACACGAGCTCGTCGCCGAAGCGCTCCACCGGCAGGTGTTCTCCGACTGCCTCTGACCGTCAGTCGTGGGCTCGCGCGCAGCGCTCCAGGGCGTCAGCGGTGAGTCGGAACACCGTCCAGTCGTGCATCGGCACGGCGCCGAGCGAGCGATAGAAGTCGATGGCGGGTTGATTCCAATCGAGGACCGCCCACTCGAGCCGACCGGCAGAGCGCTCGACGGCGAGGGCCGCGACCTTGCGCAGTAGGGCTTTGCCGATGCCGTGGCCTCGCGCTTCCGGAGTCACGTACAGGTCCTCCAGGTAGATCCCAGTCCTTCCCCGCCAGGTGGAGTAGTTCTGGAAGAACAGCGCAAAACCGAGCGGCTCCGCGCCGCGCCAGGCGAGCCAGCATTCGAAAGGCGGTTCGGGGCTGGCGAGCTGTGAGCGGAGCGTTTCGGCGCTGGTCTCGACGGCGTCGGGTTCGCGCTCATAGCTGGCGAGCTCCCGGATGAAGCGAAGGATCACCTCCGCATCACCGGGTTCTGCGCGCCGCAAGCTGAAGGTCGACGAGGTCACTGGATGGTCACGGTCTTGCTGACCGTCATCATCTCGCCCGAAAACGGCGGGACCTTTGCGCGGCGCATGGCCGCTGCGATGCAGCCGCCGGTCTTCGTGCCGGCGAACGGGGGGCCGCTCACGTTGGCGGTGGTGACCCGTCCCGATGGCGCGAAGGTGACGATCACGCGTGCGGTTCCCGACGGGTCGCCCTCTTGCCGGCAACCGGAGGCTGCGCCGGCAGCCGCGCCCAATGCGGAGTTCGCGGCCGCAGTGTCGAAGGGGGCCGCCATGGAAACCTCGCTGGCACTCGCTTCGGGTTTCGTGGGCTTCTCACCCGGCGGTGCCGCAGGCTTCTCCGCGCTCGCCGCAGGCTTCTCGCCCGCAGGCTTCTCGCCGCTCTCGCTGGCTGGCTTTTCGCCCTTCTCGGCCAGTTTGGCCGCGGCATCGCTCGACGCTGCGTCCGGAGCGGTGGTCGGTGCCGAGGTCGCCGTGGGTTCGGGCTCTGCGACCGTCGTCGCGGCCGGCGGCGTTTCTGTGCGCGCGGGCGTGGGCTCCGCGACTGGCTCCGGACGCGCGCTCGGCGTGGTGCGGGTCGAGGCCTCGGGCTCGGGCCCGCGCAGGAAGAACCACCACACGGCGGCGGCCGCCACGGCCGCGACCACCACCCAAACGATCGGGCTCGTGCTCTTCTCTTCCTCTTTCTGGGCCGGAGCTTTCGCCTCTTTGCCGCGCCCCTCGGCTCGTTCCGCCGGCGCGACGGACCGCTTGTCGGTCTTCGCTCCCGGCTTCTTGCCTTTGTCGCTCGCCGGCGCTTCGTCGCTCGGCTTCTTCTTCGGCTTCTTCTCACTCGATGGCGGAGCAGGTTCGATGGCCGTCAGGTCGATGGTGGGCAGGGCGGCGGCGATACCTCCGCCGCCAAGCGTGAAGATGTCTTCCGAGACCTTTTCGTCCTTGTCCGCCTCCGAGGGTTTCTCGGGGACGAGCGACTCCTTCATCAGCGAACGCAGGTCGGGTGTGCCGCTGGAAGGCGAAGACTCGTCGCCGTCCGACAGGTCCTCTTCTTCCTCTGCCGGTGGCGGTTCGGAAAGCCACGCCGGGCGCACCTTGGCTACGCTCGGCAACCTGCGGGGCGGCTTGGGCGGCGCTTTGTTGGAGATGGGTGGGCGTGACGACTCCGCGAGCTCGACCGCCGACGGGGGAAGGCTCTCGGGCTCCGCTGAGACGAGCGCCAAAGGCACCGTCGGCGTTCCCTCCTCGACTTTCGCGTGCTCGACTTTCGCGTGCTCGACTTTCGCGTGCTCGACTTTCGCGTGCTCGACTTTCGCGTGCTCGACTTTCGCCTGCTGGGCTTTCGCCGCCTCCGCTTTCGCCCGCTCGGCCGTCGGCCCTTCGGCTTTCGCCCGCTCGACGCTCGTCTTCTCGGGTTTGGCCTCCTCGACTCTCGGGGGCGGTGCGGAGAGCACGTCGCTCGCGGACAGCGTTCCTGCCGACACGCTGCGGAACGGTCCCACTTCGTCGTCTCCGAGCAGATCGCTCTCGTCGGTTTCGGCTGGGGGCGGGCGCGACGAGCTTCGCTTGGCGGGCTCACGCGTCTCGAAGCGCACTCCCGTGCCGAGAAACCCACCTGTGGCGTCCGGATCTCGAGCTCCGGCGAGCTTCGCGAGCTCCGGCACCTCGCCTAGCGTGAGCCACTCGTCGAGCGACGTGTTCCACACCAGAGTGTCCTTGGAGATCTCGCCCTTCTCGAGCGCCTTCTTGATCTGCGGAACCGTCAGCTCGCGGTCGTCCTCTTCGGCGAAGCTCACGACCCAGAGTCCGTCGACGACGAGTGGCAGAGCGCCCGGTTCCGCCAACGGTACCGTCGGGGTCATGTCCGGCGCGGGCTCGGGCCTCGATGGCAGCTCCCCTTTCGTTCCGTCCACCGAGATGTCTGCCCGGCACTTCTTGCAGCGCACGGTGACGACGCGACCCTTGACCTTGCGTTCGTAAAGATCCTTCGGGAGCGTGAAGCGCGCGCCGCACTTGCCGCAGTGGACCTCGAAAGCCATGAAGGCGAAGCGTATCCGCTTCTCCCCGGAAGGAAAAAGTTGCTCTCGTACTGCTCAGCCGTCCAGCGCGAGCGGCACGATGGCCGACAGATGCCGGCCGCTCCGGGCGCCGTCCCGCCGGAACGAGAAGAAGCGCTCGGGTTCGCCCAGCGTGCAGCCCCCGACATCGTCCACTTCGGCCTCGTCGAGGCCAAGAGCGACGAGCTTCTGGCGGACGAGCCGACGCAGGTCGACGTGGGGTTTCGGACCAAATGACCGAGAAACCACCGCTCGCTCGTCGCGTGAGGCCCCGGCGAGCTCGAGGGCCACGTCTTCACTCACCTCGAACGCCGCAAGGGAGATGTGGGGACCGATGGCGGCGACGGGGCGGGGAAGCGCGTCCGCCTCGGCGAGGAGCGCCGACAGACCCGCCTCCACCACGCCCGCTACGACCCCACGCCAGCCTGCGTGGATTGCCGCAACGGCGCCGCTCTTCCGATCCGCGAGCAACACCGGGACGCAGTCGGCCGACCGCACACCGCAGGCAATCCGAGGGTCGCGCGACACGAGCGCGTCCCCCTCGCGCTTCACGACCTCGTCGAAAGTCTCGCTGGAGTCCACCCGAAGAACGGCCCGCCCGTGCACTTGAGAGAGGAAAAACAGCTGGGTGGCATCGACCCCGAGGGTTCTGGCCGCGCGCTCGAGGTTCTCGCGCACCGCCGCGGGGTCGTCCCCCACGCTGGCCGAGAAGTTCAACGAAGCGAAGGGGCCCTGCGAAACCCCGCCTTGGCGCGTGAAGAATGCGTGGCGGAAGCCCGCGCGCTCGAGCAGGGGGCTCGTCAGATATTGGGCGCATTCCATCGGGAATCTCCGCGGTCAGGGGCAAGTCTCGTAGTGGGCTCTGATGTTTGCTAGAAGCGAGCCTGAATGCGGCCCAGCGACCCGTTCATCGGTCGGGAGATCCTCGACGGCCAGTTCCGGATCATCCAGAAGATCGGTACGGGGGGCATGGGGTCCGTCTACAAGGCCGAGCAGCCGGCGATGAACCGGATGGTGGCGATCAAGATCCTCCATCCCAAGCTCGCAGGCCGCAAGGATCTCACGTCGCGCTTCCGCCGTGAAGCGCGTGCCATGAGCCAGCTGACCCACCCGAACACCGTCAAGGTGTTCATGTACGGTGAGCTCGAAGAGGACGGTTCGCTCTACATCGTGATGGAGCTCCTCGAAGGGCGGAATCTGAACCAGACCGTCCGCAAGGAGGGGCCGATGCCCGTGGAACGGGCCATCCCCGTCTTGGTGCAGGTGTGTGGGGCGCTGCACGAGGCTCACGAGATGGGTATCGTGCACCGGGATCTGAAACCCGAGAACATCTTCTTGTGCACGCAAGGGGGGCTCAAGGACTTCCCGAAGGTTCTCGACTTCGGTCTCGCCAAGGTGACCGAGCGCCAGATGCGACCCGGGTCGATCATCCTGACCCAAGAAGGCATGGTGTTCGGCACGCCCGAGTTCATGTCGCCGGAGCAGGCCCAGGGAAAGACCCTGGACGCGCGCAGTGACATCTACTCGCTCGCCACGATTCTCTACGAGGTCTTGACGGGCAAGCTCCCGTTCAATGCCAAGACGCCGATGGAGTACATCCAGAAGCACGTGATGGAGCCGCCGATTCGGCTGAACGAACGCGTGCCCGGCAAGTCGTTCCCGGCCGGCCTCGAAGAGGTCATCGCCACGGCGTTGGCCAAGAAGCCCGAAGAGCGCTTCCAGACCGCCCAAGCCTTCGCAGGTGCTCTTGCCCCGTACGCCGAACCGGGGTCGGAGCGCGCGCTCCCGGTGGCGCTTCCGACTCCGAGCCCTGCCCAAGCGGCCGGGCCCACGGCCACGACCCAGCGAGCCGCCAAGCGGGACGGCCCCGGAGCAGGTCTGCTCATCGGCGTCGCCGCCGCGTGTCTGGTCTTGGGCGTGGTCATCGCCATCGTCGCCATGAAATTCCTGGTGAAATGAGCGGTCGGAACAACGCCGGTCGAACTGGCGTTTATTTGTCGGAATCGGTCGCGCCTTGGCATGAAGGGCGTTGAACATGCTCCGGCGCATCGCGAAGTGGCTGAAACGACTGGCGCTCGCGCTGGTGGTGTTGGCGCTCCTCGGAGCTCTCACGGTGTTCCTCGTGATCCGCCATCACGAGGCCGAGCTGCCCAGCGTCGAGCAGTTACGCAGCGGCTACCAACCTCCCCAGGTCACGCGCATCTTGGCGCGAGACGGCTCCCAGCTCGCGAGCGTCTTCACCGAGCGCCGCACGGTGGTGCGGCTCAGCGAAGTGTCCGACGTGGCGAAGCTGGCGTTCCTCGCCGCTGAGGACGCGAGCTTCTACGAACATCAGGGGCTCGACTATTTCGGCATGTTGCGCGCGCTCCTGGCGAACCTGCGCGCCGGCCGCACGGTGCAAGGCGGCAGCACCATCACGCAGCAGGTGGTGAAGAACCTCTTGCTCGACCCCGAGCGCACCTACAAGCGGAAGATCCGCGAGACCATTCTGGCGCGGCGACTCGAGCAGCATCTGTCCAAAGACGAGATTTTCGCGCTCTACTTGAATCACATCTACCTCGGGCACGGTCGCTACGGCGTCGAAGAGGCTTCGCGCTACTACTTCGGCAAGAAGGCCAGGGATCTGAACCTGGCCGAAGCTGCAGCTTTGGCCGGTCTCGTGGCTTCACCGGAGCGCTTCTCGCCCCGCAAGAACCCGAGCGGAGCGTTGGAGCGACGCCGCTACGTGCTCGGGCAGATGCTCGCCAAGGGCTTCATCACGAGCGAGCTCCACAGCGAGGCGAGCGCGAGCCAGCTGAGCCTGGCCCCGGCCTCCGAAGGGGAGTCCGAGCTCGCCCCAGAGGTCGTGAGCTACGTCACGAAGCTGCTCGAGACTCTGGCAGGGGAGCGAGCACGCCGCGGAGGCTTCACGGTGAGCACGACCATCGACCCGGTGCTCCAGGCCGCTGCACGCCAAGCCGTGCGCAAGAACCTCGAACGCTATTCCGAGCGTCAGAAGCTCGAAGCCCCGCACCTCGTGCCGAAACGCCGCATGTTCGGGCCCCCGTTCACTGGAGCGCCCAAACTCTTTCATGCGTACCCAGGAAAGGTGCTGCGGCTCGACGACAAGGCGGGCACCATCGACGTCGAGCTCGGTTCGGTCGTCGCGCGCATCGTGCTCTCCCACGAGGAGCGTTACAACCCGAAGCACCTGCCGCCGAGCGAGTTCACCAAGCCGGGGGCGCTGCTCCGCGCGAGCCTCACGGCTCAGCCCGAAGGCAACGAGCCCGCGCCAGCTCGCCTCGAGCTCGGACCCGAGTCGGCTCTCGTGGCGCTCGAACCCCGGAGCCGCCACGTGCTCGCGCTGATCGGTAGCTACGAGGCCCTGCAGGGCGGGCTCGATCGCGCGAGCCACGCGCGCCGCCAGCCGGGCTCCTCGTTCAAACCCGTCGTCTACAGCTATGCAGTCCACTCTCGACGCGTGACGGCGGCTACGCTGCTCGATCTGCCGGCGTCGCGGGATGGCAAGCTGGAAGCGCGACGCATCAGCGTGCGCGCAGCCCTCGCTCAGAGTGACAACGCGGCGGCCGAGCGGATCTTGAACGATGTCGGGGCTGCCAACGTGGTGGAGTGGGCGCGCGCGCTGGGGATCGAGTCGAAGCTCGAGCCCACGCCTTCTCTGGCGCTCGGCGCCTACGAGATCACTCCGCTCGAGGCCGCCAACGCCTTCGCGGTGTTCGCCAGCGGTGGGGAAGTAGCCTCCCCCGTGTTGGTCACCAAAGTGGTTGGGCCAGACGGAAAGGAGCTGTCGCTGCCCGCGGCGCCGCCGGCGCGGCGAGTGATGCCCGAAGACGAAGCGTACCTCGTCACCCATCTGCTCACGAGCGTGGTCAAGGATGGCACCGCGAAGCGCGCCCTGGTGCTCGCGCGTCCGCTTGCCGGCAAGACCGGTACCACCAACGAAGCGAAAGATGCTTGGTTCGTCGGATACTCGACCGACATCGTGTGCGCGACTTGGGTCGGCTTCGACGATGCGATTCCGTTGGGCTTTGGCGAGTCCGGAGCCACGACCTCGCTGCCCGCCTTCATCGAGTTCATGAAGGCCGCACACGACAAGAAGCCTGCCGCCGATTTCCCGCGTCCGAGCGGGATTCTCAGCGTCCGCATCGATCCGGCTACGGGCCTCTTGGCACGCCCGGACCAAGAAGAAGCAAGAGACGAGCTCTTCCTCGAAGGAACGGCGCCCACCGAGACCTCCGACGCTGGTGTCGACGCGGCGCCCGAAGACGCCGGCACTCCGAGCGATCCGGAAGCCGTGGTCGCTCCAGCGGGTGAGGTCACCGACGAAAAGGACGCCGCTTCGGAAGCCAGCGCGCCGGGGCCGAGCCCCGAGTTGCCACCGTTCTAGAACGTCAACGACCGACCGTGCAGCGCAGACTCTCGACGTGCTCGGCTCCGAGCGCGAAGCCCCGGCGATCGGCGCTCGGGTTCGTGGAGAACCGAGCGACCACGGCAGTCGAAATCGATACCTCGGGGGTCTCGGCGACGGGCGCACCGACGAGCACCGCTTCGGTGCACACCTGCTCGGCGGACCAGCGCACCACGGCCAGGGTTGGACCTTGGGACGTGAGCCCCGGCGTCGCGAGCTCGAGCCACGGCTCCGGGCTGCCCACCAGAGAACGAATGCCTTGGGCGTCGCTGCCGCAAGCGCTGACGCCCGACCAGGGTGCGAGGGCCACGCTCGGCTTACCCGGCACGAAGAAGAGCGCGGGGTCGTCGCGAGTGGGTGGCCCACGTCCGGGCCGGCGCAGCACGCCGAGCTCGCCGCTCGAGCTCACACCCAGCGCGTCCCTTTCGCGGGTACACCCGGTGCGCGTCGGACGACGGGGCAGATCGAACAGCGTGCGCGCACCCGCGGCAGTCACCGAGATCACTCGGCTCTGGCAATCCGACTCTTGGGCGAGCACGATGAGCTCGTCTTTCCCCCGCAGCAGCGCGCTGACCGGGCTCATCCCCAGGTTCTCGCGCCCGAGTGCGAAGATGCGCATGGGCACGCCCGGCCGGATCCAGCCGACCACACCGCGCGGATCCGGCACCAGGAGACCGGCGCCTTCGAGACCCTTCTCGGGCAGCACCGGGACGGCCCCGCGTTGGTCCTCGCTCGGTCCTTCGTTCGCCTCCGGCGAACCCGCCTGGGCCGCGCGAGTCAAGAGCTCGGTCCAAGTGAATCGTGACTCGACGAGCTTCGGTGGACCGAAGGGCTCGAAGAAGCGGAACGTGCGGAGTTTTCCCAAGAGCCGGCTCGCTGCCGGGTCGCCAGAGGACGAGAGCACGCGCTCGAACAGCGTCGCGCCGAGCACGTAGTCGTCTCCGCCCGCCTCTGGCCAGAGCGTAATTTGAGCGAGATCGCCGTCGCGCACGGAGAGTTTCTTCGCGCCGAAGTCGAAAGACTCGGTGAACGTCCCATCGGCAGAGCGTGTGCGCGTCGCCCATTGCGTGCGGGGTGGTTCCACGCGCTCGCAGGTGAGGCGCGGCAGTTCCGTACGGGGTGGACGGGGAGGCACGTCGACCTCGATCGGCGAGGGCATGCTCGGCAAGCCCTTGCGATAGCCGAGTCGGTAGAACTCGCCGACCTGGCAGCCCACGCGCGAGCAGCGTTCGATGCGCAAAGAAGTCCGAGGGTCGGTGCCCGGTGGCCGGGCGACTTCGGCCCAGGTTCGCCCGAAGTCACTGGACTGCCAAACACGTTGCTCCGAGTCGATGGCCAGTGCCAAGGCGCCCGAGCTCTCCAGTGTCTGGAACTGCTGCGGAGACCGCTCGACTCGACCGTCGGCCGCGAGGGCGATGCTCGTGGTGCCGGAGTACCCAATCACACGACCGTCGTCCGTCGCCGCGAAGTTGTCGGTGATCACTTCGCGGCTGGAGGTGGCGACGAGCCCGGACTCTCGTCGGAAGTGATCGCTCGAGAACGGGGTGAACGCACCGCTCGCCGCGTCGAGCAGTCCGCCTGATTCGCTGACGACCAGGCCGATGGCGCCGCCACCGCGGGTGGGGATCCAACGTTGAACGCTCCTCTGCGGACGCGGTGCTCCAGCGTCGGAGGCCTTGGGATCTTGCGCGCGACCCCCATCGCCGAGCTCGCGCCAGGAGCCGTCGCGCTGGCGTACGCAAACGACGGCGCTGCTCGACACGTCGTGCTCTTCACACGGCCCCGCAAACGCCAACGTGCCCAGGCTACCGGCGAAGAAAGCTCCCGCTCGCCCGAATACGTGCTCGACCTTCGGTGAGGACGAGCCGACCTGCGAGAGCACGACGGCGCCGCCTGCGCGCGTCAGGCAGACGAGGAGCACGTCTTCTTCCACCGGCAGGAGCTCGCAGTTCGACGCACTGGCGAGGAGGGCCGGCCCCATCTGCTTGAGAGTGCCGGATGCGAGATCCACCCGCGCGAGCGCACCCGCGACCTCGACGAGCGCGGTGTGCTCGTCCAGGGGAATCCCGCGTTGGACCGCGCGCGTGAGCGGTGCGTCTTGCAGCGACGCGGGCCAGCGTGGATCTTCCACGGGTTTGGGCGGCCGCGTCAGCGTTTCGGGCAGGCTCCGGTGCTCACTCAAGCTCCCGTCCTTCTCGACGCGCAATGCCTCGCCCGTGGTGCGTCTCAGCCAAAGGTCATGTGGCGCGGTCACCAGCTCCGCGACACCCTGCGCCGTCTGCGACACGTCGCGCCAGGCTTTCCCTCCTTCGGCGAGCGTCCACACGCGGTCCGGTTCCGACAGCATGACGCCGCGTCCATCCGGCGCCATACCGACGTCGATGAGTCCGACTGTCGGAATTGCGGTGACCTTCTTGCCGGGGAGAGACACTGCGAAGCGGCTCCCGTCGCTGCCGAACAGGAGCGCGTAGCCTGGGCCGAAGCTCGCGCGGTCGATGGGGGTATCGAGTCCCACCACGGGCTCGAGGTCGGCGGCGAACGTCCGCGCCGAATAGAGCGCTTGAGCGCTCCAGAAGAAGAACCCACCGCCGAACGCGGTTGGGATGCGGGCGCCCGAGATGAGCGCCGGCTTGGCGTTTTGGCGAGCGGGCCCTCCCGAGGTCAGCCTGCGGCCGAAGCTCAGGGTGCCGCCGTCGGACTGCCCGGCGAACGGTGGAAACACTCTCAACGAGTGGAGCGGAGCGAGTGCAGGCACCCACTCGGGGAGGGGACCCCGCGGCGGAGGTGGCTGCGCCGGCAGCGTGGGACCGCTGGAAGCTCCACGCGGGTCGGTACGATACTCGTGGCACGCGCCGGCCAGCGAAGCGGCGGCGAGCAGCCAGGCTCGGACTCGCATGGGGGCATGATAGCGGGCCTGCCGGCGCCGGGGGGGTGCAGAAGCCCCACGCCCGGCCGCGGGAGCTCGAGGGGTCTGGACAGCCCCGCGCTATCGAGTAAACCCGAGCCGCGATGACCGAACAGGGAGTCTTGAAGTCGCTCGAGCGCCTTTCCCTCCAATGTATGGGCTGTGCCCTCGTACTCGCCCTCGTGGCATGCGAGGACAAACCCAAAGAAACCAAGTCGTCGGACGCAGGCGCATCACCGAAAGCCGCGGTCGACCCGGACCTCGCCGAAGCCGTCGAAGCGGCTGGGCAGAAGGCCAAGGCCGATGGCGGCGTCCCTGTGGGCGACGGCCCGCCGGAGAAGGGCGTGTTCGCTCCGGGCAAAGCGGATCTCCAGCTCAAGGCCGGAGAGGCGCCCAAGATCGCTCTCGGCGACTCGGGAGTGAGCCCCCGCACCAGCCTCACGAGCTCGATCGTGCCGGGATGGAAGCAGTCGGGTTCGCTCGACGTCACCCTGCGCCTCGGGCGCGCGCAGTTCCCAG
Organism: Polyangiaceae bacterium; assembly: GCA_046351435.1. Lineage (GTDB taxonomy): Bacteria > Myxococcota_A > Polyangia > Polyangiales > Polyangiaceae > JADJKB01. The sequence continues at coordinate 234,886 of JAXLYN010000003.1, forward strand.
AGATTTCTGTGGCTCTGGCGCTCGAAGCGCCGAAACCGAAGGCACCCGCGCCCGCCGCTCCCGGGGCTGCGCCCGCCCCCGCCGCCGCCCCCCAGACCAGCGGGCTCGGCACTCCGGTGAACGCGCAGGTCACCGACGTGAAGCTCAAGAGCGACGCCGGGGCTCAAGGCAAGGATCTCGCTCGCGAGCTGGTGAAGCTGAAGGGCAGCCGCGTCGGCTTCCAAGTGGTGGCGGGCGGCGTGGCGACCGACTTCACGCAGGAGCTCGCCAAGGGCGCGCCCGTGGATCTCGAGCTCGTGCTTCGTGCGGTGAGCGAAGCGCTGGAATCCAGCGCCGTCGGCTTCCCCAAGGAGGAGGTCGGTGTCGGCGGCTATTGGCTCGTGACCACGCGTGGAATCGTGGGTGGGGCCGAAGTGATTTCCTATCGTCTCGTGAAGCTCGAGAAGATGGACGGCGACCAACTCACGCTCAGCGTGAACACGAAACGCTACGCCGTGTCCCAGAAGTTGGCGCTCGTGGGCCTACCGCCGGGCGCAGAGCTGGATCAGTTCCAATCCACCACGGATGGCAAGCTCACGCTGCAGAAAGGCGACCCGCTCGCCAGCGGCGGATCGACCAAGCAGACCTTCCTGGCGGCGTTGACCCCCGCCGGCGGCGGAGATCAACGCCTCGCCGTGCAGTCGGTGGCCGACGTGACCATCGCGTTCGGCAAGAAGTGAAGCGACTCAGAGACCGAGCTGCTTCTTGCGCTCTTCGGCGCCGGGCAGCGGACTGCCCTTCTCGTTGACCACTGGCAGGCCCTTGGCGCGATCTGCGTTGATCTGTTGCCAGGCCTTCTGGTCGTCCGGCAGCTGCGTCTCGTCGTAGATGGCTTCCACCGGGCACTCCGGAACGCAGGCGCCACAGTCGATGCACTCATCGGGGTCGATGTAGAGCATCTCGTCGTCGCCGTGGAAGCAATCCACCGGGCAGACCGCGACGCAGTCCGTGAAGCGACACCCCTTGCAGTTCTCGGAGACGACGAACGTCATGACTCAGGACTCCTTGGGCGGGTCAATTCTCTCCCGCGACCGATTCGGGAGGCGAATCTACTCCATGCCGAGGCGCTTCGGGCGAGCTTTTCGCGACCGCGCGGAGAATGCGCGCTCCACCTGTTTTTGGCTCAATCGAGAAATCCGCTGACGTCGCCCGCACCCTCGCGGACGACCACCGGCCGTGGCCCGGTCAGGTCGACCACGCTGGTGGCCTCGGTGCCGCCTGGGCCGCCGTCCAGGACCAATGCGAGTCCCGGAAACTCGATGTCGATCTCGTGTGGGTCGGGATTGCCTTCGGCGCCGTGGCGCGCCGCGGTGCTCGAGATGATCGGGCGCCCGAGCTCGCGGACGATGGCGAGGGGGACGGGGTGGTTCGGGATGCGCACGCCCACGGTCTTGCGGGGGAGGTGGACGATCTTGGGCACCTCACGCGTGGCTTCGAGAATGAACACGTAGGGCCCGGGCAGGTAGCTCTTGATGGCGCGGTACACTTGGTCGTGCATCACGGCGTACTTCGCCGCGTCGCTCAGATCGGGACAGATGAAAGCGAGCTTCTGCTCTCGCTGCATGCCCTTGATCTGGTAGAGGCGCTCGACGGCCTTCTTGTTGAACAGATCGCAGCCGAGGCCGTACACCGTATCCGTCGGGTAAGCGATGACCTCGCCCGCCTCGAGCGCGTCGACGGCGCGCCGGATCTTCCGCGGTTCCGGATGCTCCGGGTTGATTTCGAGGATCATTCGGGCGCGCTCTTACACGCGCAGGCGGGCAGATCCAAGCAAGAACGCCGAGCGTGACCCGAAGCGCTCACGAAAGCTCGAGCATGCGAACGCTGTGACCGCTGACGGGCAGTCGAAACGTCCCGCCTTCTTCGTCGAAACGCGTCCCATCGAGTGCGTCGACGGCACTTCTTGCGCCCTGACACGCGACCCGGGCCTCGACGGCCCACTCCGTCGGATTCATCACGAAGAGCACACGGGCGCGCCCGCTGGCGTCCACGTGCACGGTCGCGTGGAGCTCGGACGGCGTGATCGACAGCGTGGGCAGCGAAAGGCGCGCTTGGGCCGCTTCTACCTGGGTCGCCAGGGCTTCCGGGCCGAGGGAGAGGAACGCGGGAACGGCAGCGCCCGCTTCGGGGAGGCGTGTCGGGCGAGCGAGGGGCTGGAAGTTTGCGTCACGCGTCGGGAGGTAGGGGCCGAGGCTCAGGTTCCGACCCTGGCGGAGAGCCCGCGAGACCGCTGTTTCCAGACTGGGTTCGAGGGCGCCCGTCGAAGCCACGATCACCCATTTCGCGTGCTCGAGCGCGTGCTCGATCAGGTCTCCGCCAACGATGGCCCAGGGCACCCGCGCGACCTCGAGCGCATGCTCGACCTGGCGCGCGAAGCGCTCGGTCTCGATCACCACGGGTGAACCGAGTCCGAGCTCGTCTTCGAAGCAAGCTTCTTGGGCGCCGCCCCCGAGGATCTGGAACAGCGCCGCGCTGAGGGGACCGAACGCGTGGCAGACCCGGGCCAGGCGGCGGAAGCTCCGCGGTATGACGATGTGCACTGCGGTCTCGCGCCGGAGCTCACCGAAACGGTTCCGCTCGAGCGCAGCACACAACTTGCGCCAGAACTCGGCCGACGGTCGGAGCTTGCCGCGTGAGTCGATGGGCGCACCGATCCAACGGTCACGTTCCACGAGCATGTAGGCGTTGAAACCGCGCAGCCCGTAGGCGAGCGCCGAGAGCACGGTGAAAGCGTTGTCGCGTTCGGTGAGGGGCGGGAAAAACGGCGGAAAGCCCGCGCCCAATTCGCAGGCGAACGGCGCGTGTCCGCGGGCTCGTGCGCGCTCCGCGAGGTCGCTCGTGCGGCGCGCGATCTCCGAGCGCTGAGGTGCAGACGCCCCGTGGTAGTAGTCGAGACCCACCAGATCCACGACCTTGCCGATGCGTTCCGGGTCGAGGGGCGTGGCGCCTTCGCTGAGCGGGAGATTGTGCGAGGTCGGAAGCTCGCCGAAGCCGGACTTTGCAAGGTGCTCGCGCATCAACGCGAACGAGTCGGCGAGCATCTGCTCCTGCCACTCCGCCCAGTCCAGGTGTGGCGCCAGCTCGTCGGCGTGGCGCGCATCGAAGCGCGTGGGCGGCTCGGCGCGGGCGAACGTCACCTGTTCGTCGCGGTAGGCCTCGCGTAGTGCGGCGACGCGCTCGTAGCGCGCCTGCAAGAACCGCCGGTACTTCTTCAGCGAATCCGGATGCCAGTCTTGGTCGTAGACGCCGTCGCGGAAGTAGAGCGCGCCCTCGTTGTCCACCTGCACCATCACGATGGGGCCATGGGGATGCGCAAAGCGCCCGAGCTCTTCCCCCACGGCCGAGAACCAGCGCAACACTTCGGAGTGAAAGGTCTCACTGGCATAGCTCGGCACCGGAAAGGCCAACGGCGGCACCGGCAACACCACGGGATTGCCGCGGGGCGAGCGCGCTTGGCATTCGGAGTCCCAGAGCACGCGCTCCGGGAGGCCGAACCCGGTGAGCTCCGCGTTGATGTGGGGACCGGGTCGCAAGATGCAGTAGAGGTCGAGCTCCTCCACGAGCTCGAGGAACGCGGCGACATTGCGCTCGTCCGCCAAACGTCCGAAGTCGAAGGTGCCTGGACCGATCTCGTGCACGCTCCAGGGCACGTAGACGTCCACCACGCGAAAGCCCAAGCTCTTCGTGGCGTCGAGCGCAGCGCGCCAATCCCGTGGGTCGAGTCGCCAGTAGTGGACCGCCGCCACGAACAGAGGCACGTCTCGTCCGCCGACGCGGAGGCCCGCCGGCGTCAGCACGGCGCGGCCTCGGGCAGTCTTCTTGGGACGGCTCGGGGAGCTCGGCATGGCCGAGAAAGCTAGCCGACCGCTCGGGAGGCGGCGACAGATTCGCGGGGGCGCTCGTGGATCTGGCCGCGTCGGGCGCTCGCGGGGCGGCGTCGGAGCCCCTCTCACTCGAGAGCTCGGGTCACCTCAGATCTTCTCGATCTTGTTGGTGCCCGCCGCCGTCTTGTAGCGGGAGCGCGTGACCGTGCCGTCGAAGGTCTTGGTCTTGACGTCTGCCACGCCGAGGAACGTGACCTCGATGTCGGTGGCTCCGTTCACGTCCACGACGGCGATCCCATGGGAGAAGCCCTCGACGTGCTTGTAGTGTGGGTTCGCGGATTGCACTGCCGCGTCGAACTTCGCCTTGTCGGTGGCTAGCGGCTTGAGTCCGAAGTTCCCGTCGGGATCCAGATTCAAGACCTGGTTCGCGACGATCTCCTGGAACGGTGAGGAGCTGATTCCCGCGCACACGTACTCGACGCCCATCGGCTTCGCGCCCGGCGCGTCGAAGTCGGGGTAGAGCTCGCCGGCGTAGAAGGCGTGGATGTCTCCGGTGAGCACCACCAAGTTCTCCACTCCGGACAGCGCTTCGAGCACCTCTTTGCGCTCCGTGCGGAAGCCGTCCCACTGATCCACCGTCAGATACCAGATGCCCTGGAACAGGATCGGCACGCCCGGCAGCGAGAGATCCACCGTCATCTGTAGCAGCTGGGTCTCGTTCCCCCACATCTTCCAAGTGGCGGTCGACGCTTTCATTCCGTCGATCAGCCAGGACTTCTGCTTGTCGCCCAACATGGTCGGCTTGACGAAGGCTTCGATCTTGTCGAACCCCGGCTTCTTGCAGAAGTTGCGGGTACCGAGCGCGCTGTTCGCGCTGAGCTTTCCGGCCTCGGCGTAGGTGGGGACGTCACTGGGAGCGCCCGCGGGCTTGTCGGTGGTGGCCGCGCCCTCGGGGATGCAGTGGTCGTCGCGGTAGCTACGCTGGTCGGTCAGGAACAGCTCCACGTGTTTGCCATAGCGGAGCGTGCGGTAGATCACGAGATCTTCGGGGAAGGTCTTGTCGGCCTCGAACGTCACGTCCGCGGCCTGGTATTCGAACCAGGCCTGGTTGGCGTTTTCGCGGCGCTCGGTGCTCTTTTCGTCGCCCTTCTTCTCGTTGAAGTCCGTCGAGTGATCCTGCCACGAGTCGTTGGCGAACTCGTGATCGTCCCAGATGCAGATGAAGGGGAACGCCGCATGCGCGGCCCGGAGGTTCTCGTCGCTCCGATACTGCCGGTAGAGCCCGCGGTAGTCGGCCAAGCTGCTCGCCGCCTTGACCCCTTTCACGATCTCGATGCCGTCCTGGATCGTGACGGTGCGATCGGGCGTGCTGGTCTGGAAATCGGGATCGCCGTTGGTTTCGTAGATGTAGTCCCCCAACCAGAGCACGAAGTCGACCGGGTCCTCCTGCTCGAGGAAGGCCTTCCACGCATGGTAGTAGCGGCCGACGAAGTCCTGGCAGGAGGCGAACGCGAAACGCACCGGGACGTCCTGATCGGCGGCAGGCGCGGTCTTGGTGCGCCCCGTCGGGGAGATGACTTTCTCGGCTTTGAAGCGGTAGAAGTAGCTCGTGTATGCGGAGAGGCCCGTGGGTTTCACGCGTAGCGTGTGGTCGCTGGCGTCGTCGGCCGTGAGCTCGCCCTTGGCGATGATGCTCTTGAAGGCTTCGTCGGTCGCGATTTCGTAGATCACCTTCACGCTGCCAGAGCCGGACTTCGGTGCGACGCGCGTCCACAGGATGACGCTGTCGGGTTTCGGATCTCCCGAGGCGATGCCCTGGGGGAACACCGCGAGCTGGTCCGCCGGGTCGGTGCTGTACTTCACTCCGGGAGTGGTGCCTCCGTCGTCGTCGGACGAGCAACCGACACCCAGCGGCGAGACCGCCACGGTGACCACCAAGCCAGCGAGGAACTCACGACGCGCAATCCGGGAAGTCATGGCGAAAAGCCTAGCCGACGGATCGCGCATCGGCGACGGTTTTCAGGCGGGCACACTCGGGGCCAGAGAGCGCGCGATTTGCGCTCGTTCCCGCTCTGGTGTCAGTTCGGCGTGCGCTCCAGCGTGCTCCGGAGCTCGGTGTGGCGCGAGAGGAACAGCGTCCACGCCAGTGCACTTTCGGCGTTTCGCACGAAGCGAATGGCTTTCAGATCTCGGGCCTCGAAGGTCATGACGCTCGCGCCATCGAGGTGCGGGAAGTAAGCGTTCCGGTCGTTCCAGATGCCGACGAAGGTCTTTGGGCGCTTCACTTGCTTTCCCCGATCGACGTTCGAGAAGCGAGAACGATTCAGCCAGGCGTTTGGCCCGTCGCGTCAAGCCATTCGCAGCGCCGCGCTGACTCACGTTCGGCGCCCGCGCAGCGACCGGATCGTCTCGCGCAAGCCGTGCTCGGCGACGAAGCCCGTGGCTTCTCGGAAGCGGTTTCCGTCCACGGTGCACGGGTACTTGAGGAAATCCAGCGCACCCTGAGGGATCCCGGCGAAACCGAGGCGCCCGCGCACGATTCGGATGACCGGTTCCGGGAGTGGAATGCGTTCGGCGCCGCTCTCTTCCACGATGACGTGCAGTGGCACTTCACCGGGTCCGGTGACGTTGAACACACCTCGGAGGCCGGGTGCCAACGCACGCTCGAACGCGCCGGCCAGGTCGTCTTCGTGCAGCACCTGGTGCACGGGGTCGTAGCCGGCGACGGTGAAGACGCGGCGCGGCGACAGGTAGCGCGAGAACAGCGTGTTCACCGTCGGGCCGAGCACGTTCACCGGGCGCAACACGACCACTTCGATTTCGGGGTTCCGCCACAACAGCGCCGACACGTAGAGGTCCGCCGCGACCAGATCTTGGATCTCGGGGAAGGTGCGCCCTGCGGTGGGCGGATGTTCCTCACGCAGAAAGGCCGGGTTGTCCGCTAGCGCGCCGTAGACGGTGTGCCGGCTCGGGAAGACGAACTTCTTCACGCCGGCGCCCAAGCAAAGCTCGAACACCCGCGCCGTGCCCTCGAAGTTCAAGCGGTAGCGTTCGCGCGCAGCCACCGTGAAACGCCGCTCTCGCGCCAAGTGGAGCACGGCGTCCGGGCGCACTCGGCGCAAGACGTCGTCGAACCCCCGCTTGGAAATGTCCACCTGATGGGCCTCGCTGCCGAGCGGCAGCCGCTCGAGGGCCCGCTTGTCGACCGCGTGAACGCGGAAGCCCCGGCGGGCGAGTCGCTCGACGGCCAGCTGCCCGATGGAGCCCGCTGCGCCCGTGATCACCACGGAGCGGGCGCTCATCCGAAGAACACACCTTTCCTCGCTGCGAGGCCCGCGTCGATCAGGGCCTTCACTGCGGTTTCCACCTGGCGCACTTTGGGTGTGATGACGTGATCATCTTCGTCGCCCTGCCCCTCGAAACGCAGCGGCTCTCCGAACCAGATGTGCACCTTGGCCGGCAGGGGGAGCGGCAGGACGGTGGGAGTGAGCGGCGCGTAGGGCAGGCCCAGCAGGCGCGCCAGGGGCTCCATGCGCGAAAAGCTCGGACACATCTCCTCGCCGCCGATGAAGCCGAACGGCACGATGGGAGTCTGGGTCTTCAGGGCGAGGCGCAGGAAGCCTTGGCCGAAGCCCATGATCTTGTAGCGGTCCCGCCAGACCTTGCCGCCGCCGCGTTCGCCCTCGGGAAACACCAGCACGAGCGCCTCTTCTTCCATCAGCAGGCGTTCCGCGTTCTCCGGGATTCCGATGAGCTGCCCCATGCGGGCCATGGCGACGTTGACGAAGGGGGGCACCGCGAAGAACCGCTCGATCATCGCGCGAGCGAAGCGCGGCGGCTCTGCATCCAAGATCATGGCCGCGGCGATCAGCATCCCGTCGTAGGCGAGCTGTGCGCTGTGATTGCCGATCAGGAGCGCACGACCGGGCGGGACGCGGTCGATGCCGTGGACCTCGACCCGGAAGTAGTTCCGGTACAGCCAGCGCACGAACGAGAACGCTCGCTTGGTGGCCGCCGGCGAGGCGCCCCAGCGGTCGTAGCCGTACTCGTTCACGCTCGGAGCGAGCGCTTCGATGCGAGCGTCGGTCTCGGGATCGACCAGACGATCGAGCACGGCTTCCCAGGCGCGGAACGGGCGTGGCACGGCCGCATCGTATGCTACTCTCGGGATATCGTGGACCGGCGCCTCACGCTGCTCGGGATCGGCCTCGCGCTTTCGTGTGGGGTGGACGAGCGCGGCGCCGCTCCCGCCACCGGCGGCGCTTCCGGGACGGCGGGCACCGGGGCCGTCGTCAACGCAGGCGGTTTTCCCAACGCAGGCTCTGGGGGGGCCGCACCGGATGCGGCTGCGGGTCAAGCCGGAGCGGGGGCTCAAGCCGGGACGGCCTCGGGAGGGACGGCTGCCGGAGGGACGGCCGGAACGGGCGGCGCCCCGACCTGTTCGCCTCCGGTGGCGCCCGGCCTCTGCGGACTGGACGAGCAGTCGAAATGCAGCCTGGCTTGCGGAAGCATTCCCGGCTGCGGCGCGACGTGCATCGGCAGTACTTGTGCGATCGTGTGCGGGTTCGCCGACGCCTGCAGGAACAACAAGGGCGTCACGTGTGCGCCGGGGCTCGACTGCAAGGTCGAGTGCATCGGCGACGGCGCGTGCGAAAGCGCTGCCATCGATTGCACGGGCGCTACCACCTGCGAGGTCCAGTGCAAGGGGCCTCACGCCTGCAAGAACGCGGTGATCACCTGTGGCGATGCCCCCTGCCGCCTGACTTGCGAAGACGAGGACACGGCCTGTGGCGAGAACACCAAGCTCACGTGCGGCAAAGAGAGCTGCGAGCTCGTGTGCAACGGATTCAAAGCGAGTGCGCCCGTCTGTTCGTCGAAGCCGTGCTCGGGGTGCCCGAAAGCCTGCCCCTGAGCCGCCGCCGATTCCGACTCGACCGAAGCGGAGGCCGTTCTAGGCTAGGGCCATGCGTTCCTGGCTCACGCGCACACTGCCCTTGTTTCTCTTGTTGGCTCGCCCCGCGTCAGCGGCGGAGACCGTGCTCGACCTCTCGGGTAGCGTGCCCGAAGACGGGCTCAGGCACTTCTTCATCGAATTCGACGTGCCGGCGGGGACCAAAGAAATCGAAATCGCCCATGACGATCTGTCGAGCGAGAACATCCTAGACTGGGGCCTCGTCGACGCCAGCGGCGCGTTCCGCGGCTGGGGCGGCGGCAACGAAGAAAACGCGGTGGTCGGTGAGTTGGCCGCATCACGTTCCTATCGCATCGGTGCCATCGCACCGGGCAAGTGGAAGGTCGTGGTCGGCAAGGCCAAGATCAAGGTGACGCCGGCGACCTACAGCGTGAAGGTCACGCTGCGGGACGTGCCGACGCTCGCCGCTCAGACCGAGCGCAAGGCCCATGCGGAGCCGGCCCCCCTCGCCCTCGACACCCGCTGGTACGCCGGCGACTTCCACGTCCACTCCATCGAGAGCGGCGACGCGAAGCCACCGCTCGACGAGATCGCCAACTACGCCAAAGGGCGCGGTCTCGACTTCGTGATGGTGAGCGACCACAACACGAACTCGCAGCTCGACTTCTACGCCGAAGCGCAGAAGAAGCACCCCGACTTCTTGTTCGTGCCTGGCGTCGAGTTCACGACTTACTGGGGCCACGCGAACGGCATCGGGGCCACGACCTACGTCGACGACAAGACGGAGCTGCCGGGCAACAGCATCACGTCTGCTGCCCAGGCGTTCCGCGGGCAGGGCGCGCTGTTCTCGCTGAACCACCCGACCCTCGCATTGGGAGACGCCTGCATCGGCTGCGGCTGGGAACAGGATCTCGCGCTCGAACACATCGACGCCGTGGAAATTGGCACGGGCAAGTTCGGGATCTTGACCGACAGCGCGGTCACCTTTTGGGACGACCTCTGCGCGAAAGGGCGCCACTTGGCGGCTCTCGGTGGGAGCGACGATCACAAGGCGGGCGTCGACGAAACCCCGACTCAGAGCCCCATCGGCAGCCCGACCACCTTGGTGTACGCCAAGGCCCTCAGTACGGCGGCGCTGATCGATGCCATTTCGGTCGGGCGAACCGTGGTGAAGCTCAAGGGGCCAGACGACCCGATGGTGGAGCTCGTGTCGAGCGTGGCGCCGAACGGAGACACCATCGGAGGAGCGACGGAGCTCACCGCAACGATCACGGGTGGCACCGGCACGGAGCATTCGGCGCGCTTCGTGAAGAACGGCAAGGCCGAGCCCGAGGTCAGCATCGACTCCGATCCGTTCGTGCTCTCGTTGAAGGTGAAAGCTCCCGCTAGCGGTGAGGACCGCTATCGCGTCGAAGTGCTGGAAGGCGGCTCGCGGCGAACCGTGACCAGCCACCTTTGGGTGACCGCTGCGTCCGGCCCCGGGGACGCCGGCGTCGGCGGTTCGGGGACCGGCGGGAGCCACGCAGGGACGGCGGCGGACAGCTCGGACGACGGGGGCTGCGGTTGCGAGTTGCCTGGCAGGGCCCGAGCAAACCGCGTGATCGCTCTCGGGCTCGTCGGCGTAGGGTTCGGCCTGTGGCGGCGCCGAGCGCGAAATCGGCGCGGCCCGCCTGGCCCGAAGCTGCGATGAATTGTCGCCGGTGAGTGGCCGTGATTCATGGGTGCCCGACGTGAACGGGGAAACTCGACACGCCTCCGCGCGCTCTCGGCGGTCCCGGCTGCGGAGGCTCCGTCGCCGGATCGGCTGGCTGGCGCTGCTCGCGCCGGGCCTGGTGACTCTGATCGCCGACTTGGCTCGGCGGTCTCGCCTGCTTCCGACCTTCCAGGGCGCAGAACGCACGACGTACCTGTCGACCGCGCTGCTCTCGCTGGCGCTCTGGGCGTCTTGCCTGCTCGCCGCCGCCGGACGTCGCGGGCGGGCGCGACAGGTCTTCGCCGCAGCCTTCGTCGTCCTGTATTGCCTCGCGTTCGGCGTCCAACAGGGTTTTTTCGGCTTCTACCGCGTGTACGTCAACATCGACCCTCTGATCTTCGGCGACAGCATCCCAGTCGGTCTCGTCGCCGGGCTCTCGGTCATCGAGCCACCGCTCTTCGGCTATCTGCTCCTCGCCGCCTGCGTCGCGTTCGGATCGCTCTGGCTCGTGCGAAAGACCGTGCGACTCGAAAGCAAGCTGCGCCCCGTCGCTGCCTCGTTCGCCATCGCGGCTCTCACGATCGCCGTCACCGTGCCCGTCAGTCCGCCCGTACCCCGCCAGACGGCCCACCCGGACGTGATGTACTTCCACGCCGTCGGCGTCTTCGTGAACGACTTCCTCATGCGGCGCTTCACGACCGTTCGACCCCAAATCGTGCGCGTGCAGCGCAGGCGCCCGCAGGGGGTTCCGCCGCTGAACCCCAAGCTCCCGGCGCCGAGGAACGTGGTGCTCCTCCTCCAAGAGGCCCAACGCGCCGACGTGACCTGCATCGGCTACGATCCGGACTGCGCGCTCGCGACGCGGGCGAGCAACGCGCTCACGCCCCATCGCCTCCCGTTTCACCAGGTGCGAGCCGCGTCTTCGTCCACCGCCGTTGCCGTCGCAGTGCTCTGGTCCGGCATGGACCCGACGGAGACCTACGAGCGCATCCACTCCGTGCCCCTGGTCTGGGAGTACGCCAAGGCGGCGGGGTACGACACCGCCTACTGGACGAGCCAGAACTTGATGTTCGGCAACGCTCGGCTCTTCATCCAGGACTTGCCCGTTCGTTGTTTCGCCACGGGCACCAACGTGGACCCGCACTGCGACGTCTTGACCGGCGCGGACGACGAAGCCCTGGTGGACCATGCCATCGGGGACTTGCCCGCGTTGAGCGAGCCCTTTTTTGCCGTGGTGCACTTCTCCAACATCCACCGGCCGCGCGTGGTGAATGCCAAGCACCTGCCGTTCCAACCCACGAACCTCACCGACAAAGGGCCCGGCGGCCTGTCGCGACAAAACCACTACAAGAACGCCGTCTACTTGTCGGATCTCGCGGTGGCGAAGTTCATCGCGCACCTGCGCTCGTCCGAGATCGGCAAGCGCACGGTGATCTTCTATACGGCCGACCACGGCGAAGCCTATGGCGAGCACCGGAACGAAAACGACCACTCGTCGACGGTGTACGACGAAGAGATCCGCGTGCCTCAGTGGGTCGACGCACCGTCCGGCACCCTGTCCGCGGAAGAAACGAGCGGCTATCGGAAAAACGAAAACGCCTGGATCAGCCAATACGATCAAGCGGCAACGCTGTTCGACCTCCTGGGAATTTGGGACGACCCTTCGTTCGCCGGGTTCCGCAGCCAGATGCTGGGTACTCCCAGCGCGCGACCGCTCGTCGAGCGACCGCTCCCACTCACCAACGTTTCGTGGGTATGGGAGTACCACCGGCCCAACTGGGGCATGATGCTGGGACCCTTCAAGGTGCTGGCTCAGATCGAAGATCCGGCCTACCTGTGCTTCGACCTGCGAAGCGATCCCGCGGAGCGGAAGAATCTCGGAACCAAGCGGTGTTCGGCCCTGGTGCGCGAGGCAGACCGCACGTTCGGCATGCTGCCCAAGGACATGCGGCGCCTGCGCGACCGCCCCGACTTCGGCTGGGCGGGGCGGCCGGCGCGGGAGGCGGGTGGGCTTCAGGCGGCTGAGTCGAACGAGGGCGGCAAGATGAGCGGCAGCCCCGCGAGCACGCAGTCGGCCACCAGCACTCCCAGGTGATGGGAGCCATCCATCCCCAAGCGCTCGCTGATCTCGTCCGCGGCGCTCTTCAACTCGGCCAGCGTGGGCACGTGCGCACTCACCGGCTGCACACGAATGCGCGCACGCGCAAGCCGGTACGCGGCGACGGCCAGACACCCGCTGTCGTCCAGCAGCAGGCGATACACGCTCGCGTCCTCGGCAAAGCGGCGTAGCCACTCGCCCGGGCGCTCGGTTTCGTCTTTGCTGCGGATCATTTCGGACATCTCCAATTCGAAAACGAACCGCTTTGGGTTCGCTTACAGGTGTTCTGATGCAATGGCCGGGCCGAGCCTTGGGAACGCTGCGTCACTTTGCTTTCCTGGGCTTTGCTACGCGGCAGCTCGCATTTCGATCCATTCCGAGAGCGCAACCGTCGAAACGACCGGATCGGGAAGTCATGGGCGCGTGCGCGGAAACCGCCCACATCCACGCCTGCTGGAGCCCCCGAAAAAACGCGGTCCCGCTGCTGGCCGAGGCAGCGAGATTGCGCTAACGGCGCTCCCCCTGCCTATCATGACCCGATCGGCATGAGCTGGCTCACCGACACCGTCGCCGAAGCGAGAAGCGCTGGAACGCTCTGGCTGTTCGTGCTGGTCGTGCTGAACAGCGTGCTGCGCCGTCCGCCCGCGCAGGAGGCGCGGCGCACGACGGTGGCGCCGCTCGTGCTGTTCGGGCTCCATCTCGCGCTCTTGCCCGTCGCGGGGTACTTCCGCGGTCGCGGTATCGGCGCCCCGGGCTACACCGAGTCACGGCTGCCGCTCCTGGTCTTCGCTGCGCTCACCGCGGTCACCACCGTGGGTACCATCGTGTTTTCGGTGGTGGTTCCGCGGCTCCGCTTGAACGTGCCCCGCATTCTCCAGGACATCGTCATCGGTGCAGCGGCGGTGGTGGGCGTGTTCACGGTGGCCACCCGCTCGGGAGTCAACCTCTCCGGGCTCATCGCCACGAGCGCAGTCCTCACCGCCGTCATCGGTCTCTCACTCCAGGACACCCTCGGTAACATCCTGAGTGGGTTGGCGCTGCAAACCGACGACAGCCTGCACGTCGGCGACTGGATCAAGGTCGGCGACGTGAGCGGCAAGGTCGTCGAGATCCGTTGGCGCTACACGGCCATCGAGACCCGCAACTGGGAGACCGTGATTTTCCCCAATTCTCAGCTGGTGAAGGGCCAGGTGACGGTGCTCGGGCGACGCCGCGGGCAACCCGTGCAGTGGCGGCGTTGGGTGTGGTTCAACGTGGACTTCCGCTTCCCGCCAGGCGAAGTCATCGAAGCCGTCACCCAGGCGCTGCGCTCGGCGCCCATCGACAACGTGGCGAGCGACCCGCCGCCCAACTGCATCCTCATGGACTTCCACGAGAGCTACGGGCGCTACGCCGTGCGCTACTGGCTCACGGATCTCGCGGCCGACGATCCGACGGACAGTTCCGTGCGCACCCGCATCTACTTCGCACTGCGCCGCGCCGACCTTCCGCTCTCGATCCCGGCTCACGCCATCTTCATGACGGAGCAGACCGCGGAGCGGAAGGAGGAGAAGAGCGTCGCAGAACACGATCGCCGCCTGCAGATGCTCGCGAACATCGGGCTGTTCTCTCGCTTGTCCGCCGAAGAACGCGAGACCTTGGCGCGCACGCTCCGCTACACGCCGTTCGCTCCGGGCGAAGTGATGACGCGACAGGGCGCCGAGGCTCACTGGCTCTACATCATCGTCAGCGGTGAAGCGAGCGTGCGCGTGAAGATCGACGGCGAGGGCGATCGCGAGGTCGCCAGGCTCAAGTCCGGAGACTTCTTCGGAGAGCGCTCGTTGCTCACCGGCGAGCCGCGATCGGCCACCGTCATCGCTGCGGCCACGGTCGAGTGCTTCCGGCTCGACAAGTCGGCGTTCCAGGCGCTGATGGACGCGCGACCCGAAATCGCCGACGAGGTAGCGGAGGTCTTGGCCAACCGTCAGGCGGACCTCTTGCGCGTGCGTGAGAACCTGAGCGCCGAGGCGGCGAAGCGCCGCGCGGCCCAGGACAAGATCGACTTGGTGGACAAGATCCGGCGCTTCTTCCGCATCGACCCCGGCTCGGCGCCGCCGCCCGGAAAAAGTGCGTGAAGCCCCACGCGCTCCGGGGTAGCGCACGCAGTCATGAAGGAACTCGTGCGTCAGCTGGTCGAGAAGGCGGATCTGAGCGAGGCGCAAGCCGCCAAGGTCGCCGAGGTCGTGCGCGACTACGTCGGCGCCAAGCTGCCGGAACCCATCCGCGGGCCTGCGCTTTCGGCTCTCACCGGAGAGAACGTGGACAGCGCCGCCGACATGCTCCAGGGAGCCATCGGCAAGCTGTTCGGTTGAGCTCGGCGTCAGAACACGTCGAGCAGCTCGATCTCGAAAACGAGCGTCGACCCGGGCGGGATCTTCCCAACCGACCCATCGCCGTAGGCCAGGTCGGGCGGAATGGTCAGCCGTCGCACTTCGCCCACCTGCATTCCGAGGAGGCCCTCTTCGAAGCCGCGAATCAGGTAGCCGCGATCGAGCTCGACCTCGAAGGGCGTTCCACGTTCGCGTGTGGAGTCGAACACGCTGCCGTCCGGCAAGGTGCCGACGTAGTCGAAGCGCACGCGGCTCTTGGCGGCGGCGCGCGCGCCGTTGCCTGCGCGCAGGATCTCGATACGGAGCCCGGAGGGCGTGTAGCGCGATGTGTCTCGCCGCTCGATGCGCTCGGGCTCTTTCTCTTCCGGCTCGCTGGCGCTCGCGACCGGCACTACCAAGGTCGGTGGTGCGTGGGATGCGGCGTGCGTCCCACCACAGGCCGTTGCCGAGAGCGAGAGCGCAGCCGCGAGGATGCCCCTCGAGAGCGGGCCATACCCGCGCGCGAGCGGTTTCTGCTCGAGGCGCATACGCATACGGAGAGCTCCGACCGACGCGGAATTGCCGGCCGGTACGCGGAGGCTAGGCCAGACCACGGCGCCTGGCGACCCGCCCGGCGGGCGGGGGTCGGTCGGGGGGCCACGTGACCCTGGAAGCACCGCGCGGCACCCGGCGGATCGAGAGCCGCCTCCCCCTCGATCTCGACCTGACGCTGGACCTCTTCGTTCGCGGTCCGTTCGACCCGTGCACGCGTCGAGTCGCGCGCGAGACCTGGTGGCGAGCGCTCCGAACGCCGCTCGGCCCGGCCACGTTGTTGCTCGCTCGCGATGGGCCGAACGTATTGGCCAGCGCTTGGGGCGAGGGCAGCGAATGGGCACTCGAGGTCGCTCCGGACTTGGTCGGGGCGAACGACGACCTGCACGGTTTCGAACCGAGCGGTGTCGTGCGCGACTACCACCGACGCTTCCCCGGATTGCGCATCCCGCGGGCGCGCCGCGTGGTTCAGTGCTTGCTGTTGCCGGTGCTCGAACAACGAGTGACTGGCCACGAAGCGAAGCAGAACTACCACGCACTTCTCCGACGACTCGGTGAGCCTGCTCCCGGGCCCGAGCCGCTGCTGCTTCCGCCCGACCCCAAGCGCATGGCGAAGCTCGCGGGGTTCGAGCTCCGTGAGCTCGGCATCGAAGCGAGCCGCGGCGACGTGCTGGTCGAAGCCGCGCGTCGGGCGCGGCGCCTGGAGGAGCTGCCAGCGCTGCCGCTCGCCGACGCGCAGCGACGACTGCTCGCGATTCGCGGCATCGGACCTTGGACGATGGCGGAGGTCGCGCGCCTCGCTCTGGGCGACGCGGACTCGGTCTCGGTCGGCGACTACAACTTGCCGCGTCTCGTGAGCTACAACCTGCTCGGACACGCGGAAGACGGCGACGACCTCTTGCTGGAGCTCTTGGCTCCGTTCTCCGGGCATCGCGGGCGGGTGTGCCTCTTGGTTGGCCTCGGAGGGCGTTCGGTGCCGCGGCGTGGTCCCCGCCGAGGCGCCGGCCCGCTCGGGCGCGAACGCGCGAGCGCCTTTCCTCGTCGTTCGAAGCCCGCGAGCTGACGCGAGTTTTTAGCCGGAGGCGGCACCACTGAAGAGCGCTATGCTCTCTGACCAAATGGCCAGCGCGGATCCGTTCGGGTGGGTAGGTGCCACCGCCGACGGCAAGTACCGCATCGAAGAGCTGGTCGGAGAGGGTGGGTTCGGCGTCGTGTACCGCGCCGGCCACCTCGGCTTCGGGGAAAAGGTCGCGTTCAAGTGTCTGCGCGTCCCCGACGACTTCAAGGGTGAAGACAAGGAGCGATTTTTCGACAGCTTCCTGGCGGAAGGCAAGCTGCAGCACCGGCTCTCGCGCATGACGGCGGGCATCGTCCAGGCCCTCGACGTGGGGGCCGCCACCTCGCCCAACGGGACGTGGACCCCCTACCTCGTGCTCGAGTGGCTGGAGGGTCGGACGCTCGAGAAGGACATGGACGAGCGCCACCGCCTCGGGATGCGCGGGCGGCCGCTCCACGAAGCCATCACTTTGCTCGACCCGGTGGCACGCGCCCTGGATCTCGCCCACGAGCAGGGCGTTGCTCATCGTGACGTGAAGCCCGCGAACCTTTTCCTCGCCGAGATAGGCGGCCGTCAAACCATCAAGGTGCTGGATTTCGGCATCGCCAAGGTGATCACCGACAACGCCAGCGTGAGTCGGGCGTTCGAAGCCACCGGGCGCACGCTGCAAGCATTCACGGCTCACTACGGAGCACCCGAGCAATTTGCCCGGCGGTTCGGCGCCACGGGGCCGTGGACCGACGTGTTCGCACTGGCGCTGGTGCTGATCGAGCTCGTCAGCGGAAAGCGCGCGCTCGAGGGCGACGACGCTGCGGAGCTCTTCGTCTCGGCGGCGGACGCTCAACATCGGCCGACGCTGCGGGCGCGAGGCGTGGACGCCGGCGACGCCGTGGAAGAGGTATTGAAGATGGCGCTCGCGGTCGTGCCGCGGGACCGCTACCACACCATGGGCGAGTTCTGGACCGCGCTGCTCGAGGCCGCCGAGTGGGTGCCCCGCGCGCAGATGGTGTCAGCGCACGCTGCCGTACTGCCTCCCGATCCGCTGGCGTCATCCACCGTGACGGCCGATCTGTTGCCCCGCGTGTCTCAAGCGCCGACGCGCAACAACACACCGACCACGGTCGACCCGCCCGCGCCTCCCAAACCCGAGGCGTCGACCCAACTGTCGTCGAGCACCCAGCTCCCCGTGGAGGCGGTGCCCCGCGACGCCGGCCGCGCCCCGGACCGAACCCGCCGCAACGTCGCGCTCATTGCCGGCGCGAGCCTCGGCCTCGGCGCGATCGTGGGAGGGGCGGGTTACCTCATTTCGCACCGCACCGATGTCGCCGAGACCCCGAAGCCCGTCCTGTCCGGTAGCGGCGTGGCGAGCACGCCAGCGTCCGCGGTTCCGAGCGCGGCGCCGAGCGCAACGGCACCGAGAGTTGCGCCGCTGGCCAAGGCGGTCCCCGCCGGAAATGTCCCCGGCACCAACGTCTGGGTCGAAGAGTTTCGCGTCCAGCTCTTGCCGGACGACGTCGGGCAGAACGTCCTGGATGCCCAGACACGCTGCGCCGACGCAGGGCTCGCGCTGTGTACCGAGCAGCAGTGGGCACGGGTATGCGCCGAAAATCCCGAGGTCGGCCGGGAGCCCTCGTGGACGTTGACCGCCCAGAGCCATGGGTTCGTGGTGCGCGGCGGCGGCGCGTGCACCATTCGCGCGGTGGCCGGGGGTCAGAGCAGCGCTCCCGATCGGCACGGGGCATGTTGCGAGCGTTCCGTCGCCGTAGAGAGCAACAACCCGAACAAGAACTTCCTGGTCGCCACCTCGAGGCAGCTCGAGAAGATCGAGGCTGCGATGAACTCCAAACGCAGCAGCGTCTTCTTGGGGCTCGTCAGCGACGGCGTGGCGTTCGAGGGCGAGCCGCGCACGCTCGAGGAGTTGGGCACGCTCCTCGACGAATCTCACCAGCGCCATCCCGACCAGTGGATGATCATCGACACTTGCAGCGTGAGCATGAAGGCCGTCGCTCGCCCCATCGCGAAGCCGACCAAGACGAAGCGGCGACCGCGCGCGCCCGAGAGCTCGTCGTGGTCCGCCGAGTGCGAAGTGCTGCGCCAGCGCGGGGGCGAGGTCAGCGTCGCGACCACGAACTACGTCGTGGGCGGCAACGGCCGGCTGATGACCATCGAAGACATCCGCACGAGCCGCCCGTGGGCCAAGCCATGAAGCGAGCGGGCGTCGCGGCCCAGATCGTCGCGCTCGCGCTCGCTGCATGCGCATCCCCAGTCGCCGTCCCCCGCCGGGACATCCCGCCGCCGGAACCCATCGCGAAACCGGCGGCGTTGCCCGCTGCCGAGCAGCGCCCGGTGCCGAACGCGCCGGCCGATGCCGAGCGCGCGCTGGGAGTGAGCGACCGCGGCGTCTACTCCGATCTCGACGACAAGCTCCAGCTGCCCGCCCCGAGAGCGGAGCAGAGCTTGGCCGGGCTCGTCGACGCTCGTCGTGGGCTCTTCGTGGTGTACGCCGACGGTTGGCCGTACAAGATCTACCCGCTCGGCGGCGGCGCCGAGCTGCGACTCGGAGGCGAGCGCTTGTCGCTCCGGCCTGGGGATCGTGCCGAGCTCGCGTCGCTGTCGTTTCCGGTGCGCCGGCTAGGAGCGAACGAGGTCGCGCCACCGGGCGATCACGACGACGACGGGATCCCCGATCCGCTCGACCTGTTGATCGGCGCCGAGAAGACCGTGCTCGACGCGGCCGAGTACGACGACGCGTACTTCTCTCTCAGATACCCCGCCGGTGATCCCCCTCGAAACCGTGGCGCGTGCGTCGACGTCGTGGTGCGCGCGGTGCGCAACGCGGGAGTCGACCTGCAGCAGGCCATCATCGAAGACGAACGCAAGAACGCTGGCGCCTACGGTGTGAAGAGCCCCGACGTGAGCATCGACCATCGGCGCGTCCGCAACGACATCGTGTATTTCAAGCGTCACTGGGTCGCCCACGGCATCGATCTCACGGACAGCGCGGACCGCTGGTTGCCGGGCGACGTGGTGTTCCTGGACACATTTGCCAGTCGTCCGGGCCCCGATCACGTGGGCATCGTCACCCCCGAACGCGGGCCGAGCGGTCACCCGCTGATCGTGAACCTCTGGACCTTCGGCTACCGCACAGGGAAGATGGACCTCCTCGGCGCCGTGCCCATCACGCATCGCTTTCGCTTTCCGAGCCGCATGAGCCGGGGGCCCGCGGTCGCGCGTCCAGCGAAGAACGGCTATTCTGGTCCGTGATGCCGAGGTCGAGCGTCCTCGCCCTGTTGCTGCCGCTGCTGGTCGCGTGTGGCGAGAAGTTCACCGCAGCAGAGACCGGCGGCAGCGGAGGCGCGAGCGCCGCGGGTGGTTCGGGCGGCGCACCGGGCGGTGGCGGCTCGGCCAGCGGCGGAGTCGGGGGTGGGGCGGGCAGCGTGGCCACGGGCGGAGCACCGGCCACCTGTCACGGTCTCAAGTTCGACGGTGTGAACGACCTGGTGAGCGTGCTGGACGACCCCGCCCTCGACGGGATCGCACCCATGACGGTCGAAGCTTGGATCCGGGCAGAAGCCTATCCGGGGGAAGTCCAGATCCTCTCTCACCACAACCACAACACACACACCGGCTACGTGCTGCTCGTGTTCGACAACTCGACGGCGCAATTCCGTTATCAGTTCGATGGTTCGAATCACCCGGTGGGCGGCGCCGTGGTTTCGGCACAAAAGTGGCACCACATCGCGGCCACCTACGACAGCGCTTCGGGGCTCGTGCAACTCTTCGTGGACGGCGCGCTCGGTGCCAGTGACACGATCCCGAAGGGAAAGGCGTCGGACGATGCGGATCCGCTCGTCATTGGTCGTGCGGCGTACGAAGACAACTTCGCCTTCCAAGGCGTCATCGACGAAGTTCGGATTTCGAAGTCCGTGCGCTACACGGGAGCCTTCACCCCTTCCAAGACGCCGTTCGTCGTCGACGGTCAGACCGTCGCCCTCTGGCACTTCGAGGAGCCGGGTGGCCAGCTCGTGAACGACGAGACCGGCAAGCACGACGGCGCCTTGGGGAAAGACACTTCGCTCGCCGACGACGATCCGGCGCGCGTCGAGATCCCGTGTCTCGATCAGCTCGTGCTCGGCGGCTGACGCATCTGTCTCAGCGACGCGCGCGGCGGAGCTCGTCTTGGTGTCGCCGGCCGGTTTTCGTCAACAGTGGCCGGACCGTGCGAAGGAGCCCCGGGAGCGCTCCGGCGAGCTTCGGCAGCAGCGTTTGACCTGAACGCGGCGCTGCGATGATCACCTCGAGTTGGCGGCCGAGCAGGGCCTTCTCGATGATGGCTTGCGAAACCTCTTCGACCCGCAGCGGGCGTGCCGCGCTGAACGTGAGCGCGGCCTCGTCGCGCGGCAGCTGGACGTCGAGCATCGGTGTGTCCACCGGCCCCGGGCAGACCACGCTCACCACCACACCGTGGGGACGGAGTTCTTCGCTCACCGCCAACGAAAAGCCCCGTACCGCGTGCTTCGACGCGCTGTACACGGCAATGCCCGGGATCGGGGCGATGCCGGCGACGCTGGCGACGTTCACGATCTGACCGGAGCCCGAGCGCAGCATGCGGCGTGCGGCCGCGTTGGTGCCGAAGATCACCCCCTTCACGTTCACGTCGATGGTGAGACCCACGTCGGCGACGCTGGTTTCGTGGGCCCAACGGGCCACCAGGTAGCCTGCCACGTTCATCAGCACGTCGACTCGACCGAAACGCTGCTCGGCGCGGTCCAGCACCTGCTCCCAGCGTTCGGCCTCTCGGACGTCGTGGCGCAGGATCTCCACACGAGACGCGTCGGGCCAGTGCGTGCGCCCGTGCTCGCGCATGGCCGATTCGTCCACGTCCAGGGCGACGATGCGGTGTCCCAGGCGATACAGATCCGTGGCGAGCTGGCGCCCGATTCCGCTGGCACAGCCCGTGAGGCAGATCGTACGCGTCTCGGTTCGGGTTTTCATGGCGTGGACCTTAGTCTAGAAGGAAGCTCGATGCTCGGAGCTCCGAGGCTCGCCACGCTCGCGCTCGCCCTCGCACTCACGTCGTGCGCGCGGCCGCCGTCGCGAGCCCCAGGGACTGCCGTGGGAACCGAGCCGACGCCGAGCGCTCCCCTGGCCGAGCCGCCGGGCAATGCAGCGCCCGCGCCTCGCCCGGCGCACTACCGAGAAGAAGGGGAGGCCACGTACTACTCCGATGCGCTCGCTGGTCGAAAGACTGCGAGTGGCGCTCGCTACGATCCCTCCCTCGCGACCGCCGCCCACCGGAGTCTGCCGTTCGGCACGTGGGTGCGTGTCGTGCGTCGAGACACCGGTCACAGCGTGATCGTGCGCGTCACCGACCGCGGTCCGTTCGGCAAACCGTCGCGGATCATCGATCTGTCCAAGTCCGCCGCCCGCGAGCTCGACATGCTCCGGGCTGGCGTCGTTCCGGTATCCATCGAGACGGTGCCGCCCCCGCCCTGAGCCTCTGGTCACGCCGGCCCGACCCCGCTAAGTTGCGCTCGCCATGAGCGAGGGCGGTAGCGAGCACGGGCACGAACCCTACATTCCGGCGTCGGCCAAGCTGAGGGAGCTCACGCCGCTGCCACTCGTGGTGGGCACCCTGCTCGGGATGGTGTTCGGCGCGTCTTCTCTCTATCTGGTGCTCAAGGTCGGCCTCACGGTCAGCGCCTCGATCCCAGTGGCCGTCATCTCGATCACACTGTTTCGCTTGCTCTCGAAGTTCGGCCTCAAGAACGCGACGATCCTCGAGAACAACGTGGTGCAGACCGCCGGCTCCGCCGGTGAGTCCATCGCCTTCGGCGTCGGCGTCACCATGCCGGCCATCATGATCTTGGGCTTCGACCTCGAGTTCACGCGCGTGACGTTGGTCGCGGTGCTCGGCGGCCTCCTGGGTATCTTGATGATGATCCCGCTCCGCCGCGCCTTGATCGTCGAACAACACGGCTCGCTCAAGTACCCCGAAGGCACGGCGTGTGCCGAGGTGCTGAAGGCGGGTGCCAGTGACGAGTCGCGCCAGGCGGCACACTCCGGCGGTGAAGTCGTCGACGAGACCGAAGCGGGCGGCGGCAAGACCATCTTCACCGGTTTCGGTATCGGACTCGTCTACAAAGCGGTGATGGTCGCCCTCCGCGGCTGGAAGGACACTCCAGAGAAGGTCTTCACCTCTACGCTCAAGTCCGGCAGCGTGTCCGCGGAGATCTCGCCGGAGCTGCTCGGCGTCGGCTACATCATCGGTCCGCGCATCTCCGCCGTGATGTGCGCCGGCGGTGTGCTGGCCTACCTGGTGCTGATCCCGGCCATCAAGTTCTTCGGCGAAGGCATGACCCACGCGCTGCCGCCAGGGACCATCCCCATCCGGGACATGAGCCCTCACCAGATCCGCGGCGCCTACGTCCTCTACATCGGCGCCGGCGCGGTGGCCGCGGGAGGCATCATCAGCCTCGCGCGCTCGCTCCCTACGATTTGGCAGGGCATTCAGGGGGGTCTGCGCGACCTCAGGGGCGGGCCGAAACACGCCGTGGGCGGCGCGAAGCGGACGGACCAGGACCTGCCGATGAAGACGGTGCTGATCGGCGCGCTCGCGTTGGTAGCGGCCATCACGCTGGCGCCTTCGCTCAAGATGAACGTGCTCGGAGCGGTGTTGATCGTGGTGCTCGGGTTCCTGTTCGTGACGGTGAGCTCGCGTCTGACCGGAGAAATCGGTTCGAGCTCGAACCCCATCTCGGGGATGACGGTGGCCACGTTGCTCCTGACTTGCGGCGTGTTCCTGCTCCTGGGCTGGACTGCTCCGCCCTACTACGTCACGGCGCTCAGCGTCGGCGCCATCGTGTGCATCGCAGCGTCCAACGGCGGAACCACGTCGCAAGATCTCAAGACCGGGTTCCTGGTCGGCGCAACTCCCAAGTACCAACAGTACGCGATTCTGCTCGGTGCGTTGGCGTCGGCGCTGGTACTCGGACCCATCCTGCTCCGGTTGAATGGCGCGGCGACGGTTTACGTGCCCCAGGCGACGTTCGAGAAGGTCACGCAAGTGGCGGTGCCCGACGACGTGCTCGTAGCCCTTCCTTCGTGGGAGGGCACGCCGCCGGAGGCCGGCAAGCAGTACAAGAAGCTCGAGCAGGGCCAAGAGCCCGGGGCCGACACCAAGGTCGCGCGGGTCGCCGGCCTCGCCGCTGGCAGCTACGTGGTGGACGTGGCGACTCGGCAAGTCACCCACAAACTCGAGGAGACCTTCCGCGCTGGCCTCTCCACCGATCCGGCGTCGCTTGGCAAGCACGAGGGTCTCACCGGCTCGCAAGCCAAAGACGACCCGAAGTCGTACCGGGTTTGGCAGAAGACCAACGCCGAAGGTGGCCCAGCCGGGAAATACCTCGTGGATGACGCGGGGCGCGCCATCTACCTCGTCGACCCGGGCATCAACGGGACCCACAACGTGCGCCCCGACGGCAGCAAGGTCGCGAAGTTCGACGCGCCCAAGGCCACGCTGATGTCCTACATCATCAAGGGCATCCTGAACCGAGAGCTGCCTTGGGGGCTCGTGCTGATCGGCGTGATGATCTCCCTCGTGCTCGAGCTCTCGGGGATCCCGTCGCTGGCCTTCGCGGTGGGCGTCTACCTGCCGCTGTCGTCGTCCTCACCGATTCTGATCGGCGGGCTCGTGCGCTGGCTGGCCGACAAGCAGATCCAGAAGCGCTTGGCAGCTCGCAAGCTCAGCGAAGAAGAGCTCGCGGCGGAGACCGACAAGAGCCCGGGCGTCCTGCTCTCGAGTGGCTACATCGCGGGTGGCGCCATCGCCGGTATCGTGATCGCGTTCATCGCCGGGGTCATGGATCAGCTCCAGGCGAAGATCGACGAGTGGGCGAAACACAACAACCCGCTCTTCGAGGGCCCGAATTCCGACGCTCTCAGCCTGATTCCGTTCGTGGCCATCGCAGGCCTGCTCTACCTCGTGGCCATCAAGAAACCCGGAGCTCCGGCGCGCGCCTGATGGTGGGCGCACGGCAATCCGCGCGCGGCAACCTGCGCTCGCCACCGAGAGCCTGATCCCGGAAGCTCTCGGGTCTCCCCGAACAGCGTGAACCCCGATCAAGGTCCGTTGATCTTGGCGGCGCCGAGCGCTTCTTTCTTGCCGCTGACCTTGGTGCCTTGGAACGTGATGGTGGCGCTGCCGAGCGCCTTCGCCGCGGTGTTCTTGGCCGTCACGCTGCCGCCTTTGACCGTGATTTGGGCGTTTGCGAGCGCCTCGATGCCATCGGGGGCAGTGATGTTCACGTTGGAGAGCTCGAGCTTGCAGTTGCCACCAGCGCTGATGGCCTCTCCGCTCGCGATGTTTGCGGTGACGCCCTCCAGCTTCACGTTGTCGTTGCCACCACACGAGAACTTGCTCTTGCCGTCCCAGGTTGCCGCCTTGCCCGGTCCCGAGGGCGCATTTCCGCCCGATGCTTCGCGGAAGATGTACCAGGCGAGGCCGATGAGACCGATGATCACGATCCCGACGATGACGCAGCCGATGCCGTACCAGATGATCTCGGTCTTGACCTTGTCCTTGACCTGGTTCTTGAGGCCATCGGTGTCGATGCCGCCATCGGTGCTGGCTTTGATCTTGAACCCGCCGACGTTGATCTTCGCCTCGTACTCGTAGTTCCGAGGATCGAGCTTTTCCTTCGCGCGTTGGGCGAAGGCGTTCTGCATCGCCGTCATGGGATCGGGTGGCAACGGCCCGCCCATGGGCGCTGCCCCGGCGGCGTAGGGGTTCTGGACGTTGACGTTGAGCTGGAGACCCTGGAGCTGGAGCCCCGGCATTTGGGCGGCCGCGGCGGCACTGATGTCGTTCAAGAAGTAGGGCAGGCTGCCTGCGATGGTGGGAATGGCGACCTGGTTCGAGGCCAGCTTCTGGCCGATGACCTGCGTGATGGCGGAAAGCAGCGTCGCCTGCACCTGGGGTAGGAGCGCATTCGGATCGCCGGGCGCCATGAACTGGAAGCTGCCCTGCGCGGTGCCGCTCACGGATTGCCCCGAGGTGGGGTCCTGAAAAGGTCCGATGTTCCCTTCGATAGTTGAGCCGGATACACTTGCTGAGGCCTCCCGAGCCGGCGGAGTACCCTCATCCGCCGCGCGGGCCGCCGGACAAAGCGTGGCGGAGCGCGCCGAGGTCATTCCGTGGGCAGGCGCACCTCGAAGCACGCCCCGCCGAGGGTGCTCCGCCGGTAGGTGAGGCTGCCGCTCTGGTTTTCGACCAGTGTTCGCGCGGTGGCGAGGCCCAGCCCGAGCCCATTGGCTTTGGTGGTCACGAGCGGCTCGAACAGCCGGGCCACGGCGTGGTCGGGCACCCCGGTGCCGCTGTCCTCCACGGCAACCACGAGCGCGCTGCCGTCCACGCTGCCCTTGCACAGAATGCGACCACCCGGACGTGGGACCGCCTCGTACGCGTTCTGGAGGAGGTTGGTGAGAGCGTCCGCGAGCTGCCCCGGATCCACGGAGACCGGCGGCAGGGTGTCGAGCAACACCTCGACCTCGACCTCATCCGGCGGCGGTGAGCGCTTCAAGACCTCCCGCACCAAGCTCTCGAGGGACACCCGCTCTGGGGTGGGGGGCCGCACCCGCGCGTATTCCACCAGATCGGTGACGATGCGATTGGCCTGTTGCGCCTCCTCGAGCAGGATGTCGAGGGAGCGGCGCACGTCGGGCTCGCTCGAGTCCTTGAGCAAACGGCGCAGCACGAAGGTGGCGTTGGTGATGGCGCCGAGGGGGTTCCTGATCTGGTGGGCCAGACCGCCGATCAGTTGGCCCAGGACGGCCAGCCGCTCCTGACGGATCAAGCGATGCTGCGCGTGGAGCAACGCCGCGGTGCGCTCGCGAACTCGACTCTCCAGCTCTTCGTTGGCGACGCGCAGACGGTCTTCGGCTTCTTTGAGCTTCGTGATGTCGTGGATGATGCCCACGATGTGGGTGACGTCCCCGTCCGAGTCGCGCAGCGGCACCTTGGTGGTCGCCAGGATGTGGACGCGACCAGCTGCGTCCGTGATGGGCTCTTCTTCGATGCGCACGGTCGAGCTGGTGCGTAGGAGCTCCAGGTCCTTTTCACGGAAGAACCGAGCCTCCGCTTCGCGGAAGAAATCGTAGTCGGTCTTTCCGAGCAGCTCCTCTCGGGGATAGCCGACGAGATCGATGAACGCTTGATTCAGGAGGACGAAGCGGAAGCTGCGATCTTTCACGAAGATCGGATGGGCGACCGCGTCGAGAATGGAAGCCACCCGGCTGGGTGACATTCCGAGTTCGCCGGCGGACGGCTCGTCCTCCCTCGTGCCCACCTGCGCAGAGTAGCGCGGCCGGGGGGCGCTCGGGAATGGGTTCAGCGGCGGTGCCACGATCTCCCCGCTGGCCGCCCGGGCGGCCACGCAGGGCTTTGGGCCCTCAGAGCTTGCCCGAGTGGGCGCGCAGGAGCCCGTAGATCTGGTCCTTCAAGTGCAAGCGCTTCTTCTTCAGTTCCTCGAACGCGAAGTCGGAAATCGGGACGTCGGCTTCTTCTGCTCTCACGACCTCGGAGTTGCAGCTCGTGTAGTTCTCGATGAGTTCCTGGAACTTCGCGTCGCGGTTTCGGAGCTCGGCGATGAGCGAGACGTACTCGGGAAACTCATGGTCCAGGTCGTGCGGTTCGACGTACATGTTTCCTCTCTTCTTTTCGCTCAGTGGCCCTCGGCTCGTCGTTTCTGGTACTCGGCCGCGAGGCGCTGCTGAACGGGTTCGGGGACTTGCTCGTAGTGGCTCAACGTGACGGAGTAGCTGCCGTCGCCGCCGGTCATGGACTTGAGCCGCGATTCGAAATCCGACATTTCGGCCATGGGGGCGATGCCGGTCATCTCCACGCGGCCGTGGGGCAGAGACTGGTTGCCCGTGATGCGTCCGCGGCGGTGGGAGAAGTCGGCGCTCACGTCGCCCACCAGCTCCGACTTGGCGCGCACCTGCACTTCGAGCATGGGCTCGAGGATGACCGGGCGAGCCAAGCCGACCGCTTCGAGCATGGCTTGGCGCCCGGCAGTGGTGAACGCCACTTCCTTGGAGTCGACGGGGTGCGTCTTGCCGTCGAAGAGCGTGACGCGGACGTCCGAGATGGGGAAGCCGGCCACGAAGCCCTCGGACATGGCCTGACGCACGCCCTTCTCCACGGCCGGGATGAACTGACCGGGGATCACACCGCCTTTGATCTCGTCCACGAACTGGAAGCCCGTGCCTCGATCGAGCGGCTCGACTCGAATCGCGACCTCGCCGAACTGTCCCGCGCCGCCGGTCTGCTTCTTGTGGCGATAGCGTGACTCGGCGCGCCCCGCGATGGTCTCGCGATACGGGACCCGAGGCAGCCTGGTGTTGACCTGGACGTTGTAGCGAGTGCGCAGCTGCTCCACCACCGTGCGCAGGTGGAGCTCTCCGAGCCCGCGGATGATGGTCTCGTGGGACTCCGGGTTGTGTTCGACGGCGAGCGAAGGATCTTCGTCGAGCAAGCGGTGCAGCGAGTCGGACAGCTTCTGCTCGTCGCCATGTCGCTCCGGGATCAGAGCCAGGCCGAACACCGGCTCGGGGAACGGAGGTGGCACCAGGTGGTAGTGGTCTTCGTCGTGGGAGTCGTGGAGGACGGCGTCGCGATGGATGGCGTCGACGCGCGATACCGCGCAGATGTCACCCGGGATGGCCTGCTCGACGTCCACTTGCTCCTTGCCCTGGAGCCGCAGGAGGTGGGTCACCTTGAAGGGCTTGCGGGCGTCGCCGATGAAGAGATTGCTGTTGGGCGTGACGGTGCCCTGATAGACCCGGAAAATCGCCAGCTTTCCTCGGAAGGGATCGTTGATGATCTCGAACGCATGGGCGACCACGTGGCGGGCCGGGTCGGGGACGACCTCCACGGCTTCCGCCGCTGCGCCCTCGCCCTTCAAGAACTTGGGCGGGTTGCCCTCGGTCGGGTCGGGCATCAGCTTGCTGATCACCTCGAGCAGCTCGCGCGCGCCGGCGCCGGTGGCGGCAGACACGAAACACACGGGGATGAGCAAGCCCTGACGCAGCGCTGCTTCGAACGCGTCGTGCAGCTGCTCGGGCTTCAGCGACTCGCCTTGGCCGAGGTAGAGCTCCATCAGAGCGTCGTCGAGCGCGACCACCTGGTCCACGATGGCCTCGTGGGCCGTTGCCACGTCGGAGAACGCCGTCTGCTTCCCCTTGTCCGGCGAGAAGAAGCAATCGACCACCGCCGTTCCGTCGGGCGCCGGGAGATTGATGGGCAGGCAGACCTTGCCGAAGGTCTCGCTGAGCTCCGCCATCACCTGCGGAAGCGATGCAGACCCCGTGTCGATCTTGTTGACGATGAGCATGCGACACAGACCCTCCGCTGCCCGCATGGCTCGGCGCGCGACCGTCGCCACGCCGGCTTCGGCGTTGATGACCACCGCGCAGGTTTCGACGGCCTCGAGCGCTTCGAACGCGCGTCCGAGGAAGTCCGGCGTGCCGGGAGTGTCGAGGACGTTCACGTAGTGCTCCGCCCACTCGAAGTGCGCGAGACTCACGTTCAGCGAGTGGCCCATGGATTTCTCCGTGGGGTCGAAGTCGCTCACGGTGTCGCCGCGCTCGACGCTGCCCATCGCGCGGATGGCTTTCGCTTCGAACAGGAGCCGTTCGAGCAGGGTGGTCTTTCCACTACCAGCTTGACCGAGCAGGGCGATGTTGCGCAAAACGCGGGGAGACGAAGGATTCATCGGACTCTAACTCCTGTGTCGCGAGGCTTCCCGAAAGCACATCCCGTGCACAACCCAGCCGCCGCGTGAAGGGGGCGAAAATCCCGCGTTCCATGCAGGGCTGTAGGGCCGCTTTTGCGAAGGTTTTGCGCCCGCTCGCGGAATGGGCCCTCTCGGTCGCAGACTGTGCGGGCTCGGGACAGCGCCGGCGGTGGCGTGCGCTGCCTGGGCCCGGCGAGCCAAACGTCGTATAGCGGGCCCCCATGCGTCGCCGGCTCTCCGCGGTTTCCCTTCTGCTCGTCGCTCTGTCGTGCGCGCCCGAGAACGTCCAGCGGCCCCCACCACCTCCTCTGCCGCTGCCTGCACCCACTGCTGTCGCACAGCCCGATGTTCCAAAGGCGTACGACTCCTTGGAGCGAGGCTCCTTCAATCAGTTGGCGGTACGCCTGAACTTGCCGATCTTCTGGGCCGAAGATGCCAACTCGAATCGCGCCGTCGACCCGGACGAGGTGCGCGGACTCCTCTTCTATCCGACCTCTCCCCAATGGGTGAAGGCTGGCAAGTTCTCCCCCGAGTTCGACCTCGCCTACACCGCGATGCTCGCTTCGGTGCACGCGCGGAGCGAGAACCTCGCGCCGGAAGAGGCCGCGCGTCGGGCGCTGGTCCTCGAAGAACTGGATCAGGGGCGCCCCACCCTGGTCCGGAGCGATCTTCGTGGCTATTCGCCACAAGACCGAGCGGCGCTGCGTTCCGTTCTCGCGGCGACGCTGGAGGTCGAGCGCCTCTTCGCGCAACAGACTGGCATGAGTCAGCTCGCTGCCCGCGTGCCCACGGACGACCCGGCGAGCCAGAGCGTGCTTCGCCGCAATTGGGGACCCAAGTGTGAGGGGCCGAAGACCGAGAAGAACCCGGCTTGCTCTGCCATCCCAGGTGCGCCCAAGCGCAAGGTCGACGTCTACCCGGCGGCTTTGCAGGACGATCCGAAGTTCTGCGACACCTTGGAGAAGCGCAAGGACGCCAAGGCCTTGCTCACTCCCTTCACCGTCGTGCGCGATACCGCGGGCGTGCTCTCCGCCGTGAAGTACTCCGAAGCGTACGCGCAGGGGATGCAGATGGTCGCAGCCCACCTGGATCAGGCTGCCAACGCCCTCGGCCCCGACGAACGGGCGTTGGCCGACTATCTCCGGGCCGCCGCCAAAGCTTTCCGCGACAACGACTGGGAGTCGGCCGACGAAGCCTGGTCGAAGATGAACGCGCAGAACTCCAAGTTCTACCTGCGCATCGGTCCCGACGAAGTGTACTGGGAACCGTGCAGCCAGAAAGCGGGCTTCCACGTCAGCCTCGCCCGCATCAACAAGGCGTCGCTGGCTTGGCAAGACAAGCTCGCTCCGCACCAGCAGGAGATGGAGGCCGCCATCGCCAAGCTCATCGGCTGGCCCTACAAGGAGCGGAAAGTCGCGTTCAAGCTGCCCGACTTCGTCGACATCGTGCTGAACGCTGGGGACAGCCGCCAGGCTTTCGGCGCCACCATCGGCCAGTCGCTTCCCAATTGGGGCAAGGTCGCCAACGAGAGCCGTGGGCGCACACGGTGGCCATGAGCAACCTCTACACCGACCGGGGACAGCATGAAGCGTGGCGCGAGCAGGCCGAGTCGCTTCTTCATCGGGACATGGTCGCGGTCATGCGCGACGATCCGAACCCAGGGCTCCTGAGCACGATCCTCCACGAGGCCACCCACAACCTAGGCCCGTCCCACGAGTATTCGTACCTCGGCAAGAGCGACAACCTCGCCTTCGGTGGCGGCCTGTCCTCGATGCTCGAGGAGCTCAAGGCGCAGACGGGGGCGCTCTATTTCTTGGACCTCATGGTCAAGAAGGGGCTCATCAGCGACGAGCTCCGGCGTGCGTCCTACGTCGACAGCGTGGCCTGGGCTTTCGGACACATCGCATACGGAATGTGGAACGAAGACGGCAGCCGCAAGCCCTACAGCCAGCTGGCGGCCATCCAGCTCGGTGTGTTGATGGAAGAGGGCGCCGTCGACTGGGTTTCCGGCGAAATGGCGGCCAACGGGCGTGACGTCGGCGCGTTCCGCTTGAACTTCGACAAGTTCCCCGCGGCCGCGGAAAAGCTGATGCAAAAGATCGCGACCATGAAGGCCAGGAACGACAAGGCCGGCGTGGAAGCGCTGGCCAAGCGTCACGTGAGCGGTGGCGCGGTGCCGTTCGCGACCATCGCGGAGCGCGTGCTCCGGTTCCCCAAGAACAGCTTCGTCTACGCCGTCGACCTCTGAGCGCGAGCGCTGCGCCCGAGGTCGTTGGATTTCGGAAGCGTTTTCGCCGACAACGCGCCAGCTCGATGGGCCTCCGCCGGACGCTTGACGCGCGCGTGGTTCGCGGACATGGCCCGAGCATGCGCTTCGTTCACGTCGGCGACGACCGGGAGGAAGCCGAGGAGCGCCGTCTCTTCTTCGCGCACGTGGACGAGGTACTGACGGACGCCGTCACGGCCTGCGTCGAAGCCGATTGGGAAGGCGTTCACGATACCCTGCGCGAAGCGGTTGCGCGAGTGCACGCGGGGCTCGACGTGGACCTCCTGAGCGAGAGCGACGGCGCGCGCCTCGTCGTGATGACGCCACGGGGTGAACGCCGACTGCGCCCGCTGGCCGCGGCCGTCGTCGCGCGAATGAACCCAGCTGGCGGCGTGCGCTTCGCGAGCCTCCGCCCGCCGCGCTCCTTCGCCGAGACCTGTGAAGACGTGCGACGAGAGCTCGGATTCGATCTGACACGGGCGCACGCGCGCGCGGGCTTCGCGCGGGGCCACCTGCTCGACCTGGTGCTGTACGCCGAAGGGTGGTCCGCCGCGGACGAGAACGCCGTGGCGGCCGCCGAGCGGGCCGTCGAGGGGTTACTCGGTGAACGCGTGCTCGACGATTGGGTGAGTCGCGTCGACGTGGAAGCGCGAGCGCCGAGTGGTCCGCTCCGAGTGATCCAAAAAGGTCAGGTCGAGACGTTTCCGTTGGTGGAGCTGCCGCAAGCGGTGGCCGCCGCCGTGGAGGGGCTTTCCGGGGAATTACCCGACATTTCCCGCTTGGGTGTGCTGCGGGAGGGCTGGGTGCTCTTCGAAGCCGAGCCGGAGGCCAGCACCGACTACGCCGCCCAAGACGACGTGGCCTTGGCCGCCAGCGCGTTGCCCGAGATGCTGAAATGCTACCTCGAAGGCGCGCCGTTTTCGTCTCTGCGCTTCGTGCGTGGCGGTGCGAAGCTCGCCTACTTGAAGATCGACGCCCAGGGCGTCTCGTACGAAGACCGCGTACGTGAACGCGCTCGCTTGGAAGACGAGCTTTCGGCCGCGCTCGCCCCGAGCGGTCTCGGTGCGGTCGTGGGCAATGGACTCGGACTTCGCTACGCCTACGTCGACTTGGCGCTGGCTCCGAACCCCGCTGCTTGGGACATCGTGTGCGAAGTGGCCCGCGCGGCTGGCGCATCGAAACGTAGCTGGATCCAGTTCTTCGACAGCGACCTCGCCGACGAGTGGCTCGGTGTCTGGCCGAACACGCCGCGTCCGCCTGGCCTCGGGTGATGCAAGCGTTCCGAGTCTGCCGTCAGCTCGCGGCGAGCACACGCTCGAGCATGGCGCGTAGGCGGTCCAACACCGGGTCGCCGGCGAGGCGACCGAGCGCGGCGAAGACCTTTTCGATGGTCGGCTCGACGAACGGGAGGAAGCTCGGGATTTTCCGCACGCGATCGATGAACACGAAGCGGCCGGCGTCCTTCAATTTGCGCTGCACGGTCACGGTGTCGAACTCCCGCGAGACGGCGCGCCGTCCGTCCGCGTTCAACCCGAGCTGCGCGGCGTATTCGTCCAGTCGAGCCTCCACGAAGTCTCGCTCGAACGTCTGATAGCTGTCCGAGAGCAGCGCAACCAGGTCGTAGACGCGAGGTCCGAGCAGGGCGTCCTGGAAATCGAGCCAAACGAGCTCGATGCCCCCGGCTTCGCGCGGCGCGACCATGAGGTTTCGGCTCTGATAGTCGCGGTGCACGAAGCCACGTGGCCAGCCGGCGATGGTCTTGGCGAGGTAGCTGGCGGCCTCCCCAAAAACTGCGCCGTCGGCTTCGGACAATCGGATGCCGCGGGCGTCCAGGGCCCACTCCCGGAAATGCTCGACTTCCCAGTGCAGCAAGTCCTCGTCGTAGGCGCGACTCGCGACGATGGAGCCCGCAGGCAGCGGCGTCAGGGCCTTCTGCGCGCGGGCCAAATCGAAGACGGCCGTCTGGTAGAGCGCGGTCTTCGCGTCGGGGTGGAGCTCGAGATACCGAGCCAGCGTCTCGTCGCCGAGGTCTTCGACCAAGAGGAAGCCGTCTTCGCAAGCCTCACCCAGGATGCGGGGCACACGCACGCCGCGCTCTGCCAGGAGGTCGCGCACTTCCAGGAAGGGCCAGCGGCGTTCGCCGACGTCCGCCTTGGCCACCTCGTCGGAGCGCTTGGCGTCGGGCACGAACATCGCGACGGCGAACTCACCGCTCGCCAGCTCGACGCGAAAGAAGCGCCGCGTCGATGCGCCGCCCGGCATGGGTTCGATGCGGCGCTGGGCGGCGCCCGTCACGCGTCGCACGAGGGCTCCGAGCGCTTCCAGCGACGGTGCCGGGTCTCGGGTGCTGGCGGGCGGGAGCGTGGACATGGACAAGTCGCTTAGAACATTTTTCGGTTGGTCATGTCAGCATTGTCCATGGCTCTGGAGAGAGCCATGCGCTATTCGAGCCACTCGATGGCGCTCGTTCGTCTCGGCCGAGAGTGGTTTCCACGCATCGAGCGCTGTCTCGACGCGTTCGAAACCAAGACGGCAATCGACACCGTCGAGCGTCTGGCTCGGCTCTTGGACCGCGTCGTGGAATGGAACGAAAAGCTCGACCTGACCGCGGCCCGTGACCCCGACGAGCTCGTCGATCTCTTCGTCGCCGACGCGGCGAAGCTCGCAGCGGCGGAACCGGAACCCGTCGCGCATTGGGTGGACGTCGGCAGTGGGGCGGGGGCGCCCGGGCTTCCACTCGCGGTGCTGCTGCCGGCTGCGAGTTTCTCGCTGGTAGAACCCAAGGCGAAGCGCGTGGCCTTTCTGCGCACTGCTCTCGGCGCGCTCGGCCTCACTCGGGTCGACGTGGAACGAATGCGGTCCGACGCACTTCCGAGCTCCGGGTTCGACCTGGCCGTCTCACGCGCCACGCTCGAGCCCCAAACGTGGCTCGAGGAAGGCGCGCGTCTTGCGCGACGCGCAGTCTGGGTCCTCACCGCCCGTTCGGAGCCACCTGCGCAGGTGGGCTGGAGCGTCGACTTGGACTGTACCTACAGCTGGCCGCTCACCGGAGTGCAGCGACGTGCGCTGCGCTACTCGCCGAATCGCGTCGCGACTTGACAGCGCGTGAGCTCAGTCCGTACCGGCATCGGAAGCGCCGCCGGAACCCGACGCGCCGCCGGTCGCTGAACCGCCGGAGCCACTGGCGCCTCCGGTCCCACCGGTTGCGCCGCCCGTGCCGCCGGTAGCACCACCGGTTCCACCCGTCGCACCGCCGGTTCCACCCGTCGCACCGCCGGTTCCACCCGTCGCGCCGCCGGTTCCACCCGTCGCACCGCCGGTTCCGCCCGTCGCACCGCCGGTTCCGCCCGTCGCACCGCCGGTTCCGCCCGTCGCACCGCCGGTTCCGCCCGTCCGCACCGCCGGTTCCGCCCGTCGAGCCACCGCCGGTTCCGCCGGTCGAGCCCCCCGTTCCGCCCGAGCCCCCACCATCCGCGCCGCCGGTGGAGCCACCCGACCCACCGGTGCCACCGCCGCCGGCTCCTGCGCCCGCGGCACCCCCGGACATGGTCGATTTTCGAGCGGTCGACGTCGGTGATCAACGCGCAGCCAATCAGAGCCAACGCAGCGCCCGTGGGGATGAGGAGACGACGCAAGCCAGTCATGCCCGCGTTCTACCACAGCCTCGGCGGGCCAAGGCCCAAGAAGCGGCCGTGCCGCTGGCTGCTGGTCGAGCCTGCGTCGCTCGAGTCGTCTGCGGCGTCGCCGCCCGTCCGGTCGCGTCGTCCGGAGCGTCGGCACCCGCGTCGCTCCCGCCCGTTCCGCCCGTCGCACCGCCGGTCCCACCGGTCGCGCCACCCGTCCCGCCGGTTCCGCCCGTCGCACCGCCAGTGCCACCGTCGCACCGCCCGTGCCACCCGTCGAGCCGCCGGTGCCCGTCGAGCCGCCGGTGCCACCCGTCGAGCCGCCGGTGCCACCCGTCGAGGCGCCCGTCCCGCCGGTGCCCCCGCCGTCGCGCCGCCGGTCCCACCGCCGTCGGCTCCGGCACACCGCGTGCCGCCGCCGTCGCTACCAGCCACGCCACCAGTGCCGCCCGTCGTGCCGCCGCCGCCGGCGACGCCCCGCCGGTTCCACCGGTGGCGCCACCAGTTCCACCGGAGGCCCCACCCGTACCGCCGCTCGCGCCACCACTTCCGCCCGTGCTCCCACCGCCACTTCCGCCGCTGCCTGCCGCTCCGCCGGTGGCACCCTGGATCTTGTCGCGGTCGACATCGGTGATGAGCGTGCAGCTCGAGATCACCAAGCTGCCCAAAAGTCCGAGACTCAACACCGTACGGCGCATGGAATTCATGGGCGCACCTCGCGTAGGAACGAGATGTTCCCCTGCTCTCGCGGCGGGCGCAAGGCTCTTCGTGCCGAACGGAGCCGCCCGGCGGGCGCGCGGCCCGCATAGAATACCGGCCCGTGCAGATCCACCTCGTCGACGGAACCTACGAGCTCTTTCGCGCCCACTTCGGCTCGCCTGGCAGCACCGACGCGACGGGCCGCGAAGTGGGTGCAACACGTGGCTTCTTGGCCAGCCTGCATTCTCTCCTGCGCGACCCCGAGGTCACGCACGTCGCCTGCGCGTTCGATCATGTGATCGAGTCGTTTCGAAACCGACTCTTCCCTGGCTACAAGACCGGCGAAGGGCTGCCCGAAGAGCTCGCGTCACAGTTCGGGTTGGTGGAGCGCGCGGCGCACGCCCTGGGCGTCGTGGTCTGGCCCATGATCGAGTTCGAAGCAGACGACGCACTCGCCACCGCGGCGGCACGTTTCGCAGAGGACTCTTCGGTCGACCGAGTCGTGGTGTGCTCGCCCGACAAGGACCTGGCGCAGTGCGTGGTCGGTGAGCGCGTCATCACCCTCGATCGCGCGCGCAAGCGTGTGCTCACTGAAGCCGGAGTCCATGAACGCTACGGTATCGGTCCGGGCTCCATCCCGGACTATTTGGCGTTGGTGGGCGATGCAGCCGACGGTATCCCTGGCGTTCCACGCTGGGGTGAGAAGTCGGCGTCGGCCGTACTCGCAAGGTACGCTCGACTCGAAGCGATCCCCGCCCGCGTCGAAGACTGGGAGGGAGTCCACGTGCGAGGAGCCGCTGCCCTCGCCAAGAATCTCAGCGAGCACGCCGATGCCGCGCGTCTCTACAAACTGCTCGCCACCTTGCGGCTCGACGTCCCCATCGAAGAGCGGCTCGCGGACCTGGAGTGGCGCGGCGCGCGTCGCGCCGAGCTCTCCGCGCTCTGCGAGGAGATCGGTGAGCGCTCGCTTCCCAGCCGAGTCACGCGCTGGCGTGAATGAGCCGATGCAGGTAGGCTAGAGTGCGATGAAGGCGCATCTGTCGGCCATCTGCCTCGCGATCACGAGCTTTTCGACCGTTGCTTCGGCTCAGACGTGGGGGCAGCAGCCGGGCTCGCAGCCGGGGTGGGGCGGAACGCCGACGAACCAACCTCCGCCAGGCGGGGGGCTCAGCGCTGGCGGACTCGCGCCGCCCGCCTCGAACCCCGGGGATCCCAACGCGCCCAACGCGCAGACCGAACGCGAGCTGGAAAAAGCCGACCGCGAAGATTCCGGACGCGGCCTCGAGTTCTTCTGGCTCAACGCCGAGATCGGCGGCGAGCACCTGGGGCTGCAGACGTTCAAGGCAAACCAGCTCGTCGATGCCGGCACGGTGAAGACCAGCCAGACGGGCCTGCTCTACGGGGCTGGTCTCGGCGTGCGCTTGGTGTTCATCACGCTGGGCGCTCGCTTCCGAATGGGCCAGTTCTCCGAGTGGGCGCTTTGGACCCTCAACGCCGAGCTCGGCCTCCACATCCCAATCGGCTCCATCGAACCCTATTTCACGCTGGGCGGCGGCTACGCTTCCATGGGTTCGTTCAACGAGAACAACTTGGGCGGCAGCCTGCGGTCCCAAGACGTGGACATCAAAGGCTACGACGTCAGAGGTGGCTTCGGTGTCGATGTCTACGTCTCGGATACCTTCTCCATCGGTGCGAACCTCACCGGGGAGATGCTGGTCCTGACTCGCCCCGGCGTGGATCCGTCCCGTCTTCAGGGGAGCACGGGTGGACAGCAATCCGCGTCGGACATCTACAAGGCCGACGGTTCGAGCATCGGCGCCGGCGCCACGCTCACCGCGGTCGCCGGCCTTCACTTCTGAGCCCGGCGTGCCACGACGAGGAATGTCCCGCCCGCGCGCTCCCACCCGCCCGGGGCAAGTCCCCGGTCCCTCGACGCGACTCGCTTCGCTCCTCGCGGGCTCCGTTCGCTCGCGTAGCTCCCGGCATTCACGCGCACGCGGACGGCGTCCCTCCGATGCGGAAGTGCGGGGACCGAGCGCGGAATGCTCTCCGTAGTCTTCGTGGCGCTGGTCGGAGCCCTTCCGCTCGGGCTCTCGGTGTACCTTTGGCGGCGCGTTTCGCGGCTGGGACGCGTGCCGCGCCGCAACGTGACCGCCGTGGTCGCCTTCGGAGTGCTCGGCGGAGTCGCAGCCGGCTATCTGGAACGATTGGTGCTGGGCTGGACGGAGCTGTCGTTCGACGCCGCGAAGGTCGGCACGACCGGCGCCCTGCTGGCGACGTTCCTATTGGCCGCGCCCCTCGAAGAGGGCCTCAAAGTCCTGGTGGTGTGGCCGCTCTACAGCGTGCGCGCGATGTCCACGCCGCGCCTCGGGCTCACCTATGCTGCGAGCGCGGGCGCGGGCTTCGCGACGGGAGAGATCATCGGCATCGGAGCGATCGAGCCGCCCTCTTGGCTCTTGGCCGCTCGCCTCATCGTGGGGATGGCCGCCCATCCGTTGCTCGCCGCACTCTGGGGCTACGCTCTCGGCAGCCGCCGGCTCGCGCGTGGACGTTGGTTCGTCCTGGCGTGGCTGTGCGCGGTGTTGCTCCACGGCCTCTACGATCACATCGTCTTCGGTCGGGGTCCGGGTGTGCTGGTGCTCGCGATTCCGATGTTCTTGACCATGGCGCTCTTCGCGTGGCTCGGGCTGCGGGACGTGGCGCCGAGCGCCGATTCGAGGCCCTCGTTGCTGCTCGCGAGCATCCCGGAGCCGCCGTCGTTGGGCTCGATGCGGCGCGCGCTGGTCGCGCGTCCCGATCGCCCGGTCATGCTCCACTGGATCGCCATCGGTGCGCTCGTCACTCTGGGCGTCGTGATCGTCGCCCTGGCGCTCGCCGTGTACGCGGGGCACGTGATCGGCGTCGACTTCGCGCTAGCAGACGAGGCCGACGTGCGCTCGAGCGGGCCCCTCGTGCTCCTCGGAGCGGCGACCCTGGCGGGGTTTCCCGTCGCGGGCTACCTCGTCGCGCGCGCCAGTTCGGCGCACAGCGTGCTCGAGCCCGCGATGGGCGCGGGCGTGGCCATCTTGGCAGCCGTGCTCTTGGTGTCGTTGGCTGCCCCAGTCACTGCGGTCTTCGGCCTCGCCGTCGCCCCGTTGGCGTTTGCGCTGGCCTGCGGCGGAGCTTGGTTCGGCCTCGTTCGCTGAACCGTGCTCGAAGTGCCTCGGTGGCTGGCACACCCTCGCTGGCACACCCGGCGCTGCAAGCATGATTTCCACGAGTTGGGCGCGGCCAGCGCCGGCACGAAACGTGCGTCGTGGTCCCTACCATGCTGCGTTCCGCTCTCACTGCCCTGGCCGTCTTGTCGTGTACGGCGACAGCTTGGGGCGAGCCTTCTGCTGCCTTCCCCGACGTGCCGAAGCGGGCCGGGCCGACGCCTTCTGCCGCGATCTCCACGCCGGCGATCGAGCACCGAGTGGAGTCGCCGAGCGTGGAATCTCCCGTCGTCGCACCGAGCGCCGCCGCGTATTCGGGGGCGGGGTTCGGAGGGGGGCCGGCTCCCCTCACGCCCGCGGCGCCGACTTACGGATACGGTGTGGGGGCTGCCCCGAATCCGAGCCAGCGCGACGTTGGCGCTGACCCTCCGCAAGCTGGAGGTGCGTCTTCCACGTTCCTGGTCGTCGGCGGTATCGCGGTGGGTCTTCCGTATGCCACCGGACTCGGCATCGCTGCCTCCGAGAGCTTCGACAACGGCAGCGGTTGGCTCGCTGCGCCCGTGGTCGGGCCTTGGCTCGCGCTTTCCGGGCGTCGTGACCCCTGCGCCGACAGCGAAGCGAAGCAAGAGTTCGACCAAGACGTCGGCAAGTGCGTCGCGGAACCGTTGGTGCGAGGCATGCTCGTTCTCGATGGCGTGCTGCAAGCCACGGGAGCCGTGCTTTTGGTGTTGGGCGGCTCCGCCGGCAGTCCGAGCCGGGCCGCGCCCCCGCCCGTGATGGCGGCGCCGAGCCCCGTGGGGCGGTCGGGGTACGGCGTGGCCGTCGCAGGCTCGTTCTGACCGCTCGCGACGAAAAGCGCAGCGAGTTTACCCGTTCGTCACACGCACGAGCGTATGCTTCGCCGCATGTGGCTCGCTCGCGCGGCGCTCTTCGGCGTCATCGGTCTCGCATTCGGCTGCTCTTCGTCCAGTGACGAAACGAACGAGAAGCCCGCTCCGGTCAACTGCGGTGCCGACGACGCCAAGGCGCCAGCCCGTTCAGCGTGCGAGTTCGCAAGTGGTGCTCGCGCAAAAGACACCGTGGGCTGCGAGATGCGCGGCAAGCGGCTCCCGTTCGAGCACGTGATCCTGATCATGCAGGAGAACCGCTCCTTCGATCACTACTTTCAGAAGCTCCCCGAATACGGCCAACCCGACGTGGCCGTGGCGCCGGCGGGAGCGGCCAACCCGGCGCCCGACGAGACGAGCGTGCCCTTCGTGCACGGCGAAGCTTACTGCTTCGACGACACGAATCACGAGTGGGACGGCAGTCACGAGTCGTGGAATCAGGGCAAGAACGACGGCTTCGCCAAGGCCAACGCGCGACCGAGCGACCCGACCGGAGCGCGCGCGCTCACCTACTACGATGCGGGGGACCTGCCCTTCTACCACCAGCTCGCCAACACGTTCGCGATCTCCGACAGCTACTTCTGTTCGGTGATGGGCCCGACCTGGCCCAATCGCATGTACTACTTCGCGGCCACGAGCTTCGGCAACACCACCAACGTGCCGGTCGGCGGCGAGGTCGACACCATCTTCGACCGACTGAACGACGCCAAGGTGAGCTGGAAGGAATACCGCACGAATCTCGCGACGAGCGCCATGTTCGTGGACGACCTGGTGGCCAACACGGACAAGATCGCCGACATCTCTCAGTTCGCCCAGGATCTCGAGAACGGCACGCTGCCCCAAGTGGCCTGGGTCGACTCGCGCTTCAGTGAAGGGGGTGCCGAGGAGTCCAGTGAGCACCCACCGGGCGTGATGCAGGTCGGCCAGAAGTGGATGTACGACCAGGTCAAGCGCGTGATGGAGAGCTCGTATTGGGGGAAGACGGCGATCTTCATCACCTACGACGAGCACGGCGGGCTCTACGATCACGTCTCCCCGCCGAAGGCCTGCGCACCCGACGAGCAAGCGCCCAAGGTGGGTGGCGAGCACGGGGGCTTCGACCAACTCGGTTTCCGCGTGCCCGTGTTCTCGGTGTCGCCCTACACGAAGGCCCACTACGTGTCCCACGTGGTCCACGACCACACCAGCCTTCTGCGCTTCGTCGAGACGTTGTTCGACCTGCCGGCGCTCACGAAGCGAGACGCCAACGCAGACGCCATGCTCGATTTCTTCGACTTCGTGAACCCACCGTTCGCCTCGCCGCCCACGCTCGACGAGCCGCCCATCGACCCGGCCAAGTTGGCCGAGTGCAAGACGAAGTACCCGAAGTGACGTCTTGCGCGGTCAGCGCGCGACACGTCCCCAGACGAAGGGCCAAGCCCGGGCGACCAGGTTCGCGGACCCGGAGGGAAACGCTCGCTTTGCGACGTCCAAAGCATGGGCCTCCCGGGTGATCAGCACCCGGTGCGAGTTCCTGCGGATCCCGCGGACGATGGCGGCCGCCGCCTTCTCGGGCGGCAGCATGCGCTCGAACGCACGCACTGCCCCGTTTCGACGGCTGGGCTCCGCCGCTTCACCGCTGAAACGCGCTGCCTTCACGATGTTGGTGGCGACGCCGCCGGGTTGCACGCAGGTGACGCCGATGGACGTTTGCGTGAGCTCGGCGCGCACGCTCTCGCTCAGGCCGTACACGGCGAACTTGCTGGCGCAGTAGGCCGAGTTCAGGGGCATGCCCATGAGACCGAACATGCTCGACACGTTCACGATGTGGCCTTCGTCCGCACGCCGGAGCAGCGGCAAGAAGTAGCGACAGCCGTGGACCACACCCCAGAAGTTCACCCCCATGAGCCAGTGGAAGTCCTCGAGGGACTGCTCCTCGAAGGTGGCGGCGACCGCAACCCCCGCGTTGTTGACGACGATCTCGGCCCGTCCGTGCTGCCGCTCGACGTCGGCTGCGAAGGCCTCCATCCCGTCGCGATCCGCGACGTCGACTCGATGAACGCTGACGCGCACGCCCGAGAGCTCGGCCAAGCGGCTCGTGCCGGACAAGGCCTCGAGGTTCACGTCCGCGAGCGCGAGATGCGCGCCGTGCTCAGCCAGGCAAAGCGCCGTGGCGCGCCCGATGCCGCTGGCTGCACCGGTCACGACGGCCACGCGATCCCGTAGTCTCTTCATGCGAGCCTCCTACGGCGACGGGCGGCTTCTGGCCAGCACAACTTCGCTTCGCGCGGTGGGGGCCGGCCTCAACGCCGATGGTCTTTGGGAGTTCCGCCCGTCCAGCGCTTGAAGGCCCGGTAGAACGTGCTCGTGTCGGCGAAGCCGAGCAGGTAGCCGACCTCCCCGATGCTGATGCGCGGGTCTTTGAGCAGCGAAAGCGCCGCCTCGTGCCGCACCTCGTCCAGGAGCTCCTTGTACGACGTCCCGGCTTCGGCCAGTCGCCGCTGCAGCGTGCGTTCACTGAGGTGCAGGCTTTCGGCCGTCGAGTCCAGAGTCGGCTCCTGACCGCGGAGCTCGCCGGCTATGGTCGCTTTCACGCGATCGACGAAGCTCGCGGGGCCACTCAGCCGCTCGAGGTGGCTGGACGCGTAGCGCTCGAAGAACTTCGAGAGCGCCGGGTCGGGACTCAAGCAGGGGGCGTCGAGCCAGCTCGAGTCGAACTCGAGCTCGTCCCGTGCCGCGAATTCCACCGGGGCGCCCAAGAGCTCGGAGTGCGCGCTCGGGTTCGGGGGTGGAGCTTCCCGGAACTTCACGCGCCGGAGAGGGCAAGCGACGCCGGTGAGCTCGCGGCCGCGCGCGAGGATCAAGCCGAAGAGCAGCTCGGTGGCGGCCAGCGGCGCTGCCGGCAGGCTCCGATTCTGGCCCACGATGCGCGCGCGCTCGTCGTCGCGCTCCAAGCTGAGCGTGGTGCGGTCGTCGACGAGCGGGAAGTAGCGAATGGCTCTCGCTACGGCTTCTCCCAACGTCGGCGCCGAACGGATCGTGAAGTCGAGCACTTCGAGCGCGCCCATGGGGATCGCGAACGCCACGCGCAGGCAGAAGAGGTCGTCTTTCGCCAGGACGGGCGCTCGCTCGATCAGCCGGAAGGCGAGCGAGGCGTCGACCCGCGCTTCGCTGTCTGCCAGCTGTTCTTCGGTCAGGCCGATCTCCGAAAGCAGCGCAGCATGGTCGGCTCCGGCCTGCTCGAGCGCCTCGAGCAACGCACGCACGACCACCACGGACAGGCTGCCGCTCATCCCTTCGTGCCTCGACACTCGGAGCTTATCCCAGCAGCTCTCCCGTGCGTGGCAGCATTTGCGCACGCGCGGGCGGGGCAGGGGCCGGCAGCACCCAAGAGTGTCGCCGATTCGAGTGCGTTGATTTACTGTGCCAGTGAGAATCGGGCGTGAGCTCCTCGCTGGGCTCCACCGCCCTCGGCAACCCACGTGACTTTCCCGAATTCGACCCGAGTGTTCGCTGGCATCGCGCTCGCCGCGCTCGCCACATGGCCCGTGCCAGCAGCTGCCGAAAAGCCGCAGGTGGCCGTAGCGATCACCCCGACGTTGGTCGAGACGCGCGCGGCACGCCTGGTCGTGGACGACGGAGTGGTCGCAGTGAAACGCGTCACGGAGGAGGTGGCCGCGCTCGGGGGCCGTTTGCTTTCCGGGACGGACGCCCACATTTCGCTGCTCGTACCGCGCGCCCGCGTCGAGACGCTGTACACCCGTCTCGAAGCGTTGGGCGCTTTCACTCGGCAGAGCGCTACGACCGTGGATCAGAGCGCGTCGCTCGCCGATGCGCGCTCCGCCGTGACTTCGGCGCGCCGCGCGGTGGAACGGCGGGAGCGGCTCGCTCGCACCTTGCGCGGCGTCACCGAGGAGCTCAGCTCCGAGCAGCTCTTGCAGGAGGCCCGCGACGAGCTCAGGCGAGCGGAAGACCAAGTGCGCAGCATCGAGGAGCGCGCGCAGATGGTAGAGCTCGAGATCGCCCTCGAGGCTCCCGGACGGGAGAGCATCGAACCAGCGACCTTACCGTTCCCTTGGCTCGACGAGCTCGGCCACGAGCGCCTCGCGAACCCCCCCTCGACTCGCTCCGACGGCTCGCTGGTGCTGAGGGGCGTGGAGGACTACTTCTTCGGTTGGTCCAGCACCTACGCGCCGCACCCCGAGCCCTTCGACGACGTCAGGTTCTCGGGTTCCCTCGCGCTCTCCATGCGCATCTT
Organism: Polyangiaceae bacterium; assembly: GCA_046351435.1. GTDB lineage: Bacteria > Myxococcota_A > Polyangia > Polyangiales > Polyangiaceae > JADJKB01. Next base: position 279,109 of record JAXLYN010000003.1, read on the forward strand.
GGGCGAAGCGAACCCGGTGGGCGTGTTCGGCGGCATGGACCTGCGACTCGGAGCGAGTCGCGGGTTCGTGTACGATCTCCAGCTCTTGCTCGGAGCCGGTGTGCCGCTCGGGCGGCGGCTCGCGATCGGCCTGAGCACGGGGCCAGGCATCGACGGAGTCACGTCGGTCGTGCCGTTCGGCGTGAAGATCCCGCTCGAGCTCTGGGTGAGCTGGGACCTGGCTCGCTTCATGGCGCTGCACGTGTACGCCCGGGACGGCTGGGTGCTCGCGTCGGAGGAGCGAAAGGGCGGCACGCGCGCGCCGATCGGTGACGAGCTCGCCGCCGGCATCGGTTTCACTCTGGCCTCCCGCGAAGAGCCGGGGACCTACACGGCCCGACGCGATGGCTGGCGGCTAGGCCTCGGCTATCGCGAGCTCATGGGGACGGAAGTGTACCTCCTCGAGCTCGGCTGGTCGGCGATCCACTCCGACTTTTCCGTTGGATATTGAGGCCCCTTGCGGGCTTAGACACTTTGCGTCAAAGTGTCGATTACGCGGTGCGCAACGCGCCGTGGGTCGTTTTTCCCGAGTTCGCGAGGGGGGCAAGGAGCCGAGCCATGTCCCTTCCCCAGAACCGATACAAAGCCGACCTTCGCGAGCTTTCTTTCGTGCTCTTCGAGCAGTTCGGCTTGGGTGACCTGCTCGGCAAGGAGCCTTACGGCGATTGGGGAGAAGAAGAGGTTCGGCTGACGCTCTCCGAGGTTTACCGCTTCGCGACCGAGGTCACCGGTCCGCTCAACGCAGTCGGAGATCAAGAAGGTTGTCGCCTCGAAGCCGGCAACGTGATCACACCGAGCGGTTTCCGCGACGCGTGGAAGAAGACCTACGAGAGCGGGTTCAAGAGCCTCGCCGTTCCGGCCGAGTTCGGCGGACAAGGTGCCCCGCGCGTGCTCGCTGCGGTCACGACCGAGCTCACCAGCGGCTCCAACACGGCGTTCGACATGTACCCCGGCCTCACCATCGGTGCGGCGGATCTGATCGAGGCCTTCGGCACGCCGGAGCAACGCGAGCGCTACTGCCACAAGATGTTCTCGGGTGAGTGGGCAGGAACCATGTGCTTGACGGAGCCGCAAGCGGGCTCGGACGTCGGAGCCGCCACCAGCTTCGCCAAGAAGAACGCCGACGGCACCTACAGCATCAGCGGCTCGAAGCTGTTCATCAGCGGCGGCGATCAGGACCTGACGGAGAACATCATCCACATGGTGCTCGCACGCACCGAAGGCGCGCCCAAGGGGACCAAAGGTCTCTCGCTCTTCGTGGTGCCGAAGCGCCGTGTCTCGGCCGACGGCAGCGTCGGCGAGCCCAACGACGTGAAGTGCCTGAGCATCGAACACAAGATGGGGATCAAGGGGTCGTCGACCGCGCTCCTCCAATTCGGGGACGACGGTGAGTGCATCGGCGAGCTCTGCGGAACCGTCGAGCGCGAAGGCATCCGCCAGATGTTCAAGATGATGAACTACGCGCGCATCGGCGTCGGCCTGCAAGGCCTCGGCATCGCTTCTGCGGCCTATTTGTCGGCTTTGGACTACGCGAAGGAGCGCAAGCAGGGGTCGAGCGCTGCGGCCTGGAAAGACCCGGAGGCACCCCGCGTGGCCATCATCGAGCACTCCAACGTGCGGCGCATGCTGCTTTGGATGAAAGCCCACGTGGAGGGCATCCGCGCGCTGATCGTGAAAGGCACCATGCACCTCGATCACGCGACCGTGCTCGCGGGACGCGACGACGATGCCGCCGCCTATCACCAAGGGCAGGTGGAGCTCTTGACGCCGCTCATCAAGGCGTACTCTTCGGATACCGCGTTCCGCGTCGCGGAAACCGCCATCCAGGTGATGGGTGGTGTCGGCTACACCCAGGACTATCCGGTGGAGCAACATTGCCGAGACGCGAAGATCTTCAGCATCTACGAGGGCACCAACGGCATCCAGGCCCTCGACCTCGTAGCGCGCAAGCTCGGTCAGGCCGGCGGGCAGCACACCCAGCGCTTCTTGGGCGACATCGCCGCGTTCGTCGACCGCGAGCGTGCGCACCCGGTTCTCGGCGCTGCCGTGAGCGAGCTGGCGCTGGCTCACGAAGCCGTCGCGGGCTCGGTGATGCAGCTCCTGTCTTGGGCCCAGTCCGGGCAGCTCGAACGAGTGCCGCTGGTGGCCAACCGGTTCCTCACCATGATGAGCGAGCTGACGGTCGGCTGGCTGTTGCTCGACGCCGCCGTCATCGCGCTTCGCGCCCAAGCCAAGCTCGGCGTTGGCGACCCCGACTTCGCGTTCTACGAGGGCAAGAAGCACGCGGCCATCTTCTTCGCGAACCAGGTGCTTCCCGGCGTGGTGGCATCGGCGAAGATGCTCTCGTCGAACGACACGAGCGCCATCGAGATCTCGATCGAGGCTTTCGCCTCGGTGTGAGCGTGGCCGGCGACGTCGCCCTCAGGGCGTCTCGGCGGCGATGATCGGGCGCGCGCCTGCGCTCCTCGGTGTCTCTGCGAGCTCGTCGCCGAGGTCGAACGCCACGAATCGGCCTGCCAAGTGCGGCGCCTCGCTGACCCAGAGGCGCCGCGCGGTGGTGTCGAACACCACGCCGTGGGTCGCGATCTTCGCGTCGATGGCGCGGCGATCTCCCGGCATGAGCTGGACCCCACCCGGGCCACGTTTGTCTCGGAGCGCCGCGACCGCGTCCTCCGCGGTGGCGGGTCGCGAAAGCCCCCGCACGAGTTCGCGCCCCCGAGCCTCGCGCTCGAGCGTCGACGTTCCGGCGCGCACGGCGTGGTTCTTGGCGTCCTCTGCGGCAGGCCCCGTGAAGTGGTTGGTCACGACGGCCTCTTGGTCGAGCGCACGTCGGTGGGGCGGGGCACCCGGCACGCGCTCGATGGCGACGGTCCCGCCGCTGGCGTCGACCGCGATCACGATGTGGCTCACCATGGGCTCCCGTTGGCCGAACGCGGCGACGGCCTCGTCCACGCTGCGAGCGGTCGAGAGGACCCGTCGCAGCGCGTGGACCACGGGCTCGCCGAGAGCGCGCGGTTCACCGGCGCGCCCTCCGTGCACGACCAGGGCGAGCCCCGCCTCGTTCATCCCGCTGACGACGCCGGGCAAGCCCGGCCAGGCCACGCTGGCAAAGCCGAGCTGGTCGTCCTCGCGCACGAAGAACACGGCTTTGTCTTCGTCGAAGATGTCGTGCACGTCGAAGTCGAACGCCCGCGCGAGCAGCGTGTGCCCGTCGGCCGCGCTCGCGCCGCGCCAGGTGAACGTCGTGCAGCCGATGAGGGGCGACTTCTCGTACGAGAGAGCGATGTCGTAGAGCGCATTCAGGTATACGAAGCGCTGATAGGTGGGAAACCAGCTCTGATACGGGTCGGGGGCGAAGCCCAGCGCGCTACCCGCGATTTCGCGCTTGCGCGCTGGGTCGAGGCCCTGATCCAACGCGTGGTAACGGAACTGGGCGAGGTCCATCAGCAGCCAGCGCGCCGGCGTCGGGTGTACCGTGCGCTCGAACTCCCCGAGCAAGACTCGCTCGTTCTCCAGCATTCGATCCCGGAGGAGGCGGGCGCTGGCATAGCCGATCTCTTCGGGTTTTCCCCGGAGGTGCACGACCCAGAGCTTGCCCTCGCGCGCGGCGCTCGAGTTGCCGAGCCGGCGTACTCCGCCGGCCTCGACCACCTCGCCTGGTGGCAGCGCGATGGCCGGCGGTTCGAGACGCGCGCGTCGCGTCACCCAGACGTGCAGCGCCCCGAGGCCAAAGGCGAGAGCCAGCGCCGCGACACCGATTCGACGGACCGCGCGCCCCGCCTTCACGTGGCGCCTCGGTCCCAGAGCAACGTCGTGAGGACGCGGAACACGATTCGGGTGGGATCTTTCAGCGAGTCGAAATGAGTGCGTCGGTCGTGCGGATAGAGCACGTGGACGGGCACCTGCTCGATGCGCCAGTTCGCGCGTGCGGCTCGCAACACGACTTCTGCTTCGAACGCGTAGCCGTCGGAGCGAGCGCCGAGGGCGAGGGTCCGCTCCACCGGGTAGCGCCGCAAGCCGCATTGCGTGTCGCCGAGCGCACGACCGGTGAAACGGGAAAGGAAGAAGTTCGAAATGGCGTTCGAGCGCTGGTTCGCGCGTGGTGCTCCGGCTCGCAAGAGGTCGCGAACTCCCAGCACGAGGGCGTCCGCCGGGGCCGGGAACGTAGCGAGGCGGACGGCTTCGTCGGCCGGGTGCTGCTCGTCGGCGTCCACGCTGACGACGGCGTCGGCGCCGAAGGCACGGGCGCGCTCCAGGCCGGTGCGGAGCGCCGCGCCTTTCCCGCGGTTTCGCGGGTGGCGCACCACGTACGCGCCCGCGCTGCTCGCCGCGTCGGAGGTGCGATCGCGCGAGCCGTCATCCACGACGATCACGGACGGCACGCCCTCCTCGCCGGGCCAGAGTGCAACGAGACGCGACACCACGCGGCCCACCGTTGCCTCGGCGAAGTAGGCGGGAACCACGGCGATGACGCGCATTTCGGCGAAATCTGCCACGAGTCTGCCGGGCATGTCCCGCGGAGACGGCGCTCGGCGTAAAACCTCGGTGTGACGACCCTCACGACCGGCGAGCACGACGAGCTTCTGTCCCAGGCGAAGCGCCAGCTCCGGGCGCGCATGAAGGGCCTCCGCGCTTCGATCCCCGCGGCGGCGCTGGCGAGTCGGAGCGCTCGCATCGTGGAGCTCTTGCGCGAGCTGCCCGAGGTCTCACGCGCGCGCGCCGTTGCCTGCTTCTGGCCCATGCAGCACAAGCACGAGGTGGACCTGCGTGGCTTGGACGCCGAGCTGCGGCAGAAGGGGCTAGACCTCTACTACCCGTTCATGGACCCGAAGTCGGACGGTGGCTACGTGACCGGCTTTCGTCGGGTGGACGACGCCTCGCTGCTCCAGGATCGCGGCCGTGGCTTTGCCGAGCCGCCGCCCGACTCGCGAGTCGCCGCGCGCGGCGACATCGACATCGTGCTGGTCCCGGCCCTGGCAGTGAGTGCCGATGGATACCGCATCGGCTATGGCATCGGGTTCTACGACGTCACGCTGCCCGACGTGTGCCCGCCCGCGACGAGCGTCGTGGTGGCCTACGATTTCCAGCTGCTCGCCGAGGCGCCGCACCATGAGCGGGACTTCGCCTGCGACTACGTGGTGACCGATCGGAACGTCACCGATGCCCGGCGCGGACGCGCCCCGGCTTGACCTCTTGCTTCTTGTGGCACTCGGCGCACGTGCCGTAGAGCTCGTGCTTGTGGTCCTGCACCAAGAAGCCGTAGCGGGCGGCGATTCGCTCCTGCAAAGCCTCGATGGCCGGTTCCTCGAACTCGGTGATCTTGCCGCAAGACAGGCAGATCAGGTGATCGTGGTGGGCGTGCTCGTCGGCGAGCTCGTAGCGAGTGAACCCGTCACCGAACTTGCGCTCGTGGACCAAGCCGCCTTCGGCGAAGAGCTTCATGGTGCGGTACACGGTCGCGTAGCCGACGCGTGGGTCGACGGCGCGCACGGCTTCGAGCAACTGGTCGATGGTGACGTGTTCGCTCGTCTCGAACAGCTTGTCGATGATGACCCGTCGCTGCCCGGTGCTGCGCAGCCCCCGCTTCTCCATGAAACGCATGAGCTCGCTGCGGAGCCGCTCGCGATCCGGCGGACGAGGCCCACTCGCTGGGTGCTGATCCCCGCGCTTCACCCTCCTTTCATCGCGCCCGCGGCGCGTGAGGTCAAGCCTCGTGAGCTCGCAAGCGGAACAGAGCGGCAATCGTGCCGAGCAGGGCGGCGAGGGGAGCGATGGCCGGCGGCACCAGCGCGAACGCCACACACAGCGCCGAGAGCACGCCAGGCACCAGCGTGAAGAACAGGCCGAGACGCGCTTCGCTGCGCGCGCGGTGTGCGAGGCGGACGGCGTAGGCTGCGTCGCGCACGTCGTCGCTGGCCAACTGGATGCCCCATTCGGCCGTGCTCGAGCCCGCCGAGCTCAACGCGGCCGATACATCGGCGGCGCCGAGGGCCACGTCGTCGCTCGGGCTTCGCCCGACGACCGCAACCGTGGCGCCCCCGTCGGCCAGCCGCTTCACCTCGTCGCCCCGATCGGCCGGCAGCACCTCGGGCCGGATGTGCTCGATGTCGAGCGCGCGGCCAATGGCCTCACAGGTCTCGCGCGCGTCTCCGGACAAGAGTACGGGCTCGACGCCGACATCGAGCAGGTGTTGCACGGCGGCGCGTGCCCCCGGGCGAAGGCCGTCTTGGAGCCCGAGCAGACCCACGAGCCGCCCCCCGAGCGCCACCAAGAGCGCCGAGCGACCCATGGCTTCGAGCTCGATGATCTTGGGTTCCGCCGACGCCACGCTGATGCGTTCCTTCAGCATCAGCGCGCGCGTTCCCACCACCAAGGGCTGGCCGCTCGATGCCACCGCGGTGACCCCCAAGCCGGGTTGCACGCTGGGGCTTCGCACACCGTCGGGGCGCACGCCACGCACGCGTGCCGCGCGGAGCACCGCCGTGGCCACAGGGTGAGTGGCTCCACTCTCGGCGCCCGCGACCAGTGACAGGACGCGTTCGGGCTCGGTACCTCCGAGGCCTTCCACGTTCGCGACCTCCGGCTCGCCGAGCAGGAGCGTGCCGCGCGCGCAGAAGGCGGCGACGGAAACGCGGCCCGCCTTGTCGAGCGCTTCGGCCGTGCGGAACACGATGCCGCGACGTAGCGCCACGAGCACGGTCTCCATCACGTGCAGAGCGCCGATCTGCGCGACGCCTGCGTTGGCGAGAGCGGCCTGGGCGGCCACCGCGAACATCGCGATCACGAGCGAAGGTTGGTCTTCGGCGTAGCCAGCGAGCGCCGCGAGGCCCGCCGCGAGCGGCGCTGCGCGTTCCGCCGTGAGGCGGCCCAGGCGGGCGCTCGTCGCGAACAGGTCGGCTCGGCGTCGCGGGTCATGCGTGAGACGCATCCACGCGCGATCGAGTCCCGTCCACGCCGCCACCGCGCGGAGCCGCCCTTCGGAAACGGCGGCGCCGGCCACGATGTGGTCGCCCTCGCCGCGCGCGACGCTCTGCTTCGAGCCGAGCCAGGGGGAGGTGCGTCCGCTTCCGGCGGTGATGGTGGCGTCCACAGGGAACACCTCGCCGGGCTCGACCACGATTTCCTCTCCCGGGCGCAGGTCCAGCGCGCGCACGCTGGCGGTGTCGTCCCCGATGACACGGCGCCCTGGGCGAGACAGCGCGCCGGCGATGGCCTCGCGCTCGGCGTCGAGCGGACGCCGAGCCCGACGCGCCAGCCAGACGCCTCCAGCGACGCTCGCGAGCACGATGCCGGCCAGCGTCGCCGCGGCGCTGGCCTCCTTCGCGCTGGCGACCCGGGCCGAGATCGCGACTCCCACCCCGACGATGGGGGCGGCCAGCAGCGCCAGCGGGTGCGCCTCGGTGGGATCGCGCCGTGCGGTGACGGCTTCGGCCACCAGCGCAGCGGCGGCCACCGCGATCACCACGAGCCGCGCGGTGAGCGCGGCGGTCGAAGTGCCCGCGAGGCTCAGCGCAACCGAGAGCATGCCACCCGCGATGCACAGACCGAGCAGCAGCGAACCGATGTCGCCGTGCGCCTGCGTGTCCACGGTTTCGGCCCGGGGAGGCGGGTCGACGTCGAGCAACGCATCGGGAGAGCTCAGCGCGTCCAGGTGAGATGCGTCGAGCTGGGGCGTGAGCGGCGCGCTGGTCACCTCGGCCAGGGCAGCCACTTGGCGGCGCTGCCCGACGGCCTCGGCAGGCTCGCTCCGCGTGTGCAGGATCTCGGCGCCGGGCGTGCTGGTACGTCGCCTCTTGGGGACCGGTAGCGGCGTCTCCCGCGTGGCCGGGTCGTAGGCCTCCCGGCAATCCACGCGACAAAAATAGCGGAAGCGTTCGTTGAAGATGGCGACGCGAGCGGCGCGTAGCGGGTCGACCGGTCCCCCACACGTGGCGCACCGGACCGCGCGTGCGCGCGGACCCGGCGGCGTGTCTCTCACCCCCGATTCGATCCCGACATCGCTCATCCAGCCCCGACGCACCAGGAGAGCAGAGCTTTCGACGTGTGGAGGCGGGCTTCGGCCTCGTCCCACACGAAGCTCCGCGACCCTTCCAGCACCTCTTCTTCGATCTCTTCGCCGCGGTGAGCGGGCAAGCAGTGGAGCACCACCACTTCTTTGGCAGCGCGCGAGAGGAGCTGTCGGTCGAGCAAGTAGCCGCGGAACGCCGCCAGCCGTGCCGCCTGCTCCGACTCTTGCCCCATGCTCGCGAACACGTCCGTGCTCACCACGTCGGCGCCTTCGACGGCCGCCCGCGGCTCTCGCACCACGCTGACGCGGGCGCCGCGCTCTTTCGCCCGCGCGAGCTCCGTCGCGCTCGGATCGAAGCCCTCGGGGCAAGCGAGCGCGAGCTCGAGGCGCAGCAGCCCGGCTGCCTCGATCCAGGAGTTTGCCATGTTGTTCCCGTCGCCGAGCCAGGCGAACTTGAGCCCCGCGAGGCTCCCGCGCACGCGCCGCACCGTCATCAGGTCCGCCACGAGCTGCATCGGGTGACTCTGATCCGTCAGCGCGTTGAGCACCGGCACGGACGAGTACTTCATCATCTCGAGCAGGCGATCCTCGCCCGCCGTGCGGAAGGTGATGGCGTGCACCATGCGCGACAGCACACGCGCGGTGTCGCGGATGGGCTCCCCGCGACCCATCTGGGAACCTTGCGCGGTGACCACCACCGGGTGTCCGCCGAGCTCCGCCACGGCGACCTCAAGCGAGATGCGCGTGCGGGTCGAGGCCTTCTCGAACACCAAGGCCACGGCTTTGCCAGCGAGCGGCTTCGGAGCGCTCGAGCTCGAGCGCTGCTCCTTCTCGCGGTCCGAGGCGTCGAGCACGCGAACGAGGCCCTCCGGCCCTAGATCCGAAAGGCACGAGAAATGGCGAATCATGCTGCTCCTCCGAGGATGCGATCGACGATGCCGAGTGCTTCCCTGACTTCTGCCTCGCGGATCACCAAGGGTGGTGAGAACCGGAGGCTCGACGCCCCGGCGATGCTGACCAATAGACCGGCCTCTCTGAGCCTCTCCAGGATGGAGCGCGGGTCGACGCCGTCCTTCAGCACCAGCGCCTGCAAGAGACCACTGCCGCGCGAAGTGGCGATCAGCTTTTCATGCTTCTTCGCGAGCTCGGCCAAGCCAGCGGCGAGCTCGAGGGAGCGCGCCTTCACGTTGTCCATGAGCTTCTCGTCTTCGAGGGCGCCTAGGACCGCCAGTGCCGCCGCCGAGGCCAGGGGGTTGCCGCCGAAGGTCGAACCGTGGCTGCCCGGGGGTAGGACGCCCGCGAGGTGCGCACCGCACAACATCGCGCCGATGGGGACGCCGCCGGCGAGCCCTTTGGCCAAAGCCACCGCGTCGGGGACGACGCCGTCTTTCGCCACCGCCAAGAACGACCCGGTGCGTCCGATGCCGGTCTGGATCTCGTCGGCCAGGAGCAACGCGCCGTGCTCATCGGCGATCTTGCGGAGCTCGGCCATGAATCCGGGCGGCGCCGGCAGCACGCCACCTTCACCCTGCACGGGCTCGAACAAGATGCCGGCCACGTCGGGGCCCATGGCGGCCCGAACGGCCCCTGCGTCGCCGTAGGGCACGTGAGTGACGCCTGGCAACGGCCCGAAGCCGTCGCGGTATTTCTTCTGCCCCGTGGCGGCCAGCGCTCCGAGCGTGCGGCCGTGAAACGAGTTGTCGAAGGCGACGATTCGGTAGCGGTCGGGTTGCCCCTTGTCGAAGAAGTAGCGGCGCGTGAGCTTCAGCATCCCCTCCATGGCCTCGGCTCCCGAGTTGCAGAAGAAGGCCCGGGCGAGACCGGTGAGCTGGCAGAGGCGCTCGGCGAGTTGGATGTTCGGTTCGTTGTAGAAATAGTTGGAGAGGTGGATCACCTGCGCCGCTTGCGACGCCACTGCTTCGACCAGGCGCGGGTGTGCATGACCGAGCGTGCTCACCGCGATGCCACCGTGGAAGTCGAGGTAGCGCTTGCCGCTCTTGTCCCAGAGCTCACAGCCTTTTCCGCGGACGATCACGAACGGCGGTTGGCGGTAGTTCGGATAGAGGTAGTGGGCAGCCTTCTCCACGAGCTCGGCTTCGGTCGGCATGGCGAGGAAGGACGTAACCCAGTCGGGCCGAGCCCGCCAATCCGGGCGCGGGCAGGCAGGCGCAGGCCTGGAAAATCAGCGGGATTTCGCCCGCGCGGACCGTGCGCAGCCCTTGCCGCACGCGTCACGGGGTGCTCAGGCGGAGGCGTTGCCGAATCGCGGGATCGCCCACGTCGTACACACGCTCTTCAGGTGTCACGAGCGCAGCGAGATCATGGCGCGTCACATGGGAGTGCTGCTCCCGCACGAACGCCGTCACGTCCTCGATGCCCCGGATGTAGTCCCCGCCATAGGCCCGGAGGACTTCCCCCGACAGGCCGAGTTGGAGCGCACGTCGCTCACGCGGGTTGCCGTAGGGATCGTGATCTGGGTCCCACTGGAGACGCACCGAGCTCCGCTTGATCTGGGCCTGCCACTCCTCGCGCGTGCCCCCTTCGGCGTGGTAGCTCGATTCCACCGCCTCGCTCAGGATCCGATCGAATCCCGCGCGCGTTATGCGAACGCGAAGGATGCGCTCCTGGCCTTCTTTGGTGGCCCAGCCCGAGCGATGCATCATCCACAGGAAGCCCGGCTTCACCCAGCTCATGCGTGAGTAGCTGAAGTCACCGCCGAAACGGCCGTGCATCACGGCGTATTCGGCGATGGACGAGCGAAACGCCTGGTAGACGGTCACAGTGTCGTCGTCATGGGCTGCCAGCACGTGGCGGCCCGTCGCGGGCCAGCGCGCGCTTTGCACGAGGTAGGGAAGGACGGGAAACGACACGCAGACCTTTCGTCGACGTCACTCGTTCATCAGGCGAAGGACGTTCTTGGGCTCGAGCAAGCGATGGTCGATGCTGCAAGGTCCACGGATCAGCACTTTCGCGGCTTCCGCTGGAAACCTCGCTGAGCTCACCGGCAGGGCTCTGCCGCTCGCATCTTCGACGCTGAGCGAGACCGGTTGGCACGCCTGCGCGAGGTGGTCGAGGGCGCGCGCCTCTTCGGCCGGCGTTCGAGCTCGCGCTAGCTCGTCTCGAGCTCGCTGTTTTCCGCACGCGCTCGCCGCGAGCGCGGCGAAGGCGAAGACGAGTCGGACACCCAGCTTCATTCTTCGGGCTCTTCGCCGCCGCCGAAGCGCGCCTTCAGCCGTTGGAGGTGCCGTCGCGCGACTCCGGCGGCCGCCGCGGCCCGTGTCACGTTCCCTTCGTGCTCCGCGAGCACGTGCTCGACGTAGCGTTGATCGAACTCGTCCACCAGGCGTTGTCGGGCCTCTGCCAGGGGCAGCCCTTCCGACAGCACCCGCGAGATGGCGTCGCCACGCCCCACGCGGGCGTGCGCGAGAGCGTGCGGCGCCGGACGCTCCTCGGCGTCGGCCAGGTCGCCGAGGGCCAGACGGCGGGCCACCGCGTTCTTCAGCTCCCGCACGTTCCCAGGAAAAAGCTGCGTCTCCCAGCGTCGAACCAGCTCGTTCGGGATGGCGTTCGCGGGCGTCCCGAGGGCCAGGCAGAAGTGCTGGACGAGGAGTGGGATGTCCCCGTGACGCTCGCGCAGGGGCGGCAGCTCGATGCGGGCCACCGCCAAGCGATGGAACAGATCGTCGCGGAAGCGACCGAGCTGAACTTCTCGATCGAGGTCTCGGCGTGTCGCCGCCAGCACTCGCACGTCGACCTTGAGTGGTTGGCTCCCGCCCACGCGAGTGACTTCGCCGCGTTCGACGGCGCGTAGCAGCTTGGCTTGGAGCGGCAGCGGCAGGTCACCGATCTCGTCGATCAGGAGCGTGCCGCCGTGGGCGCGTTCGAAGACACCGGCGTGCTGCCGCGCGGCTCCGGTGAAGGCCCCGCGTTCGTGGCCGAAGAGCTCGCTCTCGATGAGGTTCGGTGCCACCGCCGTGCAGTCGAAGACCACGAATGCTCGCTTGGCGCGCCCGCTGGCTGCGTGTAGCGCTTCGGCGAGCTGCTCCTTGCCGGTCCCGGTCTCGCCTTCGATCACCACGGGCACGTCGGCGCGGGCCAACCGTTCGCAGAGCGGATAGAGCCTGCGCATGGCATCGCTCACGCCGATGACTCCGCCGAACGCGCCGGCGTCGGACGGGGGCGGAATCGGGACCAGCGCCGCCCGCACGCGTAGAAGCGTGCCGCCGATGCGCAGCAGCTCACCGCCCGTCAAGAGCGCCTCCACCACCTCGAGCTCGCCGACGAAGGTGCCGTTGGTCGACCCCAGGTCGCGCACGCGCAGCTTGCTCTCGGCGAGCTCGAGCGCGGCGTGGCGGCGCGAGACCGACGGATCGGTGAGCGAGAGGTCGCACGCGGGCCCCTTGCCGAGCAGCCGGCGTTGCGGATCGTCCGCCCGGATCTCGAGCTCTTTGCCCTGATCCGGCCCCGACTCCACCTCCAGGACGAACCCGGCCCGCGGCACGGTGTCGGCCTCCAGGCGCGGGCGCGCGATGGTCGTGGCGTCGGAGCTCGAGTCGTCGCGGCCCATCAAAACTCCAGACGCGCCCGAGCTTGGCCCGGACCGAGCCCGATCGTGGCACGACCTTTGGCTGCGCTCTCGGGGCCACCCCAGACGAGGAGTCCTGCACCCACGGCCGCGCTCACGGCGGCCGCGCCCCAGGCCACGTTGGTGAACGTGCGCAGTCGAACCGCGTCGTCGTACGCGGACTGGCTCGAGCGGTGGTTTTCGACGTAGTCGTCGCGCGCGGACACCGCGCGCAGGCCGAGGTAGACAGCCGCTCCGGCGAACACCGCCGACGCGCCGAAACAGAGCCCCGGCGCGAGATAGGAGCGCCCGCCGGGTTCCTCGGCGCGCGGACGTTGGCGCGTCGGAGACGTCTTCGCCGGCGCTGCCCGTGGCGTCGGCCGCTCCGGCGCCTCATCGGGGATCTGCACGCTCGTCACCTTGGCGGCTTCGACCACCACGTCGTGGGTGACCTCGCGTCCAGACGAGAGGCGCACGAGCAGCGTGTGCGCGCCGGGCTTCAGATGGATCTTGGCCGGGATCGCCGCGCGCACGACGTGGGCCACCGTCACGCTCCCGCCCACGGGCTTCGTCACGTTGAGCGTCGCGAGCCGGCGCAGCAATACGGCGAGCCGTTCTTCGCTGGCGCGGGTTCGCTCCGGGTCGAGTCCCGGCAGCGCCAGAGCCGTGCTGAAGGCGTCCGCGGCTCGCGCCGGTTCGCCCGCTTCGTCCCACGCCAGCCCCGCGTTGTACTCCGTGGCCGGGTGCGGCTCGATCTCGAACGCGCGCTCGAAGGTGCGCGCGGCGCGCGCGTACTCCTTCTTCTGGAACGCCTCTCGAGCCTCCCGGTCGAGCGAGCGCGCTCGCTCTTCGGTTTCGGTGGCCAGCGCCGATGAGCAGAACAGAATCGAGCCGATCACGACTCTGCCGACGAACGCGCGGGATGGAGCTCCCATGCACGCTCAGACTAACATCACGGGGCCTTCGGTCCGATACGCGAAATCTGGGTGCGGGTTTCCGGCGCGCGGCTCACTTGGGCCAGGCGAAGGCGACACCGGGCGGCGCCAGGACGGCGCGGTAGCGCACCTTCATCGGGTAGTAGAGCGAGAGATCCGGGCTTCCCTCCCATGCGCCGTCGAACCCGTAACGCGTGTCGACCGGGTCTCCGTCGGAGTCTTTCACCACCAGCATCAGATCGAGGAGCGCGCGGCTCAGGTCGATGACCGAGTATTGCCAGAGGCTCGCGAGCTCCTGCTCGGTCTCGTAGCTGCCCGGCTCGGTGAACGCCATCTGATCGGTGCAGGCGTGTTTGTCGCTCGTGTGCTCGTCTTGGAACAGGCACATCTGATACGACACTCCCAGGGAGCTCGGTTTCGTCTCGACCTCCACTCGCTGGTAGAGCCGGCCCCCGACGTAGGGCGTGAGATCGTCCGGCACGCCGGTGGCGACGTCGAAGAACGAGAACGCCATGTCAGTGGTATCGTGTACGTGGACTTGGTCGAGCAGCAGCAGGCTACCGCTCGGCAACGCCGGACCCGTGTCCTTGCCCGAGTCCGGAGCACCAGAATCGAGGCTGCCGGCGACCGAACCCCCGCCGCCGCCTGCGGCCGAGGCGCCGCCGCTCGGCACCGGTGCCTTGGCGTCGGGCGCGCCTCCGCCCGCCGCGACCGCGCCTCCCCGAGCTTCGCCGTCGGACGACGAACAGGCCGTCGCGCCCGCGAGAACCAAGAGTCCCAGGCACCGGAGCACGAGCACGCGCGTTTTCATGCGACCGGCCGTTGCAAGTCGGGTGCCGCGAAGAAAGCGCGTGAACCCGCGCCTGCCTGCGACCTCCGAGGTCGCGCTCGGCGATGTCGCGCGGCGTGCGAGGTCGCGCTAGCGTTCGGTCCATGCGTGCGCGGTTCGGCTGGTGGCTCGCTGGAGCGCTCGCCGGGGCGTGCTTCGTCGAGATCCCCGAGCCGACGGCTGACGACGTCTCGACGGGAGGCGCAGGGACGGGTGGCGGCGGCAGCGGAGGCACCGACTCGTCCGTCGGCGGCGACGCCGGTAGTGGCGCGTCCGGCGGCCTCGGTGGGCTTGGCGGGACCTCGGGCAGCGACTCGGGGCCGAACGCGCCAGTGGTCTTCCTGAGCGCCGCCGAGATCCAGAAGATCCTCGCCGCAGTGCAGTTCTCACCTTGGGATCAGGCGCTGCCCGGGATGCAAGACGCGGCGAAGCAAGCGCCGACGCAGGGCAAGTGGGTCACGGCGAACGGAGCCCCATCGGGGTCGACCGACATCCACGCCTACGGCGGAGACGAGGCGCCGGACGGCGGCGAGAGCGACTACGCCGCCGGGATCTTCACGGGCCAGGCGGCGCGCGATCTGGCCGTGGGCTACGCCTTCACCAAGAACCCCGTCTACGGCTCGGCGGCGGTCGAGCTGCTCCACGGTTGGTTCGTGTCCCCCGCGACGCGGATGGCGCCCGCGGCGACGGACACGCAGGGGCAGAGCTTTCTCGTGAGCCTGATTTTGCCTTCGATGTTCTACGCAGCCAGCCTGGTGTGGGACCAACAGCAGTGGAACTTCTACGATGGCGGCAACGCTCGCGCCGAGCTCGTGGCCTGGGTCTCCGCCTATCTGAGCGCGGCCGAAAGCGTGGAACCGAGCGACACCTGGAGCCTTGCCGCGCGGGCGGCCGGCGCGGCGCTCATCGGCGATTCGGCCCGTCTCACCGCAACCTTCGACGCCATGAAGAACGTTGCCGCGACCAAGATCGGCGATGACGGCTCGTACGCCGGCTCGGCCGACCTCTACGGCGCGTACTTGAATCTCAGGGGCCTCGTCTACACGGCCGAGGTTGCGCGCGAGCACGGCGTAGATCTCTACGCCTACTCGCCCGACGGCGGCGCGCCGCTGCTTCGCCGCGCTCTCGAAGCGCACGCGACCTGGTACGTGTCCGGCGGCGACCCGTACGGGGGTGGCGGCATTCCCAACGCTTGGTCGGCGGAGGATGCGTTGTCCATCCTCGAACCGGCTCACAGCGTTTGGCAGAGTGCAGTGCTCCTCGGGGCCATCCAGGCGCGTGGCCGCCCGCTCCAAGACTATCGCACGCTGGGCCCTGCGACGCTCACCCACGCGGATCGCTTCAAGCTCTGAGCGCTTACTTCCCGTAGGGAGCCGAGGCGAGGCCGGGCATCTTCTTTTTCCGGGGCAGCGCGGTCTTTGGTGAGGGGTGCGCGCTCGGCGGCGGGGGAGGTGGTGATGCGCTCGGACTCACGCTCTCGATGCTCCCGGGCATCGCGAGCACAGGCGCCGCACTCGGAGCGGGGAGGGGAGACGCAGCGCTCGGCTCTACTCGCGACCTGGCCGCGTACCAGCGCCCGAGAAACACGGAGCCCACGACGGCAGCGATGGCCAGCATGACCAGGGGCGAGGTCCAGCGCGCCCGTCGTGCGGACGGAGCCCCGTCGGGAGTCAATGTCGAGTCGGGTGCCTTCGCGCCGGCGACTCGCTTGCGCCGGAGCGCGAGCTTGCCGCCCGCGATGCGCGTCACGAACTCGCCCACCTCCGCTACGTCTGCGATGCCGCCCGCGCTCTGCCAAGCCGCCCGGATCCGGCGTTCGAGCTCGTCCGCAGTGGCGATTCGGCGCGAAGGTTCGAGCCGCAGCGCGTCCTTCAGCACGGCGTCGATTTCGGCCGGCAAGTCCCCGCGTACCGAGCTCGCGCTGGGCGGCGTGACGCTGGCGAGCTCGAGCAAGGTCCGCTCGCTCACATGTTCGACGAGCGGCCGGCCCGTGACGAGCTCCCAGGCCACGACACCCGCCGCCCAGACGTCGGTGCGCCGGTCGAGGCGCTGGCCCAGCACCTGCTCAGGAGCGAGATAGCGCAGCTTGCCTTTGATCACGCCGGTGGTCGTGGCATCGAGGCGAGCCAAGGTCTTCGCGATGCCGAAGTCCGTGAGCTTGGTGCCGCCGTCGACGCCGATCAGCAGGTTTTGCGGCGAGAAGTCCCGATGCACCAGCTCTTCCGGTGTTCCGTCCTCCGCCGTGAGCTCGTGGGCCGCGTGCAAACCGGCGAGCGCGTCCACCAAGATCCTGCCGACGACCGGGAGCGGCAGCTTCTCCGGCGCGAGGCCGCGCACCAGCTCGGACAATGACACCCCCTCGACGTATTCGAGCACGAGGTACACGCCCGCCGAGGCCTCTCCGACCTCCAGCACCGAGACCACGTGCGGGTGACGGATGCGGGCGCCGACCCGTGCTTCTTCCACGAGCCCGCTCCGTCCGCGTCCGTCCGCCTCGAGCTTCGAGTGCAGGAGCTTCAGGGCCACTTGTCGCTCGACGCCCGGGAGATCTTCGACGCGCGCCAAGTACACGCTCGCCATGCCGCCCGTGCCCAGCCGATCCACCAGCGTGTAGCGTCCGACTCGTTCGGGCAGGGCCACGACCTCGAGGGACATCGGCCCTCACCCTACGCGATCCGAGCCGAGGCTGGTGCGACTCGGGAGGTCGCACGCGCAGCCCGCTGCGACCCGCAAGGTCGCGGTTCGCTCGGTGTTTTTTGCGGTTTTCGGCCAGACATGTGGGGGCACGTGGGTTGCACTTCGCTCCCCTTCGGAGGAGCTCATGGTTCGTTCGATCGCATTCGCGAGCTTGGTTTTCTGTCTGTTCTACGGCCGGGTCGCCACCGCCACGACCTACTACGTCGCGCCCGATGGCGACGACTCGAAGTCCGGCTCGGAGCCGAACGCGGCTTGGAAGACCCTGGGCAAAGCCAACGCCGCGGCTGGTCCGGGTGACGTGGTGGAGCTCGCCGCGGGCACGTACCACGAGCGGATCCAGCCCGAGAAGTCCGGTACGGCCGGCGCGGAGATCGTCTACCGCGGCAAGGCGGGCGAAGAGGTCGTCGTCGACGGGCTCGCTGACAGCCTGGAGGTCGTGAGCCTCTGGGTCGACCACATCCGCCTGGAGAACCTCACGATCAAGAGCCAAGCCCATCTCCAGATTCTGAACCACGTCGAGTACTGGGTGCACCTCGAGGGCGACTACCTGACGCTCTCCAACGTGCGCGTGATCGCGGACGGCGACGTGGCTCACAACTACTGGGAGCTCGGCGCCCAATCCCGCGGCGTGGTGGCGGCCGGCAAGCACGTGACCATCGAAGACAGCTTGGTGCGCGGTGTGGCCATGGGCATCGTGGTGGCCGGCGGGTCGCCCCGCTTCTTCACACTGCGCAGGACCACGGTGAAAGACACCGGGTCGAACAACGTCGACATCGGCTCGCCCGACGACGGCAGCAGCGAGCTTCAAGGCAATCTGATCGAAGACTGCGTGCTCGACGGCTCCATCGAAGAAGACAACATCCAGTTCGAGCCGAACTACCAGGACCACTCGCTGCCCTACAATCGGGGCACGGTGATCCGGCGGAGTCGGCTGGGAAATGCCGCCGAGAACGCCATCGATTTCAAGGGGGCGGCGTTCGTCTTGGTCGAGGGCAACGTGATCCACGGCGCCGTCGGCGACAACGATGGCGCGAAAGACGGCAACGACAAGCAAGGGGGCGCCGGCTTCGAGCTCGGCGCGGGAGACGTCACTCGTCACGTCATCGCTCGCGGCAACGTCTTCTACGACTGCAACACGGGCGCCCACATGTACCAGGGCTATCACTATTACAACAACGCGTTCCTGAACAACCGGCGCGACTTCCGCGGTCCCAACCAAACCGACGGCGACTTCGCGGGGCTCATGACTTGGAATATGCCCAACGAAGATCGCGCGTTCTTGAACAACATCGTCGCCGCTCAGCCGAACCAGGGCGTCTTCTACTTCCAGATGGACGGCGGCGACCGCTTCGCCCTCGACTACAACCTCTACTGGGACTTCGGACAGGCGCCGCGCTTCCACCACCGTATGAACGGCGAGATGGTCACGGCAGTCGGCCTCTCCGATTGGCAGAGCGCCCTTTCCACCCACGGCGGCTACGCCTACATGCACGGCAAAGATGGCCACAGCGTCGAAGCCGAACCGGGTTTCGTGAACGTCCCTCAGTATCCGGTCGGCTTCGAGGCGAGCTGGGACTTCCACCTCGCGCCGGGCTCGGCTGCCATCGACGCAGGTGGCGCGCTCACGCAGGCGGAGGGCAACGCCAACGCGGGGAGCGAGCTCGTCGTCGCCGACCCGTACTTCTTCAGTGCGGGTTTTGCTGCAACCGAGGGCGATCGGATCCGCATCGGCACCGGGCCCGCGGTCGTCGTGAGCGACGTGGACTACGAGGCGAAGAAGCTCTCACTCGCCGAGCCTCGAACCTGGAGCGACGGCGATCCCGTCTTCTTCGACTACTCGGGCAGCGCGCCCGACATCGGTCCGAACGAGCTCCTCTCGCAATCGGGTGCCGCAGGCTCCGGCTCCGGAGCGGGTTCCGGAACGGGCGGCGCGGGCCCGGGGAGCGGAGGCGCCTGGAGCAGCGGCGGCGTCAGCAGCGGTGGAGCCGCCGGCAGCGCGGCGCCTCCGAGCGCGAGCTCCGACGACGGTGGAGACGCGAGCGGCTGCGGCTGTCGCACCCCGCGTTCATCGCGCGGCGGCTTCGGCTGGCTCGCCACGGCGCTCGCCGTCTTCGCGTTCCGGAGGAAGAAGCTCGTCGCGGCCATGGCGGCGCTCCTGTTTCCGGCACCTGCGCTCGCGCAGCCGAGCGGCCTGTCCCGGGTCTGGGCGGTGAACGACAGCGAGAAAGTCCGGGCCGACGATCTGTCCCACTGGGCCGCGTCGAGTCCCGACAACGCCGTGTGGGACGGAACCACCGTCGAGCTCTTCTCCGCCCGCAACGAGGTCGTGGCCTTCCAGCTGATCTTGGAGGCCGGGAGCGACGGTGCGAAGAGCGTGAACGTGAGCTTGCCGTCCCTCGCGAGCGGCGGAAACGTGCTGAAAAACACCAGCCAAGATCCCTTCGACTTCGTCGGTCGGCGCATCGAGCTCTTCACCGAGCACTACATCCACGTCACCGAACGCACGACCTTCGGCGGTTCTTGGGGTTGGGTTCCACCGGCTCCCGACTCGGATTTCTTGGGGCTCGTACCCGATGCGTTGATCCCCTTCGAGGCGCCGCCCGGACCCCACGCCCACGGCATCGGGGGCGCTCCGTTCGCCATCGCGCCGAGCCTGAACCAAGGCGTGTGGGTCGACATCTACGTGCCGAAGGGACAAGCGCCAGGCGACTACGCAGGCACCCTCTCCGTCGAAGAGAACGGCGCAGTGACCCGCCAGATCCCCGTGAAGCTCCACGTTTACGATTTCACGCTGCCGGACGACACGCACTTTCACAACATGTTCTTCTTCGGAGCGTCGCTCATCGAACGACACGGCGTCGAGAACTCGAGCCCGGCGTACTTCGACCTCTTTCGCAAATACATGAACCTAGCGCACCGCCACCGCATGGATCTCAGCGACGGTGCGCGCAAACCCGACGAGTTCGCGGAGCACCTGGGCGGCTATTACACCGGCGAGTACTACGACGCCGCCCACGGCTACGACGGCCCGGGCGCCGGCGTCGGCAACCGCACGTACAGCATCGGCACCTACGACCAACCCGAGGGCGGCTGGAACTCGGGCTTCTATCCGGCGACCAAAGAGGCTTGGCAAGCTGCTGCCGACGCTTGGGAGACCTGGTTCTCGGCCCACGCGCCCGACGTCGTGCGCTTCAAATACATGACGGACGAACCGCAGCCGAAGGACTACGACGCCGTCATCGAGCGCGCCGGCTGGATCCACTCGAGCAGCGGGCCCGGGAAGAACCTGAAGACCTACTGCACCGTGCGCATCGAGCCGACGCTCTACGGCGCCATCGACTTCTGGTCGCTCACCGTGCAGTCGGGCTACGACGACGGTTCTGGCATCACTGCGGGCTACGACCTGCCCAAGGTGAAGGAGCGCCAGGCGTTGGGCGAGCTCGCGGCGATCTACAACGGCACGCGTCCGTCGTACGGACAGGCTTCGGCGCTGGACGCGCCCGCCGCCGACAACCGGGTGAATCCCTGGATCGCCTGGAAGTACGCCGTCGATCAGTACTTCATGTGGGAGACGGGCGGCTTCACGTATTACCCGCACAACCCCTGGGACGATCAGTACATCGGAGACGGCGGCGGCAAGGCCTGGGGCAACGGCGACTACATCTACCCCGGCACCGACGTGAAGCTCCCGGACGACAGCCGCGGCCTCGACGGACCCATCGCGTCGCTGCGCATGAAGAACTGGCGCCGCGGCCAGCAGGACTACGAGTACCTCTGGCTCGCGCACGAGCACGGCATCGACACCCAAGCCATCGTGGACGACGTCGTACCCGCCGCCTTCAACGACTACCAAGGCAGCTTCACGAGCCAGGGCCAGCAACCGGTCTGGGCCGAGCGCGGCCACGTCTACGAGGCCGCACGGAAGAAGCTCGCGCTGCTCCTCGACGGCAAGGCGGGCGCTGGCGGCGGAACCGGCGGTAGCGGGGGCAGCCTGGGAAGTGGCGGCGGTGCCGGGAGCGGCGGCGTCGCGGGCGCGAGTGGCGGCTCGGGCGGGGAAGGCGGGAACGCGGCCTCAGGGGCCAGCTCCGACGGCGGTTGCTCCCTGGTGCCGGTTCGAGCTTCTGCTTGGCCGCTCTCGACGCTGGGTGTCGTGGCGTTGTTCGCTCGCCGCCGGCGTCGCGCGCGTCACTCCACGCTGAGCGTGTAGGTCACCGAGGGCGCCTCCGGACAGTCCGAGTTGAGCATGGCCGCCCGGGCGGTGAGCTTCACCACGGTTCCGGAGGGCACGTTCGCCTCGATCTGTCCGGTCGCGCTGGCGTCGTAGCTCTGGCAGCCGAAGATGCCGTAGAACCAATCGTTCTCTTTGATGCTGACTCCCGGGTGGTCGCTCGCGAACTTCACGCCCGGGTACATGCCGAAGCCGATGCCTTTCACTTCGCTCAAGCGCACCTTCAGCGTGAAGCTCTCGCCCGGCGCGACCTTGGCGTCGCCGTTGGCGCTCTCGACCACCGGATCGAACACGCCGAGGACGTCCAGGTCCTTACACGTGGGATCGGAATTCGAGTTCCAGCCGTCGCCTTGCTGAACGCAGGGTGGCTCGCCGCCGGTCCCGGTGCCGCCGGCACCGCCTGCGCCACCGCCCGCGTCCCCGCCCGTTCCGCCAGTCGACGCGCCCCCGCCTCCGCTCGCGGGCGTGCCACCGGTCCCGCCGGCCGGTTGTCCCGCGAAGGCGCCGCTGCCGCCGCTGCCGGAGCTGCCGCCGGTGCTCGGCTGGTCCTCGCTCTCGGCCTTCCCGCCGCAGGCAGCCGCCAGCGCTGCGATTACCACGATGCTCCCCACTCGCGCGTTCTTCATGGCTCTCAGGTTGCCTCCGCCGCGCCCCCCGCGCCATTAGAACGATCTCAATGTTTCGTTCGAACCAGGTGAACGAAACACCGAATTCAGCCGGTTCTCAGCGCCACCAGCCGGCCCGCGGCCTCGGCGAAACCGGCGCCGCGCGCGGCCGCGGTCAAGAAGCGCGGGGTCACGCTGGGCCGGCCGCTGAAGTTCCGCACGCCTATGGTGGTGCGGAAGCCGGCGAAACAGGCGGCGTCGTTCTCGCTGTCGCCGATGAACGCGAAGCGGAAGCGAGCGAGGGTGGCGTCGAGGCCGAACGCCATGCGGAGAAAGCGAACGGCGCCGGTCGCCTTGTCGTCGGCGTCGAACGTGACGTGGAGGTGCACGCTCGAAGCTTGCGTGCGCGCGCCGAGCTCGTGCGCGAACGCCTCCGCCGCCTGTCGAACCTCGGGCGCCACGCGCTGCCGCTCGCCGATGTCGAACGTGAAGTCGCTGATGCGAGCTCCCACGTCGTCGGCGGGGCGGAGCTCCGGGAAGCGCTCGCGCATGCGAGCCACGACCTCGGCCACGTGCATCCGGCGGATGCGCCGCTCACTCTCGCCCAGCGGATCGAGACGTGACACGCCGCCGCCCGCGGGCACGTGCAGAGCGATGGCGCCATTTTCGGTGACGGCACCGTCGATGGGCCACTGGCGCACCAGCATCTCGCCCCAGCCGGACGGGCGCCCCGTGACGGCGACCAAGCGGAGCCCGCTCTCGCGCAGGCGAAAAAGAGACGAGTACGCAGCCTCCGTGAGCCGCCCGTGATCGAGCAGCGTGTCGTCGAGATCGAACAAGAGTCCCTCGAGGCCCTGGGCCTCCGCTGCCGGTAGGTGCTCGATGGGCTGCATGTTCAGCCCACGATTTCGCCCAGGAGCTTCCCGGTGTCTTTCACCATGCTCACGCTCTCTTCCAGGCCCTTCACGATGAGCTTCAGGTGGAGCAGGAGCTTGGGGTTCACGATCTGCGCTGGCGCGCTCGCCACGAGGGCTGCGCCCGCGGACGCGGTCTCGACCGCCTTGGAGCCGAGCTGGACGCCCAGCTCGGCCATGGTGACCCAGAGCGTCTCGAGCTTCCCGACGCCCTCGGCGGCTTGCCCGCTGGCCCCCGACTTGAGATCGCTGAGCGCGCTCGAGACCTCGCCCTTCTTGATCTTGCGCTTGCCGCTCTCGACGTCGCTCGGTGCGTCTTGGCCCTTCATCTGTGACGTGGCCAGGTGCACGTGGCGCCCGGTCTCGAGGAGCTGGTAGGCCGTCGCGTACATCTCCGCCGACGAGCGGAAGAAGTTGTCGTATTCGGGCATGCCGATCTGGACGTATCGGAAGCGGTACTTCGCGTCCGGGTTCATGCGCGCCACCTTCAGGTAGTCGTAGCGCACGTCCCCTTGGTAGGGCTTCAGCGTCGGTGAGAGCTGGCCGAGCTCGACCTGGCCTTGGGGCGGAACGTCGACGAGCTTCTTGGCGAGCTCGGCGGTGGTGGCGCCCACTTGTTTGGCGAAGTCCGAGAAGTCGGTGGCCACTTCGCCCATGGCGGCTTCGAACTCGTCCCAGTTCTTGGCTTCGCGCACGCGGGTGGTGGTCTGACCGTTCTGGGTCTTGGTGGTGATCACCGTAGCCTTGAGACCGATGGCCTCGCAGGCTTGTGTCAACGCGGACAGGGTCGCGAGCCCGAGCACGTTTCGACGTGAGAGCATGGCGCCTCATACACCAAGTCCGGAGCGGCTGGCACGGCGGTGGTCCGGCGTTCGTCCGTGCGCTAACCTTGCGGCGAATGCCGTTCGTCCGTGCGCAAGCGCTCCTGACGGCGCTGCTCTTCGCGGGTTCCGCCTGGGCGGGCGGCGCCACGGTTCCGCCGAGCGCTGGCAGCGACGAGACGTCCGACGACATCCCGGGCGAGCTCGTCGTCGACTTCAGCGACGACACCGCGCCGGTCGCCATCGGCGAGCTCTTCTCGCGCCTGTCGGTGTCGTTCGTGCCGACCGCGCTCGAGCCAGACACGCGAGTCGAGCTGGTGCGCGTGGCGCTCGGGCGCACGGACGAGGTGCGCGCGCTCTTGGAGAAAGACCCCCGGGTCGAGTTCGTCGAGCCCCACGCACGGGTGCGCGCGCTCTTCGTACCCGATGATCCGCTGCTCAAGGACCAGTGGCATCTCTCGCGGGTGCGGGCCGAGCGCGCCTGGGACTTCTCCACCGGGCGCGGTGTGACGGTCGCCGTGGTGGACACCGGCATCGCCTGCGAGAAGTTCGGGCCCTTCGACAAGGCCACCGATCTCGCGGAGACCCGCTGCGAGGTCGGCTACAACTTCGTCGACAAGTCTCCCCACGCCAACGACGACCACGGCCACGGAACCCACGTCGCCGGAACCATCGCACAGAGCACCAACAACGGCCTCGGAGCTGCTGGCATGGCCTTCGATGCGCGCCTCCTGCCGGTGAAGGTCCTGAACGCCGCTGGCAGCGGCACGACGAGTGACGTCGCCGACGGCATCCGGTTCGCCGCCGACCACGGAGCGCAGGTCATCAACTTGAGCTTGGGTGGCCCGCGCAACTCCAAGGTCTTGCAGAAGGCCATCGACTACGCGCGAGCGCGAGGCGCGACGGTCGTCGCGGCAGCGGGCAACAGCGGCGGTCGCGTCGGGTATCCGGGCGCGAGCGAAGGCGTCATCGGGGTGAGCGCGCTCGAGCCGTCGGACCGGCTCGCGTGGTTTTCTTCCCGCGGTCCGGGCGTGGACCTGGCGGCACCCGGGGTCGACGTGATCCAGCAGACCATCTGCAACGGCGGTCACGATCGCTGCGAGCGCTTTCCGAGCTACAACGGCACCAGCATGGCGGCTCCCCACGTGGCGGGTGCCGCAGCTCTCGTGGTTTCGCTGGGCGTCACGGCGCCCGACGCCGTGGAGCGCACCCTCACGAAGAGCGCACGCCGCCTCGATGCTTCGAACGGTGGGCGCGCGGAGTTCGGTGCGGGAGCGCTGGACGCCGCGGCGGGGCTCACCCGAGTCGCGCTCGAACGTCTGCTGGCGCGGCTGGTGGCTCTCTGGCTCGTCATCTTCTTCACGTTCCGCAAGCTGCGTCGGGAGGATCCGCTGCTGTCGCCCTGGACGCCGGGTTTCCTCGTGCCCGCCCTGCTCGCCGGCCCGGGGCTCCTCTTCTTCGCGCCCTTCCTGCTCGGACGCCACAATCCCATGGTCGATCTCCTGGCGCGCCCTTTGCCTGATTGGGACATCCTCTTCGGCGCGTCGCTCCACGCCTACTTGCCGCTCGGCAATGCGCTCCTGCCGTTTTCGCTCACGCTGCTCCTGTTCGGCGTCCGCGCCTTCCGCCCGGGCCTCGCCGGGCTCGCAGTGGGTGTCGCCGCCTATCTTGCTTCGACCGCCGTGCTCGGCGGCGTTCATTCGCCCATGGGGCGCTTCGGCTTCGCGCTCTTCGCGGGGGTGAACGCCGTGCTCTGCCTGCTCCTCGCGCGGCTCGTGCTCCGCGAACGCAGCGCCTGACAGTGTGGCGCCGCGCGCGTTCGCGTCGTGGCGAATTCGCCAAGTTGGCGTGTCGTCCGGATCGCGGGCTGCGAGTTTCCAGCGGGCTGCGCGCTGGCACCGAGGTTGCAACCGCGCCGGGCGATGAACGCTCCCCTGCAAGAGCCCTACCTACGGCGCCTCGCGCATCGCTGGCTGGTCGAATATAACCCGCTCTATTTCTTCAGCGCCGCGCTCACGCTGGGCGGCCTCTCGCTGCTCTCGCGCGGCCTCCTCGCGTCAGAGAACTTCCTGGCGAAGCTCGCGGTGAGCGGTATCGCGGAGCTCTATGGCTGGGCCCTGATCGGCGCGGCAGCGCTCCTCATGCGCTTCGAGCTCCGGCGACCAGCCGTGCTGCTCGCTCTCCTCGCCGCGCTCTATCAAGGCGATCTCACGCTCCACAACGAGGCCGTCGCGTACTTCGGCGTGTCCGGGCTTCTGACCTCGTGCCTCTGGGTCGCGAGCTTCGTGGCCAAGGTCGTCGCGCTCGGCTGGGCCATGAAGCTCCGGATCCCGCGCCATAGTGCCAGCGTCGCCGGCGTCGGTGCGCTCGGCGTCGCGCTCTTGCCGCGCTTCGTCGTCCAGAGCGACGGCTTCATCGGCAGCCGCGGCGTCGCGCTCTGGCTCTTCGGAACGGCCGCCGCCGCACTCTTCGCCGAACATCGCATCGAGAGCCGCGAGCCGCTCGATGCTTGGGGCAGAACGGTGCTCTCGCGTTCCATTCGGGCGACGGTCGGCATCTGGACGGCGGCCGCGCTCCTCCACTTCTGGTTCTGGACGCGCGAGCTCTCCGTCGAGCCCGTGTTGCTCATGCCCGTGACGCTTCTGCTCTCGACACGGCGGCTTCGGCGCGAGCTGGCGGTCTGGGGGCTCGTCGGGCTCACGGTGCTCTTCACGGGTCTGCTTTCGCCGACCTGGCTCGCGACCGTGGCGGGGCTGGGCGCCTGCACGCTTCTCCTCCGAGCGTTCAGGAAACCCGAGCGTGTGCCGACCCACGAGGTCGCTCGCCCCAGCGACGCCTATCGCGCTCCGAGCCAAGCTCCGCCGCCCGAAGAGGAGCCCGAGCCGAGGGTCGCTTTCGTGGTGGCCGGGAGCGACGAACGGCGTCGCCTCTACGTCGGCGCCGCGAGCTTCGCGCACCTCGCGCTCTGGACGGAGACCTGGGGCGGCGGCTCGCTGCCGGCCCACTCCCTGGCTCTCGATCTCGCGCTGGTCGTGGGGCTCGCGTTCCTCTTCGTTCGACTTCGCGTCTACTCTGCGGCGCTTCCCGTTGTCGCGCTCGGGCTCCACTACGCGGTGGCGCGTCGGATCTTGACGCTGCCCGATTCGGCTCTCGGCTGGGGGCTATGGGCCGTCGGCCTCGGCTTCGCGTTGCTCGTGTTCAGTGTGGCCGGGACGCTGCAATACGAGCGCGTACGCCGGCGCGGACTCGAGCGTTCAGCGTAGCGTCTCGCCACCGGCGAACGAGCGGGTCGGAGAGAGCTCGTGCAAGATCTCCTGGTCGCGCGGCGTGCTCGCGCCGAGCACCGCGCGGGCGACGAGCTCCCCTACGGCCGGTCCCAACATGAAACCCTGGCCGCACATGCCCGCGGTGAGGAACACGCCCTCCAAGGTCGGTGAAGGCCCTACGAACGGCGAGCCATCTGGAGTCATGGGATAGAGGCCACGCCAGGTGCGTCTCACGCGGAGACTCGAAAGCCGGGGCATGGCGGCGATCAGGCGCTGCGCGCAGACGGGTAGGAACTCGCTGGTCTCCCGGGTGTCGTCGCCCCAAATCAAGGGGGCAGGCGTGAGGCAGAACACCACCTGCCCGCTCGCGTGTTGGAAGAAGTAGACGTTGGCCGAACCCGGCCCCGGTCGAATGTCGACCACCAGCGGTGCCAGGAAGGGAGCCACCGGCTCGGTGATCCCAGCCTCGTGCGCGTCCGGCTTCACGAACAGGTTGTCGCCCCAGCTCACGGCGAGCTCGCGGGCCCAGGCCCCTGCCGCGTGCACGAGATGCCGCGTCGCGTGGCGCCCGCGCGTGGTCACGATGGCGCTCAGCCTGCCGTGCGCGCTCTCGACGCCGATCACGCTCTCGTTGAAACGGAATTCGGCGCCGGCTCGCTGGGCGTGAGCGCGAAAGGCTTCGAGCGCGAGCAGCGGCGAGCAGTGACCGTCGCGTGGCGAATACGACCCGCCGACCAGGCCGCTCGGCTCGAGATCCGGAACCACCTCGAGGAGCTCGGCTGCGTCGAGCCACTCGATCTCCAGTCCGAGCGCGCATTGTTCCTGGACCAACTTACGCAGCGTGGTGGCGTCGTTCGCGCGCCACGCGGCGAAGACGTAGCCGCCGGGTCGCCACTCGATGTCGTCGCCGCGACGCTCGCGCCAGGTGGAGAACACCTCGAGCGAGCGCAACCCGAGCGCCACCTTGGCCGGTTGAGAGTGGGTAGCGCGCACGCCGCCGATGGCGGCCTTGTTCGAGCCGTGACCGACACCGTGGAGCGTGTCGAGCACGAGGACCTTGGCGCCCGCTTCGGCCAAAGAGAGCGCGGTCGGCGTTCCCACGCTGCCGGCGCCGACGACCACGACGTCCCACGCGCTCATGACCCGTCTCGCTCGCCGTCGCGGGCGTCGGCCAGCGCCCCGAGCGAGACCTCGAACAGCGGCGGACGACGGCGCGGTTCGAACACGGCCGAATCCGGCACGCCTTCCTCTTCCAAGATGCGTCGCACGAGGGGCCAACACGTGCGCGCGCCACACGCACCCATGCCGATGCGGGTCAGGACCTTGAGCACGTGTACGTCGGTCTGCCCGCCCCGCACGCGCGAGCGGAGCTCCTCCGCGCTCACGCGTTCGCAGCGGCACACGATGGCTTCCGGAGCTGGGCCGACGTCGAAGCGGTCTGGCGACGGCTCCGCGGGCGACGAGGGAAGCCTGATCCCCGCGATCCGCTGGGCGATGTCCCGGGGCGCACGCACACGCACCGCGAGCGTGTGGTCCGCCACGATGGCGTCACGCACGCGCACCACTTCCAGCATGCCGAGCACGTTTCCGTCGATGTCGAGCGCCGCGACGCGGCTGCCTGGCGCGAGCTCGTCGCGCGGCATCTCGAACGGAACGATCACCGTGGGGTTCTCCGGATCGCTGCGGTAGTCGACCAGCGTCAGGGCCTGCCCGGGGCAGATCGTGACGCACTTCTCGCAGCCGACGCAGGGCTTGTCCACGCGCTCCCCCAGAAAGCGCGGCAGGTGTCGGATGTCGTCCGGGTCGACCACGAGACCGCCGCGCGGGCAAACCGAAGCGCAAGGGTCGCAGGGGATCTCTTGCACACAATGGACGACCGGAACGATGCCTTCACTCGCCGCCGCGCGCTCCGCACCGCGCGGTCCCGGCCGCGAGCGGTGCACTTCGAATCCATATTGCCAAGCTTCGGGCGCGTCGCCTCGCTCACGGCCCAGACTCCGCGCCGCGTCGTGGGCTCGGAGGCGCCCCGCGAACAGCGCAGCCGAGGCTTCGGCGATCTCGGCGGCGTCTCCCGCGACGAGCACCTCGAAGCCGAGCTCGCGGGCCTTCGCGTAGAGCGCATTTTCCGGCTCGAGTCCCACCGCCAAGAGCACGGCATCGCACGCCACGTGCCGCTCGCTTCCGGTCACGACGCGACCGTCGCTCCCGATTCGTGCGACGGTCGCGCCCTCGACGCTTTCCCCGCCGTGGGCGCCCAAGATCGTGTGGGCGGTGGAGACCTCGACGCCTTGGCGCGCGAGCTTGTCTTCGTGCACCGCATACCCGCCGCACTCGGCAGCCGCCTCGATCAAGAGTGGAACTTCGATTCCGGCCTGGAGCGCCTGGTAGGCCACGATGAGGCCCACGTTGCCGCCCCCCACTACGAGCACACGCGCTCCGGGGACCACCCGGTCGCGGTTCATCAGGGTTTGGAAGGCGCCGGCTCCCATCACTCCCGGCAGGGTGTTCCCCGGAAACGCGAGGAACCGCTCGCGCGCTCCGGTGGCGACCACCAAGATCTTGGGTGCCACGAGCACGTAGCGCTCGGCGTCTTCTCCGCCGCGGAGCACGCCGACACGCCCGTCGGAGAACGCTCCGACGACTGGGCTCGCGTTCCAGATCGTGACGGACGAACAGCTCCGAACCTCGCGCTCGAGGCGCGCGGCGATGTCGAAGCCTCGCGTGCCTGCGTGCACCGCGTTGAACGAACCGAAGAAGCGATGGGTTTGGAGCAACAGCTTCCCGCCGAGGGCGGGTTTGTCGTCGACGAGCAGGGTTTCGACTCCGCGTGCACCGAGCTCGATGGCCGCCGCCAGACCCGCTGGGCCGCCGCCGACGATCAGCACGTCGGTCCGCGTGTGTTCGACCCGTGCGTGCTCGGGCCTGACAGGTGCAGGGGGAAGCACGGGCAGGCCCTCGACCGGCTCGACCCGAAGCCCCTCACGCAGGCGAGTGACGCAGGCCTTCCGCGGTCGCCCGTCCACCACGACCAGGCATTGGGCGCACTGGCCGTTGGCGCAGAAGAGGCTTTGAGGGGCGCCGTCCTTCGGGTGGTGTCCCAGGACGCGCACTCCGCTCGCCCAGAGCGCCGACGAGAGCGGCTCACCTTCGTACCCACGGAGCGGAGCTCCTCGCCACAGAAATCCCACTTCACGCTGGGCGCGCGCTGCGAGGATCGGGTGAGCGCCGAGGCGAGGCACGCAACGATGCGGAGCAACGCGCGTGCCACGCGGCGTTTGTGGTCGAGCGCGCGGTACATCGCGCAGGAGGTGCCGGGCGCTCGCAGCAGGCATGCAGCGACTGCGCAGCTCTCGGCCCTACGCGACCAATCACGCCCGACGGTCGAGGAGCTCCCGAACCAAGGCGAGGAGCGCGTTGGGTGAAAACGGCTTTTCGAGCACCCGTGGCGTGGGATCCGGAGAATCCCCGAGCGCGAGATCGCGCGTGTAACCAGACATGAAGAGCACCCGCGGGTGGAGGCCGCGCGCGCGGAGCTCGCGCAGGAGCTCGGGACCGTTCATGTTCGGCATCACGACGTCCGAAACGACGAGCGCGTGTCCGCTCTCACCGGGCTCGAACAGCTCGAGCGCTTCACGCCCGTCGCGAGCGAGCTCCACTCGATAGCCTTGCGCTTCGAGCACCCGCACTACGACGCGACCGACGATCACGTCGTCTTCCACGACCAAGATGCGCTCGGTGCCGCCGGCTGGAGGCGCTTCGGCGCGCTCCGAGTCCCGCGCGACACCCACGCCGGGACGCAGTGGCAAGTACACTCTCACGCTGGTCCCGCGCCCCACCACGCTGTCGATGCGAAGGCCGCCGCCGCTCTGCTTCGCGATGCCGTACACCGTGGAGAGCCCGAGGCCGGTACCACGCCCCACTTCCTTGGTGGTAAAGAAGGGATGGATCGCTCGCGCGCGAACCTCTTCGCCCATGCCGTGTCCCGAGTCGGTCACCGACACTTCCGCGTAGGCGCCTGGCGAAAGCTCGTCCACGGCTCCGATGCTGTCGTTCATCACGATCGTGCGCTTGAGCCCGACCCGAATCGTCCCTCCCTGCGGCATGGCGTCCCGAGCGTTCGTCACCAGGTTCATCACGACCTGCTCCACGTGGCTTCGGGTGCTCTGCACGGGCAGGGGGCCATCGCAGAAGTCGGTGACCAGCGCCATGTCTTCGCCAATCAAGCGTTCGAGCATGCGCCGCACGTCGACCAGCACCGTCACGAGGTCGATGACCTCCAGGGGCGTGTCGTAGGGGCGACTGAACAGGAGTAGCTGCCGAACCAGAGCGGCACCGCGCTGTCCGGCTTTCAGCATCTCTTCGACGTAGACGCGGAGCTCGGGGTTCTCGGTGAGCTTCTTCTGCAAGAGCTCGCCATTCCCCAAGATGGCCACCAAGAGGTTGTTGAAGTCGTGGGCGATGCCTCCCGCGAGCTGGCCGACGATCTCCATCTTCTGCGTGTGCCGCAGGCGCTCTTCCATGCGCTTCCGATCCGTGACGTCGCGCCAGACCACGTGGAGCATCCGCCGCCCACCCTCTTCCACGGCGGTGAGCAGCACTTCGACGGGGAACGGCTCTCCCGTCACTCGCAGGTGTTCCCACTCGAAGCGGTGGCTGCCTCGCGCCCACGCGAGCGCCATCATCTCGTTGGCCTTTTCGAACGAATCTCGGCCATCGGGCTGGGTTTTCGGCGAGAGCTCCGACGGGTGAACGCGCAGAAGGTCGCTCTTGCTCCGGTAGCCGAGCATCTCGAGCGTCGCCTCGTTGCAGTCCACGAAACGATCCCCCTCGATGATCAGAATCGCGTCCGCGCTGCGCTCGAAGAGCAGGCGGTACGGGTCGGGCGGGGGTTCGTTCAGGGGGCCTCTCCGTCTTCGAAGGGGTCCGATGATAGCCCGCTCCGTTCGGAGCGACGATACTCCATGCCGCAGCGCGACTCCGGCTGCCGTGCCGAGAACGTGGGTCGGACGGCGGACCGGATTCGCGACCCACCAAGCGCACAGCGGGACTTTCGACCGGAGAAGTCGTCACGACAATCGGCGACTCACGGACGAGCGGCTTTGGGCTGCCGGTCGGCGATCATCTTGATGACGAAGGCCCCGACCGCCTCCCACTCGTCGGCCGTCGGAAAATGTCCGCCCGTTCTTTGGGGATCCGTCCACTCACCGCCGGAATGAAGAGCTGGTTGTGGTGTGGCGCGCTGGCGTGGGGCGGTGCGGCGGTGGTTGCGTGCGGCGGCGCTGGGAGCGACGCGCGCGGGCTCGATTCGGGCAGTGACGCCGCCCCGGCTGCGGGCGGGAATGGCGCGGGCTCCAGTGGAGGTGTCGGAGGCGAGCTCGCCTTCGACGCGGCACTCGGCGGATCGAGCGGCAACGCCGGGGTGGCCGGTGCTTCGAGCGGCGGGCTCGGTGGGCGCGAGCCGTCCACTTTCGACGCCGGCGGCACCGGCGGTGACTACGTCGTCAGCATCGTCTCCGGCGATCACCAAATGGTGCCGGAGATGTACCCCGCGGGTGAGCCCATGGTGGTCGAAGCTCGGGCCAATGGCGCTCCCGCTCCGGGCCTGACGCTGTCCTGGAAGATCAGCGACGGTTGGGGAAACATCGGCAAGCTCGAGACCGTCACCGACGCGAGCGGCCGCAGCGAAAACACGTTCATCGGCAACTACGTTCCAGCCAACGTCTCGTTCACCCGCCAGAAGGTGAGCGTGAGCGCCGGTGCGAGCGGCGCGAACGGCGCGAACAGCGCGACCTTCGCCTTGACCACCTGCGACACGGGGGTGAACGCGCCGACGATGCCGCTGTCCGTGCTCGAAGCGCCCCTCGACAAGAACCTCGGCAGCGCCAAGTCCGGCTCCAAGCTAGCGGGCGTCATCCAGGTTCGCGTCGTGAACCAGGCGGGTCCGTTCGTCGGCAGCCCGCTCTCCGACATCGGTGTCGTGCTCGTCGGACCTCCTGGCCTTTCCTGCCAGGGGGGCATGGTCCTCACCGACGACAAAGGGCTCGCCACTTGTGACCTCGTGGTCGGAACCCCGAGCGGAGCCCAGTCGTTTTCGGTGAAGGTCGGTGGCGCCAGCGTACTCGGCGGCCTGGTGCTCGACGTGACGCCCTGACCTCGGCCTGTCACTATTTCCCACCCGAAGCCGCTCGCGGCTTCCACTCCAACGGCACCATGAAGACTCGGCGCGAGCTCGGCTGGTGGGCCCTTCCGTTCGTCCTCCTCGGCGGAGCCCATACGACGGCCGCCTGCGCCGCTAGCGACGACGTCGTGGCCCAAGCCGAACCCGACGGGGGTGGCGACTCCGACGGCGGCGGAGCCGGCGGCACCAACAGCTCGAGCGGGGGCGGCGGCACCGGGAGTTCGCCATCGAGCGACGCCGGCGTCGACGTGACCGTCAGCGACGCACCGGTCACCGAGACCTGCGACGCGGCGGCCCAGGCCGGCAGCACCTACGGTTGCGAGTACTTCGCGTTGCAGGTCGACACCATCAACGACCCGAACGGTGGCTACGGCTTGCCCGGGGCCTGCTACGCGGTCTTCATCGCCAACCGCGGCGTCGGTCCCGTGAAGATCTCCGTCGACCGCGCTGGCCAGACGTTCACGAGCACCGACTTCATCCGCATCCCCAAGGGCCAAGGCAAGAACATCACCTACGCCCCTTACGACGCCAGTAGCGGACTGCTTCCGAGCGAAGTCGCGATCCTGTTTCTCTCGGAAGACAACCCGCCCAAGGGCATGAACTGCCCCGTGCCCACGGCCGTGAAAGCCGACACGGCAGTGCACGGCAGCGGATTCGGCAAGGCCTTCCACATCAAGACGACCGCTCCGGTCTCGGCCTACCAGATCTTCCCCTTCGGTGGCGGCGCGGTGGCGGCGACGAGCGCCGCGCTCCTCCTGCCGACGAGCGCGTGGGACGCGAACTACGTCGCGGTGAACGCCTACAAGCAGAGCACCGTTCACCCGAAGTACGCGCTTCCGTCCCTGGACATCGTGGCGCAGGAAGACGAGACCACGGTGAAGCTCCAGCCCACCGCTGCCATCGATCCAGGCGCGAACGTGTCCGCCGCTGCTGCTGGCCAAGTCGTCGAATACAAGCTCGCGCGAGGCGAATACGTCCAGCTCACACAGGGCGCCGAGCTCACCGGCAGCGTGATCCAGTCGGACAAACCCATCGGCGTCTTCGGCGGCGCGACCTGCATCAACGTGCCTGCCGACAAAGAAGCGTGCGACACGGC
This sequence comes from Polyangiaceae bacterium, assembly GCA_046351435.1. Lineage (GTDB taxonomy): Bacteria > Myxococcota_A > Polyangia > Polyangiales > Polyangiaceae > JADJKB01. Next base: position 313,289 of record JAXLYN010000003.1, read on the forward strand.
GCAGCAACAGCTGCTGCCGGTGAAGCAGCTCGGCCACGAATACGTCTCGGTTCGTCACAAGCCTCGCCGTCTCGGTCTCGACCCCGTCGACGAGGTGGTGCCTTGGCGTTTCGTCGGCGCCGTCGACGGCACCACGCTGAGCTACGCCCCCGCCGCCCCCACCGGCGCGCCCACCACGCTGAAGCGCGGCGAGGTCGTCGAGTTCTGGACGAAGGAAGCGTTCGTCGTGAAGAGCCAAGACGAAAGCCACCCGTTCTACGTGGGCGCGTACATGACCGGCGGCATGGACTTCCTGGGCGAAGGCGACCCGGAGTGGGTGAACGTCGTGCCCGTCGGTCAGTACCTCGATAGCTACGTCTTCTTCACCGACCCCACGTATCCCGAAACCTCCCTCGTGGTAGTGCGCAAGAAGGACACGAGCGGCAGCTTCCAAGACGTCGAACTCGAGTGCATGGGCAAGCTCGGCGATTGGAAAGCGCTCGGCGACTACGAGTACACCCACGTCACGCTCGTCACCGGGAACTTCGAAGGGCCAAGCGAGCTGCTCCAACGGCCGGCAAGCGATGAGCAGCAAGGCTCCCTTCACCGCCACCAAGCTGGGGCTGGGGCTCGGTGACCTTCGGCCCGATGATCCGTTCACGGCCTACGTGTCGCACGCCTACCTGGCCGGCATGGGGACGAAGCTCGTCAATACCGTGGAGATCCCGGTGGTGAAGTAGGTGCGGAGGAGATCCGACCGAGGGCACCGGTGGGAGATCCGGTGGGGGAGATCCGACCGAGGGTGACCGGGAGCCTTCTGGGGAGATCCGACCGCGGCGGGCGGACGGGTGACGGGGAGATCAGATCCCGGGGGAGATCCGACCGAGGGTGACCGCGGACGGGTGATGACCGAGATCCGACCGAGGGTGACCGGGAGCCTCTGCGTGCGAGTGGCGGCCGCCGCCGTTGGCCAGGCCTTCGCCACCAGCCCCAGTGCGAAAATGCGAGAGTTTCCGGCCAAGCGTGGCTGGCACGAAGCTCGCACTGCGGCGAGGGATGTCCCGACCGCGAGCGGTGTTGCCGAACCGAACCTACCTGGTAACGCGGCGAGTAGCCCGCCGGCACTTCCTTCTGCGCCCCGACCCGGATGGGACCGTGCAGCAGCTGTATTGGTACTTCACGGCTGTGATCGCGCTGCAGCTCGGCATCCAGGTCCACTGCGTTCAAGTGCTTTCCAACCACGCACGAAGTGCTCACCGATACGCGGGGCAATCTGCCGAAGTTCTTCGAGTTGCGGAACCGCTTGCTGGCCAACGCGGTGAAGTGCCATCGAGGCTGGCCGGAAGAGGTCTTCAGTCGCACCGCGATGAGCTGCGTGGAGCTGCTGACGACCGAGTCGATCGTCGACAAGATCGCCTACGTGATCACCAACTGCGTGACCGCCTTCCTCGTCCGCTCGCCACGAGCCTGGCCGGGCGCGAAAGTCCTCGTGAACGACATCGGACTCCGAGTGGTGAGGGTTCGGCGTCCAGACATCTATCTCGACGCCGACAATCCGCAGTGGCCGGAGAGCGTCGAGCTCCCCCTTACCCTTCCCCACCAGCTATCGAGGGACTACGGCGACCGAGACGCCGCGTGCCGCGCCATCCAGCGGGTGGTGGACGACAAGGTTCAGGCAGCGCACGCAGCTGCCCGACGCGACGGCCACTCGTTCAAGAACGCTGAGCACGTGATGCGCGCCAAGGTCACGTCCCGCAGTGCAAGCTGGGAGCCATTCGGCTCTCGTTTTCCGCTTTTCTCCGCGGCCGGCAACACTTCCGCCGCAGCGCGTTGGCTGCGCTGCCGTCACATGTTCCTCGAGGCCTACCGGGCGAGCCTGGAGCGACTCAAGCGAGGCGTGCGCAAGGTCCTATTCCCGCCGGGCACCTGGAAGCTGAAACAAAGCTACGGCGTCAGCACGGCACCCGAGCTCGCGTAGCTCGATCGCTGGGTTGCTCGACGTCGCGCTCGATCTAGTCGCCGCACTCGAGGACATGCGACACGCGCGGTGTCCTGTCACCCTCGGTCGGGTCTATCGCTGGTCTATCGGGTCTATCGCGGTCGTCCTCACCCCTCGGTCGGGTCAATCGCCCTCGGGCAGATCTTCCCGCCGTCGGTCGGATCCCCCACGCGGTCGGATCCTCGGTCGGGTCAATCGGTCGGGTCTTTTTCGGATCCCCCTTCCCGCCGTCACCCTCGGTCGGACGTCGTCCCGTCACCCTCGCTCGGATCTGCCGGTCGGATCTGCCGGATCTGCCGTCACCCTCGGTCGGACGTCGTCGTCCCGTCACCCTCGCTCGGATCTGCCGGATCTGCCGTCACCCTCGGTCGGATCCTTTTGTCGGATCCTTTTGGATCCTTTTCCGTTCGGTCGGATCCTTTTCCGTTCGGATCCCCCTTCCCGCCGTCACCCTCGGTCGGACGTCGTCGCGGTCGGACGTCGTGGTCCCGTCACCCTGGGTCGGATCTGCCCCCGTCGGTCGGTCACCCTCGGTCGGATCTTCCTTACCTGCTCCACGGCGTGCTCGAAGGCATGGGTGTGGTCGACGAGGCGATGTGTGCCGAGCTCGTGGGGTACATCCCGCGCGTGATGGAGTTCGCGGGTGGCCGGGACGTGACCATGACCCACCCACTGTGCCGGGCCCGCGGCGCCGAGGCGTGTCACTTCGAGATGAGTTGGCAAGGCTGAACATCGTTGGTCTCGTCGTAGCGCGCCAGGATTCCGTGGAGTCTTGGTCTTTCCGAGCCAGGGATGCCGCCGCTACCGCCGCTGCCCGCCCCGTGTGCGCTGCTCCGTCGTGGACCCACTGCGCAATCCGAGTCGTCCCGAGCTAGGCTCGTCACCGATGCGGCGCGTGGTTCTTCTTCTCGCTCCGTTCGGGCTGGCGGCATGTGCCGCCGCCGGCCCGACGACCCAGGCCAAGCCAACGAAGGATTCGACCCCCCTCGCGACCGCAGGAATGCCGACGGAACGCCCGACCGAACTGCGCCGGGCGACCGCGACGAACGCGGCGGCGACCGGACCGAGGGTGACCTTTGCGCCCTCGCCGCTCAGCGACCTGGCCAGGGCGTTGACGACGCTCGCGGTGACGGTGCTCGACGGTGAGCCACCGCCAGCTGGTCCGATCGCCATCGAACGCATGCGCGACGAAAAGAAGCTCGTGCGCTCGGAAGTGCAGCTCCCGCGCGGCTCCGACCTCGAATTTTTCCTGTTCGGCATCCAGATGTACGCCATCTTCGACGAAGGTCCCGATCCCAACGTGGTCGCGGGCTCGCCCGGGCCGCCGCCGCCCGCACAAGACGGCGCTGTGCGCATCACCGCCATGGTCGGCTCCACGGGCTATCGCGTGGTGGATCTCGCAGTGCGCTCCGGTCGCCGCTCGCAGCGATTGCCAGGTTGGCTGATGGGCAGCCTGCAGGCCAGCAACGACACCGTCGGCGCGCTGCGCAGCGGTCGCATTCATGGGTTACTTTTCGGAGAAAGCGACCGCGCGGTGTTCCGGAGCGATGGCCTGTTCGAGCGCACGCTGAACGAGCAGCCAAAACCGGAAGTAGTGCGGGCGTGCGAGCCACCCAGCCGACGACGACGTGGGGCCGCCTCCTCCCACGCCGGAGCCAGCTCCACCACCGAAGCGTTGAGCTCGTCAGGGACTGGCTGGCGCGCTGGTCACGTAGATTTCGTTGCCGTAGCTGTCGATGAAGTAGCCGCTCAGGATGATCGTGTCGGTGGCGGCCTCGAGAGTCACGCCGGGTAGCACTTCGTGCTCGACGAGAGTGCCCGCTAGCGGAACGCCGAAAGTCACCGGACCGACGAAGCCGGCGGGGCCCTCGCTGGCCAAGCGCCACTTGGTTTCGCCCGCGGCGCTGATGACGTCCAGCCGGGTGACGGGCTGTGTGGCCGGCGTCCAGGTGATGGTCTGGCCGGACATGGAATACTTCGCGGTGATGTTGGTCTCGCCTGCTTCGAGGACCAAGTTGGTGGGCGCGCTGGGACACCCGAACCAGTGGGTCGCGCCCTCGTAGCTCGTGCTGACACCGGCGCCCGGCTCGAGACTGCCGTGCAGCTGGAAGCCGACGCTGATGGGGTAGCTCAGCGAGAAGGTTCCGTCGGCGGCGCTGGTGGTCTCCGTCGGACACAGTGCGCCATCTTGTCCACAGACGGACGGATCTTCCGCATGCGCGTTGAACACGTCGACGCGGAGCGTGACAGGGACATTGGCAAGCGGGTTGCCGCTCGTGTCGGTCACGGTGCCTTGAATGGCGCAGGGGTCGGGCGTCAGCGCGGACGCCGTCAGATCGAGAGCTCCCCAGTCGACCACGGGGGCGATCTGGGTCGGCATCTCTCCCTTGAAGAGACCGAGCTCGATGCCTTCCCAATCGAGCGTGATGTAAGCCTCGTACACTTCGCCCGTGAGGCCATTGCCGTCGATATCGACGCCGGCTGGCTCACTCAGGGGAAGCGGCAGCTCGAGCTCGCCGTTGGCGCCGGTGTAGCCGGTGACGTGGCCAAGGAAGGTCCCGTCGGAGGCAAGGAAGAGGTTGGCGGTATAGGGAGTGTTCGCCAACGGCTCGAGCGCTCCATCCGTCGAGGCCTCGAGCCGAACCAGGCCCCCAGCGTCGCTGCAGAACACGTCGAGACCGACCGAGCACATCTTGCAAGCGAGCCAGCCGTCGCACTTGGGCGGCGGATCCTGCGGCTGCTTCTTCTTGTTTGGGTTGTAGGGCTGGATGTTGCGCTGTTTCTTGGCCTTGGCGCCGAAGGCGAATCCACCGGGCTGTTCGAAATCGACGTTGTTCAGCGTGACCGGCTTGAGACTGGAGGCGCCGTTGCCGTCCGCCTGGGTGCGCAAGAGGGCTGACAACCCGCCGAGGGAGGACGAGCTCGGAGACGGCGATTGCGTCGCTTTGGCGACGACGAACACCTTTCCCACGAAGGAGCCTTGGGCGATGCTCGTCACATCCGGCTCAGCGAGCTTGTTTCCGGACTCGTCGACGAGATGAGCCGAGCCGTCGGCTACCCAAACCCCGCGCGTCTGATCGAAGTACCACCAAGGCACGTCGATTTGACCATTGCCAGGCGTGACGTCGCGGATCACCCGCCAGGTGTCCTTGGGTACGGCCAGCCTGACGGTCGCATTCGAGAAGTCGGTGATCGGGTTGTCACCGGCATCCCGAAACTCGTAGGCCGAAAATACGGCGGAGATCAGCCGCTTCCCGGATGACGAGCGGAAATCTCCCGGAAAGGCGTCCG
>JAXLYN010000004.1:0-310828 GCA_046351435.1 Polyangiaceae bacterium
GTCGTACTCGGCCCAGCGAATGGCGTGCTGCCAATCGTCCACGAACGACACGATGTTCGCCTCGGAAGTTCCCCCGAACTTTGGACCGCGCATCGCTCGCCCAACCATCTGCGTGAGGAGGATCTGACTGGTTGTCTGTCGAGTCAGGAAGACCGTCTGCGCATCAGGAAGGTCCGTGCCTTCCGTCAGCATCCGGACGTTCACGATGACGTCGATCTCGCTCCTCCGGAAGCGCTCGAGCACTCGGGCATTCTCGTCGCGATCTCGCTTGCGCCGGGCGGCGACGGAGTTCAGGCGCGCATCCACGTGCGAGTAGACCGCGTCGGCCTTGACGCCTCGCTTTCGAAGGGCCTCGACGATGGCCTCGCACTGGTACCAGCGATCCGTGAAGATGATGGTCTTCCCGTACTTCTTCTTCTCCCGGACATACGTCTCGGCAATGAAGGCGTTGCGCTCCTTGCTCTCGGCAAGGTGACCGATGACGTCCTCCGGGACGTCGCGGTAGGTGCCCAACCACTTCTGGTAGTCGGACTCGCTGAAATCAGGCACGAACGAGGTGGCCATGCGCACAAACCGTGGCTTGGCGAGTACACCCGCGGCGATGAGCTCTCCGACACGCGTCTGCGCAAGAATGCCCTGGGGGAAGAGCTTCTTGAGCCATCCCTTTCTCGCTTCGTTGCTGTAGGTCGGCGTGGCAGTGAGCCCGAGGGCGAGCGCACCCGTCTGCTGGAGGTCGGACAGGAGCTTCCGGTAGCTCGGCGCCGGAGAGTGATGGGCCTCGTCGAACACGACGAACAGCTTGCTGCCCGCTCCCTTGATGAACGCCCGGAGCTGGCTGAGCTTCTCATGGTGGGCGTTGGTGATGGTCTGGAGGGTGCCGACCAGGACGTCGTCCGCCGGCTTGATGTCGCGGGGCGGGTAGTGCCCGGGCGTTCCAGAAACCACCCGCAGGTCGAGCGTGCTCCGCGGCTCTCGGATGTTGCGCAGGGCGCTCGCGTCGAAGCACCGAAATGCCTGCTCGAGGAGGTGATGCGTATGAGCGAGCCAGAGGACCTTGTAGCCGTCGGATAGCGGACCGTTGCAGAGGAACTGCACTGCCGTGAACGTCTTGCCGGCACCGGTTGGCAAGACGAGGATGCCCCCGTCGCCGCCGCGTGGTTGCCCGGCGTACCAGGTATTGAGCTTCGCAAGAGCTTCGTTCTGGTGCGCGGCGGGAACCTTCGTCGGCTTGGCGACTCGGCATTCCTTCAGCTGCCAGGTGGCGTGGAAGGGCGATGTGCGTTCGACTGTGACCATTGGAGGAACCTCCGAATTCAGCTGGCGAGTGCTCTCAGCACGATCCCGGCGCAGGCTTCCGCGTCCGAGCCGGCATGATGGTGATCGAGCGGCAGCCCGAGGTACCGCGCGACCCGGTCCAGCGTGGTCGGGTAGAGCCCCCAGGTGGCCCGCGCCATGCGGACGGTGCATCGGAACTTTGCGCACGGTGGATCGATGCCGTACCAGGAACAGGTTGCACGCAGTACTCCGGCGTCGAACCCAGCATTGTGTGCTGCGACGAAGTCCACGCCGTCGAAGAAGCAGGCGATCGCGGGCCAGAGCTCCTCGAAGGTGGGCTCACGGCAGACGGTGGCCCAGTCGATGCCGTGCAGATACGAGAACTCGAACCGCCGGAATGGGGGCCGAATCAGGTGGTAGGCGCTCCGAACGACTCGTCCCGCCTCCACGCGCACCAATCCGACCGCGCAGGCGCTGTTGCGATAGCGGTTGGCCGTCTCGAAATCGAGGGCCGTGAAGGTTTGGGAGGCAAGGAGCATTACATAACCCATAGGGTTAAAGATTTCCTAGAGTCTGTCAAGCTGCAAGGAGCAAGAGCGGCTGGATCGCCCTCGCCGCGTTGCTACCGACACGGGCTGCCGGCGATTGCCGGCACGTCGCGAGCGTCGGGAACCGCCAGAGTCCGGGTGGCGTTCTATTGCCAGCAAGCCGCAGCGGCAGGCGGGCCATTTGCCGGCAAGGTAAGGGTGGCCATGGAGGTGCCAATGCCCACTCTCTCGTCCTTTGTAGACGGTCGCATCGGAGAACTCGGCCTACCCAACAAGGAGATCGCCGGCGCGATTCACGACGCCCTGACCGGCGTGCGCGAGGATATCGCCTTCAAGACGGTCGAGCAGAAGCTCTCGAAGCTGCGAAACGGGGACCCCGAGGGATGCGCCTTCTTCTTGAAGTCCCTCGCCAGGACCACTGCGCTGGCGGCAGCAATCAAGAGTGACGTCGAGCGCTTGCGCACGCTCGCGGAGCACACGACGTTGGTGCTCGACCCACGGCTGCCGGAAGAAGTCATTGCCTATCTTCAACGTCGGTCGGATGACGGCGCGGCCGTCGCATGTGTCTCGGTGCCGGCCGAACGGTCGCGCGCTGACGCCAGCACCACGACGCGCGAGGCGATTCGGGACGAGGCGAAAAAGCACCTGCGAGCCTTGGTCGTGACAGCGATTGCTGGCGACGACGCCTTCTATCTTGGCGCCGAAATCCCCACGACCAGCATTCAGGCCCATCCAAGGGGCTTCGTGCTCTCTGCGCGTCCGGACCTGGTCCCGTTGCCACCGCCGCCTCCGCCCGACCTCTGGGAACGCGGGGCCCCCTGGGTGCCCTGCGCCCGACTGACGAGCCTCATTCTCGATGCGCGGACCGAGGCGCGACATGTGACCGATGACCGAGCTTGGCAGCTCTCCAATCTCGTCGACCGACTTCGGCAAACTCACCCCGAAATCTGCAAGGCATACCGGGAGGCGCGGAGCGGTCAGAACTACCGCGAGACCGACGTGCTCGTCGAGGCCGCGCAAGTTGCGCTCGCGAGTCACGAGTCGGGCAGGGAGCCAGCGTTCAGCCTAGGTCAGTTGTGGCCGTTCCTGCAGGCTGTGGATGGCTACCCCTGTTTGTGCTTGCTGACGCGGCACAACGGGCAGTCCCACCTGGAGTCGACCGACGACGTCATTTGGTTCTCGCACGCGGGGGACTCTGACAGCTACCCCATCAAGCGGATCGCCGTAACTGCCGTCCGGCACGTCCTTGGGTGCCAGGGCCTGCCAACCGTCGCTTGGGTTCACCAGCGGCGCATCTACGCGATTGGCCGGCTTTCCGATCAGCTCAGGACAGCGCTCGCGCCCCATCACGCGGTCGAGAGAGCAAACGCGCTGCTCGAGCTCGAGTCGGACTTGAGGGACTTGAATCCCTGGCGAAGCTCACGCACGACGCGATTGCGGACCTACCGGAGAGTGCGGCCTGGCAGCGTGCGCGAGGCCATGTGCTCACCGAGCTGGGACTCGATATCACCGATGGGGTGCCGGCGTGGCGAAGACGCGAAGACCCGGAGCCCGACGACGCGGGGAAGGGCCGGCTTGGTGGGTTGCTCTCCGCGGATCAGCCCGAGCGTCCAGAACCAGCGCTTGAACCTTTCCGCCGAGCTACTGGGGAGGGTGAAGCGCAGACGAGAGCGACGCTCGCGTCCTTGTCCGCACGCGAGTTCGAAAGCAGGCGAGGTCACGCTTCGGTGCTGTTCCGCCTTGCGCGAGCTTCCGAATCGCCGCTCGTCGCGCTGGCCAAGGACGAGCGAGACGAGCTTCATGTGCTCGCCGACGTCGGAGGTGGACACCTTCTGCGAATCCGCGCACGCCGGTTCAAGGAATCGGCCACACCCATGCGTATCGACTGCGCTAGCCCCGGCCTGGTCATTGATGGCGGAGACGTGAGGCTCTGGCTGCAGGCCTCGTACGACGCGCTACTCGAGGGGCCCGGCCTCCGTGCACGGGCGCGACGTCGAGACGCAGCAAGCGCGGACGATGACTCGGATGACTGACGCGAGGCGTGCGCCTAGGGGTCACGCAGATCGACGACCAGGGGACAATGATCGGACAGCGACCACGCCGCGTCCTCGTCGAGCACCTTGAACGCGGACATCTGAGCGAGCAAGGGCTCCGACGCGAACACGTAGTCGAGTTGCGTGGGGCGGCTCCCCTCCTGGTTGTCATGCCTGTACGTGCGAACGTGGGAGCATACGTCCGGCTCCGAGCAGGAGCAGGCGGCTAGCCGAGCACGGGAATCGCGCGTGAAAGCGATGAGGTCCTGGAGGGCGAGCGCCTTGAGCCGAGCGAAGAGCACCTTGGCCTCCTCGATCTCGCACTCCCAGTGGTTTCTGGCGGCGACCTGCGTCGTCGCGTTGAAGTCACCGGCCAAGACCACCGGGATCTTGTGCGGCATCGTCCGCGCCCACACGAGAAGGGGGGAAAGGTCCGAAAGGTTACGGTGCGAAGTCGTCGCGCTGTAGATCGCCTGCTGTTGCTTGGGCTTGGTCGGGTCCTTCGGCAAGTACTCCCACGCCCCGTAGAAGCTCACCGCCACGATGCGGGGTTCGCCCGTTGCTGGGTCGATGATATCGGCCACGGCCGTGGCTCCGGGATGGCTCTCGATGAGCTCGCCGTCCGCTTCAGGAGCGTGGGCGAATCGGCGGGTTCGAGGACGCAGAGGGTACTTCCCGGACACAGAGACCACTGCAGTGCCCCAGTTCAACCGAGGGTTGTCACGGTCGATCGGCTTGTAGACTGCATCGAGGTCGGGCGGAGGGACCGCCTCCTGAACCAATGCAATGTCGGCGCTGAGCTCGTGCCGGAGGAACGCCCACGCCTTCGCCCTCGCGTCCGGCGAGCGAGCCCAGTGGTTCATGTTCCAGGAAACGATGCGCATCGCTCACACGACCGGCGGAGCTTACAGCCCAGCGTCCACAAGCTCGCGCAGCAGGCGGGCACCGAGCTCCACCCTATCCTTGGTGTCGAGTGGACGCCCGCCGCTCGTCACCTGCGGAACCTTCAACAGAAGTTCGGGACCCACCCCGTGGGTTTCGCAGACGCGCGAGAACGCCTCTTGGTGCTTTGCGCCAGCTGGGGCGCGTAGCGTGAGCCCATCTTGGACGCACTGGAGCTCCGCGCCGCTCTTCGTGAGGCGCATCCATCGCGCCTCCGTTTCGTAGCCCGTGAACCACGGACCACCAGACCAATGCTGCGCGACCGCTCCTTGCACGGCCGATTCCGGTACACCGCTCTGCCGCCGAATCGCAGAGAGGAAGGGGTCGCGGTAGTAACTGCTCATTGCCTTCTTATCCAGCATGCACACGCTGTAGCCCAGGGAGCCCGTCGCGCTGGCGTAGATACCAGAGCGGCCCTCGCGCATCTCTGGGTAGCGCACGAAGTACCACCGCCAGTCCAGTCCGCTCGCGTGGTCGGTGTTCTGCAGCCAGGAGTTCGTGAAGGACTCAAGCCCCGATTGCACGTCACCTTCGCGCGCCGCAACGACGTCGAGGAGGCGCCCTAAGGCGGCACGTACACCGGCGAGATTCGCTCGAGCCGTGCCGGTCAGGATTTCCTCCCGCCACTGCGACACGTTGGAGCCCGAGCCCAGGGTCCAGAAGCGGTGATTGAGCGAGCGTGAGTAGTCCCCAGCAGCGAGCAACGCTCCGGTCACAAGCGGCAGCACACTTGGGTCGGCGAAGAGCTCGTGGAACGCCTTTGCCCGCCGCTCGAACACCCCGACGTCGAGCTCGAAGGCGGCGAGGCAGCCGCGGAGAAGCGGGTGGTCCTCGAGATGAAAGAGAGCACGTTCGAGGGCGGGCTCCTTGCTCAGCAGCTCGATCTTGATCTGCTCCTCCGCGGCCTGCGCTTGGTTGAAGGCAGAGACGTCCTCCAGGGTTCCGTCGGTGATGACTCGTCGAACGTCCGAGATCAGAGCGGGCATCCTCTCGGCGCGGAGCTCGTTGTTCGATGCCTCGAGCAGATTCCGCAGCATGCGAACCCTACGAGGGAATTCCGCAGTGTCGTGCAACCGGCGGAGCAGGACCGCGTAGAGGAGGAGGGTCCGCGGCCAGCTGCGCCGCACCTCGCCCAGGCAGCACCCGGCGAACAGGTCGACCGAGCCTCCCGGCATGCCGAAGAGGACCACCTTTGTTGCGTCCGGCGAGTCGGGAGCAGCCGGCGCGAGCGAGAACACCTGTGAAAACACGGTGACCGTGTCGGCGCCGGCCCAGGTGTCGAAGCTGCGGATGAGGAAGTCCAGGTGCGTCGAAGCATTTCCGTTGTCGACGCCGTAGACGCGCTCTGCGAGCGACTCGATGTCCCCCGTTGGCAACCGTTGGCCGTGCCATTCGCAGACATCGGTGACAAACTGGAAGTAGCGCAGAAACTCGTCATCGACGATGTCGTCGCTTCCTCGAAATGGCCACAACAGGTCGGCCCAAGCGCCGTCGGTCTTGTTCGCGAACTCTTCGACGCGCTCGGGACATGATGACTCCAGGACCCGCTCGAACCGAGCCTTGAAATTTTCAAACGGCGTCAGCGGCTTTCCGCGCGAGTTCATCTTGATGTAGAGGTCCTCGCTCAGACCCATCTGCTCGATCGGCAGCAGATGAAACGAGATCGCGGGCGCCTCAGTGTCCACGAGTCGCTCCCATGCGGCGGCGCTGTCGGCGTCGCCAAAGCGCTCGTTAATCGCTTCGAGCATGACCAGCATCGCCTGGATCGTAGGATCGTGCCGCCAAGTGTGCAGGAACCACGCCTGATCCTCCAGCCAAGCGCGCAGGTCAACGCCGACGGTGGGGTTCGACTCCACAAGGCAAGCGCAGAAGCGTCGCGCACTCGGACGAGTGGCGTATTCAAATCGCTTCCACCCCTGCTCCTGTTCGAGTCGGTCCGCGCGCCATGCGAGGTACCAGTGCAGCAGGAAGAGAGTAGTCAGGCGTTGCTGTCCATCAAGAGGGCGTAGCGTGCCGTTCACGACATCGCCGTAGACGAAGTCCAGACTGACGCGCGTTCCGGCCGTCAACGCATCGTGCAAGACGTCGAGGAAGTTGGACCGGATGCGCGCCACGGCGTTGCCGTCTCTCCCCTGCGCGTAGTCTCGCTGGATGATCGGTATCTCGATGCGCTGCACCGCGGGCACATCCGTCGAGCGTTGCCCAAACAGGCCGTTGTACGAGGTGACGTAGCTCTTCACGACAGCGGCACCTCCGGCTTGAGGTAGGCGCCGACGCCACCGTCAGGCGAGAGGAGGGCAGCCGAGTAGGCCTCGCGATCCTGGGTACTCCAGAAGTGGACCTGTTGCGCATCGGCGTCCGTGTAGTACTTGAGGAACACTTGGCGTGTGCAGATAGGGATGTACGCCCCCATCCTATCGAGCTCGAGGATGCGCCGCCGCTTGACCTCGAACGCCGCGTTGCTCAGCGCGCTATTGTGGCCGCTCGCCAGAAGCGCGAGGTTGGAGATCGAGTGCACCGAATGGGCACCTGCCGTGGCCGACGTGTCAACTAATGTGAATGCGGCCGCGACGTCGCGGGCGAGCTCTTGGAACACCCGACGGTCGATCTTTTCGCCGACGTCGTCGAGCCGGCGGAGGAGCGCATCTCGGTGTTCCTCATCGTTCGCGGGAAGGCTGGCCAGCGCTTCGCGATGAAGTCGCAGCCATTCCTTCCACTGCTCGACCTTCGTGAGGCTCTCTGCGTGCTGCGCGTGGATGTGCTCGAGCGACCACGCCTGTTGCCGATGGATGCGGAACGAGTAGCGCTCGGTCGAGTCCTTCATCCGCCGCACCGTCTCGACGTTCATCAGGAGAAGGAGACGTGCGCACTTCTCCTTGTCTGTGGCTGACTCGTAGCTGAGGGCCATGACACCCGAGGGCGTCAGGTCCAGTGTCTCGCGAATTCGACCGTCAAGGACGGCTCCGAAGGCGCTCTTCGTCTTGCCTGATGCCAGCGCAACGAGATCGCTGAAGCGCTGCCCCACCGCCACGAGGTAGCCGACCTTGTGGTAGTGGTCCCGGCTCTCGTACCAGCCGAGAACGAGCGCATGGAGCTGGACGACCTGGTTCCAGACCTCCTCCGGCTTGCTCTGCTCGACCTGCTCTCGCAGTACATCGAACGTGTGGAACTGCGGACGTCCTCGACCGCGAGGTCCTCCCGCGAGCGTGTCGAGCAGCAGGGTGATCCGTGTCGGGTTGTCTGCAGCCGCATCGTCCGCGACGAAGGCCCAAACGTCCGGATGCTGGAGATCTCGCTCAATGCTGTCCCATTGAGCTGCAATCTCGTGAGTCCTGTCTGTCATCCCGGCGCTTCCACGACTGCGCGAGAGCACCAACGCCTTGAAGAGCTCGGCGTCGGTGAGGGGGATTCTTCCGACGTTCAGGCGCGTGAAGAGCGTCGTCGAGTCGAGCTCCTTGGGTGCCTCGTACCAGATCACGCGAACACTCTCGAAGAGGTACCCGTAGAACTTGTTGGCCGCGTACTGGCGTCTCGGGCCATGCGCATCGAACCAGGCGCGGATGCATTCATACGCACCATGGATGTGGAAGAAATCGATGTTGCTGTCGGCGAGGCCCGGATCGAGCTCTCGTAGATAGGCCTCGCTGTCCGGTCGTGTGTCGTAGGTGATGGAGTACGGTGAGCCGGAACTCTGAAGCCGCTCACGTTGCATGAACACGAAGATGAGGAAGAGCGTGGTCAGGCGTTGCTGGCCATCGACCAGTTCCCACGCGGCGTCGCCGTCACGCTTCACGACGACCGGCTGCAGGCTGTACGACCCGCCTTTGCTTTCCCAGATGTCGTTGAGCAGGCGCTCCACTTCGAGTTTCCCCCACCGGAACCCTCGTTGGTATCTAGGAACGCGGAAAGAGCCGGCGATGTCGCCGACCAGCTTCCATTCAAGCAGCGCGCCGTCCATTGCGTCTCCCCACCACTGCGCGCCGGTCAGGCTTCTGTATGCGGCATCTGAGAAGGCGCGTCATCGGCGCTGGGCGAGTACCATTTCTCTTTACGCGCCGCGAGTGGTCCCGCTCTCCGCCGCGGTGCGGCGTGCACGCAATCCAAGGCCTCGTGTGTCGCTGGGTCGGGAGCGCGGATGTGCTCAGGCACCGCGACCTCTCGGTGGAAGTGTCGGGTCGACCACGACGTGTGCTTCGCCGCCATGCATCCGAAAAGCGTCAAGCAGCGCTTCGAACGTCACGGCGACGAACGCCCGGCGCGCTGCCGGCGCGATCAGCCCCGCACGTTCTGATGCGACCCTCGAGTGGTGGGCACTGCCCTCGGGGCAAACCAGCACTGATGTGAGGACGTCCACGATGCCATGGGGCCTGGCGCGTGACGGTGGGGCCACTCGTGGGTCGTCACTCGCTGCGGACCGCTTGCTTGACACTCCTTGACCAATCACGGTTTGCTCCAGGCCAGGCCGGTGATAACCCTGGACGCGCGGCGATGGACAAGGAGATACAACCGAGCCTCCCCTTTTCGGACGGAGGGACGGAGACCGCAAACGGGTCGAGGTCCTACGACATCGACGCCTACCTCGGAGCGATCGTCTCCACGATCAAGTATCGGCACGCAGTTCCGGAGTTGAAGAATTGGTACGAGGGTCTTCGTGCGGCGCTGGAGCGATCGCTGCTTGGCGACCAGCCCGTTCGCGAGAGATCGGTGGACGAGCACGCGCTGACCGCTATGCTCCAGAATACGCTCGAGTTGCTCGCGCGCGTTCGGACACCGTTCAGCGGGGTCATGGAGTTTCCGCAAGCAGCGACCAAGGTGGTGGAGCCCTACGTCCAGCCACTCGAAGAACTCGCGAATCGAACGCGGAGCGAGCTCTACGGGCTGGCTCGCGCGATTTTCCTGCACCTGCACCCGGAACTCGAGGGTCGAACTGTGTCTTCGGATGACCTGCGGAGGCACGGGTTCGACGACTCAAGCGAGCCGGACCCGGATGACCATTGGTGACGTAGCCCTCTACGTCCACGGGAACTCGGGCTGACCGTCCACTTCGTGCGCCCCCTTTTCGTCGATGCAGACCGCTGGCCTCTGACCCAACCTGAGGAACCCGAGGTTTGGACGCTCTGCGGAGTCGAGGAGCGCTCGGCCCTCCTCATCCGTGAGCTGCGTGTACCAGTCGGTGTTCGTCTCGGTATCAGCTGCGAAGTCCGCGTACTCGTTCCATCGGTGGAACCAATACGCATTACAGGAGCTGCATCGCTCAAGTGACTCGGAGTCGTGTAACTTGTCGTAGAGGACCTTGACGGTCTCGAGCTTGTTCGCGTCACAGCACTTCAGATGTCTCGACATCTTCTCCTCCAACCGATACTGGTTGCTCCTCCGGGACGAGCGGAGGCAGACCTTGCTTCGCTCGGATCTCGTTGACCCAGACGATAATGGCGTCCTCGAGCGCCTGCGCGGCGCCGGCCTCCGTGGGTCGGACGTAGAAGCGCTCGGTGGGCGGCTTTCGGTCTTCCTCTGTCATCGCCCTCAGTCGCCACGCTAACGATCGTCCCCCCGGCGCACAACCACAGGCCGGACAAACGGTGTCCCAGTAGTCACGTGTCCAGTAGGACATTCCGTGGCCGTGCGCGGCTTGGCTCGGGTGCCTCGAGTGGTCAGACTCGTTCTCGAGTAGCCATGGCACCGACTCTTGCCCGACCGATCGCCGCGCCGCCGCCCGCCGCCGTCCCCGAGCACCTGAGCGCGCTCCACGATGCTGCGCTCGCCGAGTTCTCGGGGGGCCGGTTCAAGAGCGCGCTTCCGCTGCTCGCGCGCCTCGCGCTCGCCTTGCCGGCGTCGCACGGCTTGCGCGGTGTCGTGCGCGCCTCGCTCGCTCGCACGTACCTGGCGCTCGGCGACCTCCCCGCGGCCGAGCGGGAGCTGCGCCACGCGCTCGAGGCGGACGGCGATGGGCCGGCGTTTCGCCAGCTAGGGCGGATGATCGCAGAAGCTCGGCGCGGGCAGTGCCAGGGCAACTAAGGGGTCGCGCGGTGCAGCTCTCGAAGTCGAAGTTCATCTCGGGCTTGCAGTGCGACAAGCGCCTGTGGCTCAGCGGGCACGAGAAGGACGCGCCCGAGTGTCGCCACCGGCGTCGTCGTGACCCAATCTCACCGGTGTCACCGAAGACCAGTGACCCATTCGGTGGCACCAGGACACACGAGCCCAGCGCCTCTGCCGAGGCGAGCTATCCGGGATGGATCCTCCCCGGCTGAGGGCGGAGTAGCGGGATTCTCGCTGCGTGCGGCCGATCGTGCCGTGGTGCTCGACGGCGTGCAAGGGTGCGCTCGCATTCGCTCGCCGGCTCGCGCCGCCCTGGACGCCGTCTCCGCTCCACAGGCAATCGCGCGGTTACGCTAGCAAGCCCGTCGTGCGGCCGGTGTCGCGCGGGTCAGATGGTCGTCGGTGAAATCGGTGGAAGTGGGTCTCGGCCTTGTCGGTGGCCACACCCGAGCTCCAGGTCGACCCCGGTCTTCAGGTCATCTTTGACCACGGCACCCATGTGGGCGAGCTCGCCCGCGAGCACATCCCGGGAGGCGTGCTCATCGACCTGCCGCACTACGAGGCGCGCGAGCGGGTAGCCGCGACTCAGCGCGCGCTCAAGAGCGGTGCGAAGGTCATTTACGAGGCGTCATTCCTGGCCGACGACGTGTTCGTGGCCGTGGACATCCTGCACCGCCGCGGCCGGCGCTGGACCCTGACCGAGGTGAAGTCCACCTGCAAAGTGAAGCCCGAGCACATCCCGGACGCGGCCGTGCAGACCCACGTGGTGCGGCGCGCAGGTCTCGACGTAGCGCGCGCCGAGGTCATGCACCTGAACCGCGCGTGCCGCTTTCCCGACCTCGACGATCTGTTCGAGCGAGCCGACGTGACCGAGCGCGTGGAAGACGAGATCATCGATGTTCCGCGCGAGGCCCGCCGGCAGCTCCGAGTCCTTCGAGGCTCAGAGCCGGACGTCGAGCCCGGCGATCACTGCACCGCACCGTACGACTGCCCGTTCATCGAGCGCTGCTGGCCCGAGACGCCCGAGCATCACGTGAGCACGCTCTACCGTGTGGGAGGAAAACAGCTCGACCGCCTGCTCGACGAGGGCGTCGAGAGCATCCACGACATCCCCGGCGACTTCGAGCTCGGCGACATCGCGGATCGGCAGCGTCGGGCCGTTCAGAGCGACCAAGTCATCGTGGAGCGGGGACTGAGGAAAGCTCTCGCGCAGCTGGAGTACCCGATCGCGTACCTGGACTTCGAGACCATCGGACTGCCGATTCCGATTTGGGACGGCTGCCGGCCCTACGACGCCGTGCCCGTGCAGTTCTCGTGTCACGTCGAGGACGCGAGCGGTGAGCTTCGCCATTACGAGTGGCTCGCTGAGGGTGCAGATGACCCAAGGCCCGCGCTGGCCGAGGCGCTCGTGCGAGTGCTGCGGGGAGCCAAGACCATCCTGGCCTACAACGCTGGCTTCGAGATCGGGTGCATCGAGGGCCTGCGAGCGGCGGCGCCCGAGCTCGACAAAGAACTCGGCCGCGCCCAGCGCCGAGTTCGGGACCTCCTGCCCATCGTGCGCGGGCACGTCTACCACCCGGACTTTGGCGGGAGCTTCAGCCTGAAGCGGGTCGCGCCTGCGTTGGTACCGGAGCTGAGCTACGACGAGCTCGAGATCACCGATGGCGGGCTCGCCACCGTGGAGCTCGAGCGGCTGCTACTGCGCGGATTGGGGATGACCAAGGCGGAGCGGCGCGACCTTCGACGGGCGTTGCTCGAGTACTGCCGGCAGGACACGCTGGCGATGGTTCGAATCGTGGAGCGACTTCGACGTATGTCACGGCCAGGGAGGCGCTTACAGTGAAGTGGAGACCCTTGACTTCCCCGTCGGAGCTCGGCCGATGACGCCTGAGTGCGAAGGCTGGTTCGCTCGACATGATCTCGCGGCGAGCCTGTGCCTTGAGGAACCGAGCCTCTCGCCGCGCCCGCTGGGCACGCTGACCACGCCGGGCACCGCCGAAGCCGGAGACCGCCTTGCCTCGGAATGCTCGCTCTGCGAGCTGGTGGATTGGATGCCTCCAGGGCTTCACGCGGCGGTCGGCGCGCCGGGAATCGGTCAGCAAGAGCTCGCATGCGCGGTCGCGCGCACTGCCGCGGAGCACGACCGCGTGCTCTTGTTCAGCTTGGAGATGGAGGCGTCCGCGATTGCTCGCGCGCTTGCCCCAGCTGAAATTGACTGCGCGATCGACATCATCGACGCGCCTGCGATCGGACTCGACGACATCGATTCGGTGCTCGACCGCGGACCGGCATGGCGCATCGTCGTCGTCGACTCGTTCGAGAGGGTTGTCCCGCCCCACGGTGTCGGGTCCGGCCACTTTGCGCGCTGGCGACTGGCCTTCGGGCTGGCCTCGCTGGCCTCGAGTCGGCAAGTAGCCCTCCTGGTCACAGGCGTAGTTCGTGCTCGGTGCATGGAGTGCGGCTGCCCGGGACCGAGCTCGGCGTTCAGTCTGGCAAGCGACCCTTCCGGGTTGTCACACGAAGCGCACTGGTTGTGGCGCGTTGACCGCGAGGCGTACTGGGTCGCCGGCGGGCGGAGTGAGATTGACGTGAGCGTGACCGGGCGGGACGGCACGAGCGCGCTCCTGACCATGAGCGCAGAAGATGCGAGCCCATGCCAGCAAGATCTGGGCGAGGATACACCGCAGGGGTAACGAAGATGCTCAAACGATCGACGAACGCCTTCGACTTCGCCGCACTGCTCGCGACGGAGTTCCAGGGCAAGCTCTCTTCCAAGGTCCGTGCTGCAGCTGTCGCGGGCGACGAGCACAAGGCGCTGGCCAGCGACGTTCGAAGATTGCTGGAAGCTCACCTGGAATCCAAGAGCCACACGGATGTGATCTTCGATTGGGAAGGAAACACTCGGCCATCCGGTACTCAGCAGCACAGCTATCCGTTGTTCGGCACGTATGCCCACCCGGACGCCGCAGTCCTGAGCCCCTTCACCTGCGCCATCGAGTTTGATCGCGAACCCGGAGACCGGCCGGACTGGAGCCACTTCAAGGTGTCTCTGATGAAGGCTGCGTGCCATGTCCTTTCACGCGCCTACGACGCATCGCTGTTCGTCTATACCCTGCGCCGGGCGGACTCCTCCGCTAGCGCCTACCTGTCCGACGAAAGCAGCCACACCCGCGAACTTCTCGCGACACTCAGGGCGAGCGGCATGGTGGTGGCGATCGTTCCTACCCGCTGAAGCCGTTTGGTCCTTGGTGGGCCTAATCGTCGTCGTCGTCGTCATCGTTCGTGGTTGACGCCGCGCTCAAGGCGCCCCCAACAACGTCGAGGAGGTCGCGGTGGTATTCGGAAAGCCCGTCCTTGGCGCGGATCAATTCGATGCGGGCGCGTAGTTGGTCGGCATCGAAGAAGTCCTTGAGGCAATCCACGTTTGCGCGCTGACGCACTTTCACTGCGTGATCCGAGAGACCCCATGAGCGCTCCTGGCCGAGAAATTGGGGGAGCAGTTGCAGCAGTTGCTGGTCGTCTTCGCACCACGCCTGCACCCACCGCGCGACCGTGGCTGGGTCACCGAAAAGGCGCCACAAGTAGAGCAGGCGGAGCGAGTGCTTGTGGGCCACTAATCGCCCGCTTCTCGCCGCATCCTCGATGCGACGAGCGACCGTCTGCTCGAGCTGAACCACCAAGTCCAAGGGCAACAACTCCGGGTCATGGTCAGGCTTCTTGCGTGCGTCATGCCGGCCGTGATCAGCGGACGCGCCGGCCACGAAGTCGGCAATCACTCCAAGGGCACAACCCTCTCGCGCCGCCGTCTGAAGCACTTTATCGCGCTCATCCTCGGACATCCGCGAGAGAAGGTTGTCGACTACGAACCCGATCCATCGCCGCACACCAATGTCAAATCCGCCACGTTCCGCGTCACGCTCGACGAGTTCGTCGCCCACCTGAAGCAGCGCCTGCAGCATGGGTGCTGCGTAGGAAAGCGGGCCCTCCCGTCGCCGCACTTCATCGTTCAGTAGATCGAGGACCGCACGCGCGCGGGCTGTTCCGTCTGGCCGCGTTTGCCCACCAATCGCGTTCAGCCGTTGGCCGAACAATTTGGCGTTGTCCGCGACCGCCATCAAAGAATCGAAGTCTGCCCGCGAGACCGAGTCAGGCGGCACCGAGCCTCGAAAGTAGACAGGGAATATTTCAGGACTGCACAGCCTGCGATCGCGGCGCCACGATTCGCTGCCGTGGTGGGTATTGGACCAGAGCGCATCGAGGCGTGGAAACAAGCGCCGAATTGCTGCCTTGATTGTCTCGGCTTGAGGCCCGAGAGGCGCCATCCACGCCATATGAAACCGTCGATGTTCATCAAGTTCCTGCGCGCTCGAACCGCTGAAAAACGTGCCCGCGAAACGATCCGGATTCTCTCGAATGATGCTGTACGCACGCGGAGCAAACAGCCGAATCGCTTCGATGCTGATGAAGTCGACAGGGTCCACCTCGCCCCTGACGGCCGGAAAGGTCACGCTCAGCGTGTTCACCAAGCGGACCACGTCGCGCGGCTTTGTCACGAACGGTTTCACGCAATCTATGTAGGAATTCCCGAAGCGCTGCTGGTCGAATTCTGACCGTGGCACATCCTCGATAATCCTGTCGAGCTGTCGGAAGAGCATGGTTCGAAGCTGTTCGGCGTCCGCTGGCGGAAGCTCAAACGGGACTTGCACGATCTTCTCCAAGTAACTCTCACCGCCGCCGGGATGTAACGTCTCCAACGCGCCCGCGGTGACTTTTCGGTCGAACGCGAGGACATAGGTGACGTTCGGGAAGTCAGCGACGGCCTTGACCAGTCGGAATAGTGTACGGACGTCATCAGCGAGTAGCCGATCGATGTCGTCAATGATCACGACGATTCGCAGGGCCGCCTTGGCCAACTCAGCGACGAGCTCATTCTTCAGGCCAACCACGTCGGCTTGTCGGCCGGCATCTACAGCCTTTTCGACAGCGCGTGCGATGGCTTTGCCCCCTGGAACGCCCAGCTCGGAGGCGCCTGCGCCGAAGACGTTGGCAAACGTGGCGAGCGTCGTCTTCAGCTTCTTTCGCCTGGACCGTGCGTCGAATACCGCCCGTTCGAAGAGCTCGAAGTAACGACGAACGAGGTCTTCGTGGCCGCTGAACCACCACGGGTTGAATCGCAGCACGATCGGAGGGTCGTCGCCGCCAAGCTCGCTCAGGTAGTGAATGAAGAAGTTCAGTGCAGTGCTCTTGCCGCTCCCCCACGGACCGTAGATGCCCAGCACGAGGCCGTCTGGCGGGCATTCGCGCACGATGCTTGCTGCCAACGCCTTCGCAAACGGTGCATGGCCCAGAATGTCTTCGCTCGGGTCAGCGAGTGGGCGATCACTTGAGAGTAGTCGCGGGCGGTGTGCGCCTTCGGTTGCGGCGTTCATTGTAGCCCGACGATACCCTGCCCAGGCCCGAACTACAGTAACCAGCGGGACGGAAGCCGCGCCCCTCGCCGGCGTCGATCAAGTCGCACGCGGAATTCAGGTTCGGATCACGGGATAACAACTTCGGAGGCGCCCTCGCTCGCGTGGCTCAGAGGAGGTTCATGCTCGACTTGGTGTCCAAGACCCTGCAGACGGTGGCGGTCGTCGTGATGGCGATTGCACAGCTCATCGTGATCTGGAAGACGCGGTCCGCGGCAAACAGCTGACCGTCAACCGCATCGTAGTCGAACGCGCCCTTCGCGGCGCAGAAGGAGAAGTCCATGACCATCGACATCAACAAGGATTCGTTCGTGACCCGCGTCTGGCGCAACGACGCCGTTCGAAGGGGCCTGGCCGCGGCAGCGGCAGGCGTCCTGATCGCGGCCATCGGCGAGGCGATTTGGCCCTCGGAATAGCCGCCGAGTTCATTGGGGAGGAGCTGGTGCGCGCCGTCGAACGCGGCCGGGGCCAGCTCTCCACCCGAGCCCAGCAACTGCGCGAGTGGCTGCGCGATGTCTCGGGACCACCACCTGGGCTCGAGCTCCGCGCCAGTGACGGTGCCCGCTACACGGGCGTCCTCGTCGTGCAGGCCAACGCCGTGAAGTACGCATGGTTGATCCGGCACCCGGCACTTCCACCGAGTCCCGTGCCACAACCAACCGCGACCACGAGCTTTGGGTCGAGGATGAACGCTCCGCTCGTGTCTCGACACGGCCCGTTCGATCTCGATCCCGACGACCCTCGATGGGATCGCGACTGGAGTCACTACGACATCGGTCGTTGACCGTCGAAAACCCCAACATCCACCAGCGGGCGTCTCGCGCACTGTCGTGCGAGGCGCCCGCGCCCTTTTCTGGAGACCAAGATGCGAATCAACGGACGAGTTCTTCGACCGAGCGATCTCGAGGAGCGCCGGCTCATGCTCAGCGAGTTCGGCACGCTCAGCCTTCGGGTTCCGCGCGGCGCCAACCCGTACCTCATCGCACGCCGCCTCCGGCGCGCCGCCCACAACGAGAGCCCGGACTTGCTGTTCGTGCGTGAGCGGCTGTCGGGGCGGCGGCCCAAGACTGGCGAACCACACCCGTCACCGGACATCGACGTGCCCGAGCCAGTCCACGGTCCCGTCGAGGCCACCGATGCCGAGCGCGACAACCAGGCTGCGTGAGCTTGCGCGGATCGCCGACGACGCTGAAGCGCTCCGAGATGCCCTGCGTGAAGACGCAGGGTGTCTCGGGGAGGCGCTCGGCGTGTCTGCGGAGCAGATCGACGAGCTCGCGCAACGAGACGACGTTGTCGCGCACTTTCGGCGTCTGGCGGTCCGCGCACGACATCAAGAAGCGCTGCTGCGTGCGGACGTTCAGGCCAGGCGGGCTCTCGCCGCTGCCGATCGACTCGTTGCGGGAGCCCGGTGGCTGGATTCCGGAGTCGAGCTCGAACCGCGCGTGCTGCTCGGCGACGTCCTGGCCGACACTGCGAGACCCTGGCTAGCCCTGAGGGTCGACGGCAGCGACGTCGTGATCAGCCGGGCTCGCCTGCGCCGTGCGGCCCTTGCGCTCCGGGCTTTCCAGGATGTGCGGGCACTCGCGGACAGTCAGGCACTGCGCCTTCGCTGGCGCGGTGGTCGCGGTGGCCTGAACTTCAGCTCCCAGGGCGGACATGTCCACGACGGGACGCTCGTCCTGCGCGTGGTGCTCGACCGACCGGTAACGCGACCCGCGCAGCGAGCTCGGCCAAGCGTGCCGGCGCACCAGAGCTGGCTCAACGACGTCTTCGCAGACGTCATCGGTTGAACCGCCAACAACCCGGACCGCGGCGAGGCCGCGTCCATCATCCCCTGTTTCATCGAGGAGACATGAACGCATCCCTGCAACAACCCGAGCCAGGGCTCCCGCCCCCGCTCACCACCAGGCCCGACATGGCAGCCGTGTGGTCCGACGTCGAGACCGACTTCGACGCTGCCGCCGAGATGTTCGTGGCGCGCCACCGAACCGATGGGGCTGCTGCCGATCACCCGGTCACTGACCTTCGTGTCTGGGGCGTCAAGCCGAGCGATGGACACTTCGCGCTCCAGCCACTGATGCAGCACCGTGACCCGATCATACTGCGCAACAACGCGCTGCAGAACCTCTGCACTCGCCTGAACGTCCCGATTGAGTTCCTACGGCGACTGCCAGCACCGCTGCAGCTCACGATCATGAACTGGGCGCTCGGTGCGGTGGATCGACCCATGCCCGCCACGCTCCGGCTCCGCGGTGGCGAGGCAGCCGCACTGGTCAGCGATCGGTACGCAGCGCTCGACGCTGAAGAACTGGTCGAAACGCTGCGCGCCGTGCTCTCTCAGCACGGCATGCTCGGCGATGTCCGGGTCCGGGCTGTGGCGACCGGGCTGACCGACGCGCTCCGGCTCGCGTTCCCGGGACGGGCGGTCGAGCCGAAAGTGGGTGATGTCGCGCACGCCGGGATCGACGTCTCGACCAGCAGCTTCGGCCGCTCCGCCGTACATGTGCGCGGCCTGCTGTTCCGGCTGGTGTGCACGAACGGCCTGCGAGTCCCCCAGCGGCTCGGCGAGTTCTCGGCCCGCCACGTCGGCGAATCCGGGCGGCTCCGCGAGTTCCTGACCGACGCGGTCCCGACCGTGCTCACGCACTCGAGCGGCTTGATGGACGCGTGGAGGCGCTCGGTCACAGTGCAGGTCGAGAAGCTGTCCGAGCTCATCGAGTCGATGCGCGAGCTCACGGTCGGCGAACGCGAAGGTGTGGAGCGCGAGCTCATGGCGGACGCGGGCGTGCCCGCGCTGCCCGAGCGGACCAGCGCGTACTCGCTGGTCAACGCGATCACGGCGACGGCACGGGTCGCCGACCCGGCCCGTCGTCTCGAGCTGGAAGGTCTGGCCGGTCAGCTGCTCGACCGACACGTGAGGACGGGATGACGTTCCCGTACGACGAGCTCGGCGCGCCCGAGCTCGTACAGCTCACGAGTGTGCTGGGCCGCGAGGTCGCGCTCCGACTGTCCACCCACCCGGGAGGTTGGCGAACGCTCACCATCCCCGAGCTCGAGGCGCTTGGGCTGGCCGACGCCGACATCCACGCGGTCCTCGCGCTCCAGGACCTGGTGCGACGCGGCTACCCCGAGCTGCCACGTCATCGGTTTGGGCGGTCCGAGGACGTCGCGCGGGTGTACGAACACAGGCTTGGCGGGTTCGACCGCGAGGTCATGGTCGCGGTCGCGCTCGACGGTCGCATGAACGTGATCGCCGAGCTCGAGCTCGCGTCGGGCGGCCATCACGGCATCGCGATCGCGCCGTCCGACATCTTCCGCCCGCTCATACGCTGCGCGGCGAGCGCGTTCGTGCTGGTGCACAACCACCCCTCCGGCGATCCGAGCCCGAGCCGCGAGGACCTCAGCATGACTCAGGCGCTGGTCGGTCTCGCCGACATCGTCGGTGTGCAGCTCGTCGACCACGTCATCGTCGCGGCGCGCGGCGGAGGATGGACGTCGCTGGCAGACCTCGGGCTTCTTGGAGGAGACAATGAAGAAAGACCTACTCACGCGGCCGTTCCGGCCTGACCAGATCAAGCAACGGAAGGGTCACCACGGGCAGATGCTCTCCTACGTGGACGTCGCGGCCGTCATCGAGCGCTTGAACGAAGCGTTCGAACATGGCTGGAGCTTCGAGATCGTGCAGCACGAGATCCAGCAGGGCGAGGTCATCGTGCTCGGCAAGCTCACGGCCGGCGGGGTCATCAAGACGGCGTTCGGCGGCTCCGGCATCACGACCGACAAGGTCGGCGATGTGCTGAGCGTCGCCGACGACCTCAAGGCCGCGAGCTCCGA
This sequence comes from Polyangiaceae bacterium, assembly GCA_046351435.1. Lineage (GTDB taxonomy): Bacteria > Myxococcota_A > Polyangia > Polyangiales > Polyangiaceae > JADJKB01. The sequence continues at coordinate 20,137 of JAXLYN010000004.1, forward strand.
TGCGCTCAAGAAGTGCGCGTCGATGCTTGGCGTGGCGCTCGAGCTGTATGGCGGATCGAAGGAACGGCCACCCGAGAGAGAGTCGGCGCCATCGGTGGCAGCACGTCCTCGACCCCTCATGCCGCACGAGCGTGTCACGAGCCGGCAGCTGGCTGCGCTACACTCGGCAGCGAGACGCACCGGACTGGAGAAACGCGACCTCGAAGTGTTCCTGGAGGAGCGCGTCGGTCACGCGGTCCTGAACGAGCTCAGCAGAGCCGACGCCTCGAAGCTCATCTCCGAGCTGTCGGGCAACGGCAACGAGCGTCACGCCTGAACCGACCACCAGACGGCCCGCGAGTTCTCCTGCCTCGGGGCTCGCGGGCCGTCGCTTTCTCTGGAGTCACCATGAACCGACCGATACCGATCCGCCCGGCCGTTACCAACTACCTGTCGTGGTCGCGCATCAGCGCGTTCGTGCGCTGCCCTCGGCAGTACTTCTTCCGCTACGTCGAGCACGTGCCTCCGGACCACCGGCCCGTCGCGTTGGTCTTTGGGACGGCCTGGCACGACGCCGTTGGCGAGTACCTCGAGCAGGCCGGCAAGCCCACGACCGACGAGCTCGTCGAGGTCTTCGCGGAGAGCTTCGACCACGACATTCACGAGCAGGACGTGCCGGTCCTGTTCGACGACGACGAGACCCGCGAGGACCTCGTGGAGACGGCCCGCCGCATGATCCAGGCGTTCCGGGCAAAGGTGCCGCCGCCCGACGAGCTCCTCGACCGCGAGAGGTCGTTCTCGCTGGAGCTCTCGCACCCCGTCACGTGCGAGATCCTGCCCGTCCCGGTCGTCGGCTCCATCGACGCGGTCGTGCGCCGCGGCGACGAACGCTTCCTGCTCGAGATCAAGTCCGCGAAGCGACGGTGGGGCGCCGACCAGATCGAGACCGACGGCCAGACGACTTGCTACCAGATCGCTGCCCGCGAGCTCGGCTACCCGGACGCGAAGCTCGAGCTCTTCGTCACGACCAAGGCCAGAAAGCCAGACGTCCAACTCGAGCGACTGGTCCGCCACCGTGGCGACGAGGCCGAGTTCGCGGAGCTCGCGTTCGGGGTACTCGGGGCCATCGAGTCGGGCGTCGACTTTCGGCTGCGCGGCTGGATGTGCCGTACGTGTCCGTGGGCGGGGAGTTGCTCGCCGTGAGCCGCCGGCTGAACCTCGACCCCCTGGCCGTCACGACTGCAGGCAGGGTCGTGGTCAATGTCGCCCACTTCGACTGTCTCCGGCAGATCGATGCGGTAGTCGAGCGGGCGATCCAGGAGCGTGGGCGGGTGCTCGTCGCCGTCGAGCTTTCTCGAGTCGAAACACGGTGGATTCTCGAACACCTCGGCCACGGTCAGCGTGAGGCGGTCGCCCGGCTCGTTGGGATGCGACAGAAGCGGTCGCACGAGCGTTCGCGGGGGAAGTAGTCGCGGCGAGCGGGACGGCCGAAGCGAGGTCAGCGCCGCTTGCGACGAGGCTGCGGCGGCAGTGGTCGAGCCGGATTTGTTCGGGGTTTGCTGAACAACTCCCCGACCGTAACGCCAAGTGCGTCAGCGAAGAAGGTCAGCGTGCGGACGCTCATGTTCTCCCGTCCCGCCTCGACCGCCTGCACGTGCCGGGCCGTAATCCCCATTCGCTCAGCCAGCTCCTCCTGTGTCCACCCTCGGCTGCGCCTCAGCTCAGCCATGCGCCGACCGAGCACTCGGAGAAGCTGGTCAGGGTTGTTTCTGGCCACGCCTCATGGCGTCGCTTGGAGAACCACTCGCAGCCACGAAGCGATAACTTCGTGCTATCGTCAGACAGTAAGCGTGAAGGAGAACCCCATGCACAGGTGGTCCCTCGTAATCGGCGTGTTTGTGTTCGGGTGCAGCGCCGAGCAGGAGCTGCCAAACTCATCTCCCACCAACGTGGGAGGCGGCGCGGGCACCCTGGCCACGGGCGGTGGCGGCGGCGCCTGCAGCTGCGTTGGCGAGCAGGGGCCCGAAGGCCCCGCCGGCAAGGACGGATTGCCAGGCAAGGACGGAGCCCCGGGAAAGGACGGAGCTCCTGGCCCTGCTGGGCTCACGGGCCCGAAGGGCGAGCCGGGAGCGAAGGGTGACCCTGGTGCGCAGGGCTACCCGGGCTCTCCCGGCGCCACAGGAGCCACCGGTGCAACCGGTCCCGCGGGGCCCGCCGGCAAGGACGGCTTTCTGTCGCCGGCGAAGCTCTACGTGAAAACCGCCAGCGGCATCATCCAGAACGGCGCAGTTCTGGTGACCGCTGCTTGCGACCCCGGCGACTTCGTGGTCAGCGGCGGCTGCTTGGCGAACCCTGGGATCGTCACGGACTTCGGACCGGCGCCCGCAGGGTCGCAGCAATGGGCCAGCCCGTACAACGGCTCGACCTGGTTCTGCCAGGTGAACACCGCCAGCAACATCACCGCTACTGCGGTGTGCGTAAAGCCGTGACCTGGAGCCGACCCAGTTTGCGCCGGGGATCGCTGCAGAGCGACTCGTCGAGGTTGGTCACTGTCGCCTGAACACCGCAGCCGGTGATTTCCATGAAGGACAAGCTCGCTCCCGTCCATCCACTCAGTGCGATCCTCACGATCGCCATCGACTGCGTCTGGACGATCCCCGAACTGCCGATGACAGCTACCGTCGTCGGTCTGATCGTCACCTCCCTCGCCTCCCTCGTCGTGGCCGGTTTCGTGGTCATGCTCGTGCAGAAGTTCGTGGACGAGGACTCATGGGGCGCTGCGTTGACGAAGGGTCTCGTGATGGGAGTCCTTGCAGGCGTTCCATATCCCGTGGCCGGGACCCTCGCCGGTGTCGGCTTGCTGGCGTGGGCAGGTACCAAAGCGCTCGCGAAGAAGTAGGGGTGCCGCGGGGACGGGGGAAGGCGCGTCCACGCCGGGTCGCAAAGGCAGCAACGTTGCAGAAGCTGGGGCGTCGGGCGCTCGCCAATCCGGTCGGCAGGCGAGGTCTGGCGTGGGCCTATAAATAGCTACGCAAGGGAGGACTCTCCTGCTGGTGTGCTGCATGCGTCGCTGGGGGTCAGCCGCGAAAACCCCCATTTCCCCGTTCCAACGGGCTCTGCCGGGACTTCCTGCATTCCTCGTCCCGATACTGTCGGACTCCAAGCGCATGGCTCAACCACCCCGGCTGTGACGAAGCCGCCAGGTTGTGGCGTCTTCGTGTACCGAGGCCGGTAGAACCGCCGGAGTAAGTAGCTACCTGCTTCCGGCGCCCGGGGTGGCTTGCCGGCTTTGGCGTCTGACCGGCCCTGGTCCTTTGTCGCGTGGGCCATGCGATTGCGCGTCATCCTTTGCGATGGCTCCGATCGCCTCCTTCGCCGTGAGCTCCTCGTCCTTCACGCTGAAGTTGACGGCAGGGATGCCGTAGATGCGGAATCCGTTCAGCTTGAACCGCCTTGCCACGTTGCTCATCACGAGCGCGATGGTGTCGGCGTTCTTCTCGTTGATCACGCGGATGAGGTGGGTGCAGTCCTGGCCCAGCGAGTCGCTGAAGGCGATCTCGTCGGTGTTCGCCTCCTCGTTCTTTGCGGCATCGCGGTTGGCCTGCACCGTGCCGATGACCGGAACGTCGTAGTGGAGGATCATCTGGCGCAGGTCGTTGGAGATGTTCCTGACCCTCTCGTGCTTGACCTTGGCGCGCTGCTGGTCCTTCATCAGGTAGAGGCCGTCGACGAAGACGGCGTGTGGCTGGTACTTCTCGACCTTGCTCGAGAGCCAGGCGACGGTGTCGTTGCCGCCAGGGGCGTCCTTGGCCGAGAGGCACACGACCGTGTGCTGGTTGCGGCAGACCTGGAGGAACTCCAGTACGTCGTAGACGGCGTAGCGCTCGTCGGGGACCAGCGTCCCGGTGACGAACCGCTCGTAGTCGACGCCGGCGATGACACAGCCCACGCGCTCCCAGATCTCGTCGGGCGGCATCTCCTTCGAGTAGATCAGAATCCGCTTGTTGTGCTCGAAGAACCAGGCGACCAAGTAGCAGAGGATCCAGCTCTTCATGCTCTTCGGCCGGCCGAAGAACACGATGTAGTCTTGCTTCCGAATCCCCATCGTCTTGCGCTGGATGGGGGACCACGGCCACGGGCAGACCGAGACGTCGACGCCGGCGCCGATCTTGTTCATCTCGTCGACGACTCGAGCGAAGCCGTCGGCGAAGTGGACGTCGGTCTTCTTCGGCGTGCAGTCGTTCTGGAGGTCGGCGGCCTTCTGGTGCATCAGGGTGATGGCGCCGATGGGGTCGGTGTTCATCATGTCCCCGAGCTCGAGCAGCAGCTTGCTGCCCTCGGCCCTGAGCCGGTTCGCCCGCACCTCCAGGCAGAGCGCCTCGAGCGTCATGCCTTGGTCGTCGTAGAGGGGGAACGTCGGGAACGTGTTCGCCAGGGCGTAGGGGCCCCAGACCGACCCGGCCGTGCCCGCTGCCGAGTAGTAGCCCAGCATCATGCCGAACATGGTGTAGGCCTCGGCGGTGGTGAAGTCCTGCTGGGAGATGCCCCATTCGATCACCGCACTCAGGTTTCCTGTACGGATGATTCGAGACAGTAGCTGGTGTTCCCAGTGGGCCATGGGATTCACCTTCTAACCACCTCGTCTTCGACTCGAACGAGGTGGGGCAATTGGTGCTTTCACTTCCTCAGCGGGGGGAAATAGCTCCGACGCGGATTGCCCGAGGACCAAACTGATCCGCTTCCGCTCGTCGGCTGTCGCCTCAACGCGGTTCTGGATGATCCTACTCAACCTAGTTTCAGACGTCTCCGCCTCTCGCGCGATTTCGAACTGCGTTTTTCCGGACCGAAGAACTGCCACCTTCAGCTTGATGTTCATGATGCCCTCTTCTGGGCGACCGCCAGTGGTTCACCCACTCACGATAGGGCTGAAGGGTGCAGATCAGTGGCGACGTTGCGTGCGCCTGCGCTTCGGTCGTTTGCTTTGCTTGAAGTGTTCGTGGAGCGCTCTGACGTCGTCTCGTGTGTAGCTGTAGCGACCGTCGGCATCTCGTCTCACGTCGAGGTTGAGCTTGCTTCTGGCGTGCGCTACCGCAGAGCGTGAACGGCCCAGCGCCTCGGCGACCGCTTTCTCCGAAAGCCCGGAACCTTGCCGGAGTTTTCGCTGGCGCATCTCCGCTGCATACTCCCCCGCCTCCTTCACGCTCTTCGGGTCGCGGCCGTACTCCTTTCTGAAACGCTTCAGTTGGCCGTTCGATAGGCAGAGTTCAGCTGCTTTCGCCTTCATCATGTGCCTGGATGCTTCCTTTTTGAGCGAGCCAAGCACATAGCCAAGGGCGAACTCTGCCGCTTCGCGATCGGTATTGGCGGACGGATGATATGTCCGAACGGGATTCACACGCTGAAGCCAGCCGCTCAGCGCGTCATGCTTCGCATCGGACCAACCGTCTTTGAGCGACCGGACGACACCGGCTCTCGACGCCAGCTGCGCAAGTAGCTCGCGAGCAGCACGGCCGGGCCACGTCGGGAGGAGCACATACTGAAGCTCGAGGACTCGCGACGGCCACGGCGGGGCGGTAAGATCATCTCCACGCTCCAGCGCTGCGGCGACGTCCGCGAGAAAGCGTGCGGCAGGCCATAGGAACGCTGTTCGGGACACATCAAGCGGTGACCACCTGAGCGCTCGCTGGCCCGCAAAGCGCGAACTGAATTCGAACCCCAACCCCGACTTCGGCCCCCCCGAGGTGCGGTAGGCGCGTGCGACGGCCGCGAGCACCTGCGCCGAGTTCGGTCCGTGACTTTCGTCGAACCATTCACGGTCCGTGACCAGTGCCTCGAGGAACAGCAAAAGCTCGTACGTCGGTTCGTCTCGGATTGCCTTGGTCTCGTCCTTCCAGAGAGCGTCGACCTTCGCGGCTAGTTCTTCTGGGAGGCTCAGCGGACGTTTCGGCACTCTTCGACCCTATTCGAGGGTGAGCGCAGCCACCAGCGGCTTCGGTCAAGAGGATTCCATGGCGAGCGAGCACGAGTCAGACAAGAACGGCGGCGCGTTTGGCATTTCGACCAGCGTCGATACTTCCACCAGGTTGATGCGCCTCGAAGACATCACCGTCGAAAGGTGGCAGCACCGATCGCTGCAAGAGAAAACAGTGGGCGAACTCCGGGAATCTATCGCGGAGCTGGGCTTACTTCAGCCCATAGTTGTCGATCCCGAAGGCAACCTCGTTTCTGGGCAACACCGGTACTTCGCGTGCTTCGACTTGGGGTTGGAGGAGGTGCCCGTGGTCGTGATGCGGTTGCCGCCACTAGCCCAAGAGCTCGCCCGCATCGACGAAAACTTGATCCGCGCGGAGCTCTCCGTGCTCGAGCGAGCCGAGCAACTCGCGCGCCGAAAGGAAATCTTCGAGCAGTTGCACCCCGCAGCAAAGAGAGGTGGGGCGCCCGGCCTGACGGGAGGGGGAAAGGCACCTAGCGGAATCGATGGATTCGTCGCCAACACCGCCAAGATCACCGGGCGCGGCGCAAGCACGATTCGGGAAGAACTCCGGCTTGCCCAGATGCGCGGAGATGTGCGCGCAATGTTGCGCCCGACAAAGGTAGCTCGGAGCAAGGGAGAACTTCAGAAGCTGGAGCGACTCTCACCAGAACTTCAGCTTGCCGCAGCCGAACGCATTGCGAGTGGTGACGCCAATTCGGTGCCACACGCCCTCGAGCTCGTGGCACCGAATTGCACCGCGTTGCGGGCTCCGTCGACGGACGCGCCAGTGCGGAGAGCCGAACAACGTACGCCAGAACCGGCCCCAATCGATCCGGCCGTCCAGCTGCGTGATTGCCTCCTGCAGTGGATCGAAGGGGTAGGAGGAGCCGATGGTGAGCCCCGCGATCGACGTCTCGTCCTCTGCGCGAGCGTGCTGGTGCGACAAGCGGCCGAGGTGATTCGTCTCATCGAGGCGTCTTTCCGCATCGAAAACTTGCTGATGGCCGCGAGTGTGGCTGAAGGGCTTGCCGCACAACTCGAAGCACAGGACAGGCTGGTCGCCGACCTGTCAGGCTTTGTTCAGCCAGGCGTCGTCGTGTCGGGCGGGCCCGCGCGGACGTCATAGCAGCTCAGTGCGACGATGGCCGCGACCGCGTCCCAGCGGTGCTGCGCGCGCTGTCGGTGCAGCCGCAGCGAGCGAAAGGGGGCTCCCCGCCGCCTCGACGGCCACCGACATCAGTCTGCTGGCACGCCGCGGGTTCGAGGCGCCCGCTCGGCACCTCAGCGGCGTAGCGGAGTCAGGCATGACAACAATGAGAAAGCGCTCCGCGGAGGATCTCCGTGACCGCCGCGCTGCTCTACACGGTCGCCGAGACCGCCAAGATGCTCGCGGTGTCGAGCAAGACCGTCCAGCGAATGCTGGGTGACGGCCGGCTGGTCGCGCATCGCTTCAACCACAACTTCGTGCGCGTCGACGGCTCGTCCGTGATGCGCCTGCTGGCGGTCGACCCGACCGCGATGGGCGCCGACGTGAAGAACAACAATCGGGCGATCACACCCGAACGTACGAGAGAGATTCGTTACAACGTCTACTTCGAAAAGGACCGCGGTTACATTGTTCGGTACTACGACTCGAGCGGGAAGAGGCGCTCGCACCGACTCGAGGTCCCGGTCGATGCGAGCCGCGAAGACGCCGAGACGGCCGCTGCAGGCTGGATCGCCGCGAATGTGGAACCATCCGAGCCCAAGCGGCGAGCAGCTCCGCGTTCAATCTTCGGACCCACCTTCGAGCAGTTCGCCCGGCAGTGGATCGAGGGCGAGCTCCATCGCCGCTGGCCCGATCACGTCAAGTTGAAGGCCTCCGCCAAGGACGACAAGGGCCGCCTCGAAAGGTATGTGTTTCCGGTGATCGGCTCGGAGCCGATCGCGTCCTTCGACGGAGACCACGGCCTCGACCTGGCCGAGCGCGTGATCGCGGCTCTCCCAACCGGTGATGACGCCATCAGCCCGAGCACCCGCCGTCAGGTGCTCCAGGTGATGCGGCGCGTCCTGAACTTGGCCTGCTACCCCGCACGACTCATCCGCTCGAACCCGCTGCCCCGCGGGTTCGTTCCCCAGTCCAAGACCGACCGCGCCAAGAGCTACCTGTTTCCCAGCGAGGACGCGAAGCTCATGGGGTGCACGCAGGCGCCCCTCTTGTGGCGTCTGTTCTTCGGCGTCCTGGCCCGCGAAGGGCTCCGGGTTTCGGAGGCGCTCTCGCTGATCTGGGCCGACCTCGATCTCGACCACGGTGTGGTGTGCTTGGACGAGAACAAGACCGAGGACCCTCGAACCTGGGCGCTGGACCCGGGTGTTGCCGAGGCGCTGCGGCGGTGGCGGGTTCGGCTGGGTGCCAAAGCCAAGCCCAACCAGCCCGTGTTCATCGAGGTCAGCGGCAGTGGCATCGACGGCTACGAGGCGGCCCGGACGCTTCGCGAGTACCTCCAGCTCGCCGGAGTCACTCGGCCCCAGCTCTTCGAGCGCAGCGACAAGCGCATCGCGATCCGCGCCCACGACCTCCGGGCCACGTTCGTGACCGTCAACTTGGCGCTAGGCAAGAGCGAGGCCTGGATCACCGACCGCACCGGGCACCAGTCGAGCGAGATGATCTACACCTACAAGCGGGCGGCGAGGATGCACCAGGAGCTCGCGCTGGGCGCGTTCACGCCGCTCCACGAGGCTATCCCCGAGCTCCGGGACCTTGAAGCTCGGGCTGGGAACACGCGCGTGATCCCAAACTGATCCCAAGCTGATCCCAACGACTCGCGCGACGTCGTGTCCCTCCGGAGATTCTTCAACGTCTCCGAGTCGTTGTTCGGTGGGTCATGAAGGACTTGAACCTTCAGCCAACGGATTAAGAGTCCGCTGCTCTACCAATTGAGCTAATGACCCGGTCCCAGCGCGGTTTTCCGGCGCAGGGAGGCCCGCTATTACCATGGTGGCCTCGTACGTCAAGCACCGGATGGCGGTCCGCCCGAATTGCGCGTAAGGGTCGTCGGGTGAGCGTCTTTGCGCTCCGTGCGCGGATCCTGATCGCGGTCGGGCTCCCCGGTCTCGCCGGCGGAATGGCGGTGGAGGCCTGCGCGGGAGCGCCTGCTCCCGAGACGGTCCCGCCTCCCCCGCCAGTCGAACCGACGGTGGCGGCGACCGCAGAGCCAGCTCCTCCCGTGATCGTCGCGGCTTCGGATGACGCGAGCACGCTCGAGCTCGCGAGTGACGCGAGCCTCGCGAGTGACGCGAGCCTCGCGAGCGACGCGACCGCGTTCGAGCTGGCTACCGATGCGAGCGCGAATGAAGCGAAGCCGCCCGTGCCGAAGCCCATCCCGCCGCGACCTGCGAGCGCTTGGAACGCGACGTTCAAGTTGCCGCCCGGCGGAAAGCCTTGGTGCACCCACGGCACGGCCCAGTGCCAACCCCTCGCGGACACCGTACCTGCGCGGGGCGCGCGAGCGTCGGCGCTGAAGTGCCCGACCTCCATCGAGGTGCCGTGCCCCTGCACGCCGGCAGGTTGCAACGACCCGGGCGGGGCTTGTCGCGCGGGCCTCCTCACGCAGGTGACCTTGCGCGAGCGCTCGGCTCACAAGGACGCGTGCTGCTACGAGCTGCCGCGGCAGTGCGTGCCACCCTACGTGGGGCGGCCCTATCATTCGGGGCCGATCCTCGTGCGAGCGAGGGCCGCGCATCGCGCCGATTGGCGAGGTCGCCGGGCCGAGCCCGAGCGTTTGGGTCAGCTCTCCGCCGAAGAGCGAGCGACGCTCGGTGAGAAGTGGCGCGAGATAGCCGCGCTCGAGCACGCCTCCATCGCGTCGTTCGCTCGCGTGGCGCTCGAGCTCCTGGCGCTCGGGGCCCCGTCGGAGCTCCTGATGGACGTGCAGCGCGCCGCTCTCGACGAGATCCGGCATGCGGAGCTCGCGTATGGGCTTGCCTCGGCCTACCTCGCCGACGAGATCGGCCCGGGGCCGTTGCCGCTGCCGGACTTCGTGGAGCCGGATTGGGTCGAGGTGGCCGTCGCGACGTTCCGAGATGGTTGCCTGGAAGAGACGGTGGGCGCCGTCGTGGCTCGCGACATGAAGTCATCGGAGTCCGACGCCGTGGTGCGTGCCGTGCTCGACGAGATCTCCCGCGACGAAGAGCGACACGCGGAGCTCGCGTGGCGGACCCTGGCGTGGCTCATCGAGCGCGGTGGGCGCGGGGTGCGCGCGCGGCTCCGCGACGAGCTCGAAGAGCTCGAGCTCGAGCTCGAGCTCGAAGATCCGGATGACGTGTGCCGTGCGCTCGTGCTCCGTGAGCTGGTCCGGCCCTGCCTCGCGGCGTTGCTCAATCGCGACAGCAGCGGAAGCCGATGGTCGGGTCGCGAGTCGAGCGTTTCGCGCTGAAGGCGCTGGCGCAGCCCAGGTAGTCTTTGTCGATCAGGGTGAACGACCCTCCGCGATTGCGGCAGACGTCGTCGGGGCCTTGGCTCGCGTCGCAGGCCTCCTCCCACTCGCGGACGTTGCCGCTCATGTCGAAGATGCCGTCGAAGCCACCGACGCAGCCGCTCATCACGCCGACCGAGACGGGCGCGCCGGCGCCGAAGTCGTAGCCGTTGCAGGCCTTGGCCGCGTAGCTCTTGCCGTAGGGGTAGACGCGCGTTCCGCCCTGAGAGCAGGCGTTGAACCACTGGCTCACGGCGGGATCGCCGAAGCCCGACGCCACGTTGCCGCCGCCGATGCGCCCGCACAAGCGTTTGCCGGCGAACGCGCAGTAGGCTTCGGCGTCGCAGACGTCCACGCACACGACGGGGAGAGCGGGGTCGGTGCCGGGGGACTCGCAGCTCGGCGTGTAGCTCGGCTTGAAGCTGCACTCGCCGGTGACGGGCGGCTTGGGCTTCGCGGCGAGGAAGGCGGCGTAGTCCGCGCGGGAGACCTCGGTCCCGTCGACGCAGTAGCCGTCGACCGCCACCATCTTCGGCCCCTGCGTGCTCGCGCATGGATCCGTGGCCGCGTCGTTGGGTGCGCCGCCGTCGGGTGCGCCGCCGTTGGGCGCGCCGCCGTTGGGTGCGCCGCCGTTGGGTGCGCCGCCGTTGGGTGCGCCGCCGACACCTGCGCCCGCGTTGCCGCCGGAGCTCGAGCTTCCGCCCGAGTCCGCGACGACGTTCTCGGTCACCGAGCTGCAGGCGAGAGTCGCGGTGCAGGCGGCGAACAGAACCAGACTGCGGAAAGAGGACAGCACCGAAGGAGAACGGTGCAAGGCGTGTGCCCTCGCCAAGCCGGCGAAACCTCGCGTGCGATGCGACTCCGCGCCGGTGGGTTGACACTCCGCGACGGTGGCTCGGCGCGCAACCCGGAGCGCGCCGCGATGTCGCGATGAGTTTGGCGCGCCCCGAGGGATTCGAACCCCCGACCATCGGATCCGAAGTCCGAAGCTCTATCCAGCTGAGCTAGGGGCGCTTTCGGCCCTTCTCATCCCGCGCCCTCGGGCTCTCGTCAAGCCGAGCGCGTTGTTCTACGGTCTCCGGCGCATGCCCAGCACCTCGGTGCCGCCGCCCGCGGAGGTGATCCAGCCCGAGCGAGTGGTCGACCCGGATGGCTGGGCGGTGGTCATTTCGTGGGTGGTCATCGCTCTGTCGGCCGCCCAGATCCTCCTGTTCTCGTTCGGCCGGGACCAGGGCATCTACGCCGCCGTCGCCGACGGCATCATCCACGGACAGATGCCCTACCGCGATGTGTGGGACTTCAAGCCGCCCGGCATCTTCCTGGTCTACGCGCTGGCGCAGGTGCTGTTCGGCAAGACCATGCTCGCGCCGCGGCTCGTCGAGGTCGCGGGGCTCATCGGCATGGTGGTCGGCTTCACGCGCCTGTCGGAGACGTTCTTCGGCGTGCGGCGCGTGGGGCTCGTGGGCGGAGCCGTGGCGGCGCTGATCCACGCCCAGCTCGAGTTCTGGCACACGGGTCAACCCGAGACGTTCGGCGGGTTCCTGACGGTGTGGGCGCTGGTGCTCACGGCCCGCGACGGCAAACGCAGTCGCCGCCTCTGGCGCTGGGCGCTCATCGGCGGGCTGTTCGGGGCGGCGTTCCTGCTCAAGCCACCGCTCGGCGGCGGGGCCTTGGCGTGCGCGGCGTTTCTCGCGCGCGACACCTGGAGCGAAGATCGCCGCGTTCGCTCGTTGGTCTTGCCGTTCGTCGTGGTCGGCGTCGGGAGCCTGGTGCCCATCTTGGGCTGCGGGCTCTGGTTCAAGGCGCGAGGCGCGTGGGATGCCCTCTCGTGGACGCTGTTCGAGTTCACGCCTGGCTACACCAAGCTGGGTTGGGCGAATCGCAGTGCACCTGAAATGTTCTATTGGGGGATGGAGGAGCTCTTCTTCCGCTTCTCTGCTCTCGCCGCCATGGGCGTCATCGCCGCCATCGTGATCCGGCCCATGCACGAGAACGAGCGGCGCGGCATGTTCCTGGTGCTCGGCGTGCTGGCGATCCACCTCGCGGGCATCGCCATGCAGGGCAAGTTCTTCCAGTATCATTACGCGGCGTCGTTGCCGCTGGTGGCGCTCCTGGGGGGCCTCGGGCTCTACAAGCTCTGGCGGCGTACGTTGGCCGCGGGCCCGAGCGGAGTCGTCGCGTTCCTCGCGTTCGTGGTGGTTGCGACCAGCATGCGCATCGCCGTGCGCGATCTCGGGAGCTTCTGGGACCGCGCCATCTTGCGCACCGGCTACCTGCTCCGCTTCGGCCCCATCTACTCGCGCGAGCTCCTCGACCGCGAGCTCTACCGCGTAGCCGACTACAACCTGGACGCGAACCGCCAGCTTTCGGCGGAGATCGAGCGGCGCACGCCGCCCGGATCGAGGATCTTCATCTGGGGGTTCGAGCCGGGGGTCTACTGGATGGCCAACCGCCCGGCTTCGACGCGCTACGTCTACGACGTGGCGCAGCGCGTGTCGTGGGGACGCGAACGTGCGCGGGCCGAGCTCTTGACCGAGCTCGAGAAGAGCCCGCCGGTGCTCTTCATCACCCAACGAGGCGATCGCTTCAGCTGGGTCACGGGCGACGAATACGACTCCGCCGAGGCGCTCGTCCACTTCCCCGAGCTCCAGCACATGGTGGATCAGAGCTACGAGCTCGTGCAGACCATCGAAGACTTCGACATCTACGAACGGCGCGGCGGTCCGAAGAGCGACGCGCCCTGAGCCAGCCGTTCACTTGCCGACTGTCAGCGCCCAACCTTCGAGGCACACGGTGCGCGGGCGAGGGTCTCGCGTCGTGAGCGTGAGCTCGACGTCGTGCTCACCGCCCACGTAGCGCGAGGTATCGAACACGCCGAGCTCGGGTCCGGGCAGGTTTCCGATGCGGAAGTGGCCGAGGCTCGAGCCGTCGACGCGGACCTCGAGCACCGCGGCTTTGCGCCCCCAGACCATGCTGGAGTCGTCGAAGCCCGCGAACACGAGGAGGCGCGGGCTGAGCGTGGTGCGGAAGCTCGACGTGGCAGGTCGCTTGCGCTCGGGCGAGGCTTGGGCCATGGCTCGCACGTTGCCCGCGAGGCGACACGGACGCACCGGCGCGCTCCCGGCGCGGCTCGAGAGCGGGAAGTCGACGCGGACGCCCTCCAGACCGAGCAGGCGGTAGTGGCCGAGGCGTCGATCTTCGAACACGCCGCCCAGCGTGCGGAGCTGGCGCAACAGACGCCCTTCGCGACCGTGGCGGAGCACGAACCACGCGCGCGGGTGGCCGAAGGCGCCGAAGGGTCCGAGCGCGGGATCCAGCGGGTGGCGGGCCGTGGGCGCGGGCGGCAACGCACCGGCGAACACACCTTTGGCGCGCACGAAAGCGACGTTCCACTCGGCGCGATCGACCACCCCGTCGTCTGGGCGCACGTTGCTCGCGAGGGCTTCGCGGACTTTGCCGAGGCCCGCGCTGCTCCGAGAGTCGGCCAGGGTTTTCAGGAGGTACGCGCCCGAGCCGAGGGCAGCGGCGAGCCCGAGCGCCGTCGCGATGCGAGCGAAGCGCGGGCGTTTCCCGGGCGCCATCGGTTGGGGCAGATCATGGGCGCCAGCGGCTGCGAACGCGGCGAACAGGGCGCAGCCGAGGAAGAAGCTGTCCCAGATGATGCCGTTGAACATCACGAACAGCACGTACGCCGTGCCGGCGGGCGCGATGAACGAACGCCTGCCGCGCAAGACGATGGCGATCAAGAAGCACACGCTCGGGATCGCGACCTGCGCTCGCGGGATCCACTGCGTGGCGTTTTCGCGGTAGAGCGTGCCGGCGAAGCCGTAGCGTTCCCAGAACCAGTTCTGGTGGACCGGACCGTACTCCACGAGCCAGTGGAACGTGCCGAACCAGAATGCGTCGGGGTTCATGGCGACGAACGGCACGAGGAGCGCAGCGGCGACGACGCCCGTCCACGCGACCTTGGGCAGCGCGGCGCGGAGCCCGACGTGCTTCGCCATGGCGAGGAGCACGAAGGGCGCGAGTACGGCGGCGAAGTGGCGTGTGGCGAGCGCGACGCCGAGCGCCGTGGCCGCGAGCCACCACTTGCGGCGGACCGTGGCCGCCAGCGTGAGTGACAGCACGAACCACCAAGCGTGAGGCTCGGCGTAGATCCCGTTCCAGGCCACGCTCGGGCTCAGGAGCCAGACCGCGGCGAACGCGCTGGCCGCGCCTTGGGCGTAGGCTCGATGCGCGCCCTTCGCGCCGCTCGCCGCCCAGAACAGACTGGTTGCGACCGCGGCGTCGGCGATGAGGCCCATGAGGCGGAAGTCGGTCGCGCCGAACCAACGCGGCACGCTCCAGAGGAGCCACATGCCCGGCAAGTAGGTGAGCGGAACCACGCTGCCGACCTGCATCTGGTGCAGCCCGTAGGGATCGTGACCGCTGAAGAACGCGTCTTGGGCGTTCTTCATCAGCGGGAGCATGTCGCGCGTCGATGGCTCGAGCGCCCAGGTCTCGAGTCCGACGTAGCGGAGCCCGAGCCCCACACCGAGGAGCGCGGCGAAGCGCACGAACGCGGGAACTTTCGGCACGAAGCAGAGCAGCGCGAGCACACCGGCCGCGGTGGTGGTCACCGCGTCGAGGCCCGGTCGCCCGTAGGGTAAGACGGGCAGGAACTGCACGCGGAGCTGGCCCACTTGGTGAGCCAGGAGCACGAGCGCGATCAGCAAACCGAGTCGCTCGATGTCGCGACCGCTCGAGCGACCGCGGAGCAGACGCCACCCGAACGCGATGGGGTAGACCGCGAGCACGCCGGAGAACAGGAACCACTCGCGCTCCGACTGGATCCCCAGGGCGGGCAGCGGGAAGCGCGCTGGTGCGAACAGCGGCGCGAGGCTCTTGCCTACGGCGAAGACACCGAACGAGACCGCGGCGAGCCCGACGAGCCGGCCGAGCCACGACAAGAGCCGTGGAAGCGCGGAGCGCGGCGCGTCGCCGGGCGTGAGAAAAAGGACACCGGCGAAGAGCGCGAGCATCCCCGCGGTGGCACGCAGCGGGTTGCCGAACGTGGTGCCGACGTACTCCGCGACGACGAGCAGAGGAAGGAGCCAGAGAAAGAGCTCTGCGCCCATCCTCCGGAGCGAGCCAAACCAGGTGGCCTTGCCGGGGGGGACGCTCTCACGTTCCTCCCACGGACTCAGATTTCTCCGCGCAAAGCCGCCCATCGGAGCTTCCACACCATCATCACGGCTTCGGCGAAGATCCTACGGCTCATCTTGCTCTCCCCAGCGCGCCGATCGACGAACACGATGGGCACCTCCTCCACGCGCAGTCCGCGCAAGAGCGCGCGGTAGGTGGTCTCGATCTGGAAGCTATACCCGTTCGAGCGCACGCTCGACAGATCGATGGTGCGGAGGGCGCGGGCGCTGAAGGCTTTGTAGCCTGTCGTGAGGTCCTTCACGCCGACGCCGAGGATCAGGCGCGAGTAGAGCGAGCCACCTTTCGACAGGACGTGACGGCCGAGGCCCCAACCTTGGACTCCGCCGCCCGGGACGTTGCGGGAACCGATCACGACGTCGGCACCTGCCTCGAGCGCCGCGAAGAACGCCGGCAGGTAGTTCGGATCGTGGGACAGATCCGTGTCCATTTCGAAGAACCAGCGGTAGCCCTCTTCGAGGCCGCGTTCGAAGGCCTGTACGTAGGCCGTGCCGAGCCCTTGCTTGCCGGCGCGGTGCATCACGCGGATGCGCGGGTCTTCGCGCGCGAGCTCGTCGGCGACCTCGCCCGTGCCGTCCGGGGACGAGTCGTCCACGATGAGGATGTGGGCCTCGGGCGCCACTTCCAGCGTGGCGCGCACGAAGAGCGGCAGGTTGTAGCGCTCGTTGTAGGTGGGCGTGACGATCAGCGCGCCCTGCCCCAGAGGCTGTCGGGTGTCACCCATCTCGCCGCCTCGAGCCGTCGCTCACTTTTTGCCGCGGTTCGCCCAGGCGTCGTTGAACTCGCGGATCGTGCTCTCGGTCCGCGGGTTCCACAGCATCTTGCGCAGGATGGGCGGTGGAACGGTCACGATGTGTGCGCCGTCCATCAACGCTTCGTTCACGTCGATCATGTGGCGCACGCTGCCGACGATGATCTGGCTTCCGAGCTTCTCTCGATCGAGGATGGCGCGGGTTTCGCGCACGATGGGCCGCACGTCGTAGCCCATGTCCTTCACACGCCCGCTGAAGATGCTGATGTACGTCGCCCCGACCAGCGCCGCGAGGTAGGCCTGGTTGAAGCTCATCATGCAGGTGACGTTGGTCGGAACGCCCTTGTCGACGAGCTGCTTCAATACCTTGAGACCCGTCTCGCTGAACGGGACCTTCACGCAGATGCGACTCGGGTTCCAGTTCCAGTAGGCGAGGGCTTCGTCGAGCATCTCGCGCTCGGTCTCGGTGGTGAGCTCGACGGAGACGTGACCCTTCGACGCGGCGACCACGTCGAGGATGCGCTGCTTCAAGTCGGCGTCGGGGGCCTCGCGGCTGATGATGAGCGGGTTCGTGGTGACCCCCGAGACGACGCCCCAAGAGAAGATCTCTTGGGTCTCTTTGGGGTCCGAGCTGTCGAGGAAAAGCGCCATGCGAAAGGCTCCGGCCGGCTTGGGCCTCGGCCCATATACGGGAGATCGCCGGCAGAGGAAATCGTACTCTCGACTCGTTTGGCACCCCTGCCCGCGCTTTCGGCGCTCCGGCGCCACGTCGCCTTCGACGGAGTCTGTCTGGTCGTCCAGGTTCCGGCCTGGCACTGGGCCTGGCGCGGCATCGTGCTCGCCCTCGCCCTGCCGCCTCTCTTCGCCTTGCTCGCCGCCTTGCTCTTGATGGAAGACGCGGAAGCAACGCTGCCGAGCGTGGTGATCGGCGGGCTCGCGGCAGTGGCTTTCCTGTCGGGGTTACTGGTCGTGCTCGCCTCGCCGCTGCTCTCCGCTCGTTCGAAGACCCGCATCGACTTTTCCCGGGGCGCCATCACGAGCACTCGCTTCCCCGAGCTTCCGCTGCACGAGATCGCTTCGCTCGCGGTCGTGCGGCCGAGCCCGTGGACGGCGTTCCTCGAGCTTCGAGCGCTCCGCAGGTCCGGAGGACCGATCCGCATCCTCGGCCCCTTGGTGCCCAAACAGAGCGGCGATCTCTACCTGCTTGCGTCGTGGCTCGGCACGAGCTTGAACGTTGCCGTGGACGCCTCGACTGTCGAACCGAGACCCGGAGCCTCGAGCTCGGGCGATCACATGGCGGGGCTCCTCTGCTACCTGCCCGTCCAAGGCATCTTCCTCATCGCGTCGCTCTACTTCCTGTTCGCAGGCAAGAAGCGACCGTTCGTGCGCTTCTGCGCGATCCAAAGCCTCAGCCAGTTCGTGTTCTCGTTCGGCGCGCTCGTCGTGCTGCTGGTTGCGCTCGGAGTTCCGGTGGCCGCGCTCGATGGGGCTCCGCTCCAAACGGTGTTCATCGTGCTGCTCGCCCTCGGGCTCACTGCCTTCTGGCTCTGGAACTTCGGCGCCCACGCCTACGCCTGCTACGCGGCCTACAAAGGCCGGCTCTGGGTCATGCCGTGGCTCGGCTTCTGGGTGCGGCGCTTCCTGCCCGAGCAGAGCTGACTGCGCTCAGTGGGATGCGCTGCAGATCTTCCCCGGCCCGTCGTACACCATCGTGCACGTCATGCCCGAAGGGCAGGAGTCGTTCTCACCGCACTTCACGTAGCACTCGTGGCTCGGCGGCACGTCTTGACGCATGCCCACGACCGTCACGCACGATTCGGGCGGCTTGCAGCGCGTGTTGCCGCAGACCTCCCCTTCTTCCGGTTTGCCCTTGCCATCGTTCGCGACGGGCGCTTCGGGAGGGGTCGAGCTGGCGGTGGGGGGAGTGGGCTCCTTCGTGCCCGAGCCACAGGCGACGAGACAGAGAAAGCTGGAAGCGAGGAGTAGCGCGCGCATCGCACTCACGTTACGCGCGGCGGGCTCGCGCAGGCAACCGTCACGGGTCGCGCGCTCCGACGATGGCACGAGCGACCTCGTCGAAGCGCGAGGCCACGACGTCGGGCACGACACGCGGCCCACCCTTGAGCGGGCAGAGCTCGCAGCGGTTCAGCGGGAAGACCAGGGCCGAGCGTACGCCGGCGGCCTCGGCCGCCTGGACGTCGGCCGTCGAATCGCCGAGCATCCAGCTGCGTTTCGCATCGAGCCCGGCGTGCTCGATGGCTGCCAAGAGCAGGCCGGGCTTCGGCTTGCGACATTCGCAAGGCCCCACGAGCCGGGCGTCTCCACCGGGCCCGCCTTCGGGGTGGTGCATGCACACCTCCAGCGTCGCGATCTCGATACCTTCGTGCTGGAGCAGCGCGACCAGCGCTCGGTTCGTGGCCTGAACGGCCGCTTCGGAGAATTGGCCCTTGGCCGGCGCCGGTTGGTTCGTGGCGATGGCGAGCACGAAGCCGGCGTCGCGGAGCACCTCGAGCCCGTCGATCACTCCCGGCAAGAACACGAGCTGGCTCGGGTGGAACGCCACGCTGATGGCGCCGGATTCTTCGTCACGCACCACGTCGATGAGCGTCGCATCTCGATCGAGGATGACTCCGGGCCGACCGCTCATGGATGATCGAGGCTCGACCAGACGTCGTAGGTGTCTTTGCGGCGCGTGCCCACGCTCACGGTCTTGGCGAGCCGGATGAACGTCCAGACCGTTCCGGCGAGCTTTCTCAGCTTGGAGGTACCGACGCGATCTTGATAGTCGATGGGCACCTCGACCACGTGATAGCCGGAGCGCGCGGGCCAGACCACCGTGTCGATGGGCAAGGCGTCGCCCTCCCCCGAGAAGCTGAAGGAGCGGGTGGCGCTCGAGCGGTAGCCGCGCATGCCGCTGTGCAGGTCCGAGAGCGGCACGCCGTTCAGGATGCGCGAGAAATACACGAACGACTTGTTCGCCATGAAATTCGGCAGCGGCATGGCCGCCGGCTTCTCACGGATACGAGTCGCGTTCACCACGTCGACGCCGCTCTCGAGGATGCGCCGGATCACCGGGATCACCTCCGGCGGATAGGTGAAGTCGCAGTCGAGATAGATGAGGGCGTCGGTCTGCTTCGCCGCCTCGTACATCAAGAGCTCCATGGCAGGGCCGTGGCCACGGGGCGGCAGTTGGCGGATCACCCGCGCGCCCATGCGTTCCGCGATGACGGGGGTCTGGTCCTTCAGACTGCTGTCGATGACGAGGATCTTGGCGTCGGGAGCGTAGCGGCGGATCTCGTCGATCATGCGCGAGATGCTCTCTTCTTCGTCCATGGTGAGCATACCCACCGTGAGCGAGAGCTTGCGCGGCTCCGGTGGCCGGCGCGCAACCACCACGTTCTGGTACGCCAGCAGGCGCGGCGCGAGGCGCGTCAGGGCCACTTCCACCGGGCGCACGAGCTCGAGATAGAGGTGCCAGGCGCTGAGATCGCGGAACCCGGTGGCTTCCTGCTCGCCGTGCTTGGCGCTGACGAAGGTGCTCTCGTCGAGGAAACGGCGCGCTGCCTTGAGCAGCATCGGGTTCACGTCGGTTTGGAGCAGCGAGAGCCCCGCGCCGCGCACGAACGACTCGATCTCGCGGCGGGCGTAGAAGCGCCGCTCCGATTCGAAGCCGATGCGCTCGTCGGCCAAGCCGAGCTGCATGGGCCAGACCTCGCGGTTTCGCGACGAGACGATGAGGCGGCCTTCGGGCGCCACGTATTTCGCGAGGTTCGCCACGAGCTCGGCGGGCTTCTCGCAGCGCTCGATCAGGTCTGGCACCAGCACCAGCTCGAAGCGCCGATCGCCCAGCGCGCGCGCCATGGCGGCGGCGTCGGTCGGGTCGAGCTCGATCACTTCGTCGAGCAACAGACGCGCCTTGGCGGCGAGCGCCGGGTCGTGCTCGACGCCCGTCACGCGCGCGCCGGTGGTGCGAGCGATCATGCCGTTGGTGCCGGCGCCACAGCCGACTTCGAGGACCGCTTCGGGACGACCGATCAGGGCAGCCAGTGCAGCGTTGACTTCTTCTTTGGGATCTTGGCGCGCCATGGCTCGTCGGGGAGGGGCACGTTAGGCGAGGTTTCGGTGTCGCGCCAGAGCGTGGTAGCTTCGCCCAGGCTTTTTTCCCGCAGATCCGCCGCGAGATGCGCCACGACCGCCCCATCCCCCTCGACCTCGCCAAGACCGAGTACTCGTACGTCGAGCGACCGAACAGCGTGCTCGTGGAGCTCGTCGAGCGACACGTGCTCGAGGGCAAGCCCGACGCTCGCATCTTGGACGTCGGCTGTGGCGCGGGCGCCAACGCTCGCGAGCTCCGTTCGCGTCACCCGCGGGTCTTCATCGCGGGCATCGAGCCCAACGCCCACGCCGCCGAGCTCGCGCGGGAAGCGGCCGACGAGGTGTACGTGGGGCTCGCGGACGCGTGGCTGAAGAGCGCGCCCGTGCGGGCGTTCGACGCCGTCGTGCTCTCCGACGTGCTCGAGCACACCCCCGACCCCGTGGGTTTTCTGCGCACCCTGGCCGCGGCACCCTGCCTTCGGCCCGCGCGCTTCGTCGTGTCCGTGCCGAACTACGCCGTTTGGTACAATCGCCTCCGCACGCTGGCCGGGCGTTTCGAGTACAGCTGGTCGGGGCTCTTCG
The DNA here is from genome assembly GCA_046351435.1 of Polyangiaceae bacterium. Taxonomy (GTDB): domain Bacteria; phylum Myxococcota_A; class Polyangia; order Polyangiales; family Polyangiaceae; genus JADJKB01. The sequence goes on from JAXLYN010000004.1 coordinate 41,174, forward strand.
ATCGCACGCACCTGCGCTTCTTCACCCGACGCTCGCTGGGTGACCTGCTCGAGTATTGCGGCTTCCAAGTCCTGGAGCGTCGCGCGACGCCGTCCCTCGTGCAGTCGACCGCTCCGCTGTTGCGCAAGATCTTCGAAGAAGACGTGGCGCGGGGGGATCACCTCTCGCTCGGTGAATCGTCCGCATTCCGCGCCTATCGTCGCTGGGTGGAGCCCGCCGAGACCAAGCTCTGCGGCGTGTGGCCCGAGCTCCTCGGTTTTCAGATCGTGTGCGTCGCCGAGCTCGGCTCGTAGCTTCAGAGCGCGTCGAGCTTCTGGTAGAGCGCGCTCGGACTGGTCGTACGGAACAACACCTTCATCGTCGAGAGCTCCACCAAGAACGCATTCTCTCGCGGCGACAGCTGCTCCACGATGCGCATGCCGACGCCAGCCGGATCGATGGCGGTAGTGAAGGGAAGCTCGCGATCGGAGATCCAAGCATCGAGGTGCACGAGCTCCGCGGGCACGGTGTGGGAGCTACCTTCGGCCAGGAGCTCGACGAACATCACCTTTTCGAAATACGTGGGGTACTTCAGGGCCAGATCCCGGGCCGCTGCCTTGCACGCACTTCAGGTGAAGCCGGAGACGTGGAATACCGCGTAGCTCTTCTGCGTGCTCTTTCGAATGTCACTGAAACGAATCGGGCCGAAGCTCGCCTCGTAGGCAAAGCCCGTGGTCTCGTCGCGCAGGTACCCTTCGAGCTCGAGGTCCGCGAGCACGTCGCCCTCCGAGGTCCCGTACGGTCCCGCCGGATAGCCGAGGTTCGCCGTCGATCCGCCTGAGCCGCCCACCGCCGCGTCCGCGACGGTTCCGCCGCTGCCGCCCGTCGCAGTGCCGCCTCCGGCCCCGCCGCCGGCCGAGCCGGCGCTGTCCGGGTGGTTCGCGCTCGAGCAGGCCAAGAGGAGTGCCGCGAATCCACTGGTCAGGGCGAGGCGCCGGAGCATTCCGGTTGATACGGCCGCCGGACGCCCTCGGTTTCGCACCTTGAGCTAGGCTTCGGGCGTGGGTCGCGTCCGGCGCATCCCGAAGCTCCTGCTCCTGGCCGTCTTGGCCGTGGTGCTCCCTGCCCACGCGGCCGGCCCGGTGGTGCACACCTACTTCGATCCCGATCCGAGCGAGGACCTGCTGCTGCATGCCACCACCACGGACGGCAAGCTCCCGGCAGCGCTCGAGACCCCGAGCGGCGTCGTGCAGGCCCCCGACCCCCTGCGCGCACCGCGCAAGAACGAGCAGACCTACGGCGGGAGCTCGACCCAGGGCAGCGTCGACGCCACCTACCGAATCGACCGCAACACGTCGCGCCCCGACATGGTGAGCTACGACGACCCCTTCATTCCGGCCATCACGCCGTTCAAGCGGCTCTTCGCCTACGACAAGGTCGACTCTTCGCTCGAGCTCAGCGTCGCCGAACAACGCTTGGTGCGCCTATCGGTGGGCGGAGCCGTGCGCAACGGCGAGGATCAATTCTATGCCGACATGAACGTGGACTTGGTGCCAGACACGCCGGTTCGGATCCCGAGCGTCGGGCCCGGCGCTCGCGTCCTCACGGCCAACACCACGCCGCAGACCAACTTCCAGCTCTGGAAAGACGGCGCCGAGAACTGGTTCATCAAGACGAGCGAGAGCAAACGCGTCCGTTTGGTGCTGACGCTCGCCATCGGCCGCGAGGCCTTCGGCAGCGAGTTCGCAAGCGACGCGAGCTTCGCGCAGCTGCAGAACCTGGCGTCGCACTTGCCCGCAGCCGCCCAGGCCGCGGCCGAGCGCGTCGCGGGAAAGATCGGGGTGTCGCGCAGCATGAGCCCCGCTGCCGCGGTGAGCGCGCTGATCGCGCATTTCCGGAGTTTCGCCCCGTCCGACGACAAGCCGCTCTCGAGCGACACGGCTCTGTACGAGGAGCTCGCGCTGAGCAAGAAGGGCGTGTGCCGCCACCGAGCCTATGCCTTCACCATCACCTCGCTCGGTCTCGGCATCCCCACCCGGATGGTGCGAAACGAAGCCCACGCATGGGTCGAGGTCTTCGACGGCAAACTCTGGCATCGCGTGGACCTCGGCGGCGCGGCGGAGCGGCTCGACACCGAGCGCGATCCCAACCAGCCGATGCACTCGCCTCCGGCCGATCCGTACAAGTGGCCCGAGGGAGCCGAGAGCGCCCAAGACCTCGTGCAGCGGACGCTGACGAACAGCGGTGGCTCGGCCACCCGCTCGGCGCCGTCAGGGGACGCAGGCGCAGGCGCCAGCGACGGAGGAACTCTGACGCCACAGACGCCCAACGCCGCGCCAGGCACCACCGATGCCGGATCGGCTCGCTTGGCGGACGGTTGGCCTGCGGCGCGACCTGCGGTGACGCTGGTGACGGGGCAGGTGAAGCGCGGCGAACTCCTGGCGGTCTCGGGCAAGGTCGACTCCGAGGGCGAAGGCTGTCGCGGCGTGCGAGTGGACTTCGCGCTCCGCGGAGAGTCGGGTCGCTTGGTGCCCATCCAATCGCTTTCGGCGGGTGACGACGGCAAGTACGACGGCGCCATCGTGATTCCGCCGAACCTCGAGGTGGGGGAGTACGAGCTCGTGGTTTCTACGCCGGGCGACGCGCGCTGCGGAACGGGGACGACCGAATGAGCGACCTGATCGTTCCGTTCTTGTACGAGCTCCGCGCGCGCCGCATGGCGGTCGGCGCCCAAGAGGCGGTGCAGCTGGCGCGGGCGTTGGCCTACGGCCTGCACGAAAATACCCTCGACGGCTTCTATTACGTCGCGCGCGCTCTCATGGTCCATCGCGAGAGCGAGCTCGACAAATTCGACGAGGCCTTCCTCTCGCACTTCAAAGGAGTCGTGTTCGAGAGCACGAGCTTCTTGAAGGAGCTGGAAGAGTGGTTGCGCGATCCCAAGATCTTGCAGGGTCTCACCGACGAGCAGAAAGCGGCGCTGAAAGAGCTCAGCGTCGACGAGCTCCGAGAGCTCCTGGAACAGCGCATGCGGGAACAGAAAGAACGCCACGAGGGCGGCAACCGCTGGATTGGCACCGGCGGGACCAGCCCTTTCGGAACGGGCGGCTTCCACCCGAGCGGCATCAGCATGCGCTCGGGCTCGGCAGGGCGTGGCGGTCGGAGCGCCATGGGCATGGCCGACGCGCGGCGCTACCGCCCGTATCGCTCCGACTTGGTGCTGGACGTGCGCCAGATCGAAGTGGCGTTGCGCAAGCTCCGATCGTTCACGCGAGAAGGTAGCGTCGACGAGCTCGACCTCGACGGGACCATCGACCAAACCGCGAAAAATGGCGGCGAGCTCGAGATCGTCACGCGGCCGCCGCGGCGTAGCAACGTGCGTGTGCTCTTGTTGATGGACGTCGGCGGGTCGATGGATCCGTTCGCTCACACCTGCTCGCAACTCTTCAGCGCGGCGCGGCGCGCCTCGAACTTCCGCGAGCTCAAGACGTACTACTTCCACAACACCATCTACGGGCGCGTCTACTCGACCGACGGCTTGATGGATCCCATCGAGGTACCGCGTCTCGTCGATCAACTGAACGCGCGCTGGAAGGTCATCTTCGTGGGGGACGCCGCCATGGCGCCGGGCGAGTTGCTCGGCACGGGGCCGTGGGGTTCGCCCGCCGGAGGGGAAACCCTGTCGGGTCTCGACTGGCTGCTCTACATCCAAGAGCGTTTCGAACGCACGGTGTGGCTGAACCCCGACCCGCCGCAGTATTGGAGCGGTGGCACGGCCAAGGCCATTTCCGAGGTGTTTTCGATGCACCACCTCACGCTCGAGGGCCTGACTGAGGCCATGGCCCACTTGTCCAAGGCCAGCGCTCGGCGCGGCCTCACGTGAGCTCATCCGAAGCCGAGTGAGCGCAAGAGGGCGAGGCCGACGCCCACCAAGCTCTCGCCCACGATCAACCCCGACGCTGCCGGTACGAGTCCGCGGCGCGCCTGCTCCGGCGCGAAGCGACGGGCCAAGAGAGCCAGCGTCGCGCCGGCGAACATCGTGATTGAGCTCGACGCCGGCATCACCAGCGCGATGCCGAGGCCGGCTGCCGACGGCACGACCCGGCGGACCGACTCTGGCGCGAAGCGTTCCACGACGGCGATGAGCGCGCCCGCCAGACCGAAGGCCGCGGTGATCGTGCGCACGTCGGATGGCAGGGCGGACAGGCCCTTGGCGAGGGCTTGGGACACGCCCGCCCACACCATTACGGCCGGCGCCGGGAAGCGCTCGCTGCCGAGCACTCCCGGGTCAGCGACCAGAAGCCCGAACGCGGGCACCACCACCAGCGCGCCGGCGACGACTCCGAAAAGCTGCGCCACCACCTGCGCGCGAGCCGTGACCCCCAAGCGGTTGCCCATCTTCACGTCAGCGAGCAGGTCGGCAGCGTGCAGCCCCACACCGCCGGTGACGTTGGCGCTCATCAGGTTGGCGGTGAGGTGACCGGGGAGCAGCGCGCCAAAGATGAGTTGCGTCAGTGGTCCGAGCGCCTTGGTCGGCGAGATGTCCGTCTCTCCGTTCACCCGTGCCGCCACCACCGCCATGGGCAGCGCGAGCAGCAGCGAAAGGACGCCGGCCCAGACGGGAACGCCGAAGAGTTGCCGCATGAGGACGACCACGACGGGCGAGAGCAGGAGAAACCCCGCGACGAACCAGGACCGCGGCGCGTCGGTGCGCTCCGCCTCGGGTGTCGGTTGCCGGCCCCGACGAAACACGGTCCCGAGGTCGAGGAGGCTCCGGCCGAAGGAGTGCCCTCCGAGCGCGAACGACAGCACCCCCGAGGTCACGAGCAACGCCGCACCGGGCCACAGCGTCCACGTCGAAATGGACTTGAAATCGACCTTCGTGATGACGCCGCTCGCGATCCACCGCGGCGCGAGCCAGCCGTAGCCGATCAGCGCACCGAGCAGCATGGAGCAGCCGGTGCGGAAGCCCATCAGCGCACCCCCGCCGAGCAGAACCGGGCTGAGCTCGAAGGCCAGTGACAAGCGCGCCGCCGGCACGCCGGCGAAGCTGAACGGCAGCCCCAGTTTGCCAGGAAAGAGCGCGGGCCCGAGCGCCGCGGGCAGGTCGCGGAACAGGGTCGCGGCGCCCGCGCCGAGCGAAGTGAGGCCGAGGATGCGACCGCCTCGCGCTTCGCCTTTCTCCGTCGCACCTGAATGCATCACGCGGATGGTCTCGGCGGTGGCGACCGAAGACGGAAACGGCAACGCGTCGCGGTCGATGATGCTGCGTTTCAGCGGGATGGCGCTCAACACACCGAGGGCGGCCAGGCTGAGAAACCAGAGGAACATCCAGAAGCACGCGGGTCGTGCCCCGGTCAGGAGCAAGAGCGCGGGCAGCGCAGCCATGTTTCCGCCGCCGGTCATGAACGCCGCGGCCGACGCCACCGAGCCCGTGAGAGCGTTCTCGCCGGGCGAGAGCGGGCGGCGCGTGAGACCGAGGAGCGCGAGCAGGCGGAAGACCGAGAACGCCAGGATGGACGCCGAAAGCGCCACACCCAAGCTCCAGCCCGTCTTGAGCACGACGTAGACATTGGAAACGGCGAGCACGGAGCCCAGCCCCAAGCCAGCAGCGATCGCGCGTGGCGTGAGCAGGGCCGGCTTCGAAAGAGGTTCCAGGCGGCAGAGCTTTCCTCAGGCTCGCGCGGGCGCGCAACGATTTGGTAGTCTGCACCACCGGGTGCTGCTCGCGACCCTACTCTCGGCGGTGCACTTGCTCAGCTTGGCGGGCGGGGTGAGCTGTCTCTTCCTGCGGCATCGTGCGCTGAAAGCGCCGTTCGGCCAGGAGAACGTGCGTGCGGTGCTGGCCATCGACAACGCCTCGGGCCTGATTGCGATCACTTGGATGGGAAGCGGTCTCTGGAGGGCGTTCGGCGCCGTCGAAAAGGGCAGCGCCTACTACCTGGGTAACTCGCTGTTCTGGGTCAAGATGGCCCTGCTCCTGGTCGTTTGGGGCTTCGAGATGGTGCCCATGCTGACGTTCATCAAGTGGCGCGGCCAGCTTGCGAAGGGCGAGAGCATCGACACGAGCGTCTCGCCGCGCCTGCGGGCGCTCCACGTGCCGGAAGTCGCGTGCGTCGCCCTCATGGTGTTCGTGGCGTCCGGAATGGCGCGTGGGATGGGCCAACCCAAAGCGAGTGTCGCGTCGGCCGCGAGTGGTGGCGGCGCTGCGGTCTACGCCGAGTCGTGCGCTCCTTGCCATCAGGTCGACGGGCGCGGCATGAACGGGCAGGTCGCCGCGGACTTCGTCGGCGACCCGCGTCGCCTCGCCAAGACGGACGAAGAGCTCCTCCGTTCCATCGCGAAAGGGGTTCCGAACACCGCCATGCCTGCCTTCGAAGGCCGCCTGAGCGAAGCCCAACGGCTCGAGGTGCTCGCACACATTCGGGCCCGGTTCGGTGGGCGTTGAGCGCGGACTTCGCGCACTCGAGCGACCACGGGGCCGAGCCCGCACCGGCCAGGAACTTCCGCCGGCGACGCACTCAGCGCGAAGTTCACCAGGAGCAAGCGCGGCTCGGCCCGGCAAGCGCTCAGTCCGCAGTTGGCGATGAACACACGTTGTAGACGCCCACATCCCCGACCTCGGTATAGTAGAGGTATTCGGCGCAGCGGTCGCCATGGCCGCATTCTGCATCGTTGCTACAAGCGCCAGGCGAGTCGCCGCTGAAGCAACCTGGGGCGTAGCCCTGTTTCGCGTAGGATTGCGCTGCGACCAACCACAGACAGTACTCCAGGTCAGACCCGCATTGTGATTCTGACCGCTCCCGGCAAGGGTCCTTCCTGTCAGCATCAACTAGCCCCCCGCAAGCACCGACGAGGACGAGCCAAAGCCACCCGCAATACCGTTTCATGGGGCCAGCACGATCGCAGCGTACGCATAGGGTTGATCGAAAGTGTTGGGAGTGCAGTCCTCTGAGCCCTCGGGCCAGGTCGCGAGCAGCTGATAGTCACCGGCCGATGGAACCGTCACGTCGAACCCCTCGTTGTTGTCATCCCACGTCTGAGATCCATACACGTACTCGTGAGTGGTATCGTTGTAGAGGAGCAGGTCGAAGTCGGTCGACACTGCTCCGGGCGCCGAACTCACACCTTCCGCACAGCCGTACCACGAGAAAGTAGCCCGCAGTTTGTCACCTTGTCGTAGGTCGTCGAAAGTATGGAGAATCTGGGCCTTCCGACCGCCGTCCGCCGGTTCCCAAGACTGATTCATGGCGTGTTTCCCTGGCCCGAGAGAAGCGGTACCACCAGGTGGTGTGGTCGGCATGACCCACTCCCCGCTGGGCAGCGGGTCGCCTTCGTCGGTGTCGATGGTTCCTATTCCGCCGACCCAGGGCCCGCCGCCGTTCATGCACCACCCGAGGACGGCACCATCTACGAACCCCGCCCCGTCCACCCAATCGTAGTCGACTTTGAGAGTAGAGTAGCGCCAGTCCGATGGGTTGGCTCTGTAGGCTCCGGTTCGAAGCAGAGCGCGAACCATCAGGCCGTTTATTGGCCGACTCTCCCCTTCGCACGCGTCGATGAGAAGCGCCGAGAGGGCCGTAATGGCGGGTGCCGCATAGCTGGTTCCCGCACGACCGACGTACCCAGATGTCGAATTCGGGTTCGCCAGTCGCACGGTATCGCTGGCCGGAGGCGGACTGCTGCAGCCGTAGGTCTCTCCGTCCCCGCCAAATGCCATCACATCCGGCTCTTCTCGATCGGTCAAGGAGGTCCAGTTGTCGTACCAGCCAGGGTTTCTCCAGTTCGAGGCGCACGCTTGCTCCATGGCGGACGTCACCGAGCCAACGCAAACGCTGTTGAGGGAGTGGGGGCAAGCCGGTTCGTTTTCGCCTAGGACGTTCTTGTTGCCCGCTGACTTGACAATCACGAGGTCTGCGGAGCGCGCATAGAGATCCTGCACGAATCCATCGACGGAACTGTGCCCTCCATTTTCGCGACACTCGTAGCTCTCGTTCACGACTCGAACGCCATTCGACTCCATCCAGTCATACGCCGCTTCAATCGCAGACGCGGAGCATGCGACGCTCGGGTCGGGCTCAGCAATCGAGCTTCCTCCATCGGTCGCGAAGAAGAGAGGCGCGTATGGTAACACTTGGGCCACCACGCTGAACACCTCGGTCGCGTGGGAGTCAACGCATTCGCCACTCACGCAAACTCCTCTGCCGCATGCATCATTGCATTGGGTGTTCGTGCTGCAGCCGGTGAAAGAACCGCTCTGGTAGCTGACTGCGGTGTTCGAGAAAACGGCGTGCTCATCTCTGACTCGACATGCACTGCCGGGGTCGATCCCACCGATCTTCACCGTTTCCGCGTGGTAGCCAGTGGTACTCTGGAAACCCAAGATGTCGAGCAGGTCGTCCGGGTGAGTCTGTGATGCATGCTCCACCGCGACTCCGGGCGCCGCGCTCACGATGCGCACTATCTCGGCGTCCCTTGCAAGTGCAACCAGAACGTCGCGCTTCGCACGAGCAAAAACCAGTGGCACTCGGCGCGATGCGCGGACTCCGTCGGCTCCAAGATCCCGCGCGCGATCGACGATCTGTTGCGTGTGCGATGGAAGTTCCGACACATACCGAGCTCGCACCTCGTGCCTTGCAACGGCGTCCTGCGCCGGGACGCGTTCCATGTGTCCTCCATCGACCTGCACGATTACCTCGAACTCGACATCGGGTGCAGCGCTCTGAAGTTGTGCCCAAAACCGAGGGTCAATCGCTCCGAATTTCTCTCGTCGCATCGTCCTCTCTAGACGAAGAAACGCCGACATCCCGATCCTCTCGCCGCCGGGACGGATCACGTACGAGTTGAATGGATCCTTGACGAGCAGCACGGTTTCGTCGACTCCGGGGAAGTGCCGCTCGAGTTGATACTCAAGACTCACCCCCCGCCGTTGCCCGTCCGTATCTTGCCCGCAAGCGGCGACTGAACAGGCGGGGATGATGATGCCCAAAGCGGTTCGTCGAGCCATGCTGCCGCTCTTCAAGACTGCCGTTCTCGCTCTGCTCATCGGTCCCTCCAATTCTTCGACTTCCACCGGATGCTACCGGGACCACAGCGTGCGGGACTTTTGATCTTCTGTTGAAAACCTGCCACCTGCACCCACACGAGGTCCCGTCTTGCGCGCGCTGACGCCAAGGTGGCGTCAGCGCTTTTCCATACCCTGGTCCAGCACATGAGCACGATGTGCCGCGGCGGCGACTTCCAGATGCGGATCGAGATCGTACCCGACTCCGGCACCGAGGAGCTCGCCGGCATCTCGGGCTCCATGAAGATCACGATCGAGCCCGGCGGCGCGCACTTCTACGATCTCGACTACGACCTCGCGCGATAGGCCGCGGGCGAGCAGCCGAGTGCGCCTGGTCGTGATAGCCGAGGTCGAGCGCGAGCCTTGGTCCAGTCGACGCGCCCGGGCGCAGCATGATCCCGAACGCCCGCCCCGACGCCTCGAGCACGCGCTCGAACCGGCCGAGCACCACGCCGACCACCTCGGCGCGACCACCGCCTATCGCGGCACGAGGCAGGCGCGACACGCCGCACGCTCTCGACGTAGAGTGGCGGCGAACCGATGTGCCGCTGGCTCCTCTGGGGTACCCTTCAAGTGGCGCGGCCAGCTTGCGAAGGGCGAGAGCATCGACACGAGCGTCGCGCCGCGCCTGCGGGCGCTCCACGTGCCGGAAGTCGCTGCGTCGCCCTCATGGTGTTCGTGGCGTCCGGAATGGCGCGTGGGATGGGCCAACCCAAAGCGAGTGTCGCGTCGGCCGCGAGTGGTGGCGGCGCTGCGGTCTACGCCGAGTCGTGCGCTCCTTGCCATCAGGTCGACGGGCGCGGCATGAACGGGCAGGTCGCCGCGGACTTCGTCGGCGACCCGCGTCGCCTCGCCAAGACGGACGAAGAGCTCCTCCGTTCCATCGCGAAAGGGGTTCCGAACACCGCCATGCCTGCCTTCGAAGGCCGCCTGAGCGAAGCCCAACGGCTCGAGGTGCTCGCACACATTCGGGCCCGGTTCGGTGGGCGTTGAGCGCGGACTTCGCGCACTCGAGCGACCACGGGGCCGAGCCCGCACCGGCCAGGAACTTCCGCCGGCACTCAGCGCGAAGTTCACCAGGAGCAAGCGCGGCTCGGCCCGGCAAGCGCTCAGTCCGCAGTTGGCGATGAGCACACGTTGTAAACGCGGACATCCCCGACTTCGGTATAGTAGAGGTATTCGGCGCAGCGGTCGCCATGGCCGCATTCTGCATCGTTGCTACAAGAGCCAGGCCAGTCGCCGCTGAAGCAACCTGGGGCGTAGCCCTGGTTCGCGTAGGCTTGCGCCGCGACTAACCACTGGCAGGACTCCGGGCCAGACCTGCACTGTGCCTCCGACCGCTCCCGGCACGCGTCCTTCCTGTCAGCATCAACTAGCCCCCCGCAAGCACCGACGAGGACGAGCCAAAGCCACCGGGTCGCGAGCAGCTGATAGTCACCGGCCGATGGAACCGTCACGTCGAACTCCTCGTTGTTGTCATCCCACGTCTGAGATCCATACACGTACTCGTGAGCGGTATCTTTGTAGAGGAGCAGGGCGAAGTCGGTCGCCACTGCTCCGGGCGCCGAACTCACACCTTCCGCACAGCCGCACCACGAGAAAGTAGCCCCCCGCACGTGGCGATCGGGTCGCGCCAGCACGCCGCGCGGAGGATCCGGTCGCCGCTTCACGACTGAACCATGCCACGAGTCGCGTTCTTCGACGTCACGGATACCGCGGCACGAGGCAGGCGCGACACGCCGCACGCTCTCGACGTAGAGTAGCGGCGAACCGATGTGGCGCTGGCTCCTCTGGGGTACCCTGATCTCGATTTGCGCCTGCGCGGCCCCCACCGCTGGCACCTTGCGCGGTCCGCTCTCGGCCGAAGCTCTGCGGAGCGTGGACGCGAAGTGGCAGGCGGCCTTCGCCTCCGCCGAACCCGACCCCGCCGCTTCGCGCGAGCTCGCAAGCGTCGCTCCGGGTGCGGAGATCACCGTCGTTCTCGGCACGTGGTGTGGCGACAGCCGGCGTGAGGTGAGTCGTTTCGTGCGTGCCCTGGAGTTGGCCGGCAACGTGCCGTTTGGCGTCTCGTACATCGGCGTGGATCGCAAGAAGGAGGCTCCGGGGTTCGACGCCAAGGCCATGGGCGTGCGTTTCGTTCCGACCTTCATCGTGAAGCGAGACGGCAGCGAGGTCGGACGCGTGGTCGAGAGCTCGCCGGAAGGCATCGAACGCGACGTCCTCGCGCTGCTCCGCGGACACAAACACGGCGTCGTCACCGGCCGCACGGACCTCTGAGGCGCGATGCGGCGCTGGCTCGCTCTGCTGCTGGCTCTGGTCGGCTGTTCGTTCGCGGAGCGGGCGACGGCCGCGCAGCTCTGCGATCCGTCCGTTGGGTCCTGGCTCGCGGCCTGCTCCAAGTCCGAGGGGCGCGCCTTCGAGCTCGTCACCTGTGATCGCGGGGTCATCGTCGTGCGCGCGGCCGATGCGTCGCTCGACGTCGAGATCTCCCGCGCGAGCGCGCGGAGCTTCCGGCGCGCGGGCGACATCGGTCTTGCGCCCGTGGGCCAGTTCGCGGACTGGGCGAGCGAGCCGGCCCCGCGTCGTGCGGCCCTCGACGCTCTCGAGCGCTGCGCGAATGGAGACGCTTCGCTCGTGTTCTCGCAAGCGGCCGGCGACGAGGCGGTGCTGCGCCCCAGCCGACCTCCCTGGTTCTTCGCGCTCGGCGTGCTCCTGCTCGGCCTCGTCGCGTCGCGGGCGAAGTTGCGCCCGACGCGTGAGCATTGGCTCTTGGCCGCGCTCGGTCTGCTCACGGGTGTCCTGCGCTTCGCCTGGCTCGGCGGCTCGTTCTTCCACCAGAACGGGCAAGGTCCGGCTTGGGTCGGCTATGCGCTCCGGGCCGATGTCGGCCTCTCGGCTTACGGCAGCGGCTATCCGGAGCTGTTCGGAGCCGCGGCGCGACTCGCAGGCGACGACCCCGAACGTGGCGTCTGGATCGCGCAGAGCCTCCTCGGGGCTGCGTTGCCCCCCGCGGCGTTCGCCATTGCGAGGGGGCTCGGCGCGCGCCGGGTCGCGGCGACCGTCGTGGCTCTGATCCTGGCGCTCGACCCTTTGCTCGCGCGGCTCGCGACCAGCGAGTCGTACTTCGGGGCGATCGTCGCGCTGTCGATGCTGGCGACGGGCGCCACGCTGGCTGCGGGGCATCGACCGAGAAGCGCGCGCTTCTGGCTCGCCCTTGCGGCGGCGGGCGCGTTCGGCGCTGCGCTCGTGCGCCTCCACCCGGTGGCGTGGCCGGCGCTGGTGAGCATCCCCTTGCCCCTGCTGTTCGCGCCAGGATCCGCTCGCCGTCGCGTACGGTCGTTCGCGCTCGGCAGCTTCGTGGTCTTCGCGTTCGTTCTGTTGGCGGCCGGATCCGAGATGCAGGCGGTGGCGCGCGGGAGTCTCGGCGCCAAGTGGTTGCCCCACGCGGGACCGCGCTGGGAGTTCCTCGCTGTCTTTCCCTATCCGCTGCTGATGGGCTCGGCGATCGCCGCTGGGCTCGCACTCCGCTCGTGGCGTGGCGTCGGCGTCGCGTTCTTCGCGCCGGCGCTCGTGGCCATCGCACGTCTGACCGATCTGACGAGCGCCCCCAACGACGCCATCGTCGCGGCGCACCAAGCTCTGTTCCTGCCGGGCGCCGTCGTCCTCGCTTCGGTGGTGATGGCGCGTTGGTCGCGTCGTCGCCTGGTCGAGCTGATTCCACCGGGCGCCGCGCTGGTCGCGGCTCTGAGCGTGCTCCCGCAGCGCGCTCGTTGCCTCGTGCTCCCCACCGACGCGCTCGAAGGCGAGCTCGTGCGGAGCGCGCGACGCAGCATCGAACGCGAGGCTCACGTGGCGTTCTTGGAGCGCGCAGGCACGCAAGTGGCCGTGCTCCCGCTCTACTCCGGGCTGAGCGCGCGCCCGGCGCCATTGCGCGAAGGGGACCGCCACTTCGATCTGAAGTCGCTGCCCGGGCCGACCTATTACTATCGCTCGAGTTTGTGCTCCACCGCCGATGGCGCGGAGGTTTGCGCCGAGATCGAGCGACGCACGCCCCTCGTTCTACGCTGGGAACGCACGCTGCCTGCGCGGTCGAGCATGCGCTGGAACGGGTACCTCGGCGGCGAAGTGCGCGTCGCGCTCTACGAGGTGAAGCGGTGAGGCGGCGAGCGTTCCTCTTGGCGAGCCTCGGGGCCGCCGCGTCGCGTGCCGAGCCGAAGCGGGTGATCGCGGCCGGCAGAGAGGCCGAGGTCCTGGCGCTCTTCGCTCCCTACGAGCTCGGTCGCGAGGTGGACGGAGGCTACAAGCTGTGGAACGTCCGCATCGAAGCCGATCGCATCGAGGTCGAGCTATCCCACGAGAGCCAGGGCCTCGCGCGCCTCACACTCCGCCAGCGAGCTGCGGGCGGCGGCGAACGTGAGGCGAGCGCGAGCTTCGGGCTCGAGCGCGACGCCAGCGCGGGCTCGGGGTCGGCGAAGCACGCCGCAGATTTGCTGTTCGCGCGCGTGACGGCCAACGATCGCGGCGGTTTCTTCCGGCAGGCCGAGCGCCCCGCGAAAGACGCGGCGGCGCCGCACTCCCCGTTTCGTGGCGTACTCGTTCCAATCGGGGTCTTCGTGCTGACGCTCCTGGCCATGCTGGCGACCCGTCGCTTCAAAGGCCCGCCGGCGTCGGGACGCGAGCCTCCGTCTGCGTGAGCCGTGCTGCCAGCGCGTCGAGCACCTCGGCGTAGTCGGCGTCGTCGAGGGCCTCGGCGCTCGGTCTGGGTTGCACGGTGAAGAGCGCGTAGCGTTCCGTGGCTTTCGGAGGTTTCTTGTCACTCGTGGCTTTTCGCTCGATGGCCACGCGAAACCCGACCTCGCCGCGCTCGACGTCCACGACGATGCGTTGCTCGTGCACCGGGCTCACGCCCCGCACGCGCCACGTCCCGAGGCTCGCGCCCGGCCCCAGGTCGCCGAGCAAGCTCGAGACTTCCGCGGGTGGGGGCTCGGGCCAGGCGTTGGGGTAGCGGTCGCTTGCCGTCGGGGCAGGGCTCGCGTCCGCGCGGCGCTTCGGGCCACGAAGCGCGAGTCCCACCGCGACGACGATCAGCGCGACGGCCGCGAGCAGGCCGAACGCGGCGAAGGATCCGGAGCTCCGTCGGGCCACGGGCGCGGCGTGGCACGACGCGCACCCGGACTCAAGGTGGCGCCCCCGCGCAGCGCCAGAGCGAGGTGCCGGCTTCGCGCAAAGTGAGCTCGCAACCCGGGAGGGCGGGTTCGTCTTCGCGGCGGACCCAGACCCAGAGTCGCGGCGACCGCGCGCGAAGCTCGGGCAAGCTCGCGTCGCTCGCGCCGTAGAGCTCGCGCTCGGCGCGCAGACAGAGCTCCACGGGGCAATCGTGACCTGCGTCGGCGCCAGGGAAACGGCGAAGCAGCCGCCAGCTCGGCTCGGCCAGAGAGTAGTAGGGCACGATCGCGAGCGCTGCCCGCGGGTCACTCTGCAAGAGCTCGAGGATCCCGGGTGTGCGCCGGCCGAACGAGACCTCGCGCCCGGCCCCGGCACCTCGGTAATAGCCCGGTAGGAGCGCCGCATGGGAGGCCACCACGAGTGCGCCCACGACGCGAGCCGTGGGACCGAGGCGCGCGGCCGCCAGCGCCGACACACAGACGAACGACGGCACCACGTGGAGCAAGTAGCGCGCGCGCACGGCAGTGAAGAGCGCGGCGGCGAGGTAGACGGCGAGCGCGCCGACGAGCCCCGAGGCGAGTCGAGCTTCGATGTGCGAGAGCACTCCCCGTCGCCACGCCACCAACACGAGGGCGGCGCACACGAGCGCGCTGGCGGGTGCGGCAGGCCCGGAGAACGCGGCGAGAGCCTCCGAGCCGGCACGCACGATCCCAGTTGGCGCGTGGGGTCCGCCGCCGACGCCGAGCCAGAGCGTGGGAAACGCGAACGGCGCGAGCACCGACGTCGCGGCCAGCGCGGAGCCCAACGCCCCTACGATGCCGACACGCAACGAGGTCGACGCGCGCGCTGCGCGAAAGGCCAGCGCGGCGTCGAGCAACACGGGGACGACGACGATCCACTCGGTCGCGAGCGCCAGCGACGCGCACAGCGCATAGAGCATGAACCAGCGTTCGCGTCCGCGCTCGAGGGCCTTGGACAAGCAGACGTGCTGCGCCAAGACGCCCGCCGCGGCCAGGGCGTAGCCGCGCGCGAGCTGGGAAGGGTGCAGTAGAGCCGGAGCCACCGCGACCCACGCGGCCGCCAGCGTCGCAGCAAAGCGGCTGTTTCGCCGGAGCGCAGCGTACGCGAGCGGCACGCAAGCGATCCCGGCCAATGCCGAGACCGAACGCGCGTGCAACAGGTCGCGCGCGCCGCCGGCCCAGGTGAAGAGCAGCGACGGCAGCGGCGGGTGCAGGCGTGCATCCGCTTCGCCGGCCCACGCCGACAACGAGTCGAGCCCGAGTCCCACCGGCTCGTCGTTGTCCACCGGTCGCGACTCGAGCCCGATGAGCCGAAACACCAGAGCTGCACCGACGGCGACGAGCACGACCGAGAGCTCGCTCGCGCGGAGCGGTCTTCGCTCGACCAGCCCGCCGGGCGGAAGCCCGCGGCGCAAGAAGACCCGTGCGAACGTCAGCGCGAGGGCGGCCGCGAGCCCAACCAGCGCGGTGTGGGCCGGAAAAGCCACGCCTCGCTCAGCCGAGCGCTTTCCGGAGCTTCTCGGTCTGGGTGATGAGCTCGCGGAGCGTGGTGTCTTGGCGGCGCGCGGCGTCTTCGAGCTTGGCGGCCGCGGCCATGGCGTGCTCCGTCCCGCGCGTCTGCGAGCGGTGCGAAGCGTTGATCTGGTTGACCATGTGACTGATGCTCTCGATGGCCTGGGTGATCTGACGACCCCCTCGGGCTTGTTCTTGGCTCGAGCGCTCGACCTGTTGAGCGATGGAGCGCATCTTGTCACTGCTCTTGATCACGAGCTCGGAGCCGCGAGCTTGCTGGGCGGTGGCCGCGGCGATCTGCTGCACGGTCTCGGCGATGCGCCCGATGGCGTCGGTCACCTGCTTGCTGCCCTTGGCCTGTTCCACCGTGGCGCGAGCGATGGCGCGCACCATGTTGGTGCTCTTCTGAGAGCTCTCGAGGATCTTCTTCAGGGCACGCTCGGCTTCGTTGGAGACCTCGACGCCGCGATCGACGTTCAACGCGCCGCGCTCGACGGCCTGGATGGCGTTGCGGCTTTCGGATTGGATGGTCTTGATCAGATCGGCGATCTCTTTGGTGCTGGCGCCGGCGCGTTCCGCCAGATCTTTGATCTCGTCGGCGACCACCGCAAAGCCCTTGCCGTGCTCGCCAGCCTGGGCGGCGATGATGGCGGCGTTCAGCGCCAAGAGGTTGGTCTGCTCCGCGACGTCATCGATCACGTTGAGGATCTGCCCGATGGCGTCGATGCGCGAACCGAGGTTCGAGATCACCGCGACGGCTTCCTGGCTGCTCTCTTTGATGCGGTAGATTTCGCCGATGGTCTTCAAGATGGCTTCGGCGCCGCGCTCGGCGTCTTGGGCCACCTCTTCGCTCAGGCGCGCGGTCTCGTTGGCGTTCGACTGCACCTGATCGATGGACACGTCCATCTCGTTCATGCTCGAGCTGGTCTCTTCGGCGGTCAGCGACAGCGCGTCGACGTTCTTGGCGACCTCTTTGATGGAGAACGCCATCTCCTCGATGCTGGTCACGCTCTCGCGAACGCTGGACGCGAGCTCGACGATGTTGGAGGCCACCTCTTCGTTGGTGGCGGTCATCTCCAGGATGGACGAGCTCGACTCTTCGGCGCTGGCCGCCAGGACTTCGACGTGTTGAGCGATCTCACGCAGAGACGAGTTCGATTCTTTGATGGTCTTGGCGGTGTCTTCGCTGGCGTCGAGCTGACTCGCCACGCCGTCGGTGAGCGAACGCAGGGACTCGGAGAGGCTCCGGCTCGCGTCCTCCACCGCGTGGCGCCGCCCGTCGTCTTGGCCCTGGACCGTGGCGAGGGTCTCGTGAAACTCGATGAGCTCGTCGTAGACGGCCTTCAACGCTGGGTCGGCTCCTGCCGGAAGCTCGGGCCGCCGTCCGTCCCGAAGGCGGCGCAGTGTGGTCACGAGGCCATCTAGGGAGGTGGCCGGCGCACCTCCCGATGCCGCGAGCCAAGCGCCGACGGCGCCCATGACGCCGACGCCGAGGGCGAATGCCGCGATGTCCTGCCGGAACACCGCAGCGGCGATGGCCGCCGCCAGCGGAAGCCCCACACCCACCAGTTGACGCTGGGACAGACCGTTCATGCTCACACCGCGCCGAGAGCGGCGAGGTTAGAGCGTCTTGCGGTCAGTGGGAACCATTGGTCAGCGTTGGACGCGCTTCGGCGGGGCGCGATTTGCGGGCTCGGCACCGTCGAGGTGGTCGTCGGGCCGCACCCAGATGTCTTTCAAGCCGAGCTTTTGCTTCTTTTGCTTCTGTCGAATGCCCTTCGGGGGATTCGTTGCCGGTTGGGCCGGCGGAGGCGTGGTCACCCGCGGTGGCGTGTCACGACCCGCGCTGCTCGGCGGCGGTGCGATGGGCGCCCGCGAGACGTCGCGCGGGCGCGGCGGAGCCGGCGGCGGCGCAGCCGCGACGGGCGGAGGCGGCGCAACGACCGAGGGTGGCAAGGCCACGGGTGGGGGTGGCGCGGGCGGGGCGGTGCGCGGAGCAGGTGCAGGCACGGCCGGGGTGTGCGGGTTTTCCGCGACTACGGGGGCGGGCGGCGGAGCCGGCTCGCCAGGGTGCGCCTGTGCAGTGGAGCCATGACGGAAGTCGGGGGACGCCGGGGTGAGGGCCGCCGGGCCGGAGGTCACGGATACCGTGCAACCACTAGCGAATGCGAGCAAGAGCACCAAACCGGAGGTCTTCCACATGAGGCTTCTGATCCATTAGACGGCGCCCGCGCCCGAACCCTTCCTCAACGGGAGCTCGGCACGGGAGCTTCGGGCAGGAGCGCCGGCCCGGAAACCGGAAGGGTGATCCGGAATGCAGCGCCGCCACCCGGCACGTCGAAGTGGACGATCTCACCGCCGTGCTCGGTCACGATGCGGTGCACGATGGCGAGACCGAGTCCGGTGCCTTCGGCCTTCGTCGTGAAGTAGGGCTCGAACAAACGCTCGCGGTGCTCGGGCAAGACCCCGGGACCGTTGTCGGTCACGCCGATGACCACGCGGTCGCCGCCGAACGCCCCGAGCGTGACCGATACCCGTGGCTCCGCTTGGCCCTTCGCGGCGTCGATGGCGTTCTGGATCAGGTTGGTCAGGACCTGGATCATCTGATCGCTGTCGGCGTTGATCACGGGCACGGGTGCGAGCTCGAGGTGGATGGTCGCGCCGCTCGTCGCGTGCAGCCCCACCACCTTCTTCACCACCTCCGCGATGTCCATGGGCGCAGGGTTCGGCGGAGGCAGCCGCGCGAAACGCGTGAACTCCGAGACGATGTTGCTGATGCGCGTGACCTCCTCGAGCACCGTCCGCGTCGCTTCGTCGAAGTACTCGTCGAACGCCGGGTCGTCGCGCGCGCGAAGCCGGCGCAGCGTCTCGACCGCGGCGCGGATGGGCGCGAGCGGGTTCTTGATCTCGTGGGCCACCTGTCGCGCGATCTCGCGCCGAGCCGCGATGCGCTCGGTGGCGGCGAGGCGCTTGCGGAGCTGGGTCAAGTCGACGATGGCTTGGTTGAAGGCGTTGGCGAGCTCCACGAGCTCTTTGCCACCCTCGCCCTTCACTGGTTTCGGCTCGCCGCCCACCACCGCGCGGGCCTCGGCCGCCATCTTCACGATGGGCCGGGCCAAGCCCCGGGAGAGGAGCAAAGCGACGAGCAGCGCCGCGCCGAACGAACCTGCACCGATCACGATGATCGTGGAGTCGAGCGCTTGGAGCGCGCGCGTGAGCGGCACGCGCGACCGACTGGCGAACAGCGCCATGCCGCCGAGCTCCTGGATGGTCACCGCCGTGACCATGTCGTTCCCCGACATCGGCTTCTGCAGCGTGAGTCGAACGCCATGGGACTCGGCGATGGACTCGAGCACCGGATCCAAGTGGCGGGCGGCGTAGAGGCCGACCCAGAGCTTCTTGTTGCCGTCGTCGCGCACGATGCACTGCGCCTCGACCGCGAGGGGCGGATCGGTGGTCCGCAGGCGAGCGGCTCCCGAGCCCGACTGCATGCGCTCGGCCAGCTTCTTGTCGCGCTTGCCCACGAGCCCATCGATGTGTCCGGCACCCAAGATCTCTCCCTCGCTGGTGACCAGCGAGAGCTCGTCGAGGCGGAGGGCCTTCATCAGCTCGGGGACCCGCAAGCTGAGGGAGAGCCGACGCGAGTCGAGGTCTTTGGCCTTGAGCCCCACGAGAGCGCTGTCGACCATCGGATCGTGCTTGCACAGCGGCCCGACGAGCTCGGGCAGGTCGCGCACCTCGCGGCCGAGCTGCTTCTCGAGACGCGAGAAGGCGAGGGAGCCCTGTTCGCGAAAGCGCTCTTCTTCGGCACGACGCCAGGCCTCGCGCACGCCGAACCCGAGCGTGGCCGTGGTGACCAAGGTCAGGAGCAGAGTCGCCACGAGGAGGCGCTGCGCGAGCGTCACGTGAAGAGCCTAACCCGGCGCTACCGGAACCAAACAGGGAAGTGCGGCTCGCGCGGTGGAGCATCGCCGCTCGTCGGCCGGCTAGCTCGAGGAACGCTCGCGGGTCGAGTCGTCTTCCCCGGGGCGGCTCGACGTTCCCGAACTTGCGCGCTCGGCGCAGCGCTCGTAGCGTGCCCCCGCATGCGACGAGCTCTCGCACTCAGCGTCATCGCAGTCGCGTGCGGCGGCACTGCCGAGCTTCCCCGCGCGAAGCGCCCAGCGCCGACCGCCGCGACGGCTCGACGCGCCGAAGCCAAGGGCCTTTCGGCCGTGCGCTTCGCGCTGGTGCCTGCGGGCACGTTCGGCCCCTACTTCGCGGAGGGCGACTCGGGTCGCGTCGCAGTCTGGGCGCAATCCGGTGAGAAGGGCAAGGCGTGGTTCTCCCTGGGCTTCGACCCATCAGGCAAGGTGAGAGCTCCGGCGGAGAAGCTCGGCGCAGCTCCCGAGGAAGTGGGCCTCGCGGTCCTCGAACCGGTCCTCGGCGGCTTCGCGCTGCTCACCACCCACGCGAGCGGAGGACGCACGACCATCGAAGCCTTCGAGCTCGCCGAGAACGGCAGACCCAAGGCGGCCTCGACGATCTTGAGCCAGGTCAACGGCGACGTGGTGTGGATCGATTGGGTCAGGACCGCGCGCGGTACGCTGGCGTTGTGGGCGGTCAAGAGCCCCGACGGCGCCGATCTCTTCGCCACCATGCTCGGCATGGAACGCGAAGAACCGAAGCCCTTCGTGCAAGGTGCTCGTGCGTGGCAAGCTCAACCGTTCGACTCCGGTGCCGCGGTGGCGACCGTGCGCGCGGGCGGCAAGGGGACCAGCGGCGGGCGCGTCGAGCTCGACCTGCTCGACGACGTCGGCGCCCCGAAGTCGAAGCTCGACGTGAGCACCTCGCCCACGGCCGAGTCGGATCTCGACATGGTCGCGGTCGAGCGGAGCCTCGTGCTGGCCTGGACCGACCAGAGAGCGCTCGAATCGCGCGTGATGCTGGCGGTCGTCGATGCAACCGGCAAGCTGGCGAAGCCCGCGGCGGACGCGCTGCCCGAGATCGGCGAGCAAGCGCTGGTGCGACTCGTCCCGCCGCACCCGCGCGGCGGGCGAGCTCATCTCGCGTACGAGAGCTTGCTCGATCGCCCGGCGGCGTTCCGCCGCATCTCGCTCGCCTCGATCGAGAGCGACGGCACGCTCGGCAAACCTCGCGTCGAGCTCGATCACCATGCCAAGGACGGCTCCATCCCCGAGCTCACGGCCACCCGTAGCGGGCTGGCCGCGCTCACCTTGGCCCCTGCCTGCGCCAAGGGTGCGGACTGCAAGAGCGCTGCCAAGCTGCCCACGTTCGTCGAGCTCGACGCCAACCTGGCCGTGACCGCTTCGGAGCCGCTGCGCCTGCTCGCCCTCGACGGCGCGTCCCCCGATCTGGCCTGGGGGCTCTCGTGTCGCGAGTCGCCTTGTCGCGTGCTGGCAGCGCAGGCCACGAGCCCCGCGCCCCTCTTTGCCGTGACGCTCGACGCCCACTCATCGAGCTACGAGCCCGCAGCCAAGTTGCACGCAAGAGCATCGCCACCCCGCGTGCTCTCTTCGGAGGTGCTCGCGAAGAGCGACCCCCTCGCCGACGTCGCCCTCACTCGCATGGGAAAGAGCGCGCTCGCCGCCTGGGTGACCTACTCCGATCCCAGCGCGCCTTGGGAGCGTCTGACGAAACCGGCGCCCGACGGCAAGCTCGATCCGGTGCGTGCGTTGCTTCAAGTGCGCCCGTTGCCCGAGTCGGGAACCGCCCCGGTCGAGACCGTGAGCTTGCGCGCGCGGTCCCTGGGCGGCGTCGCGCTCGGTACCACGACGACTGGGGTCGCCGAGTCGCTCCTCGGCTGGACCGCCATCGATTTCAAGGTCCCGCAAGTGTTCGTGACCGTGCTGGACGAAAAGGGCAAGAAGCTCCGCCAGCGCATGCTGACGCGCGCTCCGGGCGAGAAGTCGGACGTCGCCGTCGCGGGCAATGGAGACGGGTTCGTCGTCGCGTGGGTCGACGAACGCAACCAGGACCCCGAGGTCTACGCCGTTCGCCTGAACCGCCAGCTGATGTCAGCGGGCCCCGAGAAACGCATCACCAACGCCAAGGGTCCAGCCTCGGAGGTCACGCTTCTCGATCGAGACAGCGACGTGCTGGTCGCCTGGTCGGAGGCTCGCGACGTCGAGCACCCCGGTGTGGCCGACATCTACGTCGCGGCGCTGCGGGCGACCGACGCTACGGTGTCGGGAAGCGAGCAGATCGTCGCCAAGACTCCCAAGCACTCGCGCTCGCCCGCGCTCGGCCGATTCGGCAAGACCACGCTCCTCGCCTGGGTGGACGAGAGCATCTCTGGGAGCGGCGAGACCAGCGCCGGAGAGGCGCGGGTGATCGAGCTCACGCCCGAGGGGAAACCGCAGGGGACGTCGCTGGCGCTCTCCGTTCCAGACGCGAGCGCGAACGCAGTGGCGGTGGACTGCTCGGAGCAGCGCTGCCGCCTACTTCTCGGCGTGAGCCGGCAAGGGGCGTCGGAGCTCTGGGTGAGCGAGTGGAACGAAGGAAAGCTCTCCGCTCCTTCGCGGCTCATGAGTCTGAGCGGGACCGCTGATTCTCCCGTACCCCCTGCGCTGATTGGTCGAGACGCGCTCGTCGCGGATCGTTCCGGGAGCTTCGGTCGCACACGTTGGGTGCGCATCGAGTGGAAGTGAGCCGCCCGCCAGGATCGAGTCCGCAAAAAAAAAGAACCCCCGGTGACTGGCACCGGGGGTTCGAGAGCGCCTTCGTGAGCGAGTGACGAGCCACACCACTCGAGGTGGCGGTCGCGCCTTCATTGCGGTTGGGCGGGCTCGGGAGGAGGGCGCGCAACGGCTCAGTCACTCGGGACCTCACGCTTGGCTCGGTGTCTTGGTCTCTTCGGTACCTCCTTGAGGGTTCACTTGGCTGAACAGCGCTCGGCCGGGACCTATTCCAAAAAAGATCGCGGACCGAACGGCGAGGCCCGACACCGAACAAAGAGTCGAAATTTCCGTAGTTTCACTTGGGGGCCGGGAAGCGGACGACGACCTCGACGGAGATGGGGCGTTCCGGCTTCGGGAAGCGGACTCCGCCGAGGAGCCGGGCTGCGCAGGCGCCGAGGCGCTTGTTCTGGGCGGTCGCGCTCTCACCCGCCACGTGACCTTCGGCGTCGATTTGGAAACGGGCGGAGAGCGTGGCGCCGGGCTTCCGTTCGCCGGACTCGGAATGACAGGCGAGGAATTGGCCGGCGCGCGCGCGGATCACCCGGCGCACGACCGCCTCGGGCAGGCCTGGACCCGCCACGAGCTTGGCGATCTCGAAGGACGCCGTGCTGATGGGGACGAACCGGCGTCGGGCCTGGACCATCGATTGGCTGACGCGTAGCGCCTCCGCACTCTGCTCGCCGAAGTAGCCGAACGTGCGCTCGGTGCGCTCGCCTCCCTCGGGTGTGAACACGGTCTCTCGCACTCGTTGCTCGAGACACGAGCGTGCGCGCGCCGTCAGCGGACCGAGGGCTCGGGCGGCCTTCACGCCGCCCTTGTCGTCGAGGTCGGCCTCGAAGGTGACTGCGGTCTCCAGAGCTCCGATGCAATCGCCCGCGAGGGTCGCGGTCTCTGGCCACGCTTCGTCGTGAGTCCCGCTCACTGCGCCCATCCCGCCCTCGCTGGGCGTCGACCACACCGGAACGTACCCGTCGAAGCGGTTGGCGAGCACGTCGGCGAGCGCGACCTTGCGCTCGGCGGGGGCACGTGGAGGCACGAAGACGGAGGGCAGAGCCGGTGCGAGTCCCGCTGCGGATTGCGCAGCACTCGGATTCGCTGTCGCGGTGGCGCCGGTGGCTGGCGGAGCTGGCGCCGGGCTCCGGTCACACGCAAGGAGGAGCGGCGCGAGCCAGAGAAAACGCCGTGATCGCCTGCGGAGCGCCCACAGCGCGACGGCGATCAGCCACGGAGCCGCGCTCGACGTGCCCCCGAAGGCGCAGCTCAGCTGGCGCGCGCTCGCTGCCGGGGCGCCGGACGATGCGGGCGGAGCGGACGCGACCCCGAGTGGCGGAGCTGCCGTCTCCGCGAGCCGCTGATCCAAAAGCGGCGCGAGCTCGGCGCGCCGGGTTCGGCAGGCATCGTCGCAAGCGCCGAGCGGAACGAAGAGCGCGTCTTCCCAACCCTTGCGTGACTCCTTGTAGTCGCCGAACGTCTGGACCTGTCGCGTGCGCGGCAAGAGCCCGCTGAGCTCGCTGCCGAGCGCCTCTTCGAGCGCGCCCACGAAGGGCACGCTGCGAGCGCCCTCGCTGAATGGGCGCCGGAGCTTCCACTCCCCCGCTCGAGTCAGGCCCGCGTAGGGCACGAGCCACGCGTCCGAGATCACCCACAAGGCGAGCTCGCGCTGCTTCTGCGCCGGCGCGTCGTCCGGTTCGCGATAGGGATAGAACGGCAGCTCGGTTTCGAAGCTGATGCGCAGCGTCCGGCTCGTGAGCTCTTGCTCCGCCGCTTCGGTGCCGTCGAAGCGCAGGGCGACGAAGTGGAAGCCGAGCTTCACATAACCGTCGATCCAGCGCTGGCCCGCCTCGGTGACCTGGAACTGATGCTTCTCGAGCCAATCCCCGAGAGCTTTCGGGTCTGTCGCCGCGAGCACGAAGGCCTGGAAGTCTCCGACGCGCTTCTGTTCGACGACCTGCACCGGAGGAGGCTTCACGGCGCCTTTTCCGCGACCGAAGCCCGCGCCGGCCCCGAGCCCCGTTCCGCTTCCAAAAAGCGCGAATCGCCGGAGGAGCTTCGAATCGTAGTCGCGCTCGAGGGAGTCGAACGGCGACTTCTCCACGGCGTGTACGCTCGGGCGACTCGGTGTGGGGATCACGAAGCCGAACTTGCCGGCCGCGTGTGCGAAGCGCAGCTCGCGCACGAAGTGCTCCATGCGGGTCGCGCTGTCCCACACGATGAGCGTGCGCTCGAGCCCGAGGCGCGGCGGCGCCTTGACCCAGCTTCCGGAGGAGAACGATCCGCAAGCGTGGCTCGTGGGCTCATGGGACAGGAGCGCCACGACCAGACACAGCAAGAAGCCTGCGACACGGAGTGTGGTGCTCATGGCCGACGCCGGCGCCAGGATGCTGCCAGGGCGGCCGTGAGAGCGAGGACGGCGGCACCGAGCCACGGGCTTCGCGCTCCCGGCGCGCGGCAGCCGCAGCCGGGATCCGAGAGCTCGGTCGAGCCGTTCGCCGCGGTCCCCGAGTCGGGCTTGCCCGCGTCGACTTGGCCGGCGTCGTTCCATTCGTCGCTCACCGTGAACGTGCCGAGCTCGGTCCAGCCGAGACGAGGCTCGGGCGAGCCGGTGCCGCCCTTCGCGTCGACGAACACCTTGTGCGTACCTGCGAACTTCGTGGTGTCGAATCGAAGGGCCCAGGTCACGCTGCGGACCGCTCCGCTCGTGCTCACGCTGGTCGCTGCGCAGTCGAGGGAACCGTATGCTCCCGTGAGCAGCTTGTTCTCGCCGGGGGCGCAGCTCTGGTTCTCGAAGTTCAAGAGGCCGGCTTCGTATCCGACGTTCAAAGACGGAGCGCCCACCGTCACCTGGTCGCCCACGAGCAGCTGCACCACGCGGAAGGCGTTGCCCCCTTCGCAATGCTGGTAATCGACATGGAAGCTCGCGCTCGGTCCGGAGCCCGATTGCGCGGGCCCTGCCGAGAGACACGCGCCCGAGTCGGCGGTCGCGTCCACGTCCGCGTCCGGAACACCGGCGTCGCTCGCCGGCGGAGGGCCGTGGTCGTCCCAGACTTCGAGGTTTCGGTACGTCGCGTCCTTCACGCCGGCCTTGTAGCGGTGCACCGTTCCGAGGAAGACGTAACGGAGGTTCATCACGACGGGCGCCGAGGGGTAGCCCTGGTCGAGCACCGTGGCTCCGTCGCGCAAGAGCCAAGCGTGGTTCTCGTTCCACCCGATCTCGTAGGTGTAAAACTGGCTCCCGTCCCAGGTGAGCGGGTCGCTCATGGGTTCGCCGGGCTCGCTCGGCGCGCCTCCGTGCACCAGGAGCTTCATGCGGTTCGTGCGCTCGAGGCCGCCGGGGGCGCCGTTGCAGTAGAGCGTCTCCTCCATGGCCCACGCCCACAAGAACTGCACGCTCTCGTTGCCGGGGTCGTCGATGTTGCCGCTTCCGTTGTTGTCGACGGCGGCGAAGATCGCCCGGCAGTCCGGGAAGCCACCGAGGCCGTGGTTCACGCCGTTCACGCCGTCCATCTCGAAACGCACGCGGCCGGCGGTGATGGGCGTGCCGAGGTCGTAGACCAACTTGGTGTCGAACCCGGTTCGCTTCCAACCCGCGCTCGAGAACGACCCGCCAGTGACGGTCTGCTGCGCTCCGAAGGGCTGCGTCAGCGGGTCTTGGACGATCAACGTCGGTGCAGCCGACGCGCTCGAGGCCACGAGCACGAGCGTCGAGATCGCACCGCCCAGATGGGTTCGCCCGAAAGCGGCACCGAGGCTCCTCCGCATGACCGAAGGATGGTCGGGGTTCGAGCGAACCGCAACGATCTCAGCGCAGCACTTCCCAGCGCACGCGGCGCTCGGGGCCTCCGCTCACGCGGAGACGCACGTCGTTCAGCGTGAGATCGGAGCCCGAGGCGAAGCTCGTGCCCACGCGCAGGCGTGAAACGTCGCCCTTGTCGTCTTCGCGATAGCAGCCGCTGCACGCGGCGAGCTCGGATTCCTCGACCGCGGTCAAGCTGGCAGGGTTCCCCGCGTCTTCGTCCAGGCGAAAAGCTTCGAGCACGGTGCCATCCGCGAGCTCGAGGCGCGCGTGGCCGCTCTTGCCGAGGAAGACCTTGACGTCGAGCCGATCGGACAGGCTCTCGGCGCTCGGCACGTTCGGATCTTCGGATCGCGCCAGCGTCTCGACCGCCGGATCGAGCAGCGGGACGATCTGGTTTTCGACCAGGAAGAGCGGCAGCTTGCCGAGGGGCGCCGGGACGGTGACCTCGCGGTCGCCCTCGAAGCGCGTGTAGTCCTCGAAGTGGACGAAGCGCCCCGGAGGCAGCCAGGTCTTCTTGGCGGTCACGCCGCGCCGGACGACGGGTGACGTGTAGAGCGAAGGCCCGAGGTAGAAGGCGTCGTCGATGGTGCGCGCGGCGGCCGCGCTCGGGTGCACGAGGAACGGATGGAGCGTCAGCGGTCGTCCGGTTTCGCTCGCGGTCTTGGCGAGGGTCCAGAAGTAGGGGGCGAGCCGCGTGTGGAGCCGCGCGAGGCGCGCGTAGGTCTGGGTGGTCTCTTCGTCGCTCCACAGAGTCCACTTCTGCTGCTTGCCGAGCGGGTTCGAGCAAGCGTTCTGTTCCATCATGATGGGGGATACGGCGCCGAGCTCGACCCAGCGCAGGAACACCTCTTTGTCGTGGGGTGCATCGGTGAGGCACTTGAAGCCCGTCATGTCGCTGCCCCAGTAGGGCACGCCGGCGAGGGACAGGTTCACTCCACCGCGCAGCGTCGACGGCAACCCTTGGCTCTCGTCGAAGGTCGCTTCCGCGTCTCCGCCCCAGACCGCGGGTACCCAACGCTGTGTGCCCGAATAGCCCGAGCGCACGAAGAAGAGGTAGTCGCCCGGTCGCTCTTGCTCGAGCAGGTCGTGGGCGGCCTTGGCGCTCAGCACGGGAAATGCGTTGTGGACCTCGTCGCCGCGGCGGCCGTCGAAGAGCACGGCGTCGCGCGGCGTGTATTCGCCGAAGTCGTGCATCCAGCCGTCGTAGCCGAGGTTCAACGTTCGCCGGAGGAGGTCCTGATACCAGGCGACCGCCGCTGGATTCGTGAGGTCGACGGCCGCCACCGAGAGCAACTTTCCCGAGATGAACTCGGTGAGCGTGGGTTCGCCGTCGGGCCCCTTCACGAAGTAGCCTTGGGCTTTGCCGTAGGCGTAGTCGTCGGCGGCCTTGGGATCGTTCGCGGCGACGTAGGGGTTGTTGTACGCCATCACCTTGAAGCCGGCGGCGTGGAGCGCCGTGGTCCAGCTCGAGAGCTCGTCTTCGCGGCCGACGTGGGAGAGTGCAGGCAAGAAGTGGACGGCATCGTCGATGCCCGTGCAGGGCACGCGCGCATCGCGCATGCGTTTCCACTCGAGGACGCC
This sequence comes from Polyangiaceae bacterium, assembly GCA_046351435.1. Classification (GTDB taxonomy): domain Bacteria; phylum Myxococcota_A; class Polyangia; order Polyangiales; family Polyangiaceae; genus JADJKB01. Next base: position 68,969 of record JAXLYN010000004.1, read on the forward strand.
GTCCACCTTCACGTTGGGGCTGATGCGCCGGCGCGGCCCGAAGACCCACGGGGCGGGGACGGGCGGCAAGCCCGAGTCGGCGACGTAGTCAGCGAGGCTCTCGAGAGGATCTTCGCTGACGTAGACGGTGGCGTCGAAATGGCGAGCGTTCACTGCCAGACGCCAAGCGTCGTCGCGATCGGATGCGAAATGGAGCTCGCTGCGAAACGTGGTGTCGGCGTGGAAGGCGTATCCCCGGCTGGATAGGAAGAACGCCACCGGGAAGTAGGTCATGCTGGGCCCGTTGGGCCAGGGGTTCTCCGGTCCGATGGGAGCCTTCTCGCCCTTGCCGAGCGCGCCTTCCTCCGCATAGCTGTAGAGCTCGAACCCTCGGTGGTTCACGCTGCCGAAGCGCTCGCCCATGCCGAAGAAGCCTTCGTCTTCGGGCGAACGGAAAGCGAGGGTGACTTTGTTGGACGCACCTTCTGCGTCGCTCGGCGGCAGCGCGAGCCCGAGGCGCACGCGACGCCCGTCGACCCGGATGCGAAACTCCACGGGGCTGCCCGCTCCCTCCAGCAAGAGCGTCGCGTTCGAGTCGTCGGCGGAGACCACGCGCGCGCGTGTCGCCGCCTGCCACGGGGCTTCGTTGGCCCGATATCCATCCCAACCCGGGAGGCTCTGGGCGACGAAGTCCGGCGTGTCGACGGTCACGCTCGGACTGCCGTAGCCGTCGCTGCTCGCGCCGGACTTGCTGGCGAGGACGACCTTGCCCGTTTCGTCCGCTATCTCGAACGCGAACGGTGAGAGGTGGATCTGAACGCTGACCTCTTTGGACTGGAGCAGAGGGCCGGTGTCGACGGCTTCGTCGTTGCAGCCGGTGCCCAGGCTCGCGATGGCAGCGAGTGGAAGCAGACCGAACCGCTTCACTTTTCACCACGTCGCCGGCGAGCAGCGAGGAACGAGAGGGCGAAGAGAACGAAGCCTCCCTCGGGCGCATCTCGCGTCGTGCGGCAGCCACAGCCACCGTCGTCGGCGCTCTCGGTTCCACCCTTGGCTGGGGTGCCACCCGTGGAGCTCGTTCCGCCGCCGCTCGTACCGCCGCCAGCGCCCGCCGCGCTGCCCCCTGCACCCGCTGCCGCGCCCGTCCCGCTGCTGCCGCCGCTCCCACCACTGCTCGCGCCGCCGCCCCCGCTGCCGCTCGAGCCTCCGCTGCCCGCGTCGGCTCCGCCCGTTCCGCCGACGCCGCCGTCGGGTCCGGAGCAGTCGGGCACCGGACTGCCGATGGCGACCGAGCCCGCGACGTTCAGCTTGGCGATGACCAGGCTCTCGGGGAGCGAGAGCCCGGGCACGGTGAACTTCTTGATGAACGTCCCGTCGTAGTCGAGCTCGAAGATCTCGTCCGTGCTGAAAGAAGCGACGATCAACTTGCAGGTGGAGGTGAGCACGATCCCCGTCGGATGGACCAAACCCGGCGGCGAGAAAGCGGCAACCTGGTTCCGCGCGGCGTCGAACTTCAGGATCTTGTTCTGGTCGAAAGCCGACACGAACACGTTGTCGTCGGCGTCGATCACCATGTCTTCGTGTTTGCTGGTGCCCTGGCCGAACTCTTTGAGCAGGGCTCCGGTGTTCGGGTCGAGCTCACGCACTCCGCGCGTGCCCGAGAAGTCCGAGAGCAGCACGTGCCCCGTCATCGAGAAGTTCACGTTGCCGAGCTTCTGATAGGCCGAGTCTTGCACCAGATTCTGCTGGTCGGTGCCGTCGGCTTTCCAGCTCGCGACAGTGCCGTTGCCGGGGTTCGCACTGGCGAACAGGCGCCCAGCGGCGTTGAAGTTGAGACTCTCGACCTGGGGGGCGAGCACGCTGAGCGTGCTGAAGCTGTTCTGCACGGAGCCGGTGTTGTCGAACACCACGATGCGGTTGTTGCCGGTATCGGCGACGTACATGCGGTCCGACGGGTCGAACGCCATGCCGTTCGGTACGCTGAGCCCCGCGGCGTCGAACCAGCTCTTCACGTACGCGAGGTTCTGATCCAGCTCGAGCACGTTGTTCTTGCCCCGGTTCGTGATGAACACGTGGTTCGCCTCGTAGGCCGAGGCCGCCGATGACACGAGGAGCACAGCGAGAAGCGCCCGCGCACGCATGAGCGCTACCTATCACAGGAGCCGAGCAGGCTCATGCTATCGTGGACCCCATGCGCGACGACTTCGACCGCGCTGCAATCCTGGCGCGGAGGAAGCGCTTCTTGGCTGCCGCGCTCGCGAGTGTCGGTGGCACACCTGGGTTGGCGCTGGCGGCCGGTGAGTCGCCGGACGGAGCCGCCGAGACTCCGAGCGCGACGCCAGTCGAAGCTCCGCCGCGCATCTGCCTCTCGGACGACACCATCGAAGGCCGGCTTCCGCCTCCCGAGCCGCCGCGTCCGCCGGGCCCGCCTCCCCACGTCTGCTTGTCGATCGTTCGCGAGAGCTTCGATCGACCGCACCGCCACGACGGGTTCTCGCTGCGCATGGGTCCCATCGCGGGCGTCCTCTCGATGTCGGTGACCGCGAGCGACACCACTCGGAGCGCCGATGCCGGGGCTTTCGGAGGAGAGCTGGCGGCGGGCTTCACGCTCGGCCGGGGACTCGTGCTCGGCCTCGGCGCGACCGCGCTCCACGCTCCGAGCCCGAGCGCCGGCTTCCGCTCGCTCGACGTCTGGCAGCTCGGACCCTGGCTCGACTACTACCCGGACCCGAGCGCGGGTTGGCACGGGATGCTCACGCTCGCGCCCCAGGTGCTCGTCGCTCGTGAGTCGGCGGGCACGAGCCGCGGGGTGGGCATCGGTGGCTCGCTCTGGCTGGGCTACGATGCGTGGATCGGATCGGAATGGTCCACGGGCATCGCTCTCGGTGGCGCTTTCGCCGTTGCGTCGGGCAAGCGCGACGATACGTCGGTCGTGCTGCGTGCTCGGGCGCTGACGCTGGCGGCTTCGCTGCTATTTCACTGAGCGCTCACGCGCAGGTGCAGTCCGAAGCGCAGGAGAAGCAGTCTTCGCCGGCGTCGCACCAGCCATCGCCGCAATAGGTCCCGCTGCCGCCGCTGCTACCGCCGCTTCCGCTGCCGCCACCGCCGCAGTTCGCGCAGCAGTCGCCGTAGCTCTGGCACTGGGAGTCGCAGTAGCACTGACCGCAGCCCCAGCAGCAGCGGCCTCCGCCGCCGCTGCCGCCGCCGCTTCCGCTGCCCCCGCCGCCGCAGTTGGCGCAGCAGTCACCGTAGCTCTGGCACTGGGAGTCGCAGTAGCACTGACCGCTGCCGCCACTGCCGCCGCTGCCGCCCGCACCGTTGCCACCGGCGCCGCTGCCGCCGCTGCCGCCGCTTCCGCTGCCCCCGCCGCCGCAGTTGGCGCAGCAGTCACCGTAGCTCTGGCACTGGGAGTCGCAGTAGCACTGACCGCCGCCGCTGCCGCCGCTACCACCGCTGCCGCTTCCTGCCCCGCCGTTCTGGCCCCCGTTGTCGCCCTTGCCCGAGCAGGGGCCGAGCGCCGTGTCCTTCGCGACCTGAGTCACGGTCACGGTCTTCTTGTCGCTCCAACCCATGCCGCTCGTGCCGAACAAGTCCTGTGCGACGAGGGGTGACACGTCGATGATGGGCATGCCGGCGGCGTTCTCCACGCAGACGTCGGGCCCGTAGTCGTCGGTCTGAGCCACCACACACTTGCCGTTGGCCTCGATCTGGATCTTCGAGCCACAGCCATAGCGCTGCCTGCTGGCTGCGTAGTACCAGGAGCCACTCTTCGTGTGGCTGCCGCACGACATCGGCTGGGATTCCGTCTCGCCGCCGAAGGTCGTGATCACGTAGACGCCGTCCGACGGGACGGAGCTCGAGGCTTTGCCAGAGCAGCCCTTCAGGTTCTTGTCCGCCGAAGCCAGGGACGCGAAGGCCGGCGGGGGCGGTTCGGTGGCTACCGAGCACGCCATCAACAGACCGAGGACCAGGGAACCGGAGACAGCCTTGACGAGCATGGCAGCCCATTCAGCAAGTTCTGCGCCACCTGCGCCCAAGGGGAAAATCCCCGGATTATTCCCCCGTCAGAGGGTGCGTCCGGACTCGACCTTGGAATCGTCCAAACCGTCTGGACGGGCTCAGAGGCACTCGGGCTTGATGTGCCAGATGCCTTCTGCGTCCTGGCGGTAGCAGTTGGGCGGCTTCGACTTGCCTCTGGCGGGCCCCGGCTTGGGCTGCGGAGCGGCGGCTCGCGGAGTCGCGCTCGCAGAGGGAGCGCTGCTCCCCGACGGTGCGGGTCGAGAGGTCTCGGTGCTGGCTGCGGCGCTCGGAGCCGTGACCAGTGGAGCGGCGCTCAGCCGAGTGGGCTCGGAGCTCGCCACCTGCATCGGAGTTTGCGAGCGCGCGAAGAGGAACGCGAGGGCGAGCGCGCTCACCGCCAGGCTCACCACCAAGGCGACGCTGGCGATACGGCGCGGCCTGGACGGCGCGCGCGCATCGGTCACCGCCACGGCCGAGGCCGGCGCGATGGGTGGGGGTGTCGCGTCCGTCGCGTCCGACAGCGTCGCCGCCTCGGACTCGATCTCGTGGACCCGTCGAGCGCGCGCCGCGAGGGCGTCTCCCGCCAAGCTTTCCACCCAGGCGCCGACCCGAGCGGCGCTCGCGAGGCTCATCGCCTCTTCGAGCGCGAGGGCCATGGCCCGTGCGGTGGTGAACCGCTTCTCGGGGTCGCGCGCGAGCCCCTGCATCACCACTCGCGCGAGCTCGGCGCGGATGTCCGGCACGAGCTCTTCCAATCGCGGTGCACGCTTCTGGGTGATCTGAGCCACGATCTCGCCTTCCGAAGCACCGGCGAAGAGCCGTCGTGCAGCGAGCAGCTCCCAGAGCACGACCGATGCCGACCACACGTCGCTCTGACGCGTAGCGGGCTGACCGAGAAGCTGCTCGGGCGCCATGTACGCCAGCTTGCCTTTCAGACGACCGTCCCGCGTGGTGGTCGAGCGTCCCACGGCTTTCGCGATCCCGAAGTCGACCACTTTGGCGAGGCCGTCGGTTCCCACCAGCACGTTCTGCGGTGAGACGTCGCGGTGCACGATCTCGAGGGGCTCACCGCGGTCGTTCCGGGCTTCGTGCGCGGCGTGCAGACCCGCGAGCACGCCTGCCACCAGGCTCACGGCGACGTCTTCGGGAACGCTGTGTCCTCCGGCGCGGGAGAGCTTGGCGAGCTGCGAGAGGGGGGCGCCTGGAACGTATTCCATCACGATGAAGAGCTCGCGCTCGTCCTCGACCACGTCCAAGATGGACACCACGTTCGGGTGCTGGACGCGGCTGGTCATCCGCGCCTCGTCCAGGAACAGCGCCGCGAACTCGGGGTCCTTGGCCCACGACTCGTGAAGCCGCTTCACCGCGACCACGCGCCGGAACCCGCCTTGGCCCCGAGCGATGCCGTAGTGCACGTTGGCCATGCCGCCCGAGGCGATCTCGTCGAACACGAGGTAGCGTGTGCCGAGCTTCCTCAGTACCATCGCCCAGCGTAATCCTAGTTCACGGTTCGCGTGGCGCGCACGCGTCCCTCCGACGCCCGCCGAGATTCGATGTCCAGCCCCTCCGATTCGGCCACAACCTTGCTCGAGGCACCCGTGAAGCTCGAGCTCGGGGTGCTCGTCCTGAGCGTGCTCGAGGGGCCGGACCGCGGGCGGGTCGAGCGCGTCGGACCGGGGCGGGTCCGCGTGGGGACGGGGATGGGCTCCGAGGTCACGTTGGTCGACCCGACGGTTTCGCGGCTGCACGTCGAGCTCGACATCGGTCGCGACGACTTCCGCATTCGAGACCTAGGCAGCACCAACGGCACCTTCATCGACGCGGTGCGGGTGAGCGACGTGCGTCTCACCTCGGCCACGCTGCTCCGCATCGGTGCCACGCTACTCCGGCTCGAGCCCGCCCACGAGCCGGCGTTTTTGCCGCTGTCTCGCGCCCAGAGCTTCGGGCGCATGCTGGGCCGGAGCGCCGCCATGCGTCGCGTCTACGCCATCCTCGAGCGCGCGGCTCCCACCGAGGCCACGGTGTTGATCCGCGGCGAAACCGGCACCGGCAAGGAGATGACGGCGCTCTCCATCCACGAGGCCTCCGACCTGGTGGATGGCCCTTTCGTCACCGTCGACTGCGGCGCCATCGCCGAGAACCTCATCGAGAGCGAGCTGTTCGGACACACGCGCGGCTCGTTCAGCGGCGCAGTGCAAGATCGCGCTGGTCTCTTCGAGCAGGCCGATGGTGGCACGCTGTTCTTGGACGAGATCGGTGAGTTGCCTTTGGCGCTCCAGCCCAAGCTGCTGCGCGTCCTCGAGACGCGAGAAGTGCGGCGCGTCGGCAGCAACGTCGCGCGTCCCGTGCGCGTGCGCGTCCTCGCAGCCACCAATCGCGATCTCTCCCGCAGCGTCAACGAGGGCACGTTCCGCGAGGACCTCTACTATCGACTCGCGGTGATCGAAGTCGAGCTGCCTCCTCTGCGCGCTCGGCGCGAAGACCTCCCGGAGCTCGCGAGCCACTTCTACCGTGCGTTCTCCGGGACCCAGGCCGAGCCCCCACGCGATCTCGTGCAGTCGTTGCTCCAGCGAAGCTGGCCGGGCAACGTGCGGGAGCTCCGAAACTTCATCGAACGGAGCGTGGCGTTGGGCTGGGTGGGCGAGCGCCGGCCGGCCGTCGTGCCAGGTGACGACGGGGTGGTCGGTCTCGAGGCGTTGCTTCCGGCCGACCAGCCGCTGAAGGTCGCGCGGGAGATCTGGAACGCGAGATTCGAGAAGCTCTACACGAGCTCCGTCCTGCGCCGCGCACAGGGCAACGTCACCCGCGCCGCAACGCTTGCGGGGGTCACGCGGCGCTCGCTCCAGCGCCTGATGGCCGAGCACCAGATCCGCTCGGGGCTCGCCGACCCGAGCGATCCGGACGACGACGACGAAGCCGGCTGAACCTCGCGAATTCGAGCACGACGTTTCGGGAGCGGACGGCTACCATGATGGGAATGCTCTTCCGTCAGCGGGCAGCCTTCCTGCTCGGTGTGACTGGCGCGCTCTTCTGCTCGCGAGCTTCCGGCGCCGACGACAAGGTCGAGTGCTTGCGCGCGTTCGAGTCGGCCCAGCGCGCGCGGCTCAAGTCCGACCTGGTGCGGGCGAAGGCCGAGCTCAAGATCTGCAGTCGCGACGTTTGCCCTGCGCTGGCGCAGGGCCCTTGCAGCGACTGGCTGCGCGAGGTGGAGTCCGCGGTTCCGTCCGTGGTGGTGAGCGTGCGCAGCGCCGAAGGGGAGGATCTTCAGAGCGCGCGCGTGACCATCGACGGCGAGCCCCAGCGCGTGACTGGAACGAGCCTGGAGCTGTCCCCCGGCGAGCACCGCGTGGTGGCCGACGGCGGCGCGCTCGGCCGCGTAGAGCGAAAAATCGTGGTGAACGTCGGTGAGAAAAACCGGGTGGTGGTGCTCACGTTGACCCCGCCGAGGGAGAAGAAGCGGCAAGCGCCTGCCGCGGCAGCCACGAGCGGCGCTCCCAGCTGGCCGTATTGGGTGGGTGCGCTCGGAGTGGTTGCGGTCGGAGCCGGGGTCACCCTCGACCTCCTCGCGAGCCGACGGCTCGACGACCTCCGGAGCGATTGCGCGCCTCGCTGCAGCGAGAGCTCGGTCACGAGCACGCGTACTCAGATGATCGTCGGTGACTCGCTGGCGCTCGGCGGGGTCATCGCCCTCGGCGTCGCGACCTACGGGTTCCTCTCGGGCTCGAGCGAAGCAGCGGAGAACCATGCGCGGCGCTGAGCTCGCGCTGGTCGCGGCGGGCCTCGCGGCCTCTGCCTGCGTGTTCCTTTCGGACTTCGACGGCCTGACGGGTGGTCAGGAGAGCGTCACGAGCGACGCCGGGCCCAGTGACTCCGCTCCCAGCGACTCCGCCCCGGACGACCCGTCGGACGGCGGCGCGTGCGAGACCTTGCAGTTCAAGCTCTGCACTGGGGTGCCAGCCGCCCCGAACGGCTTCCAGCAGACGGTGGACGCTCTCGACGACGACTTCTGTCACGTCCCCACCAGTGTGTTCCAGCCGAAGCTCGGCGTGTTTCACACCTGCGGCGCCGACGCGCAGTTCATCGATGCAGCGAACGCCAGCGTCGCGATGCGCGTGGCTTGGTCGGCGAGCGGCGTGCACTTCTTCGCGGCCGTGCGCAAGGCCGCGAACATCCCCATCGTGGTCGACACGGTGCAGCTCTACAAAGGCGACGCGCTCGAGCTCTTCTTCGCCAATCGCGCGACGCCGAACGGAAACCTGGTCACCGACGGCGCCGCGCACCTGATCGTCGCGCCGCCGGGCCCCGACGGGGGACCCGGCTATCTCTCCTCTCCGTCGCCCTGGACTGCAGAGTGGGCCACGAGGCTCGTGCAGGGTGGCTACGACGTCGAGCTCGTGATCCCGTGGACCGAGCTCGGTGGTCCGGCGCCGGAGTCGGGCTCGGCCGTGGTGCTCGACGTGGGCGTCGACATCACGGGTCCCAAAGGCGAGCGCTATCAGTCGTTCCTTGCGTACACCACGGTCGACGGCGGGCAGCAGTTCTGCAAGGACAACACCAAACCGACCCCGTCGGAGAGCACGCTCACGTGGTGCAGTTCGAAGCTCGAGTGATCGGACCTCCGCTCACGGCACGACCTGAGCGGTGCGCGGATCGCCGAGGAGCTTCCAGAAGGTCGTGAGCTGTTCACCCTTCAGCTCCCACGAGCCGGTCGGTGAGTTCAGGGCCGAGTCGAAGGCCGCCAGTCCCACCACGCGTGCGCCCGCACCATCGCTGGCCGAGCCTGCTGCCGCGTCGTACCACTGAGATTGACGCTGGCCGGCCGCGGTGTCCGTCCCCCGCATTCCCCACTCGCCGACCGCCACGTCGACGCCCTTTTGCGCGGCCCACGAGCGCACCTTGCTCCAGGTCGGCGTCAAGAGCGTCGCTTCTTGGTCGCGGTAGTGATCGACGCCGAGGAAGTCGTAGACCCCCGCCTTCCACCACTGATTGGGATCGCGCTTTCGAGACCGGATCCCAGGTGTACGACATCAGGATGATCGAGAGTGCGACGTTGTCGACGCCGAGCGCCTTGATGCGTGCGCACCCGCTCGTTCATCGCGACGTGACCCTGGGGCCCGGCCGGATCGTCCGGCGAATTCACTCCGCCGCCGCCTTCGGGCTCGTGGTGAACCGTGAGCCACACCGGTCCGGGTACCGCGTCGAGCGCCTTCAACATCTGGTCGATCTCGGCGTCGTGCAGGCCTTGGCCCATCTCGGCCCACGAGGGCGGCTTGATGCTGACCCACGGCACACGGTGATGCGTGATGTCGTCCTTCGCCGTGTTGATCATTCCGCTGGTGCGCTGCGACCATTGGAAGAACGTGCGATGCACGGTGAGCGGATGACCCGAGGGGGTTTCGTGGCGCGCCACGGGGTCGCCGTTGCCGGAGACCGCTGCGCCCCACAGCACTTTGCCCGCTGCGGGCTGACCGGGGTACGCGGGGACGAAGTTGCCTCCTCCACCCGTGCCGGAACCGCCGGTGCCCGAACCGCCCGATCCGGAGCCGCCGCTGCCCGAGCCGCCCGATCCGCCCGATCCGGAACCGCCGCCTGTGCCCGAGCCACCTGCACCCGAGGCGCCAGCCGCCCCACCCGCACCCGCGCTGCCGCCCGACGCACCCGCCCCGCCGGCCGCGCCAGCTGCGCCGCCCGACGACGTGCCGCCCGTGGAAGATCCGCCCGAAGAACTGCCGCCCGAGGACGCGCCGCCCGACGAGGTTCCACCCGAAGAGGCGCCGCCCGTCCCGTCTTCACCGGGATCCGAGCCACCGCACGCCGTCGCCAAAAGGACCAACACCAGAGTCGAGAAAGTGCGCATGACGCTCCCCATAGCGAGACGCATGCCAAGGCGAAACAGCGGGGAATCCGCCCGGGTGCGTCACGTTGCGACGCGGTCTCGAGCCCGTCGGGGTGCGACGGAACGCGTCGCAGGGAACAACCGAGCATCCAGGCGTACTCTGCCTGTGTGGTGAAGAAGCCGAGCGCCCTCTTCCTCGGATGCCTCGCTTGGGCGTGCGCTGGGGATCCCGGTCGTGCGCCCGCACGACCGCCGACCGCCGCCGTCGCGCCCGTGGTGGCCGCACCCGAAGCGACGCCCGTCGCGATCGAACGTCCGCCCGTGCCGAACCGCTGCCTGCCGGCGGGGATGCCCAAGAGCCGCCCGCCGCGCAAGGTCTACTCCGCCGACACCTGCGTCGATCACCGGCGCATGGAAGCCCTCGTGGCCCACCGCATCAAGAAGCGCTTCGAGCGCACGGTGTCGAGCAGCGTCGTGGACGTGTCGTTCGCTTGTGATCCACTGACGAGCGAGCTCGAAGAGATCGTCATCGAGCGAGGCTGGGGCCACGGCGGGAGCCTGCAAGTCTGGCGCATTCGGAAGCGAGCGGACGACTCGGACTACGACGTGTTGGTGTTGGGTCACGCGAGCTACTACCGATCCGACAAGGCGAAGCTCCTCGAGATCGGGCGCGGCAAGTTCACGTCGAAGACCCTCGCGCTGACGCTCGCTCAGGCGCGCCCTGCTCTCACCGCGACACCGCGCGAGCTCGAACCTCCTCCTCCGCCGAACGGCATGCTGGGGCGCTCGTTCACGACATCGAGCGGCGATTTCCACCACGCCTTTCAGCTCTTCGACGGCATGCACGAGCTGCGCCGTCATTTCACCGGCTACCAGGGCACCGGCGGACAATCGGAGTACCTCGGCCTGATGATCGCCATGGACGCGTTCCAGCCGCTGCTCGACAGCGTGAAGGTCGGGCCCGACGTGGCGAGCGCCGAGGAGCAGGCCTTCTTCGTCGAGAGCTTCTTGCGCGCCGCCCCGCGCTTCGACGACGACTACGCTTGGTGGGTGCGCGATCGCTACGTGAAGCTCGCCGAAGAGCTCGGCACGAACGAGCTCGTCCCGGCGCTGGTCGACGTGTTGCGGAGTGGTCTGCGGGAAGGCGACGCGGTGTCCGAAGAGGCGCGGCAGAAGGAGCTCTACGAACGCCGGCTCACGTCGCCGCTCGCGGCGCTGGTCAAGATCACCGGCTGGGACCCGGCCAAAGAGGACGGCTCCAGCGACAAGAGCGTGGAGCAGGCTGCCCGCGCCATGGTCGACGAGTGCAGTCGCGTCCTCGATCGACCGCGGCGCGTCAGCCCCCCCTGAGGTCGGCGGCGATGCGCGCGAGGCGCACGAGCTCTTCGCGGTCCTCGTCACCTTCGCTCGATGCCTCGGCGAGCTCAGCCACGTCCGCGAGCTGCCACCCGAGGGCGTGGGGGCTCCCGCGGAGCACCTCGCCCAGCGCCGCGACCGACACGGCGAAGCGGAAGCTCGCGGGCGCCGACGCGAAGCTGCCGAGGATGCGCGCGGGCGCGAGTGAGAAGCGCGACTCCAGGGCGCGGGCACTCGGGCCTTCGGCGGCGGGCTTGTGGCGCAACGACACGCTGATGGGCGAGAGCGCCGAGTTCCGAAGCACGACGTCGTAGAGCGCGGTCACCGCATGGCCGGCCCCGATTTCGCCGCCGTCGACCTCGTCTTTGCGGAAGTCCCCGTCGGCGACGTCGCGGTTTTCGTAGCCGATGAGGCGGTACTCGGAGACGGCTTCCGGGTTCATCTCGACCTGGATCTTCACGTCGCGCGCGATGACTTGGAGCATGCCACCCAGCGCGCGACCGAAGACGCGGGCTGCGTCGCCTTCGCTGCCCACGTACGAGTAGTTTCCGTCTCCGGCGTCCGCCAGTCGCTCCATGGTGGAGTCGTGGTAGTTGCCGCGGCCGAAGCCCACGGTCGAGAGTGTGATGCCCTTCCTCCGTTCGCTTTCGATGAGCCGCAGGATCGCGTCGGGTTCCATCGGCCCCACGTTGGCGTCGCCGTCGGACAGGACGATCACGCGACTTTCGTGGCCTCTCCGCTGGCTTTGCGCGGCGAGCCGATACGCGAGCTCGATCCCGCTCGCCATGGCGGTGGAGCCACCCGCCGAAAGCTCGTCGATGGCCGCGAGGATGCTCGCTCGACGCTCGACACCCGTGGGCGGGAGCACTTCGCGCACCGCGCCGGCGTAGGTCGAGAGCGCCACCGTGTCACCGGGCTTCAGGCGCTGGGTCAACAGGCGCAGGCAGCGCTGCGCGAGCTCCAGCCGATCGGCCCCCTGCATCGAGCCGCTGGTGTCGACCAGATACGTGAGGTGCACCGGAGGGCGAGCGCTCTCGTCGACGCGCCTGCCCTGGATCGCCACGCGAATGAAGTGGCGCTTCGCGTCGAAGGGCGATGGGGCTGCGTCGAGCTCGACTCGGAACGGTCGGGCGTCGCTCGGAGCTTCCGGACCCGGGTAGCCATAGTCGAAGGCGTTCAGCATCTCCTCCGGGCGCACGGCCGCGAGCGGCGGCAGGCTCCCTTCGTCCAAGCGGCGCTTCACGAAGAAGTAGGAGCCCGTGTCCACGTCGATGGCGAAGGTCGAAAGCGCGTCCTTTCGCGGATCGACCACGGGGTTCACGCCGTGATCCGAGAAGTCGTCGCCGTAGGGAGCCTGTCCGCTGTTGCCCCCGGTGTCGTCACCGCCCAGGTCGCGACCCCATGGCGCGCCGCGAGCGCTCGCGGGATCACCGCCCAAGCTCGGTTCGCTCACCAGCCCGATCATGCCGAACTCGAGCGCTTCGCTGATGGCCAAGCTGCGCGCCGAGCGGCTGCCGGAGCCGCCGGTTCGTCCCCGGGTCGGCGCAAAGCCGCGCCGTCCGAGCCCGTCGCGGCGTCCGCTCCGGAGCTCGCCTCGACCGCCGGTGTCTCCCGCTCCGGCGAGCCGCTCGCGCTCCGCGCTCGCGGCGAGGTAGTGCTGCATCAAGGAGAGCTGGTCTTTCCGAGTCTCTTCGACCCAGACCTCGGGCGGTGGCGCGAAATGCGCAGCCGAGCCCAAGACGCCGGCTCCGAACGACAACGCCCCGCCGAAGTAGCCGAGGCCGCCCAGGCGCACGAAGAAGCGCCGCACCGGCGAACGCACGCGCGGCTCCGCCGCCACGTCCACCACGAAGTCGCCGAAGCTCTGGGCGAAACGCTGGCCGAGCGTCACTTCGAAGAACCCGATGCCGGCGTCGTCCGGGTCGGGCTCGACGGCGGTCACCACGGAGAAATCCCGCAACAGAACCCCCACCCGGACCCGACCGTCGCGGATGCGCACGACCGGGAACTTGCGGCGGCCGAGCACGGCCTCGGGCATCACGAAGTCGGAGTCGTTCTCTCCGAGCGTGAAATCGCGAGGCGGTGCCAGGATCTCTTCGTGGATCACGTCTCCGAGCCACGACACCCTCACGCGGAGCGATAGCGCCATCGTCGAGATTCGACAGCGCGCCCGCCCGCGAGTTCCGGGGTGAATCAGCCGGAGTCGCCGTCTTCGGTCCGGTTGCCGAAGCGCACGTAGAGTGCAGGCAAGGCCAAGAGCGTCACGAGCGAGGCGGTGACGAGCCCACCGATGACCACCGTCGCCAGCGGGCGTTGGACCTCGGCGCCGGTGCCCGTCGCGATGGCCATGGGCACGAACCCGAGCGCCGCCACCAGCGCCGTGACCAGCACCGGTCGAACGCGCTCGTCGGCGGCGCCGAGCACCGCATCCCGGGTGGGGCTGCCCGCGCGCTGTCGGTTCTGCACCGAAGCGAGCAGCACCACACCGTTCAGCGTCGCGACGCCGAACAATGCCAAGAAGCCCACGGCTGCGCTCACGCTGAGCTCGAGCCCGCGCAGCGCCAGGGCGACGAAGCCGCCGGTCGCGGCCGCCGGCACGTTCACGAAGATCAGGAGCGCGGGCCGGATCGAACCGAAGGCGAGGTAGAGCAGCACCAAGACCACGGCCAGCGTGAGGGGCACGACGACGGCGAGTCGCGCGCTCGCGCTCGCGAGGTTCTCGTACTCGCCGCCGTACTCCACGTAGTACCCGGCCGGGAGCTTCACCTGATCGATTCGGCGCCGCAGATCTTGGACGAAGCTCGCGAGATCGCGACCGCGCACGTTCACCTCGATCAAGACGCGCCGCCGGCCTTGCTCCCGGCTCACCTGAGCGGGCCCATCCGAGGTCGAAATGCGCGTGATGTCTCCCAAGAGCACCGAGCGACCATCCGCGAGCGGCATGCGCACGCGAGACATCGGACCATCATCGGGGATGGGGGAGCTCGCCGCGCGCAGCATGACGTCGAAGCGCCGCTCTCCCTCGATCACGTGACCGGCGTGGCGGCCACCGCGCAGCATCTCGACGAAGGTGGCGAACTCGGCCGTCGGTACGCCGCGCCGGCCCATCTCGCGCGTTTCGGGCGTGAGCGTCAGCGTGCTGAGCCCGCTCATGGGCTCGACCCGGACGTCGGCTGCACCACGAGTGGCGCTGATGACCTGGGACAGCTCCTCCGCGACCTTGCGCAGCGTCGGCAGATCGTGGCCGAAGATCTTCACGCCCACGTCGGCCTTCACGCCGCCGATGAGCTCGTCCACGCGCATCTCGATGGGCTGGGTGAAGCCGAAGGCCGAACCGGGCAGCGCCTTCTCGAGCTCGGGTCCGAGGACCTCGGCGAAGCCGGCCGCGTCGTGGGCGGTCCGCCACTCTTTGCGCGGTTTCATGATCACGAGGACGTCGCTCTGCTCGGGACCCATGACGTCGGTGGCGACGTCCGGACTGCCCGTGCGGCTCACCACGCGTTCGACCTCGGGGTAGCGCGCGAGCACCTGCTCCACCGCAGTGGTTCCGCGCGAGGCTTCGGCGAGCGTGACGCTGGGCGGGCGCGTCACCTGGATCGCCAAGTCACCCTCTTCGAGGCGGGGCACGAATTCGGCGCCGCGCGTGGCGGCCACCGCGCCGCCGAGGACGATCAGGACGGCCACCGCCGACGCGGCAAGACGCCAGCGGTCCACCAGGTGCGTGACCACGGGTCGGTAGAGGCGCCGGAGCCACTGCACGACGCGCGGCTCGTCGTGGGCGGCACCGCTCAAGAGCAATCCGCCCATGGCCGGCACCCAAGTGAAGGTGAGCACCAGCGACACGCCCAGCGCGAACAGCACCGTGAGCGCCATGGGGCGGAACATCTTGCCCTCGACGCCTTGCAGCAGCAGCACCGGCGCGTACACGATGGCGATGATCAAGACGGCCATGGTCACCGCCCGCCCCATTTCGCCGGCGATCTTGCCCATGGCTTGTTTGCCCGACAGATGGTGGGCGGCCATGGCCGCGAGCGCGCCTTCGATCACGACCACCGAGCCGTCCACCACCAACCCGAAATCGATGGCGCCGAGGCTCAAGAGATTCCCGCTCACGCCGAAGTAGCGCATCAAGATGAACGCGCCGAGCATCGAGAGCGGGATGACGGAGGCGACCACCAGCCCCGCGCGTAGGTTGCCCAGCATGAGCAGCAACACGAGCGCCACGATGGCGCCGCCTTCGAGCAGGTTCTTCTTCACCGTGCCGAGCACTTCGTCGACGAACGCCGAGCGATCGTAGAAGGGCTCGATGACCGCGCCTTCGGGCAAGCTCTTCTCGATCTCTTGCAAGCGCTCTTTCACGCGCGCCACCACCTGGTGCGCGTTGCCGCCCGCGATCATCTGCACCATGGTGTAGACGGTCTCGCCCTTGCCGTCGGCGGTCGCCGCGGCAAACCGCGGAGCTTGCCCGTCGACGACCTCGGCGACGTCCTGCACGAGCACCGGCCGCGTGTTGCCTTCGTGGGTCTTGATGGCGACCACCTGGCGAGCGACGTCGTCTCGGGTCCGATACGACGTCTCGGCGCGCACGAACGTGCCCTCTTCGCTGCGCTCGACGAACCCGGCGCTGACGTTCTGGCCCGCGCCGAGCACGGCTTCTTCGACCATCGTCGGAGTGACGCCCGTGCTGAGCAGCGATCGCTCGTCGAGGCGCACCTCGATCTGGCGCGTGTCGCCGCCCCACGAGTTCACCTCCACCACGCCGGGCACCGAGCGCAGGCGATAGGCCACGTCCCAGTCGAGCAGCGTGCGGATCTCGCGCAGCGAGTGCCCCGGCCAGCGCACGGTGAAGTGATAGACCTCGCCCAAGCTCGTGGTGAGCGGGCCGAGCTCGGGGCGCCCGGCGCTGGGCGGAATCATCTCGCGCGCGGCGGGCAGTCTCTGCGAGACGAGCTCGCGAGCGTCCGCGAGACCCATGTCGTCTTCGAACACCAAGGTCACCGCGCTGACGCCGGAGCGCGACACCGAGCGGATACGCTGGACGTGGGGCACGCCGGTCATGGCGAGTTCGACCGGCTGCGTCACCAGGCGCTCGACCTCGGTCGGCGAGAGGCCAGGGGCGCTGGTGAGCACTTGGACCTGGACGTTGGTCAGATCGGGGACTGCGTCGATGGGCAGCGTCCGATAGCTCTGTGCGCCCACGATGACGAGCGCGAGCACCCCGAGGACGGTGAGCAGCGGGTATTCGACGACGAGGCGCGCGACGCGACCGATCATGGGGCTACTCCAGCCGCGAGCGCATCAGCTCGCCCTTCAGGAGCAGCGAGCCCGCCACGACCACCGACTCGCCTTCGTTCACGCCCTCTTCGAGGAACACGCGGGCGCCCGCGTATTCTGCCACGCGCACGTTGCGCGGCTCGAACTCGCCTTCGCGTGGCGTGCCGACGAAGACCATGGGGACCTCGTCGACGCTCACGACCGCGTCGCGCGGCAGCACGACGAGCGACTTCTCGTCCTGGGTCTTGCGCTCGATGGTGATGTCGACGAACGCGCCGTCGTGGAAGTCCCCGCAGTCGGTGCCCAAGCGCACGCGGAACGGCACGGTGCGCGTGGCCTCGTCCACACGTGGCGCATGGGATTCCACGCTCGCTTTGCAGTCGTGGGGGCGCCCGCGCACGGAGACGGTGGCCGGCGCGCCCTCCGGCACGCTGTCGGCTTCGCTCTCGGGCACGTCGGCTCGGGCGACGAGCCGCTTTTCGTCGACGATGCGAAAGAGTGGTGCGCTCGCCTCGACGGGCGCGCCGAGCACTCCGTCCACCGACACCACGGTTCCAGTGATGGGTGCCCGGAGCACCAGGGCTGCGCCGGTGCCCGCTCCGTAGCTCGACAAGAGCCCCTGAGCCGCGCGCTCGTCGGCACGCGCGGTCTCGAGCGCGCTCTTCGCGTCGGAGACGGCTCGCTCGCTCGTGGCTTTCTCCAAGACGAGCTTCTCTTCTTGAGCGAGGACACGCTCGGCGTGGACTCGTCGCGCCTTGGCGCGAGCCAGCTCACCGCGCACGCGGGCCACTTCGCCTGCGTCGAGCACGGCCAGGGTGTCGCCCTTCTTGACCGCATCTCCGCGGCGGGCGCGGATTTCCTTCACCCGTGCTGCGATGGGCGAGGTGATGGCCGCCGCTCCGTCGGGCGGCGCTTCGACCTGACCGGTGGCCACCACCACTCCGCCGCGCGGCTTCTTTTCGGCACGTACGGTGCCGACGCGCCCGGAGGCCGCCAGCGCGGCGTCGATCGTCACCACCTTCTTCTTGGACTCGGGTTTCGCGGTCGAGGTTTCCGGCTCGGCTTTGCTGCAACCGACGAGCGCCAGGACGACCCACGGGACGAGAGCTTTCATGGCCAGCCTTTCACTGCCCCCGGGTCGCGACCGAGCAAACGCATCAAGCGCACGTCGGCGCGCCGCACGTCGGCGCAAGCTTCGGCCCAGCGCTCGCGTGCGGACAGCAGCTCGCGCCGCGCCGCGAGCACGCTCGTCGTGTCGATGCTGCCGGCTTCGTATTGGGCCAGCGCTTGGCGCAGTGCTTCGCTGGCGGGCCCGATCACGCCGTCTTTCAGCGCGTCCCGCAGCTCGCGGGCGTGTTCCCGTTCGTGGAGCGCGAGGTCGAGCTCACGCTCCAGATTGGCGCGCACCAGGCGCGATTCGGCGCGCTGGACCGAGGCATCTGCGCGAGCCCGCGCCGAGTCGACGGCGTTGGCATTCACGATCGGCAGCGGAACGCTCGCGCGCGCCAGCAGCAACCAATCCCCGGTGGCCTCGCGCGTGACGCTCGGACCGACGGAGAGGAGCGGCTTGCTCTGGGCCAGTTGAACCTCGGCCTGTCGCTGCAAGCGTTCGACGGTCCGTTCCGCGGCGACCACGTCGGGTTGGGCGCCGCGCGCCTCGGTCAAAAGGGGGGCCAGAGACAACCGGCGATCGGCGAGCTCGAGTGGACCCACGGGCTCGATGTGGCGATCGCGCGTCCCGGTGAGGTGCCGGAGAGCGGTCTCGGCGACGAAGGTTCGCCCCTCGGCGTCGATCACGTCGGTCTTGGCTCGACCCACCAGAGCTTTGGCGGCGGACTCGTCGCTCGGCGGCACGCTGCCGGCGCGAACCCGGGCCCCGGCGAGGCGCGCAATGGAGCGCGCGTGATCGAGGGATTCCTGCCGGATCCGCTCGAGCTCTCGGGCGAGACGCAGGTCGATCCAGGCCAGCGCCGCCTCGGCGCGCACATCCTCGAGGGTCACGCGCAACCGCGCTTCGGCCTCACCCCGCGACGCGTGCGCCCAACGCCTTCGTGCGCTGCCCGGCCCGCCCAACGGAAGGTCCTGCCAGAGTCCCAGCGTGGCATCCACGCCGGTTCGGCTCGGGTTCGATCGGAAGCGCGGGCCCACCTCGACTTCGAGCCGCGGCGGATGAGAAAGCTTCTGGTCCGCGGCCCGGATCAGTTGCCGACTCCCTTCCAAGGCAGCCCGGCGCGGACCGAGAGCGGGGGCGGTGCGTTCTGCTCGCCGGATCGCGTCCGCGAAGTCCATGCGGACGGGGGCAGCATGGCTCTCGTGCGCAAGCAGGCAGAGCAACAGGAGGGAGCCCAATGACGTGTAGCCCGGCATGGGGGTGTTGGGCGCGGAGCATGGCTCGTGCGCGCCCCATTCGTTTCCGAAGCGACGCGGTTTTGGCAATGCGCCAGATGACGCATCGCGGGGGTTTTCCGCAGGATCTCAGCGTCGGGCTGCCCCTCGGCAAAGCCCGCCACGAAGCGACGCTCCCCGCATTCCGTGCCGGCCTTGCCCGCTCGTGCGCACGTGCTGCGGGAAATGCCGGCGGTGACCAGCCCGTCGGCCGGCATGACGCTTGCCGCGTCGCGCCAACATGCAGCGCTCGACACCTCCGCGGTTCGTCCGAGACATCATGAGCGAGAAGGTCCTCTGCCTGCTCGAAGAGGAGAACCTCGAGCACGTCGCGAAGGGCATGGAGCGCTTCCACTTCCGACACCTACCCGTGGTCGACGACGGGAAGCTGGTCGGTGTGCTCTCCGAACGCGACTTCTTGAGGGCGTCGGTCAGCGACCTCGACCCCGACTTTGCGCTCAAAGACGCGAACCTCAAACACAACATCTTCGTGGCCGAGGTGATGACCCGGGATCCCGTGTCCGTGCAGCCCGACACACCGCTGGTGGAGGCGGCGCGCTTGCTCCGCTCGAAGAAGATCGGTTGTCTGCCCGTCACCAGCGCCGACGGAACCTTGGTGGGCATCGTGACCGACTTCGACTTCGTGGGGCTCTCCCTCGAGTTTCTCGAGCGCGATTGAAGCACCCGCGGACCGGGCACGCGGCTTGCTGGGTGGCGACCCCGGAGGTGCGTGATGCGTGTGCTCTTGGTCGGGTCGGAGCTGGAGGAAAACCTCGCGATTCGCTATTTGGCTTCGGCCCTCGAAGGCGCCGGCCACCAGGCCGCTCTGGCGGCGTTTTCGGGCGTTTCGGACACCGCGTCGGTGCTCGAAGCTGCACGCAGCTGGCAGCCCGACGTGATCGGGCTCTCCATGACCTTCCAGCGTCGCGCGGAAGAGTTTGGTGAGCTCGCGTCCGCGCTCCGGAGCGACGGCTACCCGGGTCACGTCACCGTCGGCGGCCACTTCCCCACCTTCGCGTATCGCGAAGTGCTCGAGCGCTACGCGAGCATCGACAGCGTCGTGCGTCACGAAGGCGAAGTGACGCTGGTCGAGATGTGCGAGCGTCTGGCGCGGGGCCTGCCCATCGACGACGTGCGCGGCACGGCGACGCGCGACGCGCAGGGGACTACTCGCGCGGCGCCACCTCGACCCCTCGCTTCGGATCTGGACGCCATCGCGTTTCCAAAACGCGTGGGGGACCCGCAGCTCCACATGGGCATCCCGGCGGCGTTCCTGGTGGGCACGCGCGGCTGCTACGGTCACTGCACGTTCTGCTGCATCAACGCCTACATCAACGATGCCGGCGGTGAGCGCTACCGCTCCCGCAGCGCCGACAACGTCGGCGACGAGGTGGCCGAGCTCCGCCGTAGCCGCGGCGCCCGCATGTTGGTGTTTCACGACGACGACTTCTTCACGCGCAACGCTCGCTACGACCTCGAACGCGTGAAGAGCCTGAGGAGTGCCTTCCGTGCGCGTGGCGTCGATGACGTCGCGCTGGTGCTGAAAGCGCGCCCCGACGATCTCGACCTCGACGTGTTCCGGGTGCTGAAAGAGATCGGCCTCTTGCGCGTCTACATCGGCATCGAGGCCGGTTCGAGCCAAGGGCTTCGCACGCTCGGGCGCGGCGTGGACATCGGTGCGAACCAGCGCGCTCTCGATTTCCTGCGCGACATGGACGTGTACGCCTGCTTCAACATGCTGATCTTCGATCCCGAGACCCGCATCCAGTCGCTGCGCGAGAGCCTCGCGTTCCTGAAGCGCAACGCCGACATCCCGATGAACTTCTGCCGGACCGAGATCTATCCGGGCACTCCGCTTCACACCAAGCTCGAGCGCGAGAAGCGCCTGATCGGGGACGTCTTCGGCTGGGACTACGAGATCCGTGAACCCGCCGCCGAGCGAGCATTCCGCCTGTTTGCCAAGGCGTTCTTGGATCGCAACTTCCGCTGCGACGGCCTGATGAACGCGAACCTGTCACTCGGCTACTACTGGCACCTCCTTCGCCAGTTCTACCCGAAGGCGACCACGAGCCGTTTGGCCGCGCGCACCTTCGCGACCATCCGCAAGGTGAACCTCGACGCGGTCGCGCGCATGAGCGAGGTCGCCGACTTTGCCGAGTCCGAGCGCTCGCTCGAGCCCCAAGCGTTCGAGGACTTCGGCAACATCTTGCTGGAGGAGATCACCGATGCGAACCACCGGCTCGAAGCCGAAGTCGCAGAAGTGAGCCAGGAGATCTTGAACGCGGTGCGCGGAACCGTGCGCACGAGGCCGCGCGCGTCGTGGACGGCCGCGGCTGCCACGGCCCTTGCTCTCTCACCGCTGGCCTGCGACCCGCTGGCGCCGCCACCGCCGGACCCGTTGCCGCCCCCACACACCCGCGAGCAACACGTGGGGCCGGTGCAGGACGATGCGAGCAGCAACGAGCCGCTCGAGCTCCAGCCCAAGCCCGATGCGGGTGACTTCGCCACTCCGCCGCCCGAGCGCCCCGATGCCGGGCCGATGTTCCCTCCACCGCCCGACCCCCCGCCTCCGCCGACGGTGAAGAAGCCACCGCCCCCGCCTCCCGATCCGCTTCCACCGCCGACTACGAAGAAGAAGCCCCCACCGCCGCCCCCGCCGCCCCCGCCGCCGGATCCACTGCCGCCTCCGACGATGAAGAAGTAGCGCGTCTGAAATTCGTGCGCGGGAGGCCGCGCCGCGATCGCGATATGCTGCGGCGGTGCTGCGTCTAGCGTCCTCTCGTTTGGGGTTTGCGTGCGCGCTGTTGCTCAGCGCTTGTGGTTCGAGCGGCGGAGGAGGTGGCGGCGGCGCGCCGTCGGGCGGAGCTGGAGGATCGGGTAATTCGGGAGGCGGCGGCGTCGGCGGCAACGGCGGCGGCTTTCCGACGGGCCCCGCGCTCGAGTGTCAGAGCGGGGACGTGGACGTCACTGCGTTCGCCGGCCCCGGCCTCTCGGTGTTGGCGTTCGATCCCGTCGCGATCTCCCATTCGATCACCCTCACGGGACAGGCAGCCTTCGAATCCGACCCCATCAGTCTGTGCGTCCCGCAGGATGCGGTGGGCCTGGCCCTGTATGGTGACCTCACGAAGGCCGTCTACTTCTCCTCCTACGTCGGCTCAGGTGTCGGTGACGCGGTGGATACGTCTTCGCCCGAGGCGCTCTTCCGTTTCCAGTCTCCCGACGTCTTCTTGCCCAAGGGCCCCGAGGTCAAGCTCCAACCCGGGCGGCACACCTTCAAGCTCGCCAGCGAAACCGCGGGTCAAGTGCAGCCTGCGCTGGCGATTCGGCGTGGCACTCGTGGGGCCACGAGCCACTACGGCGTCAATCTGATCCTGGTCGACGGCTGCGGCATCGATGCGTCGAACATCCAGGCATTCGCCGACGCCAGCACGCTGTTCGACCAGATCTACGCCCAGGTAGGCGTCGTTGCGACATCGGTGGGCATCGGCTTCATCCACGACTCGTCGCTGGCCGTCGTCGCCCAAACGAACGAGCACGTGCTCGCGGAGGCCACGGTCGAGCCCTCCACGCAGTTGCCGCTGGTGGAGCAGGCCATCAACTTCTACTTCGTCCGCGAGCTCACCTCCGACGACACGGCCGGCACATTGCTCGGGCACGCCATGGGCATCCCCGGGGCGCCCGGTTTCCCGCGCAAGGCGGGCGTCGTTCTCTCCGTCGACGCGCACCGGAACGGAACGGCGCTCGACTACGGCGCGATGTGGATCACCGCCGCCCACGAAGGCGGCCACTGGCACGGTCTCCGGCACACCTCGGAGCGGTGGGGCACCATGCAGGATCTCATCGCGGACACTCCGCAGTGTTTTCCCGAGCAGGATCTCGACCACGACACGCTCGTCGACATGGTCGAGTGCGCGGGCAAGGGCGCCGAGAACCTCATGTTCTGGACCTACGATTTCGCCAAACCTCCCACCGTGCTGACCCAGGGGCAGGGCTACGTGCTCTCGTCGGCGCTCACGATGAACCCAGGGTGAGGAACAGATGAATCTCGAAAAGCTGCTTCGTTCTTTCCTCGTCCTCGGCGTCGTCGGCTGCAATCAAGCGGTGCCCGAACCCGCCGAGCGCGTCGGCGAGCCTAGCGTGCAGAGCGCACCCGCCACGCGTAGCGAGCCCACTCCCTCGCCAAGCGCTTCGTGCGACCGGCAGCGCGTCGAGCGGCTCTTGTCCGCACCCCACGATCCGCCGAGTGTCGCGGAGCTCAGCGCCGCGTGTGCGGACGTCGCGCCGATTCTGAACGAGCTCGCCCGCGACCAGAGCGCGCGAGGACTCGTCCGCTTGCGTTCCCTCGAATCGCTCGGAGAGCTCGGTGGCGCACCAGCGGTGGCCACCCTCTCCGACCTCGCCACGCGCGCGAGCGAGCTGCCGTCCGTTCGACGCACGTCGCTGCTGGCGCTGGGGAAGGCGACCGCTTCCGGCGATGCTGAACGTGAGCGCGTGGGGACCGCAGCCCTCTCGGACTCCGACCCTCACGTGCGCCGGGTGGCCGCTCAGCTGCTACGCGGCAGCAAGACGGCTTCGGTGCGCGTGGCGCTCGAGCAGGCGAAGACGCGCGAGACCACCGCGTTCGTGAAAGAGGAGCTCGAGGCTTCGCTAGGCCAGAGGTAGGCGGGCATTCACTTCCGCTGGCACACCACCTGCGGGCTCGCCGCGCTGCACTGAGGCACGTTGCCCTCGATGAGCTGGCGGCCGTATTCGTTGACGAAGGTCGAACGCCCGACGAGGCGTCCGGTCCCGTCGTAGTAGTAGAGCTCTTTGGTGTAGGTGACACTCGTCGGATCGGTCTCGATCACGAGCAAGCGAAACTGCCCGCAGCTCGACTCGGTCAGAGTGTGATAGCCGTTGCAGCGCGCGGCCTTCTCGGCATCGAGGCTCCGGCACGCGTCCGGTGTGTTGCACGTGAGCGGCTGCGACGTCACCGGTGGCGGTGGCGGTGACGAGCGGGGAGGCGGTGTCGGCCCTCCGCCGGCGGGCTCCGACGCACACGAAATCAACGCCACGGCGAGCGAGCAGACCGAGAGCTTCCGGACCATGGCCCACCGTACACCGGCGGCATTGGGTCACGAACACTGAAAGCCAGCGCAATGGTGGCTCGCGCACTCGACGTCGCGCGCGCAGGGCGCGCCGCTCCCGGCCGGAGAGACGCACTGATCCAGAGACCACGCACAGATGCCGCTCGTACACTCGAGGTCGCGGGCGCAGGGGGTGCCGTTCGGAGCCGGCGCGCCGCACGAGTTGGTCTTCCAGAAGCAGAGCAAGGGCGCGCAGTCGAGGTCGGCGAAGCAGGGCTCTCCCGAATTCGCGCCGCCCGCGTTCGCGCCGCCCGCGTTCGCGCCGCCGGTCGAGCTCGCGCCACCGGCGTTCGCACCGCCGGCGTTCGCGCCACCGGCGTTCGCGCCGCCGGTCGAGCTCGCGCCTGCGGCGTTCGCGCCGCCGGTCGAGCTCGCGCCTGCGGCGCCGCCCGTCGTTTGGTCGCCCGCGCCGCCCGTCCCGCCTGCGCCCTCGAGGCCTTCGTCACTCGCACCGCCGCAACCGAGACAAAGCACGGCCAGCGGTATCCAAGACACCTTCTTCATGCACCCTCGCTTTCAGATCTTGCAGAACGCAGCCGTCGTGCCGAGAAACGACCCAGTCTCGCCGGGCGTGCAGTGCTCGAGTCCGTCGCAGTTGGCGTCGTCGCGGCACATCTTGGCCTCGTTGCTGAAGAAGCAGTCGTTCGGGGCGCGACACTCGCTGCCGCCGCCCACCGTGTCGATGACGCAGCAGACCTGTCCGGTCTGGCAGTCCTCCGGTCCGTCACACCGCAGCGCGGGTCCGCTGCAGGCGGTGAGCTCGGTGCACGAGCCATTCGTCGCGCGGTTGTTCACGACTTCGACGCAGCAAACCTGCCCGGCGGAGCACAGGCAGCCGTCCGCTCCGGGGCACACCACGCCATCGGGGGTGGCCGCGCGCCAGTTCTGGCCCGCGCAGTCACTGCGATTGCCTCCGAGGTTCGTGTCATCGCTGCTACACGCCGTGCCTAGCGTGGAGAGCGCGGCGAGGAGCGAGGCTCCGAGCACCCATTGGCGAAGTGAGGACATACGACGAGGAGTGCAGCTGACCCCGAAAATGGATCAGGGTTTTTGCAGGGCCTGTTCTTTTTTTCGGATCCGGTCCCGGAGTCCCCGGGCCTCCGGCGCCAACGCGCCGAACGGAAACGCGCGATCGTAGGCCGAAAGCTCGCGTTTCGCGCCAGCGAGGTCGTTGGCCGCAAGCGCCCTGCGCACGCGATCGAGGGCGTCGATTTCCTTCCGCAGCGCGCTCGCGTCGCGGGGAGGTGGTTCGGCCTTGGGCGCGGACGGTCGGGCCGAGGGCAGCGAGCTCGGGGGGACGGGCGCGCCTCCTTCCATCGGCGAGGAGGCGCTGGGCGCGGGCTCCGCAGGTGGCACGGGCGCAATCGCGACGTTCGACGGAGTCTGGGTCGGAGCAGGACCCGGTTCTGCGTGTCCGGCGCCTCGCAACATGAATGCTGCGCCCGCCGCGACCGCGGCAGCTGCCGCAGCGCCACCCAGCCACTTGGCCGCTGCACCGAGTCCAGTGCCGGCGGCGCCGCCGCCCCCGTTCCCACCGCTGCCATCCGTTCCCGGCGTCGGTGGGAAATCGAGCCCGAGCGCGAGCAGCGTACGTTGGGCGCGCTCTCGGTCTTCGTGAGGGTCGCGCGCCGATGCCAGCAGGGCTCTTTCGAGGCTCGTCGCCGGACTCCAGGAGCCGATGCGGGTCGCTCATGGCGAGACCTCCTTTCCGAGTCGTGCGCGCAAGCGCTGGGTCGCCTGCTGGAAGAGCTCGCGTCCGCGCCGGAGTCGCGAGCTCACCGTGCCGCGCGGCACGTCGATCGCGCTGGCGATTTCTTCGAGCGTGAGGCCCTCGATCTCGAACAGCACGAAGACCACGCGCACCTCTTCGGGTAGGCCCTCCAGCGTTCGATCGAGAAGCTCTCGCGCCCGCTTCTGCTCCAGCAGCGCCTCGGCGCTCGGCTCCGTGGCCAGCTCCGCGTCGACGTCGTTCGGATCGTCCACGAGCACGTGGCGCCCGGCGGCGCGAACGAGCTCCTTCTTCACCCGCGAAGCGACGCCGAACAAGAAGGCCCGCTCGTCGCGGATGGAGTCGAGGTCCCGCAGGGCCACCAAGAAGACCTGCTGGGCGCCGTCGTCGAGCAGCGCGCGCGGCGTGCCTTGGGACCAGAGCACGCGGGTGACGAAGCCGTGGTGGCGGAGCACGAACGCTCGTTGGCGCTCTCGCTGCGCGCGATCCGGCACCGCCGCCGCGGTGGCGGGCGTTGGGCTCAAGGTGCGCGCCAGCATATCGCCACCGAGGAGTGACGTGAGCCCGAGGTTTTGATCACGGAAACGTGTAGGCGACGCCAGCCCGGAAAAATCCCGCCAGATCCGGGGTCTCGAACACCCGTTCCCCGTTGTCGAAGTGGTAGCGGCGGCGGGCGAGGGGGAGCGCAGCGCCGGCTTCCACGAAGACGCCGAGCTCGAGGGAGGGCTCCCACTCGGCGAGCAGACTGAGGCTCGGTGAGAGCCAAGCCGCGCTGGACGACAGGCCGAGAGTCACGTCGCGACCCTCGGCGCTCACCACGCCCGCTTCGAACCCGGCACACGCCCGCCCGCTCCACGCCCCTGTCGCCGGCACTCGGAATGGGCAGACGAGCAGGCCCGCGTCCCAAAAGCCGAACTCCGCGCTTCCGGTCGCGCGCTCGACCTCGCTGGTCACGAGGCGCTCGGCGTGGGCGCGAACGAGCGGTGCAAAACCGTTGGATCGGAGTGCCACACGCAGGTGGATGCCATAGCCGACGCCGGGGCTCGGCACCGCGCCGAAGTACGGGGTCGCGTGCGCTCCGATCCCGAACGACCAGCGTGCGCTCGGTGCGCTCGGTGTCGGCGCTGGCGTCGGTTCGGGTCTCGGCGCCACCCGTTCGTGCGAATCGAGACCCGCTTCGGGGTCCAGGGCCAGCGCAGCGATGAGCGAGAGGGCCTCCACCACCTCGCTGCAGCGATCGCCTTCGACCTCCCGCACCCGTGCGGGCTGCCCCGGTGCGACCGCGCGCAAGCTGCCGCGGTACCCCGGCGGCTTCTTCTCCACCGTGACCCACAGCGTGGTCGTGTCTTCGCCGGCTTCGACCCGTGCGCGCGTGGTTCGCTGCATGATACCCGCCGCGAAACCGCGGGCGTCCGTGCACTCCGAGGGCCCGCGATAGACCACGCGGAACGGCACTGGCTCGGTCGCGCCGAGGCTGGGCGCGAGCGCGAGGCCGAAAACGAGGGCTCTCGTGAATGGAAAGCGTCTCAAAGGCTCTTCGGAACCGCGAGCGCGCCGGAGGCGGAAATCCCAGCCCCCGCTCCGGCGATGGTGCTCCCGATGAGCACGCCGCCGGCGTAATACATGCCTGTGTCGGAGTCAGGAAGGATGTCCACGGTGTGCGAGTGCTCGAACGGCACGAGCCTCACTTCGGTGACCGCGATGCCGTCGAGCTGATCGCCGACGGTCAGCTGCCCGAACGTTCGCCCGTCGGCCGTCGGATGCTTGGGGCTGATGTGCAGGGTCGTTCCGGAGGCGAGCTTGACCTCGACCACCACGTGGTTCGGCGCATCTTGGCGCACGACCCGCGCGATGCGCACCGCGCGCACGCGCCCCTCGTGGATGCTGTAGACCAGGTCGCCCTCTCGCAGCTCGTCGATGAGTCGATTGCCGTTCGGGGTCGCGATGGGCGTATCGGGCGAGTTGCACACGCAGCCGTTGCAGCCGGTCGGGCAAGTGCCGTTCACGGGTGTCGTGCACTTGGGCTGGGTTTGTACCGGCCCGCCGCCTTGGACCAAGCAGCAGAGCTGGTTCAGGTCGCAGCACTCGGAGCCGCAGCAGAACTTGGTCCCGATGCACGCAACGCCGCCGCCGCACGGGGGCGCCTTGCAGGTTCCGTTGTCGCAGAAGGACTGGCCCGACGGGCAGACGTTGCCGCAAGAGCCGCAGTTCTTGATGTCGTTCTTGGTGTTGACGCACTTGCTGTCGCAACACGAGAATGTCCCGCAGCTCTGCCCGCCGCACGCGCCGGTGCCGCCGGTTCCGCCCGTGCCACCGGTCGCGGTTCCGCCGGTGCCGCCGGTCGCACCGCCGGTGCCGCCGGTTGCGGTTCCGCCGGTGCCACCAGTCGCGCCGCCGGTGCCACCAGTTGCGGTTCCGCCCGTGCCGCCAGTCGCGCCGCCCGTGCCACCGGTCGCGGTTCCGCCCGTGCCACCGGTTGCGGTTCCGCCCGTGCCACCGGTCGCGGTTCCGCCGGTGCCGCCGGTCGCGCCGCCGGTTCCGCCAGTTGCGGTTCCGCCGGTGCCACCGGTCGCGGTTCCGCCGGTGCCGCCAGTCGTGGTTCCGCCGGTGCCGCTGCCGCCCGTGCCGCTGCCGCCGGCGACTCCACCCGTGGCGCTCGACCCGCCGCTGCTGCTGCCGCTCGAGCCGCCGCTCGCCGATGAGCCGCCAGCGCCGCCGCTGTTCTTGCCGCCCGTACCCGAAAGCCCGTCGTCACTGCTTCCGCCGCAACCCATGACGACCAGCGCGACGAGCCAGAAAGCGTTCCGCATCTGCATCCTCCCGACCTCGCCATGCTGGACCAGCCGGCGGCCGAGGGCAACGGGATGGAGGACGCGTGGAGAGCCCGTGGAGCTTTCACTCGCGCCTTTGCGCATCCACGCGACCGGTGACACACCGCTCGATGAGTGCGCATCTGGTCCTTTCTCGTGCTCGTGGTGCTCGTCTCGGTCGTGGGCGGCATGGCCCAGGCGAGCCTCTCGCTCTCGAATCACCAGCGAGCCGAGGCCACGTGGCGGCCGCTGGAGCGTGAGCGCGCTCCGGGCTTTCGACCCCCGCGTGCGTGCCCTCGCCAACTCGTTTGGATCGTCTTCGATGGTCTGCGCCTCGACGTGAGTCGCGAGCTGCTCTTTCTGAACGAGCTTCGAGCGCGTGGCGTCGACGCCAGCGCGACCGTGCCGCTGCCGAGCCTGTCCCGGCCGTCGTACACGACCATGGCGACGGGGGCGCCTCCGGCATGGAGCGGAGTGCGCAACAACTCGTTCAGCGGCCCCGCGCCTCTCGACTCCGTCTTCGATCGCGCGCACGAAGCGAATCGGAGCGTGCAGGCCCGCGCGAACCTCGCGTGGTGGAACGACCTGTTCGGCAGAGGCTTTTCGAGCTTCGAGCTCCGTGCGCTCGGTGCGCTTGGGCAGCGCTCGGCCCCGACCTGCTGGAAGGCGACTTCCAACGCTGCCATCGTGCTCATCCACGTGGTCGATCTCGACCGCATCGGACATTCTTCCGGGGTACGCGACGAGTACCGCCGGCGCGCGCGAGGCTCGACGACGAGCTCCGGCGCGGCCTCGCCGACTTGGACCCGGCGCGTGACGTCGTGCTCGTCACGGCCGATCACGGTCACCGGGATCGCGGCGGGCACGGCGGGCCCGAGCCGGAGGTCGTGCAAGTGCCGGTGGTCCTCGCTGGCTTCGGAGCTCGGCGCGGCGTCGTGAGCGAGCTCGAGTCGTCGGCGATGCTCGCGCCCACCTTGGCGGTGCTCTTGGGGCTCGAAGCCCCGCGCGACGGGAGGGCGGGCCCCGCGCTTTCGTTGCTCGATCCGGACGCGCTCGGCCCGGAGTACGTCGCCGAGCGAGAGGCAGGACTACGCGCGTACCGCGAGGAACAGGCCGCGCGATGGAGCGTGGGATCACGGGCGCTCGCGTCGGGGGTCGCGCCGGAGCCGGGGCGCTTGCTCGCGGCAGCGCTGCTGTTCGCGCTGGCCTGGCTGGCACGGGCACTGACCAGTCCGCGAGCGTCGCTGCGCGAGCTCCTCGCGCTCGGGGTGCTGCCGCTCGGACCGTGGCTGGCGCTTCGCACCGACGACTTGCCGCTGTCCCTGAGCGGCATCGTCGAGGTCGAGCACTTCGCGCTCATCGTGTTTCTCGGAGCGCTCGTCGGAGTCGCGGCACGCGTCGCGATCGCCTTCAGTCCGCTCGGGTCCGCCGCGGAGGCACGCGCTTCCGCGCTCGCGCGTGCCGGATTTTTTTCCCTGGCGCTGGCTCCCGCGCTCTGGTGCTTCGTGGGCTATCGCCATCCCGGCGCGCTGCCAGCCCCGATTCTCTTCTTCTTGCCCCTACCGCTCGCGTTCGCGGGCGGCGTGCAAGCGTTGCTCTTGGGCGCGCTCGCTTGCTACCTTTCGCTTCGCTCGAAGCGTCGCGGCGAGCCGAGCACGTGATGGCGTACGCCTCGTTGGTTCGCGACTTCTACGGACCTGCACGGAGCACGCTCGCAGGATCGTAGGCGAATCCGGCGTCGTGAACTAGGATGCGCGCGATGCCGGTGGATCGCAGGTCCTTGGACCGTTGGGTTTCGTCGTCGCGCAAGGACTTCGAGTCGCAGCTGCGGCGCTTGGTGGAAATCCCCACGGTGAGCATGGCGCCCAAACACGCGCCGGACATCGTGAAGGGCGCCAAGGCCGCCGCCGCACTCCTACGCGACCATGGTGGTGAGTCCGAGATCCTGCCGACGCGTGGCAACCCTGTCGTGTTCGGGCGCTTCGCCAGTGATCCGCGCCACCCCACCGTCACCATCTACAACCACCTCGACGTCCAGCCGGCCGAGGAGCCGAGCTGGAAGCGCGAACCCTTTCGCATGTCCGTCGAGGGCGACCGCTACTACGCGCGCGGCGCCACGGACGACAAAGGTCCGGCGCTCGCCGTGCTCTTCGCGGCCGCCGAAGCCCGCCGGCAGAAGCTCCCGGTGAACATCCAGTTCTTGTGGGAGCTCGAAGAGGAAATCGGCAGCCCGAACTTCGACGCCTTCGTGAAGAAGAACGCGAAGACGCTGGCGAGCGACGTCATCGTGGTGTCGGACACGGTGTGGCTCGCGCCCGGCAAGCCGGTGATCTCGAGCGGCTTGCGCGGCCTACAAGGCGCGACGTTGCGCCTCGAAACGGGCACGCAAGACGTGCACTCGGGGCTCACGGGCGGTGCGGCCCGAAACCCCATGGTGGAGCTCGCCAACGTGATCGCGAAGCTTCACGACGGCCGCACGGGCAAGATCAAGATCCCGGAATTTTACGCCGACGTCGTGCCGCCTTCGAAGAAGGAGGTCGAGTCGTTCCGCCGCTGTGGCTTCTCGGTGGCCCGCTTCAAGAAGGTCTACGGCTTGCCCTCTCTGCGCACCGAAGACCCGCTCGAGGTGATGCTGGCCATCTGGGCGAAGCCCACGCTCGAGGTGCACGGCATTGCTGGCGGGTATCAAGGGCCCGGCATCAAGACGGTGGTTCCGCCCTGGGCCGAGGCGAAGCTCTCGCTCCGGCTCGTCCCGAACCAGACGCCGGAGCGCGCGCTGGAACTGCTCACCCGTGCCGTGAAACGGCTGAACCCCGACGTGGTCGTGAAAGGGGAGAGCTCCCTCGGTCCGTTCCGTGGCGAGACGGAAGGCCCGCTGGCCGAAGCTGCGGCCCTGGCCCTCGCCTTCGGATTCGGGAAGAAACCCTCGGTGGTGCGCGAAGGCGGCAGCATCGGCGCCGTCGTGACGATGAAGCGCCACCTCGCGTGCCCGATCCACTTCATCGGACTCTCTTTGCCCGACCATGGCTATCACGCACCCAACGAGTACTTCGACTGGGGTCAAGCTTCGGGCGGGATGCGGACCTTCGTGAAGTACTTCGAACTGTGCGCCGAGCGCTTGGCTCGCTGACTGCGGACGGGCGCCCGGGGTCACGCTCCTGGTAGACTCCCCGGCGACGCATGCCCGGCGATGACAAGAACGCGCGACCCGACCCCCGCGTGGGCAAGGAGCTCGTCGATGGTCTCACGCTGACGCGTCTGCTCGCTCGCGGCGGGCTCGGGTCGGTCTACGCCGCGGTGCACCGCGCTCGCGGTAGGGTCGCGGTGAAGGTCTTCCACGAGGACATCGCCCACGTGGTCGGGAGCGAGCTCGGCAGGGCATTGCACCAGGCCGACGAGCTCGGGAGCGATCAGGTACCCACCTTGATCGAGCTCATCTCGACGGATGCGGTGCGCGCGGCGGTGCTGCCGCTCATCGCCGGCGAAAGCGTGGCCAGCCTGGTCCAACGTCGCAAAGGCCGCATCCCTCCGGCCGAAGCGCTGCGGGTCACCTGCGACCTGCTCGAGATCATCGGAGCGGCCCACGCGCGCGGGGTCCATCACGGTTCGCTCTCGCCTTCCCACGTGTTGATTCGCGATGACGGTGGCGTCCACGTCATTGGTTTCGGTGAAGCACGCATCCGCAGCCTGCTCGGCCTGCCGCTGCACCCGGATTTCGCGCCGCCGGACGACAAGAGCAACGCGACTTCGCGCGACTTGTTCGGTGTCATGTCGCTGTGTTACGCGCTCCTGCTCGGCACGGGTCCCTACGGCGAACCGAACGCGCGCGGCTCGCGACCCGAGGTGCGCCTGCGACGCCTGGCGAGCAGCTCGCGTCACGCGCCGAAGCTGCTCTCGAATCTGCTCGACCGCGCGCTCTCGCACGACCCGGCACGTCGCTACCCCGACGCGGGCACACTCCTGGCAGCGGTGCGGGCCGTGGCTCGGGATCGCGACGTCGAATACGCGCATCCACTCGCCAGCGCGCTCGCAGGCGAGTCCGGCAGCCAACCCTGGCTCGACCCAGTGCGGGTGACCAAGCCTCCGTCTTCGCCTGCGCACTTCGGTGTGGCTCCCACGTCGCGCCCGCCGCCGGCGCCGCCCATGGTCGAGATGCCGCAGGTCTCCGAGACCCCGATCACCTCGCGCTCGCGCGTCGCACCCTCGGAACCTCCGGAGACCGAGCGCGAGGAACCGCTCACCGAACCCCCCGAGGTGGTGATGGAGCCGCCGGAGCCACGCCCGCGGCCGCTGGTCGAGCTCCCGCCGCGGTCGGTGACACCGCCGGCCGGCGTCGCCATCGCAGCGCGGAGCGAGCGGAGCCCGGCCAGCCGAGACTCCGCTCCGGCTGCGCTGCCTGCCGACCAGGACGCCCTGGCTCTCGTCGACGAAGCC
The DNA here is from genome assembly GCA_046351435.1 of Polyangiaceae bacterium. Lineage (GTDB taxonomy): Bacteria > Myxococcota_A > Polyangia > Polyangiales > Polyangiaceae > JADJKB01. The sequence goes on from JAXLYN010000004.1 coordinate 101,918, forward strand.
ACGCGCGGCAAGCTCCTCGGAACGAAGCGCGAGATCTTGGCGCTCCTGCGCTTCGACACGAGCCTGCAATGGGAAGATGCCTGGCGAGCGGCGCGACGCACGCGGCACACGGGGTCGGCGTTCGCGCGGAGCCGTGAAGCCGTCGATTCCGTCGTGGCTCCGAGCGCAGACGCCATGCTTCAGCTCCGGGAGCTCCTGTCTTCCGATCAAGACACCGACACCGAGCGCTTGGTCCACGTGCTCGCGAGCGGACTCGAAGGTCCGACGCTCACGCCGACGCTGCAAGCGCTCGGTCCCAGCGTTCGCCAGCACATCGCTGCTCAACTCGCACACAGCCCCACTCGTTCGCTCGAGTTGCTCCTGCTCTTGCAGCGAGCCGTGCGAGCGCCTCCGGCGATGCTCGGAGCAGAGTCCCGGCGCGTGATGGCCGCGCTCGCGGCGCCGGAAGTCGTCTCGGCGCTCTACGGAAAGCTCGGAGCGCGCCTCTCGGAAAATCGAGTGCTCGACGAGCTCGCCGAGCTATTACCCACGCTCGGACGCGAACACGCCGCGGCGCTCTCGGGCACGCTGCTCCAAATCCGAGACCTATCGTTGCGTGCCAAGGTCGTGCACCACCTCGAATCGGAGCTCACCGAGCACGAGTCCGATCTGGGCGAGCTCGCGCGGACCTCCGAGTCTGCGCTCGCCATCGAGCTCGTACGGCTCTTGGCCAGGATCGACCCGCTGGCCTCGAAAGCGGCGCTGCTCGTGGCGGGCGAGAGTGCGTACCCGGTGGTCCGCATCGAGGCGCTCGGCGCCAGCGAGGGGGCTTCGGGCGACCGGCTGCGGCGCGAGCTCCGCGCGCGGCTGGAAGAGGCGGTGACCACCGAACGCATCCAGACGTTGCGCGCCGTGGCCGACAACGAGGTGAAGGTGGCAGCGCCGTTCATCGCGCTGCGCATCAAATCCGATCACTTCGATGGGTTGGACTTCGAGGAGCGGCGCGCGTTGTTCCACGCGCTGGCGCTGCTGTCGCCCGGGCGCGCCGAGTCGCTGGCGATCGAAGTCCTGAGCCACAAGAAGCTCCTCCGCACGGGAGCGCACGAGGAATCGCGCACGCTCGCGGCAGACACCTTGGGAAGCATCGGAAGCAGCGACGAGGCGCTCGAAGCGCTGCGCCGCCACACCGAGCGGCACTTCGGTACGGGTGACGGCGTACGGCAGGCGGCGCGCCGCGCCTTGGACCACGTCGAGGCACGCCGCCGCGCTGCCGCGCGAGCCGAACGCGCGTCTCATGCTCCCCGTGCGTCCCGGGTGCCGCCGGTTCCGTCCGAGGCGCCCGGCGACAGGAGACGGCGATGACCGAGGAGATCGAGATCCCGTCCGTCGACACCTTCGTCGACGGTGCGCTCCTCGCAGAGTCGTTTGCGGGCGCCGTGGCCGTGACGCGGCACCTGTACGATCAGCTCGGGAGCTCGGAGCCTCCACTCCAGACCCTGACCCACGTGGCCTCGGGCATCGCCCGGGGCGCCAACAACCTGGCGTATCCGAGCGTCGTGGCCTTCTCGAGCGTCGGGCGCGACGATGCGGCACGCGCGGTTCAGTCTGCGTTCCTCGCCGTCGCGGTGGCGCGGGCGCTCGACGACAGCCCGGCGGTGCTCGCGGGCATCGCGCTCGCTGCACTCTTGGTCGACGCTGGTCGCGCACGGTTGGCGCGCGAGTCGTCCATCGATCTCGAAGTGTTCCGCGAGCTGCCCGACTCGCTGGATCTCTTGTGCCCTGCGGCGACCGCCGCGCTCGGGGTTCAGCACTCGCCCTCGGCGCTGTGTGAAGCGGCATCGCTCATGGCTTTCGAGGCAGCTTGGCTCGAACGGCCGCGGCTCGGCCGATTGCACCGGGGCAAGCTGCCTCCGTTGCTCTCGTCGCGGATCCTGCGCGCTTGTCGCGCGCTGCTCGAACGCATCGCTCCGCGCAAGAACGAAGACACGGCTACTCCGCTCGATGCGCTGGCCCACTTGGCTCGCGACCTCGAGTCCGATCCGGCGGCGTTTGCGCTCCTCCGCAACGTCATCGGCTCGGTGCCGGTGGGCACGGTGGTCGAGCTCGAGAGCGGGGAGTGGGGCGTGGTGGGCCCAGAGGCATCCTGTCAGCCGGGGCAGCCCGTCCTCCACCTCGTGGTCGACTCGAAGGGGCAGGTCGCCGAGCAGCCCGAGCTCTTGGACCTGGATGGGATCCCAGTGCGCATCGTGCGGGCCATCGAGGCTCGAGACGTCCACTTCAACGTCGCCCGGGCGCTGGCGCGCGCCTAGACGCCGGGCCATTCGAGCGCCTGAACACCCGTGCCCGGCGGGGTCTGAAATAAACCTGCGCCCATCGGCGAAAGTAGGGTCAGGATGCTCGCGGTCGGGATGGCAGCGAACGAGGCCCCGAAGGGACCCCCTGCCGATGTCGGCGACGACTGGGCCGAGCAGGCCGAGAGCCTGTCGCCCCTGGTCCGTGCCGCGGTGGCGGCGGTGTTGCGCGAGCACCGAGCCCATCCCGACGTGGAGGACTGCACGCACGAGACCCTCCGGCGCGCCATCGAAGGACGCAGCCGACTCCGAGAGGGCGAACCGATCCGCCCGTGGCTGCTCGGCATCGCCCGGCACGTAGCCCTCGACACGCTCCGCGCGCGCTCCCGCCATCGCATGCGCATCGTGGAGCCGACGCGCGAAGGCGACGAGAGCCCCCTCGACCGCGTTCCGGACTCCGCTGCGCCCGTCGACGAGCGCCTCGATCGCGCGGAGCGCGCCGAGCGGATTCGGAGCGCCATGCAGCGTTTGCCCGCCGACCAGCGGCGCGCCATCGAGCTCTTCCACGTGGAGGGTCTCGGTTACGGCGAAATTGCTCAACGCATGCAGGTGCCCATGGGAACGGTATGCACTTGGATCTCACGCGCGCGTCGCGCCATTCGCGACGCGCTCGGAGAGGAAGGAATGACGCCATGAGCGACGAGCTCGCACACGATCTGCTCTGGCAGGCAGACGGTCACTTGACCGACGTCGCCCTGACGGCGCTCGCCGATGGTGAGGTCGCGCTGTTGTCTCCCGCAGCAGCTTCGCATGCCGAGGAGTGTGACGCCTGCGCGCGGCGCTTGGGTGACGCGGCGCTCTTCAGCACCGTGCTCAGTGAGGAGCTCGCGCCAGTGCTCCTGCCGGTGCGAGAGCCGCGCCAATTGCCGGTAGCCGCGCTGCTGGCGGCGTTCGCCCTTGCCATCGCGGGCTCGCTCCCGGTGTTGATCGAGCTCCCGCGCTGGCTCCTCGACGTCCCGCGCGCCGTACTCGTGCACACGCCCCTCGCGCTGCGCGTGGCGGCTTCGTTCTTGAAGGTGATTTCGGCGGCGGGACCGTCGCTGCTCTTGGTTTGGGTCACGACCACGCTGGTGCTCGCCGGCTTTGGTCTTTGGGTCGCGCGCTCCGGCACGCGCCAGGTGGAGTGGAAGGAAGCACACCGATGACGTACTCGAAGGTCCGAACGAGCTCGCGCTGGGTTCTGTTGGGCGCCGCGGCGCTCACTTGGAACGCCGCGCGAGCAGAGGCGGAAGTCGTACGCGAAGGGAAGTGGCCCGAGGCCGATCCGAAGGTTTCGCTTTCGGTCCAAGGGATGCCGCGTGCCGAAGCCGTGAAGCGGCTGGCCGACAAGGCGGGCTGGAGCGTGGTCGTCGATGGAGGGTCCGCGCAGCCCGTCGACGTCGAGGTCAAGAACCAGCCGGCGAGCAAGGTGCTGGAGTTGCTCTTGTCCGACGCGCGCTATGTGGCGAAACGAGACGGAGACTTGATCGCGATTTCGCGCGCTCCGCAGGGTGACGCGAGTCCGCCCGAGAGCGACCAAGACGCCGAGCCCGCGCCCACCGTGACCGTGGCCGCTCCGCCGGCGCCTGCGCCGTCCAGCGCGACGGCGCCCGCGTCGAGCGCGACGCCTGCCGAGCCAGCAGCGCCGGCCGAAAAGACCGGTGACGATCGCGTGGTCACAGGAGGCAGCACGCGCGTGGAGGCCAACGAGACCGTGCACGACCTCGTGGTGATGGGCGGATCGGCCGAGGTGCTCGGCACCGTGACCGGCGACGTGACGGTGATGGGGGGCTCGGCCAAAGTGCGGAAGGGTGCCGTGGTTCGCGGCGACGTGAGCGTGGTCGGTGGGTCCTTCGACGTCGACGATGGCGCCAAGGTCGAAGGAGAGGTCAACGTCGTCGGGGGCAAGGCCCGTCGTGGAGATCAGGGCGACGTGTCCATCAGCCTCTCGCGGGGCGGAGGCAAACCGGCGACGTTCCTCGAACGCCTGAGCGACTTCGGCGGCAGCGTCACGCGCACGGCGCTGCTCTTCGTGTTCGGGACGGTACTGATGGCCCTCGCCACCCAGCGCATGGAGGCCATGCAGGGTGAGGTCGCCGCGCGCCCGATGCGCACGTTCGCGCTGGGTATCGTGGGCTCGCTGGCGGCGCTCGTGGCGTTCATCGCGCTGTGTGTGACCGTGGTCGGAATCCCCATCGCCATCGTCGCGCTCTTGCTCGGAGTGTTCGGCGCCTACGCTGGCATTTCGGCCACGCTCACCACCGTGGGAGCGGCGCTCGTGCATCACAAGAGCCCGAACCCGTACGTTCACCTCGCGGTCGGTTGTGCGCTCTTCCTCGTCGCTTCCTACCTGCCCTGGATCGGTGGCTTCGTGACGGCCGGCGTCGTGCTCTTCGGAATCGGCACTCTGGTGGCCACGCGCGGCGCTGGGTTCTTCGCGCGAAAAACCAAGAACGACGGGCCCTATCGCACGGCGCCGAGCGCGGGCTGAGCCGCCGGCGCCGACCAGCCCTGGGCAGCCCGAGTCGTTCGGGTTAGGAACGATTCATGGCGATCACCCTGTTTCACCACCCGTATTCCCGCGCTGCCAACGTCGTCTGGATGCTCGAAGAGGTCGAGACGCCCTACGAGCTTCGCTTCGTGGACATCCTGAAGGGTGAGCACAAATCGCCGGAGCTCGTGGCGAAGAACCCCATGGGCAAGCTCCCGATCTTGACCGACGGCGACGTGGTCGTGACCGAAAGCGCCGCCATCGCGCTCTACCTCGCGGACCGCTACGCGCTCGGCAGACTCGCCCCGAAGCACGACGACCCTGCGCGTGGCGTCTACCTGCGCTGGTCGTTGTTCGCCCCTTCGGTGATCGAGCCCGGCGCCATGGCCAAGCTCCAGAACTGGGACTTCAAGCCGAGCCAGGCCGGCTGGGGAACCCACGACGCCATGTTGAGCGCCATGGAGAGCGCGCTTCAGGGCAAGGACTTCATCCTGGGCAAACAGTTTTCCATGGCCGACGTCGTGTTCGGCGGCACCATTCGCTACATGCTGATGTTCAAGCTGATCGAAGAGCGCCCGCTCTTCAAGGCCTACGCGGACCGCTTGGGAGAGCGCCCCGCCCTCCAACGCTCCAACGCCAAGAACCAAGCGATTTGCCGAGAGCACGGGCTCGAGCACTGAGCCATGCGCGAGCTTGGTTCGGCGCTGCCCATCGTTGCCTGGCTGGCTTTCGCCTGCGGCAGCGACTCGGATCCCGGCGGCGCGTCCACGGGCGGCACCAGCGCGAGCGGAGGCACCAGCGCGAGCGGAGGCACCGGCGCGAGCGGAGGCACCAGTGCGGGTGGGAGCAGCGGGACCGGAGCGAGCGATGGGGGTGCTGGCTTCGTGCCGGCCTACGCGGGACAGCCGCCGCCGGGCACGTTGGTCTTCGGCGCGGCGGTCGGAGGCAACACCGACCCGGTCACGCGTCACGAGATCCCAGCCGGGCATCCTCTCGCCGTGCATCGCACGTTTTTCCAGTGGGCACAGCGCACGACCGCGCTCGCTTCGACCGCCAAAGACGACCTCGCACACCAGCGCTTGCCTTGGGTCAGCGTGAAGACGCCGCCTTGGGCCGAGATGGCAGCGGGCGCTCACGACGCCGAGATCGACGAGATGCTCGACGCGCTCGCATCGCTGTCGGGGCCGGTGTGGCTCACCGTGCACCACGAGCCGGAGGGGGGTGGCGGTTCCAACGTGCCCGACGACCCGGCAGGTCCGAGCGGACACCTCGCGATGAACGCGCGGGTGCGGCAGCGGATGGCTCAGAAGGGCCTCACGAGCGTCGCGCTCGCGCCCATCTTGATGTCGTGGACTTGGGACCCGAAGTCCGGCCGTGACCCGGACGAGTGGTGGCAACCCGGCGTCTACGACTTCCTCGGCGTCGATCACTACCGCGACGCCGAAGAGTCGCTGCTGACCGCCACGTTCGCGTCCGTGCGCACCTGGGCCGCGGCCAAGGGCGTCGACGTCGCCGTTGGAGAGTGGGGTGTGCGCGGAGCGGACGCGGCCGCGGGTGCGCGAGTCGTCGAGTGGTACGAGCACGCGGCCGGGTCGAACCTCGACGGCAAGGGTGCGCGGGTCGTCGGCCTCTCGGCCTTCGATTCGGGCTTGAACTCGCCCACCGGCTCCTGGGAGCTGAAAGGGGAGCAGCTCACCGCCTTCTGGCAGCTCCTCGCCGATCCCCGGACCGCCGACGTCATCCCCTGAAGGTGCTCGGCCGGCGCGGCCCGTCGTGGTACGAAACCCGAGAAGGCCCCGTGCGTCGCCGCGTGCCCCAGCTCCTCGCGATTCTGATCGCCGCCTGCGTGCTCCTCGTCACGGCGCTGGCCGGCGCAGCACCCAAAGACGGCGCTGCCAAGAAGCAAATCGACGACGCCATCAACAAGTACTACGTCACGGCCAACTTCGACAAAGCCGAGACGGTCCTCGTCAACGCCATCAGCTCCTGTGCCGGTCAGTGCAGCGCGGCGGTCACCGGCAAGGCGTGGATGTACGTCGGCGTCGTGCGCGGTAGCGGCAAGAACAACCAGAAGGGCGCCAAGGAAGCGTTCGGCAACGCGCTCGCGGCCGACCCCAAGGTGCAGCTCGACGAAGCCATCGCGACGCCCGAGACCAAGAAGACCTTCCTCGCCGTGCAACGCGAGCGCGGCGCCAGCGGCGGCTCGGGCTTCTCCGGTTCCGAGGGCGGCGAAGAACCGAGCGGCGCGTTCGATTGCGCGCTGAAGGTCGCCGAGGTGCAGACGCGGCGCCCCATCCCCATCACGTGTACGGGCGGGAGCGCCAAGAAGGTCGACCTTCGCTACAAGGTCGGCGGCGCCGCCTGGAAGAGCATCAAGATGAAGAAGAAGGGGGAGGCGTATCAAGCGACCATCCCCTGCACCGCGACGGCCAAGGCAGGTGCGCTCCGCTACTTCGTCCGCGCCGAGGACAAGAACGGCGACCCCATGGAGGGCTTCGGCAAGAAGAGCAAGCCGGCCAAGATCAAGATCGTCAAGGAGACGGAAGAAGAGCCGCCGGCGTTCGCCGAAAAAGAGCCTCCGGCGCGCTGCTCCAAAGCCAAGGCGGGTGTGGCCGGAAAGAGCGAAGAGGCCGAGGAAGAAGAAGCTCCGGCCGAAGAACCCACCGACGGCGGCGAGCAGTGCAGCGAAGACGAGGACTGCGAAGAAGGCGTCTCGTGCGTCGAAGGCGTGTGCGGCGGCGAAGCGAAGAAGAAGAAGAAGAAGAAAGGGCCCGCCGGCCCCTACAAGTCGAGCTGGGTGGGCCTGCACTTCGCGTGGGACTTCGCCCTGACCGGGGGGCGCTCGGTGTGCTCCCAAGACAGCCAGCAGAACGCCGGCTTCGCTTGTTTCTACGAGGGTACCGAGGAGCAATATCGCTTCAACCCGCACCCGCGCTACGCCAACGACATCTCGACCGGGCTCGCGCCGGCCACCTTCCGCGCGCTGATCTCGTTCGATCAGCTCTTGAACCAGAACTTCAGCGCAGGCGTGCGCACGGGCTACGCGTTCGGGGGCGGTCCACCTTCGGGCAAGAAGAAGGACGTGAAGTTCCTCCCGTTCCACTTCGAGCTCCGCGCCAGCTATTGGCCCGGTGATTCGCCTTTCTCCGAGTCCGGGCTCCGGCCCTACGTCGGCGTGCAAGGCGGCGCAGCGCAGGTGGACGCGAAGCTCCCGGTCAAGGTGGGCGACTGCGCCGGAACGCCTGGCGGGCCCCCGAGCCGACCTGGAGCCACCACCGCCGCTGACGCCAACTACTACAACGCGTGCAGCAAGGGCGGAGCGGCCAGCGTGCCGCTCAAGCTCGACGCCTACAAGAAGCTCGGGAAGGCCTTCGCCGGCGTCCACGCGGGCGTGATGATCGCCGTGAGCCGCGACAGCGGAATCGTCGTGAACCTGGACGTCATGCAGATGCTGCCCACGAGCGGTCAGGTGTTCGAGCCGTCGCTCGGCTACGCGTTCGGGCTCTGAGCGAAGGACGGGTCGGTGGATCGGATTGTCGTCGTCGGCATGGGCGAGCTCGGCAAGGTGTTCGCGCAGGGCTTTCTTCATGCCGGTAGCGCGGTGTTCCCCGTTCTCCGGGGCTCGAGCCTCGACGAAGTCGCCGCGGCGTCCGGCGAGCTTCTGGCGTGTGTGGTGGCGGTGGGTGAGAGCGATCTCGACGCCGTGCTCGCGTCGCTTCCGACCGCGTGGCGCTCGCGGCTGGTGCTGATGCAGAACGAGCTACGTCCGGCCGCCTGGCGCAGGCACTCGCTCGCGGACCCCACGCTCGTCGCCGTTTGGTTCGAGAAGAAGGCGGGCCGGCCGCTGACGCCGCTCCTGCCCACGCTGGCCCAGGGCCCGCTCGCGCCGCGGGTGGTCGCTGCTCTGGTGGCGCTCGGCATTCCTGCCGAGGTCGTGCCGAGCCACGAACGGATGCTGTTCGAGCTCGCCGCGAAGAACCTCTACATCTTGACCACCAACCTCGCCGGGCTGAAGGTCGGTGGCAACGTGGGCGCGCTCCGGAGCGACCACGCAGCGCTCTACACGGCGGTGGCCCGTGAAGTGATGGCGCTGGAGCGCCGCGCGTTCGGGCGCGATTTCCCGGAGGCGGAGCTCCTCGAGCGCCTCGAGGCGGCGATCCTCGCCGATCCGGGCCATGCCTGCGCGGGCCGCAGCGCTCCCTCGCGCCTCGCCCGAACGCTCACTCTAGCTCGCGAGCTCGGCGTCGACCTGCCCGAGCTCCGACGCATCGGAGAATCGACATGACCGCGCGTGCCTGGTTGGTGGACCTCGACGGAACCCTGTACGAAGCGCGCTGGGTGAAGCTCGCGATGGCGAGCGAGCTCGCCCTCGGCGGCCTCGGTGCCGTGAAGGTGCTGCGCCGGTTCCGCAAAGAGCACGAGCTCATGCGGGAGGCGGAGGAGACCGACGCGGAGAGCCCGTTCGAAGCCCAGATCCGGCGCACCGCCGCTGCTCTCTCCGTCCCGTCGAGCACGGTGGAGGCGCGCGTCGTCGAGTGGATGATCGAGCGTCCGCAAAAGTGGATCCGGCGTTTCCGCCGTGACGCGCTGCTCTCCGAAATCCGCGAGTATCGCGCCGCCGGCGGCCGCACCGCTCTGGTCAGCGACTACCCGGCGCGCGGGAAGCTCGAGGCGCTCGAAGCCGCGGCGCTCTTCGACGTCGTGGTCGCGAGCGGAGAGCCCGGAGGACCGCGGCGCCTGAAGCCCGATCCGGACGGGTACCTCACGGCGGCTCGGCGCCTCGAGGTCGATCCCGGCGATTGCCTGGTCATCGGCGATCGCGACGACGCCGACGGAGCCGCGGCGAGAGCCGCAGGCATGGCCTTTCGCAAGGTCTGACGCCGGACGCTATTCGCGAGCGCGCCCGAAGATTTTGGAGCCGGGCGGCACGCTGTTCGTGATCCAGACGTTGCCGCCGATGACGGAACCTTTGCCGATCACGGTGTCGCCGCCCAAGATGGTCGCGCCCGCGTAGATGGTCACGTCGTCTTCGATGGTGGGGTGGCGCTTCTCGCCGGCACCCTCGCGCCTCACGCTGAGCGCCCCCAAGGTGACGCCTTGGTAGATCTTCACGTTCTTGCCGATGGTGCTGGTCTCGCCGATCACCACGCCCGTGCCGTGATCGATGAAGAACCGCTCACCGATCTCGGCGCCCGCATGGATGTCGATGCCGGTCTCCGAGTGCGCGTACTCGCACAAGATGCGCGGAATCATCGGCACCTTCTCTTGGTAGAGCACGTGGGCCACCCGATGGGCGGTGATGGCGTGGATCACCGGGTAGCTGAACACCACCTCTTCGATGCTCTTGGCGGCCGGGTCGCCTTCGAACGCGGCGATGACGTCCGAGTTCAGCAGGCGCCGCACTTCGGGCAGCCGCTGGAACAGGCGCAGCACGACCTCTTCGTTCCAGCCATCGGGGCGGTGCACCGCCGTGTGGAATCGCTCGTCGTAGGTCACCGCCCGCGCGATCTGCTCGACCAAGATCTCGTAGGCCGGGTAGAGGTGCTCGCTGACGCTGTAGCGGAGGTTGTCGCGAGACAGCGGGCGCGTGCTGTAGAACCCCATGTAGATCACCGGCCGGAGGTGCAAGAACGCTTCGATGACCGCGCGCTTGCTGGGCAGAGCGGCGCTCTCGAGGTTGTTGATCTCTTCGGTGCCGTCGTAGCTCGCAACGACGCCGTCGATGGTGGCTTCGAGCTCGGGAACTCGGATCAGCGGGCGAGCCATGGTGTGGCCGGTGGGTTCACTGCTCGTGGCTGCGCGGTTTGGCGCGGGACGAGCGCGGACGGAGCGAGCCCGTTCTAGCACCTCGACCTGGTTCTGGTGGGGGAAAGCCGACACGGCGGAGGAGATGGGGCTCCAGCGCGGGTCTCGTAACCCCCCACTCGTCTACGTTGCATGAGCGAGCGTCCCCGGCCATAACCGCGGTGCGTGCCGGTATGGAGCAGCGAGCGGAGGGGGGAAGCCTTCCTCGTGCTCTCTGCGCTCGCGTTCAGCGCCATGAGCATCCAGGTGAAGCTCGCCGGACGTGAGCTCCCGGTCGCCATGCTCGTCCTGGCGCGCGGTGTGGTCACGCTCGGCATGAGCATCAGCTGGCTCTCGGTGCGGCGCATCTCGCCGTGGGGCAAGAACAAGCGGGGGCTCGTGCAGCGGGCGCTCTTCGGTACCGGCGCGCTCGCTTGCTACTTCTATGCGGTGAACGCCTTGCCGCTCGCCGAGGCCACCGTGCTCCACTACCTGAACCCGGTGTTCGTCGCGCTGCTGTCCGCGGCGTTCTTGGGCGAGCGCGTCGATGCGCGCTTGGTCTTCGCGCTCGGGTTCGCCTTGCTCGGGACCGTGCTGGTCGCGCGGCCTGGGTTCTTGTTCGGCGGTGCGACGCCGCTCGCGACGCTGGGGATCGCGGTGGCGCTCGGCAGTGCTTTCCTCAGCGCCTGCGCCTACGCCACGGTGCGCACGTTGGCGCGCACCGAACACTCGGACGTCATCGTGTTCTACTTCGCGCTCTTCGCAGCCCCCATCGCGTTGCCGTTCGCGGTCGCGCGTTGGGTGTGGCCGAGCCCGACGGGCTGGCTCCTGATGCTCGGCCTCGGCGTCATGACGCAGATCGGGCAGACCTTCATGACCCGCGGCCTCGCGCTCACGCCGGCTGCGCGCGGGACGACCATCGGCTACGTGCAGATCGTCTTCGCGTCGGTATTCGGCGTGCTCGTGTTCCACGAGAAGCTCAGCGCCTGGACGCTCGGCGGCGCGGCCCTCGTCGTCGTCGCCGTGATCGTCTTGCTCTCGAAGCCTTCTGCGCCCGCCCGAGAAGAGCCCCGAGGCTGACGCTCACTTCTCGCCGCAGGTCTCACGACAGCCCACGTGGGGCGGCGGACAAGGCAAGGCGTAGCGGCAACGCCGATCGATCTTGCCGTCCGGGCCCTGCCCCGCGTCGTCGATCTCGCGCAGGATCAGGTTGTCGTCGGCGTCGTACTGGTAGGTGATGCGCTCGTTGACCCGGCCCGAAGCGTCGGCGCGCTCGGCCTCTACTCGGTTCCCTCGGTCGTCGTAGCGAAAGCCGAGGATCATGTCGACCTTGCCGTCGTGGTCTTCGTCGAACTCGACCTTCACCAACTGGTCGCGCCCGTTGCAGCTGCAAGCGCTGGCCGATTTCGGACACGGGGTCGCGCGACACTGTCCAGCGCTCGCCTCGGCGCTCCGAGGTTCTGCGGTCGCGGCCGGAGGGGTAGGTGCCTCCGTCGACGCGCGAGGCGCCGGCGCGCTCTCGCTGGTCGCAGCGGGAGGGTTCGGCCGAGCTGGGCGCGGCTCGGCGCACGCCACGGCGAGTCCCAACGACGCCATGAGAAGAACGACGCGCATTCCTCGCTCCCAGTAACACGGCGGGGCGAACGTCGCCCTGTCTTCCGATCGTATCGGAGTATGCGTGTCGCCTACATCGACGGTCGTGTTCGCTGCTGCTACCGTCTAATTGAACAGCTCGGGGGGGCCACGTGAAGGGACTGCGATCGATTGGTCTGCTGCTTGCGGGGGGGGATAGCGCTCGCAGGTGGGGACGCCGCTCGAGCGTCTTTGGGTGGTGCCCGCCCATCGGAGGACTATGACCTACCGCGCGCTCGCGCTCTCGGCAGGCCTTGCGGCCATGCTCGCGTGGTCCTTCGGCGCTTGCGTGAAAGGCGGGGCGCTCCCGGACCCACCGTACCCCACGGATGGCGGCGGCACGGGCGGCGGTTCCGGATCGACTGGCGATGCGCCGAGCGACGGCCCAGCCGACGCCAAGGACGCGCCCGCTGACGCTCCGTTCGAGGTGAGCTTGTCCGATTCGGGGTTGCCACCAGAGCACGCCTGGCTGGCCGACCCGACGATCTGGAAGCCCGCACCCGGGAACGAAGCGTGGGCGCCGAAGTGTGCGGTGTTCGAAGGGGTGTCGGCCCTCCTGAAGTTCCCGGCTCTCACCTGGGAAGCCTGCGGTCCCGGGTGTGAGCGAATGGACGTCACTGCCGGGTTCGGTAAGGTCAGCTACCCCACGCTGAGCACCGCGCTCCTGCCCGAAGGGCCCGTTGCGTTCATTCAATTCGACGTTGCCGTTGAGACACCATCGCACTGGTTCGTTCCGCGGCGCATCGTTCGCCTGTCGAGTGGAGCGACGGTCGCCGCGGTTTCTCAACATGTGACCAAGGCTCCGGGGTACGCGACCTGCACATTCACCAACGCCCGCGACGACGCGTTCTCCAATGGAGTAGCGGGGAATTCCTACGAGCTTGACTTTACCTGGCTGCCCGAGCAGCAGGCCTGGCACTGGGCCGTCCCTCAGAAGTTGTACGGCGATCTCCCGCATGGGCGCATGGAGTTCACGATGGACTCCCCAGCGCCGATTCGCGTGCAGACGGGCCACGGTGCAGTCTTCGCCCTGCTCGACGTCGACAACAACGACTGGACGCTGCTCGAAGGCAACTCCGCGAGCCAGCTCGGCGCCGGTCAGGGTGACCTCGCGATCTGGACCGACTACCCCAGCGCCACCACCGAGCGCATCCGCGGCTGGTCTCCAGACGGCAAGGGCGTGCGCACACTGGTCGAGTCGGTGCCCCCCGACACCTGTTGGGTCGGCGTGAGTCCGACTGACATCGTTGGGCTTGCTGCCAGTGCGTGCAAGCTCTTCGGCGACCTCCGGTTCTGGAGAGCCCCACGCTCGAAGGACACCATCGTGTTTCCTCCGAGCGTGAGCCCCGTTCTGGACTACGGTGCGAACTGGGCCATTCGCACCTGGGGCAACTACGCGGGTACGGTGCTCTACAAACCCGACGACGCTGGCGCGTTCTCGAAAACGAACTCGCTCGTCTTGGTTCAGCTCTCCACCTGGAAGGCCTGGCGCATCGAGCCGACGCCGGGGAACTACTTCGACCAGGACACCTGGAGCCTGACGGACACCGCCATCTACCTCGGCGAGCAGAAGATCGGTGCATCGAGCATGGGGCTCTCACTGGTCAAACGCATCGACCTCTCGATGTTGGATCAGGTGGGGACGCCGCTTGGGTGAGCCGAGGCGCCACGCGAGAGGAAACGAAGCTTGCGCCCATCGCCTCGGATGGCCATCCTACGGCCCATGTCGAGCGAGCCGCCCAAGGCTTCCGAATCGGAACCCCCGCCCAGCGCATCGAAAGACCTCGCGGATGGTCTGAACTTGATGTTGAGCGCCGCGCGCAAGGCTCTGAAGAACGTCGACCCGAACCGGATCGAAGAAGCGGGCCGGCGTGCCTTGCGCGGGCTCGAGCAACTCGACACCAAGAAGGCCGCCGACATCGGGCGAAAGGCCGCGAAGAACCTCGACCCTCGCAAGATCGAAGAGGTGGCCGAGGACGCGGGCCGCGAGCTTCTGAGCGTCGTCGAGCGCGTCGCCGATCGCGTCGAGCGCATCGCTTCGGGCGCCATCGCGGGAGCGAGAGAGGGTGCCCGCCCGTCGGATTCCAAGAGCGCGCCACCGCCGCCCGCCGAAGCCAAGCCCGCCGCCGACGAGAACGAGAAAGCCGAGTCGACGGGATCCGAAGCCGACGGAAAGCCGCGCGTGCGCGTCGGCGAGTGAGGGGCCGCGCCTGCCGATTGGCGGGTTCGAGCCTGCCACCCGAGCACGAGTCGCCTGCATCGCCCGCGTTTTTTTCGGCTGGCACGCCCTCTGCACTTCGCTAGCGTAGGGCCGGCCGTCACCGGCCAATCATCGGAGGAATGTGCATGCGCTCGTGGTTCGCTTCGTTCGTCGCTTTTGCTCTCGCCGGTTGCGTCGTTCACGCGGCGGGTGAAGGTCAGATGAAGGCTCAGGGGCAAGGGCAAGCAGCCGCGGGCCCCGGAGCTCCCGCCGCGCCGGGTGCGCCAGCGGCGGGCACTCCCGCTGCGCCTGCTGCCGGGGGCGCGGCCGTGACCTTGGGCGACGGTTGCCCCAGCGGCAACTGCAAGCTCGCCTGCGCGGCGAACCAGACCTGCAACGCCAGCTGCGCCGGAGGCAACTGCGAGCTCTCCTGCGCGTCGGGTTCGACCTGCTCCTTGAGCTGCACCGGTGGCAACTGCCGCGTGGCTTGCGCACAGGGCGCGACCTGCAACACCGACTGCCCGGGCGGAAACTGCAAAGCCACTTGCCCGGCAGGGTCGAAGTGCTCCGTTTCGTGTACCGGTGGCAACTGCAAGGCCGAGTGCGCGAACCCAGCCGATTGCAGCGTTTCGTGCCCGGGCGGCAACTGCAAGTAGTCGCCGGAGAAAGTCCGGCGATCCGCTGGACGGGTGGCCGCGTGCCACCCGTCGGTCAGTTCTTGCTCGCTGCTGCGGGCTCTTCCGCGCTCGGTTTCGCGGGACCGCCGGCCTTGTCGTCTTTGGCGGGCACCAAGTTCGCGAGCCCGCTCCTCACGTCGGGGTGGGTGAGCGGGTCTTTGGCTGCGTCGAGCACCACGCGCTTGCCCTCGTCTCCGCCGATGCGCAGGAGCGCCTCGGCCACCGAGAGCACGGCGTTCACGAGCTCCTTCTCGTCGGCGGTGGCGCGGTAGAGCGCGAAGAACGTCTTCAGATCGTCACTTTCCTTGGCGGTCGCGAGCTTGGCGAGCGCCTTGGCTGCGTGCTCGATGTCGTTCGGCGTGTTGGCCGCGTCGTTCAAGTGATGGGCGAGCGGCCCGGCCGCGCGCGCGTCGTTCATGGCAGCCAGCGCATCGGCGATGGGGCCCACGGGCGGTGAGAGCAGAACGTCGCTCAAGAAGTCGTAGTGCTTCTGGAGCGCCTCGATCATGTATTCGGCTCCGTTGCGCCGCGCCGCCAAGAGCTGGCGCGCGTCTTCCAAGAGCAACGCGGGCGTGCGGGGGTTCGATGCCAACTCGACCAGCGCCTTGGTCACGATGGGCTCCTGCATGGCGCCGAGCTCGCGCAAGAGGAAGCGTTGCGCCGTCGCCATCTCGGTCTCGCGAACCTGGATGGCCTTGACGATTTGCTCGGGCAAAGGCCCCGCCGACTTGCCCGCGCGCACGTTGAAGGCCCCGGCCGCGACGCTGCAGCCGACCACTGCGCTGCCGAGATCCACGACGCCGGCGTCGCCGCCGTTCGAGTCGACCAATGTCACCTTGCCCGTCGCATCGCAGAACGCGAAGCCGTTGCTCGTGGCGTCGCCGCCCAAGACGTCTTGCGGATGCGTCCTCACCCAGCGGAGCGAGCCGTCCGCGGCGTCGAGCCCGATGACGATGCGGTAGTAGGTTGCAGCGTAGCGACCGCCCGCGATGCCGAACTTGCCGGAGGTCTCTGCTGGGCGGGCATAGAGCCGGATCTTCTCGCGCGCGGCCGCCGTGGCCGGCGTGATCTGCGATCCGCTCGGCAGCCACACGGGCTTGCCGGGGAGCTCGCGCTCCGGGAGTTTCGCGACGTGGGCCGAGCCGCGCGCCGCGCCGGCGATTTGGTCGTCGAAGCGCACGAGGCCGCGCTCACCGAAGTGGAGCACGCCGCCGATGGCGAGCGCGTGACTCACCTGATCGCGGAGGAGCAGACGGCCGGCTTCCTTCCCGGACGCGATGTCGACGGCGGAAACGTATTGGCTGGCCCACGGCACGAAGGCGACGCCGGCTTGGACCCCGGGCACGCCGAGCTCGACGCCCGAAGGCTCGATCTTGCGCGCGATGCCGCCGTCACGCTCCACCGCCAAGAACAGCGCGCCGCCGCCGCCGCGTTGGCCCAGCGTCGCGACGGTGTACGTGCCGTCGTCGCCCGCCCCGCGCAGGACGCGACCTTCGGCCGGCACGCTCCAGGTCGGGTTGCCGGTCTTGGCGTCGAGAGCGACGAGCTGATCGTTGCTGGTGAACACCACCAAGTCGCCGGCGATGGCGGGCTGCGAGTCGGGCTTCGAAGCCGACTTCCACTTGCTCGATCCGTCCAAGCCGATGGCGACCAAGCCGTCACGCGTCACGCCCACGGCCAACGCGGCGCCCGGCGTGAGCGGTCGAGCAGCCACCTGGCTGTGGACGCGAGCGATGGACTTCCCGCCGTCGTTCTGCCAATCCGACGAGAACGCCGTGGTGCTGTTGCTGATGGCCGACGAACAGCCGAGCGCCAGCGCGGCCAGGCCGAAACACCGCATGCGCATCATTCTTCGGACCCTCCGCTGCCACCGGTGGCTTTCACGGCGGCGTCGATGGCCTGCTTCACGCGTTTGCTCCAGCCTTCGGGCCAGCGACCTTTGACGTCGGCTAGATACTTCCCCGCCTCTTTGGTGCCGAGCTCGCGCAGGCGGCCGACGACCTTGATCTTCTGATCTTCGGGCATGTCCTTCTCGGCCCGGAACAGGATCTGATCGAACCCGCTCGACATGATGTCGAACTGGTGTTTGCCGAGGAGCTCGGCGAACTTGTCGCACTCTTTGGGCTCGCACAGCTGGCCGATGGCCGCGGCGGCTTCGGGCACGCTGTGAGCGAGGGCGTTGAACAGATCGCCGAGCGTCTCTTTGGCCCCTAGGCTGCCGAGGCCGGTCGCCGCGAGTCCTCGCACCTGACCGTCGGAGCTTCGCAGGGCAGCCTTCAGCGCCTTCACTGCGTTCGGCCCCTTGGTCTTGATGAGGGCTTTGGCCGCGGCGCGCCGCACGTCTGCGCTGCGATGGCTCACGTAGGGAGCGAGTGCCGCGCTCGAAGAGCTCTGTTTCATCGCACCGGCTGCGTCGAGCGCTTTCAGGGTGAGCTCGGCGCTGAGGCCCTTCTTGAGCAGGCTCTCCACCGAAGGCGCGACTGCGCTGGCGCCTTCCCCTGCTTTCGCGATCTCGCCGAGGGCCGCCAAGATGCGCGCCGAGTCACCACTCTCTAGCTCGGTCTTGAGCTTCGCGACGTCGACCTTGGGCTTGCCCTTGTCGGCCTTGTCGCCCTTGGGCTTCACCTCGGTCTTGGCGCCGGCCTTGGGCGCCGCGGCCAAGTCGCCCGAGAGCGCGGACAGGGCCAACGCCGAAAGCAGCACGCGAAACGTGAGTCTGTGTCCGTGCATCGGGATACCTCTCCCTGACGAAAGCCTTTGCGATGTACCCTGCGACGCGCCCACCGGCAAGAGGCCCGCATGGAAAGCTTCGACCCGCTACCGGAGATCACGCTCGAGCTCGTCGAAGATCTGTCGCCGCCCGACCCCGGTGGCTTCCTCCGCCTCGTCCGACGCCGCTTCCGTGCGCGCTATCCCGATGGTTCCCTGAGTGAGCCGTTCGTCTACGACGCGGTAGACCGTCGAGCCATCGACGCCGTGGTGATCGCGGCCCATTTCTTTTCGCGCGGCGAGCGCTGGATCTACCTGCGGAGCGCGCTGCGTCCGCCGCTCCTTCTGCGCGACCCGGCGCGCTCGCCGATCCCCGAGCTCGATCGCGGCCTCGGCTTGTGGGAGCTTCCGGCGGGGCTGGTGGAGGAGAGCGAGCAGTCCGCGTTGGGGCTCCGCGCCTGCGCGTCGCGGGAGCTCCAGGAAGAGCTCGGATTCGAGCAGCCGCCCGATCTCTTGCGCGAGCTCGGCCCGAGCACCTACCCCTCGCCGGGTGTCATCGGCGAACGTCACTTCTACTTCGAGGTCGAGGTCGATCCCAAGTCACGGCGCGAGCCCGCGAACGACGGCTCACCGCTCGAGCACGGGGGGCTCGTGCGGAGCGCGCGCCTCTCGGAGGCTCTCGAGCTCTGCCGCGCGGGTGTCATCGAAGACGCCAAGACCGAGCTCGCGCTCCGTAGACTCGTGGAGCGATTCACGTGAGCGACGATCGCGTGATCGTGGTCGTGAAGCGCTCCAGCTACACGCGCTTCATCGAAGAAGAAGGCGATCCGCGCGCCAAGGCCCTGCTCGAGAAGAAAGATCCGAGCGTCGCGCGCTGGATGGAGTCGCACTACGAGCACACGCGCACGCTCGAGACGGTGCTCGCGGCGCTCGACGACTTAGGCGTCCGCGCCCTGGTGGTCGGGCGCGCTCACGCCGCCTTCGACGCCGCCGACGCCGCCTTGGTGGTGGCCGTGGGGGGCGATGGCACGTTGCTCGCGGCCTCCCACAATGTGGGTAGCACTCCCATTCTGGGAGTGAATAGCGCACCACGCTTCAGTGTCGGCTACTTCTGCGGCGCGCGCCGTTCCACAGTGAAGCGGGACCTGGCACTCGCCCTCGAACACCGGATGGAGTCGGTGACGCTCACCCGCATGAGCGTGGCACTGAACGGACGCGTGCGTTCGAACCGCGTGCTCAACGAGGCGCTTTATTGCCATGCCTCGCCGGCCGCGACCTCGCGCTACATCTTGACCCACCGCGGCCGGCGAGAAGCCCACAAATCCAGCGGATTTTGGCTGGGGCCCGCCGCCGGTTCGACCGCCGCGCAGCACTCCGCGGGTGGTCGCGTGCTGCCCCTCGGTTCGAAGAAGCTCCAGGTCGTCGTGCGCGAACCCTATGCCCCCGAGGGCACCCGCTATCGCCTCTTGCGCTTCCTGGTCGCGAAAGGCGAGAAGCTCGAAGCTCAGAGCATGATGCAGGAGGCCTGTATGTTTCTGGACGGGCCGAACCGCGAGATCCAGATGAGCCTCGGCGACGTCGCGAGCTTCGCGGTCTCACCCGAACCGCTGTGTGTGCTCGGCCTTGCGCGGCACGCCGACCCCCGGCGTCGGAAGCGCACGAAGTGACGCGTGCTGGGCTGGGCGCGCCGGACATTCGTAGTAGAGTACGACCCATGCGGCGCGTGGGTCTCGCGGTTCTCGGGCTTCTGACCATCGCGATGGGCTGCGCAACCGCAGAGAGCATCGACGACGATCAGAGTTTCGGTGGTGTGCCCATCGACGCGGGCGGCAAGGGCGGCAAAGGCGACGGCGTCGGCGGCACCGGTTCCAACAACGCGGGCGGAACCTCTGCCGGTGGCAGCGCGGGCGAGCCGGGCGGTGGCGGCACCACGGCGGGCGGCGGCACGTCGGGTGGTGGCACGTCGGGTGGTGGCACGTCGGGCGGCGGCACCTCGGGTGGCGGCACGTCGGGCGGCGGAAGCGGCGGCGGCAGCACGTGCGGTACCGGGAAGAAGAGTTGCGGTGGCGTGTGCGTCGCGCCGAGCCCGGGCATCGGTTGTGGCCTGGTCGACAACCAATGCGCGGCGTGCCCGAATCCGCCTGCCAACGGCACCAGCAGCTGCAACGGCAACCTCTGCGACTTCGTGTGCAACGCCGGCTTCGCGAAGCAAGGCAATGCCTGCATCTCGACGGGTGGCGGTGGCGCCCCGAGCGGCGGTGGTGGCGGCGGCGGTGGCGGAGTCGGTGGTGGCAGCGGCTGCCCCGCTCCCTGCAATCCGAGCGACGTGACGAGCCAGTTCTTGTGCACGTTCTATTGCGCGACGCAGACCAACAAGCCCGGCCTGTGCCTGCCCGTGATCAATTGCTGCACCTGCCCGACGTGAGATGAGCGAGCTCCCGTCGAAGGAGAGCCTGCCGGCAGTCGATGCGGCGTGGCTCCGGATGGACAGCGCCACCAACGCGATGGTCATCAACGCGCTCTTGGTGTTCAGCGAGGCCCCTGCCTTCGAGAGAATCCAAGAGCTCGTGAGCGAACGATTGCTTCGCCACCGCCGCTTTCGCCAGCGCGTGGTCGAGCCGAAGCTCGGGCTCCCTTACTTCGAGCTCGATCCGCACTTCGACGTCAAAGCTCACGTGCACCACGTCGCGCTCCCCGAGCCCCGAGACCAACGGGCGCTCGAAGCTCTGGTCAGCGATCTGACTAGCGCGCCGTTGCCCCGAGATCGCGCCCTGTGGCAGCTCCACGTCATCGACGGCGTGGGGGAGGGGACCGCGCTCCTGGCTCGACTGCACCACGCCATGGGGGACGGCGTCGCGCTCGTGCGGCTCTTGCTGGGCCTCACCGACGAAGGGGCGGTCTTGAGCCCGCCCGAGGTCGGCGTCGACGTGCCACGCCCCGAAGGTCTCGCCGCACGTGCCCGGCTCGCGAGCGCTCAGGCGGCCACCCTGGGCCGGTTGCTGTTTTTGCCGCAAGACACCGAGACCTCACTCAAGGGGGAGCTCGGCACCCAGAAGTCCGTCGCTTGGTCCGAGCGCTTCTCTCTCGACGAGGTGAAGGCGGTCGCGCGCAAGCACGAAGCCAAAGTGAACGACGTGCTGGTCGCGGCGCTCACTGCCGCGCTTCGGAGCTACCTCGGCACGCTCGAGCCGGGCTCGGTCTTTCGTGCGCTCGTTCCCGTCTACGTGAAGCAAGAAGAGGCGGGTCACGACCTCGGCAACCACTTCGGTCTGGTCTATGTCGACTTGCCCATCCACGAGCCCGACGCTCCACGTCGGCTCGCGCTCGTGCGTGCGGCGTTCGATCAGATCAAGCGCGAGCCCGATGCCATCGTCGCGCTCGGCGTGCTCGGGGCCATGGGGGTCGCAACCAGCGAGCTCGAGCACATCGGGATCCAGCTCTTCACCAAGAAGGCGACCGTCATGATCACCAACGTGCCGGGCCCGCCCGTGGAGATTCACCTGGCGGGCAAGCGGCTCTCCGAGCTCTTGGTCTGGGCGCCCGTCTCGGGGCACATCGCGGTCGGCCTCAGCCTGCTCTCCTACGCCGGCGGTGTTCGCCTCGGCGTGTTCGCCGACGTGAAGCGCATGCCCGATCCGGAGCGGCTCGTTCAGTCGTTTCGAGACGAGCTGGTCGCGCTCACTTCGACTGCACGCTGATTTGTCCCGTGTCGATCCAGGTGGCTTTGGCGTTCGCCCCCGTGAGCCAAGCGTCGTAGCCGGTTTCGTCCTTCAGGAAGCGCGCGAAGAACGCCACCGAGTACGCGCGGGAGACGTCGAGGGACAGCGCCGCGGGCTGCGTCGCCTTGTTGCAGAAGCTGCAGATGACGCCGCAGGCCGCGACATCGTCGACGAAGCTCATGTGGTTCGCGCCGTTCAGCGTGACCTCGAGGCTCGGGCCGTTGGCCTTTTGATAGAAGGTCTGGAAGTTGTCGGCGGACGGCGCGCAAGCTTGCCCCGTGATGCCGGCGGTGGCGTCGGTGGTTTCGCCGAGATACGCCGTCGGGATGCCGAGCGGCTGGGCGTTGGACGCGTCCGGACACTTGGTCGCGTCGCACAGCGTGGAAGTGTCGACGGGGTCGAGGCCCAACACCGCCCGAATGCGCGGGTCGTTCTTGGCCGCGAGCACGCTGACCTTGCCGCCGAGCGAGTGGCCCATGGCACCGAACTGGTTGATGTCGACTTTGCCGAAGAGGCCGCTGCCGCTCTGTGTCGATTGCACCAAGACCCAGTCGAGCGCGCCGCTCACATCCTGGGCGTTCGCGGCGTGATTTGCGCTGAAGCCGGCCGGAAAATCGACGGTGCACCCGATGATGCCGTGCGTGGCGAGCCGGTTCGCGTAGCCGTCGTACTGCGACGCGGGCAGCTGGAAGCCGTGCGCGACGAGCACCACCGGGAACGGCGCTTTGGCGCTCGGCCCGCTCGGGATCACACAGTGCATCGGCACGGAGTTCTTGGTCGCCGGTACGCTCGCTTTGCCGTCGAAGCTGGTGGTGGCCGCCGGACCGTTCTGCCGAGGATCAGCGACATCCGACGTGCCGCCCGCTCCGCCGCTGCTCGAGCCTGCGCTCCCACCACCCGCGCCACCCGCGCTCCCACCACTCGCGCCACCCGCGCCACCCGCTCCGCTCGCACCGCCGACGGGTGCGCCCGCGCTGCCACCACTCGCTGCGCCAGAGCCGCCGGAGCCCGACGCGCCACCTGGACCTGAACCGCCGGGGGCTTTTCCGCCCGCTCCGCCGTCGTTCTCGGCGGAGCCGCCGCAGCCAACGGCCGCGAGCGAGAGCATTCCAGCAACGGCCCAGCCGAGTCGGCCACGGCCCGAAATCCCCGACCATGACGAAGCGAGTGAGTTTTGGCGAGCGGACATGCCCCGACCTCCCCGACCAAAGTAGGAAGTTCGACTTCTCACTTTTGCGGCGCGGAGTCAAGCCAACCCGGCGCCGGGCCGCACTGCTCCCGGAGCCCAAGCCCCGGGCCCGAGGATGGGGACTCGGACCCGATCGGGCGGGCATTCGATCGACGACTCTCGCCGACCCCTACGCTTCGTCGGTCAGCGCTTCGTCGGTCAGCGCTTCTGGAAGGGCGTGCGGCCCGAATAGACCTGGCCGTCGGCGAGCTCGTCGGCGATGCGCAAGAGCTGGTTGTACTTCGCGATGCGATCGCTGCGGCTGAGGCTCCCGGTCTTGATCTGACCCGCGTTGGTCGCGACGGCGAGATCCGCGATGAACGAATCCTCGGTCTCACCCGAGCGGTGCGAGATCACCGAGGTGTAGCCCGCGGTGGTCGCGAGCCGGATCGTGTCGAGAGTCTCGGTGAGCGAACCGATCTGGTTTAGCTTGATCAAGATCGAGTTCGCGATCTGCTTCTCGATGCCCTGAGCGAGGCGCTCGCGGTTCGTGACGAAGAGGTCGTCGCCCACGAGCTGCACCCGGCTGCCGACCTTGTCGGTGAGGAGCTTCCAGCCGTCCCAATCGTCTTCGGCGAGCCCGTCTTCGATGCTGACGATCGGGTATTTCTCGCACAGCTTCTCGTAGATGCCGCAGAGCTCGGCGGGCGTGTGCTGCTTCTTGTCCCAGGTGTACTTGCCGTCGGCGAAGAACTCGCTCGCCGCTGCGTCGAGGGCGATCCCGACCTGTTTTCCGGGCTCGTAGCCCGCGGCCTGGATGGCGCTCATGATGCGCTGAATGGCGGCCTCGTTGCTCTCGAGGCGCGGCGCAAATCCGCCTTCGTCGCCGACCGCGATGGTGAGACCGTCCTTCTTCAGGTTGGCCTTCAACGCGTGGAAGATCTCGGCGCCGCAGCGCAGCGCTTCACCGAAGCTCGGGAGCCCGAGCGGAACGATCATGAACTCTTGCACCTCGAGGCCGTTGTCGGCATGGGTGCCGCCGTTCAAGATGTTCATGAGCGGCGTCGGCAGGACGCGCGCTTGCACGCCGCCCAAGTAGCGCCAGAGCGGCAGGCCCACGGTGTCGGCGCCGGCGCGGGCCACGGCCATGCTCACGGCGAGGATGGCGTTGGCGCCGAGCTTCTCCTTGTTCTTCGTGCCGTCGAGCTCCAAGAGCGCCTGATCGACGCTCGGCTGATCGAGGGCAGAGAGCCCGACCAGCGCGGCCGAGCACGTCGTTGACGGGCGACGGCCTGCTGCACGCCTCGCCAGATAACGCTCTTGTCACCGTCACGCAGCTCGAGCGCTTCGTGTTCACCGGTGGATGCACCGCTGGGCACGGCGCCGCGGCCGAACCCGCTGGCGGTGTGGACTTCTGCTTCGACCGTAGGGATTGCCGCGCGAGTCGCGATCTCGCGCGCGAGGACGTTGAGGATTCTCCCGGCATGGTGGCTGCCGGATATCACGGGCCTGCCGAGCGGCGAGAGCGCGGGCGCGCGACTTTTGCGCTTACTACGTCAGGAATGACGGAGATCTTGTACGAGAAGGTCGCCGGGTTCGCGCCGGGGGCTGCTTTGACCACTAGGTAATAGGTGCCTGCGGCCAGGTTGTTCACTGCGAACCCGGAGCAGAGCCCCTCGCCCGAGTTGTCGTCGGCAGCGAGCGAGCTGATGCCATCGGGGGCGAAAAGCTCCATGTAGCTGTCGATCTGGTTCAGCTCGCAGGCGTTGTCGCCGAAGTCGGATACCGCGGCGCTCAAGGTCGCGCCGCTGGTCGGGACGTTCACCTTGATCACGTCGACGTCGCTGGCCGACGAGATGCTGGCCGCGAACGTCGGGCTCCACGTGTCCGCCTGCGCCGTCGCATCGTTGGGCTCGGTTTCGCTGTATTCGATGGTGCAGGTCGCGCTGCAGCCGTCACCGCTCTGCTTGTTGCCGTCGTCGCACTTCTCCGTGCCGTCGGTGTGATGATCTCCGCACTCGATGGGCCGGCTCTCCGCCGAAAGCCCGAAGGGTCCGGAGCTACCGTTCACGCCGTCGACTATGATCCAGAGCTTCGTGCCCGCGGTCACCGGTAGCTCGAGCACGTGACCTTTCGCACAACCAAGCTCTGCTCCGTTGCAGGCGGAGCGTGCGGAAAGCGTGAGCGTGGAGAAACCGCCGAGGACGGCCTCGAACACGCCCGTCTTCGTTGCGGTGAACTCGTAGGCGAGATCGGGACCGCTCGGGCTACCTGCGCAGGAGGCGTTCAGGCTGTCTTTGTGCGTCTCCGTCGTGCCCTGGGTGGAAGCCGGGTCGCCGAGGACCTCCGGGCTCGCACACGCAGAGCTGCACGCCTGCGTGCAATCCGTGTCGTCGCAGTCGACCTTGCCGTCGCTGTCGTTGTCGAGACCGTCGGTGCACGCCTCGGGTCCCCCGCCGCCAACGCCCCCGAGCCCGCCGCCATCGCCCGACGAGCCCCCGGTTCCGCTCGAGCCCCCCGTGCTTCCGGCCGCCCCACCGGTGTTCGAGGTGCCGCCCGTTCCGCCGCTGGTCGAGCCTCCGGTCGCGCCGGTTCCGGTGAAGGGCTTCTTCTTGCTGTCTTCGCTGCCGCAGCCCGAGAGCAGGGCTGCAGAGAGCGCAGCGAGCCCGATCCAGCGCGTCATTCGGAGGGCGGGCACGAGTAGGTCAGGTTGACGTCGGTGAGGACGGGGCCGAGACCCGCCGCTGGCGTGAGTGTGACTTCGAGCTCGAGCCATTGGCGCTTCTGGTCAGGGAAGCCCAGCGCAGCGTAAAGGTCAATTGGGCAGGGCGCGGGGCCGCCCATTCCACAGTTCTGAGTGTCCGTGGGTGTCGAGTGCGCTTGGGCGAGGTTGTGCCAAGTTCCGCTTGGAAGATTCGCCTGGGTATCCGCTGCGCGCACTCGGAAGTCGATGGTGGAGTTGCCGGGCGTGGTCGTCGAATAGGTGAAGAAGTTCCAGACGGGCTTCGAGCCAGCCGGGCACACGCCTTCGTAGGGAACGTACACCGTCTTCGGTCCCGCTCCGGTGGGACAGCCGAGCGTGTAGTCGACCTTCGAGCCCGAGTCCCCTTGGGCTGTGGTGCAGCTCTGTGGGCAGAGCGAGATCTTCGTCGGAGTGGTGTTGTTGTCGTAGTACCAGCCCGGTCCGCCGGCGCAGGAGACGAGGTCCGTGACCTGCGAGAGGTTGGCTGAAGGCCCGCTGCTCGGCGTGTAGACCACCTGCACGTTGGCGGGATCGAACAGGCCCGCCGCGGGAAGGTCGAAGTTGCAGGTGATGCCGCTCGACGCGATGGCGCTGAGCGCGGCGACCATCTGCGCCGCCATGCCAGCTGCCGTCACGTTGATTGCCGCCGTCGTGCCGCCGGCCGCGGCGATGGGATCGAGGAACGAAAGCGTCGAACCCGGCATCGCGATGACGTAGGTCTTGATGCCGTGCGCCGCGAGGGCGGCTGCCGAAAGCGCCGCGTTGTTGGCCGAGCTCGTGTCGCAGGCGCTCGGATCACCGTCCGTGAGGAGGATCACGTGGAAGTCCTCGGTCGGCGTCGAGATCACGTGGCTCGTGGCCCACATCAATGCGCCTTGGAGGGCGGGATAGATTCGGGTTCCGAAGCCCGTGCCGGGTGCAGCGGCGTTGGGATGCACGTTGGCGAACGTCGCCACCAGCGCCGCTTCGTGCGTGTCACCTGGCGCAGGCGCTGCGGTCAGCGTGCCGAGCGGCACCATGGGGTTTCCGCACGGAGCGCTGATGCAGTTGCCGGGGGCGCAGCCGTCGCCGTAAATGCCGCCGGAGTTCAGCGAGAAGAACTCGAGCGCGATGCCGAGGCCTGCGGCCCCGGGATCTTGGAAGAACGCGGTCATGCCGGTGACGGCCGGGTTCCAGATGCCGGAGCTCACCATGGAGCCCGTGCGGTCCATGGTGATGTAGAAGTTCGGCTTCTTGAAGACGCCGGTCTGTGTCTGCGAGCCGCAGGTCGGCAGACCGCACGCGCCGTTGTGGTAGATGCTCCAGTTGTCCTGGCACTTGCACTCGGCGACGTAGCCTGGATACGCAGCAGGCGTCGGCTTCCCCGACTGCACCTGGGGGTTCACCATGATCTCGACGTTGCCACCGAGCGTGCTGCAACCCGGGACCCACGCCGAACCATCCCAGCGCTCCATTTGGGTCGTGCACATCCCCGGCGGAATCGGCTGGGTGGTGAAACACTCCTCCATCTGCGGGTGCGTCTGGTCGGGGTTGCACTTGCCGAACTCGCCCGAGCTTCCCGGGAAGTGAACGATGCGGATGCCCGCGGGAGCGGCGGTCTGCCCGTGATTGCACACCGGGACGTTGCCCGAGCAGGGCACGTCGACCGAGAGGTCCACACCGCCGCAGGCTGGGTCCGTCTGGCCGGGGATCCACTCCTTGCACTGGCCCTCTTCGGGCGGCGGGCTGCCGGTGCCGCACTCGGCGCCGCACACGCTCTCGACTTTGCCGACGCAGGCCGCGGTCCACGTACCCGCCGGCGTGAGCGGGCAGGAGAGGCCGCACACCGACGTGACCGCCGCGACACACGCGGCGTCCCAACCCGGGCCGGCGTTCTGGCAGCAGTGCGCGAGACCGGCGCTGGCGCAGACCTTGGTCACGCAGTTCTCGGATTGGTTGTCGCAGCCGGGCGTGAGATACCCACCGGCTGTGCACGGACTGTGATTGCAGGTGTGTTGGTACGTGCAACAGGTTTGGTCCGTCTTGCAGACTTGCTTCACGCAGGGGTCGCAGCCGTAGTTCAGCTTGGCGCCCGCCTCACATTTGCTGTGACCGCAAGCCGCGGTCCTGGGGTGCCAACAATACGTGTTGAACTGGCAGTCGGCCGCCTCTTCGCACGGCTGCTGGATGCCCTGGTTCACGAGACCGGGTGGTAGGTCGCTCGGGTCACCGGCCTGCCAATTGAAGATCGGCGTGCCGCCGTCCGTCGTGACACCCGCGTCGTCGTTGTAGATGTTGCAGTACGGATCGCAGGGGTTACTGACGCAGTTGCCGAGAGAGTTTTGCGGCGCTGAGGCCGGGCCGACACCGGGAGGGGGCACGATGCTCTTCGTGACCTGTTTGCCGTCGGTGCACTCGCTCCACACGCCACCGTTGCAGGTCTGCTTGCCGAGGTAGCAGCTCGCGATGCTGCCGTGCTTCGCGAGCTCGATGCCGCACGAGCGGCTGGCGCCGTCGGAGCAGGGGCCGGTCGCCACGCCTCCGAAGCCACCCGTGCCCGCGCCGCCGTCGCTGGTCGCGTTCGGCAACTTGGCGTCGTCGGAGCAGCCCACCGGCATCGCGCCGAAGGTCGCAACCAGGCCGAGGAGAACCCCCGCCCTCAAGAGAGACATCCGTTCAGACCTGCTCCGCATCACGCCTCCCGAAGACCTTTTCGGTTCGTTGGGCCTCGCACGCGCCCGCCGTGCGCCAGGGCGTAGTCATCCGAGAAGGTACTAGCAGGGTTCGTGCCTCGACGCTTTTGATGGAAGCCACGTGTTTCCGGAGGGAATCGGCGCTAACCGCTCGCAGACGCTCCGCAAACAGTGCAGAGCGGACAAATCTTTTCCAAGCGGGCACGCCGCGTGGGCGGTGTCCGGAGCTTCCTGGCCAACTCCCGAAATGACGGGACGGCTCCGCACGCCGGGTGCCGCCCACGCCGCACGGGCCCATCGGCGAGAGGCCTTCTGCCCGGCGGCCGGGCCAACCGCAGCGTCCGGACGCGCCGGGCGGAGGCGCTAGTAGAGCGCGCCCATGATCTGCTCCCAGACCTTGGCGTCGCGGAAGATCCGCACGAGCTCCGTATCGACGTGGCCGTCTTTGACCTCGAGGTCGAGGATGTGGAGCGCCTTGTCCACAGGCACGGCGCGCTTGTAGGGCCGGTCACTCGCCGTGAGCGCGTCGAAGATGTCGCTGATGGTCATCATCTTGGACTGGAGCGGGATCTCCTCGGCCCGGAGCCGGTTGGGGTAGCCCGTGCCGTTCAGCCGCTCGTGGTGCGCGCCCGCGATGATCGCCACTCGGGCGAAGGTCTTGCCCCAGGGGATCTTCGACAAGAAGCGGTAGGTGTGGGTGACGTGGCTTCGGATCTCGTCGAACTCTTCGGCGGTGAGCGAGCCACGCATGACCGACAGGCTCTTCACCTCTTCCGCCGTGAGCAAGGGCTCGAGGCCGCCGTCGAGCGTCGCGTAGGTCTGGCGCGCGAGCTCCTCGATCTTCTTGAAGTCGCCCGCGGCGAGCACGGTCGGCTCGTTGGCGTGCGACACGGTCAGCCAAGCGGCGTCGAGCTCTTCGAGTCGAGCGCGAAGCTCCACGTCGAGCTCCGCGAGGTCCTCGCTTCGCGCCTGGCGCTCGAGGAGCCCGAGCTTGCGGCTCAAGAGGTCGACCTCGATGCTCCGGCGCACGAAGTCGAAGCGTTGCTTCAAGAGCTGGAGCTCGTACGGGTAGAGCTTCTTGGCTTTCACGAGCACGTGCTCGCGCACGCCGATCTTGCCGAAGTCGTGCAGCAGCGAGGCGTATTCGATCTCGTGGATGTCCTCGCGCTTCCAGATCACGTCTTTGTACGGGCCGGTGTCGGTGCGCTCCACGGCGTGGGCGAGGCTCACGGTGAGCTCGGCGACGCGCCGCGAGTGACCGCTCGTGGTCGGATCGCGCTGCTCGATGGCGTCCACGCTGGCGCGCACGAACCCCTCGAAGATCGAGCGGATCTCGTCGTAGAGCATCGCGTTCTCGAGGGCGATGCCGGCCTGAGCCGCCAGCGTCTGCATCAGCTGTTCGCTGCGCTCGTCGAAGGCCACCACGAGCCGTTCGGTGTCGTCGGGGGTCAGGAGCTTGACGCTCGGCTCCTTCTTCTTGTTGATGAGCTGGAGTACGCCGATGACCACGCCTTCCTTCGACACCAGCGGCGTGCACAGCATGCTCTTCGTGCGATAGCCCACCTTTTGATCGAACGAGCGATCGAAACCGAAGGTGGAATCCTTCGGCATCTCGTAGACGTCGTCGATGCGGATCGACTTCTTCTCGAGGGCCACCCAGCCGGCCATGCTGCGCGGACTGATGGGCATGGTGAACTCTCGGGAGTCGAACTTCACCGAGTCGTTCTGGCTGGTCTTGAAACGCAGTTGATTGCGCGAGAGGTCGTGTTCGTTGCCTTCGACCACGTAGATGCTGCCGGCGTCGGCGCCGGTGACGAAGCGGCTCTTCTCCAAGATCAGCGCCAGGAGCTTGCCGATCTCGCGCTCGGTGGTGAGCGCGCGTGCGATCTCGATCAGCTCGCCGAGCTCGTAGCGGTAGCGGTTCAGCCACTTGCCACGGCTCTCGCTGCGCGCCTTGACCTCCATCAGCTCGAAAGCCTGGTGGAGCGCCACGGCCACCTCGGACACGCGGGGCGCTTCGGTGACGATGGCGGCGAGCCCGAGGTTCAGCGCCTGGGTGAGATCGGGCTCCGCGGGGCGCCCGAGCAACACGAGGCGGGTCTCGTAGGCGGCGATGCTCTCGGCAAAGGGCGTGAGCAGGTCACGGCCTTTGTCCCAAACCAGCGCCGGAGCGATCAGCACGCCGAGGGGGCCCTTGCGCACGGAGAGCAAGAGCGGATGCGGCCGCGACAAGAGGGCGCCGGTGAGCAGTGGTTCTCGCGCGAGCTCCTCCGCCAGGCGCGTGAGCCCCAGCACCGTCTCTTGGGCGCGTGGCGACAGTGCGCGCAGCGCCTTCTCACCCCCGTCCCGCTCGACCCTTTCCAACGTCATTGGCGCTCGCCGCGGAAAGGTCGCTCGAAGCTAGGCCCCCGTCAACGCGGCTCGTCGTCGGGCGGGCTGGCGGCTCCATTCGTGTCGGCTTGGACCCGCTCGGCGCGGCGCTCTTCGCGCCGGCGCGCCTCGGCGGCGTCTCGGATCTCGTAGGCCACCACGATCTTCTGCACGAGTGGGTGCCGGACGACGTCCACGTCGGTGAACGTGCAGAACGAGATGCCCTCCACGTTGGAGAGCAGGTCGCGCGCTTCGCGCAGCCCGCTCCTTGCTCCCGCCGGCAAGTCGGTTTGGGTGATGTCGCCGGTCACGATGGCCTTGGAGCCGAAGCCGAGCCGCGTGAGGAACATGCGCATCTGCTCGCACGTGGCGTTCTGGGCCTCGTCGAGGATGACGAAGGAATCGTTCAGGGTGTTGTGGGTGAGCAGGAAGTCGCTCGTGACGTAGAGCGAGTCCGGGGCCGCGACCTGAATGCACAGGCAGTCCTGTTCGCCTGCCGGCTCGATGCTGTCGATGAAGCGCATCGGCCGTCCACCACCACCCGATGCCTCGTACTTGTCGCGCTTCCTCCTCAAGCGGAAGGGCGTGAGCTCGGGCGGAAGCCGGATGTCCAACACGAAAGCATCGGAGCGGTGCGGAACGTCGCGCCCTCGCGCGCGCCCGGGGCGCCGGCCCTCCGCCGGACGAAGCCGCCAGTAAGCCACGCCGCCAAGCGAACGAACCAGGAACACGACGGCATCACGCAGGTCGGGCGACGTCGTACTGTACTGAATGCGGCAAGTTCGGCCCGCCTGCGCCACCGGCCCGCCGTCGGTGTCCAGGAGCCCCTGCAACAGCGCCAAGCGCACGCCTGGGGAGTTGTGGAGGTATTGCTTTGGCACGAACTTGGTCGCGGAGCGAGCGCCGCACAAACCCAGCTCACGCAGCGTGACCGTAACGGGGTTCGAGATGCGCAACCCACCGCGGCCTCCAGCGACGTGGCGCAGCACATAGTCGACACTCGACTTGGCGACGAGATCGATGCCTTCCACCGCCGATTGGAGGGCCTCGGCCAACTCGGGATCGGAGGTCGCGAACGAAGGCGTCGTAATGCCGGTGATGCAGCCGTCGCCCAAGAGCAGTCCGAGGGCATACGGATCCAAGGCAACGTCGCGCGGCGCGAGCTTGGCGGGCGCGGAAAGCAGCGGCAGCTCGTAACGATGCTGGTGTGCGCATCGCAGACGACCGATCATTTCCCGCGTCTGAACGACTCGGGGTAGCCCGCTGCGGGCGCGGTCCTCCGGGGTGTAGACAGCCCAGAGATGCTCGCCGCAACACACCGTCGACGCGCCGTCCTGTGTTGCGACACGGAACACCTTTCGCACGCCTTGCGGGTAGATGCCGAGCACCTTGGTGGCGCGACCGTTCGAGCCGATCACGGAGTCGCCGGGGCGAAGGCTACCGATTGGGCGAAAGCCGGTCGGAGTGAGCACCGGTGTGAAGTACGGCTGCGCACGCCCACGCATGAACGCCAGGGGCGCGACCTCGATTTGACCGCGCGCTCGCAGTTGCTCGACTTTCTCGAAGTCGAGCATGTCGTGGAGCGCGTCGTAGAGCGGCCTGAGGTAGGGGTTCACCTTCTCGGCGAGGTCACCCGGCAAGAACCCGAGCTTCTCGCCGGCCTCCACCGCCGGACGTGTGAGCACGATGCGCTTGACGCGTTTGTTCATCAGCGCGGCCGCGGCCATGGCCATGCCGAGATAGGTCTTGCCCGTGCCTGCGGGGCCGATGCCGAAGGTCAAGTCGTGCTTGCGAATCGATTCGATGTACGCGCGCTGCGCCGGGCTCTTGGGCAGCACCGCTCGGCGCCGCGGCGATACCAAGATGGCTTCGTCGAGCAGGTCGACCAGGGAGGCATCGGAATCGAGGCGCAGCTCACGCAGGGCGCGCGCGACGTCCGGGGGCCCGAGCTCGTGCCCTCGAGCGACCAGCTCGGCCGCCTCCGTGAAGAAGCGATGCGCGACCCGCACGTCCTCTTCGTCGCCGGCCAGGTGGATGACGTTGCCGCGCAGGCTGACGTCCGCGCCGCTCTGGCGGGCGACCTCGGTGAGCAGCACATTTTGAGGACCGGACAGCGCGAGGAGCACCGACGTGCTCTCCACCTCGATGCTCGCGCTCTTGCGCGAGGCCGCTTCGAAGGAACGTGATTGACTCAAACTCGGGCCCGAACCCTCCAAAGCCCCAGCATAGACCGAGGTCCGCCCCCCTGCACGGCGGTTTTCGGCGCCAAGTCGCCACGGGTCCCGCGCCTTTTTTGGCCAACATGCCCCTCCCCCGGTAACCACCCGCCATGCGCGCATGGAGGCGATGGGTGGGGATCGGTGCCGCGACCGGCATCGTGCTCGCCCTGGTGCCCGTGGTGCGGGGCAACGTCGGGGTGGGCGCCCTCCGCAAGGCGGAGCCTCGCGCGCCCGGCGTCACGTTGCCCACCGAGCACCTCGCGGGCCTCGATCTCCTCCGTATGGATGTGCGTCCGCGACGGGTGACCTCGCCCCTCCGAGACGGGAAGACCGCCGAGCTCACGGTGGATCCGGTTCTGCAACGGGCCGCGATGGCCGAGCTCAAGCGCTACAAAGTGCCCGAGGGCGGCGTCGTGTTGATGGAGCCCTCGACCGGGAAGATCCTGACCTGGGCGAGCTACGTGAACGAGGGGCCCAAGTTCGACGTCAACCTGCGCGCCGAAGCTCCGGCTGCCAGCGTGTTCAAGGTGGTGACTGGCTCCGCCCTTGTGGAAAAGGGCGGGCTCAATGCCAAGACCGAGCAGTGTTACCACGGCGGCAAGAGCCGCATCGTCGCCGACGAGCTGCAAGACGATCCGAAGCGCGACAAGTGGTGCGCCACTCTCTCCATCGCCATGGGGCGCAGCCTCAACGTGGTGTTCGGCCGTCTGGCCCAGAAGAACCTCACGCCGGAAGACGTGACGGCGGCGGCTGGGTCTTTCGGGTTCGGTGCCCCCGTGCCCTTCCCCGTGGCGAACGACGCCTTGAAGATCGACATGCCCGTCGATCCGCTCGAGTTCGCGCGCGCTTCGGCTGGCTTCTGGCACACCACCCTTTCACCGCTCGGTGCGGTCCTCATGGCCCAGACCGTGGCGAACCGCGGAGTCACGCTCGAGCCGCGAATCGTGCAGGCCGTCTACAAGGGCGAAGAGAAGCTGTGGGAAGAGACACGCGGGCCGACCACCCTCCGGCGCGCCGTGAAGCCCGAGACCGCCGCCGAGCTCACCAGCATGATGATGGAGACCGTGCCGAACGGTTCGGCCTACAAGTCGTTCCACGACAAGTTCGGCAAGGCGTACCTCCCCGACATCACCGTCGCCGGCAAGACCGGCACCCTGATGCGTCAGAAGGACGGCCGCTTCTACACTTGGTTCATCGGCTTTGCGCCGGCCGACAAGCCCGAGGTCGCCGTGGCCGCCCTTGTGGTCAACACTCCCACCTGGCAGGTCAAAGGCCCGGAGCTGGCCCGCAACGTGCTCCGGGCCTACTTCGCGAAGAAGGGTGCCAAGGGCGTGACGGCGCCCTGAGGCTGCCCCACCTGCACATACGCGGGGGTTGGACCGCCTCGCGATGAGTTGCTAGAGTGAAGTCGTGCAAGTCGTGCTCCGGAAGCTGGGTCGTGGCTCCCGGGCCGTCACTGGTCGGCTCGTTCGGGCTCCTCGCAAGGGCTCGGTGGTCGTCATCGAGTTTTCGGACGGTATGCACGAATACGTCACGACGCCGGTGAAACGCGTGCTCCGCCTCGCAGCGAGAGACGTGTTCTACATCGAGACAGTGAACAGCCGCTATCGGCTCGAGGTGCGCGACCGCGAGCGCGCCCTCGAAGACGCATCGAGCGGCTGACACGAGGCACCAGCCCTCACCTCACCGATCGCGCGCGGGTCGTGCGGCGGTAGAGGTCCGGCGAATGAGCAACTACTAGGAATGGGGGGGCCTTGCCCCCACGGCTCGCTGGTGCGACCGCTCCCCCCGCCGCTACGGCGGGCTCGCTTCGCTCGCGTAGTTGCCCGGGAGACATTCACTCGTGCGGGGACGGCATCCTCCCGATGGGCAACTACTAGCGCTCGGGCCGAGGCCTGGTGTATTCGAGCCCGTCGCGCAGGCAAGGCCGCGCAGAAGAGAGGACGACCAACGTGGGACGCTTCGACCGCCGCAACTCGATGAAGATGAAACGCCGCCGTGCCCAGTCAGCCAAGAAGGCGCGGGCGAAGCGCACCGCGGAGGCCAAGAAGGCCGCCAAGAAGACCACCGGCGGAACCAAGAAGAAGAAGGCTGCGGCGTCCTGAGCCGCGGCGCTCAGCGGATGACTTTGGTCGCGAACTGAACGTCGCGCGGCGAAGCCACGTCCGTCTTGGGCACGGACTCGCCGAAGAGTCCCAGGTCCCCTGCCATCCGCTGCTCCCGCACCAAGTGCCAGCCGCCATCGTCGCGCCAGGCCTGGGCGAGCCGGGTCGTGCGGAGCGTGTCGTCGTTCACGCGCACCCACGACACGTCGACCTGCACGGTGGCGTTGAGCTCGTCTTTCATCGCCAGGCCCGCGAGCTCCACGTCGACGATGCGGATGCTCTTGCCCCACTCGGTGCGGCGCTCGATGAAGCTCTCGCGCGCACCCTTGGCGGCGTGACCGAGCGCGATGTCCAAGCGACCGAAGCGAGTCGCGAGGTTCAGCTCCCGCGCCGAATCCGTCACGCGTTGGGACTGCGACGGCGGCGCGAGACAACCCCCGACCAGCGCGAGGGCCACTAGACCGAGCAGGGCTTTCTTGGCCATCGGCCCGGGTCGTATCAGCGGGGGAGAAGGCGGGCCAAGAAGCTGGGGGCTCCGCTCACAGCTGCCAAAGCAGCGACAAGTCGAGCTCGATGGCGTCGAAGGGCTCCGCGCGCACGCGTGCGGACTCCCGCCACGTGGCGATCACTCGATGGGCGTTCCCGTCGAGCCGCAGCACTTCCAGTGTCTTCGCGATGGGGTCGACGAGCCAAGCGTGAGCGACCCCCTGCCGCGCGTAGATGGGGAGCTTTTCGCTGCGGTCAATGGCCTCGGTCGATGGCGAAAGGACCTCGCACACCCAATCTGGTGGAAGCGTGAAAAAGGGTACGTCCGGTATTTCCGGCATTCGTGCCCGACGCCAGCCCGCGAGGTCGGGCACCAAGATGTCGGCACCCAGGTGGAGCTCGGGCTCGTCGAGAATGACCCAACCGCCGGGCCCGCCCCGGCCGCGGCGGAACGGTGGACCGAGCTCTTCGCCCAGGACGGACGCTGCGTTGGTGTGTCGCGCGGCCGGTCGCGGATGGGTGTGGAGCAACCCGTCGATGAGCTCGGCCACCTGGTTCGAGGGCACCGCCAGCAGATCGTCGTAGGTAGCGCGACTTCGAGCGGGCCTGGCCACGGCAGTAGCGTGCCCTCAGGGGAGGGACGCCGCAACCCCGGTGAGGTTCGACCGAAGATGAAGGATTCCGCCTCGCCCATTCACTGGAACGCGCAGCGCGGATCGTCGTCTTTCACGAAGGCCGGCAGTCGACGAAGTCGCGAAAGCCAGAAGCGGCCGAATAGCCCGTCGTGTGTGCAATGCAGGGACCCCCCGAGTCACCCCCAACCACCATCGAGACGTATGCGCCGCCGTCGTCCTGAAACGGACCCGGGCTCACGCCGCCGCCTCGACTGACGGCGAACATGTGTGGCCAGGAGAGGGCGCTCATCGAGGATGAGCCGTCGCTCAACGCGTGGGGAAACGGCAGCACCGTGAACTCGGCGGTCCGCAGCACGCCGTCCAAGAACGTCGTCGGTGCCGCTCTGCCCATTCCGTAGCACGTCACTTTCGTGCCGTAGAACGTGCTGGTCGGCTTGCGGGTGATCGGTCGCGTATGAAAGAGGTCGCCTCCGACAACGAACTTCGTTGCTGTCTCGATGACGGCAACGTCCGACCCGTCGTCGTTGTCGCCGCTGCTTGGGCAATCTTTGGGACACATGACGTACCGCTTGGAGTTCGACGCGCCGGCCTCGTAGTCCTGGGGCTCCTCACGCGCGTGATTGCCGCAGGTGCCTGTACAATCTAGAGCACACGACGTCGCGCTCTCGTTCGTGCCGCAAACGGCGTCGCCGCAGGTGCCTCGGTACTTTGGGTGGAGCTTCTCCCCGCACGTGGAGCTGCCGCAGTTGATCCATGCCAGCGTGTCGCCTCCAGCATCCGCAGGCGCTGGCATCTTGATCCGGAGGACCTTCGGGACCGTCGGGCTGCAACGATACTTCGCGTAGTCGTAGTCAGCTACGTGTCCGGCGGTCAGGACCGTGGTTGCGGTAAGCATGACGCCGGTGCCAGCGTTGCAGCCAGTCGCGTCGGTCTGGTTTTCGAGCCACTCGAGATGGACGACCCCAACCTGGCTCGCGTCCGGGATGGCAGTGCCACCATACAACGCTGACGAAGAGCGCGCTTGGGGCGGGACATGTTCCGACGGGCCGCACGCCATCGCCGACACGCCCGCGACCGCGAAGACCAGAGCGAAAACCTTCCCCATGATTGGATGATGGATTTTTTTTTTCGTCGTCGTCAAGCTAGGCTTCGAGTGTGTGGTCCCGCGTACGCACGAACGTGCTGCTTTGCGTGGTTTGCGCTCAGATGGTTGCCTGTCGCGTGCGCGAGCCCAACCCGGGCGCACCTCGCACCATGGTCATGACCGCGGCCGCGCAGCCTTCGGTTGCGCCATCGAACACCCCGCCAGAGGCTAGGCCCGAGTGCCCCCCGAGACCCGTTGCCAGCTTTGGGTACACGCTCGACGAGCTGCCTCTGCCGGACGCGACGACCGTGAAGGCGATCGCGGCGCGCGGCGGGCGTGCGTGGGTCCTGACCAACGACACGGTGATGGAGCACGACGGGAAGCGTGTCATTCGCGAGACCGCGCTTTGCGGTGGCGAGTTGAAAGAGGCTTCGCACGGCGAAGACTCGCTTCCGGTCGGGCCGTTCGCGATCGCCGGGTACACGCAAGTCGCAGCCGACGACCATGGCGCACTCGCGATCGGAAGCAACGGACCACGCATGCTCGTCTCGCGGGTCACTCCGGACGGGCAGCTCCACTGCCGAGACAACGCCGGCGTCTATCCAGCAAGCCCGATTTCCCAGGACGGGGTTTGGCTCGCTCGCACGAGAAGCGGCATGGAGTTGCAGGACGAATCGGGATGGCGCGGCGCGCGGATCACGCTCGAGCCGGACGCTTTCCCGTGGGGTGTCGCGCGTCGGCAACACGCATTCGCAGAGAGCGCGCGGCCGCGAGGGCTCCGGGCTGTGTATGAATTCGACGGAACGTCGTGGTCTCCCAGGTGGGACCTGCCGCGGCACTTCTCCTACGCTTGGGTATCAGAACAAGGCGTGGTCTTTGCCACATCCACCCCTTTGGTCTCCGACCTGGTTGGACGAGCCACGGCTCCAACCGGAGCGCCGTGCGAAGTGGTGGCTAGAATCGAGCGCGAAACGATCCGATACATGAGCCTCCCGTCAGAGTTTCGCGCCGACGCCATCGTTGGTCGCGACGAAACCGACCTGTGGGTCACTGGCCGATCGAACGTCCTGCACTGGGACGGCACGACCTGGCGAGAAGCCGCTCCGCCACTTCCGGCCTCCGGCGGCGTCGTCGACGAAGACGGCGCCTTCTGGTTCGTGGGGCCGCGTAGCACGACCGGGTGGCCTCACGTTGCGCTCTACCGCGTGCGCCGGAAGTGATCCATCGCCACCTGACCCAGCGAGCTATGCTTGCTCCGTGCGGCATTCCACGCGCACCACCCCGGTGCTCTGCGCTCTGTTGGTCGCTTGTCGGGCGAGCGAGCCGGGCCCGAGTGAACCTCGCGCCATGGTCACGACCGCGGCCGCGCAGCCTTCGGTTGCGCCATCGAACATCCCGCCAGAGGCTAGGCCCGAGTGCCCCCAGGGACCCATTGCGAGCTTTGGGTACACGTTCGACGAGCTGCCACTGCCGGATGCGACGGTCGTGAAGGCGATCGCGGTGCGCGGCGGGCGCGCGTGGGTCCTGACCAACGACACGGTGATGGAGCACGATGGGAAGCGCGTCATTCGCGAGACCGCGCTTTGCGGTGGCGAGTTGAAAGAGGCTTCGCGCGGCGAAGGCTCGCTTCCGGTAGGGCCGTTCGCGATCGCCGGGTACGCCTACATCGCAGCGGACGACGGCGGCGCACTCGCGATTGGAAGCAACGGACCACGCATGCTCGTCTCTCGAGTCGCTTCGGATGGGCAGCTCCACTGCCGAGACAACCCCGGCGTATACCCTGCAAGCCCAATTTCGGACGATGGGGTTTGGCTCGCTCGCACGAAAAGCGGCCTGGAGTTGCAGGACGAATCGGGGTGGCGCAGCGTGGAGCTAGCCCTCGAGCCCGACGCAGTCACGCATGGCGTTGCCGGTCGGCGGCGTGCCCTGGTGGGTAGTTTCCGCCTGCGAGTACCTCGGGCCGTGTATGAGTTCGACGGAGCGTCGTGGTCTCCAAGGTGGGACCTGCCGCGGGACTTCGCCTACGCGTGGATCTCAGCCGACGGAGTCGTGCTCGCGTTCTCGCTGCAGCGGCCTGTGCTTCACGCAGGTCGCGCTGATGGGGGCCAGGAGTGCGAGCTGGTAGCTCGGATCGCGGGTCATTCGGTCGCCTTCGCAGCTCTTCCGACTGAGCTTCATCCGACCGCCATCGTTGGTCGGCACGAAACCGACCTGTGGTTCACAGGTCGCTCCAACGTCTTCCACTGGGACGGCACGACCTGGCGACAAGCCTCTCCGCCCCTTCGGGCAGCTCACGGCGTCGTCGACGAAGACGGCGCGTTCTGGTTCGTGGGGCCGCGTAGCACGACCGGGTGGCCTCATCCTGCGCTTTTCCGCGTGCGTCGCAAGTGAGCCTCAGGGTGCGGCGTCCAGCGCTGCGAGGTCCACACGGGCGAAACGCACGACCCCGTCGGACAACCAGGCAATGGCCCCCACTGTGCCGCGCTGAGCCGTGGCGAGCGTCGCGCGGATCACGACGGGGATCGCGAAGCGGCCGACCTCGGTCGTCGATCCGTCGCTGGTGTCCAGTCGCGTGAACACGAGCTCGCTCTTGCTCGCGTCGCTCTCCAGCGTCGAAACGCATTGGCACCCGTGCTCGAAACAGCCCTTCGAGGTGACGCTGTACGTGCGCGCGATCACCGTCTCGATGCGTGCGAGCAGCAGCTTCGCGTCGAGACGGAAGCCGGCGGGAGCCCCGGCGACCCCCTGCTCGTCGTCCGTGCACGTCGAGGCGCATTGAAACGACCACTGGGTTTCGCACTGTGGAGTTCGCAGTGGCGGGAGGTTCGAAACGCTGTGGAGCGAGCCGCTCGGCAGCACGACCTGAACCCCCGCTTCGAGCGAGACCGCAGCGCCTGCCCAGGAGGTCGGGCCCGCGACCACCGCGAGATCGGTGGCGAGCACGTTGCCCACCTCGAAGGGCAACGTGTCGAGCGTGTCCCCGACCCGGATCTTGGCGTGCCAAGCGCTTGCCTCCGTGGCGAAGTAGGACACGATTGGCGTGCCGTCGTCCGCGACCGAGAGGGAGCCGTAGGTCGCAGCGGCGGCGGGCAGCGTAGCGGTTTGCCAGCCCGAGCTGGGCGCGCGCGCAGCGAGCTCCCACGTGTCGTTGCCGCCATCGCCGTGGATTGCCAGTGCCGCCAGCTGCCCGCTTCGCTCGACCGCGGCCGCGGGCACCAGATAGGAGCTCGAGAACGAAGCCATCGATTCGTCCGTCGGAGGACCGGACGCAGCGTACGTCCGGTGCATCCACTCGTGGGACTTGGCCTTCCGGCCGAAGAACGCGTGGAGCTGCTCGGTTTCGTCGAACGTCACGGCGACCCGCTGATCGAACGTGTCGAGCTTCGTGAGAGCGCCCGAACGGAGAGTGTAGAGAGGCGAGTCGGATGCCTGGACCGCCATCAGCAGGCCGCCCGTGGCCTTGGATACGGACAGCGCGAGTCGGGTGACGTCGTTGCACGTTGCTTTGCCCTCGTCGGAGAACGGGCACGGAGCGCCGCCCGCGCAGAGCGAGTCGTGCGAGCTGCCGAGCTCGCAGCCGGGGATCACCCCGCCACCAACGCCCGCCTCACCTCCGGCACCGGCCGCACCCGCCGCGCCGCCTGTGGTGCCCGTAGCTGCCTCGCCGCCCGAAGACTTGCAGCCCCAGACGCCGATCGCGGCGAGGCCGATGAGTAGAACTGCGCGCATGAGAGGGGAGTTGCAATCGTCGTGCCTCCGCAGTGGCACGGCTTGGCACAAGATGGCAGTCGCTCGCGGCTACCCCCGAAGACGGCGACGCTGCGCGCCGGGACCTGCTCGGGCGCCGCGCCCGCCTCAGCGCGCTGGTCCGTCGAAGACCTTCTTCATGCTCGTGCCGCGACGCTCGTAGCGCGTGCGCCACCTGCCGAAGCCCTTGGGAAGCGGCTTTCCGCTCGGCGCCTCGCCCAAGATGGTGGTCTCCGACCACACCTGCTCCAGCGTGCCGTTCACCCACTCGTGCTGGCTGCTCACGTACACCGGTCCGCCTGCACGTCCTCCCGAGGCGACCCGCCTCTTCTTGGCGTCGAATTGGGGCATCAAGAGCTCTTCCAAGGCGGTGCTCTGCACGAAGCGCTTCGTTTTCGGATCGAACAACCAGAAGCGATGGCTCGAGTTGTAGGCACCGCTCAGCGCAAGGACGCGGATGTCGAGATAGCCGTCGAAGTTGGCGTCGACCCAGATCGACGGCGCGCCGTCCGTCTGCTTCGCGGCCTGCGCCATCTTGTCCGGGTTGGGGAGAAGACCGCCCTCGAGCACGTCCAGCCCATCCGGGCTCTTCGCCTTTTCTGCCGCGCCGTCGTACACGACGTGCCCTGCGCAGTCGGCGCTCGGCTCGACCTC
The DNA here is from genome assembly GCA_046351435.1 of Polyangiaceae bacterium. Classification (GTDB taxonomy): domain Bacteria; phylum Myxococcota_A; class Polyangia; order Polyangiales; family Polyangiaceae; genus JADJKB01. The sequence continues at coordinate 143,322 of JAXLYN010000004.1, forward strand.
GATGCGTTCCACGCCCATGATGAAACGGCCATAGTCGAAGACGCCGCCGACGCCGGCCCCGAACACGAAGCGACACGGCTCCAGCCGTGGCGCGAGTCTCATGCTGGCGCGCACGACGCGCTCCGGATCCGAAGGGGCGTCGGGCACCGGTGCCGCCAGCGTCGGCGTCCGCGCCCGCATCCTGTTCGAGCGCGCCGGGATCCGCTGTCGGGTCGGGGGGCGCGATGCTGGCGATCGGCGCGGGCCCGCTCCGTTCCGGTGCCGCAGCCGGCGTTGGAGCCGGCGGGGCGCAGGCCGCTACGACCAGTGCGGCGATCGGGGCGCGCATGACGAGCGCCGAGACTAGACCACCAAGCGTGGATTCGCTGACGAATCCTTCGGGCGGGCGCGGAGCTTTGCGCACGCTCAGCGTCGGTCGCGTGCCGCCACCGACGGCGGATCCGCCACGGTCTCGGTGCTCCCGCTCGCGCTCCGTGGTGCAGAGCCGGTGAGGGTCGTGGGAGCGAGCTCGAGCAGGGGACCGCTGGAGGCCTCGCGCTTCTGCTCCCGCTCCGCCTCGACCCACGCCACGAGCTCGCGCAACGCGGCGCGCCCGCTCGTTCCGCGGTCGAAGGACTTTTCCAGCGCGGAGCCGAGCTCGGCTGCACTCTGCCAGCGGGCTTCGGGTGAAATCTCGATGGCTCGTTCCACGGCCGGAGCGAGCTTCGCCGCATCCGCTCTCAGCTCCGCCAGGTTCTTGTGCCGGCCCTCCAAGATCGCCGACACGATGGCCGGCTCGCTGTCGCCGGTGAACGGCCGCTTCAGCGTCAGCGCTTCGAACAACAATACGCCGAGCGAGAACACGTCGGTGCGCGCATCGACGCTGCTCGCCGAGACCTGCTCGGGCGCCGCGTAGGCCAGCTTGCCGCGCATGTGCCCCGTCTTGGTGTGCGCCGCTCGCGTGGCTGCGCGCGCGATGCCGAAGTCGATGAGCTTGACCGCGCCGTCGCGGGAGATGAGCACGTTGTGCGGGGAAACGTCGCGGTGCACGATGCGGAGGCGCTCGCCGTCGTGGCTCTTCAGCGTGTGGGCGTAGTGCAGCGCCGACGCGAGGCAGGTTCCGATCTCGACCACCGCCGAGAGCGGCAGGTCGCGCTGGTGGGCGGCCGAGAACCGCAAGAGCACTGCGAGGGGCAGCCCTTCCACGAGCTCCATGGCGATGTACGGGCGCACATTCGAGCCCGGGCCTCCGGTGCCGAAGCTCATCACCTCGACGATGTTGGGATGGTGAAGCTCCGCGGCGAGCCGCGCCTCTTCCAAGAACATGGCGCAGAGCTCCACGTTGTCCACGAGGTCGCGGCGCACGCGTTTCACCGCGACCACTCGCTTCTTGCCGAGGAGCCCCACGGCTTCGGCGACGAACACCTCGGCCATGCCGCCCGCGCCGAGGAAGCGTTGCAGGGCGTAGCCGGGCACCCGGCCTTCGGCTCCCTCGAGCGCCACCCGGAATTGAGCCAGCATGCGCGAAGCGATGTAGCCGCTGGCGATGGCTGCGGCGGTGACCGCACCGATGAGCGGCACCGGCTCGCCGATGAGCGCCGCCATGTCGATGAAGCCGGCCAGGAACACCAACCCGAGCGACGGCAGCGACGAGCGCGATTGGCTCTTTGGCCAATACGCGGCGATGGTCCAGGCCTCGAGCGCCTGCAGGCTGCCGCAGGTCAGGGCGAACAAGGCCGCGGACGAGAACGTGAGCAACACGGGCGGCGCACCCCCGCCGCTCGCTGGCGCCGTCGTCGTTCGCAGGAAGAAGAGCATCGCCGAGCTCACCGGCACGACGGAGAGGCCGAGCCAGCGCCGGTGACGGGCCGCACGCGGAGCGTCGGATGGCAGCACGGCAGCGGTGCCGGCGATGAACGACACAGTGGCGAGGACCACGAAGGCGCGCACCGCGACCTCGGGCGCGACACCCGCCATGAGCATGGCGGCTGCGATCGACGTCAAACCGGCGAGCGCCATGGCGGTGGCGGTCAGCCGCGTGCCGAGCGGCCAGAGCTCCCCGCGCGGCCAGCCCCAGCACAAAGCGGCGACCGCGAAATCGAGGCCCGCGACGACCAGGGCATACGCGGTCGGTAGGAGGACCACGCTCTGCTATTTTCCGCGGCGGCTGAACAACCCGTTCAACGTTGCCCACAAGCGCCAGCGAAGGGGGATGACGTCTCCCGCTTCGGCCTGGCTCCGCTCGAAGAACTTCTCCAGGGCTTGGAGCTCGCCGGCATCGAGCCAGATCCCACACGACTCGGGGCACGTGTCGATCACGATCTGGGAACAGTAGGCGTATTCACGCGTGTCCATCTCGGTGCCGCAGGCGAGACACTGGATGGGCGTGGTCGAAAGTTGTGCGACCTTGTTGATGCTGCGCGCCACCGAGTCCGGCAGGTTCTCGAGCGTCTTCGAGTAGTCGTTCTCGCGCGCTTCCTGGATCGCTTCGAGCTCGCCGTGATCGAGCCACACCCCACCGCAAGTGGGGCACGCATCGACCTCGATCTTCGCTTCGTACGTCTTGGGCTCGAGGGCACTGCCGTCGCGTGGACACGTCTTGGACATCGGGGCGAGCGTAGCAAAAGAGCCACTCGGCCGTCGCTCCGCTTTCGGATCGAGGCACCTCACGGGCGGGCGCGCGGAGGTTCGGCTATGCTGTCCGCTCATGGGTCGCGGATTGGGGATAGTGGTGGTGTGCGCTGCCCTCGGCTGCTCATCCGAGGACGGGGGCGGTTCCGGGGGCGGCACGTCGAGCGGAGGCACGTCGAGCGGAGGCGCATCGAGCGGAGGCAGTTCGAGCGGAGGCAGTTCGAGCGGAGGCGCATCGAGCGGAGGTGCGTCGAGCGGAGGCGCATCGAGCGGAGGCAGTGGGGGCAGTTCGAGCGGAGGTGCGTCGAGCGGAGGCGCATCGAGCGGAGGTGCGTCGAGCGGTGGCGCATCGAGCGGTGGCGCATCGAGCGGTGGCGCATCGAGCGGTGGCGCATCGAGTGGTGGCGCATCGAGCGGAGGTGCGTCGAGCGGAGGTGCGTCGAGCGGAGGCAGTTCGAGCGGTGGCGCATCGAGCGGAGGTGCATCGAGCGGAGGCACGGGTGGCCTCGCTGCCCTCTCCGACACGTTCGGCGGCACGAACCTCGGTTCCGAGTGGAGCGTGCTTCACCCCGAGCAGGTCGCCATCTCGGTGCAGTCCGGCAGTCTGTCGCTCGTTCCCACGACGTCGCTCTGGTTCAACGCGACCGAAGGCCCGTTCGTCTACAAGAGCGTGAACGGCAACTTCAAAGCGACCGCGCGCGTGCACGTGCGGAGCGTGGCCTCGCCGAGCCAGCCGCCGGCCATCCAGTATCGGCTCGCGGGGATCATGGCGCGCGATCCGGCCTCCAACTCGGGTCCGGAGAACTACGTGTTCGTCGTGCTCGGTGCGGACGACAACGATTTGTCGACCGAGCACAAGTCGACCAGCGCTTCCGTGAGCACCTACCAGGGGCCGACTTGGAGCCAAGGGCCCGACGCCGAGCTTCGGCTGTGCCGGGTCGGGACCGTGTTCAGTCTGCTGGTGCGCCCGGTGACCGGCGGCGCGTGGCAGACTCTCTCGAGCTATCCACGCGGTGACCTGCCTGCCTCGTTGCAGGTCGGCCCCGTGGCCTACGCGAACCAGCCGACTCCGGATCTGCGCGCTTCATTCGACGAAGTGACATTTGCAGATGCCCAGGCGGCGCCGGACTGCTCGAACTGATTTTCGGGAACAAACCCAAGGGATCTCGGGCTGGTGTCGTCGAAGGGGCTCATTCCGTTCCCCCGTTCTATACTGCCCGTCCAATGCGAATCCTGGAGCGGCTCGGCCGCGCGATCGTCGTCCTGGGCGTGTTCGCCCTCGCCTCTTTCTTCGCGCTGCGCTTCGGGACCGGCGGTCTGTGGAAGGGACTCGAAGCGGCCCACGCGGTCAGTGCGCCCGGCGAAAACAAAGCGCCTTACGACCTCACCCAGCTGACGGCGGTGAACGAGACCCTGAAGACCATCCGCGACAAGTACGTGGAGCCAGGTCGGGTCAAGCCGCAGCAGATGTTCCTGAGCGCGCTGAACCAGGTTCAGAAAGAAGTCGCGCAAGTCATCATCTTGCACGACGAGAAGTCGCCCACGGTCAAGGTACGCGCGGACACCGAAGAGAAGGAGTTCCGCGTCGACAACATCCAGGGCCCTTGGGACGTCGCAGCGCGCCTGCGCGAGGTGTTCGCGTTCCTGCAGCAGAACCTCAAGGACACCGAGGTCGATCTCCGCGACATCGAGTACGCGGCCTGCAACGGCATGTTGCGCACGCTCGACCCACACAGCGTCTTCTTGAGCCCCGAGGCCTACAAGGAGATGAACCTGTCGACCTCCGGTCATTTCGGTGGTCTCGGCATCGTCATCTCGATCCGCGATCAGCAGCTCACCATCATGCGCCCGATGCCGGACACGCCGGCCGGACGCGCTGGCCTGAAGCGACTCGACCGCATCACCAAGATCAACAACGAGTCGACGCTGAACATGCCGCTCGACGACGCCGTGAAGCGGCTGCGCGGGAAGCCCGGCTCCAAGGTCACGATCTACGTGCACCGCGACGGAAACGACGGCTGGCAAGGCTCCCGCCCCTTCGAGCTCACGCGCGAAGAAATCCGGATCAAGAGCGTCGATTCCAAGACCCTCGCGCCCGGCATCGGCTACGTGCGCCTGAAGCAGTTCCAGTCGAGCACCGCCGACGAGCTCGACGCCGCCTTGGCCGAAATCGGCAAGAACGAGCCCATCAAGGGCATCGTCCTCGATCTGCGTGGCAACCCGGGCGGCTTGCTCGATCAGGCCGCCAAAGTGGCCGACAAGTTCCTCGAGAACGGGCCCATCGTCGCCACGGTGGGCGCCTCCGAAGGTCGAGAAGAGAAGAAGGCAGTCCCGCGGGGCACCGAGCCCAACTACCCCATCGTCGTCTTGCAGAACGGCTCGAGCGCCAGCGCCAGCGAGATCGTGGCGGGAGCGCTGAAGAACCAGGAGCGGGCCGTGATCGTCGGCCAAACCAGCTTCGGCAAGGGCACCGTGCAGTTGGTGTTCCCGCGCATCACGCCGGATGGGGCCGCGCTGAAGCTGACCATCGCGCAGTACCTCACTCCGGGCGACGTCTCGATCCAGGGCGTCGGGGTCGCCCCCGACGTGCAGCTCGACCCCATGACGGCCGACACGCTCGAGATGGACCTCTACAGCGAAGAGAGTCCCGTGCGCGAGCGCGACCTCTCGAAGAGCCTGGGAGGCGCCAGCAAGCGATCGAGCGATCGGCCGACCTACAAGCTTCGCTACAACCTGCCCGAGGAGGAGCGCGCCAAGATGCGTGACCTCGGCGGGGATCTCGAGGACGAGTTCCAGCTCGACTTCCCCATCGCCTTCGGTCGCGATCTGGTGAGCAAGCTCCCGCAGGGCAAGCGCCCGGAGCAGCTGCGCGCCGCCAAGCCCGTGGTGGAAAAGGCCCAAGACGGACAGATCCAGGCCATCAGCGCCGATCTCTCGAAGCTCGGCATCGACTGGAGCGCGCCGCCCAAGGACGCCAAAGGCCCGGGCCCCGACGACTACGAGATCAAGCTCGAGACCGATCGCAAGGCAGACACCGTCACGGCCGGCGAACCGATGAACCTCAAGGTCACGGTGAAGAACAACGGCAAAGAGCCCATCCATCAGCTGCGCGCCATCACCAAGAGCGATGGCGGCTACTACGACGAGAAGGAGCTGGTGTTCGGCAAGATCGAGCCCGGGAAGTCGCGTACGCAGAGCGTGCCGCTCGGCTGGTGTGAGGTCGACGGCAAGAAGCCCGGCAGCACGAAGCCTCTCCCTACCGACGCGAAGCGCGTGTGCAAGATCCCGCTCGACGCCACCACGCGCCAAGACGTGGTGAAGGTGCGCTTCTTCGCCGAGGGGGGCACGGCTCCCAAGGACCAAGAGTTCCGGCCCACGGTGCAGAGCCTGCCGCGGCCCGCCTTCGCGTTCTCCTATCAGGTCGTGGACAACCGCCCCGGCAACGGTGACGGGCAAATCCAACGCGGCGAAGGCGTCACCCTGTACCTGACGGTGAAGAACGTCGGCACGGGCAAGTCCTACGAGACCCAGGCCAACATTCGGAACCTGACCGGCGATGGCCTCTACCTGCGTGCCGGGCGCTTCGAGCTCCCCGCCATGAACCCCGGAGACGTGCGCGAGGTGGCGTTCACGTTCGACGTCTTGGATGGTCTCACCGACAACTTCGCCAAGGTCGAGATGAGCATGGCCGATCGCGACCTACGCGTGGTGACCAGCGAGAAGGTCGTGATCCCCATCACTCGGAGCGGCGTCTTCGTGAACCAGGCCGCCGGTCGCGTCAGCGTGGAGCAAAACGCTCCGGTGCGAGGGCAGCCCCAGGCCTCGGCGCCCGTCGTGGGCGAGCTCGCCAAGGGTTCGGTGGTGGAGCGGCTGGGGACGTTCTCGGGTTTCACGAAGATCCGCCTGGACGGCGAGCGGTTCGGCTTCGTCGAGACGCCCAGCGTGAAAGACGGCGGCGGAGCCGGCAAACCGAGCTTCAAGCCGCTGCTCACTCACTCTCCGCCCCTGATCGAGCTGAAGCCCTCGGCGCTCTCCATGCGCGGGGACAAGGTGAAGATCGAGGGGACGGTCAACGACGGCGACCGCGTGCTCGACGTCTACGTCTTCGTCGGCGCCCACAAGGTCTTCTACCAATCGAATCGCAAAGGCACGGACCCGCTGAAGATGTCCTTCGGGTTCGATGCGCTCCTGAACCCTGGCATCAACGTGGTCACGGTCGTGGCGCGAGAGAACGAAGACACGGCCTCGCGTCACACAATCGTCGTCCGGCGCGATGGGCCGAACGGTGAAGCACTGGCGACCCCGAAGGGTGACGAGTTCGGCGCGGACTGGGAGTTCGTGGGCGGCGAAGACTGACCCGCGACGAAACCGCGCTCGACATCAAATCTTTCGGCGGCGCCGCACGTTCAAAGACAGAGCCGCCGCGCCTCGGGCGCGAGTCAGGAGGGTCCGATGAAGGGACGTGGCCGGAGTCTAGGCTACGCGTGTCTGGCGCTGGCGTTTGCCGCGCTGTTTGCATTGGCTGCCCACGCGCTGAAGACGCGGGCGCGCGGAGGGAGCGAAGGGAGGGCCGAGGTCGCGCCAGAAGGGCTGCGCATCGGAGCGCCCATCGCCATCGAAAACCTCACGTTGTTCCCGCTCTTCAATCGCGATCAAACCGATCCGGGCCCGATGACCACTCTCGCGGAGGCGACGGCGAAAGGTCTGGCCGAAGTTCGCGAGCTGGGTTCGAGCCCCGGCGCCGAGGAGCAGACTTCTGCCGAGAGACCCGTGGAAAACCGCCGCCACGGCCGGCACGGGTTCGCCAGACAAGCCGGCGCCACGGTCAACACGCTCGAGATCGTCAACAACGGCGACACGCCCATCTACGTGCTCGCCGGCACGGTGGTGAAGGGCGGGAACCAGGATCGACAGATCGGTCAAGACTTCGTGGTTGGCGCCAAGAGCCGCGTCCCAGTCGACGCCTTCTGCGTCGAACACGGTCGCTGGCGTGGGGACCGAGAGGGCGCCGACACCCAAGGCAAGTTCGTCCCGGTGGAGCAGCTCGCGAGCTCCAAAGTCCGGGCAGCTGGTCAACACGAGTCGAACCAGAGCGAGGTCTGGGCCGAGGTGGCCAAGGTGAACTCCGCCAACGGGAAACAGGCAGCTTCCGGCACGCTGCTCGCGACCTTGGACGACGCGACGCTGAAGGCGCAGCGGAGCGAGCTGGCGAAGCGCATCGATGCAGCTCTCGCGAAAGCGGATCCCGAGGAGGAGCTGGTCGGGATGGCCTACGCCGTCGACGGTCGAGTGCGCGGCGTACGCTGGTTTGCCAGCACGGCGCTCTTCGGTTTGTTCCGCGGCACGCTGGTGAACACCGCCGCCTCCGATGCCATCACCGCTCGCGGCGGCGCGGCGGCCAAGCCCGCACCGCCCATGGCCGCGGCCGACGTCTCGAGCTTCTTGCGCGAGGTCGAGGCGGCCAAGAGCGAAGAGAAGGCGACGCCGGCCGACAACGTGAACCGCTACAAGAAGGCGAAGGTCGGCTACGGATCGTCGACGGAGTATCGGCCGAAGGCGGGGTCCAAGAAGGCCGTGCCGCTCAGCTCGGACTACGTCGCCAAGTGACTTCGGTCACTCGTTGCACGCGCACATGCGCACCGCGGAGGCCGACGGCGCAGCGGCTTCGCAAGTCGTGGGCATCGCTTGCGACCAATAGGTCCAAGAGTGCCATGCGTAGTGACAGCCGAGATCGTTGTTGCTGTAGTTCTGGTGGGGATAGGACGCGAATCCGAGCGCATTCAAGACCAGCACGCAGTTCGCGTCGGTCCCGGCCGAGCCAGCAAAGTCGCGCGTGCCCGCCAGATCGCAGCCTCCGTGCGCCAGGCAGAGCTCTCCACAGCTCTGGCCTTCGCCGCTCGCGTACCAACAGTGGCCGCCCAGGGCCGTGCCTTTGCACGCGGGGGGCGCGTCGGCCGCATCGGCGTCGGGCTCGGCGTCGGCGGTTGCATCGGCGTCGGCGGCTGCATCGGCGTCGTTGCCCGCGTCCTCGCCTGCGTCGGACGCGTCCGTATCGGCCTCGTCGGTGCCGGCATCTTCGGGCTTCTGCACGTCGTCGCCCGCGTCTCGATCCAGAGCCGCATCGAGCTCGGAAGCGCCGCCGCCGCGTTCATCGATTCCGCACGACGCGACGAACGAGCCCAGGAGGAAGCAGACGAGGGCGCCGGCCGTGCGCGCGCGAGCCGAAGTCACTCGCGGAGCGTAACGTGGACAGCGCTCCCAGTCTGCCGTGGCGACTGCGGACGCAGGGGCTCTAAAGCGTGAGCCTGAGATCGAGCCCGGCCGACCAAACGCCGTAGGAGTCGGCTCGGGTCACCCGCTGAGCGCTGCTGGCGTCGGAGCAATTCGAGCTAGAAACGCCCCCGAGCGGGGTCGAGACGCTCTCCTTCAGGCACGCGCCCGCTCCGAACACGTACGCGTAACGCACGCTCGGCCCCAGCGCGAGCATCGGCAAGACTCGGTAGCTCACGCCCAACGTCACCGGCACCGCGACGCCGTGGTGGGTCAGCTTCCAGTCGCCTGGGATAGCGCCGACCGTGGTGGCGACGTTTCGCCGATAGCTCTGCGTGTCCTTCACGTAGCCGACGCCGAGCTCGAGGTAAGGGTCGAAGTCGCGAAGCAGCATCGGTGCGTACCCGCGTCCGTAGATCCCCAAGCCGAACGCGGAGCGCGACACGTCGCTCGAGCCATCATCGAGCGCATCGACCGACGAGCTGCGCGTTTCGGCGTAGGCGCCGGCGCTCATGATCGGAAGGAAGCGGTAGCCCGCCGCAGCCTGCCCTGCGAAGCCAGCGCCGTACGGCGCGGCACTACCCGAATACAGCGCTCCTGGATCGGGATGGTAGGCAAGCGGCGCGGCTTCGTACGTCACCGGCGAGCTGGCGCTCGCGCTGCCGTAGCCGGGACGGATCGAGAGCTCGAAGCCCGAGAGACCGCGTTCGCTCGTGGACTCGCTGGGCTTCTCGCCCGAAGTCGGTAGTGCCCGAGCCGGGTCCGACGACACCATCAGAAACGTCAATGCGGAGACGAAGAGAGGTAGTTTCAACATTCGGGAACTCCAGTTCGGCGCGCGGGAGTTCAAGAAGCGGGCCTGAAAGGTTCTCCCAAGCCGAGACCAGACAACGCGTAGTTGCCTGCGCGTAGCGCGCTTCTCGTGTGCGCCGCGGTCACGCGCGTGGTCGTCGAGATACGGGAGCTACTTGCACGCTTCGTAGCAGCACGTGTGGGGCTCCCCGGAGCGCTCCGCTTTGGTGAGCTTCGAGCTGAAGACCGCCTTGGGTGTGGCCTTGCGTCGGCCCTTGGCTCCCGTCTTCGCCAGGCCCATGGGGCACTCGGCGTACGGAGGCGGCGCCGACTGCTTGGTGCTCGGGGGAGCCTCGAAGCAGAAGGCCGGCGACGGGCTGTCGCAGGGCACCGGCGGAGCCGCGGCAGGCACCTTCGCGCACCAGGCGAAGCAACACTGCTTCGAACTGGCCTCGAGCGACGGGTCGCGCTTGGCGCCCTTGGGAGGCTCTTCGAAGTTGCCTGCTTCTTTGGCGTCCGACCGCGGGGGCATCTTGTCGGGGCACTGCTTCGTGCCGAGCTCGGAGAGCGCCGCGCACCACGACTCTCGGGTCAGGTCACGTCCGTTGCACTTCACGGTCGGCTCGCTGCTCGACGCCGACTTCGCAGGCGGCGCATCCAGATCTTCGACGTCTTCCTTCGCGCTCTTGGACTCGACGGCGGGCTTCGCTTCGGGCTTGGGCGCGGGCGCGGCCTCGCTGCGTTTCGTCGTCCCCTTCGGCTCCCACTCGAGCCACTCCCCTTCGGGCGGCGGGTGGACCCGCCGCTCGCCGGCACACGCCCCCGAGAGAACGGCGAGCGCCGCAAGCAGCAGCACGACTTTTGCGAGTGCGCGTCGCTTCACTCTGGCAATTTCTCGCGAGAAGAGCGCGAAGATCAAGCCTGGGCTCGTTCCGAACCCCGCGCTCCTTGCTGGGCAGCGCGGAGCGGTCGTATTTTGGGGCGGTGACGCGCGTCCACTCGCTCCTCGTGCTCGTCGCCGTCGCGTGCAGCACCACGACCGAGAACCCCGAGGGCAACGCTGGGGCGGCTGGGGCGGGCAGCGGAGCGACCGGCGGCGGTGGCTCGGGCGGCGCCGGCGCGAGCGGTGGCTCAATCGACGGGGGCGGTGGCTCAATCGACGGAGGCGGTGGCTCAATCGACGGAGCCGGTGCCCCGAGCGGCGGTGGTGCGCCGAGCGGCGGTGGTGCGCCGGGTGGCGGTGGTGCGCCGGGTGGCGGTGGTGCGCCGGGCGGCGGTGGTGCGCCGGGTGGCGGTGGTGCGCCGAGTGGCGGTGGTGCGCCGAGTGGCGGTGGCGGGCCGGGTGGCGGTGGTGCGCCGGGTGGCGGTGGTGCGCCGAGTGGCGGTGGTGCGCCGAGTGGCGGTGCTGGCGGGAGCGGCGGCGCTCACCCTTGCACCGTGGGCAGCGTGCTGTGGGACGGAAGCACGGCGAAATACTGCGTTCCGCTGACCCACAACTGCGCCCAGTTCTACTTCGAGTGCTCGAACACCAACCTTCTCTCCATCGCCATCAACTCGGGCTCCTGTCCGGGAGGTAATCTGTTCCAGGCCACGTTCGCCGGTTGCGTATCTCTGAAGACCATCGTCGTCAACGCGGCCACGGGCGACTGCAAGACCTTCTCCGGCATCGCGCAATGTGACTTCTGAGCTCAAGCGTCGTCCTTGGGTCGAGCGCTTCGTTTCGAATGTGCGACCCACTGCTGAAGCGCCACGAGCGCGGCCACCACGACGGTGGTTGCCACCACGTGCCGGGAGACGAACGCGAGGATCGGTTGCGTCCACGCCGAGACCGCTTCTCCGAACTCCACCGTGAGGCGGATCCAGGCGGCTTGTCCCAGAACGCCGGCGAGAGCGAACAGGACGAAGCGCGTGCGTGCTGCCCCCGCCAAGACGGCGATGCCGGGCAGCGGGGCGAGCGCGAACAAAAAGAGGCCGAATCGCTCGAACAATCGCTCGATGAAGCGGATCACGCGCGTCAACCGCGGCACCCTCTGCTCCGCCCAGGTCACGGCCGCGTCACCGTAGAGCGCTCCGAGACCAAACCCCGCGACGAGCGCCAAGAAGCGTCGCGCGGTGCCCAGCACGACCAACCACGTCGTGGGCACCGCGCCCGCGACCAACACCACGTGCCGACCGTCTGGCGACAGCGCGATGAGGAGCAACGGGTGCTCGAGCACCAGATAGGGGGAGAGTGCCGTGCCGATGACGTTCGCCGCCGTCAGCACGGCAATCAATCCGAACAGTGCATGCCGCACCCGCGGCGGAACGCCTGCGAGCCGGGTCAGGGCCGAGCTCGGTTCGGGAGCGTTCAAAGGCTCTCGACTACATCACACTTGCCGGGGCGGCGACAGCGATGGGGCAGCCCGACTCATTTCGGCTCCGCGCAAGCTCGCCTCGTCACGTTGAGCCGCCACATGGCCGAGAGCCTGGCACGGCTCCAGACGGGGCCTCGGGTGACGAGGGCGAGATCGTCGTAGAGAGCGCGCAAGCACGGGTCTTCGAGCAGGTTTCGACCTTCGCGCAGGCTCTCGAGATAGCCCTTGGGGAGCGTGCGCTTGAAGTGTCCGACTCGCCAATCCGGCTTGGCGTCGTAGCGCATGCGCGCGAGCAACGGGTCGCTGAGGGAGTAGCCGTCGACGATGTGAACGTTGGGCCCCGCGGCGAACCCCGCCATCCCGACCAGGTTGTCGTAGACCACCCGCTCGCTGCCTTGGCGGAACTCCCTTCCTTGCTTGAAGTAGGGGTGGGTCTCGTACTTCTTCGCTCGCAGGTTCTGCGCGACTCCCGTGTGCTCGACGTAGCACGCGCGCTCGTCGACGATGCCCGAGGGCGGCACGACGCAGTCGGTCTTCACGTCCACGGGCAGCGGATCGAACGCCCAGCGCGCGGCGATCGCGGCGGTTGCCAGCGAGGCCAGGACGACCGTGCGCGGCATTCGGGCGAGTGTCTCCGAGAGGATCAGTGTGGAGAGCGCGAATGCGCCGGTGAAGAAGCGCCCGCCCATGAAATCGCCGCCCGTCCAGAGCACGTAGAGCACGTAGAGCACGACTCCGCTCTGCAACGGCGCCGCGCCCGGCACACGCGTGCGGCGGCGCAACGTGAAGAGCAGCGCCAGGACGATCACGAAAACCAAGACGCCATCGCGGAGTACGGCGTCGAGGACGTAGGAAGCTCCCTGGGCGAGGAGCGTGCGTCGCTCGACGGCCAGATTCAGCTTGGCGTATGCCGTATTCGGCCAGGGGAAGCCGTAGTAGACGAGAGCGAACGATAGCCAGGCAACGAGCGGAACGAAGCCGAGGAGCAGCCTCGAGAAGAGAGTGCGGATCCCTCCACGATACACGTGCAGCATGAGTGCCGGGGCGACCAAGAGCAGATGATCCAGGCGATTCGTCGCCAGGAACCCGGCCAGCAGAAAGGCGCGCATCTCCTTTCCATTCGCGGTCGACAGCTCGTTCAGAGCGAACGCAGCGAGCAAGAAATGCGAAAGCGGGTTCTCGAGACCGCTGGTCGAAAACGTCACGAAAGTGCGTGAGGCTGTCAGAAGTGCGAGAGCGATGCAGGCACGCGCCGCGCGTTCCCGATCCCGGAGCAGGAGCCAGCCGAGCCCGCCCGACGCGGCGAGCGACGACAGCACGGCCACCCAGTAGACGTTACGCAACGCGAGGTAGCCAAGACTGAGCAGCAGCGTCCAGAGCGGGCTCGTGAAGGCCTGGACGCGCTCCGGGGGGTTGTTCACGAGGCCATGCCCCCAGACGAGATTCCCGACGGCTCGAAACGCGATGAAGGCGTCGTCGCTCACCCAGCCGAAGCGGAGCACGCTGAACACGTGCAGCACGCATAGCGCCACGCTCGCTACTCTGAGCGCGTCGAAATTTGGCGTATCCGGGATGCCTCGCGTGTCGCCGGCCTCGCCCCTGACCAGGGCCGAAACACTCACGCAACCGCCAAGGTAGCTCTCGTTGACCGCTCGGTCAAAGCGTCCAGGCGCGAAACTATTTCGCGGGAGCGAAGGTCAGCGCCATCGCTCGATGAACAAGCGATCGTGGAAGCCCTCGCGCGAGATCGGGAGCTGCCCCCAGACCGGCGCGTAATAGAAGCTCACCTGACCGAGCACGAGCAGCAGGACGAATGCAGGGAGTCGTGCGCGCTCGCGCAGCGTGTCGATGAGCGCCGCCACCAGGGTGATGCCCGCGGCGTACGCCGGGAGGTAGTGGTAGATGTACGAGTCCCGCCGGGAGATGAGCCAGGGCGCGACCGGCCCGCACCACAGGCAAAAGAGGACGAAACGGCGCACGCCGGGCCGCTCCAGGAGGCCGGCCAGCGTCGCACCGAACGCTGCCTTCTTGCGCACGAGCCAGAGCGCGCTGGCGACGAGCCCGTGGACGAGCGTGAACGCCACCGCAGCGTCGACCATCCACCAGAGCAACGGATTGCCGAGCGAGGTGAGCACGCGGAAGCGACCGTCACCGAGCGGCTCGAAGCGCAGGGGGAGCGGCCGCTTCGGCAGAAACCACTCGTACCAATGGGAAAGCAGCGGGTGCTTCCAGTCGGTGAGGGCAGCGTGATGAAGGTAGAGGCGCTTGGTCTCCGCCCACACCGCGATTACGTCGTGGGGCTGGCGTGCGATGGAGAGCCCGAGGGCGAACCAAGCCGTGTAGACGGCCGGCACGATCAAGAGAAAGCCGAGCGCGCCGAACCAGCGCCGGCGCAGGAGCGCCACCACGAACAGGAGCGGAATCAGCACCACTGCGCTGAACTTGATGGCGCAGGCCGAGCCCACCACCAGTGCGGAGAGCAACGTTCCGAGGGGCGACCGTGCACGGAGGGCCACCCAAGCCGAAGCCAGGCAGAGAGCGGTGAGCATCCCGTCGAGCAGCGCACAACGCGAGTAAGAGATCAGAAAGCCGTCCAGCGCTGCCAGGAACGCGCCGATGTAGAACGCGCTCTTCCGTCCCGTCGCCCAGTGGGAAAGGAGCCCGACCAGGATCACGTTGGCGTAGCCGAAACACAAGGGCGCGAAGCGCCAACCTTTGGGTTCGTCGCCGAGCCAGCGCATCGCTACACCGAAGACCAGCTTGCCGAGCGGCGGGTGGTCGTTCAGATCGGAGGCGTGCTCGAGGTAGCGCCGCGCATTCACGACGAAGTGATGTTCGTCGAAGCTCATCACCCGGGGGGAACCCAGGTCACGCGCGCGGAGCCAGGCGCCGAAAGCGAGCGCCACCAGGCATACGGTCGCCCAGGGCAGGTCGGGATGAGCCAGCCAGGCGCTGAGCTTCTGGAGTGCTCGCCGCGCCATCGTCACCTTTCGACCGTGCACACGACAGGCTCGACCACGAGGTCACCGGGGGCCGGCCCGAACGGCGCGCTGCTGGCAAACCGAGTCCGGAGCTCCGGGGCATGTCCCAGCACGCGCACGCGGCAGCGCGCGGTGAAGCGCTCCTGCGCCTCGAACGCCAGCCCGCGCGCACGCTCCGCCGAGACTCGCTGCCGAATCTCGGGCTGCGCGAACAGATTCGGCACGAAGAGCCCGACTCTCTCGTTGGTCAAGCAGGGAACGAGGATCCCTCGGCCGCTCTCTGCCGCGGGTCGACCGTCGGCTCTGAACGCGCAGTCGTATCCGAAGGGACGCGTGTTGCCGGCACAGGCGAGCTCGCTCGCGTCACTCGCCACCAGCGTGATGTCGACGCTGACCACCGCGCCGCGTTTCATCTCGTTCGACGTGCCCGCGTGGACCAAGAGCGGCGCCGATGCCAGCCACAAGCCCGCGCACGCCCAAGGTACGAGGACACCGGCGCGTCCCCGACTTCGCTTGCCCGTCTCGTCGCGTGCCAAGGCGCGCGGTCGTACCGCCCGCGCCTCGACGCGTCAACGCAAGCCGCGAATGTGTTTCAGAACCTCACACCGATCACTCGACGACCGGGAACGGGTAGACGTCCCAGTAGCCACGGTCCGCGCGGTAGTACGCCTCGAAGCCGCGATAGAAGAAGGTCGAGCCTTCACACAAGAGCAGACCGTTGACCTCGTCGGCCGAATCCCCGGGCGCGGGCCCGAGCGGCTCGAAGTAGGCGCCCTTGGTGTAGCCCCCGAGGTCACTCGGAACGTCGTAGACGATGCGGATTCGATCCGGTGGGCAAGCGTTGTCGTGCTCGTCCACCACGACCCAGTTCTCGCGCACGGCCTTCTGCATCACGCTCGTCGTGAGCATCTGCACGCGCGCTGCGCTGGGGCTCGTCTGCGGGGCCGGCGCGGGCGCGGTGGTCGGCTCGACGTCGCGGGCGCTGGCCGCGGCTTCTCGTACGGCGGGTGCCGGCGGACGCGGGAGCGTGCGCGGCGCGCGTCGAGGCTTCGGCCTTTCGACGGCGCTCGCGCTGGTTTCCGGCAGTGAGCGAGCGGCTGCTCCGAGGCGCGGTCCGGAGGGAGTCGCGGAACGCCAGGCGAAGAGCACGCCGAGCGCGATCGCAAGCGCACCACCGACGACGGCGATGCTGCGCTTCTTCATCGCCGCGCTCCTCGCCGCCGGAGCGACGTCATGGCCAGCGCCCCGAGCGCGAGCAGGCCGGTGGCGGGCGCCGGGTTCGGAGCGCGCGCCGGGGCCCGGCACGCGCAGCCCGACGCGTCGTCGTCCTGGATCAACTTGGTTTTCTGTCCAGGCGCGTTGGCGTTGGAGCCACCTGTGCCCGCTCCGCCGCTCCCGCCGAGCTCGACTCCGCCGCTTCCGCCCGAGCTCGCGCTCGTGCCGCCGCTTCCGCTCGGGCTCGGAGGCTCGGGCAAGGCGTCATCCATCAGGTAGATCTCGGCGCCGCTGCCGCGGATCAGCACCGGCTTCTCTCGCCACTTGGGTCCGACCGCGAGCGCCTTCACGTCCGCCGCCTTCCACTTGACGATGGCTGCCGCGTCGAAGCCCCAGGTCTTGAACACGTCCATGTTCGGAACGTGGCGCCGGAGCTCGCCGTCGATGAGCCAGACCTCCGGGCTTCCGTCGTCCGCCTGCACCAAGAGCGGCGCATCCGGCAGCGCGGCCTCGTCTTTCACCTTGCCGAGCGCGCTGTCGGTCACGGGCATCACGTCCCAGAACTCGGAGAAGCCCCAGTCGGCGAAGCTGGTCGCGTCGGCCACCTTGCGCTTCACACCGCTGGGGATCACCGGGGCGCAGTTCAAGGACTTCGGGCTCTGGCTGAGCTCGGCGTTGGCTCCGCCCGCGCTGTCGATGCCGTAGGCGTGCACCGGATGATCTTTGCCGTCGTGGAGGCTCAGCGGCGAAGCCACCTCGAAACCGTGCGTGCACGAGCCGAGCGGAGTGCAGAGGTCCTTGCGGTCGACATCGGCAGTCAGGGGAACGCCCTTGGCCTTGGCATCGCCCGCGGGTCCGCCGAAGTAGACGTGGGCGTCGATGCTCTTCTTCGGCGCGTCGGGATCTTGCGCCCAGCCCCACACGCGATCGCAGTCCGCCCCGTCGATGTAGCCCTTGGGCTTCAAGTTGGTCGGCGGCGGCGGTTCCGGCGGAGGGGCGGCGGTCCACCACGTGGTTTGCTTCTTGGCTCCCGCCCACGACCAGCTGATGTGTACGTGGTCGGTGTGCGGGTTCGTGCCCGTGTAGGCCTTCCAACCTGCGGTCTTGCACGAGGAGTTTGGCGAGCGATACGCACCCCAGATCTTGCTGTTCCAGATGAAGTACATGATGCCCTGACGCCGGGCGATGGCGCAGGCGTTGCCGTGCTGATCCGTGTCCGTCCACCAGTCGATGGTGGTCTCGGCGATGTCACGCTGAGTGGCGTTGTTGTAGTTCAGCTTCCAGTCGAAGGCGCGGCCCTCTTTGTGTTCGCTCGTGCCCCCGATGTTGCAGGCGCGCGTGATGCCGTAGTCGCCGCTCGCAGGGTAGGTCTTGATCAAGAAATCTCGGATGCTCACCGCGCCGGGCTTGGCAGTCGGATCGCAAGTGTCCTGCGCGTCGTAGCTCGCGAAGCCGTCGATGGCCTTGGCGAAGTTGGGCGTCGGCGGCTTGGAGGCCGCGCCGGCCGAGAGGGGGGTGAGAGCCAGAGCCACGAACGGGAGCCAAGCCGAGGTGCGCATCTGGACGGCTGGGTGTGCAAAGCTCGCACCACGAGCGCCCACGCGCTTTGCCCGAGGTTTCTGGCGGTCGGGTGCAAACCCCCAGTTGGCGCCGAAAACCCCGCGTTGGCGCCGGGGAGCGGCGGGATGGTAGACGGGTGAGCCGCGTGCCGAGCCGAAACCAAGACCGAGCGCTGCTCGCGCTGACCGCCGTGGCCGTTCTCACCGGGATCTGGCTCCGAGCTCAGCACCTCGGCGAGCCGGCAGAGCTCAGTTGGGACGAGCACCACTTCGTGCGCACGGCCGAGAATCTCTTGCGAGGCCAGCGAGACTGGAACGATCACCCGCCGCTCGGAAAGCTGCTGATCCTCGCCGGAATTCGCGGCTTCGGCGACGGGGCGTTCGGCTGGCGTTTCTCCGCGCTCGTGAGCGGCGTCCTGAACATCGGGCTCGCCGCTGCGCTCGCCCTGCGTGCCTTCCGCAGCTTTCGCGCCGCTGAGCTTGCAGCGAGCTTCGTCGCGCTCGACGGCTTCTTCATCGCCTACTCGCGCACTGCGCTACTCGACGGTTGGGTCGCGACCTTCGTCTTGGCCGTCGCCGCCGTGATCACTCGGCCCCGGCATGCCTGGCAGATCTGGTTCGGAGCACTGCTCTTGGGGCTGGGCTGCGCGGTTAAGTTCAACGTCGTCGTGATGCTGTTGCCGCTCGTATGGACAGCGGTCTGCCCGCGACTCCCGAGGCATTCGCTGCTCGGCATCGCGGCAGCTCCCATCGCCTACTTCGCGGTGTACTCGTACGGGCTCGAGCTCCAGCAGCTACCGCACGGCCCGTCGGACGTGTGGGCTGCGACGCGCGAGCTCTGGGACCATCACGCCAAGCTCACCGACCGGACGCACGTGCTCGTCTCCGACTGGTACACCTGGCTCTTGCCCCAGAAGCCGGTCGCGATTCGCTTCAGCGAAGTCGACGGCATCGTGCGAAGCATGAGCTCCATGGGCAATCCTCTGCTCTGGTGGGCCGTCTCGCTCAGCGTGCTCAGCCTGGTTTTCAGCCTGATTTCCTGGGTTTTTCTCCGGGGGCGGAGCTTCGTCGGAGCGCGGCCCGCGCCGCTTGCGACGTTGGGCGCGTTCGACCCGGGGGAGCTCTGGGTGTTCTGCCTGTGGGCCTTGCCCATCGTGCCCTGGATCGTGTCGCGCCGTGATTCGTACATCTACCACTACCTCCCCGCGTATGGCTTCGGCGTGGTGCTCGTGGCCGGCAAGCTCGCCGGTGAACTCGAACGCCTCCGACGCCGCGCGTGGCTCGTCGTCGGTGCCATCGTCGCCGCTGGGTTCTGGGTCGCTCCGGTGAACGCCGAGCTCCCCGTCACGCGCCTGGGTTACGAGCTTCGCCTTTGGTTTCCGGGTTGGCGCAAAGCTTCACCGAAGCCTCGCATCCCCAATCCCATTGGAGTCCCATCGGCACGCACGCGCTGAACCGGCGAGCGTGCGCTCTGCCGCCGCAGAGGCGTGCGAGGGAGATTCGAAACGAAGCCGCGTACGAGCGGACATGACGAAGGCAAGTCTCCTCGCGTTCGGTCTCTCGCTCGTCGCCTGCGGCTCCGAAGGCTCCGGCGGCGCAGCGCCAGCCGGCAGCCAAGACGAACAACTCGCCTGTGAAAAGTATGTCGCTGCTGGCTGTGGCTCGAGCGCCACGTGTGCGAAGACGTTCTCGGAGTGGCGTGCCGACACGCAAGCGCTCGGCTGTTCGGTGGACGTCGATGCCATCGCGACTTGCGCGGCCCAGAACGGCTGGACCTGCGAGCAGAACGGCCCCGCCACGGTGCGGAAGCCGGCTCCGCCGTGCGATCTGACGCCGCTCGATCAATGTCTCCCTCTCTGCTCTCAGAACATCGGACCGGGGGGATACTGCGCCATGAGCTGCCAGAGCCTCGGGCTCGCCTTCGCTTGCGAGAGCGAAGCCGGCGGGTCGTGCACCTGTACGGCCGGGCCCAAGATCGACTCGAGCGGCACCGCCAGCTCCTGCGGCATCGCGGAGATGAAGAGGCTCTGCGGACAGTGAACGGCGCGGAGAGTGGCGGTAGAGTCCGGCCGCCATGCCGAACCTGCTCGGGCAGAGTCCCGCCGCTTTCGCCGACAGCCTGCTCGAACGCGGAGGGCGCGCCGCCGTCGTCCGCCGGACCGCAACCGGAGAGCTCCGCGTCTCGCACCCCGAGCTCGCCGAGCTCGCCGAGTTCTTGAGCCACGATGAGCGCGACTTCCACGCTCACCAGGGCGTGTTCTTCGAAGTCGGGCGCGAGACGGGTGCGCTCCACAGCGCGACCTTGCACTGGACGCACCGTGGACAGGGCGCGGGCGGAGTGCGCCACTGGCCCTACTCCACGCTCGAGGGACTGGTACGCGACGGCTTGCGCCTCTCCAAAGGCATGACGCGCAAGAACGCGCTCGCCGGCCTGTGGTGGGGCGGTGGCAAGGGTGTGATTGCCCAGAGTGCCGGAGAGCGTCACCTCGATCCGGGCTACCGCCGCACGCTCTACGCCGAGTACGGCGACTTCGTGAGCTCCCTCGCCGGAGCGTACGTCACGGCCGAAGACGCGGGCACGACTCCACCCGACATGGCCTCGGTCTTCACTCGTACGCGTCACACGACCTGCATTCCTCCCGCGTTCGGCGGCTCAGGGAACCCGTCGGAACCCACCGCTCGCGGTGTCGTGTGCGCCATCGAAGCGGCTCTCGAGTTCCGCGGGCTCGGCACCTTGGAGGGCAAGACCATCGCGATGGAAGGCGCGGGCAACGTCGCCGGCTTCATGCTGCGCGAGCTCCTCGCGCGCGGCGTTCGCGCCATCGTCGCGAGCGAAATCCGCTCCCAGCGCATCCGCGAGCTCGCCGAGGAGCTCGACGACCCGAGACTTCGAATCGTGGCGTCGACGCCCGAAGACACCTCGATCTTCGACACCGATTGCGACATTTTCATCCCGAACGCCCTCGGCGGCAGCCTGAACGAAGCGACGATTCCGCGCCTTCGGGCCAAGATCGTGTGCGGGGCCGCCAACAACCAGCTCCTCGACGATCGACGGGACGACCGCGCGCTCCACCAGCGCGGCATCACCTACGTGCCCGACTTCCTCGCCAACCGCATGGGCATCGTGAGCTGTGCCAACGAGCAATACGGAAGCGTGCCGAACGACCCGGCCATCTCGCGCCACTTCAGCCGCGATTGGCCGAGCTCGATTCGCGTGATGACCCGTCGGGTGCTCGAGCGGTCGCGCGACGAAGGCATCACCACGGCGACGGCCGCGAACCTCATCGCGGACGAGCTGGCGAAGGAAGCGCATCCACTCTGGCCGGGGCGCACTCGAGACATCGTCGAGGGCCTCTGGCAGAGTCGCTGGCACGAGCGACGCCAGGCGTGAACGGGCGTGACCCGACGGCGCTTGGTGTCGTGGGGCCGAGCGCGTATGCTCACGCCGTGATCCGCTTCCACGTGAACATCGACCACGTCGCCACCTTGCGCAACGCGCGTGGCACCCGCTACCCCGACCCGGTGTTCGCGGCCCAGATCTGCGAACAAGCAGGCGCCGACGGCATCACGCTCCACCTGCGGGAAGATCGACGGCACATCCGCGACGACGACGTGGAGCGGATGCGGCGCGCGCTCACGACGCTGATGAACCTCGAGATGGCGGCGACCGCCGAGATGCGCAGCATCGCCGAACGGATCGTTCCCGACGTGATCACCCTGGTGCCCGAACGCCGCGAGGAGCGCACCACCGAGGGTGGCCTCGACGTGGCCGCGGCTCGCCACGAGATCACCGCCGTCGCGGCCCTGTGCAAAGACAAGGGCATCAAGCTCAGCTTGTTCATCGCCCCGGATCTCGAACAGATCGCGGCCGCGAAGGCCGTGGGTGCGAGCCAAGTCGAGCTTCACACGGGCGAATACTGCCACCTCTCGGGCGCGGCACGCGCAGCGGAGCTCGAGCGCCTCGCGCGCGGAGCGGCGCGCGCCGCCGAGCTCGGTCTCGAGGTCGCGGCGGGGCATGGGCTCACGCGCCACAACGTGGGGGACATCGCTGCCATCGGGCCCGTGGAGGAGCTCAACATCGGCCACGCCGTCATCGCCGACGCGGTGTTCTCGGGCCTGCCCGGCGCCGTGCAAGGCTTCCGCGCTGCCATCGAGGCCGGTGCCGCGAGGCGGCGCCCATGATCGTCGGCGTCGGAATCGACGTCTGCAGCGTGGAACGGATCCGCGGAGCGCTCGGCCGCTTCGGCGAACGATTCTGGGAACGCCTGCTCACGAGCCACGAGCGCATCGAGCTGGCGGCGCGCTCGGCGGATCGCGCGTCGGCGCTCGCCGGGCGCTTCGCCGCCAAAGAGGCGTTCAGCAAAGCGCTCGGTGCACCACAAGACGTCTGGTGGCACGACGTCGAAATTCGCCGAGGCCTGGGCGGCAAACCGGAGATCTTGGCCCAGGGCCGGGCCGAGCCCCACCTCGCGCGCCTCGGTGTCCAACGCATGTGGGTCAGCATCACCCACGATGCAGGCGTCGCCGCCGCCGTCGTGGTGCTCGAAGGAGGTCCCGCGTGATCCCCGTGCTCTCTCGCGAACAGATCCGCGAATTCGATCGTCACGCCATCGAGAGCTGTCGCGTACCGAGCGTCGTCTTGATGGAGAACGCCGGTCGCAACGCCGCCGCCGTCGTGCTCGAGCATGCGTCGGGCAAGACGCCTTCTCGGGTCTTGGTCGTGGCCGGGCTCGGCAACAACGGCGGTGACGGCTTCGTGGTGGCGCGTCACGCCCTCGTCGCGGGTGCAGCCGTCGAGGTCTGGCTCGCGGGCGATCCGGAGCGTTTGCGAGGGGACGCCAAGGCCAACCACGACGCTTGGAGCGGTCTCGGCGGCCGGGTGTCTCGGGTCGAAGACGCGGCCGGGGTGGACGCGCTCGCCGCCGCACTCGCCCAGCTCGCGAGCGAAGACGTGATTGTCGACGCCTTGCTCGGCACCGGGCTCGATCGACCCGTCGAAGGCTTGCTCGCCGACGTGATCTCGGCGGTCAACGCCGCCCGCGCCGAGATCGTGTCCCTCGACGTCCCTTCGGGGCTCGACGCCAACACGGGCGCCGCGCTCGGCGTATGCGTGCGCGCGAAGAAGACGGTCACGTTCGCGCACCCGAAGCTCGGCCTCCTGACGCCGGTGGGCTCCGCCTTGGCGGGCGAGCTTCGCGTGGTCGACATCGGGGTGCCCGGTGAGCTCGAGCGCGAGGTGGGTGCGAGCGCCTACTGCGTCGACGGTGCCGACGTGGCGGGTTGGCTGACCCCGCGCAGTCGCGCCGCCCACAAGGGCAACGCGGGTCACGTGTTCGCGCTGGCCGGCTCCCCCGGCAAGACGGGCGCTGCTCTCCTGGTTGCGCGTGGCGCGCTGCGGGCGGGCGCGGGTCTCGCGACGCTGTGCACGTTCGCCGATGCTGCGGCTGCCATCGATCGACGCGTGCTCGAAGAGATGACAGCGCGCATCGACCCAGACGCCATCGAGGCTTCGCTCGACGCGCAGCTCGAGCGAGCCGACGTGCTGGTGCTCGGTCCCGGTTTCGGGACCGACGACCGCGCGAAGCGTGCCATCGATCACGTCGTCCAGACCTTCGACGGCCCCATCGTCCTCGACGCCGACGCGCTCACGCTCCACGTGGGAAGACTCGGAGAGCTGAAGTCCGCCAAGGGTGCGTTGATTCTGACGCCACACCCCGCTGAGCTCGGGCGTTTGCTCGGCACCAGCGCTGCCGAGGTCGAGCAAGATCGTTTCTCGGCTGTCGTGCGTGCCGCGAGCGAGAGTGGTGCAGTCGTGTTGTTGAAGGGCGTCTACACGTTGGTGGCGGCCCCGGGCGAACCCGTCTGGGTCAACACCACCGGTACGCCAGCGCTGGCCACGGCCGGTGCCGGCGACGTGCTCTCGGGCGTGATCGCGGCTCTGGCCGTCTCGCTGCCCGCTCGCCGCGCGGCGAGCGCCGGAGCCCACGTCCATGGGCTCGCTGCCGAACGCTGGTCCCGCGCCAGCGGGAGCGACCGTGGTCTCTTGGCGCACGAGGTCGCCGACCAGATCCCGCACGCCCTGGCGGCGCTCGGCTGAGGCCTGCCCGCTTGGCAGGCGGGGCGGGTGAGATGCCAGAATGACACGCCCCCTGCGTCCGCGAGGACGCGCATGTGTCGCGGGTTTCTCGGGGTTTCCTGGGTTTCGAAGCTGGCACGTGGCTTGCGAAAGGGTCGCGCGGAGGCCGAACCCGACCATGTTGACCGCGACCATGAGCCCGACCCTTTCCCTCGAACCCCGTCCACTCCGCGAAGAGATCGTCGAGCTCGTCCCGGTGCTGCGTGCCCGCGCGCTGAAGCTCTGTCTGAATGCCAACGACGCTGGAGACTTGGTGCAAGACACCGTCGAGCGGGCGCTCAAGTTCGAATCGAGCTTCGAGCGCGGAACGAATCTCCGCGCCTGGCTCCAGCAAGTGCTGTTCAGCGTGTTCGTCACGCGCTGCCGCAAGCTCCGTCGAGAACGCAAGGCCGTCGAGGCGCTCACCAGCGATCCCTGCGCCTGGACCCACCCCGAGTCCGGTCCGGCGATGCAGCATCTTTCCCCGCGCGTGGAACGAGCCGTCGCTTCGCTTCCGAAGCCGTTCGCAGACGTGGTTCGTCTCGTGGATCTCGACGAGCGTTCGTACAAGGACGCAGCGCAGGTCCTGGGCGTGCCAGTGGGCACGGTCATGAGCCGCCTGTTCCGAGGACGGCGCCTGCTCGCGGCCGAGCTCCGCGAGACCGAAGAGACGATCGAGCTCGAGGCGGCGTGAGCTCGGCGCCCGCCGGGGACGAGATGCGTCCCCGGCGAGGCCGAAGCCGTCAACGCGCACGCTGGAAGCGGCGGTGCGGCTGTGGTGCGACCCGAGGTGCCGGCGGCCGGTCCTTGGGCGTCTTGCGCGGTGCCGCGCGTTTCGGTGCTGGCACCTTGGGTTCGGGATGAACTTCGGTTTCGGCAGGGATCAACCGGGGGTTTCGTAGAGGCGGCATGAGTGTGCTCCTCGGAGCGCGGGCACACGAGTGCCCAGCTCCGGTGCTGAGATGGCGGAGGTCGAGCGCCACGCGTGCGCGGCGCGACGTTGCGAGCACGTGCGAGCAGAGCGCTGTGTTGCGAGCGCGCGCCCGTGCTTGCGGGGTCAGCCGGTGAACGCGGTTCGAGGCCGCGGAGCGACCATCGAACTCACGCGACCTAGCCGGCGCCGCAGTCGAACCAGGACTTCAGAATCGTCCTCACGGCGCCGTGAAGACCTCGCGAGAGGTCGGCGTGAGTTTGCGTTCGCGACTCGGACGTACCCGAGCGAAACGCGATTTCAGCTGAGATTGCCCATGTTCGACGCAGGAGCGCTGCGTCGATGAAAACCATAGCGCGACTTCGGCCCTGGGGGAAGTCGCTGGCGTGATCGGTTTCCGAGCTCCGACCTGAAACCCTTCCAGACCGCGCCGGTGCTCGGGCGGATCACCATCGCGCCCGATGGCTATCTCCATCACCTGACCGTCGGCTGGCCGACGTCGGCCGAGGTCGTTCGCTGGCAGCTTCCGACCACGCTCCGAGGTCTTTGGCTTCTCGGATGTCTCTCGCTGGCAGCTCCCAGCGACGCTCTCACATCGTGGGCGGTTCGACGTTCACTTCGACCACGCCGTTCGGTGCCGGGAGCTCGAAGTAGCCCATGGCCTCTGCGCTCGGGCCGAAGCTCGTCGCTTGCTCTTCGCTGAACCACACCGGCAGGCGGATCGCGTACTTGCCGGCTGGCGCCGCGAATTGGTCGTAGCACTGGCAGCCAGTGCCGTTCGTCGAGAACTTGTAGGTGTTCCCGCTCCACTCCGTTTCGACCGGCGTGGTGGGAGTGACCTCGTGCGCCTGCACCATGCACGCGCCGCACGCGATGCAGCCGCCGAAGTCGTCCGAGCAACTCATCATGCAGTCCGCCGCATGGGGTAGCTCGACCTGATAGCCATCGGCGCAAGAGTAGAGCTCGTAGCGGACCATGCAGTCTTCCCGGAGCCAGATGGGCGTCGAGCTCTTGTTCACGAACCGGATCTTGGTGGCGTAGGGTCCGGGTCCGCTCGCCGGGACCGTGCACTCGTTGGGCATGCCGCCGCTGCCCGCGACTGCACCGCTGCCCCGCTCCCGCCCCCACGGCGCCGCTGCCGCCCGCTCCGCCGCCGCCCACCGCGCCGGAGCCGCCGCTCCCGCTTTGGCCGCCGGTGTTCTTCTGGTCGTCGTTGGTCTGTCCGCCGCAGGCGGCCGTGAAGAGGAGGAGGAATGCGAGGGGCGTGAGTCGGCTCATGCTGCGCCAGCAGAGCAACCCACGTGCCCGACGGTTCACGCGAGAAAACAGCTGTAGACCGCCACCTGCGTGCCAGTTCGAGTGGCACATTGGCACATCTTCGCGCCTCCCTGGCCCTAGGCGTCGAGCTCGACCGTGCCGGCGCGAATCGGTCGAATCGAGCCGTCGTCGAGGCGGAGGAGCAGCGCGCCGTCGCTGGCGATCCCAGCGCCGACGCCGTCGACCCCATCGACGCGGATGCGGCGTCCGGCGAGCGCGTCGTGGGCGCGGAGCTCGTCGACGGCCGCTTCGAGACCGCGCTCCTCGTGGACCCGGACGCGAGCTTCGAGCGCCTCGAGCAGCTCCACGAGCAACGCTTCGCGCCCGAGGTCCCGAGCGCCGAGCAAGGCGAGGGTGGTGGCGCGCCCTGCGATCTCGTCGGGCAGCTCGCGCGTCGCGACGTTCAGCCCGATGCCCACCACGATGGCGCTGATGCGCCCGCCGTCGAGTTGGCTCTCGAGCAGGATGCCGCAGAGCTTCCTGCCGTTGCAAACGACGTCGTTGGGCCACTTCACCCGCACGTCGGCGGAGACGCGTCGGGCGATCACTTCGCGAACGGCCAAGCCCACCGCCAACGTGAGCGTACCTGCGTGCTCGAGGGCCAGGCGCGGGCGCAAGAGGACCGAACAGAGCAGGTTCTCACCGGGGGGCGACAGCCAGCGCGCGCCGCGTCGCCCGCGGCCCCTCCGCTGCGAGTCGGTGACGAAACAGCTGCCGTGAGGCGCTCCGGCGCGTGCCGCCTCCATGGCGTCGTCGTTGGTCGAGCCGGTCTCCAAGCTGGCCGTGAGCTCGACGCCGAGAGTCACGCCGCGCGCGCATCGTTCCGACTGGAAGAGCTCGACGTCGAATGCCATGGCCCCGCTTCACTTCCCGCAGCGGGCGTACACCTTGCGCTCCTTGCCCGGCTCCCACTCGGCGCCGGGCCCGGGTTGGTTCTCGAAGCCGCAGTCCAGGGAGTCAGCCGTCACCTTGCAGCGCGCGCGGCTGCGCCCGAAGCCCGTCATGCCACCCGAGGTCGGGAGATCGACGCGGATCTCCGAGCTTCCGCCGAGCCAAGCCACGGGCTGCGGGGCCCGCGGCGCAGGCAGTTCGAGGCCCGCACCGCGCTGTCCGACGGCGACGAAGGTCCACTTCCCGCTGGTCGTGGTCCAGCACCCGAGCAGCTGGCTCCGGGTGGGTTCCGGCAGGTCGTCGTAGGCCGAATGGCAGCCGAACGCGCCGAGTGTCCAGGCGATCGAGGCCCACGCGAGCTTCATGCTCAACTCAAGATGCGCACGACCCCGCGCAGGGTCTCGGAGAGCTCACTCTGCGAAGAGGGCCGGGAGCCAGATGCGCCCAGGATGAAGCTCTCGCCGTCGTGCTCGAAGGCGCAGGCGACCACCTCGCGACCGAAGCTCCAGAGCTCGCCGCTCGAGCTCGGATCGAGGTCCAGCGCGGCCAAGCGAGCCGCGACCTCCTCACTCGCCTCGCGGTGCTCGTCCGAGCAGGCCACGAGCAGCCCATCGCTCGACGCCAGCAGCATGAAATCGGCACCCGCCCGCTTCGCCGACGCCTCGAGCTGGAAACACAACGCCTCACCGCGCCGCTCCGAGCGGCGCACTCGTCGTTCTTCGATCATGGTCTCTCCGGGACGATCGAGATCGTAGCGGGCCGTCGCTTCGGGATCCGAGTTTGTTGCGAGTCAGCCCAACCGCTCCAGGTCCAAGGCGATGTCGGCGCTCGGGGCCGAATGGGTCAACGCACCGGAGCTGATGACGTCGACGCCCGCCCGCGCGAGCTCCGCGATGCGCTCGAGGGTGATGCCCCCGGAGACCTCGACCAGCGCCTTGCCGCGAGCCTTGGCCACGCCCACTGCCACGTCGGCTGGCGCGAAGTTGTCGAGCATCACGATGTCCGCGCCGGCGGCCAGGGCCTGATCGAGCTCCGCGAGGGACGCCACCTCGACCTCGATCTTCGAGGTGTGGGGCGCTCGGGCTCGCGCCCGCTCCACGGCCAGCGCGATGCCTCCGGCCGCCTGGATGTGGTTGTCTTTGATCATCACGGCCGATCCGAGCGTGTCCCGGTGGTTGTGGGCGCCGCCGACGCGCACGGCGTAGCGCTCGAGGACCCGGAGCCCGGGGGTGGTCTTGCGGGTGTCGGTGACGCGGGTCTTGGCCCCTTCGGGCAGCGCGCGCACGTAGCTTCGCGCGAGGGTGGCGATCCCACTCATGCGCTGCACGAAGTTCAGCGCGGTGCGCTCGGCCATCAAGAGCGAGCGAGCGGAGCCCTCGGCGATCCAGATCACGTCACCGCGCTTGGCGTCGGCGCCTTCGTCCAAGGCGCGCTCCACCCGCACGCCCGGATCCACGCGCGAGAAGACCCGCGCGAACACGTCCGCGCCGCACACGACCAAGTCCTTGCGAGCGACCGCACGCGCGACGGCGCGCGCTTCGGGCGGCACCGTGGCTTCGGTGGTCAGGTCCCCGCCTTCCAGATCTTCGGCGAGGGCGTTGTCGACGATGCGATCGAGGAGACTCTTGACGAACACGCGCGGACGCTACCACGGCAGCGTCGACAAATCTGCATACACGCCGAACGCACGTGTGCATACGCGTGTTCGCAGCGTGCCCACGTGTTCACGCAGCCGAGTCACTCGGAGTTCACACTTCGCCGACCGAGCGCGCGGAATCATTGTGCGCGCGTCGTGGCACTCGCCTTGCGTGGCACGCAGGCTACTCATGTCTTTGGCTTGCTTCGGGCGCGCCGGCCTCGCTGGCGTGGCCGGTGTGGTGTGTCTCGCTTTCACCTCTCCTTGCTTCGCTCAGACGGACGTATCGGTGTGCGTCGAGGTGCGGCAAAAAAACTGGACCGAGCCCAAGGCTCAGACGCGCGCGCCGAGCCCGAAAGGCTCGCAGCCTGCGCTGCCCGAGGCCTGGGCCTTCGCAGCCGAACCGGGTCGAGCCGCTTCCGGGTTCGATCCCGCGCAATACCTCCGGCGGCTACTGGAATACGAGGTGACGCACGAGCCCGGGTTCCACTCTCAACCCAAGAGCTGCTCCGAGAAAGTCACGGTCGAGCTCTATCCACTCCAGTCCGGCTGGACGGTGTTCGCTCGCTACAGCGGTACCGCTCGCGAAGAGAAGGTCGACGCCGTGGAGCTCGACGAGTTCCCCCAACTCGCGCAGCGCCTGGCGTACGCGCTCCTGCGGGACACGCCCATCCAGCGCACCATCACCCGCGAGAACGTGCTTCGTGCCGACAGCGAGCACGCCTACCGCACGATTCACACGCGTGGCCACATGCTGCTCTCCATCGGCACGGAGTTCCGCGTGGGCAAGCTCGGCACGGCCGAAGACGAGTCGAGCCCGGCCGAAGAGCGCTGGCGGCTTCTCACGCCAGTGAGCTTCCAGCTCGGCTATCGCGGCAAGTTCAAGGAGTGGGGGCTCGACGTGCTCGGACGCATGAGCATCGGCAGTCGCGAGCGCGCTGCGCGCAACAATCCCGAGGGCGGACACGTCGACTTCACCGGGTCGGGCAGCCTGGGACTCCACTTCTTGCGCTATGTCGACCCGCCCGGGATGAACTCGTTCTACTTCGGGGGCGGCGCGAGCTTCGACCTGATGTTGTTCTCGGTGATTCGACCCAAAGACGCGCGGAGCGAGCGTGATCGCGACTACTTGCTCGGCGCCGGTCTGGATGTCGATCTGCTCGTCGGCTACGAGTTTTTGCGCGCATCCTCGCTGCACTTCTTCGCCGAGGCCCAGGTCTCGCTTCCGACCTACGCGATTCGGACCGAAAGCTCCTACGGGGCGGTAGATGCCTACCTGCCCGGAGGGCTCGCGCAGATTGGCGTCCTGTTCTGAACGTGCCCGGAAACGCGTCACGGCCCTCTTGGCCTGCGCTGCGGCAGTGAGCGGCGCACGGCGGGCTGACGCGAAGATCCAGACTTGCGTCGCGGTCGAAGCCGACGCCGACCGAGCCCAACTCCGGAAGCTCGTGGCGAGCGAGCTCGAACGCCACCCTACCCATGCACCGGCCGAAGAGAACTGCGAAGCCCGGCTGCGAGTCGAGCTCTTGGTGCTCTCGGCGTCCAACGGCGGACGGCGCTACCTCACCGGTTGGCTCGACGGCGAGGTTCCGCATCGGGTGGAGGTCGGTTCGGACGGGCTCGCGCTCGCAGTCGAAGAGCTGCTCAGCGTGCTCCTGCACAACGATCCGCGACGCTTGCGCGGCCCCGCGGCGGATCGCGACTGGTTTGGCAGCGGTCTCTCGGCGCTTCGTGTGCGAGGGCACACCTATCTCGGGTTCGAGGCCTTCGAAGTGGGAGCTCGTGTTGGCAGCGGCGTTCAAGCGCTGCCCGCTCTCGCGTTCCACCTGCGGCGCGAGGTCGGTTCGTTCCACGTCGGAGTGCGCTTCACCGGAGCTCACCTGTTCGGAGATCACACCGAGCTCACGCTCACGAGCCAAGTGGTGGCCGAGATCGAGGCCGCGGTCTGGGCGTCCGCAAGTGCGGACACGTCGGCGTTCGCGGCGCTCACGCTGGGCTACGAGTGGCAACGCTTCGAGGGGCCTTCACCCTCGACGTCACCCGAAGCGCACGCCTCCGCCACGGCGTCGGGTTTTTCGCCGAGCCTGCGTGCCGGGGTCGAGCTCTTCCGGACCACCTCGGTGCGCGCTTCGGGCTTCGCTTTCGTGCGCCTTCCGGTCTTCTCGAGCGACGATACGGAAGGCGGCGTGATGCACCAGTGGACGCCGAGCGCTGGGCTCGGGGGTGCGGTGGCGTTTTGACCGGGTTGCTGCGGCAACACGTCGGCCGAGGGGACCGGCGAAAGCGCGCACGCGCGGTCCTACGATCGCTGCTCTGGTAGTCGCGCCACCACTCCGCGCAAGCGCACGCCAGCTTGGTGCACGATACTTCAGTCTCGGACTACGACTGCCGCAGCGCACGACGAGACTCGAGGAAACCAGCCCGATTTTCGCATACCCAGCCCAATGCAACCGGTGTGCCCCTGGGATTGGGTCATCTGTGCCAAACCGCTCGGGTGCTTTGCGCGGGCATCGATGGCAGCATCTCGCGCCATGGTGGACCGCGACCAAAATGGCATCGACGACGCCGTGGAGCTCCGTGGCTTCGCCGAACAGGCGCTTTCGGAAAAGGACTTCCTGGTTCGTCCGCCCGATGATGCGCGCGACGAGACCGAGCGCTTGAAGGTCCCGTCCGCGTCCGAGCTCGCAGCCGTGGCGCGGGACCTGACCGATCTGCCCTGGAGCTCCATCGACAACGACGACTCGAAGGACCTCGACCAGCTCGAGCTCGCCGAGCGCCTCTCCGGTGGAGTGATCCGAGTGCGCGTGGCCATCGCGGACGTCGACCACTTCGTGCCGAAAGGGAGCGCGCTGGATCGAGCTGCCGCCCAAAACACGACGACCGTCTACACGGCAGCCGGCGTCTACCCGATGCTCCCACGTCGGCTCTCGGAGGACGTGACCTCGCTGCTCGAAGGCGTCGTGCGCCTGGCCGTCGTCACCGAGCTCGACGTGTCCCCCGACGGCAAGGTCGTGCGAAGCGACCACTACCCGGCCGTGGTGAAGAGCCGCGCGAAGCTCACGTACGACGGCGTGAGCGCGTGGCTCGAAGGCAAAGGTCCCGCGCCTCCCGGCGTGGCAGGCGAGCTCGTCGAGCAACTCGAGCTGCAGGATGCGGTTACCCAGAGCCTGCGCCGTGCCCGCAAGGAGAACGGTGGCCTGGGCCTCGACAACGCAGAGCCGCGGGCGGTGCGCGACGAAAACGGCAAGATCGTCGACATCCAGGCCCACGTGCAGACGCGGGCCGGCGCCCTGGTCGAAGACCTCATGATCGCGGTGAACGGCGCCGTCGCCCGCTTCCTCGACGCCAAGGGGCATCCGTCGCTGCGGCGCGCCGTGAAGACGCCGGAGCGCTGGTATCGCATCGTGGAGCTCGCGAGCGAGTGGGGCGGAGAGCTGCCCGATGTTCCGGACCCCCGTGCGCTGTCGGCCTTCCTGGCGAGCGCGCGTCGAGAACGTCCCGAGCGCTTCGAGGAGCTGTCCCTCGCCGTGATCAAGCTGATCGGACGCGGCGAATACATCGCCAAGGCTCCCGGCGAGTCGCCACCCGGGCACTTCGGTCTAGCGGTTCACGACTACGCGCACTCCACGGCGCCGAACCGGCGCTATCCGGATGTCGCGACCCAGCGCCTGCTCAAGGCCGCGTGCGCCGGCAAGCCGCCCGCGTATTCACTGGCGGAGCTCGCGCTCATCGCCAAACGTTGCTCCGACCAGGAGAAGAACGCCAAGAAGGTCGAGCGGCAGCTGCAGAAGTCGGCGGCGGCCCTGCTCTTGTCGGACAAGATCGGTCGCGAGTTCGAAGGCGTGATCACCGGCGCCAGCGACAAGGGAACGTGGGTCAGGATCCGGCGACCTGCGGTGGAGGGCAAGATCCTCGAGCGTTCGCTCCATGGCCGCCGACTCGACGTCGGCGACGTGGTGCGAGTGGAGCTCCGCGCCACCAATCCCCGGCGAGGTTTCATCGACTTCGAGCGGATCTGAAGTGAGGCGAGGCCTGGCCGCGATCGAAGGCGAGATCAGTTGAAGTCGAGATCGGGCTGGGCGGTCAGGTCACCGAGCATGAGCCCGGGGTTGTCGCGGCCACCCGCCGCAGCGATGAGCTCGCGCCAAAGCTCCTGTCCGCCGGCGTCCTTGCACGAGTAGAGCTGCTGCGCCGAAAATCCTCCCTTGAACTCGCGCTTCGCGGACCAAAGCCTTTCACCCGAGACGGTCAACGCGATCGAGCCCTCTGGACCTGCCACGTAGAGCCGTTCGCCCGCCAGGAGTGCCGCGGTGGGCACGAACTCGAGCTTCACTTGGCGCACGGTTTTGCCACTCGCTTCGTCGATGAACCAGACGCCTTTCTCCGCCACCACCAACAGCGCGGTCTCGCACCGGAACATCCGGCGAAGGTCCGGAACGTCGGCGCGCCAGCGCAGGGCGCCGCTCTCGGGGTCGACCGCGAAGAGCTCGTTCCGCGTTGCCCAGATCAATGCAGCACGTGGGGGGACGTCTCGGTATTGGCTCATGAGACATCGTAGCGTGTGGCCTCGGCGCTCGGAAGAGGTCGACGTGTCGCGCGTGGCGCAGCGTTCGCTGCTCGGTGCGCCACTCATACTCATTGACGGATTCAGGGCCGACCCAGCAAAGATCCCCTTTCCAACATGAAACGCCTCGCCTACGCCGTCTTCCTCGCTCCGCTCGGCTACCTCGGTGCTTGCAGCTCGTCGGAGACGCCGAGCTCGCACCCGACGCCGTCGGCGGACGGCGGGGCAGACGCTGACGCCAACTCGGACGCCGACGCCAACGCCGATACCGATGCAGACGCCGACGCCGACTCGGCCACGAAAGTCCCGAGCGTGCTCGATTCGCTGGATCCGAGTCAGGGCGTGTTCGCTGCCGAGCTCTCTCTACTCCGCACCCTGTCGAACACGTTGGCTGAATCCGGCTCAGGTACGGTCGATCGCACGTTCGTCGGCGGAGACCCATTCCTGATCGGCGCTGCGGCCGAGCGCGTCGTTCACCTGAGCTCGGCGGACTGCGCGAACTCACCCTACGGCTGCCCGTCTCGCGCCCCTGCCGATCAGGTGCTCGCGGAGTTCGTGGCGTCACGCCCCGCGCTGCGCGCGGCCCTTCTCGACGCACTCACCGGGCTCGAGCGACTGAGGTGGGTCGCAGCCGCTCACACGGCCGTCGAGTTTGCGAACCTGCTCGACCAGACCGGCAAGCTCGACGCCGCAGCGAAGGCGGCCCTCGCCCCGAAGATCACCGCTCTCGTGAACGTGAAGCCCGCTTTCGTGGAGTTCCAGTTCGCTCAACAGCTGCCCGCTTCCTTCACGCAGGTGAAGGCGCTCTACGGTCTCACCGCCGGCGTGCTGCTGCCGGCGCCCGCGACCGCCGCGGCCGCCCAGGAAGTCGTCCTTTCGGTTGCGTCGCTTCTCACTCAGCTCGGCGCGAAGCCCGGTTCGTTCGTCCCCTTCGCTGCGGGAGAGCCGCCAGTCGCAAGCTCGCCGGCCCTCGCTGCGTTGAAAGCCGCGACGCTTCTGCCAGCCATGACCCCCGACGATGCGACGAAAGACGTGGACGCCTACCTCGACGCCATCGACGCCGTCGGAGCCAAGGTCGCCAACGGCAACGAAGCGACCATCGACTGGAACGCCTACGCGCTCGCCCTCGACGCGCTCGACGCTCACGTCGACCGCGCGCTCATGGGCTTCGATGCGCACGTTCCGCCGCCGGGGCCGCCGCCGTCGCCCTCGTCGAGCCTGTTCGCCGCGCCGCCCACCGAAGCCGGCACGCTGGAGAGTGACCCGCGTGCCGCGCTCCAGCAGATCGCCTTGCCGGCGACCTGCGTGGGCGGTGAGCTGGCCACGCCCATCACCAGCGACGACGTGGTCCACATGCGAACGCCCGACGTGGGCGCCTGGAGCACCGCCGGCGCGGTCGTGACGACGCGTCGATTTCCAGTCGGCACCTCGCCCGCGCTCGGCGCGACGCCGCTGCCTTCGCCCATCGAGGCGACGCCAATGCCGGTCAGTTGCTACGCCACCAACGACGTCGGCGTCCCCTACGCGCTCGTGAACGCGGCTGCGTGCGGTGTGCCGATTCGCTTCATCGGCGCGTGCTTCGGCAAGTTCAGCATGGACCACGTCGAGGTCATGGTCCGCCGGGGCGAGAGCGGTCCGGTGCTCTTGCGTCACGTGTATCGGCCCAAGGCCGACGGTTCGCTCCCCGCCATGACGTGGTTTCTCCCGCGCGTCGACGATCCGGCTCTCGCAAAAGACACCGTCAACGCCTACCGCGTCGACGTGACGACGGTCTCGCGCGGAGGCGCGTCGGACTCCCGCTGCGTGCCCGTCTTCTGGCCCGAAGGGGATCCAACGGGGCCCGCACCGACGAACCCGTGCACCGCCGTGCCGGGGCCGGTCGTCGACCTCTTCCCTGATCCGACGCTACCAACCGGCACGTTCGTCGTCGAGAAGTTCGGCTCGGGCATCCGCTTGCGCCCCGCGGCCGACGGGTTTCTCGCATCGGGCGATTCCTTCAAAGTCGAGAATCGTTCCGGCGCGAGCGTCGAGCTCCTCTCGATGTATTCGCCACCGTTCGCCGACGCCTCGGGCTTGACCACTACCGCAATCGGAACCGTGGCTCGCCTCGAGACGGGGGTCCTGGCCGATGGAGCATCGAAGACCGTCGCCATCGCGCCGCTCTCCTCGAAGCTCGCCCCGCGCCGCTGGGCGCTCGGTCGCCCGGGCATCGATGGGCTGCTCGCCCAAGTGTTCGCAACGAATCTGTGAGCGTCGAGCTCGGCGCCTGCGGCAGACCGAGTAGCACTCGACGTCGACGCAGGCACGCCGGCGAGTAGAACGCTGTCGTCGAATCACAGGCCGCGTGCCTGACCGCCGCGCAGCTTTCCGAGTGAGGCCCGATCCTGTAATGCTTCTGACATGACGCTCGACCGGCCCACGACCTTCCTCTCGGCACTGCTCTTCTCATCGCTTGCGCTGGGCTGCTCGTGCGGATCGGACGACGAGAGCGAAAGCGGCGCCGGTGGCGGCGGCGCGACAGGAGGGAGCGCTGGCAGTGGGGCGAGCGGCGGCGCGGGCGGCGCGACCAGCGGCGGCGCGGGCGGCGCAGGCGGAACGCCGTCGGGGGGCGGCAGCGCCGGCGTGAGCGGCGGAGGCGGCACGGGCGGCGGCACGGGCGGCGGCGCGGGCTCCGACGGAGCGGCGGGAACGGACGCCGGCACGGATGCGAGCGCGGACGCCGCCGACGCAGGCTGCTCCGGAGCGCCCCCCAGCTGCAAAGGTGTGTGCGCCCTCACACCGCCCATCTGCAACGCCGGCACCTGGCAGTGCACCGGTCCGGGTTACGAGGCCGTCGAGACTTCTTGCGACACCTTCGACAACGACTGCGATGGCCAGGTGGACGAGGGCTGTCCGACTTGCGCAGTGGACATCACTCGCGTCAACCAGAACCTCTTCTCGATCTGGGACATCGACTTCGATGCGCAGTGCAACACCTACCTCACGTCGTTGGTCAGCGGCCCCGACTTCACCGTGGTCGTGCCGGCCGCGGCTGGCGACCCGGTGGCGAAGTACTTCGGCAACGTGAACCAGAACATGGGCTTCGGACTGGTCGATCCGGATCCGGCTCAGAAGCGCGTGATCGTCAACTACTCCTGCTGCGAGACCTGCGGCTGTCTGGGGAAGAACGGGCTCACCCTGCTCTATACCTGCGCTCCTGGCTCCGGCTGCGGCTGCACGGGGCAGACGAACTGCCCAGGCTTCCTGGACGCTCCGTTCCTGACGACCGGCGCGAAGAACACTTCGGTCAGCGCCAACGGTTTCGGCCTTTCGACGCCCACCGGACTGGCCGTCGGCCCCGAGAACACCTACTACGTGGGGAACTTCCGTCCCGAGACCTGCTCCTCCGACACCACGACGTGTACGCAGTGTGATCCGACGCACCCCAGCACTTTCTGCTCCCCCGCCAAGCCGGCCTGCTGCGACAGCACGCCGCTCGGTCGGCTGGCGCAGTTCACCCTTCCAGCCGGGAGCACTCAGCCCACGTTCCGCGTGGTCGCCACCATCGCAGGCGAAGAAATCATCGGGCTGGCTTCGGCCGGCAACTCGTCGGTATTGGTGGGCACCTACGCCGGCGCCAGCGCAGGCAAGCTCTACAGGTACGATCCCGTGGCCGGCACGCTGACCTCGGTGGCTAGCTTCGGCGGCGCCGTCTACAGCATCACCGAGGACCGCAAGACCGGCGACGTCTACGTCGAGATCCTGGGCACTCCCAAGATCCACCGCCTGAGCTCGAGCTTCGCACCGCTCGCCTTGCCGTCCGGAGTCCCGGCCTCCCCCAGCGGCGAGGGAGTTCTCCAGGTCGGCCCGGACGGCAAGCTCTACCGCCTAATCGGCGCGCTCGACGCGACCTCGACCCTGACGCCCTACACGCTCTGAGGGGCTCGAGCCGCAAGCCGGGGTCCCGTAGTACGCCGTAGTACGTCAACATCTTCGACGGTCAGCGTTCGGAAAAGAACTGCCGCGCGCTCGCTTCTGCCAGGGGGCGAGCGCGTGCGAGCAATCGCATGCCCGTCCGAGTGACGATCACCCGCCAAGCCCGGCGATCGCCGAACGTCGGTCCGCGGTCGAGCAGCCCGCGTTCGCAGAGGGAGGCGACCAATCGGGAGGTGGTCGCCTCGTCCAGCCCCGCGCGCTCGGCAATCGCGCGCTGCGTGACCGCATCGTCGTAGTCCGCCACGGCTGCGTCGGCACCGAGGAGCACTAGATACTGCGTGTGGGTCAGGCCGACGGTGGCCAGGCTCCGGTCGAGGAGGCGCTGCCAGCGCATCGCCGAGATCCAAAGAGCGAAGCCGTCGTTAACGGCATCTGAGGCGGGCAGTGTGCGGGGCATGGGGGCGTGGGGGCATGGGGGGTGTGGCTCGGGCGGCTCGGGTGGGACTGGGCGCCGCCCAGCTTGGGTGGTCTCGTCCCCGAAAATACTTAGCATGACAGGCTTTTGGCGGGCGCGAGGATCGGCGGACGGGGACGTGGGTGAGCAGCTCAGCGCCGAGGCCGGCGACACACGGGGTGAGCAGCTCAGCGCCGAGGCCGGTGACACACGTGGGTGAGCAGCTCAGCGCCGAGGCCGGTGACACACGTGGGTGAGCAGCAGTGCCGAGGCCGGCGACTCGAAGAGGCTAGCGACCCATTCCGTAGCTCCTCGCCAAGTACGCGGCGAACAAGTTGCAGAGTGCGTGGAAGACGATCCCCGCGCCGACGCCCTTGGTGCGCGCGCGGAGCCAGCCGAACACGAGGGCAGGGAAGAACACCGCGAGGCGATTCGGGTGCGTCTCCGTTGCCAGGTGGCCGAGAGCGAAGAGCGCGCTTGCGACGAGGAGGCCGGGGCCGAGCTCGGCGCCGAGGATCTTCACTCGGGGTTTCCAAACGTCGTCGAGCGCCGTCTGCAAGTAGCCTCGATAGAAGGCCTCTTCGGGGAGCGCTATCACGAGCAGCTGTCCGAGGACGTCGTCGCCGAGGCTCGGGAGCGCTGCGGGCACGAAAGCGTGCCGGGGCTTCCACCACCACAGGTAGCCGAACCAGAACGGGGGGAAGATGAGGAGGGCGAGGCCGATGGCCCAGAGGAGCGCGCGCGTCGAGTCGCGGAGGATGCGACTCGGGGAGAGGGGCTCCGGGTCGAGCAGGCCCCCGAGGCCGAGGCCGTAGTGCTCGGGACGCTGGGGTGCATCGCGGCGGAGCGCGACGGCGTAGGTCGCCGCCAGAAAGCCGAGGCCCACCGCCGTCGCTGCGTAGGCGTCGGGCATTCCGTAGGAGAGCGCGGTCACGAGCGCGGTGGTTCCGAGCGTGACGAGCAGCGCTTTCGCCCAGGCTGCCCGCCCTTGCTGCGGCGCGGCGGGCTCGGTCACCGGCTCCAAACCCACCTCCGTCGGGCGGGGAGCTGGGTTTTTCGGCCAAAGAGTCGGCTCGGAGCTTCAGGTCGACTCGGTCCTGGGATAAGGTCCGGGCCGCTCGATGTGCGGGCTCGAGCGCTGACGTAGTCGAACGCGGGCCCGCGCAGCGTCGGAGGAACCATGCTCGAACCGATCCCGTCGTCGCCGCCCAGCCGTGCACCCCTGCCGCCCCTCGTGGGTGAAGTGGAGAACGAGCGGGTCGATCTCGCCAAATGGCCGCCGGACGACGCGGACGTGCCCGGAGGTGGCGGAGGGCCGCAGCTTCCGGGTGCGGGTGCGCCCGGTTCGTTCGACGTCGGTGGGGGCGACTTCAAGAAGGGGCGCTTCAACCCCTTCATCATCCTCATCGGGCTCGTCGCCGTCATCGGGCTCGCGCTGTTCTTGTTCATCGGCCTCAAGAAGGACGCCGAGAAGCTCACTGTAGAGCAGGTCGAACAGCGGAAGAAAGCGACGTTCATTCTACCCAAGGACGAGCAGCTCCCGAAGTGGCGTGAGTGGGCGGCTTCCGAAGCCAGCGACGAGCTCGTGCAAGAGTCGCTGAAGCAACTGGCATTCGCCAAGGATCCGGCCGGTGTCGACTTGGCCATCAAGGGCCTCTCTCGGCCGAGCGAGCCCATTCAGTCCATGGCGGCCACTTGTCTCGCCGAGTACGGGTCGCCCGCGGCCGACAAGGCCAAGACCGCGTTGCTCCAAGCGATGCCCAAGGCGGGGCCCGGCGCCAAGCCGCAGATCGCGTGGGCCCTCGTGGTCTTGGGTGAAACGAGCTCGTTCGACAAGGTGATGGAGCTCTACCGCGCGGGTCACCTGTCCAAGGTGCAGCGTCTCGGCGGCGGCGTGGCCTTCGACCCCGAGAAGATCGTTCGCCTCATCGACACCGACAAACTCGCGACTTTCGCCGGCGACCAGAGCCCTGCCGTGCGGCAGCTCGTGGCCACCGTGCTCTCGCGCAACGCCACGCCGAAGTACACCGACGTCCTCATCAAGCTGGTGCAGGATCCCGACGCCGAGATCGCGCGCCAAGCGGCGCCGGGTCTCGGAAAGATCGGCGATCAGCGCGCGCGGGAGCCGCTGATCTCGGCCCTGAAGAAGACCGACAAGGAGAGCCGCAAAAAGTACCTCGCGGCCCTGAAAGACGGCATCGGTTGCGAAGGCCTGATCCTGGCGCTCGACTCCAACGATTCCGACGTCGAAAAGAGCTGGTTCCAGACCAAGGTGATTTTCGATCTCGCGCGCGAGCTCGCCGACCCGCGTTGCGGCGAAGCGATGACGAAGTTCATCGAGACCAAGCCGCACATCCACTGGCAGACCGAGGCGGCGACGGCCATGGCCGAGGTGGGTGACGTGCGCAGTGTGCCGACGCTGGCGCGGCGCCTGCGCATGGACCCCCTGAAGATCTACAGCGACCAGTACGATCACGAGCAGCTCCTGAAGCGCGACGATCAGGAGCGCGTGGTGGCTGCGCGCATGATCGCGGACCTCGCCGTGCTCTATCCCGACAAGCGGGAGTTCATCCGCAAGGAGAGCGAAGACGCGGTGATGTTCTGGATCCACGAGATGCCCTCGCCCCACGCCAACGGCCTGCGCGCGCTGGCCGCCATGGAGTCCACCAAGGACATCCAGCAGTTCCGCAAGTGGGCGGACCCGAACAAGCCGCTGCCGCGTGAAGGCCAGCAGCCGCCGTTCCCCGAGGAGTGGGTCGTGGCCCAGAGCGCCATGCGCTACGTCGGCTGGCTGAAAGACGAGCAGAGTTGGAGCGTGCTCGAAAAGGCGCTGACGCGCCGAGATCCGAAGCTCGACGTCACCATGGAGGGCCTCATGGCGGGTGGTCTCGCCATCCTCGGCATGACCTTGCGCGCCCTCGGCGTCGGCGCCGCCGACGGCATGGCCCAGTGGCAGGATCCGAAGGGCTTCAAGCCCCTCATGAAGTACATCGAGGAGCCCAAGGAGAACGAGCAGAGCCGCAAGTCTGCGTGCGCCGCGCTGCCGTGGGTCGCCAGCAAAGAAGACATGCTCGAGGTGGCGAAGAAGGTCCAAGAGTACAAGAAGACGGACAAGGCCGACTCGCTCCGCCGAGAGTGTCTGCTCGAGGCGTTCATCCGCCGCCCCGTGCCGGGCATCGCCAGCGCGCTCTTGCCCATGCTCGCGCCCGAATCGGCGCTCGAGACGCGGCACCAGGTTGCGGCGGCCATCGGCAAGACCGGCTTCGACAAGGACGTCGAGGCGAAGCTCTTCGAGATGATGAAGACCGAGTCCCTCATCACCGACGCCGCGCTCGCTCTCGTGCTCGGCGGCAGCCCGGATACGGCGAAGCGCGCGGTGGCGATGCTCGCGGATCGCCCCAAGGCCACCGTCGAGGAGCTGCAGAACCTCTGGTACGACGCCTTCGGCTACTGGTCTCACGAGGACTTGTCGAGCGGCCGCATCTTCAAGTGGGTCGACAACGCCATCGCCATCCAGCAGGTCGAGCTCAAGGGCGTACCGCAAGACTGGGCGCCCTTCCTGCTCATGAAGCAGTTCGACAATCTGCAATTCGACAACGGTCCCCACTCCTTCACTCGCGTCGTCTTGCGTGTGCGGCTGATGCAGATGGCCAAGGACGCGAGCAAGAAAGAGCTGATGGAAGGCGCCATTCGCACCCTCAAGTTCATGCGCGAGCAGGGCGTGCTCTTGGCGCTCCGCGACGAGAAGGGGCCCACGGGCGAGCTGGCCTCACAGGCCTACTTCGAGCTCATGAACGCCAAGGCCATCACCGACGTGAAGGTGCCGGAGGACGACAAGGCTGGGGGCAAGGGCAAGAACCAGTGAACCGTCAGAGCTCGAGTGCGCTCGGGGCGCTCGTGGCAGCAGGGCTGATTTCCCTGTTTCCCGTCGGCTGCGGGCAGAAGCACGCAGCCGAGCCCCAGCCCGAAAAGGGGCCGCGTGTGGTTCAAATCAGCGCGGCCCCCGGGGTCGTGGTGAAGCAGGCCTGCACGCCCTCGGGTCCCGAGCTCTGCTTCAACGCCCGTGACGACAACTGCAACGGCATCATCGACGAAGGTTGCGGCGTACCGACGGGGCTCGTGCAGTTCGTGGCCGCGTGGAACCAGCCCAACGCCGACGTCGACCTCGAGGTCACCGATCCCAACGGCGAGCTCGCCGAGGTGGGGCGTGCGTCGAAGAGTGGTCTGTTGAAGGACCGAGACTGCCCCGGAAAGAGCAACGGTTGTGCTCGGCAGAACTTCGAAAACGTGTACCTCGAAGAGGGGGATCCGGTCCGCGGCAAGTACCGTGTGCGCGTGCGTCTCGAGAAGTTGGGTGGGGAGAACCCGCCCATCTCGGTGATGCTCGGCGCGCGGGTCGGGCCGAAGACGTATTCCATGGAGTTCGAGCTGCAAAAACCAGACGACGAGCGGGTCGTCGTGCTCGAGCTCTGAGCCTCGGAGAAAGAGAGACAAGATGAAACGATTGGTTCTGGGATGCCTCGTCTTGGGTGTGTTCATCGGGGCGTGCGGCAAGAAGCCCGAAGCCGAAGGTGCGGCCACGCCCACGCCGAGTGCGGCGCCTTCGGCCACGAGCGCTTCGGACAAGCCGGCCGAGTCGGCGGAGCCCGTGGCCGCCGCTCCACCCAAAGAGCTCAAGGGTTGTGAGAAGGTGCTGCACGACTTCGACGAGGCCTTGTCCGCGGCCACGTTCGCTTGCAGCAAAGACACGGACTGCAAGTGCTACGGGGCCGGTCTCTCGAAGACCCCAGGGAGCGAATGCGGCGGCATCGTCGAGGCCCAGACCGCCAAGAAGCTCGACGCGTTGACCAAGGACGCCAAGAAGGACGGCTGCGGCACCATGGCTCAGTGTGAGCCGTGGTCGTGCGAGCCCATCTGCGACAACGGTCGCTGCCAGCGTGGTCCCCGCGAGAAGAGCGAGAAGAAGAGCGAGAAGAAGAAGAAGTGAGTCTCGCGGCCGGCGGCCGTTCCTCTCCTCCGTATTCGCACCGAGGGCGGCCGCCGAAATAGCTGTTCCGGTGGCGAGGAGGGAGGGGTACGATCCTTGGAATTGTCTCGGCACCGACTGGGAAAAGTCACCGGCGCCATCGACGTCCCGCGTGGCGCGGACGTCATGCACCGCTTGCACATTGCCGCGGAGTGGCTCGACGAAGGTGCGTTGATCGAGTTCGAGCTGCCGCGGAATCTGAAGTGCGCGGCCTGTGAGGGCGGTGGCTGCGACAAGTGCGAGCGGTCCGGGGCGATCTCGCTCCGCGGTCGCAAGGACCTGGCGGAGATCGTGCAGGTCACGCTGCCGAAGCGCGCCGAGAGTAATCTCGAGTCCACCGCGTCTGGTCGCGCTATCGTGATCCGAATCCCAGAGCGCGGGGGGGTTGCGGAAGACCCCGCGCTTCCGCGTGGCATCCTGCTGCTCAGCGTCGTGCCCTCCGGCTCCCCAGACCCGGGCGTGGCGCGCATCGAGCGCCCGGTGATGCCGCCGGTGCTCACCGAAGAAGAGGCGATGCCGCCGCCGTCGGAGGAGCCCGCTGCCAGGCCTCCGGCACCCGCCGCGCCCGCGCCCAAGAGCCGCGTCGTCCCCATCGTCGTGGCGCTGGTAATCCTCTGGGTTCTGCTCCTGATTTGGCTGCGACTCACGGGTCGCGGCTGACACAGGAGATTTCTGCGCGCGCGTCGGGTTGACGCGGAGCGGCACGACGCCCTAAGACCAAAGCGTCCCGCGAACGGAGAGCCGACATGAATCCCGTGGCGATGGCGGTCATCATCCTCAGCCTCACCAGCGCGTTCTTGTGGAGTGCGAGCCAGCGCTTTGGCCTGCTCAAGGTCGGCGGACCCACTCATGAAAGTCGCACGGGCGACGTCGGGGCGCGCCTCGGCCGCGTGTGGACCTTCGCGTTCTTCCAGAAGAAGATGCGCTACTACCTGGGTGCCGGCCTCGCGCACCAGCTGATCTTCGTCGGCTTCGTGGTGCTTCTGCTCCGAAGCCTGATTCTGTGGGGTCGCGGTTTCGACCCGGCGTTCAACCTGTGGGTTTTGGGCCCCGAGAGCCCGGCCGGCCAGGTGTACGGCTTCCTGAAGGACGTCGTCTCCACGCTCGTGCTCGTGGGCGTACTGGTCTTCTTCTAC
This sequence comes from Polyangiaceae bacterium, assembly GCA_046351435.1. GTDB lineage: Bacteria > Myxococcota_A > Polyangia > Polyangiales > Polyangiaceae > JADJKB01. The sequence goes on from JAXLYN010000004.1 coordinate 187,088, forward strand.
TACCGCACGATCAACAAGCAGACGCGCATGACCCTTTCGGGGGAGGCGCTCCTCATCCTCGGGATCATCGCCACCATGATGATCGCCGACCAGGTCTACGACGGCGCTGCCATTGCCTTGAACCACAAGCTCGTCAGTGAGTGTGGGACCAAGTCGACGGACTGGTGCGGCGCCGCCTCCACGCTGGTGCGGCCGCTCGGTCCGGTTCACGGTGAGCTCGCGTTCCGCCCCTATCCCGAGCCGGTGGGCAGCGTTTGGGCGCTCACGCTCTCCGGTGCGAGCGTCTCCACTCTCGTCGTGCTCGCCCACGTCGGCTTCTGGGTTCACTCGTCGCTGGTGCTGATCTTCCTCAACATCCTGCCGTACTCGAAGCACTTCCACATCCTCACGGCCGTGCCCAACGTCGCCCTCAGCGACATCACGCCTCCCGGTCGCCTGCGCCCGCTCGCCAAGAACACCGAAGAGCTGATGGCCAAGGTCGAGAAGGCCATGGAGCAAGAGGACATGCTGGCGGCCCCCATCGGGTACGCGCGGATCGAGCATTTCACCTGGAAAGACGTGCTCGATTTCTACACCTGCACCGAGTGCGGGCGCTGCTCCGACAACTGCCCAGCGGCCACGACGGGCAAGATCCTGAGTCCGAAGTTCTTGACGCTCGACCTCAGGAATCACCTCTACGGGCGGCAGGAAGAGTTCCTCGAACTCGGCGCGGTGCCTCGGGTGGATCTGTCTCCGAAGCCGGCCGCCACGGGCGAAGGCGCAGCCGAAACGGCCGAAGAGAAGCCGGCCGAACCCGATGCCGCTGCGCCCGCCGAAGGCGAAACCGCTGCCGCGGCCGAAGCCGAAAAGAAGAAGTACGAACCCGTCGACCTGGTCCCCAACGTCATCCACGAAGACGTGCTCTGGGCTTGCACCACCTGCCGCGCCTGCGAAGAGCAGTGCCCGGTGATGATCACCTACGTGGACAAGATCGTGCAGATGCGGCGAAACCTCGTGATGATCCGAGGCGAGAGCTTCCCCGCGGAGCTGAACAAACCGTTCCAGGGCATGGAGACCAACGGCAACCCCTGGAACCTGTCGCGCGTCGACCGCGCGAACTGGGCCGAGGGGCTCGACGTGCCGAAAATGGCCGACAACCCCAAAGCCGAGGTCCTCTACTGGGTGGGCTGCGCCGCGAGCTACGACGACCGTGCCAAGAAGATCGCGCGTGCCACGGCCACGTTGCTCAAGCAAGCGGGGGTCGACTTCGCGGTCCTCGGCGAAGAAGAGAGCTGCACCGGCGACTCCGCCCGGCGCGCCGGCAACGAGCTCTTGTTCATGATGCTGGCCGAGGCCAACGTGGCCACCATCAACGGATACCGCGAGCAGGGCGGCGTGAAGACCATCCTCACGACCTGCCCCCACTGCTTCAACGCACTCGCCAACGAGTACCCCGACTTCGGCGGCAAGTGGAACGTGGTGCACCACGCCGACTACCTGCTCGAACTAGTGAGCAAGGGAAAGCTCGTACCCAAGAAGAGCGTGAAAGGGCGCGTCGTCTACCACGACTCCTGCTATCTCGGTCGCTACAACGAGATCTACGAGTCGCCCCGGGAGATCTTGCGACGCATCCCGGGCGTCGAGCTGGTCGAGGCCGAGCATTGGACTCGAAACAAGGGCTTGTGTTGCGGGGCAGGCGGCGCCCAGATGTGGATGGAGGAGCAGAACAAGGATCGGGTGAACGTGAAGCGAACCCGGCAGCTGCTCGACACCAAGGCGGCGACCATCGCCACGGCCTGTCCCTTCTGCATGACGATGCTGACCGACGGCATCAAAGCGGAGGAAAAAGAGGCCGAGATCAAGAACTACGACATCGTCGAGCTCCTGGCCGTGGCCTGCGGTGAAGCCGCTCCCAAGGTCGAAGCGCTGGCCGAAGGCGCTCCCGAGGCGAGCGGGACGGAAGCTCCCGCCGAAAAGGCCGAGGTCGAGAGCTCCGCATAGCGTCGGGGCAGCGAAACCAAGTCGCGCTATACTCGTCGCCGATGTCAGCTTCTCGCTTCGGCCCGACGTCGGGCGAGTTCGGCGACCCCCCGGGCGAAGACCCGGTGCCGCCCAAGTCGTTCGTGTGCGACGCCTGCGGGCGAAGCTGCGAGGGCGCGCCTGGAGGTTCCGGGCTCTTCCTCTGGACGCGAGGAGACGAGGTTCGTTACGAAGAGCCTCCGCTGTGCGAGGAGTGCGCGTCCGAGATCACGGTGGGCGCGCTCTTGCGCTGGGACGTCGACGAAGAAGAAGAAGGCTGAGCGCTCGCGGTCACTGCAAGATCGCGTCGGCCCGGTCCACACCTTTGATGGGTGGGCGCCTCTCGAGGAGCTCCAGCGCGGTCGCGCGCAGCACGAGGGACGACTCGGTGGCTCTGGCGACTTCGCGCAGCTCGGTCCGTTTGCAGACCGACAGGAGGGGCATGGCGATCTCGGGTGGCGAGCCCGGGTTCAACACCAGCGCGAGACGCACGCGGCTCCGGCTGAGCCAGCGCAATGACTGGGTGACCTCCAACAGGACCGGCACGCGGGCAGGCCGGCGCGCGACCAAGCGCACCACGTCTTCTTCGGTGAGCTTCGGGTTCTGGAGCAGGAGGCGGATCACCAACGGGTGGGGATCCGACATGAGCTTGTCGAACGACCGCCGGTTGGGCTGGCGAGCCAACGAGCGACGCTCGCCCAGCGTGAGCTCCCGTCCGGCGCCGTAGTCCGGCACGGGCAGATCCGCGACCGGACGATCGACTCGCACGGGCGGTGGCGCTCGCCGCAAGAGCCGCTCGAGGCCGAGCAGGTGTCGCGTCGTGGCTTCTTCGCGCAGCGCCGACAAGAGCTCGCACGGTCCGAGTTGGGCGAAGTAGATGGCCACGGCGAGGAGCGCCTCGCGCGCTCCGGGGTCCGAGCGCTCGCTCTGGTCGGCCAAAGCGTCGATCAGCCGGGCGCTGTGGTGGATGGAGAGGCGCCCGAGCTGCTCGGACAGCCAGCCCACTCGGAGCCCGATGTCCGACAGCGAAAGCAGGATCCGCTTGAGCCGCTCCACGTCGCGCACGGACGCAAATGGTACCACCCCGCCCGACGGTTGCTAAGCTCCGAGCCCGTGGCCGTCACCGAAATGCTGAATCGATTGGCACGCGCCTGGCGCCTGCGCGTCGATACGGCATCGCGTCAGGCGCTGCTCGTCGCGTTCCTCTTGGCGGGGATCGGCGGCGCGCACCTCGCTCGCATCGGCACCACCGGGGCGAGGTTCGGCACGGCGCTTCTCTTGGCGCTCACTCTGGTCGCCATGGTGCTGCGCGGCCTCCGCGAGCGGCGTACGTACTACGATCTCCGGCGCACGGTCGCGCGGGTGCTCGTGCCTTCGGATCGCGAGCTCGGGAGAAGGGTGCTCCGAGCCGTGACCCTGGTCGAGCGCACTGCGCACGATCCCGAAGTGGGGTCCGAAGAGCTCGCGCGCCTGCACTTCGAGCGGCTGCTCTCACGCGCCTCCGTGCAACAGGTCGAACGTGCGGCGGAGGGCCGCGCCCGCTGGTATCGCCTGGCCGTGCTGGCCGGGCTTGGAGGCATCGCGCTCTCGTTCGCTTTGGGCCCGATGCGCGTGATCGAGGGCCTCGACGTGCTCGTGGCGTACAAGGGCAAGGCCCCATTGCCCCTCGCGTGGCTCGACGCCATGCACGTGAGCGCCGAGGCTCCGGCCTATCTGAAGCTGCCCGAACGCAGCGTGCTGCCAGGGCTCGCTGCGCGGCACCCTGCCGGGACGTTGTTGTCGGTGCGCGGCATTCCTCGGCGCGACGGCCGGCGCTTGGTCCTCACCGACGGCTCGCGCGAAGTGCCCTTCGTGGGCGATGGCGCAGGCGGGCTCGTCGCGCGCTGGACCGTCGAGGAATCGAGCTCGTTGCTGGTCGCCGCGCGGTTCGGCAACGTCTTGATCCCCGAGCTCGAGCCCATCGTGGTGACGGCAGTGGAAGACGCCGCTCCGACCGTGACCTTGGAAGGCGCGCCCAAGACCCTCGAGCTCAAGAACCTCGACAGCCTCGAGCTCCGCTACGAGGCCACCGATGATCACGGGCTCCGGCAGGTCGACCTCGTGCTGCGCGCAGGTGGCCGCGAAGACCGCCGCGTGCTGGCTCGACTCGACGGCGAGAGCTTGTTCGAGCGCGGTGGCCATTCCCTCTCGCCGCGCGATCCGTTTCTGCGTCGCATGTATCTGCCCGTACAGGTGAGCGTGGAAGCCCGCGACAATGACCCCATCCGCGGGCCGAAGTGGGGGGCGAGCGCTGCCATCACATTGATCCCGCCGGTGGTCGGCGAACCGGAGGCCCTGCGCCATGCGGGCCTGAACGAGGCCAAGCGCGAGCTCGTGGGCCTGCTCGCCTGGCAGATGGAGCACCTCGGAGAAAAGGAGCCGGCGACACCCAGCCGAGACGAGCTCTTGCAGACCCGGCGCGTCATCGATCGCACGCGGACTGCCCTCGACAAGACCTACGGCGGCCTCGGGATCCCAGCCGGCTTCAAAGCGTTCCTGCTCGGTCAGATGCGTGTGCTCGAGCGCGCCGCGCGACCGGGCGAGTCACGCGTTCGGCGCACCGAGGACGCGCTCTTGGCCGTCGACGCCGTGTTCCGCATGCTCGACTCACGCGACGCGCAAGCCGTCTCCAAGCGTCTCGCCGACGTGGTCGAAGAGGTGGCCGACGCCGCGAAGCAGGCGCGCGAGAGCGAGAAGCGCGAACACGGCCTGACGCGGTTCGACACGGCGTTCCAGGCGGCCGACGCCGGCGCGAAACACCTGGTGGTCTTGGGGAACCTCGGCCAAGACATCGGCAGCGGGGCCGGGGCAGATCTGGGGCGCGTTCGTCGCGCGCGGGCGGCCGAAGATCTGACCCACGCCGAGCTCGCCGCCCGCCACCTGGCCGCGCGTCTGCGCCGGCCGAATCCGTCGTTCGGAAGCGCCCGCCGCGGCGGCGTGGAGTCGGGCGCACCGATGCAGAACGGCGCTTCCGGTGGCGACGCGTCGGACGCCAACGACCGCTTCGACGAGCTCGCTGCGGAGCTCGAGAAGCTCGCTCGCGATCACTCGGACGAGATCGGCAAAGTCGAGCGATCCCTCGCCGAGGCCGAGCAAGCCGCCGACCTCGAGGGCCTGCGCGACGAAGCCCGCCGCCGTGCGGGGCTCCTCAAGCGCAAGCTGGCTGACTTGCCCCAGTTCAGTCACACTCCGGGGTCCGCGCGCTCGGCTGCGGCTCTCGGCCGCGAGCACGGCGCGGCCATGGCCGATTCGCTCGAGCGCCTGAGCTTGGGCGACGCGGTCCAGAGCGGCAAGGACGCGCTCGGCGCCCTCGACGACGCCGACAAGAAGGCGCGCCGCGACGGGAACGAAGTGCTCGATTCGGAGGAGCTCGACCAAGCCCGACGCGAGGTGCGCGAACACTTGGCCTGGGCGGAGTCTCACCTCGAGGGGTTGAAGCGCGGGGCGGCGGAGCGTGCGCGTCCGAAGACCTCGGCCTCCAGCGAGCGAGAGCAGGAGATGTCGCGCCGCGCCGGGAACCTGGCTTCCCGAGGAAAGAACGGTGAAACGGCGCTGCCCGAAGATTCGCTGGAGAACCTCGAGAAGGCCGAAGGGCTGATGCGAGAAGCGGCGCGCGCCCTCGGAGAGGGCAACGGGGACAAGGGCCTCGACCTCCAGCGCCAGGCCCAGCGCTTGCTCGAACAGGCCAACACCGGTCAGACGGGCGACGAAGAAGAGGAGCAGCGCGACTCGCAGCAGAAGGGCTCCGAGCACGGCAAGAACGGCAAAGAGATCCGCACCGGCGGGGAAGTCCCTCGCGAACAAGAGAAGAAGGCGGCCGAAGAGTTCCGCCGACGCGTCATCCAGGGGCTCGGAAAGAGCAAAGACGGACGCCTCGCTCCCGCCGTGAAACGCTACGCCGAGGGGCTCCTCAAATGAAACGCGGCTGGCTCGCTCTCGTGTCCGTCCTGGCGGCCCTCGCGCCGGCCGCGGTCGCGCGTGCCGAAGTTCCGAGTCGAGCTCAGGCCATCGCCGACGCCATCACGGAGCTCGACGTGAAGCGCGCGCAAGAGCTCCTGGAGAAGGCGGACTCGGCTTCCCCGACCATCGCCTTCGAACGCGCGCGCCTCGCCATCTACGTCGGCGACTGTGACAAGGCACAGGCGGTGCTCGCGTCCGCCGAGCTCAGCAGCACGCCGGAAGGCAGTGGTCTCGGTGAGCTCGCCAAGAGCTGTGCGCGCGCGACTGCTGCGTCGGTGGTGGTGGAAGACGCGGAGGCCGGCGTCTGGATTCGACTGCAAGACGAAGCCGATCGGGCCCTCGTTCCGCTGCTCGTGGACGTGGCCACCCGCGCTCGGAGCCAGGTGGAGGCCGATCTCGGCACGGATTTGCCGCGGCCGCTCCGCATCGACTTGGTCCGGGACCTGTTCACGCTGTCGGCCATTTCCGGCTTGCCGGTGAACGCGGCGGAGACCACCGGCACCGTGGCGGTGGCGCGTTGGGGTCGCGTGACGATGATTTCGCCACGCGCGACCCAGCTCGGATACCCGTGGCAAGACACGTTGGCTCACGAGATCGCGCACCTGGGCCTCACGCGTGCGACGCGCGACCACGCGCCGCTCTGGCTTCAGGAAGGCATGGCCAAACGCGAGGAGACGCGCTGGCGAGCTCCGCGTCCCTTCGACGCGGTGCCTCCTGCCGACGCCGTGTCCCGTGCGGCGCTCGAGAGCGGGCGATCCGTCGGCGTCGACAAGCTGGGCCCCTCCATCGCGATGCTGCCGACGCCGGAAGCGGCGGCGACCGCGTTCTCGGAGGTAACGAGCTTCGTCGCCTTCCTCGCGCGCGAGAACGGCGACCCGATGCTGAAGCTGCTGTTCCGAGATCTCAAGGCGGGCTCCGTCGATGACGCTGGTGCGGCGCTCCGCAGCGCGACCGGCTACGATCTCGGGCAGTGGATCGCCCGCTGGCAGATGGCCTTGCGTGCGCTCCCGCCCGAGCCCGTCACGGACCCGCATGGGGGCAAGCGAGCCAAGCGCATCGACGACCCCGCGCGGCGAACGCGTCTCGGAGACCTCCTGTTCCAGGCCGGGTACGCCAAACCGGCTGCGCTCCAATACGAACCTTCCGTGAAGGGCCTGCCGAACGAGGCCGCGCTTCGTGCCCGCTGGTCCCGGGCCCTGTGCGACGCGGGGCGCACGGCGGAGGCCGTGAGCGCGCTCGGAGGCATCGCAGACGTCCGCTCCGTCCACGGGGGCTGGCACGCGCTGACGGGTCGTTTCCGCGCCGAGGCAGGGGACCGTGGCGCGGCAGAAGAAGCCTTTGTCCTGGGGATCGCGGTGGATCCGCTGAGCGAGGAAGTCGCGTGTGAGGGCCGCTGGAAGCCGCGCGACGGCGGAAAAGCCCCGGAGCTTCCGGTCGACGCGCGGCGTCGTGCGCTGTGTGAGGCCGCTCGAGCGATCCCGCGCGATTGACCAGCGCGGGCCGGGCGCCTAGCATGAAAGCCCCCATCTGTGCGAAATCAGATGGCTCTTCCGCCCGTTCCGGTCTCTGACGAGGACTCCTCGGTGAGTGCAGCCACCTACGCCGCAGCGCAGATACTGAAGGTCCTCCCGCGCGTGAGGATCAGCAACGCGGTCGGGCGACTGTGTGAGCGTCCACTGTCACCACCGATGTCGCGCGCCATCGAGAAGGTCTACTCCGCGGTCTACCAGGTCAACATGGCGGAAGCCGAACGCGAGCCGGCCCCCTACGCGAACTTCGACGCGTTCTTCACGCGCTCCCTGAAGCCCGGAGCTCGACGTATCAGCGGCGACGCCATCGTGAGCCCGGCCGACGGAGTCATCGAAGCCACCGGGCCGGTGGATTCGGGAAGTCGCGTCTTCGTCAAAGGCCGACCGTACGACGTTGCGGAGCTAGTCGGTGATCCGAAAGACGCAGTTCGCTTCGCCGGCGGTTCGTTCGCGGTCGTGTACCTTTCGCCTCGGGACTACCACCGCGTGCACGTGCCGGTGGACGGTGCCGTTTCGCTGGTGCGCGGCATCCCGGGAGACCTGTTCCCCGTCAACAAGATTGGCGAGCGCCACGTTCCTCGACTCTTCGTGCGCAACAATCGAGTGGCGATCGCCATCGACACGCCGGGGCTCGGGCGCGTCTACGTCATCATGGTGGGGGCCGTGATCGTGGGTCGCATCAGCATGAGTCTGATCGACGAGCCCCAAGTTCCCCCTGGAGATCACACGTTCACGCCGCCCCATTCGGTCAAGCGCGGCGACGAGCTCGGGGTGTTCCATCTGGGGTCCACCGCCGTGCTCTTGGTCGAGCCTGGCATCACTCTGGCCCGTTCCGTCGGTCCCGTCCGGTACGGCGAATCCCTGCTGAAACCCGCATGAGCGACGAACCGCTGGACGACGAAGCGCCGCCGGACATTCCGGACATCTCCTCGGATCCCGAGGTGGCGCCGATCCCCGAGCTTCCCTCGGAGATCCCGCCGCCGTCCATGCCGAGCGAGGCGCGCGTCGCCCGCGATTCCGACCTCGACGTCGACGTCGACGTCGACGTGCCGAGCGATCCGCTGCCGAGCGATCCGGTGCCGAGCGAACCGGGCGAAGAGATCGAACCCGAGATCATCCCGCCGCCACGGCGCAAGCGGGTCGACACCAATCCGGCCACTCCGGTCGCGCGCGCCAGCGTCCCGCCGCCTCCCGCCGATCCACCAGCGGCTCCGCTCGCTGCGCCGGCTCCGCCGCCACCCCTTCCGCGTGAGGTGTCCTCGCCACCGACTCCGGTGCAGGTTCACGACGAGGAGGAGGGCGCGAAGACACTGCGGCGAGTGGTCGACGTGACCGAAGGTCTCGAGGACGACGATCTCGACGAGGAGACGCGGCGAATGCTGGGCGCGCCCAGCCTCGACGTGCCGGTCGCCCCAAAGTCCGCCTCACAGCCGCCGCGTCCGCTTTCGCAGCCGCCGCGTCCGGTGTCGCAGCCGCCGCGTCCGGTGTCGCAGCCGCCGCGTCCGGTGTCGCAGCCGCCGCGTCCCGCTTCACAACCACCGCGCGCGCCGTCGCAACCGCCGCCGCCCATCCCCGTGAGTCCGCCGGCTGCCGCTCTCGGAGTCCACGAAGCCGAGCCCCCCACCGAGCCGTGGCACCCGCCGGTCGAGGGTGAAGGTGAGCTCGCTGCGACGTCGTATCCGCCTCCACCTCACGCGCACGAAGAACCCGAGCCGGAGCTGCCGCCGACTTCGCTCAAGCCGATGCGCATCATCAGCGTCGCGCCTCCGGCCGGTGCCATGACCGCGGCGAGCGCTCCCGAGCTCACGTCCCCCGCGCCGGCTCAGGCCGAGGCCATCCAGATCACCGCCGCAGAACCCAGCGCAGCGACTGCCGCGACCGAGTCTGGTGACGGCGCGCCGGCGCTCGCGAGCGACGAGGCCAAGGCAGAAGTCACCCCGCCCGCCGCTGCTCCGGGCGAATCTCCGGAAGAGCTTTCGGATGACGACTTCGCACCCGAGTCCTCCGACGCGCTCGAAGAGTCCGACATCTCGTTCCCCGCCGACGAGTCCGACGCCGAGGCAGCGGCGCCCCCCGAGCCCGAAGCTGCTCCTGCCGAAGCCGCCGCCGCGGTAAAGGAACGCGAGAGCGAGCCCGAGATCGCCGTCGAAGTCGAGGAGCCCAAAGTCCAGCCGCCGCCGCCGCCGCGCAGAGACTCGGGCAAGACGGTGAAGCCGGTCACGCCGCCCTCGGTGATGGAGGCCAAAGAGGCCCAGCGCACCAAGCAGCGCAAGGCTTGGTGGGAAGAGCTCTTCGGCGAGGACTTCGCGCGTGCCAACGCCAAGCTGAAGACCCCTCAGATCGTCCACGAGGCCGACTTCATCGAAGAGTCGTTGGGCGTCGCCAAGGGTGGCGTCGTCATGGACCTCGCGTGTGGAGGCGGCTACCACGCGGTCGAGCTCGCACAACGCGGCTACGGAGTGGTCGGCTACGACCTTTCACTCTACCAGCTCGCAGTGGCCGCCGACGTCGCACAAGAAGCGGGGCAGAAGCTCAACCTGCTCCAGGGCGACATGCGCGAGATGGCCTTCGAAGAGATGTTCGACGGCGTCTACTGCTGGAATACGTCGTTCGGTTACTTCGAGGAAGAGAAGAACACCGCAGTGGCGCAACGCGTGTTCCGCGCGCTACGCCCCGGTGGCATGTTCCTGCTCGATGTCGCCAATCGCGACTTCGTGGTGGCAAACCAGCCCGCTCAGACCTGGTTCGAGGGAGACGCCTGCGTCTGCATGGACGACATGTCCGTCGACTTCATCACGAGTCGGTTGCGGGTGAAGCGCTCGCTCATCCTCGAAGACGGGCGCACGATGGAGTGCAGCTACAGCATCCGCCTGTACTCGCTCCACGAGCTCGGAAAGCTCCTGCACGACGTCGGCTTCCGGGTGACGGAAGCCAGCGGTCACCCGGCAACTCCCGGGGTTTTCTTCGGCGCGAGTTCGCCGCGCATCTTGATCTTGGCGCAGCGCCCGTGAAGCTCACGGGCAGCTCACGCTGACTCCGCCGGACTTCTCGCTGCACGTGCAGTCTCCGCCTAGTCCCTGCTTCACGCAGGCACATGTGGCGGCAGTCGCGCACTCCGGGAGCCAGCCGCATGCCGCGCCCCCGGGAGCTTTCTCGTCGCAGTAGAAGCCCTTGGGGCAAATCCCGGTGCCACACTCGAAGCAGGTGCCGTCGCTGCACTTCGCGACCGGCGCTTCGACTTCGGCCTCCGGCGCGTCTTCGCCGGCGCCGTCGGCCTTGGTGCCTTCACGCGCGCCGTCTTTGCTGGATTGGGCCGGCTTCCCCGACGCGCCCTCGCCACCGCACGCACCGAGGGCGACGAGCAGGGCGGGGAGCAGGAACCTGGGCAGGTGGAGCTCGGCTCGCGGGACCACGGGAGCACAGGTATACGCCTTGCCGCGCGCAGGTTACAAGCACGCCGTGGGCGTTCTCGAAAGCCTCGCCGCCGAGCTCCCGCGCATTCGGACGAGCGCGAGCGTTCCCGATCGGTTGGCCTACGGGCGTGATCTCTGGCCGCGGCGACTGCTCGATGTGCGCGCGGGCCAGCCGGGCTCGCATGCGCCGCTCGCGGTCGCGTGGCCCGAGTCCACGAACGACGTCGTCGCTCTCGTACGCTTCGCGCGCAAAGAGGGCGTCGCGCTCGTGCCGTTCGGCGCCGGCAGCGGCGTGTGCGGCGGCGTGGATCCGGACGCTCGCTCTCTGGTGGTGGACGTGAAACGCCTGCGCGACTTCCGCATCGACCCGGACGCTCCGCTGCTCGACGTGGGCGCAGGCGCCATGGGCATCACACTCGAAGAAGACGTGGCCCGCGCCGGCTTCACCATCGGACATTTCCCGTCGAGCATCTTGTGCTCCACGGTCGGTGGCTGGATCGCAGCCCGCGGGGCGGGGCAGTGCTCGGGGCGCTACGGGAAGATCGAGGACATGGTGGCTTCCCTCGAGTGCGTGCTCGGGACCGGCGAAGTCGTGGAGATGCACCGCCGTTTCACGGGGCCTTGCCTGGTGCCACTCGTCATCGGAAGCGAAGGCACGCTCGGCATCGTCACGCGCGCGAAGCTCCGCTTGCACCCGGCGCCGCGCGCCCGGGCGTTCTCCGCGTTTTCGTTCCCCAGCACCGAAGCCGGCTGGGACGTTCTCCGGCGCATCTTCCAGGCCGGCCTCCGGCCTGCCGTGTCGCGGCTCTACGATCCCATCGACTCTGCCATCATGAAGTCCGGCAGAGTTCGTTCGGGCAGGCGTCGATCGGGTCCGCGCAGCACGGGCGAGACGACAGCCCGCTTGGCTCGGGGGCTCCTCTCGCTGCCCAAAGCGCTGAATTTCCTGATCCAGGCGGCCGAGGGGAACGTGCTCGGCGGCGCCACCATGGTGCTGGTGTTCGAAGGCTCCTCCGACGAAGTGCACGCGGACTCTCTCGCCGCGACACAGCTGGCGCTCGGAGAAGGCGGGCGCGCGCTGGGCGAAGGGCCTGCGCAGAAATGGTTCGCCCACCGCTACAGCGTGAGCTATCGGCAGGCCCCGGTGTTCCGTCTCGGCGCCTTCAGCGACACCATGGAAGTCGCCGCGCCCTGGTCGCGCCTCGGCGCTCTCTACGACGCGGTGCGAGAGGCCCTCGGTGAGCACGTGCTGGTGATGGCTCACCTCTCCCACGCCTATCCCGACGGCTGCAGCATCTACTTCACCTTTTCCGGCGCCGCAGACAGCGACGCCCTCGCCATCGAGCTCTACGAGCGCGCTTGGCGCGCGGCTCTCGGAGCTGCCATCGAAGCGGGAGGAACGCTCTCCCACCACCACGGCGTTGGGCGCAGCAAAGCACCACGCCTCGGTCAAGAGCTCGGCCATGGCGTCGAGCTCATCCGTCGGGTGCTCTCTGCGTGGGACCCGGACGGACGCATGAATCCCGGCAATCTCTTGCCCCGCGCCGACGCGCCGGTCCTCGAGCCCGCGGGCAGCTCCGGCTTCTTGCCCGGCGACGTGGACGAGAGCAGCCTGCTCGCCACCTGCGCGGGGAGTGCACGCGTGGGCAGCGTGGTTTCCGAGCTCGCGCGACGCGGGTTCGTGCTCGACGTCGCGCCGGCCGCCCACGAGCTCAGTGTCGCGGAGTTCGTCGCGCGCGGGATGCCCGGCGGGCGCGACGCTTGGGCCGATCCCGTCTGGCAACCGCTCGCCGGATTCGTCGCACGTTTGCACGACGGAAATCCGTGACGGTCCGGCCCGCGCCGCGGCGAGCCGTTGGTCCGGATCTCGCGGCGCTGTTCGTGGGCGCGGCCGAGCGCATCGGGCACGTCGAGCAGGCGACCTTCCTGGTCGAGCGGCGCGGGGCTCCCCGTGCTCGCCAGCTCCCCTTCGCCGGCGAGCGGAACCCAGCGCTCGGATCCGACGAGCGCGCCGCCTTCGAAAGCATCGTCGCGCGCGTCAACGCCTAGCGCTGACTCGGGCGCCACCGACTACGTCGTCGGCTCCCAGCAGCAACGGAAGCCGAGCGTCGCCAGCCCGCGCTTCTTGGGCACGTTCACCGAGCCCCCGCACGCGGCGACCGAAGCGCCGTCGTTGTAGTTCCCACCGCGAGTGTCGCACGAGTCGTTCGGACCGGTGCCCGAGCAGGCGTCGAGCCACTCGCTCGCGTTGCCGGTCAAGTCGAAGACTCCGCTGGCGGTCACGCACTGGGTCTTGCTGCCGGAATCCACGAGCGCCTTCACCGCTGCGCTGGAGTCGTTGCAGTAGTTGCTCTGGAACGTGCCGACGTACGGGTAGTCGTTCGCTCCGTTGGAGGAGCAGACGTCGTACCACGGACCCTGTTTCGGCTGGTTGTACGTGCCCTTGCACAGGGTGTTGCCCAGGCTCGCGCAGTACGCTTCAGCATCGCACCAATCGACGCAGGTCACCGGCGCGCCTGCTGGCGGGGGGGCGGCCGCGTCCGCTGCACCGGCGTCGGGCGTCTGACCTGGGCCGACACGGCGCCGCCGCCACCACCTCTTCCGGTCCGTCGAAGCTCGTGTTCGCCTCGCAGCCGGTCGGGTTCGTCGGCGTGCCCGTGCGAAACGAATCGTATTGGCTTCGAGTGACTTCCTTCGGATCGATCCACACGCACTTGTTCGTGCTCACCCGCACGCCCACCATGCCATTGGGCGCGCTCGGATGCGTGCAGGCTTCGGCGCCTGCGCTTCCGCCGCTTCCACTGCTGCCACCGGTGGCGCTGCTGCCACCGCTTCCGCCGGTTCCACCGCCGCCACCGGTTCCGCCGCTGCCTCCGCCGGCTTGGCCCGCTCCCTCCTCGAAGTCTTCGAAGCCCCAAACCTTCTGACACCCCGAGAGCAGCACGAAGCCGAGACCGAGCGCTCCCCAGACACTTCGCATCGGCATCAGAACGTCACTCCGGAAAGAGCGAGGCCCGCGGAAGAGCTCGACGCGAACGGACTCAGGCGAAGCGAGCGGAAGCCCGTGGAGGGGGGCTTTTCGGGCTTCGAGGGCGAGTGGGTCAAGATCAGCACCGCACCCACGCCCACTCCAACGAGCCCGAGGCCGATGCCGACGTTGGCGATGTTGGCGCGCGTCTCCGCCTTGTCTCGCAGGTCCATGGCGTCGCTCGAACAGCTGGTCTTCGACGGGCACTTGTCTTCCGCATCGCCGTACGCGCTCTTGGCCATGAACGCGAACGCGGTGCCCACGCCGAGCGCCACCACGCCGACCCCGCCCACGACGTAGCCGAGCACGGGTGGGTCAGCCGGCGCCACGGGTGTGTCAGGGGTCGGGTTGGGGGTGACCACCGGGCCCTCCGGTCCCGGCCCTTTCGGACCTGGTGCGGCGTCGTCTTTTTCGAGCTTGGGCACGTTCAGCGTCTGCGAATCGTGTTCGGCTCCAATGGACACCTTCATGCTCGCAGTCCGGTGGCCCGGCGCGCTGATGCTCACGTTGCGCTCGCCCGGATCCACTGGGATCTTCGAGTCGAGCGCCGCCGACTCGAGCGTCACGTCATCGATCTTCACCTGGATGCCCTGCACGCGCTCGGCCAGCACGATCTTCAGGTACGACACCTTGGGCTCGAGCTCGCCCGCTCGCTGCTTTGCCTCGTCGGCGATGTTGTTTCGGTTTTGGGTCCGAGCGAGGCGCGCTGCCGCGAGGTAGTTGGCCCAGGCACTGGCGATCCTGCCTTGCTTCTCTTGGCACGATGCGAGGTTCAACAGCGTCCCCGCCGATGGATCGAGCCTCTGACTCTCGGCGAGCTTGGCGCACGCCGCCGGATAGTCGCCCTTCTCCATGAGCTCTCGGCCTTCGCGAAACAGGCCTTCCGCCACGGAGACGTTGCCTTGTGCGAGAGCGAGTCCAGGGGTCGAGAGCAGGGCGATGGCTACGAATCGCGCAAACCAGGGTCTAGCGTTCACCATACAGACTGGGATCCTTCGCGGGCTTGGTGCCGGTGGGCTGGGTGGGGGGAGTGGGAGCAGCCGAGGGAGGCGGAGCGGGTTTTCCGGAAGAGCTGGCCTTGGCTTGTGGCACGTTGGGCTTCGTGCCCGTGACCTCCGGTGCCTGCGTGGGGGCGCTCGGTGTCGCGCTCGGCACGACTGCCACGCTCGCGGTCGGCACGCTCGCCGCCGATGCGGTCAGCGCGGGCGCGACTTCACTCGGAGCGCCCGTTACGCCTGGGCCGGCGCCACCACGCGTCAGCGCGACCGCGGCACCGACACCCACGACGACCAAACCACCCACGATCACCAACGCGGGAAGGAGCAGGCTCCGCTTGGCCATCGGGGTGTGGACGCTGTCGCCGAGAGCCATGCCGGCTGCGGTTCCGTTCATGGGCTGAGCGGACAGCAGCGTGCCACCTCGCTCGCCCGTACCCGCCGTGACGGCGGACGCAACCGGTCTGGGATCCGAGGCGGGCAGGTAGCCCGGCGCGACTGCGAGGCTGGGAGCCGAGCGAGAACCGAGCGGCGCGATGCCGAACACTTCGGCGAGCACGGCGATCGCGGCGCCCGCAGAGGCAAAACGCTGATTCGGGTCGCGGTTCACGCAACCGACGAACCATGGGTCGAACGCCGGTGGCAGGTTCGCCGGTATGCCGAGCTCGGCCAGACGCTGGGAAGGCGGAATGATGGGCAGCGACAACACCTCGCCGAAGAGCTGCGTCAGCGAACCCTCGGGCAGGTGAGCGGTCCGCCAGTAGCTCTGCCCGGTCAAGAGATAGAACGCGATGAGGCCGAGAGCCCAGACGTCGGTGCGCGGCGAGATGGTCCCGACGCCGGCCTGCTCGAACGCCATGTAGAGCGGAGTGCCCTTGATCTCTTGGGACACGTTGGAGGTCGAGCCCAGCACCTTGGCGATGCCGAAGTCGAGCACCTTCACCACCGTCTCGCCGTTGTCGCGGCGCGCGATGAAGAGGTTCTCCGGCTTGAGATCGCGATGGATGATCGGACGCGGCACTCCGTCGCGATCTTTGTACCCGTGGGCGCGATCCAGCGCTGACGCAGTCTGCCGCAGGTACTCCACCGCGAGCTCCGGCGTGATGGGGCCCTGGCGCTCGACCGTGCGACCGAGGTCTTCGCCGATCAGGAGCTCCATCGCCAAGAACGGCATCTGAGTCGGCTCGTCGAACCCGGCATCGAGCACACGCACGATGTGCTCGCTGTTGACCCGCCCCGCGATGCGCGCCTCCTGCTCGAACTTCTCGACCGCGTCCTTGGCCTGAAGCACGTGGGGCCAGAGCACCTTCACGGCGACGCGTGCTTCGGTGGCCAGCTGTTCGGCGACGTAGACCGCGCCGAAGCCACCCTCCGCCAGAAAGCGCTCGATCTTGTAGCGCCCCGCGAAGAGCTGCCCCGCGCTCAGGAGCTCCCGGGTCATCAACCCGAAGATCTACGCCGAGAACGCGGGCGCGTCCACGCGCCGGCGTCACGGCCCGAGCACCCGGGCAATTGCCCGGCTGGAGAGCGCCCAGAGCGTCGCCTCCCCTCTTCAGAATCCGCCCCCGGCCCCACGCCCCGGCTCGCCAGCGCCCGGAGTACCGAGTTCCAACCCGCGGCGCCGGTGCCGCGGGCTCTCGAGTCAGGCACGCGAATCGACCTCCCTTCGGCCGTGCACTGCGGCCGTGACCGTGGCGCGAAACCGGAGGAAACACGAGCCCACCCGTGGCACCCTCTCGGGAGCCATGTATCGAGCGCTCCGAGCGGTTGCCCTCGTCGCCGTCACCTGTTTCTCGTTCGCATGTTCCGGAGGTGACGACCCGAGCGAACCCACCCGAGAGGTTCGCGCGACGCTGAAGGCGACAGGTGACGCTTGTGCTCAGGGCAACGAGTGCGACTCTGGATTCTGCGTCGATGGCGTGTGCTGCACCACCGCTTGCAGTGGAACTTGCGTCGCGTGCGCCGCAGCACTCAAGCAGTCCCTGTCGCAGAACGGAGTTTGCGGCCCCGCGCTCGAAGGGGCCGACCCGCACTCGAGTTGCGCTCCGGACCCTCAGGGTACTTGCGGCAAGACCGGGGCTTGCGACGGCAAGGGCGCCTGCGCGCTCGTGCCTCAAGGAGTCGCTTGCACCAGCGATGCCGGAGTGGGCAACACCTGCGTGATCCAGAGTGCGAAGGGCTCGGTCTGTTCGGGGGGAGGCGTCTGCTATCCCGAAAACTCGCCGGCCGGGATCCCCTGCGCTCCGTATGCCTGCAAAGGGGGCTCGTGTGCGTTCCCCTGCGCGGGCGACGGCGATTGCCAGCCGCCGAACCGTTGCGAGAACGGTGTGTGCAAGCCGAAACGCAAGAACGGCGATCCGTGCGCCGACAAGGCCGAGTGCGACAGCGGAAACTGCACCGACGGCGTCTGCTGCGACTCGAACTGCTCCGGTCAGTGCCAAGCGTGCAACGTCGCGAACAAGGTTGGCACCTGTACCTTCGTATTGGGCGTGCCGGTGGCGCCGCGACCCGACTGCAGCGGCAGCGGCGCGTGCAAGGGCTCGTGCAGCGGCAGCGGTGACAATTGCAGCTACCCCAACACCGCGACGAGCTGCTCTCCGCCGAGCTGCACGGGTGATGTCTCGACCGCGCAATCCACGTGTGACGGCACCGGCGCTTGCGCGGCCGGCGGTACCACTCCCTGCGCCCCCTACGGTTGCGATGCGGCGAGCGGTCTTTGCCGGAAGAGCTGCGCGGGGGACGACGATTGCGCGCAGGGTGGAACCTGTGACACGACGACGGGCAGTGTGCAGTGGCGACCGCCACGTGCAAAGACGCGACCACGGTCGCCCTGCCCAACGGGCAGACCCAATCGTGTGTTCCGTACAAGTGTCTGGGCGGCAAGTGCCAGCAACAATGCGCCAGCCCCGGCGACTGCGCGCCCGGGTTCGACTGCGAGGGAACGACTTGCGTCGCAACGAGCGACGCCGCTGCGGGTGGGGGAAGCGGTGGCGGAGCCGGTTCGGGCGGCGCTACCGGCGGAAAGAGCGCGAGCGCGGGCCAGAGCGGAGACCAGGGTGGCTGTGGGTGCAGCGCGCCCAGGTCGGGCAGCAGGGGTCTCGCAGTGCTCGCCCTACTGGCGCTGGCAGCCGCTGCTTGCCGACGCCGCGCGGCATGAAGAAGCGCCGCCGAAAGGTCCGACCAAGCAGTTCGACTTCGTCACGGGGTTTCCCCGAACGAGCCGAACCTCCGCGCGCGCGCTTCTGGCCGTTTTGGCTCGCGCCTCTGCTCGCGCTGATTGCGAATCGCCGCGTGACGGGGTTCGAGTTCGTCGGGGACGCGCGCTTTCTGATCCTCGAGAACCGTTTCGCCCACTCCCTCGAGTACCTGAGCGCCACGCTCGCCCACGATTACTTCTGGTCGTCGTCCGGAAACATCATCCCCTACTACCGCCCGTTCACCAGGCTCTCCTGGCTCTTCGAGTGGCAGGCTTTTCGGGACTGGGCCGGGGGATACGCCCTGGTCAACGTGTTCTGGCACGCGTCGGCTGCCTTGGGGCTCGCCTGGTTGGGGGTGACGCTGGGCCTTTCGCGGGCGGTGGCCGTCGGGGTCGCCGTCGTGTTCGCACTGCATCCCATCGCGATCGAGCCGGTGAGCTTGATCATGGCTCGCTCCGACGTGGTCGCGACGAGTGCAGCGATCTGGGCCGTGGCGAGCTTCTGCGTCCTTCGGCGGCGCACGAGCCCGGGACTCTGGCTCTTGCACTGCGTGGCGACGGCGCTCGCGCTCGGCAGCAAAGAGGCCGCTCTCGCGCTGCCGCTCGTGCTCGTGAGCTGGTCGCTCGCGTCCGGCGACTTCGCGCGGCCGCTGGCGCTCAGTCGACTCCGGCCGCTCCTCCCGTCGGTGCTCTTGGGCGCCAGCTACTTCGCGCTGCGGAAGCTGCTCCTCGAGCGCCAGGCAGAGGGGCTCTCCGCTACCACGCTGGCGTTCGACCCGCTGCGGATCGTCGCATGTTTCGGCCTCTACCTGCGCGAGACGTTTCCATTCGGCGTGCGCTCGGCCATCCGCGAGCTTCCCATCGCCGAAGCCAAGAGCGTGGGCTGCGTGAGCCTGACGCTGCTCGTGCTCGGGTTCTTTGCCGCGTCGTTCGTTGCTGCCGTTCGCCGGCGCGAGACCTCGCTCGTGGCGCTCCACGCGTGGTTCGGGCTGGCCCTCTTGCCCGTGCTTCTCCCGAAGGACATCGCCGTGGTGACCGAGGCGGCCAAGTATCCACTCGCCGATCGCTGGCTCTACTTCGCGCTCGGACCCGCGCTCCTCGTCTGGGCCACCTGGCTCGACCGCGGACTAGGCACGCTGTCGGAGCCCAGGCGCTCACGTGTGCTCCGGTTGGGTGGCGCCGTGCTCGGCGGGTGGGCTGCCGTGATGTTGGCGCGCTCCAACGCGGATCGCGCCGAGCTCGGCAGCGATCTCGCGCTTCTCGACAACGAAGATCGCGTCTTCTACCAAGGCATCCCCGAGGAATACCGCACGGCATGGGATCACTGCCGCCACGACGAGCGCATGCTGGCAAGAGCGAGCCTCTCCAGGCAGCCCGCCAAGATCCTCGAGCTGGCGCCGGCGGCGTTGGCGCGCTGTTCTGCACCCGAGCTCGACCTCTACTACCTCGAGGCGCTGGTCGCACTGGGTCGCTTCGAGGAGGCCGAGTCGGTCGCCCGGAGGCTGGCGGCTGAGCCTCCCCGAGATCGCCGTGCGCACGGGCGCGTCGCGGCGCTCGTCGGGACGACGTTGGTAGCGCGGGGACGCACCGCCGAGGCCCGCCCCTTCGTCGAGTCGGCGGTGCGCCTCGGAGCGTTGCCGTGTTCGAGCTTCGTCGCCATGACCGAAGCGGCGCGCAAGGCCGGGCGTCTGGTGGAGGCGGCGGCGCACGCCGAGACGGCGTTCGAGTGCGGTGGCCAGAAGGACCCTTCGCTCTTGGTCGCCGCCGCCACGTTTCTCGGCCAGGCCGGCGAACGCGAGCGTGCGCGCAGCCTGCTCGCGCGGACCCGTGGCCTCACGTTGAGCTCCGATCAGGCCGATCAGGCCCGCGCTCTGGAGAGCGAGCTCGGCACTTCGCCGCGCTGATTCGCGGCGGTTCGCGCGGACTACGTCCGCTCCAAATCGAAACCGCCGAGCCGCGTCAGAGCTTGCTCCACCAGGCTTCGATCGGCGTCGTCGACGGAGCCTTGCCCCGCGCGATGCAGCGCATAGCGGAGCGTCGCCGCTTCGAGCGCCGAGAGCGCCGCGGTTCGCTCGAACGCGAGCCCATCCACTCGATAGCGGAGCAGCACCTGCCCGTCGTCGAGCACTGCCTCCCCCGTGAGCTCGCTCTTCTGTCGACCCGTGCCCAGGAGTTGGCGCAGGATCCCGCGCACGCGCGCCGCCCTCCGCCGCACCCGGCGTGCGTCGGGATCCTCGAACAGCCCAAAGAACCGATTGCGGCTGAACGCTGGCGGCACGAGGACTAGCGCGCAAAGGAGTCCGTCGAGATCGACGGCTCGCCGCGGGGCCACCGCGGGTTTGCGCTTCGCCTGGGACACGGTTCATGTTCGCTCGCTCGAACCACCCGGGTCGAGGACCATCTCGCGCCGCGGTCCGAGCCCTCGAATCCGCCCGACGAGCGAAAGGCTTGACTCAGAGCTCGCTCGATGGGGAGCGTGTCGCCCGACTGCCGTGCCGTCGGCCGCCCTCAGTCCGGCCAGCGTTGCAGCGCGACACCGAGGCTGATGATCAGCGGGTTGAATCGCGTACGGTCGGCCTCGAGCCGCGCGTAGCTCACCTTGGCGGACAAGACCAGAGAGCCCGTTGCCCAGCCGGCGCCGAGCCCCACGATGGGACCGCGCACGGTCTCGGCCTCGAAGATGTTGTCCGCGCTGCCGACGTCGTTGGTGGAGCCGGCCAGCGGGCGCGACTGTGCGTAGCCCACCGAGGGGCGGAAGAAGAGCCCGTCGCCCAGCGGTCGCAGGGAACCTTCGAGCGACAGCGCGGTGATGCTGGTGAGCGAGAAGCTGGACTCGCCGAGCTCCGCGTCCGTGCCTGCGACGAGCAGTCTCGGACCCACGCCGACCGCGAGGTACTTCGAATGGGCGTAGCCGAGCACGCCGCCGAGCTCGACGCCGATGGCATCGATGGGAGCCTCGAGCTGGAGCTTGCCGCTCGCGCCATGACCGGGATTCACCTCGTCTTCGAACGTGTACGTTCCGCTCACGTGGCTCACGCCGAGCCCAGCCTCGGCCCAGAGTCCCTGCGCGCTAGCGATGCTTGGCGCGAGCAGTACGAACGCGAGTGCGTAGGAAGAACACCTGGTCACTGCCCACCGAACCGAAGGATACGCCCCTCGCGTGCACGGGTCGAGGTCGGCCTGCGCGGTGGCCGGCGCGCGACCCGCTCGCCTCAGACCTCGCTCTGCCGCTCGAGCTCGGCCGCTTGGTGGAAGGCGACCAGCGCGTCGACGAGCTCTGTGAGGTCGCCCTGCACGACGCGATCGAGTTGGTAGAGCGTGAGGCCGATGCGGTGGTCGGTCAGGCGGTTCTGGGGGAAGTTGTAGGTGCGGATCTTCTCGGAGCGATCTCCACTCTTCACCATGCCGCGCCGCTCGTCGCGCAGGGCCTCTGCTTGCTTCTGCTGCTCGATGTCGAGCAGGCGGCTCTTCAGGATCTTCAGCGCCTTGCTCTTGTTCTTGAGCTGACTGCGCTCGTCCTGGCACTTCACGATGATGCCCGTGGGGATGTGCGTGATCTGCACCGCGCTGTTGGTGGTGTTGACACCTTGGCCGCCGGGGCCGCCGGACGCGGCGATGTCGAAGCGCAGGTCCTTTTCGTCGACGGTCACGTCGACGTCGTCGGCTTCGGGTAGGACGGCGACGGTCGCCGTCGAGGTGTGGATGCGGCCTTGAGCCTCGGTCGCAGGGACGCGCTGCACGCGGTGGACGCCGCCCTCGTATTTCAGACTCGAATACACCCGGTTGCCGCTCACGAGCGCGATGGCTTCCTTGATTCCGCCGGCGCTGGCGTCGCTGGTGGAGAGGAGCTCGACGCTCCAGCCCTTCTGCTCGGCATAGCGGCTGTACATGCGCAGGAGATCCATGGCGAAGAGCGCCGCCTCTTCTCCGCCCGTGCCCGCCCGGATTTCCAGGATGGTGTTCTTTTCGTCGTTGGGATCTTGCGGCAGCAGGAGGACCCGCAGCCGCTGTTCGACCTCGGCCTTCTTGGCTTGGAGCTCGGGCAGCTCCTCGCGCGCCAGCGCGCCGAGCTCGGGGTCGGAGAGCGCTTCTTCGTCCTCGCGAATGCGCTTGTCGAGCTGGCGCCACTCTTCGAAGGTGGCCACCACGGGTTGGATCTGCGATCGCTCGCGGCTCAGCGAGAGCAAGCGTTGCGGATCGGCGGTCGTCGCCGGCTCGCACATGAGCTGGTCGATTTCCTCGTTGCGGCGCCGGATCGCCTCTAACTTCTCGACGGGGAGCACGTCACGCTGCCGGTCGGGCAGCGCCGAGTTCGTCGAGCCCGGTGTAGGTCGAATCGCCGCTCGCGGCCTTGCCCGTCTCTTCGCGGATGAGCGTGCTCTTCAGCGCGGCGAGCGCCACCTCGAGCTGGGAATCATCGGGCTCGATGGTGGTGATCTTCTGCACGAGGAACCCGGGGTAGAGGAGCAGCCGCAGCGGACCTTTGCCGAAGCGCGCGAGCAGGCGCTGGATCTCGAAGGTGATGGCGGCGATCACGGGCAAGAACGGCAGCTTCAACAAGAAGAAGACGACGTTGTCCACCAGCTTCCCCATGCCGATGGGCGGGAGGAGCGGGCCGAGCGCGCTGAAGACGAAGATGGACACCAGCGCGACCATCACGAGGAACGTGGTGCCACAGCGCGGGTGCAGCGTGGTCTTGGCTCGTGCGTTCTCCACCGTGAGGTCGAGCCCCGACTCGTAGGTGTGGATCGCCTTGTGTTCGGCGCCGTGATACTGAAACACCCGGTAAATCTCGGGCATCCGTCGGATCGCGAGCATGTAGCCGACGACGATCACGAGCTTGGCCGCGCCGGTGAGCACCTGGAAGCGCGGGTCGCGTACGTCGAGGCCGAGGTGGAAGAGCCGGCTGGTTCCCTCGGCGAACGCTTGGGGCAGCGCGACGAAGAGTGCGATGGCGAACGCGATGCTGAGCAGGGTGAAGAGCGACTTCCCGCCGCTCTTGTCCGAGGTCGGAGGCGGAGCGTCGGGCTCCGCCGTGGCCAACGCGAGGATGGGGAGCGAGAGCGCGGCCAGCGTGCTCGGCCCCTTCTTCGAAGGCGCTCCGCTCTTGTCCTCCGCGTCCAGATCCTGCTCGTAGACCTCGGCGCTGAAGCGCAAGCAGCGGCTGCCGAGCTTCAGCGCCTCGACCAGCGTGGTGATGCCCCGCGCGAAGGGCCACGCCTTCGGTCCGACGCGCGGATCGGCCATGGCTTCTTCGCGCACCATCAGCGCGCCATTGCGCCGGCGCAGCACAGCTGCGTACGAGTGCGGCGAGCGCATCATCACCCCTTCGATGAGCGCCTGCCCGCCGATGTAGGGGCGCACTTTTCCGTCTCGACCGACGACTCCAGGTTGGTTCATGCTCGCCGCTCGAATATAGCGTCGCGCCGGGCCACTGGTGTCCCCCCGCCCGTCGATTCGTGGATCACGCGGTCTTCGCGTACTTCTTCCGGAAGCGGTCGACGCGACCTTGGGTGTCCATCAGGCGTTGCTTGCCCGTGTAGAACGGGTGGCAGCCTGCGCACACGTCGACGGCGAGCTCCTTCGCCGTCGAGCGCGTCTGGAACGTGTTCCCGCAGGCGCAGGCCACGGTAATGACGTGGTACTCGGGGTGGATGCCGTCTTTCATTGGGGGGCGCGGAACCTAGCGCCCTCCCGGCCGACCTTCAAGCGCTTCCGGCGCGACCCAGAGAGGGGCGAGTGGGGCAAAGCATCGAAAAAACGAAAGTCGTTACGTTACGTTAGTTTCCCACCGAGCAAATTTGACGTTACGTCAGATCTAGCCCATATCCGTCGGGTCATGCCGAAGCCGGAAGCGGCGCCCGAGCAGAGAGCGGCGGCAGAGCTCAGCCGGCGCGAGCTTCTGACCCGGCTCGGGCTGGCGGGGGGGCTCATCGCGGGGTCGGCGGCCGTCACTCGGCTCGCCTGGGAGCGAGGCGGTTTCGACCTCACTCGCCTCGGGAGCGAGCGACAGGTCCGGGACTTCCAGGTTCGGGGCGACGGGCCGGTCATGGCCATCGCCAAGAGCTCCAAGGACGCAGCCGAGCTCACGCGGCGCGCCATCGACGCCCTGGGCGGCATGAAGCGATTCATCTCTCGAAACGACGTCGTGGCCATCAAGCCCAACATCGGTTGGGACCGCATGCCCGTTCACGCCGCCAACACGAACCCGGCAGTGGTCGCCGAAATCGTGAGGCTGGCCTTCGACGCCGGAGCCGCGCGCGTGGTGGTGACGGACGCCTCGTGCAACGAACCGAACCGCTGCTTCCAGCGCTCCGGGATCTGGCGGGCCACTCACGCGCTCGGCGCGACGGTGATCTTGCCCGCGGCGCATCGCTTCCGCGAAGTCCGCATGAAGGGTGACGTGCTCGACCTCTGGCCCGTGTACACGCCGCTCGTGAACGCCGACAAGGTCATCAACGTTCCGGTGGCGAAGCACCACAACCTCTCGAAGTACACCGGAGCGATGAAGAACTGGTACGGCCTGCTCGGTGGCCGGCGCAATCGCCTGCACCAGAACATCGACACGTCCATCGCCGATCTCGCGACCTTCATGCGCCCGACGCTCACGGTGCTCGACGCCACGCGCGTGCTCCTGCGGAACGGGCCACAGGGTGGCAACATCGACGACGCCAAGGACATGTTCCAGGTCATCGCCAGTCTCGACCAAGTGGCTGTCGACGCCTACGGCGCCACGCTCATCGGTGAGAAGCCCACCAACGTGAAGTATCTCGCCATGGGGCAGGCGCGTGGTCTCGGCAGCATGGACCTCGAGCGGGTCGCGCGCGTGGAGGTTTGAATGGAACCGCGCCCGCGCCCGGCCGAGCCCGACCTGCCGCGGCCCATCCCGTGGCTCGGCGCGCCAGGGAAAGTGGCGCCCCTCGACGAGCCTCGGCCGGCGAAGTGTGGGTCCGGCTCGCCCTGCGCTTGTGCTTCCGGGGGCGAGGCTTCGAGCAGCGGCGACGCGCCCGCGAGTTCGAGCGACGCGCCCGCGAGTTCGAGCGACGCGCCCCCTCCCGCTCCGCCGGCGCGGCCTCCCGGCAAGAAGACGAAGCCTGCGCCGCCGTCTGGGTTCGCCAAGTGGTGGAAGAAACGCTTCGGTCCGCGCAAGCTGCCCGGCTCTGGCCTGCCGGCGCGCCCGGTGATTCGCTTCCTGGCGCGTGCGCGCGTGGTCTCTCAGACCGTGTTCCTCGGCGTCTTCCTCTGGTTCCTGTTCGCTACGGCGTTCCGCGGGACCTTCTCGGCCGCCGCCGACAAGGCCATCCGCCTCCCGCTTCCGGTCGAAGCATTCCTGCTCGCCGACCCGTTCGTGGCGGTGATGACGCTGATCTCGACTCACACGGTGTATCGCGGACTCGCTTGGGCCCTCGTCATCCTGACGCTCACGCTGCTCTTCGGTCGCGTGTTCTGCGGTTGGATTTGCCCGTTCGGTACGCTGCACCACTTCTTCGGTTGGATCTTCCCGAGTCGCTACCTGAAGGGGAACAAGCGCGTCGACTCGAACCGCACCAAGGGCTGGCAGCGCGGCAAGTACTACCTGATGTACGCGTTCCTGGGCGCCTCGGTGGCGGGCAGCGCCATCGGCGGTCTGTTCGACCCCATCTGCGTCGCGGTGCGCGCCATCGGGCTGGGCGTGGTGCCTGCGCTCCAATACCTCGGCATCCGCGGCGCCAGCGTCGCTGCCGACACCAACCTGCGCGCAGTGCAAACGGCTAGCGACGGCACCCAAGACTTCTTCGCCCAGACGGTGTGGACGGCGAATCAGGCCTATTTCCACCAGACCTGGCTCATCGTGTTCCTGCTCGTGGCGATTCTGTTCATGAATCGCATCGTCCCGCGCTTCTGGTGCCGTGCGCTGTGTCCGCTCGGCTCGTTCCTCGGTGTGCTGTCGCGGTTCTCCATCTTCGGAATGGAGAAGGATCACGCGAAGTGCACCGACTGCAATCTGTGCCTCGTTCACTGTCAAGGTGCCGACAGTCCACAAGGCGGAGTGAAGCATCGGCAAGACGAGTGCTTCGTCTGCTTCAACTGCGAGGCCGCCTGCCCCGAAGACGTGATCAAGTTCCGCTTCCTGCCGAACCTGCGGAGCGAACTGCGAAAACCCGATCTCCAGCGTCGCACGGTGCTCGCCAGCTCGGCGGCTGGCGCGCTGGCCATCCCCGCCCTGCGCATCGCCAACTGGCCCGACAAGGCCTACAGCGAGAAGGTGATCCGCCCGCCGGGCTCGGTGGAGGAGCGCGAGTTCCTCGAGCGCTGCATCCGCTGCGCCGAGTGCATGAAGGTGTGTCCGAACAACGCCCTGCACCCCGCCTTCTTCGAAGCCGGTCTCGAGGGCCTGTGGACTCCCATTCTGGTGCCGCGCATCGGCTACTGCGAATACAGCTGCGTGCTCTGCGGCCAAGTCTGTCCCACCGGAGCCATCCAGAAGATCGACGAGAAGCAGAAGATGGGCATCGGACAGAAGCCCATTTCCATCGGCACGGCGATGTACGACCACGGGCGCTGTCTGCCCTGGGCCATGGCGACCCCGTGCATCGTGTGCGAGGAATTCTGCCCGACCTCACCCAAGGCCATTTGGGCCGAAGACGTCGAGATCCCGAAGCGCGAGAGCCACTACGAAGCGGGCGGCGAGCACGCCAAGATGACCACCATCAAGGTGCAACGCCCCCACGTCGACCCCTCGCTCTGCATCGGCTGCGGTGCCTGCGAGAAGGTCTGCCCCATCGTGGACAAGCCCGCCGTGTACGTCACCAACGCCGGCGAGACACGCAGCCGCACCAACGTGATCCTGCTCGAGAACACCAGCTACTCTTGAGCTCCTGCCTCCCCTCGCAGGCCCCCCGCAGGTGCTCGCCGCGCTGACGCGCGACTGCGCGCCTCCAACCACTCTTGCCCCAAGACCCCGCGCGCCTGGTCGAGCGCCTGGCGCTGATCCGCGCCGTGCCTCGGGACAAGGGTGGTGCTGGCCGCTGCGCTGGGCCAGACCCGTCCAAGTCACCGTTCCATCATCGGCGCCACGCAAATGACAGGCGCTGCCTGGTCGCTCGATGCGCTTCTGGCGTGCCGTTCGATCTGCCCGCAATCGACCGAGCCAGGCTCGGTCCCTGACGAACCGCTCGAGAACGCGCAGTGCGCGGAGCGCCTGGCCGACGACGTCTGCGATTGGGGACCGGACCAGCGCGCCGAGCGCCCCGTCGCCGTCAGGAGCGGGAGGCCGAACGGGCGGACGCTGCAGCACATCCTGGTCGCGTCAGCCGGCGGCACGTTTACGAGGTCCGCTGCGGCTACGGACGTCGCCGTGCCACGCCTCGTTCGTCGAGCGCGGCCAGGACCCTGGCCTGTGCGGGCGCACGGTCGAGCTCGGGCCGCGGCGCTAGCAGCTGGTCGTGGTGCAGTTACCCGTGCAGGTGGCCTTGCCGCCCTTTTCGCAGGTGATGTCGCAGGCGGTCGCGGCGCCGGTACAGTCGAGGGAGCAGGTGGAGTTGCCGTCGCAGAGCAGCTGACAGCCGCCGCCGGAGCACTTGTGATTGCAGCTGGCGTTGATGTCGCAGTCGAAGTTGCAGTCCCCGCCCGCGCATTCGAAGTCGCACTTGCCGCCGTTGCCGCAGTCCAGATTGCAGTCGCCGCCGGTGCAGGCCCCCTTGCAGTTGGCGCCCAGACACTCGCCCTGATCGCAGCCGCTCTGACCACACTCGAAGGTGCAGGTCTCTCCGGGCCCACACGCGCACGTGGCCCCTGCCGTGGTGCAGTCCACCGTCTTTCCGCCCGCGCCGCCTGTGCCGCCGGTCGCACCGCCTACGCCGCCGGTCGCACCGCCTGCGCCGCCGGTTGCACCGCCTGTGCCGCCGGTCGCGCCAGCCGTCCCCGACGAGCCTCCGTCTTCCGAGCTACCGCCACAGCTGGCGAGCGCTGCAGCGCTGGCCAAAACCAGGGATCCAATCGTCATCGTTCGCATTCGGAACCTTCATCTGTCAGTGCGGGTTTCTGTCGTTGGGAAACACTTCTTCTTCGAGCGCGTTCGCGTCCACGACGCGCCGGAAGAGGCCCGCGTAGACGAAGTCCTGGAGCGTGAGCCAGTCCGATGCGGCGTCGTCATAGCGGTCGCTTGCGGCAATGTCGGCCAGCGGCACCGCCCCGAGCTCGGCCAGGGTGACGTCGCCGTTACCATCGCCGTAGGTGTCGTCGGCGCTCGCGATGGCGTCGAAGCGCAGCGCCGCCGCGGACGGCTCGCGATGATCCCAGAGCAGCGCGGCTCCCCGGATCGGGAAATCCCAGGTCAGTCTCTGGTCCTCCTCGAGCTCGAGACCCCTGGCGATCCGATCCCCGACGCTGACGCCCACCGTGGTGTAGTCGACGCGGAAGCGATAACTCCAGGTGAAGCGCTTCTCGACCCCGGCCTTGGTCGCTCGGCCCACCACGTGGATGCTGATACCACCGTCGCTCACGAAGTCGTCACTGGCCGGCGTGCGCATGAAGTCGCGATCTTCTGCGCTGACACCTTTGCCCAACACGGAGTCTCCACGAGGGCTCGAGAGCTCCAGATCGAGGCTGCAGCTCCCCAATCCGAACGCGAGGTTGACCTTCTGCGCGCTGCCTTGGCTGAGGTCGATCACGCGCTGATAGGTCGGGTCGGAGTAGGTGTGATTGCAGGTCCCGTCTTCGTCCTCGATCGAGGCATTGCCGAGCGAGACCAGGAAGCGCGGGTACTCCACCGCCCAACCGTCGTCACTGACGACGCCGGTCGCGATGGCTTGGTCCGGCGAGGCGGTCACGAGCAAGCTGCCGGGCGGCGGCCGCGGGTCGTTCACCAGGCAGCCCGAAGCCGCGAAGGCTCCGCTCGCGAGGATGGCGAAAGCTCTCCGCATCTCTAGAACCCTCCCTCGACGCCCACGCTCGGGATCGTCACCGGACCGATGGTGGTGTCCTCGCCGGTGCCGGAGGCGAACGTCTCTTTGCTGAGTGTCGCGTTCATCACCTCGGTCACGAACGAAAGCCAGCCCTGCTTGCCCACCTGCCAACGCTTCTCCAGGCGCAGGTCCACGCGGTAGAAGGCAGGGCCGCGCTCCGGGGCCTTGGGACGCGGCGGCACGATCAGGCCGTTGGCCGGATACGCCTTGGGGGTCCCCGTGTAGAACACCGCGCGGGTGCCAGCTCGCCACTTGCGCCCAAGATCGTAGCCGATCGCGGCATTGGCGACATGTGTGCGGTCGAAGGCGCTCGGAAAGGACTCGCGCCCGACGCTGCGCATGGAGCGAGAGAGCGTGTAGGAGACGAACCCGCCGAGGTTACGGGTCAAGCGGCGCTTGAGCATCAGCTCCATCCCCACGGCGTAGCCCTGGGCGCGCCGATCCTCCGTCAAGTCGGGGTCGAGGGACGAAATGGACAGCGAGTCGGTCAAGTCGAAGAACGCGTTGTGGAAGAAGGTGACACCGGCGCTGACGTCGTCGGGCAAAGCCACCTCGAGGCCGGCGCTGCTCTGTAGCGAGGTCTGAAGCCCGTTCTCCAGGTCGCCGGGCACCAAGCCAGGGATCGGCCCGAGGAACGACGGCGGTTGGTGCACGAGCCCGTAGGCGTGGACGATGCGCACGTCGTCGGAGACGCGAAACACCGCCGAAATGCGCGGGTCCACGCCGAGTGCGGTCGTACCGCCCGAAGCGTACAGGTCGATCCGGAGCCCCGGCGTAACCTCCACGTCCCGGGCGACCTTCGCCACCACGTCCGCGTAGCCGCCAAAGGCGATGTCCCGCCGCTCCGGAAACAGCGCGTTGCGCTGGGCGAGCTCAGGGTTGTCCGGATCCTCGTGCTCGAGGTCACTGGCAGCGAAGGCGTCCACCGTCACGTCGGCCCCCCCACGAAGCGTCACGTCGTCGCTGGCCCGATGCACGATCTCGACTCGAGAGCCGATCATCTCGTCGTGACCGTTCCTGAACTCGGAGAGCCGCGTCTGATCGTAGCCCAGGGTCACTGAGTAGCGCAGCGCGCTGTCTCGGGAGAACACGTGATCGTAGCGCAGATCCACCCGGTAGAACTCGGAGCCGAACAAGATGTCCAGGCCCCTGTCCTTGGGCTCTCCCAGCAGGTCGTAGGCGCCAAAGGAGAAGACGCTGACGCGATCGCGCGGGCCGAAGTCGTAGGAGGCCCGCGCCTGATAGTCGCGATAGTCGAGCTTTATCTCCGGCACGAGCAGCGAGAGGATGGTTCCCGTGTACGAGTACCGGCCGCCGAGCAGCACGGTGCCGCGACCGTCCGCGAAGCCTCCCTCCACGACGCCACCGAGATCGAACAGGCGGACGTTGCCTTCGCCGTGCCAGTCGTCGCGCGGAGCGGTGACCTCGGCGGAGACGATGCCGCCGGCAAAGCGGCCGAAGCGCGCCGGATAGCCGCCGGGGTGAAATTCCACACGCTGCACGATGGCTGGGTGCACGACAGAAGGTCCGAGCCCGATGTGATAGAGATACGGGACGCGCACGCCGTCCAGGAAGTAGCCGACGTTGCCCGGCGGAGCTCCGCGCACGTAGAAGAAGGGGACCCCGGAGACGATCGGCGTCACGCCCGGCAGCGCTTCGATGGCGCGGAACGGATCGCCGAAGGCACCCGGGACCTGGCGCACCTCCGCGCGCGTGAGGGCCGAAGCACCCGGTGCGGACTTTTCGCCTTCGACCACTACCTCGATCGGAGCCGAGTCTTGCGCTCTCGCCGGGCCGCCCGCGACCAGCAGGCCGACAAAGACCAACGCGCGCGTCACTCGCATGGGAACCGCGTCACTGACACAGGCCGCTGTTGCACAGCTCGTCCGCATCGCAGTCGCTGTCCACGCTGCAGTGGACCTTGTCCGCCGCGCCCTCGTCGTCCGTCACGCAATCGTCTTCAGCCTCCGTGTTGCCGTCCAGTCCGGTACACGACCCACCGCTGCACACCTCGTCCGCATCGCAGTCGCCGTCGGCGGCACAGGCGACCTTGTCCGCGGCCGCTTCCTCGTCCGGACACGCTCCCTTGGAGGCGGCGCTTTGCGACTTGCCGGTGTCGTCGGCGCTGCCGCAGGCGACGGCGGCGAGGAGACAGGAGAGGGCGGTGGCGCGGCCGAACAAGGTGGTGATCGAGGTCATCGGGGTGAGCTCCTTGGCTGTGATGCCCATTCAGCAAGGCTCGTGCCGCCAGAAACCCCGCGAAAAGCCGCCGGGCTCACCCGCAGGTGTCCGCTCTACCGGACGCCTTGCGAGCTCCGCCCAGGACACTCTGGACCCGGGTTCGGGGCCCTTCCCGTCGTTTCCCGGAAGGCCTCCTATTTGCTTGTCGGGCCTCGAGAGGAGAACCGCCATGCCACTTCTTCGCAATTCCATGTTCATCCTGCTCGCGCTCTCGGCACTGGCCTGTGGCTCGAGCGACGAAGAGGACGAAGAGACCTGCGCCGTCGACGAGAGCTACGACCCGAGCGTCTTGCCGGCGGACTTCTCGCCGAACGTGACCAACCCACTGTTTCCGCTGCCAGTGGGAAGGACCTGGACCTACAAGGAAGGGATCCAGGACGTGGTGGTCACCGTGCTCGCCGAACAGAAGCAGGTGATGGGCGTCACCTGCGTCGTGGTGCGCGATACCGTGACGGCGAACGGCGTGACCCTCGAAGACACCTGGGACTGGTACGCGCAGCACGAGGACGGCAGCGTCTGGTACTTCGGGGAGGACACGACGGAGTTCGCCGACGGCAAGCCGGTCACCAAGGAGGGCTCCTGGGAAGCCGGGGTGGACGGGGCCAAGGCGGGGCTGATCATTCCCGCGAATCCCGCGGTCGGGATGAAATACCGCCAGGAGTACTACGCTTGTGAGGCCGAAGACTACGGCGAGGTGCTGGCGCTCGATGCGACGGCGACGGTGCCGACCGGCTCGTACACGGGCTGCTTGAAGACCCACGACTACACGCCGCTGGATCCGGAGGTCAACGAGGAAAAGACCTACTGCCCCGACGTCGGGTTCGTGCTGGCAGTGGACGTGACCACGGGTGAGAAAGAGGAGCTACAGAAGGTCGAAGGGCCGTGAGGTCGGCGAGCGGAGGACAGCGCGCTCTTCGTGAAGATGCTGGAGCGCCTGGACGAGCACTACTCGGACGCGAAGGTCATCCACGTCATGGGTTGGATCACGAATCCGCGGACGAATTCGGCACGCGCGTGGAGGCCGAGGGCGCCTCGGGGGCGGAACTGGAGGACAGGAGGAGGCGCGAGACCGCGGCGAGCAGGTGAGGCCCGGTGAAGGGCTTGCCGACATATTCGCTGGCGGGCACCAGCAGGCCCCTTTCCGCGAGCTCGGACGCGGCGTGGCCGGTGCAGATCATCACTGGGCCGTCCGGTTGGCGTGAACGGTATGCGTCGATCGAGCGTCGAGCGCCGTCCCCGTCGAGCCCGGCGTCGACGATCAAGAGCGAGATCTTCACGCGCTCCGCTAGCAGGGCGAGGGCTTCGTCGGCCCCTGCGGTTGGTAGCACCTGATACTTGGCTCGCTGGAGCACGCGCACCATGACGCGCTGTACCTGCGGGTCGTCGTCGACGATCAGAATGGTCGTTTCGTCGGCGCCAATCGGTCGAGGGGACGTGGTTGCCGCGCGCTCGGGCAAGGCTGCGGGCGGGAGTGCGATGCGCGCACGTGTCGCACCGGGCGTCCGTTCGACGACCCAGGAGCCACCCACGGCTTCGATGAGCGCACGCGCCTGCTCGAGCTCGCCGGTGCCGCAATCGTTCGCATTCGATGGAGCCACGGGTTCGCCGTCGATGGCGATCCGAACGCCTCCGGCCAAGGCGCCTTCGTCGACGGGCTCGGTGCGGAGCTCGAGACTGCCGCCACTCGCCAGCGCTTCGCACACGGCCGAGCACACCTGCATCACAGCGCGATCCAAGGCCAGGGCCGAGAGCGCGACCCGTCGCTGGGGCCCGAAGGTCGCTCGGAGCTCGATGGCCGGCGGCAGGGTTCTCGCCAACGAGGCCACGAGCGGTCTCAGTACGCTCGTCACCTCCGATGCCCCTCCCGGCTCCACACGACCCGAGCTGAGTGAAGAGAGTTGGGACGCCGTCATCCCCGCGCTTCGCGCCGCATCTTCGACTTCGCGAACCAGATCGAGCTGCGACGGGTCACAACGAGTCTTCAACTCGGCTGCTGCACCCGCCACGCGGGCGAGCACCTCGGTCAGCTCGTTGCCGACGCTCGCGGCCAACCGGCCCACCGCTTCGACGCGGATTGCCCGGGACAGGTCCCGTTCCGTGCGCTCGCGCGCCGACCGCTCCGCTTCGTGGGCCACTGCTGCCTCCTCGGCTCGCCCTACCGTGCGTTCGAGTCCTGACAACACCTGCACCACGAGCCAGCCCAGCGCGGCCACACCCGCGGTCGAAGCGACGCCGTAGCGGACCCAGTTCTCGGGCAGCCGCGTGTCCACGACCCCGGGCACTGGCGCCGAGATCCAGCCCGCGTGGACGGCGAGCGCGACGCCAGCCAGGGCCAGGAGTTGGCTGATGGCGACGAACAGCGTGCCCCTATTTCCCAGCGTCAGGCCAGCCCACGTCGCGCTTGCGGTCAGGACCAGTCCCACGCCCATCACGAACCCGAATTGCATGACGGAGAGAATCAGCAGCGGCAGCGCGTATGCCACGAGCAGGCTGGAGCGCAGCCGGTGCCAGCGGCGACGGGTGGCAAGCAACGCGAGCAACCCCACGAGCTGGTTTGCGCCGTGAGCCGAGAGCGCGGGTGTACCGTGACCGTGTCGGTACTCGACCGCCGCGAAGAGCAGAGCGCCCGGGATGCCCGCGAGCACCAGCAACCAGACCATGATCGACACCGCTTGTTCCAGGACGGCGTCGGGCGTGTCGCGTGCGGGGTCGAAGCGGGTCGGGGTCATGCGCCGACTCCGGGCGCCGCGGCACGTTCGAGCGCTGTCTGCAACGCGTCGAGCAAGGTGTTTGCCGTGAACGGCTTCGGCACGAAGGCGTAGGACTGCTGGGACAGATCGCTCACCATGTCATCCGCCACGTAGCCGGAACAGATGACGACGGCCGCCTTCGGATGAGCGGCACGGAAGGCGCGGATCATCGCCACGGTGTCGGTGTTGGGCATGATCGCGTCCGAAACCAGGACGTCGATCGTCGTCCCGTCCTCGAAGATCTTCCGTGCGTCGTGACCGCCTTCGGCCACGCGCACGACATGACCCGCTCGACGCAGGATCCGCTCCATGGCTTTGCGGACCGCGACGTCGTCATCCACTGCCAGGATGTGCCGCGGCTCCTGCTTCCGTGTCCCGCGCCAGGTCGGTAGCGAGCGCTGCGGTTCGGCCACCCTCAGCACGAGCTCGGCCCGCGATTCTCGCTCTCCGTGAAGCAGCTCGAGCCGACCGCCGCCTCCCGCCAGCTCCGCCGCCAGAGGTCGTACGCGGAACTCGTCCCAAACCGGAACCTCGCTGGCGGCGGCGAGCGTACACTTCAGTGTCACCGAAAGCGTGTCTCCTTCGACGGCGGCGTCGAGTTGCAGGCTGCCCCCCGCCCGCACCACATCGACGGCGTCCAGCGCCAAGAGCGACAGGACGCGCTGCGCTTCGAGGGCCGAGTCCAGCATCGCGTCCCCGGCTTCGCTTCCGAAGCTTTTCGTCATCGTGCGAGACGTGGTGTGGCGCACGAGACTTTCGAGCCGGCCGGCGAGCACATCGAAGCGGACCCGAGCCGCCGAGTCCGGCTGTGCCCGTCCCATGGCGAGCAGGTCACTCGTGGTCGCGGCCGCGCGTGATGCCCCACGTAGGAGCTCCGCGAGCAGGGGCCGGAGCTCCGCGCCTTCGACCTCGGCTTCCGCGAGCAGCTCCGCGTTGGCGATCACTACCGCGAGACGATTGTTGACGTCGTGGGCGATGGCGCCGGCGAGGCGGCCGATCGCCTCGTAGCGGATCGCCGAGTCGAGCGCCCGCTGTGCTCGCACCCGCTCTTCCCGCTCGCGTTCTGCTTGTCGGAGCGACTCCACGCTGCGTGCGTACTCGCTCCGGATCACGCTCGCGATGCGCGCAGCCATCCAGCTCACCGACGTGGCGATCGCAACCGACACCAGGGCGATCGGCAGGAGTTCGCGCAGATCCGTTCCGGGGGGCGGATTCGAGACCCACCCGCTCGCGTGCGCGACTCCGCCGCACGCCACGATGGCGGCGACGAAGAGCGTGGCGCCGACCACTGCTCGACCGCGGAAGTAGAGCGCCGCGAGCGTCGAACCGCCGATCAACGCCGCGCCCGCTCCAGTGCGGGGGCCGTTCATGAAAAGCCAGCCGGCCCCGTAGCTCAGCATGCATCCGGCAATGACGACCTGGCGCGTGTGCTCCCGGCCGAGGCGGCGCGCCGCGAGGATGGAGGCGACCACCACCAGGTGATGAC
Organism: Polyangiaceae bacterium; assembly: GCA_046351435.1. Taxonomy (GTDB): domain Bacteria; phylum Myxococcota_A; class Polyangia; order Polyangiales; family Polyangiaceae; genus JADJKB01. The sequence goes on from JAXLYN010000004.1 coordinate 222,669, forward strand.
CCATGCGTACGAGGCGCGTTGCCAGCGAGGCGTCCCGCGCGGCGGCCAAGAAGACAATCACGCTGCCGACGATGACCACGGCCAGCTCGAGCTCACGCGTCGATTGGACCGGGCTCGCCTGGCGGGTCGCTCCTTGCGCCATGAACGTCTCGCGAGGCTACTCCTGTCGATGAAGCTTGGCGATTCTGGGCCGCAACTCTCGTCGGCAGATGTCGCCCGTGCCGAGACGCGCGCGACCGACGCCTACCAGGCCGCAGCGAGTATGCACCGAATCGCGCCGGGAAGATGGAAATGGTCGACTCGAGGCTACGGGGACTTCGCGCAGCGTACGCCGATGCCGGGAGCGAAGTCGGCGGAGACCCGCGCATAGCGCCTGACGCCGTTGGCGAAGTAGGGGAACTGATTCCAGCTTCCGCCGCGGATCGAGCGCTGGTCTCCGAGCTCGGGCGACGCGGTGTCGCAAATCGGATTGACGAGGAGGAGCTCGGTGGTTTGCCAGCAGGCTTCCGTGTAGAGCTGCACGCGATCGGCCACCCATTCCGCGACGCTGCCACCCATGTCCTGGATGCCGCGCCGTGTCTTGTCGAGCGGACTGCCGCCTGCCACTGGGCCCGGTGGCAGCACGGTGCCGTCCGCGGCCGAGCGACAAGCACCATTCTCGTTGGTCTTCGCATCCGTGAGCGCGTTGCTGCGTCCAGGCCCACCACGGCGTGCGCGCAGATGTCGGGATCCGAGCCCCACGGAAAGGTCGTCTGCTCCAGCTCGTTGCGCGCCGCGTATTCCCACTCCGCTTCGCTGGGAAGGCGCAAGCCGCGCGCCTCACACACCGCTTTCGCCGACTCCCAGCCGATGCAGTCGACCGAAAACGCGTCGTTCGTCGGATCGTCCGGTCCGAGGTAGGAGCACGCTCCCGCGAACGCGTTGGGGTTCGGATCGCGCACTTGGGGGGCGAAGGTCGGGTCCAGCGCGCCGCTCGCGAGGAGCTTCCGCACGTCACCCACGGTGACTTCGTGGACGTCGAGAAAGAAGGGGGAGAGCCCCACGAGATGCTCCGGGAAAGTCGCGTCGCTGGCGGACGCGCTCACCGCCGACCGGCTCCCCATCAGATAGGCCCCACCGGGAATGCACGCCATGTCCGCCGGCGGTGCCGACGCACAGTCGACGCTCCTCGCTTCGCTCCAGGAGCCGGGCACGAGCGCCGACTCCGACCTCAACGTCGGAGTCTCGATCAACGCGCGCGTTCCTGGGTCGCAGCTGGAGTCGCTCGCGGGATCTGCCAACACGCCGAAGCACGACATCGGCAGGTGAAACGACACGCGAGTCACGCCGTCGAGCGCCGGAAGCCGGCCGAGCATGTCCCAGTGTGCCTCGCCTTGCGGCTTGCCATCGGGGCCTTGCTGATCGGCCCGGAACAAGATCGCGCGAACACGTGGCGACTTGCCCGATGCCGGCGGCAGGACGCCGAACGACGGCGAGCTCGTTGCGTCGACACCGATCTGATGTACGCACGCAGCGCAAGGTGCCGCCTCGTCGTCGACGACTTCGAGCCGTAGCCGGTCGGCGAACTGCGGCGTCACCGCGTCCGTGGACACTCGCACCAGCCATTGGGGTCGCGGGTCGGCGCTGCCGCCGCAGCCACTCGAGACCAGCGCCGCGACGCCGATTCGACGAGCGATTGCGCCGCGGATCACGGCGGACTCCCCGGGTAGGCGCAGCGAAACCCTTGGGTAGCCCTGGGGAGGCTTCCGGGGGTGAACCGCAGCGACGCGGCCAGCTGCCACACGGGACTGGCGAAGTCGCCGCCGCGGCTGACCTCGCTGGCGAGCGTGGGATCGGCGCAGCGCGGGTCCAGCGTGATCCCTTCGGGCCAGCACGGCGCGTCGTAGGGCGCAAACGCATCGCGCATCCACTCACTGAGATTCCCGGCGAGATCGGCCACGCCGTCCCGGGACACGTCGTGCGGACCCTCACACGGGCTGTTCGCGTGCACTCCGGCGGCGGCGATGGTCGCGTCCGGGCAGTCTCCGTAGGTGGCCGATGTTGCGCCGAACGCCGCGCTACAGCACTCGGGCTCCATGCTGCCCCAGGGATAGCGGGTGCCCTCGCCTCGACCGCGCGCAGCATGCTCCCACTGCGCTTCGCTCGGTAGCGTGCCGCCGAGCGCCGAGCAGACCGACTCCGCCACCTTCTGGCTCACGCAGTTCATCGGCATCGCATCGTTCTTCGCGTCGTCTTCGCCGAGCCATTGGCACTCGCCGAACGGACCCGGTGCGGAAGCGGGAGGCGGGTCGACGCGTTGGGCTTTCACCAGGCCGCGCACTCTACCCACGGTGATCTCCACCCGATCCAGATAGAACGGGTTCAACGCCGCGGGACGCAGCGGCACCGGATCCCATCCCGTCAACCCGTCGCTGAAACCGGCGAGCGAGAGCTCGCCCAGCACGCTGACCCCTCCCGGAATGCACACGGCTCCCTCCGGCGCTGGCGCGGTGCACGGCGCTTCGATGGCGAGCGCCCAGCTACCGGCGAGCGTGGCCCGGGGCTCGTCCACGTCGACGCTCGCGAGCCCCTCGCTCGGCGACCCGTGCCGCTGCGCGGCGTCGACGCAGGTGGTCGCGGGAGCACCGAACGTCGCGAAGGTCGTGCGCACGCCCATGCAGTCTCCTCGCAACGTGACCCTGCGCGCGGTCACGCCAGAGCCGACGTCGACCTCGACGAGGCGATCGATGATGACGTTCGCCGAAGCAGCCAATGTCTGCGCGTCGGTCGACGGCACGTGGCCGGAGCTCAGCCCGCGCAGCCGAATGCTCAGGTGACGTGCGTCGCCACCGCTCGGCACGACGCCGAAAGAGATGGGCCAGTCCGAGACGTTCAGGGCGACGATGTTGCGGCTCTCCTGCACCGCGCCGTTGACCCCGAGGATCTCGACATGTAGCATGTCGATCGCCGCAGCACGCGAGGCCTGTGACTGCGTGTCGAGCTGAGCGAAGAGGGGGGTGTCGGTGTCCACGAAGAGCAGAAGTTGGGCTCGTGGCTCGGCCTGCTCCGCGCACGACAGCGCGAGCCCCAACGTGCACCCCGCGGCAATGCGCCCACTCCGCACGACGACGGACGATATCACATGAACCTCGGGCGCCCCGCGGCAGTGCTCCTCGTCCTCAGCTGGGCGCCGCTCTTTGCTCCGGCTGCGTGCTCGAGCGACGAGGCGGGTGCGCAGGGCAAGCCCGCGGATGCGGGGGGCGACGCGACCTTTGCGGAAAGCGCGTGCGGCAAGTGCGTTGCCCAAGCGTGCGCCAGCGAGGCTCAAGCGTGCGCAGGCGACGCGCAGTGCGCTGCCTGGCTCACTTGCCTGCAAAGCTGTCCGGCGGCGAGCGGCGCCGTCGAGCCGGCCTGCGCTTCGAATTGCGTCCCACCGCCATCGGGTCCCGGCGGCGACGCCCAGAAGGCCTTCGCCTCGTGCATGGACCTGGGGGCGGGCGCGGCATGCGCCACCTGCGGCCCCGATGGCGGAGCTCCCGGCAAGGGTTCCGATGCCGACGCCGACGCACCGAGCTGTCCTGCGTCCAGCCAGAGCGACCCGTGCAGTCGCTGCAACGAAGAGCGCTGCTGCGAAGCGACGGCGGCTTGCAGCAAGAACCCCGAGTGCGTGTCCCTCGCTGCATGCTACGGCACCTGCGGCGGTGACTCTGCGTGTCAGTTGAAATGCGCCAACGATCACCCGAGCGGCGTCGCGGAATGGGGGCATTCGCAAGCGTGTCAGGTCGTGTCGTGCTCCGGCTCGGACGACTGCAACGGTCCGGTGTGCACCCAGTGCGTGGCGCAGAAGTGCGGCAACGTCTTCGACGCCTGTTGGAGCGATGCAGACTGCTACCGCTTCGCCAAGTGCTTCCTGACCTGCAGCGACTCGCAATGCGTGAAAGCGTGCCAAGACGCTACACCCAACGGAGTCAGCAAGTTCGACGCGTTCGTGCAGTGTCAGCTGGATCAATGTGGCAACCAGTGCTGACGCGGTGACCGCCTGGCCGGTGCCGCGCGGGACGCCGGGAAGCCCTCGGCGGACGCGGCACGAGCTGCCCGACCAAGGTTTCCGAGCCCTGGCCGAAACAGGCCTCGCGACTCGGACAAGGCGCGGGAGTAGAGTCCTGCTCCGTGCTCGAGATCGGACAACGAATCGACCGCTACCGCCTTCTCGCGCTGCTCGGCGAAGGGGGGATGGGGCGCGTCTACCGAGCGCACGACGAGCGCCTCGATCGGGATGTCGCGCTCAAGGTCGTGAGCTTGGCGCGAGCGGACCCGAGTGACGTCGCGGAGCTACGGGCGCGCCTGGTACGCGAGGCGCGGGCCGCCGCCAAGATCGACCACGAGAACGCGGTCACCGTCCTCGATGTCGGTGAAGTCGACGGAGTCCCGTACATCGCCATGGAGTTGGTGGAAGGCGAGACGCTGCGCGCGCTGCTCGGGAAGGAGCCGAGGCCCCTCGCGGAGCGAGTACGTTGGCTCGCCGACGTCGCGCGCGCACTGGCTCACGCCCACCAGCGAGGCATCGTGCATCGCGACGTGAAGCCCGAGAACGTGATGCTGCGTTCCGACGGTCGCATCAAGGTGCTCGACTTCGGCATCGCGCGCCGCATCTCCGGCCCGGTGGACCCGACCGGCCCCACCGCGAGCCCCGCACTGCCCACGCTGACCACGGCCGGAGCCCTCGTGGGCACCACTCGCTACATGTCTCCCGAGCAGGTGCGAGGGGAGGCACTGAACGGTCAGAGCGATCAGTTTTCGTGGGGTACCATGGCCTACGAGCTGCTCACCGGGCGCTCGCCCTGGAAGGGCTCCGACGCCCTGGCCATCTCCGCTTCGGTGGTCGCCGACGCGCCGCCCCGCATGGATACTCCAGGTGTCGACCCCGCGCTCGAAGGGGTCGTGTTGCGTGCGTTGGAGAAGAAGCATCAGCGCCGCTTCGCTTCGATGCAGGAGGTGGTGGAGGCGCTCGTTGGCTGGACGCCCGAAGCGAACACGGACCCACCCGCGGCGCTGCCGGCGGTGCTGCCCGAGGCCTCGTTGACCGGCTATTCCACCGAGCAGGTGAGCGAGATCCTTCGGCGCGCCGTCGATCTGCAGGCGGAGCGGAAGGCGGGTCTCAGCCACGACGACCTGGTGGATGTCGCTGCCGAGGTGGGTGTCGACCGGCGCGTGTTGGAGCAGGCCGTCAAAGAGCTCGAGCGCCAGCGCATCGCGGACGAAAAGACGCGGCCATCACGGGCGAAGGAAGCCGCAAAGCTGAAACGCGGAGTGGTGTCGTTTGCGATGATGTGCGCTTTCTTCGCCGTGCTCGCCGTCACCGATCACTGGCGCTCGTGGTTCATCTGGCCCATCGTGGCCTGGGGGCTCAGCTTGGGCTTCGCCGCCAGCCGCTACTGGTTCCCCGACGGCGTCGAGGCCGCCGCCAAGAAGCGACGCGCCGACGAGCCCGAGATCGAGCGCGGCGTGGAGCTGCTCATGACGGCGACCTCGCGGCGAGTGCGTGTGGCCGCCGAGGAGCGGCTCCGCGTCGAAGAGGCAGCCAGTGAGCCGAGCGAAGCCGGTGACACGGACGAGCCGCAGCGCGCCCGCGCCCGCGCTCCGCGCTAGAAGTCCTTGGTGTGCTCCCTGGCATGGGGCTCGAAGCCGCAGCGTGGTATGCCGCCGTCTCACCATGCACGTTCCAACTCCCGCGACCGCCCTGCTCGTGGGCGGCACCGGACGCACCGGGCGCCGCGTGTTGGCGGAGCTCTTGAAGCGTGGCGTGCGGGTCCGGGCCATCGTGCGCTCCAAACACAAGCTCGATCTGGCGCTGCTCGCGGATCCGAACCTCGCGCTCGTGGAGGCCGACCTTTCGTCGCTCGGTGACGAAGAGCTTCGCCGTCAAGTCGAGGGCTCCAACGCCATCGTCTCCTGTCTCGGTCACGTGATCAGTTTCCGGGGCGTGTTCGGCCCTCCGCGGGACCTCGTCACCGGCGCGACCGCGCGGCTCTGCCGGGCAGTGGAGCTGCTCGAGCCTGCGCAGCCGGTCCGCTTCATCCTGATGACCAGCGTCTCGGTCCATCAATCGAGAGACCTCGACCCACGGCGGGGTGCGTTCGAACGGGCGTTCCTGTGCGTGCTGCGCGCGCTCGTACCGCCCGCGAAAGACAACCAGCGCGCGGCGGATCATCTTCGCGAACGAATCGGTCGCGAGCACCGCTTCTTGGAGTGGGTCGTCGTCCGACCCGATTCGCTCCTCGATGGCGAGGTCTCGGAGTACGCGGTCCACCCGAGCCTCGTGCACAGCCTGGCTTCACCTGGCCACAGTCGCATGGCCAACGTCGCGCACTTCATGTGCGAGCTCGCGACGAGCGCCGATGCGTGGTCCGAGTGGCGCGGAAAGCTCCCAGTGATCGTCGACGTCGACGCCGCTTGAGAGCTCAATCGAGACAGCTGCAACACGCGCTGGGGTTCGTGCTCCCTGGATTGCCGCAGAAGCCGCCGGCTTTGCCCGCGCTCACGCACGCCTCTTGGCAGTCTTTGGCGCTGCCCTTGCAGCCGTCGCAGCCTTCGCTCGAGCACGCGCAGCACACGCCCGGGTTCGTGCTCCCGGGGCTGCCGCAGACGCCTCCGCTCAGGGCCGCGGCGTGGCAGGCCTCGCCGCAGGAAACGCCGGCGGTCGTGCACTCCGTGCAACCGCCGCCGCTCGGCGGAGAAAAGCCATTGGCCCAGGCGACGGCGATACGGTTCTTGTCCCAGGTGGCGACCGACGCAGCGCCGAACCACACGCCTTCCAGCTTGTCGCCAGCGGTGTCCAAGAAGGGTGTGACTTGGCCGAAGGCGTCGTAGCCCGAGCCGCTCTTACCGAAGAGCTTGCCGCGATCGACCCAGCACACGCCGTCCGGGCTCGTGGCCCAGTACGTGCCGTCGCCTGCTTCGCGGGCCATCACGTAGACGCCTCCGATCTTTTTCACGTCGACCGCGCCCGCGTTCTTGAAGACCGGATTCTGCGGGTGGCGCGTGAAGGTGACGCCGTCGGTGCTCGTCGCGTATCCGACGTGACGCGCGCCGTTCGCTTGGCCGTCGTACCACATCTCGTAGACGCCCCCTTCGTAGAGCACGCTGGGCCGCCCGACTTTTTCCGCCTCCCAGCTGCCCGGCGCGCCCTTGTCGAGCACCAGCTGGATCTTGGAGAAGCCAGTGAGCTTGCTGCTCTCGGCGAGCCAGATCCGGTCGTCGATGTCGACGGCAGCGTCCGTGTAGTACATGCGCCACTTGCCGCCGACGAAGACCGCGCTCGGATCGTTCACGTGATTCGATGCGCCGCGATCGAGGACCGGGGAGGGCGCTGCGTCGCTCGGATACTTGCGCCACTCGCCGCGGTCCTTGGACCACGCGAGGTAGATGCGATCGTGGCCATCGCCCCCTTGGGCTCCGTAGAACATCACGTAGACCCCCGATACCGAGTGGAGGTCCGGTGCGTACACGTTGTCCGCGCCGTGGGCTGCGGCGCCCTTGCTCGGGATCAGGACGGGGTTCCGGCTCCACAGCGCAAAGCTCGAGGGGAAGCCGCTCGGCAGCACGTCGCAGCCACCGACTCCGCCCGTGCCCGTGCCGCCGGAGCTCGTGCCGCCGGAGCTCGTGCCGCCGGAGCTCGTGCCGCCAGTGTTCGTGCCGCCGGTGTTCGTGCCGCCAGTGTTCGTGCCGCCGGAGCTCGTGCCGCCGCTTCCACCGCCCGGCCAGCTTCCGCCGGCATGAGTTCCAGATCCACCGCCGCCACCCGCTGGGTTGGGGGAGCCACCGCCTTCGCTGCTGCTACAGGCTGCGAGTGCGACGCTGATGGCGAGGGCTACGGGTCTCATGCCGAGGGAGAATAGTCCGGGTCTAGCTTCGAGTGCGGTGCGTGCTCCCCAAGAGCCGGTCGGGTGATACCAGAGAGCCCGATCCGTTTGCGTGCTCGGCTTCCTCACCCGCGAGCGTGAATTCCCAGGCGCAGCGCAGACCTGGCGAGCGTTCGTCGGGCGGGCACGTGATGCAGCGTGTCCGAATCCGCGGGTCGATGGTGCGCGCGAACTCGGCGTACTCCACTAGGCCGACGCTCTTGCACGGAAAGTCCGGGAGGCCCTTCTGCTCGCGAGCGGACTGCACGCGACACTCGCGCATGCTGAAGACGGCCCGCGTCTCGCTCACCTCGCTGGTCTCGTGCGTGTTGAGCCGCGCGTAGAGCCGGTGCTCGAGGCAACGCACCAATGCCGGGATGCCGCCTCCTGGTTCGAGCCCGAGGCGCGACAGGATGCGCCTGGCTTCGATCACGGTGAAGCGCCGCCAGGCCTCGGTGTCGGCGGCGATGGCAGCGTCCATGCCGTGGGCGGCTTCCACTGCGAGGAACCAGAGCCCATCGTGGGCGAGCCAGTTCTTTGCGTCGTCGACGACGATGCGGACGAGCTCTTCCTTGTCGAGCGAGCGAAGCAGCTCCTCCATGTCGGCGGGAGTACGAACGAAGGACATGGCGCGCGAGAGCCTAGCTGGCGACCGGGGCCAGGTGCCGGGATTCGGCCATTTTGATGCTTGACCAGCGGGCCGGGCCCTGAGAATCTCTTGACCGGCCCACGGGCCGAATTGGGTGGAGGGACGATGAAAGTCGCATGGATCGAGCTCGGACTGATGGTGGGGCTGGCGTCGGGCTGTGCTGCCGAGGAGCAGGCGCCCGTCGGGCGCAAGCCGGCCGGGTTCGGCGCTGCCTGGGCGGAGTTCATGGCTCCCGCGGACATCGAAAGCGCGTTGCCGCTGCTCGCGAGCCACGATGTCGCGGTGAACGTCGCGTGGCCTTCGGAGTCGCTCGAGTCCGAGGAACGAATGACGCTCGCGAGGCGCGCCGAGGAACAGGGCGTCGAAGTTCGACCCTGGCTGCTCTTGCCCGAAGCCGATGGCTATTGGCCTGGAAGCACCAACGCGAGTCTGTTCAGCGCGTCCGCACGTGCGCTGATGGACCGCTGGCAAGCCGAAGGGCTCGCGCCCACCACGCTCGTGGTCGACATGGAGCTCGAGAAGGGTCGTGCGGACGAGCTCACCGCGCACCTCACGGCGCACGACGTTCTCGCTGCCGTCGGCCTTCTGAAGAGCGGCATCGACCCCACACGCTACGCGGAGGCGACCGAGGAGTACGCGACGCTGGTGAGCGAAGCGAAGGGTCGCGGTTGGAAGGTCCATCTCACGACCCTTCCGCAGGTGGTCGACGACTACGCCGACGGCGACGATTCCCTACGTCAGGCTTTCGGCATTCCCGTGGAAGGCATCGACTGGGACCGCGTCACGTTTCAGGCCTATCGCACCCTGTTCGGAGATCTTCTGGGCAAGGGTCAGCCCCCGACTTCGTACTTCGTCTACGCGTATGCGGTCGACGCGCAGAAGCACTTCGGTTCCCGCGCGGGGCTCGACGTCGGCATGGTCGGGCACGGCGTCACCCCTGCCTCCACGTACGCTCAGGGGGCCGATCTGCTCTCGGACCTCGGCGCCGCCGCGTCCGCGGGCGTTCCGCGCGAGTTGCTCGACGTCTACAACTTGGACGGCGTGGTCTCGCGTGCACCGGCGGAGCAGTGGCTGACGGCGCCGCAGCCCGGGCAACCGCCGCCCGAAGACGACGTCACGCTCGCCATTCGCAACGACGTGGCGCTCCTCGATGGGGTGCTCTGACGCTCGATGCGGCCCGGTCGATCCGGGTATCCTCGCCCCGTGCGGTTCCCGGCACTCGGAAGGATCGGCCCATCAGCGTCGTATCTGCCGCTGGCAGTCGGATTTCTGCTCTTCCCGTTTGCGGGTCAGGACGACAAGTACATCACGCTGTGGGCGGCCGAGAGCCTGGCGACCCGCGGTGACCTGCTGAATCACGGCGGAGAGCGTCTCGAACAAGGCTCGTCTTTGTCGTTCACGCTCGTCTTGGCCGCCGTGCGCGCTCTCACCCGAGCGCCGATCACCGTGCTCTCCATCCTGGTCTCGGGCTTGGGTGCCGTGCTCCTGGTCTGGGCGACGGGCAGACTCGCCTCGCGGCTCGACGCGAAGCTGGCGAATCCTGCACGCCTGCTTTGCGCCTGCTTCACCCCCGTTCTGTACTGGGCGTTCAGTGGTACCGAAATGACCTGGGCCGCGGGTCTCTACGTGGCGTTGGTCGACGCGACACTCGTGTACCTCCGTTCGGGTGAAGGTCGCGGCCGCACGCTCTCTTGGCTCGCGGCCTACCTCCTGGTGAGGCCGGAGGCGCCGTTGGTGTTCGCCGCTGGCTTGCTCGGCGTGTTTTGCCTGCGGCCTGCGGTGCGGAGACGCGCGCTCGAGCTGGCGGCGGCTACGCTGCTCGTCGCGGCCTGCGTGGCTGGGGCGCGCCTCGCTTACTTCGGGCGCCCGCTGCCCCAAGCGCTCTACGGGCGGGTCCTCGAGTTGTGGGACGTCCGGACTGGCCTTGGATACTTCCTCAGAGAGGATCAGCTGATTTCCGGCGCGACGCTGGTGCTCGCCATCGCGCTCCTGGGCGTGAAGCGCGCGCCGGACGTCGCGGTGTTCGCGGGTGCCGTGCTCGCGTTCCTCGTCTGTGCGGGCGGAGACTGGATGCTCTGCGCGAGACTGCTCCTGCCAGCGCTGCCGCTCTGCATCGTGCTCGTGCTCGCGCGTGGAGTGCCGAGGTTCGTTCTGCCGCTGGGGCTCGGTCTCGAGCTGTTCCTATCGGTATGGTTCGCGCGCGACCTGTCCACGTCCATCCCCGCAGGGACCCGCATCGTGTTTCACCAGAGCGAGAGCGCTCGCGCTCACGCGAGGGGAGACTGGCTCGAACGTCACAACCGCCTCCACTCCCGCGACCTCTTGATGGTGCCGGTGCTGGAGCGAGCGATCGAGTCGCATCCCGGCGTTCCCGTCGTACGCAGTGGGCAGGCGGGGATGGTCGTGTTCCATGTCGCGAGCGACCTTCCGGGTCGTTTTCGCTTCATCGACGCCGCATGCCTCACGACGCGGACTCGCGACGGCGACGCGGACGCGGACTTCTACTTCGGCCTTCTGCGCCCGCCCCCGGGGTTCGTGAAGACGGAGGTCCCGGACCCCGAGTGCTCGCTCGCGTCGGATTGGCTCGGGCTCGGTGCCTGCGAAGTGGAACCTCAGATCTTCGCGGTTCGCGCTTCGCCCGCCCAACCGCCGGAGTGAGCGCGCGCCTCGCGCTCGCCCGAGGCCTCCCTGGCGTGGAATACTCCTCGGCATGGGACGCGGGGCTCAGCCGGCGCTCGCACCGGCCGACACGCTCGCGAGCTACGCCACTGAACCGGTCGGGCGCTACGTGTCGGGTCGCACCTGGGTCCATTTCACCAGTCGAGACGGATTGGCGGGGTTCGCCATTTGGGGCCGCCCCGACGTGGACGAGGTCGTGCGCTTGACCCAGGCCATGGCCACGGAGCTCCCGAGTCGCACGCCGCCGCACGTGGTTCTCGACGACCTGCGCCGACTCGAGCACGCGGAGCCGCGAGCCTTCGATGTCTTCTCGCGTTTCATCGCCGAGCACAACGCCGAGTTCGTGGCCAACGTCACGAAGCAGGCCGTGCTCCGGCCGAGCGGAGTGCTCGGCGCCATCGTGGCGGGCTTCTTCGACATCGTGAAACCACTCGGCGAGACGCGCGTGATGACCGACTCCGCGCAGGCTTTCGCCTGGCTCGGCCGTCCCATGGATCCGTTGGCGAGCGAGCTCGACGACCTGTACGAAGCGGCTCTAGGCCTACCGCCCATCGTGCGCCGCGTGCGCGAGTTCTTGGAGGCGCGCCGGGGTCGCGCCACGATCGGCGATCTGGCACGGTCGCTCGCCATGTCCGAGCGGAGCCTTCAGCAGCACCTGAAGCGCGCGGGCACGTCGTTCCGCGCGGAAGCGGGCCTGGCACGCGTGAGCGTCGCGAAGCAGCTGCTCGCGCGAAGCGATGCAGCGCTGACCGAAATCGCATTCGACGTCGGCTGCGCTTCGCTCCAGCACTTCAGCACCCTGTTCCGGAAGACCACCGGGGAAACGCCGAGCGCCTATCGCGCTCGAGTGCGCGGCTGACTCGCCGGCCGTCACTGGGACGCCGTCCGCCGTCGCCTCGGGTTCATGATCACGGTCATGTCGGCCGTCATTTCGCCATGGCGCGAGCGCAGCACGCTGAGACTGATGCTGTCGCCGTCCCGCACGTAGTCGACTCGCGCGCGGTCCTCCTCGACCTTGCTGTCCCCCCGATCCCAACCGGGGAGCTTGCCGACCTGCAGCAACGCGCCGTACAGCGATTCGCAGCCCACGAGCCCATGGGAGGTCAGGCAAGCGGCGTTCGGCTTGGACAAGAGGAGGCGATAACTTCCGCTCGGAGCCGGGCCGCCTTGGTACGAGCAGATCTTGACGCTGGGCGGCAGGACGATCCCGGCTTCGAGCAGCGAGTCGAACGGCACCGGCGATTCGCAGGCGAGCCGGTCCCTCGCGTACGAGCCACGGGCCAAATAGCCGAGGCCGACCAGCGACATCCCGAGCCACACGACGAAAGCGCCGAAGAGGACCGCCAGGCGGCGGAGCGTGGTGTTGAGGTTGGACATGCCCTTCTCCCGCCCGGCACTGCGCCGGGCCCGAACAGCATCCCGTCTCGGGCGTGCCCCGGCTTCCACCGAGGCGCAGGACGGTTCCGTGGAGGCGCAGGGTGCGGCGCTCACGGCTCGGACGGCGCCAGCCCGCGAGCCACCTGGGCTGCACGTTCCGCGCTCGGCCCCGTGCCTTCGGCGAGGGAGAGCAGCACGCCCCTTTCGCGGGCGAGCTCCAGCGTGTCGATGGCCGAAGCTCGCTCGTCCGCCGTGCCGAGGCGCGCGAGCTCGAAGAGGCGTCGCCTCAGCACCACCACCGTCGTCGAGCCCGGCCCGCTGTCGTAGGTCAGGTTCGCGAGGGCCTTTTCCAGCGACTTGCGCGCGAAGTCCCAGGGGCTGCCACGGGCTGCGCTGCGCGCGTTTCGCACCCAGCGAAACAACGTGGGCAATGGGACGCTTCCCAGGGAACCCACGCCCTTGTCGTAGTCCGAGGCCAGGGTCTCGAGCGCGCGAGCCTCGTTCTCCGGGTACGCCGCCAGCGCACGCGCGACGCCCTCGCTCGATCCGCCGAGCAGCAACGCGAGCGCGGCGCCGCTTCGCGTCGACGCCTCGGAGAGCCGCTTGACCAAAACGTCCTCGGTGCTCGAGTCGAGCGCGGAGTGACCGAGAGCAATCGCGGCCGCGAGCGCTAGCTCTTGGGGCGCTCGTTCCGCGAGCTCCAGCAGCCGCGGCGTCGCGGCCGGAATCGGGTGCCGAGCCAGCGTCTCGAGCAGGCAGCCGACCTCGAACGACTGCTTTCCACTCCTCCACTTGTCGAGCCGCGTCACGATCTCGCGCTCGGCCGTGGCGTCGAGCACTTGGGCGAGGGCACGACAGGCTTCGGTGCGACTGCTCTCGTTCTGCCGGGAGTCCTCCACGTGCTTCAGAAGGTGTGGCGCCGCTCGCGCGTCGCCGAGCTCGGCGAATCCGTCGGCGGCTCCCATGGAGAGCGCCCGCACGCTCATGCCGAGCATCGCGCGTCCCCCGGCCATCAAGGCATCCATGCTGGCGTCGAAGGTCTTGGGCTTTCGCGTCAGCTGCTTTTGGAGAAGGGTGAAAGCCTTCGGATCTCGGAGTGCGCCCAGGTAGCGAAGTGCCGACGTGGCGATGACCCACTTGTCCTCGAACGGCGGCAGCGCGCCGAGCTTCGGCAGCGCGCCCGGCGGATCGGCCCAAGCGCGGAGCTCTCGACGAAAGGCCTCGTCCTCCAACTTCAGTCGAGCGAGCGCACGGAGCCCGTTGGCGTGGGGCATCGGGCTCTCGGAGAGCCAGCGGCGAAGCGGGGCCGTGGCGATGGTTCGCATGGCCTCGAGCTCGTCGGGATGGAGCAGCGCGAGCTCGCCGATCAAACGCGCGGCCAGGATGCGTTCCTGGTCGCTACGACGTAGCTCCAGCTGGTTCGGATCGTCCTCGTGGTAGAGGACGAGCGGGTCGTGCTCGAGCCGCGCTGCGAGGGCGGGCAACGCTCTCGAGTCGCCGAGCTCCGCCAAGGCGAACGCGGCTTGGGTGCGACGGAACACCTTTTCCGCATCCGCCGGAGCGCTCGCTTCTTCCGCCACGAGTCGCGCGAGCTCGTCAGCTCCACGCGGGTCCGCTAGCTGGCGAATGGCGGCGAAGATGCGCTTCTGCTCCTGCCAGCGCCGGTCGGCGTCGGTGCCTCGGAGGACCTGCCCGAGCTCCGCGCAGAGCTCGCGCGTGCCCGGCACCCGCGCCTCGGGGGAAGGCGTCGCCGGGCCGGGCTCGTCGGCACTCGGTCGAGGCAGGCTCGTCGTCGGGCTGGGGTTCGAGGGGACTTCTCGCCCCGCGCACGAGCCGAGGACCAACGCCCAAAGCCAGCTGCCGCGCATCGGCTCCGAGTCTAGTCCGAGAAGAGGTAGGCTGAGACGTCACGATCGGACGACCCTCTGCGATGGAAAGCTGACATGAAGAAATCGGGATGGGGGTATGGGCTCGGAGGACTCGCGTGGACGGCGCTTGCTTGCTCGCCCGAGGCAGCGGAACGACCTCCCCCGGCCCACGCCGCGGCCCCGGCCACGGCACCCGAACCGGAAGCCCCGCCGGCGCCGCCGCGCCCGCCGCCCGTGAAAGACCCAGGGCCCGCCGATGCGCCGCGCACGGTCGCTTTCATCGGCGACGGCACGCTGGTCGTCGCCGGCGATCGCTCTCTATTGGCCTGGTCTCCGCGAGGTAGCACGAAGAAGATCGCATTGCCCGAGGGGCAGCCCACGGTCGTGGTGTCGGCAGCTCACGCCGGAGTCACCGTCACGCTCCAGAATCGCGTGCTGTTGTTCCAGACGCCCGAGCTCACGCTGGCCCACGAGGGTGAGGGTACGGCTCTCAGCGATGTTCCCGCCGTTCACCTCGAAAGCGAACGCGTAGTCCTAGTGCAAGCCGGCCCGAAGATCGTGCGCCTCGACACCCGGAACACGCCGCAAGGCTCGACCGTCGAAACCGTCGTGCCGCTCTTGGATGGCAAACGCTTCAGCATGACGTTCGTTCGAGCTGCGTCCGATGGCAGCGATCAGGCGAGCGCGCTGCTCTACGACGCCGAGAAGGCCAGTGTGATGGGCGCCGGGCTCCCGTTCCGCCTCTACCCCGTCAGTGCACCGCACGCGGCAGCTCGAGGGAAGCTGGGCTTCTCCATCGAGAAGGCCGAAGTCTCGCGCTGGGACCTGGAGAAGGGCACGATCCTGCGCCACGCGACCGTGCGTTGCGGAGGGGATCGCGAGCTCGGCAACCCGACTCCGAGCCCCAACGGCGATCTGCTCGTCGTCACTTGCGGGGATGACCTGATCGTGCTCGACGGCAAGACGCTGAAGAGCCGTCGCCGTGTCGCGCGAGTCGTTCCGGGTTGCGACCAGGGGCCACTCTTGGGCGGCCGAGTGTTGCCGGACAACAAGACCCTCGAGCTCGAAGGTTGTGGAGGCATCGCCAAGCTCGATCTCGGCACCGGTAAGTATGCCTGCGGTGACTCCGCCGGCGTGATGGGCGCACCCTACTTGGATGGGCCGCCGGCGCCGGGCTCGCCCGCCGGCTTGCCGCCTGGCCGCACTCGCGTGCCGGCTTGCAGCAAGAGCGCCGATGAGCAGGCGTACCGCCTCACCGCGTCGGGGCAGTACAAGCTCGTCTACGGGGAACGCACGAAGATCCTGCACGAGTCATCGTCGTTCGAGCTCGAGCCCGATGCTTCGACTCCGGTTGTCTCTCCAGATGAGTCGTTCGTCGCGTATGCCCGCACCGATCACGTCGTGGTGCGGAGCCTCCCCGATGGAAAGGTGAAGACCTTGCTTCGGCTCGACGCTCCGTGACGCTCAGTCTTCGTCGCTGATGGTGAAGCGGCGGAAACTGCCCGAGTCGGGTGAATACTCGACGTGGAAGAAGCACTCGCCCCCTTGGGTCGGCCGCACCACCTTCTTGCGCCATGTGTCGCTACCCGGGCGCCCCGGGTTCGTGCACATGAAGTTGCCCCAAATGAAACGGGCTCCCGAGGCATCGACGTACGGGACGTATTGTCGCTTGTACTCTTTGACGCGTTCCCAGAGCGGCGGGGAGATGGCTGCCACTCCGTGCTGCTGCTTCTTGATCTCGCCCGGCAGCGCCGCCTCGAGCTTCTCGATGTCCGCGCGGGTCGGCGCGAAGTGCGTTCCGGGCTTTTCGTTTCCGCCGCGCGTCCGGAAGTACTCGGCGACCTGGTCTTTCTCGAAGATGACTCGGAGCTGGTCACTCTCCGCGGGGGGCGACGCCGCCTCGGGGGCGCTGGCTTCGGGTTTCGGTGCGTCGGGCGCCGCCGCTTTCGGCTCGGGGTTCGCGGGCTTCGGCGTCCCGCCGCCACATGCGAGCAGCAAAAAGGCAGCCAGCCAGGCACAGTGTCCCGTCGCCATCGAGGGGCAGCCTATCAGGATTGCGCCTCGACGATCCGGCAACGGGATAACATGGCGTCGCGCATGGCCTCCGATCCGGTTCACGAGCGCCTCCTCGCCATCGTCAAGAAGCTCCCCGAAGCGGTGGAGGATTGGCCGTGGGGCAGCATCCATTGCAAGGTCGCGGGCAAGATCTTCGTCGGCTGGAGTCGCGACGCCGACGGCGTCATGAGCGTGGGTTTGCGCACGACCCCGGAGCTCCAGGCCACGCTCGTCTCTTCCGATCCGCGCTTCTCCATCGCCAAGTACACCGGGAAATACGGCGGCATCGATCTTCGACTCGGCGCGCGGCCGAACTGGGCGGAAGTGGAGCAGCTGATCGTCGAGAGCTATCGCATCGTCGCGCCCAAGCGCCTGGCGCGGCTCTTGGAGCGTGCGCCGACACGCAAGGCGCCCGCGAAGAAGCAGGCGAGCCAACGGAAAGCGAGGAAGCATTGACATGACTCGGCGGCTCGAGCTCGTGGTTCTCGCCCGCGCAGGCGCGCTCCCCATCGTGATCGCGGCCAGCGTGACGCCCGCGTGCGGTTCGAAGAGCGGACTGCTCGAACCCGGCACCAGCGTCGCGAGCGGCGGCAGCGCTGCAAGCGGCGGAGCCGGAGGCATCGGCGGTGGCGGAGGCACCGTGATCAGCGGCGGGGGTAGCGGGGGAATCGTGTTCGGTGGCGGCGGAACGGGAGGCCTCGGCGGGAGCGGTGGACAGTCCGCGTGCGAGCCGTTCCAAAAAACCGAGACCTACGAGGTGGCGCTGCCGCCCGAGGGCGTGCCGGCCGAGCCAGGGCAAATCTGTGCCGTCTCCGCCGTGCCCGTGCCGAGTGGGCGAGCCGCGCACGTCACCTTGCTGAAGCTCGGGACGGGGCCCGACTTGGCGCAGGCCAGCGGCTTCGTCGAAATAGATCCTGACCTGTTTCCGCTGGTGATTGGTCAACCCACCCTCGAGGTGATCGATGCCACCCATCCTGCACTGTCGCAGATGCAGATCACGAGTCTCGTGAAGCAGTCCGGTGGATGGGCGTTCCAGGCGAGCTTCCCGGGGCCACTCTTCATCGAGCCGTCCGGGTTCACGAACCTGAGTCCGGGGCGCATGACCGTACGTATCGCGTTCGAAGTCGATTGTCCTCCCAACGGTCCGAGCAAGGTGGTGCACGCGGCCACCGACATCCACGTCTGTCAGGGCGAAGGGCAGATCGAGTGGGTCAGCTCCGGCGACTCTTGCACCGTGTGCACCATCATCGCCGAGATGGCGCCGAGCCCCATCGTGCCCGACGCCGCACGCAACGACGACTTGCCCCTCGCCCGCGCGCTGCGCCTCAGGATCGTCGAGCTGGCTCGCATCTCCAACACGTTGGTGTTGCTCTCCGAGCACGACGGCGGCGATGGCTGCGAATACGAGTGGCAGGCGTCGGCCGGGCGCGTCGAACGGCGGCGCCGGACATCGGCATGGACCCTGGAAGAAGGCATGGCGGCCCCGTTCATCAAGGTCGCGGTGCACGGCCCCTCGGCGCTCGGGGTCGCGAGTCATGGCTTCAACGAGGCAGCGTGAGCGATGACGCTCGCCAGCGCGTGGTGCTGCTCGGGCCCACGCAGCAGGAGAACTTGGCGCTGGGCTATCTGGCGTCGTCGGCGCGCGCGCGCGGACATGCCGTAGAGCTCGTGACCTATAGTTACCGGAGCGATCTCGATGCAGCGCTCCGGCGCACGCTGGCGCTCGACCCCCATCTCGTTGGGCTCGGCATCGCGTTCCAGAACAACATCGACGACTACCTGGTCTTCGTCCGCGCCCTGCGACATCGGGGCTATCGCGGCCACGTCACTGCCGGTGGCCACGTACCGACGTTCTGCCATGAAGAGCTGCTCGCCGAGCTGCCCGAGCTCGACAGCGTGGTGCGACACGACGGCGAAGAGACGCTCTGCGAGATGCTCGAGCAGCTGAGTCGTGGAGAGCCGCCTAGGAACATCGCCGGGTTGGTGTGGCGAGAAGGTGACCAGGTGGTCGTCGGCCGAGTTCGTCCTGCCGTGTCCAATCTCGACTCTCTGCCGCCGCCCTCGCGGAAGAGCGAGCCCTATTCGGTAGGCGGACTCGGGGTCGACTTCGTGATCACCGCGCGCGGGTGCGTCGGCGAGTGCCACTACTGCAGCATCGCGGCTTACACCGAGGCTCAGCTGAAGCGTTACCGCTTGCGCCAGCCCGAAGCGGTGGCCGACGAGATCGCTCGGCAATACCACGAGCGCGGGTCGCGGGTGATCTTCGTGCAGGACGATCTTTTCGTCCTGCCGAACGAGGCGCGCGCCGTGGAGCGCATCGAGCGGCTCGCGCAGGCGCTCTCCACGCGCGGGGTGGCCGAAGCGGCGTTCTGGGCCAAGGGGCGTCCGGAAACGATCACCCCCGAGGTGTGTCGTGCGCTGTCCGACCTCGGGGTCATCCACCTGTTCTTGGGCGTCGAAAACGCGTCGGCCGAGCGCCTGGCGTATCTCGGGCGCACGCACACGCCTCTCGACAACGAGTCGGCCCTGGCGCGCTGCCGCGATGCTGGCATCGTACCGTCGTTCAATTTCATGCTGTTCGATCCCGACACCGAGCTCGAGCAGGTTTCCGCCACACTGGCACTCGCCGAACGACACCTGGATCTGCCGTGGAACGTGTGTCGCACGGAGGTCTACTCCGGCACCGCGCTCCTCGAACGCTTGCGCGGTGAGGGTCGCATCGAAGGCGACTGGCGGAGCTTCGGCTACCGGATGCGCGATGCGCGGGCCGAAGTGATGTTCCGTATCCTGCGGGTGGTCTTGCACGAACACGCGTTGGCCATCGAGAGCCTGCTGAATCGCCTGATCAGTCTTTCGTTCTCACGCCAGCTCCACCAGCGGTTCTTCCCGGGCGAAGAGACCGACCGACTCGCCCGCGCCGTCAACGAGCTCGGCGTCGAAGCGCGTGGAGACACGCTGGCAGTCCTGCGCGAAACTCTGGCCTTCGTCGCGCATGCGAACCTCGGCAACGATGCCGAGGTCCGCCGCTTTGCGGCGTCTCGGGCTCTCGGACTCGGGGCGCGCGACCGCGAGCGCCGACGCCGCGCCGAAGAGTTGTGGCAGCACCTCGAGCTCCGCGGGCGGAGCTTGATGCAGAAGCGCGGCGTGGTCCTGCCGCGCACGGCCGAGAGCGGATTCCGGGTCGCCATGGGCTCCTGAGCGGCCCGTCCGGTGCGCTTCGAGCTGTCCGGAAATTGGCGGACGCCGCCCGGCAGCGACTCCCGTTATCCTCGCGTGGCGTGGCCAGCCGAGTCTTGGGGTGGGGGCTGTGGGCGCTGCCCCTGGCATCGCTCGCGCTCCCGTTCGCACTTCGCAGGCGCGGCTTCGATGCGCGTCGCACGCTGCTCGCGACGTCGTCGGCGTTCGCGCTGCTCGCGCTCGGCGGCATGCTTCTTCCGTGGCTCGGTCTGCGAGCCCTCGCGATCGTCCTGGCCGCCCAGTGTCTGGCGGCGCTCGCCGTCGTCCGCTACGAGGTCCGGCTGCCGCCTCGCGAGCGGCTGGCCAAGCTCGGTCGCTTCGGACTGCTTCTCGGCCCACCGCTGCTCCTCTTGGGCGGAGGCGAGTGGTTCGCGTGGCTCGCCACGGAATCCGGCTGGCTCACGCTCCAGACGCCGATCAAGACGATGTACCTCGGCCCGGAGGGCACGCCCGTCGAGCTCGCAGACTGGCGCGTCTATCACATGAACCGAGACGACACGAAGGAGCCTGATCCGGTCCTGCTCTGGCGGCCGGTGCCGAAGGCGCCCTTCAACGAGCAACGCTTCCAGGGGCCAGAGGTCAGCGTGCCCAAGCCCGCCGGTGTGTACCGTGTGTTCGTCTACGGCGACTCCAACACGGCCATGCCGGGCGCCTGGCCCATGCACCTTCGGCGCTTCCTCAAGCCCACCGCCGCCCATCGCTACGAAGTCGTGAACGCGGGCGTCGAAGGCTACACGACCTACCAAGGGCTGATGCGTTACCGCGAGGAGCGCGACAAGTACCAGCCCGACATGATCCTCGTGTCGTTCGGTTGGAACGACGCGGCGCCGGCGGCCGACCGGCCCGACAAGGAGTACTTGCCCTCGCCGGTCGCGGCCGCGGCCCTGCGCGTGGCGATGCGCTTTCGAAGCTACCGCCTCTTGGTAGCGGCGATTCGCCCGAAGCCTGCTGCCCACCCGAAGCTCGCGGGCAGCCGTGTCGACCGCAAGGACTACGAAGCAAACCTGCGAGCTTTCGTCGAAGAGAGCCGGCGGCGTGGTGTGTCGGTGGTCCTCCTCACGCGCCCCCATCGCGTACCGCCTCTCGAGGGCGCCCAAGATTGGGTCCTCGACGTGCCGCGCTACGATCAGGTCGTGCTCGACGTGGCCCACGCCACCAACGTGAGGGCCCTCGACTCGAATGCGCTCGTCGAGGGCGACCAGTACTTGTTCCTTCCGGGCGACGATTGCCACCTCACGGAAACGGGCCACGAAGTCTTGGGTAGACGCATTTGCGAGCGACTCTTTCCGGTGGCCTGTCCGGCCAGCGCGAGCAAAGACGCTGCGCTCGAGACCAAGGAGCCCGCGCCCAGCCGCCCGGACGTGAAGCTGCACACCACTGCTACCGGCTGCGCGGAGTGTGAGCTGAACCAGCTCTACGTGTCCGCCAAGGCGGTAGACGGAGCGATTTCCACCGAATGGCTCGCGCCCAACGGAAAGCCGGCCGAGCTCGACCTGAAGCTGGAACCGCGCACCAAGATCGAGTCGTTCAGTCTCTTGAACGCGCGCAACCTGCCCTACGCCGACCGCGGCACCATCGAGTTCCGCTACGAAGTACGCGACGGCGATCTGGTGGTGGCCGCCGGCAAGGCCGGCTTCAAACCCGACGCGGAGCTCCCACAGTGGCTGACCCTCCCGGTGGGCGCCGAGGCCAACCGGATCCACCTGACCATCACCAATTGGTACAAGCTCGGCGGTGGCATCGCCGAAGTGCGAGTCCACTGACGGCGCGAGCGCCCCGGCACGCCGACGCTCAGAACAGCGTGTAGATGAACGGCGCCGCGGCGCTGCTCCCCAAGAGCGCGAGCACACCGACGGCCAGGATGGTGACGATGATGGGGGTGAGCCACCACTTCTTGTTCTGTCGCAGGAACGCCCAGAGCTCTGCGAAGAACCCGCTCTGCTCCTGCTTGGCTTCACGCTCGAAGTCGTCGCGCTGATCTTCGCTGCCCACGTTTCACCTCGCGGTCTCAGAACTGGCGGAAGTAGCTCTGCCTGTCGCGCTCGGGTTCGCGCTCGACCCAGTAGCTCTCACGCGTTCGCTCGATGCGCCGACTCATCGGATCCTTCCCGAAAAGCTTCAGTCCGATGGCCACCGGAGTCCAGACCAGAAAGTAGACCAGCGCGAGCACGACGTGTGACACGACGAAGCCGACTGGATAGAAGGCGTACATCCAAGCGAGGTAGACGTGTCGGCGGGCTCGGGGCACGCCGGCGAAGACCAGCGTGACGAGTGCGCCGGCGGCCCAGATCACCTCGGCGCTGGTCACGCTGCCGTGGCGCCACTGTCGAAAGCCGACCAGGGTGGCCACGATGGGCAGGCCGATGCCGAAGACCAAGAGGTCCCGCCGCGAAGGATTTCGGTTCACCGACACGAGCGCCATGTTCAATCCAGTGCGAATTGGGCGAGGTATTCCGCAGTGTCTCCGCGGCTCGCCTCGGGTTGGTCTTCGCGCAAGAGGACGAAGTTCTCGAGCACGAGTGCGTCCATGTGGGTGGCGAGGAAGCAGCGCCAGGCGTCGCTCGGCGTGCCAACGATGGGCTCGCCGCGCACGTTGAACGAGGTGTTGATGAGGACGGGGCAGCCCGTCCTCCTCTCGAACGCGCGGAGGAGCCGGTAGTACCGTCCGTGCCGATCGGCATCGACGGTCTGGATACGAGCGGACTGGTCGACGTGGGTGACCGCCGGGATCACCGACCGCTCAACCTTCAGTCGATCGAGCCCGGTCTTCTCCGCGTCCGCTGGGTTCGGAGGAGTGCGCTTGTCTCGTTGCACGGGCGCCACGAGCAGCATGTACGGGCTGTCTTCGGCGGCGCGGACCTCGAAGTACTCGTGGGCGCGCTCGCGGATCACGCTGGGAGCGAACGGACGGAACGACTCCCGGAACTTGATCTTCAAGTTCATCACCGACTGCATCCCGCGGCTGCGCGCGTCGCCCAAGATGCTGCGGCCGCCGAGCGCGCGCGGGCCAAACTCTGCTCTGCCTTGGAACCAACCGACGACCTTCTGGTTCGCGATCAGGTCGGCGACGCGGTCGGAAAGCTCCTCTTCATCCGAGTATTCGACGAACTTCGCCCCGCTCTCGCTCAAGAAGGCGCGAACCTCCTCAGTCGAAAACCGTGGTCCGAGCAGCGAGCCACTTTGGCTGTCGTGAGGTTGGGGCTCCCGCGGGCGCCCGAGCAGCTGGTGCCAGATGAAGAGAGCCACGCCCAAGGCGCCGCCGGCGTCGCCCGCGGCCGGTTGGATCCACAGGTTCTCGAAGGGGCCTTCGCGCAGAATGCGGCCGTTCCCCACGCAGTTGAGCGCGACTCCGCCCGCGAGGCACAGGTTCTTCATGCCCGTCCGCTGGTGGATGTGGCGTGCCGATCGCAACATGACCTCTTCGGTGACCACCTGGATCGACGCGGCCAGGTCCATCTCGCGCGCCGTGAGGGGGCTTTCGGGCGCGCGCGGAGGCCCGCCGAACAAGGCGTCGAACTTCTTCGACGTCATGGTGAGCCCGTGGCAGTAGTCGAAGTAGCTCATGTCCAGGCGGAAGGAGCCGTCTGGCTTCAGATCGATCAAGCGCTCGTAGATCAGGTCGACGAAGCGGGGCTCACCGTACGGCGCGAGCCCCATCAGCTTGTATTCCCCGGAGTTCACCCGAAACCCGGTGAAGTACGTGAACGCCGAATACAGAAGGCCGAGCGAGTGCGGAAAGCGGAGCTCCTGCTCGAGCCGGATCCGATTGCCGCGTCCCGTACCCCAGGTCGTGGTCGCCCACTCGCCGACGCCGTCGAGAGTCAAGACGGCGGCTTCTTCGAAGGGAGACGGAAAGAAGGCGCTGGCCGCGTGGGACTCGTGGTGCTCCGCGAATACGAAGCGCTTTCGGTACTGGCCGCCGAGGCCGCGGCGGAGCTCGCGTGGCGTGTGGAGCTTCTGGCCGAGCCAGAGCGGCATTGCCTTGGCGAACGAGCGGAAGCCGCGCGGCGCGAAGCTCGCGTAGGTCTCGACCAAGCGCTCGAACTTCGAGAAGGGCTTGTCGTAGAATCCCACGTAGTCGAGGTCGGCCGCACGGAGACCGGCTTCCTCGAGGCAGTACTCGACCGCTCGCAGAGGGAAGTCCGCGTCGTGCTTCTTGCGAGTGAAGCGTTCCTCCTGAGCTGCCGCTACGATCGCGCCGTCGACGATCAGCGCAGCGGCCGAGTCGTGATAGTAGGCGGAGAGGCCGAGGATCGAGGTCATCCGGCACACCGAGTCTAGAAGGCCAACCGGCCGAAGAGTACCGCGACGTGGCGCCACCCAATCGAAGCTCCAGGTCACGCGCATCCGGTTGACGGTGACTTCCCTTGCTGGCAAAGGTTTCGCGAGCGTCATGACCGCCGCCACGAACCGAATTCAATGGACCACGCCGTTCGAAGAAGACCAGCAAGGACGCATGTCCGTTGCCGTCTGCACCCGCGAACTGCGCGCCGCAGTCCCGGTCGTCGAGGCGGTGGGCTTCGAATACCTGGAGATCCACGAAGGAGCGGCCAAAGCGCGGCTGCCCTTGAGCGCGGCGGCGGGAAACCAGCACGGAACGCACCAAGCGATGATCGTCGGTTTGGCTGGCGACTACACCGGTGGGGTCGCGGTGGCTTCGCTCCTCCGAGGCATTCCCATCCTCGGCGTGCACGCCAACGAGACCGGCGAGGCGATGTCGATCTGGACCACGAAGAGCGAGCTTTCGTTCCGGCAGCCGAGCACGGAGGAGTTGTTCATTTGCGCTCGCGTGCCGGAAGAAGCCGTCGAACCGCTGCGAACCGCGTATGAAGCCGGGAAGAGCTACATCTTGCCCGTCCCTGTGGAGTTCTCGAACCTACGCGGCGAGATCGTGGCGACGGGGCAGTTCACGTATTTCGTGAGGAGCTCCACGGCGCTGGCTCCCGAACGGGGGCGCAGCGCCTCCATCATGCACATGCACCGAGTGAAGTCCTCGGCGCGTCTCCTAGCAGCGGCTCGCGCCATGGAAACCACGCGCCCCACACGGCTCTTCGAGGACCCCAATGCGGCGAAGGTGGCCGGCGAACAGGGCAGGGTGATGGCAGAGCGTTTCACCCGACTCCTGCCTCAGCTACCCAACATGGTTGCGAACCGGACGCGCAGCGCAGACGAAGCGCTCTTGGAAGCGCTCGACGCCGGTGTGCGACAGGTGGTGATCGTGGGCGTTGGCCTGGACCTCCGGCCCTATCGTCTGGCGCGAGCCTCGGTACGCTTCTTCGAGGCGGACCTGCCGGAAACCTTGGCTTGGCGCGCGGAGGAATGCGCTCACCTGCCCGCCGCGCCGGGTGCGCGCATCCCGATTCCGTTCAACCTGCTGCACGACGACCTCCACGAACGTCTGCTGGCCGCGGGCGTCGACTTCGCACAGCCGCTGTTCGCCATCCTCGAAGGCGTGTCGATGTACTTCGAGCCCGAAGAGGCGCTGCGCGTCCTCGAGAAGGTGTCGCGTGTGGTGCGCGAGCACCGCGCCAACCGGCTGTGGCTCGACCTGGTCAGCGAGGCCGTAGTTGCCCGTCGCCTCCAAGCTCCCAGCGTCGACGCATTCCTCGATGGCATGGCACGCCTGGGAGAACCTTTCCGTTTCGGTACTGATGTGCCCGCCGCGACGCTCGACGACGTCGGGCTTCGTGTCCTGCGCGACGACCGCGCCGACTGCCACCGACCGGTGCCCGAAGACCCGCTCTACGCTCACTACCGCCTCCTGCGCGCCGCTCCCAAGGAGTGACCCGAGCCGATGGGCGAGAACTTCACAGACCCTTGATGGTGGCGAGGGGTCGGCCGTCCGCCAGGGCGAACGAGCTCGCCTTGCCGAAGCCGCGTACCACCACGTAGCGATCCGTGACGCCGAACGACGTGAAGAAGTCACGCTCCGGCAGCGCGACCTCCCAGCTGCGCTTGCCGCTGATCAGCTCGAAGCACACCACGCGGAGCTCTTCGCGGTCGCTGCGCTCGTAGGCCGCGAGCACGCGTCCCGAGCCCACGGCGACCGCCACCGGCTCGCCTTCCTTTGCGAGCAGCGGTTCGGAGCTGGGCAGCTCCGCGCGCCAAAGCAGTCGCTCGCCGTCGAACGCCGCGAGCATCGGAACGCGCGTGCCTGGTTCGCGTGTGCCGAGCACCAGCCGGCGAGGGCTCTCAGCGACGGAGAGCACGTCTGCGACCTGCATGCCCGTGACCTTGTCCCGGTAAGGCGCCTCTTCGGCTTCGACGAGCGCGGTGCCGTGTGAAGCGTCCCTGGGGTCGAGGTCGATGCAGCGCGTCCCCGGCTCATGAGCGTTGCGTGCACCGGGGCTCGGTGCTCCCAACGCGCCGCTCCCCAGGTCGACGGGGTAGAGCTTCTTGTCTTTGGTCAGCACGGCGACGCCGCTCGGGTGCTGACAGAGCGCCTCGGGGAGCTCGGGCAGCGCCGTCGAGAACGCGCGCTTGCCCGTACGCCCGTCGAAGCCCTGGACCGTGTTGCGCAGCGTGACGACGAGGCGTCCGCGCACCGTCGCGGCCAGGTTTTCCTCGCCGCTCGCGGCGAGCGCCTCGGTGCGCCACAGCTCCTTCGCCGTCGCGGGGTCGAAGGCTGCGAAGTGGAGCTTCGGGGGGGTGCCGAGGGACGTCACCTCGAGGACCAATTCTTCCACGCCGTCGCCGTTGGCGTCGAGCGGCATGGGCCGGCCGCCGACGGTGAAGCGGCCCGCGCCCGCGTTGGACGCGAAGAAGACGGCGGTGCCGATGCCTCCGAGCGCCAACACCAGAATGATGGGGACCACCCAGGCGACGGCCGATGGTGTGGGGTCCGGCACGATGATGGTCCGCATGCCTGGCGGCACCGCCGGCATGGGCGCCGTCGGAGCGCGTCGTGGGCGTTGCACGACGGACGAGTTCCCGCAGAAGGTACACGTCACGATGTCGCTGACGGGATCCACGGAAACGCCCGCGCCGCAGTTGGGGCAGGCGGCCTTCACCAAGCGAGCCACGCGTCGATCGGACGCCGAGAGCGCCGCTGCGTCAACCGGATCGCAAACGGCTCCGAGGGGAGTCAGTCACGCCGGAATGACCTCCGCCAGCGCTCCGCCCGACTCGGCGGCGAGCGGCGACTCGCCGCCGGGTCGGACTTGGAATGTGAGCTCGGGTGCGCGCTTACGATGAATTTCGGCAGCGACCTGACGCCTGAGCCACGGGCGCGCCGCGAACAGGGCCTCGACCAAATCGTCGAGCTCTTCCGCGGCGAGGGTACGCGCAGGCGCGACCACGACGACCAACCGCGCTCCGTCCAGCGCCGGGACCACTGCTTCCACGTGCAAATCGTGGAGCCGAGCGTCCGTGGCGTCGCCGAGGGCGAGGTAGATCGCCTCGCGGGCTTGCGCGCAAAGTTGCGCCTGCTTTCGGCTACTTTGATTCGGGTTTCTACTGAGTCGTTTCACGAAGTGCTCCAGGCTGAGAATGGATCGATCCCTTCCGCTGCCGTCGTGAGCAGCGGCCGAGCCTCCGTGCTCCGGCTCTGGGATCACCGGCGCGCCAGCGGGCGAGGGCGTGCACCGCCACATGGGCGAACGACGCCGACGTCACGGCCAGAGCAGCCGCGACGAAATGCAACCCGTGGGAAGCGCGCTCAGCGGAACGGAGAGCGGAGGCTCGATCGGACGCGAAGCTTGCCAAGTCCCATGACGAATTCCTCCTCTCTATCTCGACGAATGTGCGAGCGGATGCGGAGTATGTGCGCCATCGCGTTCAAAGTCAAACGGGGGTGTCGCGCTCCCGAGCCGAAGATTACGCTACCGCTGCCCCTTCGGTCCTGCCCATGCCGTTCCGAGACGATCGCGAGGCGCAACGCGCGCGGCTCGAAGCTCTCGAGTCGGAGCTCCAGGAGGCGCGTGCGGATGCCGAAGCCGCGCGCCGCGATCGAGATCGCTTGGCGGCCGAGCTCGTCGAGGAGCGGCAGCAAAATCAGGATGAGCCCGAGGAGCTCGTCGACGAGGCCGTACGCGAGCGTCGCCGCGAGCTCGAAGCGCGCGAGCGGACGGAGAAGCAGCGCGCCCGGGAGCGTGCAGCGCGACCGCGGGGTGCGCGGGAGCCGCTGGCAGTCGCTTGGAACCTGCGCCGCGGCACCCACATCGGTCTCTTGATCACGGGTGGAATGGGCTGGCTCGCGTTTGCTTCTTTCGGCCAAACCTTGCGCAGGGACGACATCTTGCCGGGCGAACGCCTGGCCATGCAGTGGACCCTGGTCGGGGCCTTGGTCGCGGCGCTGCTCGGGTCGGTGCTCTTGCCGTGGAGCCTCTGGTCACTGATGCGCTTCCGCGAGAAGCTCCCACTCGACTTCGACGCCGTAGGTTGGGGCAAGCTGGTCGATCCGTCGCAATTCGAGAACCTCGAGATGTGGCGGCACGTGGTGGTCAGCGTCGAGGGCGACGCGCCCGAGTCGCTGAAGGCGGCGCTCGAGAAGCTCGGTGACCGCGCCAACGCCACGTTTCATTCAGCCGACGACCCCAGTCGAGACGAGCGGATCCGCTGGCAAGTGAAGGGCACCAGGGCTCGTGGCAGCGCCAACCGCGCCACCGCGCTCGCGTTGGTCCATTGGTGTCGTCGGGACCTGGCCGACGTCGCGCGCTCGAGCACGTCTCGCCTGCGTGTCGAGTTCAGCGTGGCCGACGAGAGCTTGTGGGTCAGCGCGCCTTCCGACTAGGGCGCTCCGCTGGGCGGGGTGGGAGGGTCTAGTAGTGCCGGCCCTCGGCAATCATCCGAAACTCCGCATCGAAGATCACGCTCTGGACGATCCCGTGTTCGGTTTCCGAAGCCGCATCGTCGGCGTAGCGCTGCGCCGCGGCGAGGTCGTCGAAGTCTCGGCACTGGATACGCTGGTCCGCTTCGTAGACCACGACGCGAACTCGCCCAGGTGCGAGGGGACCCACGCTCCGCGCCACGGCCGCGTGGGGCGCCAGAGTGGCCTCGAAGTGCGCGAGCACTCGCTCGAGCAGCTGGTCGGGGCACGCCGGATCGTCGACGAAGAACCACCACTGTCCGTGCTGGTTGTTGATGGAGAAGGCCTGGCCTTCGAGCTCGAAATCGATCCAGGCTTCGGTGACGGCGTCCGTCACGAACCCGGTGAGCCGCGCCCCCGGCAGAGAAGGGACTCCGTCGCGGATGCGGTCCCATTCGGGCACCGCGGGGTCGTAGCGCTCGGGCAGATCGCCAAAGTGGCGGCTGCCATCTTCCATTCGGAGGTCGAAAAGTCGGTGGGTCACGGCGCGCACGACAGGCCGAGTATCGCCCAGTCGCTCGGGGCGTTCACGTCTTGGCCGAAGGCACTCCAGGTCTTCTTCACGCCGTCGTCACGATCGTTCAGCGCGAACCCGAGGAGTCCCGCCTTGGAGGGGTCCACGTCGAAGCCGAGGTTCATGCGCCACTCGATGGAGTACCCGGTGTCCGCCGGTGCGCCGTTCAGCGTCCCGTTCAGCACGACCGCTGCCACCACGGAAGCCGAATACGAAACGTCCCAGGCATCGGGCACGAAGTCGACGTCGAGCACCGCCTGTTGGATGTTGATGGTCACCTTGCTCGTCGTCGCGCCGAAATCACTGCGGTCGTCGTTGCCCTTCACGAATATTTCGATGGAGTCGTCTTCGTAGACGTTGGTGTCGGCGGACGTGTGAGTGCTCTCGAGCTTGGAGTCCTGGACCTCACAGCAACCGAAGAGGACGTCCACAGCGGCGGGCGACCAGAGCAACTTGCATACCGCCGTGTTGTCGCTCGGGTTCGTGCCGGCGAACGCGATGGGCGCAGCGTTCTTCCAGACCGCGTCGTTGCACATGCCATTGATGGCAAGCGCATCCTCAGCGACGGCGTGCAGCGTGTAGTCTGCGGCCACCGCGCCCGAGTCGTCGCAGGTCGGACCGGCGTCGGAACCGCCGGTGTCGGTCCCACCGTTTCCGTCGCCGGCGTCCACCGTGGCATCGCCGGCGTCCGTGCCACCGCTGGCGCTCCCTGCGCTGCCGCCGGCCCCGCCGCTCGACGGTCCCCGCGTGTCGTCGAGGTCGTTCACCAACGAGCACGCGGCGCTGAACACGACAGCCAGCGAAATGGCTGCTCTTTTCATTTCCCGGCCCCGCATTCCACGGCTCGAGCGAGCGCCTGCAGGTGGAGCTCTCGCCGCGTGTAGCCGGGGTTCGCCCCGCCCGTGGCCGGATCCGTCGCCGGCACCTCGTCGGGGTTTTGCGGATCGCCGAAGGTCTGATGATTCTCGGCGAGCTGGGGATGACCGCCCACTTGGCTGGGCGAGTCGATCAGGTGTTTGGTGCGCGCGGAGACCTCGGCCACGACTCGCTGGTCGACCGCGTCGCGATCGGCGGGCCGCGCGCCGGCGTAGGCCAGGACTCCCGACTCCACCAATGCCGATGCTTGGGGCAAGAAGCCCTCCACGCTGACGCCGGGTGCGGGCGCCACGAACGACGCGCCGACTCCCTGGCTGGTGACGCACACGTCGCCGACGCCGGCTTCGCAGCGGTTGTCTCCGAAGTAGAAGCTCGACCCGGTCGAGAACGTGCTGCCCGACTGGCCGACGCGTGCCGTCTGGAAAAACAGCGCGTTGCCGATCACGTCGGCGTGGGCGGGGCCTTCCGACGCGCCTCCCGAGCAGTCCGACACGCAGTTGTCCTGCACCTGGACGCCGATGTCTCCGTCCGCGAAAACCACGTTGTTGGCGACAACGATCGAGTCGAAGGCGTCGCGCAGCAGCGGGTTTCTCCAGTCGTTGTGAGCAAATAGGGAGCCGACCACCATGGCGCGCTGGGTGTGTCGGCCGAAGAGCAAGCCGGTCGAATGGCAACCTTCGGGATGCAGCGAGCAACGCAGCGCCTCGGAGAAAATGCTGTCCACCACGGCGATGTCGTGGAGCTTCCCGGTGTCTGCCCAGGTCGACATGATCTCGTCGATGGACCACCCCAGCGACACGTGATCGATCACGATGTTGGAGCTCTCTGCCACTGGAGGGAACGCGCCGATGGTGAGCGCATCGCGGTTCGAGGGATCTTCCCCGTTGGGATCGTCCCCCACGCGGATTCGGAGGTGCTGGATCAAGACGTCGTGCGTGTTGAGTATCGCCAGGGTGGTGTTCTTCAGCGTCACGCCCGGGGAAGGTGCGGTTTGCCCGGCGATGGTCAGATAGGGGTTGCGAATTTCCAGTGAGCCGTCCCCCTCGATCGTGCCGCTCACCTCGAACACGCAGACTCTCGGACCCGAGGCTTCGACACAGGCGCGCAGGCTGCCGGCGCCGCTCGTGCCGAGGTGGGTCACGCGGTGCAAGGTCGACGCACCCTGACCGCGGCCCGAACCCGCGCTCGTCGCCATGCCGAAGCCGCGTCGCCCGGGCAGGATGGAAAGGTAGCCCGCGCCGCCCTGGGTCGGGAGGAACCCGCAGGTCGTCGCGCCGCCGCCACCGCCGCCCGCGCCGCCACTCGCGACGGAGCCGCCGCTGCCGGCCGCGGCGCCGCCCGCGCCGCCCGCGCCTTGCCCACCGCTCGCACTGGTCCCACCAGCGCCACCTCCGGCCGCGCCTCCCGACCCGGAGGGCGAACCCGACGAGTCTTCGCCGCATCCCCCGACGAGGAGCAAGCCGAGCGCCCCCCACACGCGCCATGGGAACATCGGCGCAGCCTAGCGCGTGAGCGCCATTTCCGGCGACCCCAAACTCGGCGGCTGCCGCTCACGGTTTGGCGTCGGCGTCCTCCATGGCACGTCGGATCTGCTCGATCCCTGCCGCGTCGTCCAAAGTGGTGAGGTCCCCGGGTTCGCGTCCCTCGGCCAGCGCTTGGATCGAACGCCTGAGCACTTTGCCCGAGCGCGTCTTCGGCAGCTGGTGCACGAAGAGAACGCGCTTCGGTCGCGCGATGGCGCCGAGTTGCTTGCCGACCAGGGCGAGCAACGCCTCCGAGAGCTCGTCGGCGAGAGCGGGCGTCGCGATCTCGCTCGGGTCTTTCACCACCACGAAACAGAGGGGCATTTGGCCCTTCAAGGCGTCGGCGACACCCACCACTGCGCACTCGGCGACCTTGGGGTGCATCGAGACAGCCTCTTCGATTTCCCGGGTGCCCAGCCGATGTCCAGCCACGTTGATCACGTCGTCGGTGCGCCCCAAGATGAAGTAGTAGCCGTCGTCGTCGACGATGCCCCAGTCGAACGTGGTGTAGACGAACGGATCTCGAAACATGCTGAAGTAGGTCTGGACGAAACGGTCGTCCTGCCCCCAGACCGTGGCCATGCAGCCGGGCGGGAGCGGCGGGACCACGCACACCACGCCCTTCTGATTGGGCCCCACTTCCTCTCCAGTCGACTCGTGCAGGATGCGCACGTCGTAGCCCGGCACGGCGAAGCTCGGACTGCCGAGCTTCACCGGGAGCTTCTCGACGCCGGGCAGCGCCGACAGCAGCGGCCAACCAGTTTCGGTTTGCCAGTAGTGATCGTAGACGGGCTTGCCGAGGGCCTCGCTGATCCACTGGGCCGTGGGCTCGTCGAGTGGCTCGCCCGCCAAGAACAGGTGGCGCAAAGACGAGAGGTCGTGCGCCCTCATGAACGCCGGATCTTGCTTCTTCAGCACACGAATGGCCGTCGGGGCTGAGAACATCACGCTCACGCGGTGGTCGGCGACGATCTTCCACCAGATGCCCGGGTCCGGTCGGATGGGCGTGCCTTCGTAGACCACGGTGGCCATGCCGGCGAGGAGCGGGCCGTAGACGATGTAGGAATGGCCCACCACCCAGCCGATGTCGCTGGTCGAGAAGAACGTTTCGCCGGGGTACGCCTCGTAGATGAGACGCATCGAAGCCGCGAGTGCGACGGCGTATCCGCCCGTGTCTCGCTGGACCCCCTTGGGCTTTCCGGTCGTTCCGGAGGTGTAGAGGATGTACGACGGGTGACTGGACTCGACGGGCACGCAGGGCACCCGCGCGTCGAGATGCGCCGCACGCGCCTCGGCGTAGTCCACGTCGCGACCCGGTACGCGCTTCATCTCGGAGTCCAGCCCGCGGTCGACGAGCAGGACCTTGTCGGGCGGACTTGCCGAGAGCGCGAGCGCGTCGTCGAGCAGGTGCTTGTAGGGCACGACTTTGCCCGCGCGCATGCCCGCGTCCGCGCTGACCAGCACCTTGGGCTTGGCGTCGTCGATGCGATGCGCCAAGGAGACCGACGCGAAGCCGCCGAAGACCACGGAGTGGATGGCTCCCAGTCGCACGCTGGCGAGCATCGCGAACACGGCTTCGGGCACCATGGGCATGTAGATGAGCACGCGGTCACCCCGCTCGACTCCCAGGCTCTGGAGCACGGCGGCCATGCGGTTCACTTCCGTCCACAGCTCTTGGTAGCTGTAGGTGGTTTCCGTCCCGGTCTCGGTCGAAATGAAGATCAGCGCCTTCTGATCGGCGCGGGCTGGTAGATGGCGGTCGACGGCGTTTTCGCACAGGTTCAACTCGCCGCCGACGAACCAGCGCGCGAAGGGCGGGCGCGAGTAGTCGAGCACGCGTTCGAACGGTCGCCGGAAGCTGACGAGCTCGGCTTGCTCGGACCAGAACGCATCTCGTTCGACGAGCGAACGCCGATGGACCTCTCGGTAGGTCGCCTTCATGCCGATCAGTATCGGCGCGACGCGACCGCTCGGCAAAGCCCAGGAGTCGGAGCGCGCGCGGCGCTATTTCTTCAGACCCGCAGGCGGCGGGGGTGGCGGCCCAGGCGACTTCCCCCCGGGAGGTGGCGGGGGCGCCTTCCCCGCGCCCGGTTTGCTCCCGAGCTTCTTCACGAGCTCGCAGGCCTTCTTGTCCTTGTAAGGGAAGCACCCGACCGACGCGACTCGACGCCGATCGCTCTCGCTCTGGATTGCGTCGAGCGAGCGGTGCCGAATTGGAACGCCCCGACCAGCGCAGCTCGCACGAAGTGGGTTGCGCCTTCGCACGTGCCTTTGAGACTGTCGCGGGCGACCTCGTTCTCGACGCGACCGCCCTTCCTGCCGACGAACGCATATTTCAAGCGCAGCTTGAGCCCGCGCGAAATCTCGGCGCCGATGCTGGCCGCCGCGATGGGGATCGTCGCGGAGAGATCGTCGTTCTCCTCGATGATGCGCTCCTCCGTTGCGTACGGAATTCGCGCAAAACCATAGCTGCCGCCCGGCGAACACTCGGGAAGCACCTTGATGCCCTTGCAGTCGTAGTGGACGACGGCGATGCCCTTCTGCATCGCTGCCTCGAGCTCGGCTCGTTGGTCCGTCCCCCAGTCGGCCAAGAACGGTCGCGCGTCGCCGGACACTCGCGTGCACGCGCCGCCTTCACTCTGCCCCAGCGCTTCGGCCGCCGTCGGGTCCTTCGGTCGAACGGTCTCACCTGCCTGCCCTGCGCCACCACCACAGCCGGCGAGGCATGTGCCCACGAAAACCAGGAACGCGCGTGCTTTCAGCATCGGGCGTTCGACGTATCAGTACCGGAAAGTACACACAATCCGAAAGCCCCGGACGGCAGGCCGGCGCGCGTTCAGTCGAAGTTTCCGCTCCCGTCGAGCATGGCGCCTGCGATGCCTGCGCTCGGCCAGGCGAGGTCGTCGGTTCGAACCTGTCCGTCGAGTCCGCTGAGCCTCAGGCTGAACGGGCCGGCACCGAAGCCGCTGCCATCGGTCAGCGTGCCGTCACTGCCCCGGGTGAGCTCGACGAAGCTCGCGTGGTTCTTGCTCTTCACTTCGACTTTCGTGAGCGGCACACGGGCGTTCCGCACCCAGAGGCTCGTCCACCACTCGTTCGAGCCGGTCTGGAACTCGTACTTCACCGGGCCCGTGGCCGGGCATTGGGCGAACCACCACGTCATGTTTCTCGGGTACTCGCCGCTGTTCAGGATGGCGTACGCCGCAGGAGAGACGTCGATGCTGTTCGGCGTCGTGTCGCCGTAGGTGACGACCCGCAGGACGGCGCTCTTGCCTTGCGCGGTTTCGACGTAGATGCACGCGTCGCAGTAGCTCGCAACGTCGGGAATGCCTCCCCAGAGACCGGCCAAGAGCTCGCCTTCCAACGCTTGGATGGCGGGCGCGTACTTGGTGCCGGGTGCGCAGGCGTTGTGCCACTGCGACTCCTCCCAGTCCACGGGCCCGAGGTGGAACTCGCCGCCGCCGTGTGCATCGCCGTACTTCACCACCGGGCCCGTGTTGCCAGCGCCTCCGCTGTTCGCACCGCCCGTCGCGGTGGTGCCCCCTACGTTGCCGCTGTTGCCGGCTCCGCCGCTTCCGCCGCCTCCGCTGGCGGGGGTCCCACCCGAGCCCGCGCCGCCCGTGCCCGCTCCGCCGCCGTCGTCGGAGCCACATGCGACCGAGAACTGCAGCGCGAAGACGAGCCACCAAGAGCGACGGTTCGACATGCTCTCAGCATAGAAGCGCGCGGCGCGGCTGTCGACGCGAAGGATGCGTTCACGCCGCGGGATTCGCGCGCGTGTGCCCGCGGACGTATGTCACGAAGTGTGCGCAGGCGTCTCGATCCGAGAAGGCCCGCTTCGGGACCACGTACGCGAGCATGCGATCGACGAAGAGAAACACGTGACTCTCGGTCTCTCGAAGCTCGACGACAGCGCTCCAGCGAACGAACGAACGCCCGGCACGACCCTCGACGGTGAAGCCCGCATCGGACAGCTCGAGCTCGTGCACGCCGAGCAGCGCGCCGTCGTCCCGCGGCACGCTCCGAACCCAGCGACGGACGCCCACAAGCGCGAGGGAGAGCAAGAAGAACGCCGCGAGCGTCGCCGCCGTCGCGTACGAGAGCGGGCGCAAGAGTGGAGCCCGGTCGACGAACGACAGGTCGCCGGTCAAGAGCGTCAGGAGTCCCAGAAGCAACACGACCAGAGTGAGCAACACGCCGAGCACGAGGAAGCGGCGTCGCATTTGGGCGGAGCTCGGTGCGCGGGCAAAAGTCAACGCTGCGTAGTCGTCACGAGTGAGCTCGAAGCGGACCTGCATGAGCGTTCCTACTACGTCCCTGCCGCCCGAGAGCTGCCCGCCTTGGCCGCGAATCGTCTGGCCGTGGTAGCCTCGGCGCATGCGTGGACACGGAGTCTGGCTCCTCGTGATGCTGGCCTGGCCTGCCTGGGCCTGCGCGCAGAAACCCGAACAGTGTCGCTCCTGGGCTTCGGACTCCATGGGGACCGGCTTCAGCCAATGCGGCGACGGAAAAATCCGCAGCGTCGACTGCCCGCGAGCGACGTCACCCGAGAAGGTGCGGGTGTGTGTCTGCAAGCTCGACAGCGCGAAGGGAAAGACATTCGAGCTGGCGGACCCGGACGCTTTCAATTCCGCCGAGAGCGCGACGAAGGTCGTGAACCAAAACTGCGGCTGGAACATCAGTAGGTGACGTGTCGTCGTTTCCGAAGAGCGCTTGGCTCCTCTGCTCGGTGACGCTGGCGTGCGCTGTCCAGGCACCGGTCAGGCCATCCGGTCCCGGCGGCGTCGAGCACGTCGTCGCCGTGGAGCCCGATCCCGCGCAGCGGCGTGGCGTCGTCCTGCTCCAGTTCGTGGCTGAGCCCGAACGGATGGGCGAGCAGTTCGCCGTCGTCGACGAAGGCGGCTATCGCGGTCTGGTGCGAGCAGCGCGGAAATCCCTCGCGGACTGCGACCACTGTCCGGGCCCGCTCATCGAAGCCGAGCTCCTGTCGGGTCAAGGCCCATCGGCACCAGGTGCCGTCGCCTTGGGGCCGGTCCAAGGCCCTTTGCCGAAGGCGCGGGTCGGACGCGTTCCCCGCACTCGCGCGCCGACCGCCGAATGGCGCGTCACGCTCCAGGTCGACCTCGATGGTGACGGCAGCTGGGACTTGGTCGAAAAGGAGCGTTGCGGTCACAGCGTCGGTTCTGGTTGCCCGGGTACCGCCAACGTCTGCGACATGTTCTGCACCGGCGTGGCGCCGGCCGGAAAAGACCCGGATCCGGCCGCGATGCACTGTCGTTCGTTCGTGCCCGACCTGGAAGACTGCGCACCCTGACGGAGAAATTGCGGCGTTCTTGCTGCGAGGTGGCATCCGAGCCGCGCGCGATGCAATCTAGCTCGACTCGGACGGAGAGGTGCAGATGTCTCGTCTTGTCTTGCGTGGCGCGCTGGCTTTGGGTCTCTCGCTCGTGATTCCGCTCAGCTGCGGCGGGGGCGATGAGCGCGATTTCGGCGGTGGCGGGACCTCGACCGGTGGTGGCGGGAGCTCGACCGGTGGTGCTGCGGGGTCGTCGGGCGGAGCCGGTGGCACTTCGGGCTCGGGTGGCACGGGTGGTCAGGACGGCGGAGGCGGCAAGTCCTGCACAGGCGCTGCCGAGTGCGACGACGGGCTCGCGTGCAATGGTACGGAGACCTGCGAGAACAAGGTGTGCAAACCCGGCAAGAACGCTGACGACGGCACGCCGTGTACTCCGTCGGTGGACGGTGGGGTCGCGGATTCCGGGGTTACCTACAGCTGTGTGGCGGGCACCTGCCAGGCCGTGTGCAAGGTCGACGCGGACTGTGACGACAACGACGTATGCACCGGAACCGAGACCTGCAACCCGACGACCAAGACTTGCCAGAATGGAACGCCGCTGACCTGTGACGACCAGAATGCGTGCACCGACAACAAGTGCGATCCCACGACGGGTTGTTACTATCCGCTGATCGACGCCGACGGGGACAACCACGCCGACAAGTCCTTGGGTGCGTGTGGGGACGACTGCAACGACAACGATCCCACGATTTACGGTGGCGCGGCCGAGCTCTGCGACAACAAGGACAACAACTGCGACAGCAAAACCGACGAAACGGCGCCGGTCTGGTACCCGGACTGCGACAAGGACAAGTTCGCGCCGCCGAACGCGCAGGGGACTGCCGCCTGCCAGGCGCCGGGTTCTCCGCCCACCGGCTGCCCGGGCGGTGGCTGGACGTCGAAAGCCCCTGGGGCGGGTACCAGCGACTGCTTCGACACCAACGCCGACGTGCACCCGATGACCGCCACCGAGAACAACACCGCGTGGCACTCCACGGCGATCCCGGGCGCCACGACCACCGTCGACTTCGACTACAACTGCGACGGTCAGGAAGAGAAGCGCTACACGGTCGGTTTCGTCTCGCAGAGCGCCAGCTGTAGCTACATCTGCGGCGGTTCCGGGCTCTGCTACTGCTCGGGGACGGCGGGGTTCGTCGGGGCGCCGCCTGCCTGCGGGGCGTCTGCCGACTACACGAGCTGTTCGCTCATCCCGTGTCAGCGCACGAAGCCGGCCCAGAAGAAGCAAGAGTGCCGCTGAGCGGCGTCAGCGCGGCGCGAGCCAGCCGAAGACGAGGTTCAGCGCCAGCGCGAGGATCGTCGTGTTGTAGACGAAGGAAAGCAGCGCGTGTCCCAGCACGGTACGCCGGATGCGCGAGCTCTCGATGCTGACGTCCGAGACCTGGAAGCACATACCCAGCGTGAACGAGAAGTAGGCGAAGTCGACCTCCGTCGGATCGTGGTCGCCAGGGAAACGTAGACCGCCGACGTGCTTTCCCCGATAGTGCAGGTGGGCGTAGCGCAGCCCATAGACGGTGTGCGTGAGCACCCACGACAAGACGACGGCCAAGAGCGCCAGCACGGACCAGAACAGCCTCTCGTTCCGTTCGAACCCGCCAATCTCGCGCAAGACCACCGTGGCGGCGAACAGACTGAAGGCGCTCGCCGCCAACGCGATCACGAACACCAGCGTGCGCCCGGGATCCTCCGCCGCAGCACGCCTCCGAGTCCGCTCGGCGTCGAAGCGCAAGATGGTCCACCAAGCGACGACGATGTACGCGGCGGCTGCGGCGTCCCAGCCCACTGCGGAGCGGATGCTGATGCCGACCCGGTCGGGGGAAGCGAGCATGGCGAGCACGCCGATGATCACCGCGAAGGCCAGGCGGCTCGTGGCGGTTTCGAGTCGCCAGGGGGACAGCCGCGGGGGGCGGGCGCCGTTTCGAGCCAAGGTGTCCCGGGTCATCGGCTGCGAGCGGTCGAAAGGTTCCACGAATGGGGGAGAGGGTGCAACGGGCGCGGCCTCGTCCACGTGCAACGCATGCGTGCACCTTGGCCCCAAACGGCGACCCGCTCGCGGTACTGCCGGTGCTGAACGGTCGCTACCCAAGGCTCACGGGCAGAGGTTCCAGCACTTGCCGAAGGCGCAGATCCCAGCGCATTCGTTGTACGGATCCGAGCATTCGCTGACGTTGTCGCATGTCCCGTTCGCGCCGCTGTCGCTGTGGGCGCCATCGCAGGTCTTGCACACGCCCGAGCAGGACGTGTTGCAGCAGTACCCGTCGACACAGAATCCGCTGGCGCACTGTGCTGGAGTAGAGCACGGCGTTCCGTTCGGAGCGGCTCCCGGCAGGCACGTGGTGCCGCTGCAATAGTAGCCGGGGACGCAATCGGTGCTGCTCCCGCAGCTCGTCTTGCAGCTGCTGCCGCTGCAGATGTAGGGGCTGCAGTTCTGTGTGCCGTTGTCGACGCAGGTTCCGCTGCCGTTGCAGGTGTCCGCCGCCGTCAACGTGGTACCCGAGGCGCAACTCGCGGGCGCACACTGAGTGCCCGCTGGATAGAGCCTGCACGCTCCGCTCCCGTTGCAGACGCCGGTCTTCTGGCAGCTCGCGGCGCCCTGGTCCGTGCAGTCCCCATTGGGGTCTTGGCCCGAGGGGATGTTGGCGCAGGTACCGTTCGGCGAGCCAGTGAGCGAGCCTGCGCAGGCCATGCACTCGGCGTTGCACGCCACGTTGCAGCAGAAGCCATCGACGCAGAACCCGCTCGAGCACTCGCTGGGCGCTCCGCAGCTCGAGCCGTTGCCCTTCTTGCCCCCGCAGAGGCTGTTTTGGCAGAAGTTCCCCGCAGTGCACTGAGTGTCGAGCGTGCAGCTCGTGCCGCAGTTCGCGCCGCTACACAGGTACGCGCCACAGCTCGAGGTGCTGCCTGCTACGCAGCTTCCCGTTCCGTTGCAGGTGCTCGGGTTGGTCTTGGTGGAGCCGGCGCAGCTGCCCGACGCGCACTGCGTGCCCGAAGCGTAGAGGGCGCAACCACCGTTGCCGTTGCAGCTGCCGTTGGTGCCGCAGCTGGGAGCTCCCTGATCGCCGCACTCGGCGTCGGGGTCGAGCCCCGAGCCGACGTTGCCACAAGTGCCGTTGGCCCCGGACCCCTTCTTGCTGGTCGAACACGCCTTGCAGGCGCCGGTACACGCGCTGTCACAGCAGACCGAGTCGACACAGAAGCCGCTCTGGCACTGATTTCCGCTGGTACACGCCTGCCCTGGGGGCTTCTTCGCGCCGCACGAGCTCGTCGTCGGGTCGCACACGTTGCCGCTCACGCACTGCACGTCGTTCGAACAGGTCGTACCGCAGCTCGTACCACTGCCGCACACGTAGGGTGTGCAGTTGGTGGTGCCGTTCGCCTGGCACTGGCCCTGGGCGTTGCAGGTGCTCGGGTTGGTCAAGACCGCGCTCGCGCACGAGCCGAGCTTGCACACGGTGCCGACGGCGTACTTGCGACACGCCCCCACGCCGTCACAGACTCCGTCGCTGCCGCAGCTGGCCGAGCCCTGGTCCGCGCACTCCCGTCCGGGTCGCTGCCCGTGGTGACCGGCGCGCAGGTGCCGTCTTTCCCGCCGGTGAACTCGGCCTTGCAGCTCGTGCAAGTCCCGGTGCAGGCGCTGTCGCAGCAGACCCCGTCGACGCACTGGCCGCTCGCGCACTGCGAGGCCTTGCCGGGCTGACACGTGGCGCCGTTCGCGAGCTTCGCCGTGCAATCCCCGCTCGCGATGTCGCAGTACTGGTTGGCCGGGCACGCCGCGTCGCTCGAACAGTCGCCGGTACACACGACGCCGTCGCAAGAACCGGCGTCACATTGCTGCGAGCCGTTGTCCACGCAAGTGCCATTGCCGTCGCAGGTCTTGGCGAAACTCTTCACGCCAGCGCTGCAGGTTTGGGCCGCGCACTCGAGCCCGGCGCCGTACTTGCGGCACGAACCCTTACCGTCGCAACGGCCGTCGTTGCCGCAGGTGGCGACGCCGTCATCCGTGCAGTCCTCGCGTGGATCGGTGCCCGACTGAGCGGGGCCACATTCGCCGTCGACACCTCCGCCCTTGAGCGCTCCAGTGCAGGCCATGCAGTCGCTGTCGCACGCCGTGTTGCAGCACACGCCGTCCACGCAGTGCTCCGACTTGCACTCGCCATCGGTGCCGCACGCCGACCCATTCGCCGCGGTGCCTCCCCCGGTGTTGCCCGTGGCCGCCGAGCCGTCGCCGGCTTGTCCGTCGGCCGGGCCGCCGCCCGCCCCGCCGGCGTCGGGGCTGCCTTTCAGGTCATCTAGCGAGCTCGTGAGAGAACACGCGATCACCAATCCAACCGCACCGAGCGGAGCGAGCCAGCGGATTCGGAAGGCCACCAGCATCGAAGTTAGCGCGCTTTCGATCTGGCGACGACGTCTGTGCCAGGACGGAAAATGCGCGAGGTAGTTGGCACAGCAAGCGGGCCCAGCCCGATAATTCTGCCTCAGCGAGGAGATCCGCCTTTGTTGCTCCTGATGGCCTGGCTCTTGCTTAGAAATCCCATCGCCATGACGAAGGTGGGCAACTGGATTTGGCGCGCTGCGCTGGCGGCGTCGATGGTTTGGGTTCTCACCGGATGCAGTCGGTCCGACGTCGACGGCGCCGGAACCGGAGGCACCGGAGGTACTGGTCAAGTGTGCGGCAACGGCACCTGCGACCCAGGCGAGACCGAGGCGACCTGTCCGGCGGATTGCGGGGGGTACTGCGGGGACGGGATCTGCGGCGCCAAGGAAACGCCGAGCTCCTGCCCCAACGACTGCGCGTCGAGTTGCGGCAACGGTGTGTGCGATCCCGGCGAGAGCGGCGTCTGTCCGAAAGACTGCCCGACCTTCTGCGGCAACGGCGTGTGCGAGGTCGGCGAGACGCTGGAGAGCTGCCCCAACGACTGCGGCTACTACTGCGGCGACGGCGTGTGCGACGCGACCGAGAACCCGATGAGCTGCCCCAACGACTGTGGCTACTGCGGGGACGGCTTCTGCTCGTCGAACGAGAACCCGAACATCTGCCCGCAGGACTGCGGCGCGGGCTATTGCGGGGACGGCTGGTGCGGACCCGGCGAAGACGGCTACGTCTGTCCGCAAGATTGTGGCGCGCAGTACTGCGGCAACGGTCTGTGCGAGGCCGGTGAAGACCCCTATTCATGTCCCACGGACTGCGGCTATTGCGGCAACGGCGCTTGCGAGCCCTGGGAAGACTCCTACAACTGCCCGAGCGACTGCGGCGTGACCGTGTGCGGTGACGGCAAATGCGTGCCGCCGGAGAACCAGTACAGCTGTCCCATGGACTGCTATGGGCCCGGCTACTGCGGCAACGGCGTGTGCGACCCAGGCGAGAGCTACGTGACTTGCCCGCAGGACTGCAAGCCCACGAACTGCGGTAACGGCGTGTGCGACCCGGGTGAGAGCTACGTGACCTGCCCGTCGGACTGCAAGCCCACGTACTGCGGTAACGGGGTCTGCGACCCGGGCGAGAGCTACGCGACCTGCCCATTGGACTGCAAGCCGACGGTATTCTGCGGCAACGGGATCTGCGACGGCAGCGAGAACCAAGTCAGCTGCCCGCAGGATTGCCCCGGCAAGTGCGGTGACGGGATCTGCGGCATCAACGAGAGCGCCAAGACCTGTCCGCAAGACTGCCCGCAGAAGTGCGGCGACGGACAGTGCGGGCCGGGTGAAGACCAGAAGATCTGTCCCATCGATTGTCCCGGCTACTGCGGCGACGGCTTCTGCGGGGTGAAGGAAGATCCCTACATCTGCCCGAAGGACTGCGGAACGCCGGCGTACTGCGGGAACTACGTGTGCGAACCGGGTGAGACCCAGTACACGTGCCCGACCGACTGCGGGTACCCGAGCTACTGCGGGAACTACGTGTGCGAGCCTGGGGAGAACCAGTACACGTGCCCGATGGACT
Source organism: Polyangiaceae bacterium (assembly GCA_046351435.1). GTDB lineage: Bacteria > Myxococcota_A > Polyangia > Polyangiales > Polyangiaceae > JADJKB01. Next base: position 265,427 of record JAXLYN010000004.1, read on the forward strand.
GCGGCTACCCGACCTACTGTGGCGACGGTTTCTGCGGCCCGGGTGAAGACCCGTACACGTGCCCCTACGACTGCGGCTACCCGAGCTACTGCGGCGACGGCTGGTGCGGCCCCGGCGAGAACCAGTACACGTGCCCGATGGACTGCGGCTACCCGAGCTACTGCGGCGACGGCTGGTGCGGTCCCGGCGAAACCCAATACAACTGCCCGAACGACTGCGGCTATCCGACGTACTGCGGGGACGGTTGGTGCGGTCCTGGCGAAACCCAGTACAACTGCCCGAACGACTGCGGCTATCCGAGCTACTGCGGGAACTACGTCTGCGAGCCGGGGGAGACGCAGTACACGTGCCCGGTGGACTGCGGCTACCCGAGCTACTGCGGCGATGGCTACTGCGGTCCCGGCGAGAACATGTACACGTGCCCGAAGGACTGCGGCTCGGTCGGCTACTGCGGCGACGGCTTCTGCGGCCCCGGGGAGACGCCCTACAACTGCTCCTACGACTGCGGATATCCGAGCTACTGCGGTGACGGCTGGTGCGGCCCGGGCGAAAACCCCTACAACTGCCCCTATGACTGCGGGTACGTGGCGGTCTGCGGCAACGCCGTGTGCGAGGCCAACGAGTGGCAGACCTGCCCGTGGGACTGCGGCTTCGGCGGCGCGGGTGGCGGAGGACCTCCGCCGCCCACCCCCTGACGGTGTTTGCGGAGACGCCGCTGGGTGTTAAGCCCGAAGCGTGCGCTGTGCTGCCTGTGTCCTGTGGTTCGCCATCGGTTGCGGACCGAGCGACGAGGCCGACACGAGCGATCCGCCCCTTGCGGGTGAGATCCGAATCGCGAAAATCTCGCTGAACCAGGCGGTAGAGGTTCCGCTCGCCATTGGCGGAGTCCCCGCCGCCAAGAGCTCGCCCATCGTAGAGGGCCGCCCCGGGCTCTTGCGCGTGATGGTGGAGCCCGAACCCGGCTTCACTCCCCGCGAAGTCACGGCGCGGCTGCGCATGGAACCCAGCGGGAAGGTCCAGACACAAGTCCGAACGATCAGCTCCGCATCCGTCCCTGCGGACCTCGAAACGTCGTTCCAATTCGAGCTTTCGGCGAGCGAACTCGGTCCAGATGCGGCCTTCGCACTCTCTCTTCATGGCGAGGCGGGCAAGAGCTCGGCTCCGCCCCGCTACCCTCGAACCGGCAGCGCCGCGCTCGAGCCCCAGAGCTCCGGTGCGGCGCTCTCGCTGGTTCTGGTGCCGGCGCGCTACCTCGCCGACGGCAGCTCGCGCCTGCCCGAGCTCGGTGCCGAGCAGCTGGCTCGCTACCGTGAGACTCTGTTCTCCCTCTACCCCGCCCGCGAAGTGGAGGTCCGCCTGCGCGAACCAGCGGACTTCGACACTGCGTTGAGTCCGAGCGGCGAGGGTTGGAGCGACTACCTCGCGTGGCTCCTCTACGTTCGCAACCAGGACTCGCTTGCTGGCCGCGCCCGCGCGGATGAATACTATTACGGCCTCGTCGCGCCTGCCGACAGCCGTGCCGCGTACTGCGGCTCGAGCGCGGTCTGCGTGCTGGGCCTGTCTTCGGCCAGTGCGGAGCCCAACGACGTGCTCACTCGCGGGAGTGTCGGTGTGGGCTTTGCGGGTCAGGACTCGGCGGACACGCTCGCCCACGAGCTCGGCCACGCGCATGGCCGCAAACATTCGCCCTGCGCTCCACTGGGGTTCATCCAGGACGTCGACCCGAGTTATCCACACCCGGACGGAGAGATCGGAGTGTGGGGGTACGACTTGCTTCACGCCGCCCTGGTGGATCCGGCCGGGCCCCACCGTGACTTCATGGGCTACTGCGCCCCGAGCTGGGTGAGCGACTACACGTTCGGCGCGCTGTTCGAACGCATGCGCGCCGTGGACTCCGCAGGTGGCGGAGGGGGCGGCAGCTTGGCAATGCGCCTCTTCGCCGTCGACGCGCACGGCGTGGCGTCGCGCGGGCGGAAGCTCCGGGTCGCCTCCGTTCCTCGGGGTGAGCAAAGGAGTGTCGAGATCCTTCGAGCGAACGGACAGGTCGACCGCCAGGAGACCGGGGTCTTCCAGCCGCTGACCCACCTCGCTGGCGGGATCCTCTGGCTTCCGGAGCCGCGAGCGGGCGATCGCGCGTTCAGGTTCCGAGGAAGCACCGTTGCCTGGGAAAACCCCTTGCTTTCTCGCTAGTCCCCCAATGATTATGGACGGGATGAGCCACGTCGCCGAGACCCGGGCCGCCGCTTCGCGGGTGGCCAAATGGCTCGTCGACAAGGGACGCCCCGACGAGGCGGTCTCCATCTTGTCCGCGTGGGCTGCCGCAGGTCCCAACGACAGCGAGGGTCAGCAGCTGCTCGCCGAGGCGCTGCGGGTCGATCCCAGCGCTCGGGTCGCGCAGCAGGCCTTCGAACGCATGGAAGGCGTCCCGGGCGACCACACCGACCTCGACGCCGCCATCGCGCACTACAACCGCGAAGAGGTCGCGCGGCTCGACGCCGAGACCCGCCGCCCGAGCTTTCGGCGCGCGCAGATGGGTTTCAACAACAACATCAAGTTCGAGGACAAGGTCTATCACGTCCAGACCGAGGACTCGGGGCTGGATGCTCCCCACATCATCACCCATCTTTTCGCTGACGGCGGACGCGTCATCAAGAGCCACAAGCGCGACTATCACGAGCACGTCAGTCGCGCCGACGTCGCGGATTTCGTCAAGCAACTGATGAAGGGCCAGCACCTGGAAATGGTGCTGATGCTGCGCGAGGGTCGCTTCCAGAACATCATCGCGGGCCACGAGATCGGTGGCATGTCGCTCTTGACCGAGCCGCCCAACGTCGAGAACGTCAAGAAGCTCGCGAGCAAGAAGGAAGCGCGCGCGACCGCCGGTCAGGCCGCCGTGCCGGAGGCGCGGGCCCAAGCCACGAAGGCCGCCGTCGAGCCCGCGCCGCCCACGCAACCCTCGGTGCGTCCGGCCATCCCGCGTCCGACGCCGCCGCCCGCGTCCCGTCAGTACTTCCGCCTCCATGTCTTGCGCAGCCTGTGGGGTGGCCCCGAGCGCTTCGAGCCGTTCGGGAGCGAGGCTCTGATCGGACGAGAAGGCGAGATCGCGCTCAGCGGCGAGGTGTTCTGCCATCCGCGCGAGGCGATGCTCATCCACAAGGATGGGCGCCTCTGGCTGCAGGACCTGGGCCGCGGCAACGGCGTGTTCCTGCGCATCCGCACGCCCATCGAGCTCGAATTCGGTGACGAATTCGTGGTGGGCGACCAGCTCTTGCGCATCGAGAAGAACCCGGTGGCCGACGACGGTCCGGATCCGGATCCCACCTACTTCTACTCGTCGCCCAAGTGGCCGTCGTCGTTCCGGGTCATGCAGATCTTCCTGGGCGGCGCGGTTGGAGCCTGCATCGTCTCACGCGGCAACACGCTCCAGGTCGGCTCCGCCATCGGCGACCTCGTGTTCCCCGACGACCCGCTGGTGGGGCCGCAACACTGCCTGATCGAAGAGCAGGCCGGCAGCGTCTACCTCACCGACCTGGGCTCGCGCACGGGAGTGTTCGTGCGCATTCGCGGCCAGCAAGAGGTCGAACACGGCGACGAGCTTTTGGTGGGGCGCACCCGGCTCGTGGTCGATCTCAGTCCAGCTCAGCACTGAGTCCGCTGAGCCACAAAAGACGAAAGGGACGGCGCGAGCCGTCCCTTCCGCGAAGCCGTGCAAGGCGGGCGAGGGGCAGCGGCCGCCTCACCCACTTGCGCTCACTTCTTCTCTTCCTTCTTCTCGCCCTCGGCCGGCGCAGCGCCTTCCTTCTTCTCCTCGCCGCCGCCCGCTTCCGGAGTCTCCGGAGCTTCGGGGGTCTCGGGGGTCTTCGCCTCGGGGGCCTTCGGGCCTTCCGGCGCCTTCGCTTCCGGAACCTCGCCGCCGCCGCAAGCAACGGAGAGAGAAGCCAGGGTCGCGATCGTAGCGAGAGCAAAAGCCTTGCGAATGGTCATTTCGGGGATCCTCCTACACGGTCCGAAAAGGCCGTGCTGGCCCGGACCGATGAGACAGATGCCCGAGGTTCACAAAGCAGCTCAAGAAAAAAGTGTCCGCCACTGAACACCCGCTCTCGAAACCACCTGATCTCACGGGTTTACGCGCAAGGCCGGCGGGCGGGGATGGAACGAGCCACTTCGATAAGCGGAGTTTGAGCCGAAAAAACCTCTCCCTGCGTCATCATGGATACGGAGATCCGTCCGAGATGGTCCAAGGTTCGCAGCGACTCCGACTCGTCGGAGGCACCGAGGTCGAGACGCGCAAGCGCCGGCGCGGGCCCGAGCTCGAGCTCGACGACGCTGCTCTCGTGGCGCTCGCTCGCGACGGTCACATGGCCGCGTTCGAAACCTTGTATCGCCGCCACGTCGCGTTCGCTCTGAACGTCGCGGTGCGGATCCAGGGCAACTCGAGCGACATCGAAGACATCGTCCACGACGCGTTCCTGCGCGCCCACGAGCGGCTCGCCGAGCTGCGCGAGGCAGGCCTCTTCCGCTCGTGGCTGGGGTCCATCGTGGTGCGACTGGTGCGCACGCGCATTCGGCGACGGCGTCTGCTCACGGCGCTCGGCATCGCCAGCGTCGAGCCGGTGGACCTCGACGCCGTGGCGGCGCCCGAGGCGAGCCCCGAGGTCCGCGCCCAGCTCGCCCAGATTTACGCGCTCCTCGGCACGGTGCCGGCGGACGAGCGCATCGCCTGGACGCTTCGGTACATCGAGCGTCACCGGCTGGAAGTCGTCGCAGAGCTCGCTGGCTGTTCTCTGGCCACCGTCAAGCGACGCATTGCACGGGCGCAAGCCTTCCTTGCCACCCACTTCGTCGCTCCGTTCGCGGAGGGATCGGAATGACCCAAAAGAGCAACCTCCCCGAAGTCCCGACTTCGGCCCTTCGCGATCACGGTAACGACGAACGCGTCGACCGGATCTGGCAGCGCCTCGAGTCCAACGTCAGCGCCGGTCGGCCGCGCGCGCGACAGATTTGGCTTTGGGCGCCGGCCGCCCTCGTCATCGTTTTCGGCTCCGGTGTGTTCGTGGGCGCTCGCTTCCTGCGCCCGGCGCCTGCGGTCCTGCCGCTCTCCGCGGACCCGGCGGCGGTCGGCGATGAAGCCGCGCGTCCGAGCCGTACTGCGCCGTCCCTCGAAGAGCCCAAGAACGGTGACAATGGCCCGAGCAAAGAGAAGCGCCCGCTCGCGCCCCACGGCTCGTCGTCCGCGGAGCCCGTCGTCGGCCCCGGCGAGCCCGTTTCCCCTCCGACCGCGGTGTTGCCCCCGGTGGTGGCTGCGCCCGACTGGCAGGCCCTCGCAGATCGTGACGACTATCCAGCGGCTTGGCAGGCCGTCGAGCGGCAAGGTGGCTTCGGCCCGGTGCTCGGTAAGGCCACGACCGCGGCGCAGCTCATGAGCCTGGTCGACATCGCGCGCGCCAACGGGCAGCGAGACGCCGCCCTGCAGGCGTTGCGCGCGGTGGTGGCCAAGCACCCGAACGACCCCCGCGCTGCCCTGGCCGCATACACCCTGGGTGACATGCTCGAGAAGGCCGGTGATCGCGCCGGTGCCGGCAAGGCCTACGCCACCTATCGAGCCTTGTCTCCCAAGGGTGACTTCGCAGAAGATGCTCTCGCGCGACAGCTCGACTCGGCCATCGCGCAGGGCAACGTCGATCTCGCCAAGCAGCTTGCCGAACAGTATGCGAAGGACTTCCCCTCCGGCCGCCGTCTCGGTGAGCTCCGCGCGCGTGTTCGCAAGCTCGCGGGCGAAGATGCTGGTGCGCCTGCGCCCGGCGCGTCCGCTGGTGAAGACGACACGCCGTTCGACGAAGTCGACGACGAGCAAGAGAAGCCCGCGGGTCAAAAACCCGCAGCTCAGAAGCCCGCCGCGAAGCCCAAACCTTGACCTCTGGCGAGCGCTCGCGCTCGCGGTCTCGGTCTTCGTCCTGCTCGTGCCTGCCATCGCTTCGGCGCAGGTGAGACCGCGCGTCATCGTGGAGATCAGCGCCAAGGCCGAGCGCTACGTCGATGCGCGCCTCACACGACGGCTGGTCGAGATCGAGCTTTCGGATGCCGAAGTGCCGCCGCGCCCCGGAGACGATTCCGAGCGCAGGCCCACCGTCTACTTCCGAGTGCTCGCGACTTCCCCCGACACTCTGCGCATCGAGCTCTGGGACAAGGGCGGGTTCTATGGTGCACGGAAGCTCGACTCGCGCGACGTGAAGGAGCTCCTGGCCCGGCGCATGGCCTTGGCGGCGGGAGCGCTGGTGCGCGACTTGGCCCAGCGGCGACATCTCGAAGCGCGGGCCATCGAAGCCGAAAAGGCCGAGCGTGAGCGGGAGCGCGAGCGCATGCGAGAGCTCTTGCGCTGGCCTGCCATGCTGGTCGAGCCCAACGCGCGCGCGGCCTTCGTGGGCCCCGGAGACCTGTTTTTGGCTGGGCCCGGCCTCAGCGGCAGCCTGCGCACGAAGAGCGGCAGCTCGCTCGCGGTGGGCGTGAGCTCGCTCTTCGGCAGCGCGCCGCCGCTCGCGCACTCGGGCAGCGTGCGTTGGCTCGAGCTCTCGATGACCCCCGCGCACTCGTTCCAGCTGGGGCCTGGGCTCGCGCTCTCCGTGGGCCTCGGCGTCGCCGCCGCCGCGGTTCACTTCACGCGCGTCGCGAGCGTCGACGGTGACGAGGGGCAACTCGACAGCTGGTCGTCACGCGCAGCGCTGCGAGTGGGGCTCGAGCCCCGCCTCGGGCGTTTCGCCACGCTCACCCTCGCGCCGGAGCTCGGCGCCGTGCTGCGTCGCGTGCCGGTGGTCGATGGGGACGGGGAGCGTCACCGAGTCGGCGGGCTTTGGCTCGGCGCGAGCGTGGGGCTCACGCTCGATCCGATGGGCCGCCTGTGACCGTCGACGAAAGCACGCGCTCGAGCCGCAGGAGCGCGTCGTCGAGCTCCGCAGGGGGGACCACGGTGTAGCAGAGGCGCGCGAAGTTCTCGAAGTGCCGGCCCGAGGCGGCCCCGGGTGTGAGCAGCACGCCTGCGTCGAGGCAGCGCCGCAAGAAGCCCTGGATGTCCTCGCCGGGCGCGAAGTAGCGAGCTGCGTCGAAAAACAGGAACGTCCCGCCTTCGGGCTCCGGCAGGCGGAGCGTACGCGCGGCCTTCTTCGCGGCGGTTCGGTAGAGGAGCCGAGCTTCTTCGAGCCAGCCCTCGCCTTCGTTCAAGGCATGGGCGCCGCCGAGTTGCAGCGGGCGCGGAGCGCAATAGGTCAGGAACGTCTGTGCGCCGCGAATGGTCGCCATCACGTCGGGCGGACCGTGGGTGAAACCGAGGCGCGCACCCGCGAGGGCGTAGCTCTTCGAAAGCGTGTGACACACGATGGCGTGCTCTCGGAGATCGGGCCGCGTCCAGATGGCCGCGGGCCGCTCGGGGGTGTACCAGAGCTCCTCGTAGGCTTCATCGCAGAGCAGCCAGAGGTTCTGCCCGCGGACCACGCGCGCGATGGCGTCGACCACGGGCAGCGGGAGGCAGCGCCCCGTGGGGTTGTTGGGCGTGTTCACGTAGATCGCCACGGTGCGGTCGGTGATCACGCTCGCGAGCTCGCGCTCGACGTCGAAACTCGGGTCTTCGAGCCGGGTGTAGAACGGCAGCTCCACTGCCGTGGCCGAACGCGAGCGGACGATACCGCGGATCAGCGGCCAGAACGGCGACAGCAGCACGACTTCGTCGCCGGGTTCGAGGATGGAGTTCGCGACCACGGTGAAGCCACCCGTGGCGCCGGACATGACTTGGAGCTTCGAGCGTTCGAGTCGAACGCCGTGTACACGTTCGACTCGCGCCACGATGGCGTCGAGGAGCGCGCGCTCCCCCTGGACGCTGGCGTAGTTGTGCAGGCGCGGGTGCACGCTGGAAAGCTGAGCTTCGGCTCGGGCGCCGGGCAGCGGCTCGAGGTAGGTGTCCCCCACGTTCAAGAGATGAGTCGGGCCCGCGCGGCGCAGCGCTTCGTCGAGCAGCGCACCGTAGACGCGATCCGATAGGCCTTGGGCGGAAGTCGAGCTCCGAGGGGGACGCGGCATGGGAAAGTCCTAGTGTCCTGTCAGCGCGTTTCGTTGCCGAATCGCAGGTGTGCCGACACGACTTCTTCGACGAACCACTGAGCCGGCAGACTAGCCGAATGCTCGGTGTGGCGCGACGGGATCCGCGTCAGCCGGCGAGCAGGCGTTCGCGCTGGGTGCGCGAGAGGTTTTGGAAGCGTCCTTCGATACGAAACGGCAGCTCTGGAACCTCGTCCGTTCGGCGGCAGGCGCGCACCTTGACCCGATACGCGAGCCCGTCGAAGTCGGCTTCGAGCGGCGTCCCCGGAGGTGCCGAGAGGCTGGACAACAGCGTGACCGAGTCGCCGTCGGTGGTCACGATGCGAGCCGAGCCGCCTCGGCGCCAGAAAAATTCCATCACCTCCGCCCTCGCCGCATGGCAGCCTCGGCCTCACGTGCGGCGTCGCGCTCGCGGATGGTCTGGCGTTTGTCGTGCCTCTTCTTGCCGCGCGCGAGAGCGATCTCGAGCTTCACGCGGTTGTTCTTGAAATAGCACTTCACGGCGATCAGGGTCATGCCCTCGCGTTCGACGGCGCCGCGCAGCCGCTCGATCTGCTCGCGGTGGAGCAAGAGCTTGCGCGCGCGCTTCTCTTCGTGCCCGAAGGCCGCGTGGGCCAAGACCGGGATCTTCATCCCTTTCAGCCATGCCTCGTCGCGTTGGATGTCCACCCAGGCGTCGCTCAGGTCGGAGCCCTGCACGCGCAGCGCGCGCACTTCGCTGCCGAGGAGCACGACGCCGGCCTCGAAGGTGTCGCTGACCTCGTAGTCGAAGAACGCACGGCGGTTCTTGCTGACCAGGCGGTCGCCACCGAGCTCCTTCTTGTCACCGCCCGACTTGGCCAAAGGATGCGCAAATTGGCCGCTCACTACACAAAGCGCAACTCCCTTTCGGAGGGCGCCGGCGCCGGGCTCTGCCCGGGCATGGTTTCCGTGGCACCATGGCCGCGTGTCCGCCACCCGGACCGCCAGCATCGTCGCGTGCATCGCCTGGGCTTCGTCGCTCCTCGGGCCGGCGTGCACCAGCACCGACGTGGTCGCACGGGGCAGCGCGGGCAGCGCGGGGTCGGCCGGTGCCGGCGGCTTCGGTGGGAGCGGCGGCTCCATCGTCATCGACGGCGGCGGCGCGAGCTCCGGTTGCGTGCCTTGCTCCGACGACTTCACCAAAGTGCTGAACTGCGACGGCAGTGTGAAGGAGGTGTGCGCCGGGGCGTTCCTGTGCGGAGGTGGCACCTGCATGGCGCCGTGCGACGCAGCCGCCGTCAACCGGTCCACCGTGGGCTGCGACTACTACGCAGTGACGCTCGATGCGGCATACTCCGGCTTCGGTGGCTGCTTCGTGGCGTTCGTCGCCAACACGTTCAAGGAGCCGGTGCACCTCCAGGCGACCTTCGGTTCCACAGCCATCAGCCTGGCCGCCTACGCCAAGATCCCCAAGGGCAAGGGTCTCGCGGTGAGCTACTCGCCATACGACCCGGCCGTCGGCGTCCCTCCGGGCGAGGTCGCGATCTTGTTCCTCGCCAACGATCCGGTTCCCCACGGCAACTGGCCGAAGCCCGATGCGTGTCCGGTCCCCGCCGCCGTGGGCCTCGATGCCCACGTGCATTACGGCGAACTTGAGCAGCGGACGCAACCGGGGTTTTCACATCACGAGCGACGGGCCCGTCGTCGCGTACCAGATGCTCGGCTTCCACTCCGCGTCCACGTCCACGGCCGGCGCCACGCTGCTCTTGCCCACCAGTGCGTGGGGAGAAAACTACGTCGCGGTGCAGGCGTGGGGCCCGGCGGACTTCCAGGGTCTCCCGATCCCACCCTCCGTCGCCTTCGTCGCCAAAGAGGACGGCACGAAGATCGACTTCTTGCCCAAGGTCGCCATCAAGAGCGGCATCGACATCCCCGACACGCCGGCGAACACCGTGGTGCAGTACGCGCTCGATGCGGGGGAGACCATCGAGCTCCTGCAGACCGAGGAGCTCACCGGAAGCCCCATCGCGTCGAACAAGCCCATCGGCGTCTTCGCGGGGCACTTGGGCCTGCGCATCCCGGCCGATGTCGATTGGAGCGACCACGCCGAGCAGCAGATCCCGCCGGTGCGGGCCATGGGCAGCGAGTACGCGGTCGTGAGCTATCGCGATCGAGTGCCCGGCAAGCTGGAGAATCGGAAACATCGGCTCATCGGCGCAGTGAACGGCACGCTCCTCTCCTTCGACCCACCCATCGCGGGCGCGCCCACGACGCTCGACCTCGGCACGGTGGCGCTGCTCGAGACGGATCAGCCGTTCGTGGTGAAGAGCCAAGATGCCGACCACCCGTTCCTGGCGTTCACCTACATGAGCGGCTCGGGATACTTGGCGAACCAGGGCGGGCCTCCCGGCTACGGAGATCCCGATTTCGTGCGCATCGTGCCGAGCCTCCAATACATGCGCCGCTACGTGTTCTTCACCGACCCGACCTACCCAGAGACGAACCTGGTCATCGTGCGCCGGAAGGGAAAAGAAGCGTTCGCCGACGTGCGGATCGACTGCGCCGACGCCCTCGGCGGGTGGCAACCGCTCGGGAGCTCCGGCGCCTACGAGTTCACGCGCTTCGATCTCAGCCGACACAACTTCGAAGCCCAAGGCAACTGCGACAACGGGCGACACGAGATGACCTCGGACGCCCCGTTCGGGCTTTGGGTCTGGGGGTGGGGGTCGCCCGAGACCCGCCCGGGCAAGACCGAACCTTGCAACAACCTCGAATCCGACAACACCTGCGACGTCAGCTACGGATACGCGGCCGGAGAAAACGTACAGCCCATCAACGCAGTGTACGTCCCACCCACCCCGAAGTGAGCGCCCAGGCGGTGCTGGATGGCGCCTTGCGCGCGCGGCCCGTTGTGAGATGGTGAGCCCCCTTTCATGCTTTCGACGGAGCTTCGCGGCGCACGCACCCACAACCTGACGGGTGTCGATCTCCGCCTCGATCCCGGTCAGGTCGTCGTGGTCACGGGGGTGTCGGGCGCCGGCAAGAGCAGCCTGGCCATGGACACGCTCTACGCCGAAGGCCAGCGGCGTTTCGTCGAGAGCTTCAGCCCCTACGCGCGTCAATTTCTCGAGCGCCTCGAGCGACCGCCCATCGATTCTCTCGACCCGGTGCCGGCGGGCATTGCGGTGGATCGCCGCGCGCCGGTGAAGAGCTCGCGCTCCACCGTCGCCACCATGGCCGACCTCGAGCCGTATCTGGCGGCGCTCTTCGTGCGGGAAGCGGTCCCCATCTGTCCGGAACACCGTCTCCCCGCCCGCGCCCTCGACCCGGAATCGGCGGCCCTGGGCTTGCTCTCCGCCCATCCCGGGGCGCGCGCCGTCGTGACCTATCCGCTCCGCGTCCACGGCGGAGTCGAGGGCTACCTCGAGGTGCGCGAGGAGCTGGCGCGCGCCGGCTATCGTCGCTTGCTCCTGGGCGGCTCGGTCGAAGACATCGACCAGATACGACCATCGAGCGTCGCGGCCCTCGGTGGAGCCATAGGTGTGGTGTTGGATCGGGTCGCGCTCACGCCGCGTGACCAGAAGCGGATGGCCGCTGCTCTCGAAGAGGGGTGGCGGCGTGGAAACGGCACCGTGGACGTCTTGGTAGGCGAGGCGAAGCAGCGACTCGCACGGGGGCTCGCGTGTCCAGAGTGCGCCCGCAGCCTGGCTCCACCGCGACCGGGCCTTTTCTCCTACGAGTCACCCCTCGGCGCTTGCTCCGAGTGCCGCGGCTTCGGCCGGACCATCGGCATCGATCTCGACAAGGTCATCCCCGACCCTCGACGGAGTCTGAAGCAGCGCGCGATCCGCCCGTGGGCGGGCAAGTCTACGAGCTGGGAGCGCGCGGAGTTGGCGAAGCTCTGTCGCCGCCACGCGATCCCGTTCGACGTGCCGTGGGGGGAGCTCACGCCGGCCCAGAAGACCCGCATCATCGACGGCGACGGCAGCTGGAACGATGGCGCGTTCCCCGGCATCACGGGCTGGTTTCGCTGGCTCGAGACCAAGACCTACAAGATGCACGTTCGGGTGTTGCTCTCGCGCTACCGGTCCTACGACGTGTGCAGGCGCTGTCAGGGCAAGCGCCTCGGCGAAGCTTCGCTGGCCTACCACGTGGGGGGACGCGACATCGCGGAGTTCCACGCTCTGGAAATCGGAGAGGCGCGCCGCATCCTGGCGGAGCTCGAGACCCACACCGGGCAAGGCGCGCTCGCGCGTCGAGAGCTCGAGAGCCGGCTTTCCTACCTGGACCGGGTCGGACTCGGCTACCTCACGCTCGACCGCCAAGCGCGTACGCTGTCGGGTGGCGAAGCCCAACGCGTGACGCTCACCGCCGCGCTCGGCACTTCGCTGTGCAACGCGCTGTTCGTCCTCGACGAGCCCACGGTGGGCCTCCACCCGAGTGACGTCGCCACGCTGAGCGGGGTGTTTCGCGAGCTCGCCGCTCGCCAGAACACGGTGCTCGTGGTGGAGCACGACGCCTCGTTGATCGAGGCCGCCGATCGCGTCATCGAGCTGGGGCCGGGCGCCGGTCGAGACGGCGGTCGCGTCGTCCACGACGGCTCACCCGACGCGGTGATCCGAGCTCGAGGAGCCACGGCGCGGGCCGTGCGCGCTGCCATCCCCGACGCGCGCGCACCGCGCGAAGCTCGCGGCCTTCTGCGCGTGGAGAACGCGCGAGCCAACAATCTCACGGGGTTCGACGTCGACGTGCCGCTCGGCCTGGTGTGCGCGGTCACCGGGGTCAGCGGCTCCGGCAAGAGCACTCTGGCGGTCGACATCGTCTACCGCGCGGTCGCGCGCCACCTGGGCGAGCTGGGCGTCGAGCCGCCGGGTGCGCACGACCGAATCCACGGGTTCGACACCATCCGCAGCGTGACGCTGGTGGATCAAGCTCCGCTCGGTCGCACCTCGCGTGGCAACGCGGCGACCTACACCAAGGCGTGGGACGGGATCCGCGCTCTGTTCGCGGCCGAGCCGGAAGCACGCGCCCGCCAGCTCGGTGCCGCGCACTTCTCGTTCAACGTCCAAGGGGGACGCTGCGACAGCTGCTCCGGCGAGGGGTTCGAGACGGTCGAGATGCAATTTCTCGCCGACGTACGTCTCGCCTGCCCGGTCTGTCAGGGCAAGCGTTTCAAGCCCGAAGTGCTGGCGGTGCGACGTCAGGGCAAGAGCATCGCCGACGTGCTCGAGCTCACCGTCGACGAGGCGCTCGAACATTTCCGAGAGCTCCCGATTCGCCGGGCGCTCGGTCCGCTCGCCATGCTGGGGCTCGGCTACCTGCGCCTCGGCCAGCCGCTCTCCACCCTGTCGGGCGGCGAAGCTCAGCGGCTGAAGCTCGCACGGAGCCTCGGTGACGATCAGAAGGGTGCTCTGTTCGTGCTGGACGAGCCGAGCGCGGGCCTCCACGCCGACGAGGTGGATCGCGTGCTCGCCGCGCTGGACGTGATCGTGGAAGGTGGCGGCAGCGTCGTGGTCGTGGAGCACGACCTCGGCGTGATCGCGCGCGCCGATCACGTGATCGACCTCGGACCGAGCGCCGGGCGGCGCGGCGGAACCATCGTCGGACGCGGCTCACCCGCCGAGATCGCCAAGCTGGATACGCGCACCGGTATCGCCTTGCGCGCCCGCGCGCGACGTGCGCCGCTCGCCGAAGCGCGTCCCGCGCCCGAGCCCAAGGCGCTCTACGTCGAACACGCACGCGAGCACAACTTGCGGGAGATCTCGGTGTCGGTGCCCCACGGCGCGCTGAGCGTGGTCACGGGCCCGAGCGGCTCCGGCAAGAGCACCTTGGCCTTCGACGTGATCTTCGCGGAGGGGCAACGTCGTTTCCTCGAGACCCTCACCCCCTACGCGCGGCAGTTCTTGCCCACGATGCCGCGTCCCGACGTCGACCTCGTGCACGGAGTTCCGCCGTCGGTGGCGCTCGAGCAGCGCACGACGCGGTCCTCGAGGACTTCCACGGTAGCCACCGTCACCGAAGTCGCCCATTACCTTCGGCTGCTCTACGCCAAGCTCGGCGTCCCGCATTGTCCGGACCACGACACAGCCATCGAGCGCACGAGCCCGGACGCCGTGTACGCGAGCATCCGCGCCGAAAAGACCGGCTTCGAGCTCTTGGCACCGGTCGTGCGTGCGCGCAAAGGTCTCTACCTCGACGTCTTCACCGCGGCCGAACGCGACGGCATCGCGCAGGCCTATTGCGATGGCGAGCTAGTGTCCACGGCCGAGCCCCCTCGGCTGGTCAAGACGCGGGAGCACGACATCGATCTCGTGCTCCTCCAATGGTCGAAGCCCGAGCAGGTGTCGCGCGAGCTCTTCGATCGCGCGCTCCGTTGGGGGAACGGCGCAGTGAAGCTCCGGCGCAAGAACGGCTCATCGCAGCTCTTGTCGACCACGAGCGCCTGCCCCAAGTGCGGGTTCGCAGTGCCGGAGCTCGACCCTCGCTGGTTCTCGTTCAACACCGCGCAGGGGCGCTGCCAGACCTGCCAAGGGGCTGGGGTCGTCGAGCAGGCGGTGCGCAAGCGCTCCCGGCGCGCCGCCGCCGAGGAGCCGGTCTTCGTCCCTTGCGCCGAGTGCGCAGGCTCGCGCCTCGCGCCCGTTCCGCGCTCGGTCCGCGTGCGGGGAAAGCGCTACCACGAAGTCGTCGACCTCGGCGTGGGAGCCGCCCTCGGGGAGCTTCGTCGCTGGCGCTTCGCCGAGGCCGACCAGCGCATCGCTCGTCCCATTCTCCAGGAGCTCGAACGGCGGCTCGAGTTCCTGGTCGAAGTAGGGCTCGACTACCTCTCGCTCGACCGCGCGGCTTCGACGCTCTCCGGCGGAGAGATGCAACGTCTACGTTTGGCCGCGCAGCTCGGCGCAGGCCTCACGGGCGCGCTCTACGTGCTCGACGAACCCACCATCGGATTGCACCCGCGAGACACGCGGCGGTTGCTCCAGAACCTGCGCAAGCTCGTGGACATCGGCTCCACGGTGCTCGTGGTGGAGCACGACGCCGACACGATACGCGCAGCGGACCACCTGATCGATCTCGGCCCGGGCGGCGGCGCGCGCGGCGGCCGCATCATGGCGGCGGGAAGTCCCGAGGTCGTGCTCGGGCATCCCGATTCCCCCACCGGGCGCGTACTCGCCGAGCCCGCAAGCGTGAGGGCGCCGCTCGCCGTCACGCCCAAGACGCCGAGGCTCCTCCTTCGTGGAGCGCGGGAGCACAACTTGAGCGGCGTCGACCTCGGAATCGTGCTCGGCCGCTTGAACGTAGTGGCCGGGGTGAGCGGATCGGGTAAGAGCACGCTCGTCCGCAAAGTGCTCTTGCCCGCGGTGCGTACGCAGCTCGGGCTCGCGTCCGAGCGTCCGGGCGCGTTCGCGTCCCTCTCCGGCCTTGGTTCGCTCGAACGCGCCAACGCCGTGGATCAGACGCCCATCGGGCGCACGCCACGTTCCGTGCCGGCGACGTTCTTGGGGATCTTCGACGAAATTCGCCGCATCTTCGCCGCTACCCCCGAGGCACGGGTCGCCGGATTTTCTGCCGCGCGCTTCTCCTTCAACACGGCCCACGGCGGTCGCTGCCCGACGTGCGAGGGGCAAGGAGTCATCACCCACGAGATGAGCTTCCTGCCGGACGTGGTCACACCCTGCACGGACTGCGCGGGCAAGCGCTTCGAGCCACGCACGCTCGACATCCAATACGCGGGGCTCAGCATCGGCGACGTCTTGGATCTCACTGCCGAGGAGGCGGCGCACTTCTTCGAGCATCATCCGGCGATCTCGGGGCCGCTGCAGACGCTGACCGATCTCGGCGCCGGCTACATCCACCTCGGGCAGGGGTCCCACACGCTCTCCGGCGGGGAGGCTCAGCGCCTCAAGCTCTCGCTCGAGCTCACCGCGTCGGTGCGGCACCTGCCCACGCTGTACGTGCTCGACGAACCCACCACCGGACTCCACCTGGCGGACGTCTCGAAGCTCGTCGACGTACTGTCGCGTCTGATCGAGCGCGGCGACACGTTGGTCGTGATCGAGCATCATCCATTGGTGATCGCCGGGGCCGACTGGGTGGTGGAGCTCGGCCCCGAGGGTGGCACACGTGGAGGTCGCATCATCGCCGAGGGACCGCCGGCGCGCATGGCGAAGAAGGCCACCCCCACCGGGCGAGTGCTCGCCGAAGTCCTCTCCTCCGCGACCCGTGCTTCCGGCGCCGAGGTTCGCGCTCCGCTCGACGGGGCAAGTTCGCTATGATGCGAGCATGCTGCGTCAGAGCTTCGTCCTCGCGCTCGCCCTCGGCGTGACGTCCGCATCGGCCGCTTTCGCCGAGCCGCTCCGCCGGTCAAGGGCGCGAAGAGCAAGAAAGATGCGAAGAAGGCGGCGCCTGCCGAAGAGAAGAAGCCCGATGCGAGCGCTGGGCCAGCCGACGCCAAGTCCGAGAAGCCCGCGACCAAGCCGAGCAGTGAAGAGGACGTCGTGCTCGACAACCGCGACCTCGCATCTCGTCGGGTGAAGGAACAGCAGAAGCAGGAAGAAGAGCACCCGAGCTTCGAGAACGACACGCCGTTCGCGAACTCGGCGCCAGATCCGGTTGCGCTGCGCGAACAGCGTTGGAAGCCCGGGTTCGGCGGTGGGTATCGCCTGGGCTTCGCCTTCCCCATGGGCAGCGCATCGAGCGCGCAGAAGTTCAGCGACGCGGTCGACGGCATGATCTTCCTCTGGGGCGAGTTCGGCTATTGGCCCGATCCGCACCTGTTCGCTGGTCTGTTCCTCGGCGCTGGCTACGTGCTACCGGACTGCGGCGGAAACGCCAGCTGCTCGGGTTGGGATCTTCGCGGCGGTCCCGAGGTGGTGGTGCGAGTCATGCCCTTCCAAGACGTCACGCCTTTCCTCGGCGTGGGTGCTGGTTACGAATGGCTGACTGCGAGCGCGTCCACCGAGGTCCTCTCCAGCCGCCAGACTGTCCACGGCTTCGAGCTCGTTCACTTCCAAGCCGGCATCGACGTGCGGACGCGCGGGGACTTCTACGGGATGTTCCTCTTCTATTCGCTCTCGAAGTTCACGAAGGAGAGTCTGAAAGTCGAGGACGAGACGGGCGGCAACAACGGCTTCGATCGCTCGGGCGACATCGACGATCCGAAGATCCACTCCTGGCTCGGCATCGGCGCGCGCGGCACGCTCGAGTGAGCGCGCGTCACTTCTTGCCGGGGAGCTTCAAGCGCCCACCTTTGGCAGGCGGCGGGGGCGGCAGCGACGGTTGCGTCGTCGTCGCCGGCGGCGGCGGCGTGGTGCCGGGCGGCGGCGCGGTCTTCGCAGGAGGGGGTGGAGGCAGTGTGGGCTGAGTGCTGGTCGACTTCGGCGTGCTGCTCGGCTTCGCGGTGCTGGCGGGGCTCGTCGGCTTGTTCGCCGGTTCGGGCGCCGCGGGCGGCGGATCGGGGGCGACCGCGGGCGCGACCGGCTCGGCGGCGCCGCCACCCTGCGGAGCGATCACCGTGGGCCCGCCACCGCTCGTCGGTACGCTGAGAGTTTGCTGCGGCTCGTCGTCCGACTTCCCGCGCATCACGAGCACCAGCGCGATGAGTCCGCCGATGACGGCCAATCCGCCGACCAGGCCCCCGATCAAGAGACCGCTCGAACCGCCGCGAGGTGCCGGCTGCGGAGGTGCGTAGTACGGCGCAGGTGCTCGAACGGCCGGAGCCACCGGAGGCGCGACCGGTGACACCGCGGGCGCAAAGGGAGTCGGAGCGACGACGGGCGCCGGCACTGCATCGAAGATGGGCGGCTCGCCGGGCTGGGTCTTTCCCGGCTTGGCCCACGGGGCTTCGTCGGCGGTGGCGGCGGGAGCCTCGGGAACCGGCTCGTCCACCACGGTCGCGGCCACCTTCTTGGGAGGGGCTTCGGCTTCGCCTGCCTTCGCCAGCGGCTGCGCCTCGGCGTCGGGGTCCGGTTCCGCCGCAGGATCGTTCATGGCCTGGGTGGCCTTCGGCGCGGGTCCGTCACTCATGGGGCTTCCGAACAGATCGTGACTTAGCGAATTCTCCCCCTCCGTGCAACGCGGCGCCCATCTTCTCGGCACAGTCGCGGGCCATCCGCCCGTCAGGTAGCCTGCGCGCCGTGCTCAAGGTCGTGATCGACGCTCGAACCATCTCCGGGAAGAAGAGCGGAATCGGCAATACCCTGGAAGCGCTGCTCGAGCACCTCTTGCCCATGGCCGAAGGGATGCGCTTGTTGCTCCTGCGCCACCCGGGTTACCGCGGGCCGAAGCTCGCGTTCGACCACGTCACGGAGCTGTCGTTTCCGGCCGAGACGAAGAGCCCTGCCACGGTGTTCGGTCTCGGTATCGCGCACCGCTTCGGCGACTTCGACTTGTTCCATTCGCCCGCCGACATCGTACCGCTCGCTCTCGGCTGTCCGTGGGTGGTGACGATCCACGACTTGATGTGGGTCGAAGCGCCCGAGCTCGCGTCGGCGTACCTCCCCGTTCGCTTGGCGAATGGTCTCTGGTATCGCGCGAACTTCGCCCGTGCCATCGCCGGCGCGAGGCGCGTCATCGCCATCTCCGCTGCCACGCGCGACGCCATCGCGCGCGTCTACCCGAAGCACGCGGACAAGGTCCGCGTCATCCACCACGGCTTCGATCCGGCGCGCCACAGCGCAGATCGCGGCGGAGCGCGGGAGCTACTCGACCCGTGGCTTCCGCGCGACGCTCGCTATTCGCTGATCGTCGGCCAGGGCTCACCGTACAAGAACCACGCGCGCATGCTGCGAGCGTTCGTTCGAGCCGTTGGCACGGACGAACGACACAAGCTGGTGATGGTGAGGCGCTTCAGTCGCGTCGACTCCGAGATGGATGCGCTGCTCCGAAAGCCCGAGGTGGCGCGGGTGGTGGTGCCGATTTCCCACGTCGACGACGCGGTCCTCTTCACGCTGTACCGGCACGCCCACATGTTGCTGTTCGCGTCGCTCTACGAAGGCTTCGGGTTGCCCGCGCTCGAGGCCATGGGTTTCGGCGTGCCGGTCCTCGCGTCCACCGCGCCGGCCGTGCTCGAGGTGACGGGCGATGCAGCCTTGCACGCCGACCCCACCGACGAACGTGACCTCGCGGACAAGATCCGGCACCTCGACAGAGAGACCGAGCTCCGCAATCGGCTCGTTGCGCGCGGTCGCGAGCGGACGAGGCAGTTTTCCTGGGAGCAGGCCGCGCGCGCGACCCTCGATGTCTACCGCGAGGCAGCCGAGCGGCCGCTCGCGCGCTGACGGGCAGCGTCAGTTGCAGGGGACGTCGCCGCCGCCGAAGTCGTCGAAAGCAGCCACCGCGCCGTTGATGTCGGCGCTGATGCCGATGTAGCCGTCCAACGCCGTTCCGAGGGCGCCGGGGACCTTGGTGGTCAATACCTCCGCGCCGTCTCGGAGGACGATGACCGTGCCGTCCTGCAAAGCTCGGCCGGCGAGCTGTTGCTTGGGCGAGAAAGTCAGTGACACACCCGCGGACTTCTTCCATTGGCCCGGCGTGACGCACCACCAGACTTGGACTTCGCTCCCGCTCGGCGCGTAGAGCACCGCAATGCTCGGGCAGGAGTCGTTTTGGTTTTGAGCTTTCAGTATCAGCGTCATCTCCTCGAACTGCGAGTGGATCTCCGACAGAGTGACGTACGCTTCCTGATTCGCGCCGAACTTCGTCGGCCAGAGCATGGACCTTTGAACCGGAGCGGCGCCCACCTTCGCCACCTGGTTACTCACGATCTGGAACGTGTCGGAGTTCAACCACGAGCTGCCGACCGGACCGTCGGGGCGATTGAAGTCGTCGCGCAACGGATTGGACGGGAACGCGCCCGGGTCACAGCTCGGTGCGCCGCCCGTGCCCGAGCCCCCTCCGCCACCACCGCTGGGGCTCGTCCCTCCTCCACCGCCGCCAGGGCTCGTGCCTCCGGCGCTCGTGCCCCCGCCGCCCGTGCCCGCTCCGCCGCTGCCACCGGTAGACGTTCCGCCCGTGCCTGCGCTGCCGCCGGTTTCGGACACGTTTTCGGTCGAGCTCGAGCACGCCGCCGAGAGCGATGCGAAACCCACGAGCCACCAGCAAAACAGAAGTCGCATCGGGCCGGATGGTAGCACGGTGCTCACGGCCGAACGCGTCCCCGCGAGCGCGCCTGCGCCTCGATGTCTGCGCGAGCGTCGCGAGTTTGCGACGGGCGTCGCGAGGCTGCGCCGGTCGAGCGCGAGCGCGCGGCTCAGCCCGGTTGGATGGCGGAGAGCACCGCGACCTGGATTTCGAGCCGGCGATTCGGCTGGATGGGCTTGCCGTCGAGCTCGACGATGCTGAAACGGTCGAGGACGCGTGCACCCTCGGTCTTCACTTCGGATTCCACGATCTGCACCCGTTGCTCGAACAGCGCCTGCGCGAGGGCCAACAAGAGGCCGGAGCGATCGTCCGTCTCCACCTCGAGCGTGGTCAGGTCCCCGTCGGGGTTCTCCACGAATCGCACGGTCGTCTCACTCGCGCCACGCGTGGGCTTGCCGGTGCGACGTGAAGCGACCTCGCGGTCGAGCTTGCCTTCGAGCAGCTCCGCGAGCACGCGCCGCACCTCGTCGATGTCTTTCGCCTGCACGCGTTCGCTACGTCGAGCCGGGTCCGCGTACCGAACCCAGAACAGATCCACTGCTTCGCGGCGGCCACCGGAGGTCTTGCGCGTGTGCGCTTCGGCGTCGATGACGTCCAAGTTCGAGAGCACGAACGCTGCGCTGATGGTCGCCAACAGGCCCGGCCGGTCGTCGGCGACCACACACAGCACGCCTGGCGCGCCATGGGTGTGCTCGAGCAGCTCCACACGCGCCGACGCGGAACCGCGCGCGAGTGCAGCCGAAGCGTGCTCGGTGATGGCGGATTCGTCGTGCGTCGACCGGTAGGTCTTCGGCATGCTCGATGCGAACTCGCGAACGAACGCCGCGGAGGGCCCTTTGGTGGCCCCGCCGTCTCGACTCCCGCTCATCAGCTGCTCGCCGGCGGCGGCCACGTGGGCAGCGGGAAGGTGGGCAACGGGAAGCTCGAAGGGATGGGCGGTAGGCCGCTCGGCATCGGGATCGGGAAGGGCATCTGTCCGCCGGCGTCCTGCCCATCGCTGCCGTCGGCGCCCGCATCTTTGGGCTTCGGTTTGCCCGTGCCCGTTCCCGTGGCCGTGGGCTTGGGCCCGGGGCCCGGATCGACGGGCACCTGGGGATTCTGCGGAACCTGTGGCGTCTGGTTGAAAGCGCCGCCCCCTTGAGCGGTGACCTTGGTGGCAGGCGTCGACGAGCCGAACCCGAGTGGCTCGGTCTTGGGTTCGTCACGGTTCTGTCGCACCCAGAGAATGCCCGCCACGGTCACGCCAATCACCAGCAGCACCGCGACGAGCGCGATCACGAGTCCACCGCCGCCGCCGCTCTTCTTGCGCGCGGGTGCGAAGGGCGCGGGCTGCGGATAGGCCGCCACCTGGGAGCGAGCGGGCGCGGGTGCGTTCATCGGAACGGCCTGCGCTTGGGCGTTCTGGAGCGCGATGTCGCGGATCAGATCCTTGCTCGCCTCCTGCGTGCCTCCGGCGATGGGCACGTGCTGCTGCGGCATGTCCTGCACGGTGGCCGGGTTCTTCGGCGCCTCGTCGTCGGGTGGCAGTGTCGGAGCCACGCCCGGCCTGGCCTCCGGCGCGGGCTCGTCCGCCGTCTTGGGAGGCTTGGCCGGCGGAGCGTCCACGGGCGCAGTGCTGCCTTCCGTCATGGGAGGCGTATCGAGGACCGGTGCGCCTGGCTTGCCGGCGGCTGGCGGTGGCGGCGTGGTGGTGGCGGGTACCAAAGTCGCTGCCAGACGCCCGGCGTGGGAGAGTTGGCCGGCGAACGGTGCGAGGGCTCCTCGCATCTCGAGCGCACTCTGGAACCGCCGCCCCTTGTCGGGCTCGATGGCCTTGTGCACTACGTCGACCAGCTCTTTGGGCAGCTCGACGTTCAGGTCCGAGAGGCGCTTCACTTTCCCCGCCAGCACGTTGCCGACGATGGCGGAAGCATCTTCGCCCATGGCCGGGCGCTCGCCGGCGAGCATCTCGAACAGAATCACGCCCAAGGAATACAGGTCCGCCCGGTGGTCGACGCGGTCGGCCGAGTAGAGCTGCTCCGGCGACATGTACTCCGGCGTGCCCATCAGGGCCCCGGGACGCGTGAGCCCCTTCGAGTAATCGTTCGATTGGCGGAGCTTCGCGATGCCGAAATCGAGGAGCTTGCACACCGGCCCGCCCGTGCTCGGCGTGATGAACACGTTGTCGGGCTTCAGATCCCTGTGCACGACCCCGAGGGCGTGGGCGGCTTCGAGGCCCGACAAGATCTGGAGTGCGAAGTCCAGGGCCTGGTCCCGGGGGATCTTGCGTTGCCGATCGATGAGCTGTTGCAGCGACTCGCCCGTCAGAAGTTCCATCACCAGATACGGTGTGCCGTCCGGCGTCTGCTCGACGTCGGTGACCTTGGTGACGTGCGGGCTCTGGATGGAAGCCGACACGCGGGCCTCCTGCAAAAACCGCGTGGAGAGCCCCTGGCGCTTGGCCAACTCAGTGTGCAGGAACTTGAGTGCCACGCTGGTGCCAAGCACCTCGTGGCGCGCCTCGTACACAGCCCCCATTCCGCCATCTCCGATCATGCGGAGGATGCGGTACTTGCCGCCAATCAGGTCACCGGGGTTCGGTCGCATCGGGAGCTCGGCTGCGCGAGAGCGGACATCGTAGCAGGCGGAACCGACGCGGTGGCAAGCAGGCCGGGCAGACTCCGATGATTTTGCGCGCGAGTCAGTCCGCAGGGACCTCGATCCCGTCCACCATCCGCGCCTCGCGTGGCACGTAGCGATCGTATTCGGACAGGAAAGTGAGCGTCTTCGGGTCCGCGCGGTCCACGAACAAGACACCGTCGAGGTGATCGGTTTCGTGTTGCACGACCGCCGCACGCACGCCCTCCCAGCGGAACTCGACTTCACGCCCGCCGCGATCGAGCCCTCGCACGAGCATCAGCCGCGGTCTCCGCACGCGACCACGCAGGCCCTTCACCGACAGGCAACCTTCGTACATGGTGATGGCGTCGCTCTCCGCCAGGGGATCGACACGTACGAGTGGGGACACGAGTGGATTAACCAGTACCGTGAGCGGAATGCCCGGAAAGTCCGGATAGCGCGGGTTGTGCGACACCTCGATCACGACGATGCGCAATGACTCGTGAACCTGAGGTGCTGCGATTCCCGCGCCGTCTGCGTCACGCATGGTTTCGATCATGTCGTCGATGAGCGTCTGCACGCGTGGTGTCGAAAGCTCCGCTGGTGGAACCTCTTCTGCGCGCTGACGCAGGACCGGATGTCCCATCTGAGCAATCTTGCGAATCGCCATTCCGCCATGTTAGCAGCGCCTCTCGTCGAGGCGATGAAGATGGTGCGCTCCACGATCCTGGGCATCGGTAGCTACGTTCCAGAGAAGGTCGTGACCAACGACGACCTCGCGAAGTTGATGACGACGAGTGACGAGTGGATCTTCCAGCGCTCGGGCATCAAAGAGCGGCGCTACATCGAGCGCGACGGCATCGGCGCGTCCGATCTCGCCGTGCCCGCGTCGGAGCGCGCGCTCGCCCACGCTGGGGTGAAGAAGGAAGAGATCGACGCCATCATCTTCGCCACGCTTTCGCCCGACTACACGTTCCCCGGGTCGGGCTGCCTGCTCGGGCAGAAGCTGGGCTTGCCCGGCGTGCCGGCCCTCGACATCCGCAACCAGTGCTCGGGCTTCCTCTACGGCCTCAGCGTCGCCGACGCCTGGATCCGAACGGGCATGTACCGGAAGGTGCTGCTGGTCGGTTCCGAGGTGCACTCCACGGGGCTCGACTTCAGCGATCGCGGGCGCGACGTGGCCGTGCTCTTCGGCGACGGCGCCGGCGCCGCGGTCATCGGCCAGGCTCGCGACGACTCGAGCGGGCTGCTCTCCATCGCTCTGCACGCAGACGGGTCGGCGGCCGAGGACCTCTGGCTCGAGGCGCCCGCTTCGAAATACATGCCGCGCATCACCCAGGCGATGCTCGACGAAGGTCGCCACTACCCCAAGATGAAGGGCAAGCAGGTCTTCCGCTGGGCTACCGAGAAGATGCCGGAGGTCGCCCACGAGGTCCTTGCGTCGGCCGGGCTCACCATGCGCGACGTGGATCTGTTCGTGCCCCACCAGGCAAACATGCGCATCAACCAGCTCGTGGGTTGGCGCCTCGAGCTGGACGAAGAGAAGGTCGTTCACAACATCGAGAAGTACGGCAACACCACGGCCGCCACGATTCCCATGGCGCTCGACGTGGCGATCCAAGATGGCCGCATCAAAGAGGGCACTACGGTGCTCTTCGCGGCCTTCGGAGCCGGCTTCACCTGGGCGGGCGCGGTGCTGCGCTTCTGAGCGGCACGAGGCTCTCCTCGGCTGCCGCGACCTCGCGCGCGCTCGAGGGCTTCAGCGCGACGCGCTCCTCGAAAGCGAGGCCTTGCCCGTGCCGGTCACGTCGAGCATGCCTTTCTTGTGCTCGAGCTTGCCGCTCGCGCGGACCGGTCCCTCGAGCGAGAGCTCGGACACGAGCCCGGTCTTCGCGTCGACCTTTGCCGTCCCCTTCAACTCGAAGTCGAAGAACGTCTGGCCACCCGTGAGCCGAAGAGTCGCCGTCACGTCGAGCTCGATGGACCCTCCCCCTTTCCCTTTGGGCGTCGCGCTCACCTTCGAGTTCGTGTAGTCGACGCCGGCCAGCACACCGAGCAGAGCCCGAGCCTCCGCCGGCCCGCCGGTGAGCGTCTTGCCGGAAGTCGCCGGGCCCAGCCACTTGGCGAGCGGCGTCGGGCCCCCGACCCAGTCGTATTCCGTCATCAAGGCGTCACGCTCGGCACCCGTGATGGGCTTGCCGTCGGCGCGCGACACGCTCGGCGCCTCCCCTTTCGACTCGATGACGTAGGTATGTCCGGCCGTGGCCGTGGTGAGCTCGACCCCGAGGAGCGGCTTCGACTCGCGCTTGCCGAAGGCGATCTCGAGCTTCGTCACCTTTCCGCCGTCGGCGGCCAGCACCTGCAGCGAGCGCTCTTCTTCCAGCGACCAGCTGCCGGCCTGCATCCCGCCCGCCGCGTCTCCCTTCTTGAGCGTCAGGTCGAAGGTGAGAGACGCGCTGCGTTTCTCGAGCGCCTTGTCGCCGGCAGTCGCGCCTTCGACGGCTCGCGTCGCGCTCGAGCCGTCGGCGCTCTCGCTTTCGGCAGAGCCGCCACCGCGCTCGGCTCCTTTCGCCGGTTTGCCTGGGGTCGCACCGCCTCCGCAGGCGGTGAAGCCGAGAGCGAGACCGAGGAGTCCGAGACCGAGAGCGCCGCTTTTGCGAGTCATCGTGGGCCCGAGCATACTCGGGCCCCGCGCACAGGTCTCGGCTTCGTTGGCGACTCCGCCGCGCTCGTTTCACTCGCTTCGGGCTTCACCCTCCGTTTCGTGCGTATCGTCGCCTTCGAGCTCGTGGAAGCGCTCGGCCAGCGTACCGAGCGCGGAGGCGGTCACGTTCAGGGTCCGAGCGCTGGTCTCGACCGAGGCTCGTGCCACGGAGAGACCGTATCGGGCCCAGGCCGCGCCGACTCGCAGAAACGCTTCTGCGATTTCCTGGCGATCGGAACGGGTCGGAGAGCTTGCGTGGTCGATGGTTGTGTTCATTTCTCGGCTCCTTGTCTCCCGCTCGGGGAGTGATCTTCGGATACACGTGTGACGATCGAGCTCGCGGCTCGCGCGTCGGAATCAGGTTTCTCGAGTGCTCGCGCTCAGCGCCCCGGAGTGCAGCTCGTGCACACGAAGCGCGGCGCTCCCGGCGCCGTTCCCACGGCGAGCCCGGCGTTTTCGCCGGGGGCGAGCTCCGCCCCGCACTTTGCGCAACTGCCCTTCTTCGCCAACACGACGGGCTGGTAGGCGACGACGTCCGCCAGGTCGGTCTTGCGTTCGACTTTTGACTTCAATCGATCTCGCTCGTCGTGCACGGTCTTCGCAGCCCGACTCAGGCGATCCTCCACCCGCTCGGAAGCTCGGTCGGCGATGTTCACTGCGTCCTCGAGGATGGTTCGGACCAGGTTCGAGACGGGCACCCGCAGCGCGCGGGCCGCGGCTTTCAGCTCCGCCTCCAGCACCGCCGGGATGCGAGTGTGGAGGACGCGTTCCTTCTTGGGCTCCGCTTCCTCCGGCTCCGGCTCGGCTTCTGCGTCGTCGGCCGGCGTTTCGGGGGTGTCTTCCGGTTCTCGTGTCACGACGTGATACAAGTATCACCGTGTATCACACGAGTCAAGGGGGGCCGCGGTGCTGGGGTATAAATAGCCGTGGTCGCGATCTGGCGCTCCAGCCTCTGGGCCCTGCTCCTCGTGGGCTGCGCCGCCCGCCCGAGCCAGGACCCCCAGCCCCTCGGCGAAGTCGAGATCCCGCCGCAATCGGAGCCGGGCGACGAAGCGGACGGCGCGGCGCCGCCACCCCGTGGCGAGACTTCGCCCGCCCCACCCGCCGGGGACCCGTACGCGTACTACGTCGGAAGCTGGGACGGCAAAGTGAACGAGAAGCTCACGACGGAGCTCGTCGTGACCGACGATGGCCGATTCCACATCCACCTGCCCGTGCACAAGCACCGGCCGGCTTGCGATCTCTACGGCAAGCTGCGCGTCACCGAGCAGCGCATCCTGCTCGACATCGATCAAAGCAACTGCGAAGCCGAGATCGCCGGCTCCACGCTCGAACGCGACATCGTTTCGAAGACCGACGACGAGCTCGTCGTCCGGAGCACGGATACGAAGCTCCTCGTTCGTTACACCCGCATCCGCAGGTGACGCGCGACGCCTCGGCGCCCGGGTTTCGCGCCGGTCGATCAGCGCGGCGAGAACTCGATCTCGCCCAAGAAGCGACGCATCTGTCGGAAGTAGTCACCGCGGTCGAGGTGCACCAGGTGGCTGCCGGGGAACCAGTGAATGCGGCAGCGCCCCCAATGCTCCCACAACAGGCGAGAATGGGTCGGGGGGGCCAGGCGATCCGCGACGCCACCGATGATCATCAGGCGCTCGCGCGCCAGCTTCGGGGGATAGCTGAGCGGGCAGCTCACCGCGAGCAGCCGTCGCGCGTCCACGACGTTGCGACCGGTGGCGGCGAAAGCCAGTCGCATCAGGCTCGCGATGGGCTCCCACTCGAGCACCAGATCCGCGATACTGGCCACGGGCACGTTGGGGATGGCGAAGCTCAGTCGGTCATCGACGGCCGCCAGGAGCGCCGACGTGAAGCCGCCCAGGCTGACTCCCATCACCCCGAAACGAGGCACGCCCGCCGCCTCGAGGTGATGCAAGAAGATGCGCAGATCGAAGATGGCCTGCGCGATGGCTTCGTTGATCCGATTCACGCCGCCCGCGAAGAAGCCGTGGCCCGAGAACGGCGAGAGCCGCGTCTGGCGCTTGCCGTGGAAGGGCAGGGTGACGAGCAGCACGTCGTAGCCCTCGCGATAGAGCCAGGGAATGGCGAAGAACCACTCGTTCAAGTGGTAGAGGTCGGCGGAAAAACCGTGGACCGCCACCACCGTCGGGCGCGGGCGAGTGCCGTGGCGCCAATGACGTGCATGCGCGACGCGATTTCTGCGGTGGCCGAGGTAGGCACGCCGTTCGTGGGGGTGCACCGGCACGAAGGGGCTTTCGAAGCGGAGGTCGAGCGTCAGGCCGTCGTCGGGACGGAAGAGCGGGAGACGCGCGTTGCTCACCTGGACCCGCACACCGCGAGGTGGAGGAAGGAAGAAGCGCTCCGGTCGTTCTCGGTCGGTGAGCGCTTCGTAGAAGGCGCGGTCGCGGAACGCGCGCGCGAGCGCGCTCGGGTGGTAGCCCACGGGCACCGCCAGCGTGCCGACCAGCGACGCGCCCAACGTACGCAGCACGTGATCGCTCGCCGCCGTGGCCCCCACGCGCCAGCGGTCCGCCGGAGAAAGATCGAAACGCTCGCGAGAGCGGGCGAAGTCCAGGGGCAGCGAGTCCCACCAGGGCGCGCCGGCTTCGAACGGCCCGGGCTGCCCGGCGTCGTGGACGATGCGCGAAACGACGGTCATTCCCGAGGCTCGCGCTCGAGCATATCACCGCTCACGCTCGAGGCTTCCTCGCTGGTTTTGCGCCGTGCTTGCCGACCCGCATCCCGAAGGCCGCCTGGTAGCGTTGCCAAGCGTCGCGCGACCCCTCGATGCGCAGTCTCCCGGACTTCTCGTGTTCGTCGCTCGACTCGCCGCCGTACAGGATCCCACGGAACGCTTCTGGAGTGACGAACACCCGCGCCTCGGCTTCCCAGGGCGTGCCCTCCTTGACATCGACGTAGTCCTTGCGCGCGCGCACCTGGAAATGACGCTCGCCGAACACCAGCTCGATCGTGGCCTCGGCGGCGCCCGTGTAACGGCGCTTGCTCGACAGAAGCGCCCAGCCGACGTCGAGCTTGTCGTCCCTCTTCGGACCCTGCATGAAATGGAAACCGAAACGCCCGAGCGCCATCAGGATGGGCTCGAGCTCGCGTCCGAGGGCCGTGAGCTCGTAGCCAACCACGCCGCGCTGTTCCGTGCGCTGCACCAGGCCGTTCGCTCGAAGCTCTTTCAGGCGTAGCGCGAGCAAGTTGGTGGTGATCCCCGGCAGCCCGGCCAAGAGGTCGCCGTAGCGGCGAGGCCCGAGTAGGAGGTCGCGCGCGATCAGCAGCGTCCAGCGCTCGCCGACGAGGTCCAAGGCTCGCGCCACGCCACAGAACTGGTGATAGCTGCGCTTCACACCGAAACCATTGCTTTATTTTTAGATAGTTGCAACTAATAAAAAATAAAGTTAGAGCTGGGGGATGGGCACGCCTTCGGACTTGCTGCGCCTCGGATTTTGGGGATTGCCGCCTGCGATGATCGCCGTCCTGCTCGTGCTGGTGCGCGCGGCATCGGTGCGGGCGGGTCTCGAGCCAGCCGCGGTCGCGCGGCGCCTCGGGCTCGTGGCGCTCGGCGCCGGTGGCTTCTGGCTCCTCGGTGTCGGGCTCGCGCGCGCCGGCGCGCTCCGCTTCGGCACGCTGCCACCCCGACCGTTCCTGTTCTTCCTGATCGGCTTCGCGCTCACCGTGGCGCTGTCACGCTCGCGCGTGGGCCGCGACCTCGCGCTTCGCCTCCCGCTCTCGTTCTTGGTGGGCGTGCAGGCCTTCCGGATCTTGGTCGAGCTGCTCTTGCACCAAGGCGCAGCCGACGGCGTGACCCCGCCTCAAATGACCTGGTCCGGCTACAACTTCGACGTGATCACCGGGCTCTTGGCGCTGCCGCTCGCGGTCGCGCTGCAGCGAGGGGCGCTGGGGCCTCGGGCAGCGTGGGCGTTCAACTGGCTGGGGATCGCCCTGCTCGCCAACGTGCTGGTCATCGCCATCCTCAGCATGCCAACGCCGCTCCGCGCCTTCCACAACGAGCCAGCAAACGTGTGGATCGCCGAGGCGCCCTTCATCGGGCTGCCGGGCGTGCTGGTGCCCTTCGCGCTCCTCGGGCACCTCTTGCTTTGGCGGCGCATGCGTGAACACGCCGCCGCGCGGAGCGAGGCCGAGGTCGTCTCGGCGAGCGGCTGAGCTCGCGCCGAAACGATCAAGTGGGCGAGGACGGAGTCGACGCGGTGGCCGCGGGCCGAGCCTCTTCGAACGGAGTCGGGAGCGAGGTCGGCTTCGCGAGCCGGATCAAACCCAGAGCCAGGGCCACGGACGCGAACAGGAACATCATGCGAAACTCGGGCGTCCAGCTCTCCGTCCACTGCTCGAAGCCCGCGCTCATCCGCCCCGGCCAGGAGCGCAGCCGGTCGATCCATTCGAGATCGTTCTTGTCGAGTCGCACGTGCGAGACGTCGACGGTCGGCGTGTGCCGCACGCCGCGTGGAGCGCGTGCGGTGCCCCTTCGTTCGCCGCGGAGCTCGTCATAGAGCGCTCGACGGGTCGGATCGAGGAGCACGCCGGCCGCCACGTTGATCTCTGCCATGCGCCGCTCGGCTCGCCCCATGTCGTTGGGGTTCAGATCGGGATGGCTCACCGACGCGAGCCGCCGGTAGGCGCTGCGTATCTGTACAGGCGTGGCGTGGCGGGGAACGTTCAGGACTGCGTACAAGTCGACGTTCAAGAGCGCCCGATCGAACCGCATCGACACCTCCCGGGGGTGAAGGGTCCGACAGCGGGGCCCTCCGGAAAGTTCCCGGGGTTGCACGAAGTACCGAAGTCGGTCATGATTTGTCATTCCCGACCGGAAAACTGTAGATTCTTGTCGGGCAGGAAAACGGCCATGATGAACGTCTCTTCGGTGCTCTCAGCGCTCGCCGGCGGAGCCTTGATCGGGCTCGCGGCGTGCCTGCTCTGGCTCGGTTCGGGCAAGGTGCTCGGCGTGAGCGGCATCGTTGCCGGCGCCTTCGATCCCGGAGCGCGCGAGCGGACGTGGCGGTTGGTCTTCTTGATGGGTCTCTGCGCGGGCGGTCTGCTCCTCGCCTGGGTGGCTCCCAGCGTCATCGGCTCGACCCCGCGCTCGCTGGCTGCCTTGGCTGCGGGCGGCCTGCTCGTGGGCTACGGGGCGCGTCTCGGTGGGGGCTGTACGAGTGGACACGGGGTCTGCGGGATCGCCCGCGGCTCGAAGCGCTCGTTGGTTGCGACCCTCACCTTCATGGCGACCGCCGCGCTGGTCGTCTTCCTCGAGCGCGCCCTCGGAGGTGGCTGATGCGTTGGCCGATTCCGCTCCTCTCGGGCTTCCTGTTCGCGCTGGGGCTCGGTCTCTCGGGCATGACCCAACCCGCCAAGGTCGTCGGCTTCCTCGATTTCGCGGGCAAGTGGGATCCCACCCTCGCGTTCGTGATGGGAGGCGCGATCGCGGTCCACGTCCTCGGTCGACTCTGGGGACGGGGGCGCAAGGCGCCTGTCGCTGCGGAGGTCGAGCTGAGCTCCGAGGTCATCGACGGCCGCCTGATCGCCGGCGCGGCTCTGTTCGGTGTGGGTTGGGGCCTCATCGGGTATTGCCCTGGGCCGGCGCTGGTTGCCCTGTCTGCGGGGGCCGCCCCGGCCCTGACCGTCGTCCTATCCATGGTCGCGGGCGGCGCCGTTCATCAGTTTTCGCTGCGCGCCCGCCGGCCCGCCGCTGGCGAGCCTCTCGCCGTCCGCGTGGACTGCGCCTGAGGCGAACCCTCTCGCCGTGGCGTGGCTCCCACTGGATGGGAGACGCCACCATGCACACGAAAGAGCTCACGTCCACGAACTTCGAAAACACCATCGAGAAGAACGCCATCGTCTTCATCGACTGGTGGGCCGCATGGTGTGGCCCGTGTCGGGCCTTCGCGCCGGTCTACGAGCGTATCGCGGCGCAACACCCGGACGTGGTCTGGGGGAAGATCGACACCGACGCCGAGCAGGAGCTCTCCCATGCCTTCGGCATTCGCTCGATTCCGACGCTGATGGTCTTCCGCGACGGTGTCCTGATTTTCGAGCAGCCCGGGATGATGAGCGCCATGGCGCTGGACGGACTGGTCGAAAAGGTTCGCGCGCTGGACATGGCCGAGGTGAAGCGTCGCGTCGCCCAACACGAGCAAGAGCATCAGCAGTCCGCCCAGCATCGGCACTGAGGCAGCGAGCGCTTGCCGCGCGCGCGTGACTTGGACACGATGCGGGCGTGAGATCGACCTTCGTCTGCCTCCTCTGCCTGGGAGCGGTGGCGTGCCAGCGCGCACCCAGCGACGGCGCTCCCGCGAGCGACACGGCCGGCGCGGCTCGCTCGAGTGACCCGTCCGCGCCCCGCCCCACGCCCAGCTCCGCCACCCACGGGAACGCCAAGCCGGTGGCCGTCACCTGGAACGAGCCGTCGAATTGGAAGCGGCTCGAAGTCACCTCGCCAATGCGCAGCGCGAGCTACGAAGTCTCACCCGAGGCGGGTGATCCGGAGCCGGCGGACTTCGGGGTGTTCTACTTCGGTCCCGATCGCCCGGGCGTGGTCGAGCGCAACGTGGCGCGATGGATCGAACAGTTCGAAGGCATCGACAAAGCCAGCGTGAAGGACACTTCGCGCGAGCTGAACGGGCTCACCCAGCGCATCATCGAGATCGAAGCGGGCACCTACAAGAGCGGCATGCCCGGCGGCCCCACCACGCCGAAGCCCGGCTTTGCCATGCTCGGCGCCATCGTCACGACGCCGGCCGGTAGTCACTTCTTCAAGCTGGTGGGCCCGAAGAACACCGTGAGCTCGCAGCGCAAACGATTCTTCGAGTTGCTCGACTCGGTTCGCCCGAAGTGAAGCGGTCCGAGAGCCGTCGAAGCGCGGCGGCCACGTTCAGTTCGGAGGCACGCCGCAGTAGAAGTAGTCGGTCGGCGCGCTCGAGGGCTTGCACACGTAGCCCGCGGGGCAGACCCCGCTCGACCCGCAGATCACTCGGTAGCCGCTCGCGTATTGGCAGGTCGCCTCGGGTGTGCACGCGAGACTCGTGAACGCGTTCGAACCGACCTTGCCGCAACAGACGGTTCCAGCAGCGCAGTCTTCCGGTCCGTCGCAGGCCACCGCCGTCCCGGCGCAGCCCTGGTTCTTCTGCAGGCAGGATCCGCCCCAGTTACCGCCGCCCTCGTTCTTCTGACAACAGACCTTGGCGGACAGATCGCACTGGCTGCCGTCACACTCGACCACCCCCGTCTGACACGCTTCCGCGTAGCCCGGACAGCAGTCACCACTCTGCACACACACGCTGTCGCAGTAGCAAGTTCCACTGGGGCCGCTGCGAGGCGTGCCGTCGCCGCAATGTCCTTCGCATGCGCTTCCGGGCATCCCGCCGCCGCCCGTGGGAGCACCGCCGCCCCCCGGCGGAGCGCCGCCGCCGCTCGGAGCGCCACCGCCGCCGGGAGCGCCACCGCCGCCGGGAGCGCCACCGCTCGGGGCGCCGCCGCCGCCCGTGGGCGCGCCGCCCCCGCTCGGGGCGCCACCCCCACTCGGAGCGCCGCCACCACTCGGAGCGCCACCGCTCGCCGTGCCGCCCCCGCCGGTCGCGCCTCCACTCGAAGTGCCACCCGTCGCTGAACCGCCGCTGCCGTATACCGAGCCTCCCGAGCCCTTGAGTCCGGAGTCGTTCGCGTTGCCGCAGCCGCCCAAAGTCAAAACGCACACTACCGTGGGGAGAACGAATCTCGACATCTCCAGGCCTCGAGTCGAAGCATAGATCACCGTACCGACGTCGGCGACCGGCATCCGCGCTTTCGGGTCGCCGGGGCCCGGGCTTTGGTGACCCGTCAGGTCCCTGGGGGCTGGCGCGGCACACACCCGCGCGGGACGTCGGGTCACCAGTCGACGATGGCGGCGCCCCAGGTGAAGCCCGACCCAAACGCCACCATGGCGACCTTCTTGCCCCGCGTGAGCCGGCCGTCGCGCTCGGCTTCGGCGAGCAGGATGGGAATGGTGGCGGCCGTCGTGTTGCCGTAACGCTGGATGTTGGAGACGAGCTTCTCCTCGCCGATGCCGATCTGCTGCGCGATGTACTGATTGATGCGCAGGTTCGCTTGGTGGAAGAAGAAGAGGTCGATGTCGTCTCGGGTGAGCCCCTGATCAGCGCAGGCCTGCATCAGCACACCGATCATGCGCTCGACGGCGTGGCGGAACACCTGCTTGCCGTCCATTTGCGCCCAAAGATCCTCCGCGGGAACGCGCCCGACACCCTGATCGTCGAGCTTGACGAAGGGGCGTTTCTTGATGTCCCAAACCCGTTGCGCGAGCACGTCGGCGTAGCGGCCATCGGCGCCGAGGTAGACGGAGCGGATGCCTCGGTCCTCGTCGGTGGCGCTGACGACGGCAGCGCCCGCGCCGTCGCCGAACAGTGAGGCGACCTGACGCCCGCGCGACGAAAGGTCGAGGGCGGCGGAGTGGGTCTCGGCCCCGACCACCAGAACGTGCTTGGCCGTGCCGGCGCGCACCATCGAGTTGGCGACGGTGAGCGAGTAGAGGAAGCCCGAGCACTGGTTTCGCACGTCGAGAGCCGGTACGAACTTCGCGCCGTCGCCCTCGCACAGCCCGAGCTTCTTCTGGAGGTACACTCCCGAGCCCGGAAAGGCGTGATCGGGCGACAGGGTCGCGAACACGATCATGTCCAGATCGCGCGGAGTGATGCCGGCGCGCTCGATGGCCGCTTGGGCAGCTGGGACCGCCAGATCGCTGGTTCCCACGCCTTCTTCGGCAAAGCGTCGCTCCTCGATGCCCGTGCGCTGCACGATCCACTCGCTGGTCGTGTCGATTCCGTACTCTTTGGAGAGTGCGTCGTTGCTCACGACCTTGGGCGGTACGTAGAACCCGGTTCCGGAGATGTAGGCGTTGGGCATGACCGAGCCGCTTTACCTCCGCCGCCGCGCGCGTCAAACGACCTGCATCACGCGGGGCGGGAAGCAGCGCAATTCCGGCGGGTTTACCTGGAGCCGTTTCAGACTTTGACGCGCTGGAAGCTCTTCAGCTCGCCGAGCGGGTAGTGCGTTCCCCGCCAGGTGATGCCGCCGGAGCGGAGGCAGCGCCAGGCGGAACGGAACCCCATCCCCGCGACCAGCAACAGGCCAACGGGGACCAAGAGTCCGGGTCCGAGCCGTTGATCGATGCGGCGCCGCATGGCCAGCGCCGCGGCGAACACGCTGGCGAGTGCCGCGAAAGACGCGAGCTGGACCGGCCAGTGAGGCGACGCGAAGCCGAGCAGCATGCCCGTGACGATCACGACGGCCGAACCGAAGCGCACGAAGGTGAGTGGGGCGCTGTAGCGACCGACGATGGCGAACAGGTTTTTTTCGAGGCCGCGCGCCATTTCGCGCAGCGACGGATACCAGAGCACGCTGAGCTCACGGCTCGCCAGCCACAATCCGGCACGACCCTTGGCTCGCCGAATCAAGTAGCCGAGGCCGAGGTCATCTCCCACCTCCATGCGCAGCCACTCGAGCCCCTCGCTCTTCTCCAGCGTCGAGCGCCGCACCAAGTTGAACGCGCCGACGCCGATGAAGCGATCGGACTCGGGGTCAGCCAATTCGTGGACGCGGAGCGTGGCGAAGAAGCTGATTCCGAAGGCGTCCACCGCCGACTCTTGCAGGAACGAACCGGCGCGGAGCTCGGGTAGGAGGCAGACGTGGTCGAGTCGTTCCTGCTCGCACAGCGCCACTGCGCGTCGGAGCACGTCGGGTGCGTGGTAGTGGACGTCCGCGTCGGTGAAGAGGAGCAGCTCGCCGCGAGCCTTTCGGGCGCCGACGAACAGGGCGTGCACTTTGCCGAGCCAGCCCGCTGGCAGCTCACGGACGTGCAACGCGACCACTCGTGGGTCGCGCTCGGCGAGCTCGTCCACGATGCGCGGCGTGTCGTCGGTCGAGCGATCGTCGACGACGACGAGCTCGAGGTTCGGGTAGTCCTGGGACAGCAGCGTTTCCAGCGCTTGCCGCAAGGTGCTCCCTTCGTTGCAGGCAGGGACGAGCACGCTGAGCAAGGGAAAGCGCTCGGGCGGTCCCGCCTCGACTTCGCCCAACTTCTTCAAGGTCACGAGGCCCCGCACCGCCGAAAGCGACAGGAACGAGTAGGCGAGGCCCCCGAACATCGAGAGCCCGGCGACCAACCATTCCCACGCGGCCAAGGCCGGAGCAGCATAGCCCACTCGCCTCGGGCGGGATCATTCCGCGAATGCGGCGCGCGGATCACGCGCGTCGCGCACCGAGAAGCGTCCGGCCGCGTCGCGCACCGGCTCGGCGGTCGCGACGTTCGGATCGTGGGTGAAGAACAGCCTGCCACCGCGCTCGCTGATGCGGGCGAGCAGACGTTCCTTCTCTTCGATCAAGAGCTCGGGGAAACGGTCGTAGCCCATGCTGATGGGCAGGTGCACCCAGGCAGCGCCCGGCACGAGATCCCCGGCGAACAGCAGGGGGCCACGCGGGGTTTCCATTTCGGTCAGGAGCAACCCCGGTGTGTGGCCGTGGGAGACGTGGAAGGTGTAGCCGCGGCCCAAGAGCTGGCTGTGTTCGCTCTCCACCACGTCGAGGCGCCCGCTCGACTCGAGCAGACCCGGAAGCTCGGGGATGAACGACGCACGGTCGCGCAAGTGCGGGCGCTTCGCTCGATCGAGGGCCGCCCGACTCACCACGAATCGGGCCCGCGGAAACAACAACTCGGGGCCGCGGCCTTCGACGTGCGCGCGGAGCAGGCCCCCAGCATGATCGAAGTGCAGGTGCGAGAGCACCACCACGTCCACGCGGTCGTGGGGAACGCCGAAACCTTCGAGGCCAGCCAGGAGCACGTGCTCGTTCTCTTCGACGCCGAAGCGCTCGCGGAGCTTCGGCGGAAAGAAGGCGCCGATGCCCGTCTCGAACAGGATCGACCGACCCGAGGCTTCGACCACCAGGAGCGCGCGGCAGGCCAGCGCGATGCGGTTCTCGGCGTCGGGCGGCGCCCAGCGTTGCCACACGCTCCGCGGAGCGTTTCCGAACATGGCGCCGCCGTCCAGGCGTTGGGTGTTGCCTTCGACGCAAAAGAGGCGGAGGCCTTCACTCAGCATTCGCAGTCCGGCGTCTTGCACGTGAGTTTGACGCCCAGCGTGTAGCTGCCCGAGTCTCCCTGCGTAGCGGGCGCCGTCTGACCGTCGACGACGAGGAAATACCAGCCGTCTTGGGTGACGTTCAGGCTCTTGTTGTAGGTGCCCGCACCGGTTGCCGAGCAGAACGTCTTCACGCTGCAGCTCGTGTCGGTGCAGCTCGTGCCGCCGTAGATCTTGAATACGCGGTTCCAGCTCGCCGCCGTGGTGCACTTGGCTCCCTGCGCCAACGTGACGGCGATGCTCTCGCCCGCGCGGAGAAAGATGCGATAGGTGTGGTCGCGCCCGAGGTCGGCGCAGCTCGACGCGTATCCGGTGCTCAGGTCGCCCGCGCTGCACGTGGTGTCCGTCTTCGTATAACCAGCTCCGGTGCCCGCGGTTTTTCGGCCGATGGTGCGGGCCTGAGGACAGCCGAAACCGCTCGAGTTCACGTCGGTGCATCCGGCAACGGCACAAGCGCTGCCGCCGCTGCCGCCGCTGCCGCCGCTGCCGCCGCTGCCGCCGGTCGGCGACCCGCCACCGCCGGACGCGCTGGTGCCGCCGCTGCCGCCGCTGCCGGCCGTGCTCGTGCCTGCGCCGCCGCCCAGCCCTGCGACGCCCCCGCCCGAAGGTGCGCTGCCAGCGACTCCGCCGCTGGACACGCCGCCGCCGCCGAAGACCCCGCCCACGTTGGTGTCCGGATCGACGGTCTCGCCGCGAGCGCAAGCCAGGGAGAGGCTCGCCAGAAAGAGGACGCCGCGCATGGCAGGCGAGTCTACACCTGCTCTCGGGGCGAAGCGATTTCCAGAAGTGCTCCTCGCAGCCGCGCGTGGCGATCCAAGCGTCGGCCGAAGGCTTCTTCTCGTAGACCGCCTTTCTCCCTGACCAGGGTCGCGAGTGCGGCGAGGTCTTTCCGAGGCCAGGACGAGATGCGAGGGATGGCGAGCGCGAGGGGCGACCAGCGCTCCCACGCCAGGCGTTCCGAAACCGAGAGCTCTCGGAGGTTCGTCCCCGTCAGCTCGGCGAGCTCGCGACTCGTGACGCGCAGGCCGCGTTCGCGATCGGAACCGAAGCGCCGCGCCAAGAGGTCGCTCACCGCGAGGTTCAGCTGCCCGAGCGGCACTTTGCCTGCCACGTCCTCTCGTCGCTCACCGAGATACAGGAACACGTAGCCGGCGCTGAGCGCGCGGAGCGTCTTCTGGCTCGAACGTCGCTCGGGGTTCTTGCGGAGTCGTCGGAGCTCGGCGGCGAGGAGCTTCGCGCGGGTCGGGTCTTCGGGCAAAAAGCCGAGCTTCTGATAGAACCAGAACGCTCCGGCGCGGAGCGCGTCGCGGTTTTCGTGCCCCAGCTGGTAGGGGTGCACGGCGAAGGCATCCGAGCCGAACAAGTGGTGCACGACGCCGAGTGCGCGCACGTAGGCGAGACTGGTCTCTGCACCCCGGAACGTGGGAAACACGTGATAGTTCACCTCGGCAGAGCCGAACAGCAGGGCCGACTGGTAGTAGCCGATGGGCACGCCGTTCTTCAGCAGCAGGAAGACGTAGAGCGTCTCGACGAGCGCGCGGTGTTCGGGCGCGAGGCCGAGGCAAACCAGCGCAAGACCGTCGCCGGCGTCCACCCAGCGCACGTCGTCCGGGCTCGCGTACATGATGCCGTCGAGGTCGCGCCCGCGCGAAATCAACGACGTGCGCGCGAGCTCGATCAGCCGTTTCCCGTCCCGCCGGTCCATGGGCTCGACCCTGGGCTTCATACGCCGCACTTCGCCCTTCACCGCGGGCCGCTCGCGCGACAGCGCGCGCGTCTGGAACACGACTCGCCCGGGAGGGAAGTGCAGAGTCGTGCGTTCGGGTGCGCCGTGCCCCGGATCGAGGCGGAGCGGTTTGCCGAGATCGTGGAACAGAACCTCGCGTTCCCGATTGCCCACCGCGAGCCGCGAGAAGCGCCGGACGAGGAACGCTGCGTCGGTTTCAGCGGGACCCTTCAAGCGACCGAGCCACTCGCGCGGCGACAAGCCGAGCTCGAGGTCCGGCCACTCGGAGTAGGGGACGAGGAGTGGCAAGAGATTCTCGAAACGTTCGCGCTCGCGCGGGGAGAGCAGCGGCCAGTCGACGTGCAGTTGGTCGGGCCAGTGCCGTGCGAGCCAGCGCGCGGTGACCCAGTGGAAGGGGAAGTGGAGGCTCGTGCCCGCCATGCCCGTGTCTGCGAGGCGGCGTCGCGCGCGGCGCAGATCGGCCCGTTGCCCGAACGCGGTGAGCACTGCGCACGCGTCTGCGAGCACCGCTCGGTCGTCGGGAAAGGCTCGCAGGAAACAGGCGACCTCGTGCAACGAAGAGAGTGCCTTGGCATCCAGCCGAGCTCGCGCGACGAGGGCGAGCAGCTCGCGCTTCTCACCAGCGAGCCCCGGCTCGTAATCGCGATGGATGGCCTCGAGCCTCTTCAGCGCCTGCTCCAAAGGCAGCGTTCGATCTACACCGGCGCGCGGCATTCTTGACCTCTTGTGGGTTTCAGCTTCGGAGTTGCTTCAAGAACTCCGAGAGCGCTCTCTGCTCTTCTCCATCGGTGACGTCCGATAGCGCCCGGTTCACCTCGCACACCGCGTGGGCGGCGGCCACGAGGGACGCCGCTGCATCGGGCGAGCCGAGCAGCTCCGCCAAGACCGGGTGCGACGGATCGAGGAGCAGACAGCGGCGTTCGGCGTCGTAGCGAATCGCGCGCTTCGCCTTGGCGAGTACCAAGCTCATGACCGGCGACCCGGTGAGCTGAAGCTCCGCCAAACGTTCGGCCAAGGCCCGATGCTCGGGGCGCGTGGCCAGCACCACCTCGGGGGTCGCGAGGGCGCGGTTCAGGCCCGCCGTCACGCGAGACCAGAGCGAGTCGGGTTCCGCGACCGGCAGCGGCGGGAAGCCGACCACCGCTGCCGGAGACGGCGTGGCGCGCACGTCGGCCTCCACGCTGCCCAAGCGGTGCAGCGACCCCTCCGGAGCGCGGAGCGCGAGCACCGTCACCAGCGGACCTCCGTCGTCTGCCAAGAAGAACGCCGGAGCTTGGCCGGGGAACCGGCCCTCGGCGAAGCCGCGCGCGTCGGCGAGCCAGAGACCGCGAGGGCTCTCGAGCTCGTCCAGGAGCTCGCGGGCCGTGCGGACCGCTCCCATCGCGTCGCGAAGGGGCGCTTCGACGTCGAGACCGAGCAGCGCGAGCTGCACGGCGTAGGCGTCGGTAACGGGTGAAGTGCCGAGCCCGCGCGCGCTCGCGAGGAGCTCGACGGCCACGCGTTGTCCCAGCTCGGCCAGCGCGGACCAGACGAAGTCCAGCGCTTCCAGGCGTGCCAGCGTGCTCGTGCCACGCTCCGCACCGCCTTCGGGGTGCACCAGCAGATCGCCTTCGAGCGGCAACGCCCGCTGGAGCGGCCACGGCTCGCGCTGGATCTCCATGGGGCGAACGAAAGGCACGGCGTGACCCGCGACGTGAATGCGCACGGTCGGAAGGCGCGGCAGCTCCGCGGGAAACCAGAGCGTGCCGGTGACGTGGAATTCCCCGGCGACCTCGTCGGTGAGGAAGCGACTGGCGAGCGCGCCAGAGGCTCCGGCGAGCGTACGCCGGAGCGCTTCGAGCGCAGCGCTCCGGGCGCGGTCGACGAGCAGGGGGAGCAGCTCTTTCCGCTGCGGCCCGTCGAACATCATGTTGGGTGCGACGCTTCCGTCCTCGAGCGCGAAGACCAGCGGCCAGCCCGCCCCCTGTTCGAGCTCGCACAAGAGCCGTCCGCCGACGTAGAGCGAGCCGGCTCGCTGCTCGACGTGACCGGGGGCCAGCACGCCCACTTCACCCGTCGTGTTCTCCGCTCGAACGGTCGAGGTGAGCATGCACGCGGCGCGCTGTTCGGCGGAGAGTCCGACGTGTGCGACCGGGGGCGCGTTGCGCCGCCGTTCTGCCGCCAGCGTGTTCTGGACGCTGGCGTCGGCGCACACCATGCGGAAGGCATCGGCGAGCCCCGTGGCCTCGTCGGCCGGCAAGCACAAGACCCGGCGGCGCGTGGACGGAAACGGCGGACCGAGGGTCGTGTAGAAGAGCTGTTTCTCCCCGGCGAAGTCCGTGATCCGATGGAACGCGCCTTGGGTGTCCACGAACACGCGGGCGTTGCTCAGCACCGGGTCGCGTCGCGTGGAGGCGACTCGACACAACGTGCGCCTCGCCACGTTGCGAACGAACGCAGGCTGTTCTTCCAGCCGCGCCACCGCCCGGACGAGCAGGCTTCGCGCCGCCTCGACCAACGCCTCGCTCAAGCTGTGGCGAACCGCATCCAGGTTCAAAGCGTCGACGCGAGCCACCGCACGGGCAGGCGGATCGAGATCGATGGAAAAGCTCTCCGTGCGCCCGCCCAGGAGCTCCACGGCCATTGCCGAGCGCGTCTCGGGCCAGAGCTCGAGCTCGCCTTCCGCCAGCGTCACGCCGAGATCGAGCAGCTTCGATCGCAGGAGCGGGTGCGCTGGCAGGCCGTCGAGCTCCGGACCGCGCTTGGGGGCCCCGCCGCGCTTCTCCTGGAGAAGCTCGAGCTCCGCGGTCACGTTGGTTCGCTCGTGTCCGAGCCGCGAGAGCAGCACACCGAGCAGGGCGCCGAGCTCTCCCGACGGAAGGTGCAAGATCGGTTGGTCGAGCTCGGTCGAGAGCCCACTCGGGGGGAGCCAGGTCGAGTAGCGATGGCTCCCGAAGAGCAGCTGCCCGTGCGCACGCGCCAGCGACTCGAGCGGACCGCTCC
Organism: Polyangiaceae bacterium; assembly: GCA_046351435.1. Taxonomy (GTDB): domain Bacteria; phylum Myxococcota_A; class Polyangia; order Polyangiales; family Polyangiaceae; genus JADJKB01. Next base: position 306,801 of record JAXLYN010000004.1, read on the forward strand.
CGCCCTGCACCGTCGGGTAGCGCATGCGACCGATCAAGAGCTCTCGCATGAGCTCGGAGTGTCCGAGATCGAATAGCGCGAGGGCGAGCTTGAGCGCCCGCGTGTCGACGAGCAGGCCCCTTTCCTTCTCGGCCAACGAGAAGAGCAAGGAACCCGAAGCCTGCACCAGTCGCGCCCCGACGCGCTCGAGCGCTCTCGGGCTCTTGCTCACGAGATCTCGGAAGTCGGCGAAATTCGAGCTGCCGACGTTCGCCACCAGCGGCAGCCCCACTTCGCTCGGCCGAAGCCGCGCGCACGGGCGACCCTCGAAGTGGAGCTCGACCCAAGGTTCGCCGGGCGCGAGGTTCGGGCTCGGCAGCGCGACGACGACGTGCAGATCGTTGCTCGAGTCCGGCAGGAGCTCGCTTTTCGAGTCGCTCGGAAGCGCACGTGGGGACAGCTCAGCGAGCGGGCGAGGCTCGAGCGCGCGAAGCGCGAGGAGCTCAGCGTGGCGCTCGGCGGCCTGTTTGCGGCTGACGAGCTCGGGTTCTGCGCCCACGGCGGCGGGGAAGATCTGGGCGAGCACTGCGCGCTCGGTTTCCGACTGCGGCACCACGGGCTGCCAGTCGAGTGTCTCGAACCCCGGGATGGCAGAGAGCAATGGGATCGCGGCGCCGTGCCGCTCTACCAGGGCGTCCACGGACAGCGCGATGGGGCGCCCACCGGCGTCGAGCGCTCTCACGAGTGGTAGAGCAGCGATGCGCTCGGCGGTGGCGACACGGCGCTTTTGCGCAGCGTCGTTCCGTGCACCGCCCGCGCGCGATCGGAGGGCCGCGAGGCGCGCGAGCAGAAACGCCGCGAGACTCGCGTCCACGTCGGGCGGGCGTGACAGCCCGAGGGCAGCGAGGGCCTCTGGGTCTCCGTCGAGGGCGTCGAGCAAACGGCCGGTCAACCGTTCCTCGAACCAGCCCGTGGCGCGGGTGGGGGCGTTCGCCAGGCCGTTCCACGCGGAATTGGGCATGCTGCGAGCGTCGTCCACCGCGAGCAAGAGCGGCACTTTGGCGTCGGATCTCCTGCGGGTTTCGAGCAGGACGCCCGCGTGGGCCTCGATGGTTGCGGCGTCGAGCCCCGGCATGGCGAGGTGGAGTGCGCCGTCCCGCTCGAACTCCATGACGGGGCCAGCCGGGTTCAATCCCTGGCGTGCTCGTTCGTCCGCGAGGGCGCGTCGCAGCGCGCTCTCGCGCTGCGCGTCGAGCCCGGACGCCGCGAGCCCTTTTGCGTACGGAACGCGCTCGGTTCCGCCAGGCATCAGCCCGAAGACGTGATCGAGCGCTGCGCCACGCGCGACGAGCACGGGCCGCCCGTCGGGCGCGCGCGCCGGCGCGCGAAGCTCCTCGGGTGAGACCACGCACACGGCTCCCATCTTCCGCGCGTAGTCCGAGAGCGCTGCGAGGCTCGTGCGAGCGCGGTCGCTCGTGGGCAGCACTCGCGCTGCCCAGAGCTCGGGTAGGCGCGCTCGAACATGGCGCCGGTCGGCACCTGCATCCCGAGGCGTTCGGGCACGCTGAAGAAACTCGCGAGCGCGCTGCGGAGGAGCTCGCGCGCGCCCGGGCCGTCGAGGGACTCCGGTGCTTCCTCGACGCTGCGCGCCACCAGCGCCAGCGCGACGTGGCTCACCGCGTAGAGGGCCAGGTTCAAGCGGGCGTCCCGTTCGACGCCGTCGTAGTCGAAGCGGGGCCTGAGGTTCCCCGGCCACGCCACGGCTGCGTCGAAGGCGAGGCGACACATCGCCGCGTCGATGGGCAGCGCTTCTAGCATCCGGTCCTCGACGAACACCCGGAGCAAGCTGGGCGAGCCCGGAGCCAGGAGCGCGACCTCGCCGTGAAGGCCACCACTCGGCCCGCTCTCGTGATGAAACTGCTGCCGCAACACCGCCGGCACGGCGGGCGGCACTCGGGGCGCTCGCGGGGCGTGGGCGAGGAAGCGCGCCCGGCGCGCTGCGCCGCGCCGCGCGCCGCTTCGAGAGGTCGGCGGCGTTCTTGCGCACGAGCCCCTGCAACGCCCGTTCGACCCTCCGCCCGCGCAGCGACACCACGTCCGAGAGCCACGGCGCGAGCTCGGGCTCGAGCGGCTGGTCACCGGTCCAAACGTCGACCTTGCCGAGCGCCAAGAGCCCGCTCAATGGCAAGCGGCCGCCGGTGGCGCGCTCGAGCAGCGGCACGTCGAGAATCGCTCGCACCTCGCCAGCGAGCTGTCCACCCTGGCCGCTGGCGTGGGCCGCTAGGCACGCCAGCGTTTCGAGTGCGTCGACGAGCTCCGGCTCGCCGGCGACGAGCTCGACGCCCTCGACGGGAGCTTCCCCCGTGACTCGGGCGATCAACGCCGCCAGGCACTTCTTGAAGGCCTCGTTGGCAGCGGGACCGAGCTCGCGGCAGAGAGGCGCGTCTTCGAGCAGCGCCGAGCGGGAGGCATTGGTGGGCAGCACGGGTGCGTCCACGCGGACGCGGAACGGCAGCGCGAGATCGCCGGCCGATTCCAGGCCTCGGAGTGGCAGCCAGGGCAACGTCAACAGCCGGATCCCGTGCTCGAGGACCTCGATGCGTGGCGAAGACCCGAGCGGGAGTAGTTCGACCACGGCTCGGCTCGCACCCGGCAACAGGAACGGCACTCGCGCCAGCACCCTGTCCCGCGGCGCACGCTCCACGACCGCGCCCGCGAGCTTCAGTACCAGCGGCGCGTCTTCGATGTGATCGAGCAAGCGCGATACCTCCGTGGGGCGCTCGCTCGAGATCGCGCGCCGGAGCACACCCAGCGAGAGCTTGGCGTGCACGTGGATGAAGGTCCCCTCGGGGAACGGCACGAACGGGGGTCGTGCTTCCACGGCCTCGAGGCCGCTCGAGCCAGCGTCACCGTCGGCGAAGAGCTCCGCGTCGAGGCGCACCTTGCGGCTCGCGGCGGGGTTCCAGCTGTACACGTCGATGAATGACACCCCGAGCCCCAACGCCGCGTTCAAGCCGAGCGCGAGCGGGCGGAGCGCCCGCGCCGATTCGTCGGCGTCGTCCGAGAGCGCGAAGTCGAAGAGGCGAGGCAAACGTTCCGGCGCGATGCAACGTCCATCGAACACGAGTTGTACGTCGTCGGAGTCCCAGCGCACGTCGAGCGTCGTGGCGCCGAGCGCGATGCTCGCACGGGCGACCTCCAGAGTGTATCCGTGGAGGTCCACCAGCAGGTGTTCGCGTAGCTTCTCGGCCGCGCGACGCGCGTCGACGCGGATGGCCCCACGGCTGAGAACGCGCCGCTCGGTCACGCGGGGCCTCGTGCGTAGTCGGCGAGGAGCGCGTCGTTCTGCTTGGGCTTCAGAGGGCCGCTACGCTCGAGGAGCAGGAGACGCGCGAGCAAGTGAGCCGCTGCGCGTGACTTTTTGCCCGCAGCATCGCGTGCCGCGCGCACCGCTTCGCGCCGGGTGTCGAGGTAGAGCACGCTGCCGCTTCCCCAGCGTTGTGCGGCGCGGGCGGCGTCGTCCACGTGCACGATCCCATGGGTGAGCTCCCTGCACAGCACCAAGCGGTCCGCTCGTGCGCCAAGTGCTCGCGCGAGCGTGACTCGCTCCACGGGTGCGCCTGCCACGGCGAGGACCCGTGAGAGCTCGTCGAGCAGCGCGCGGTCGCTGCTCGTGAGGTCGGCCGTGCCCAGTTCCGAAACCAACAAGTGGTGCTCGTGAATCGACTCGCAGCGCTTCGATTCGCCGAGCCGCGAGGCCAAGTGACGCACGATGTCGGCGTGGGCGGCGAGCACGACGGGGCGACCCTGTTCGGCGAACGCCTGGCTGAGAGCATCGCGCTCAGCCACGGTCAGGACGGGCGCGCGCCACGGCGTGCGTTTCTGGATGGTGGCCAAGGTGGCCGCGCCGTAGCGGTCGATGGGATCGGCCAGAGGAAACCAGAGTGCATCCGGTTCGAGCTCGACCGCGCCGGCGCGCGCAGCCTGCGCCACGGCGAGGTAGGCCTTCGGGTCCTCGCCCTGGTGCAGCGCCAGCGCCGAGGCACGCA
>JAXLYN010000005.1:0-294054 GCA_046351435.1 Polyangiaceae bacterium
CCCGGTCTGGCGGGCTCGTTCGGCGGCGAGCGCGATGGCGGGCGCGGTGGTTTCGAAGCCCACGGCGAAGAACACGACCTGGCGTTGGGGCTCGCGTTCGGCGATGGCGAGCGCGTCGAGGGGGGAGAAGACGACCCGCACGTCGGCGCCCCGGCCCTTCGCGCCGAGCAGGTCCGTTTCGGACCCGGGCACGCGCAGCATGTCGCCGAACGAGCAGAGCACGACCTCGGCGCGCGACGCGATGAAGAGCGCCCGGTCGATGCGCTCGATGGGCGTGACGCACACGGGACAACCCGGGCCGTGGAGCAGGCTCAGCGTCGGCGGCAGCATTTGGTCGATCCCGAAGCGCACGATGGCGTGGGTTTGCCCTCCGCACACCTCCATGATGCGCCACGGTCGCGTGACGACGCGGCCGATGCGCTTCGCCAACGCATCGACCGCCCCAGGGGCGCGGAACTCATCCACCAGACGCATCACGTTTCTCCGGCCCCATCCGGCGTCTCCCGCAATAGTGCGAGATCCGCCAGCGTGCGCTCCGCCTGCTCGGCGTCGATGCGATGGATCGCGAAGCCGACGTGGACGATGACGAAGTCTCCCACGCTGGCTTCGGGCACGTAAGCGAGGCACACCTCTTTCACGATTCCACCGAACTCCACACGACCCATGGGGAGCGTGTCGTGGGAGATGCTCAAGATCCTGCCTGGGACTCCGAGACACATGCGACGAACGCCTGTCCTACCGAGATGCCGCCATCGTTGATCGGAACCAGCTCCGGCGTGAACAGCGAAAAGCCGCGCGCTTCCAGGCGTGCGCGAGCGCCCGCGAGGAGCAGGGTGTTCTGGAAGCAGCCCCCGGAGAGCACGACCCGTTCGATTCCGGCGGTTTCGGCGAGGCGCACGATGGCGTCGACGCAGGCAGCGTGGATGGCGGCTGCGGTACGCGCGACGTCTCGCGCCGATAGGGCTGCGCGCACCAACGGTTCGAAATCCAACACGCCGTTCGAGAGCGGGAAGGCGGGAAGCTCGCCGACGTCGGCGTCCGTGGCAGCGACTTCCAGCGCGCGGGCGAGCTCGCCTTCGTAGCTCGAGTGGGTTCCGAGACCGAGCAGGACCGCGAGTCCGTCGAACAAGCGTCCCATGCTGCTGGTGATGGGGGCTGCGATCCGTGTATCGAGGAGCTGCACGAGCCCCCTCGCCGCTTCGGGTGCGAAGTGAGCGCGCGCCCAGCGTGAGGCAAGCTCGGGGTCGATGGCGTGGAGCAGTCCGAGCGCGGAGCGCCGTCCGTCGCGACTGGCTTGGTCCCCGCCCGGGAGGCGGAACGTCCGGAGGTGCGCGACCCGCTCGAAACGCGCGCCCTCGACCCGCAACACCTCGCCACCCCACACCGCGCCGTCGGTGCCGAGGCCGGTGCCGTCCCAGCCGAAACCCAACACCGGACCCTCGAGGCCGTGCTCCGCGAGTGCCGACGCCACGTGCGCGTGGTGGTGCTGCACGAGCACGAGCTCGGCGCCGTGACGCCGCGCCAGCTCTTCCGCCAGGTGCCGCGACGCATAGTCCGGATGCAGATCGGCGCACACGAGCTCGGGCGTGACGCCGAAGAACCCGCAGAAATCCTCGACCGTGCGTTCTAGGTTCGCGATGCCGCGACTGCAGTCGAGGTCCCCCAAGTGCTGACTCGGGATCACTTGACCTTGGTGCACGAGGGCGATGGTGCTCTTCATGTGGGCGCCGAGCGCGAGCACCGTACGCTCGGTGTCGAGCCTCGCGACCGCGCGTGGAGCGAAGCCTCTGGCTCGGCGCAAGAGCAACGTCTTTCCGGCCACCGTGCGGGCGACCGAGTCGTCGACCGCGCGCACGATGGGGCGATCGTGGACCAAGAAGCCGTCGGCGATTCCGGCGAGCCGCTCTCGGGCTTCGTTCTCGTCGACGCACAGGGGCTCCTCGGACAGGTTTCCACTGGTACAGACCAGCGGGACCTTCACTCGTTCGGTGAGCAGGAGGTGGAGCGGCGTGTAGGGTAGGAGAGCGCCGAGCTCGAGGCAGCCCGGCGCTACGTCAGGAGCGAGCCCGGACTCTTCGACGCGCCGCAGGAGCACGATGGGCGCCGAGCTCCCGCCGAGCAGCGCCGCTTCGTGCTCGGTCACGCGGGCGAACTTCTCGAGCTCGGTCCGCGAACGAAACAGCACGGCGAAGGGCTTTCGCTCCCGGCGCTTCCGCTCCCGCAAGCGGGCGACCGCCGCGGGACTCGTGGCATCCACCAGGAGCTGGAACCCGCCGAGCCCCATCAGCGCCAGGATCTCGCCGCGCTCGATCGCGGCGCAGGCGAGCTCGAGCGCGCGGTCGCCGGTGGATGGCTCGCTGCCCGAACCCGCGAGGAATCGGAGCTGGGGACCGCAGACCGGACAAGCGATGGGCTCGGCGTGAAAACGTCGGTCGCCCACCCATTCGTATTCCCTTCGACAGTCGGCGCAGAGCTCGAAGCGCCGCATGCTGGTCCGTTCGCGATCGTAGGGTAGACCGAGCGCGATGCTGAAACGCGGGCCGCACCGCGTGCAATTCGTGAAGGGGTAGCCGAAGCGCCGCTCCCGCGGGTCGAGCGTCTCGCGCCGGCACTCGGAGCAGAGCGCGAGATCGGCGGGGAGCACTGCCTCGACGTTGGCGGCGTCGTCGCTCGTGGCGATGTGAAAGCCGCTCTCGGCTCCGAGGGGCAGGCGCTCTTCTTCCACGCTCTCGACGACGATGGGGGACGGGAGCTCGCGGATGCGGGCGGCGAGCTCGGCCACGCGCGCACCCTGCGCTTCGATGCGCACCGTTCCCCGTCCGTTCTGCACGAAGCCGGAGAGGCCCAGCTCCGATGCCAACCGGAACACGCTCGGGCGGAACCCCACGCCCTGGACCGTCCCTCTCACGGTCAGCCGGTGTCGGTGGAGGGGAAGGTCGCGGGCCATGTCCCGTTTCACTCGACTTCGATGCTGTCGACCCAGAGCCCGGGCTCGCCGAGGAGGTCGGCCTCGGTGCTGCCGCATTGGGGGCACAAAGTCAGATGGTGCTCGGGGGCGTAGCGCCGCGAGCAGGCCTTGCAGCAGGCCTCGATGTGCTGACAGTCGAGCTCGAGCCGGGCGCCTTCGGCTCGAGTACCCTGGGCGTGGGCCAGAAAATGGAAGCTGATGGCGTCGGGGTGAAGCGTTTCGGTCTCGGCGAAACGCGCACGAACCGTCTTCACTCGCGACGAGCCAGCGCGGGTGGCCGCGTCGAGGGCCTGAGCGAGCAGCGCACGAGCCAAGCTCGATTCGTGCATCACTCGACCTCCGAGCCGAGCGCGCGGAGCACGGCCCGAGCGGCCACCGGGACGGCCGCGCGCACGGCGGGAGAGAGCCCGTGCCCCGGCGCGAGGGGCGCCTCGATTCCGACTGCGACGATGCGGATCCGCGGTAGCGGACCGTCGGCGAGCGCCCTCGCCAGCTCGATGGCGTCTCGCACGCCGAGCCCGTGGCTGGAGAGCGGTCGGATCTTTCCCGCTCCGAGCTCCGCTTCCTCCACCTCGCGCACGGTGCCGGCGGGCTCGAGTCCCAGGGCGGCGTCCACCAAGACTACGAGCTCGGCTCCGGGCAAGAGCTCGACCAGGCGGCTCGCGTCCCCGGCGTGGACGAGCTCGACGCCGGCTGGCGGCGCGCTAGCGAGCTGCTCGAGCACGCGCGGACCCACGCCGTCGTCTCCCTGCGCGGGCTGACCGAGCGCAATCACGCGCGCGGCCACCTCATGCCTCGCTTTCGATGCGCAGATCCAGGAAATGAGTCGAGCACGAGATGCAAGGATCGTAGTTTCGCACGGTCTGTTCGGCCAGCCGCCGCGCCTCGGCGTGGGGCAGAGCCGCGAGCCGGCGCGCGATTTCCAGTTGCGGTCCGCTTCGATGGGCTTCTGATTCTGACTCGTGGGCGGTGTGATCTTCGCTTCTTCGATCCGCCCCTGGGCGTCCGCGATAGCGATGATAGAGGAGCCCGCGTGGCGCTTCGGTGGCGGCTTGGCCCACGCCCGCGCGGATCGGCACGTCGACCTTGCAGACGCGCGGCACCTCGTAGCGCTCCACGATTTCGCAGGCTTCGTCCAGCGCCTCGAGGGTTTCGATGCCGCGAATCAACAGGCTCCGGAAGGGGTTCCGCATGGGCGGCACGAGCCCGAGCCGTTCGGCGCACGCTCGTGCGACGGGGCGCAATTGCGCGAAGCAGTTGTTGAAGCGAGCGAGAGGCCCGACCAGATACGCGCCGTGTCCGACGTGCACCGAATGGAGCGCGGTGGACCGTTGCACGTGCTCCTCCTGGAAGTGCGCCTCGTATTCGTGGACATCGACGTCCAGCCCCGAGCTCGAACGGATGCGTCCTTCGTTGAAGGGGTACTCGTCGGCGTGCCACAAGCTCACGAGCTCGATGGGGACCTGGTAGTCGGGAAAATGCCACGCCGAAAGCTGCGTCAGCACGTTCTCCAGGGTCGTCCTAGACCACTCGAGCTCGGGCAAGAGCTCACGCATTTCGGACTTCGTCGGCGCCCGATGGAACCCGCCGACGCAGACGTTGATCGGGTGGATCTCGCGGCCGCCGAGCAGGGCCACGATGGCGTTGCCGGCCTTTTTCATGCGCAGCGAGGCTTTGACCAGATCGGCGTGCTCCTTGGCCATTCCGATGGCGTCGTCGTATCCGAGAAAATCCGGCGCGTGCAGCATGAACATGTGCAGGACGTGGCTCTCGATCCACTCTCCCGTGTAGAGCAGGCGGCGCAGTCGCCGGATCTCGGGCGTGATCTCGGCGCCGACCGCGTCTTCCAGCGCGTGGCACGCGCTCATCTGGTAAGCCACAGGGCAGATGCCGCAGATGCGCGCCGTGATGTCCGGCGTCTCGAACAGCGAGCGACCGCGCAAGAAGCCTTCGAAGAAGCGCGGGGGCTCGAAGATCGTGAGCTCCACGCTCTTCGGCTCGGTGCCGCGAAAGCGGATCGTCAGCGCGCCTTCGCCTTCCACCCGAGCGAGGGCGTCCACGCGGATGGTGCGAGCGTTCTTGCTCATGACTTCTGCTCCGGCGGATGGTGCTGTCGTGCGAACTCGGGAGCCGCCGCATTGAACGACGCGAACGCGTCGGAGACCTCTCGTCGGCTCTTGCCCCGTTCGAGCAAGGTTTGCACGAGCGCGTCGGCGTTGGTGCGTTCGGCGGGACCGAAGCAGCCGAAGCAGCCGCGCGCGTAGCGCGGACAGAGAGCGCCGCAGCCGGTCTTGGTGACGGGGCCGAGACAGGTCTCGCCCCGGCTCACCCACACGCACACGACCCCGCGTCGCTTGCAGTCGATGCACACGGGGTAGTGCGGAACGTTCGGGGGGCGTCCGTGGAGCAGCGCCGTCAGCAGCTCGAGAAGCTGCTGCTTGTCGACTGGGCAGCCGAAGAGCTCGTGGTCGACCGTCACGTGCTCCGCGACTCCGGTGGAGGTCTCGAGGGTCTCCAGATACTCGGGATGCGCGTAGACCGCCCGCGCGTAGTCTTCGACGCGGGCGAAATTGCGCAACGCCTGGATGCCGCCCGAGGTGGCGCAAGCGCCGATGGTCACCAGCAGCTTGGAGCTCGCGCGGATCTGCCGGATTCGCTCGCGGTCGTGGGCGGTGGTGACGGAGCCTTCGACCAGGGTCACGTCGTAGGGGCCGGGCAGGACGCGGCTCGAGGCCTCGAGGAAGTGGGCGATCTCCACCGCGCCTGCCAGCGCCAGGAGCTCGTCTTCACAGTCGAGCAGACTGAGCTGGCAGCCGTCGCACGACGCGAGCTTGAAGACGGCGAGCTTGGGCTTCTTCGGCGCTTTCATCTCACAACTCCCGGACCGCCATCAGCGGAGTCATGCGTGGCAACGGAAACACCGGTCCGTCCTTGCAAATGAAAGTAGGGCCGAGCTGACAGTGCCCGCACGACCCCACGCCGCACTTCATGTTGCGCTCCATCGACAGATAGATGCGCGCGGGCGGCACTCCGAGGCCTTCGAGCGCCCGCGATGCGAACCGCATCATGACCTCGGGGCCACACAACATGGCGACCGCGTTCTCCGGGTCGAGCTCGAAGCGGCCGAGGAGTTTCGTCACCACACCGGTCTGGCCGCGCCAGTCCGCATCGCCGCGATCGACGGTGACCTCGAGGTCGACGTCGATGCGGCCACGCCATTTCTCCAGCTCACGCGCGAAGAGCAAATCGGCCGGCGTGCGCGCCCCGTACGCGATGCAGACGCGACCGAACGCTTTGCGTCGCGACAACACGCTGTAGAGGGTCGGGCGAAGCGGCGCCAGCCCGATGCCGCCTGCCACGATCACGACGTCTTTGCCTTGCGCTTCGTCCACGGGCCAGTAGGAGCCGAAGGGCCCGCGGACGCCTATGCCATCGCCTTTCTTCAGCCGCCCGAGTGCCCGGGTCACCGGGCCCACCGCACGAATCGTGTGGGTGAGCACGCCCGGCGAAAGCGGGTCTCCACTGATGGAAATCGGGACCTCGCCGAAGCCGAATGCATAGAGCATGTTGAACTGTCCGGGTGCGAAGCGGAAACCGCCGCGGGGCCGGGCATCCAGGTCGAGGGTGAAGGTGTCCCGTGTCTCACGCCGAAAGCGCACGACCTCCATCACTTCGGGGAGGAGCGCGTCGCTCATCCGACCTCCGCCTTGTAGACGTCGAGCTGTTGCAGCCGAGCTTGAGCCAGGCGTTGTGAGGCCTCGGCCAAGAGCCGCAGGGTGAAGGCATAGCCGAAGCTGTGGTCGGCCTGGACCTTGCCGCGGACGCAATTCGCATCGAGCGAAAAGGCCAACGTGGGCTCCAGCGCGCGGGCGTCGAGGTGCCAACGGAACGGCGGCAAGAGCACCGACCAGCCGAGCACGTCTCCGGGCCCGAGCGAATCGACCTGGATCGAGCCCTTGGTGGGGACGTGGCTCTCGATGGCGATGCGACCGGAGCGAATCAGGAACATCGCGTCGGCGAGCTGCCCCTCGCGCACGACGTATTCACCCGCGGCGAAGCGCGCGTTCTTGGCGCAGCCCGCCAGGAACTCCACCTGGGCTTGGGTGAGCTCCTTGCAAAACGGTTGATCCGCCAAGGATCGGGCGAGGGATTCGATGGCCATCTTGTCACTCCAGCCTGTGCGTGCTCGAACGCGACTCGCTCACGGCGCGAGCTTCCTCCGTGAGGTCGATGCCGACGGGACACCAAGTGATGCAGCGTCCGCAGCCCACACAGCCCGAGCTGCCGAACTGATCGACCCAAGTCATGAGCTTGTGCGTGAGCCACTGGCGGTAGCGCGAGTGCGTGCTCTGGCGCACGGAGCCGCCGTGCAGGTAGCTGTGCTCTCCGACGAAGCAGGAGTCGAGGCGTCGGTGTCGCTCGGCGCTCGAGCCGTCCAGGCTGGTTCGATCCTCGATGGTCGTGCAGAAACAGGTCGGGCAGGCGAGCGTGCAGTTGGCGCAGGAGAGGCAGCGCGAGTCGAGCCCGTCGAACTTGGGCGATTCGAGCGCGGCGCCGAGACGCGTGGGCAGGTCCCGGGCGTCTTTGAGCTCTTTCTTGAGCATGCGCGCGGCGCGGATCGGCACCTCCGCGGCGCGCGTGCGGTCCAGGATGCTGGCCGACTCGAGTCCGAGCTCGCGCACCAGCGCGTGGCCGAGCGCGCTGCCGGACTCCACCACGAAGCGATGGGAGCGGGAGTCGAGGAGTTCGGTCAGCGCCAGATCCCACGGACCGCGGGCCCGCGGCCCCGTCCCCATCGAATGACAGAAGCAATTGTCCGAGGGCGAATCGCAATGGACGGCGATCACCGCGACGTCGGAGCGGCGTTTGGCATAGCGCTCGTCCCGGTAGCGGTCGCCGAGCAGCACGCGATCGAGCACCGTCATTGCCGCGAGATCACAACCGCGCGCGCCGAACAGGGCGAGTTTGCGCTCGGTGACGGGTTCGGGAACGAAGCGCAAGCGCTTGCCCTCGCGCTCGACCCGGTAGAGGCGTTCGACGGGCACGTGGAACCAACGCTTGAAAGAGTGAGGACCCACCGCGAACGCGAATGCGCGGGCGTCCTCTCCGTCTTCCACTCGGTACGTGCCCTTGCCCTGGACGTCTCGCTTGCCGTTCGGCAGGTCGTCATCGCGTTCGATGCGGTCGAGCACGATGGCCCCGTCGCGGTACGACGGTCCGATGACCTCGTAGCCGCGGTCTCGGAGCGAGCGAATCAGCGCGCCGAGGCGCGTCCGGGGTAGGGTCCACGCGTCCATCAGCGGCCCCCAGAACCTCGGCCGGCCACTGCCGCTCCGCGTGCGGCGTGTTCGCGACGCCCGCCTTCGAGGTATTCGCGGTTCCGCATGGGACCGACCGGGTGCAGAACACGTGCCAGCCGGCCGGCTGCACGAGTCGGCCGAGCGCAGCCGGAAGGCGTGGGCGGCCTCCGCCTCGCTTGCGCACCGCGCGTCATCTTGCGCAACCAGTGCGCGATTGAGGCGAGAACGGGGCGGTGTAGCATGCGAGGGTGGGAATCGTCGAACACCTCGCGCTTTCGCCTTGGGTCGTCGCAACGCCTCCGCTCGAGCGCGAGTTGTCGCGGCGCGCGCGCGCTGGTTCTTCCCTCCGTTGGTTCGATCCGTTGCGCGTCGCGAGCCGCGCGTTTCTCGACGAGCTCGAGCGCATCGACGAGGTGACCTTCGGTCCGACGGGGCTCCGCATGCCGCGTTGGGCCTTCTACGATTGCGCCGAGCTGCCCGGCACCATTCTCGGCTTCGGTGGATCGCGCGCGGCTCTACCCCAGACCCTGCTCGGGCCCTCCGAAGAATCGGACTTCGTGCCGGTGTCGATGTGCATGGCGACGCCCATGGTCACGCCAGGGGAGTGGCTGGTCTACTCGCTCTCCTCGCTTCTCGAACGCGACGATCCCGCGGGAGCCGCCGAGCTCGAAGCCGAGACGCTGGCCCTCGCCCTCGAGTTGCTCGAGCCAGCGAGCGTCCACGGAACCATGCAGTGGGAAAGCGCCAACGTAGCGGTGTTCGCCGAGTTCGCTCCGATCTCGATCCGGGCGACTTGGGTGCCGGCGCACACGCACGCGGCCACGTTGGTGCTGCGCTTGGACGCGGCGGAGCGCCGAGCTCACCCGCGAGGTGAGCTCCCCGACGGCTTCAGCGTGGACCCGCGGGACCACGCACGGCTCGCGGAGCTCCAAAAGCGCATCGAAGCGGGTGAACGTCTCGAGCTCGTGGGGATCGAGAAAACCGCGGGGCTGGCGCTCCCACGCGTGGCGTGGGGGTCGTCGTGAGACTGCGCCCGAAGAATACGGCGCTCCTCGCCCGACTCCGGCCGTTCGTGGTGGCCCTGCCGGAGCATCGGGCCCGCTTCGATCTGGGAGCGTTCGGTCTCCCCATCGCGGTGGCGGAGTGCTTCGATCCGATTCGTTTGTCGTCGGTGCCGGTGCTCGAGCTCCTGCGCCGCCTCGACGGCGCGACCTTCGGTCCCGAAGGGATGCCCATGCCGCGTTGGGTGTTCTTCGACGGCGCCGAGCTCCCCGGTGGAATCGTCGGTTTCGGCGCCGACGCGCCGAGCCTCACGCAGCGTACTCGAGAGCTGCTCGGCGTGGAGCCGGGCTACTCTGGGTTCGTGCCGCTCTCGATGTTCATCGCGATTCCGACTCACGAGGCAGGAGTCTGGATGGCGCACAACCTCGCGAGCATGGCGCCCCAGATCCCCGACGAGGGGCTGGACGGCTTGGGTGGCCTGACGAAGGCCTACGGGCTCGGTGTGTATCGTGCGGAGCGCCAGATCGGCGCCACGCAATGGAACTCGACGGCGCTCTCGATCCACACGCGTCTCGGCCCTCTCGAGCTCGCCAGCGCTTGGACGCCTGCGCACAGTGAAGCCTGGACTTTGACGTACGGGATCACCCTGACGGAACGCGCGCTCTTGAACTTGGCGCGCGATCCCAGCGGTGTCGTCCCTACACCCGAGCCCGAGCTGTGGGTGGACTCCAACGACCACGCGACGATGCAGGAGCTGCAGAGGCGAATCGAGAGCGGTGAGCGCTTCTGGGTCGTGGGGCGTCCGGTCGAGCTGGGTCACGAGCACCAGAAGGTTCCGGTGGGGCGGAAGCCGGAGTGAGCTCACGGCGAGCCGAAGCGCTCGTCACGCATGGCTTGCCGCAGCTGAAGGCGGGCCCGCACTCCTTGCGGGGACGTCGAGGCACGCCCCGCGCGAGATCTCGCAGCTGAAAGGTCGAGATCGGCGGGGGCTCCACTCCTGGAACGCCGCTTGCTGCACTTGGAGCGGAGGACGGTCATGACCGGAAGCCAGACCCTGCGGGAGTCCCTCGACCGCGAGCTCTTGGAGCTCGCGCGTCTCCGCGACGAAATTCGCCTCAAGCTGCACCTCGCCGGGCTCGAAGCCAAGAGCGCGTGGAAGTCCCTCGAGCCGCGCCTCGACGCCCTCGAGCAAGAAGCGCGGGCGGAAGGTGTGGTGGCGAAGGACGCGAGCCTGGCTCTGGCGCGCGACCTCAAGCAGGCGTTCAGCGACTTCCGCGGACGCCTTTGACCGACGAGGCCTCATGCCGAAGGCAGTGAAAGAGATCATGAACCGCGAGCTCTTCAGCTTGCGCCCCGAAGACAGCGCCGAGAGCGCTGTCGGCTACATTCTGGGACTCGGCATCACGGCAGCGCCCGTTCTGGACGACGACGGCAGGCCCATCGGGCTAGTCTCGTTCCGTGACCTCTTGCGGCCGAACGCACCGGACCGGGTGAAAGACCGCATGAGCGTCCCGGTACTGACCGTCGACGCGGACACGGGCATCGAGGAGACCGCTCGCATCTTGGCCGAACGGGGCGTTCATCGCCTGGTGGTCGTCGATGCTGACGGGCGCGCCGTGGGGATCGCATCGTCCTTGGACGTGATCCGAGGCCTGCTGGGCCTGCCCGCCTGGCACCCGTCGGCGTTTCCTCACTGGGACAAACGCTTCGGCGTGAGCTGGACCGACGACACGTTGCTCGAGCTCGACCGTCTCGACGTCGCCCCCGATGGGCCCGGTGTCCTCGCCCTGGTGCGCGGCGGGCGAGACGTCGAAGAGCGCGTGGTCTGGGCCGAAGCGCTGCACAACGTTCGGACACGGCTCTACGATCTCTTGTCTCGAGACCCCGAGGAACCCGCGGTGCTCGCGCGCATTCTCAGCGAGAGCCAGCACCTACGCTTCCGCGCGGCCTCCGTCGAGCGCATGGACCAACGAGAATCCATCGCCGAATCGCTCTTGGCAGAGTCCCTCTCCGGGCTCCCGCCGGCCGCCACCTGAAGGGAGGTCCTCATGATCAGCGCGATTACTCCGGTGCGAGAGGCTTTGAGCGGCGTGATTTTCGGGGTCCTGCCGACCATGCGGGTGAGCGAGGCCCTCGACTTCATCCGGGAGCATGGCGTCACGCACTTGCCCGTGGTGGTCGAGGGCCGCGCAGCAGGTGTCGTGTGCACCTGCGATCTCGAAGACGCTCGCCTCGACGCCTTCGTGTCGAGCGTGATGCACACGCCGGTCGTGAGCGTGCCGCACAACGCGTCGCTGGGCGAAGCCGCCGTACTCATGGCCGAGCGAGGCGTGGGTTCGGTGATCGTGACCGAGGAAGAACGGCCCCTGGGCATCTTGACGCGCACCGACTTCGGGCGGTTCGGTCTCGCCGAGGCTGCTTTCGGCGAACGCCGCTGCTTCGTCTGCAAGACCTACGATCACGTCCGAATGGACGAGCGCTGCGGTTACTTTCTGTGCGGCGCCTGCCGCGCAGGTTCACGTGCTCCGCGGGACGATCAGGAGCTCGGCTCGGGCGATTGACGGCGCCGACGGCCACCTGGATCGGCTCAATCAAAGCCGTTCAGGTGCACCAAGTACCACTCGCCCCGCCAGGAAATGAAGCTCGTGACCTCCAACGAAGCAGGCTTTCCTTCGCTGGTCGTGTAGCGCAATCGCGAGCGTGTGACGCGAAAGTAGCCGATCTTGTTGCCCTCCGTGTGCGGCTTCATCCACTTCTTCCGGTCCTTCGCCAGCTCGATGCCTTCGAAGCGGGCGAGGCTCGCGTCTTTTCCGAGTCGCGTGTGGTAGTCGGGGATGTCGCGACGATAGTGGGCCATGAGGCGCTTCTCCCAATCGCGCTTGGGCTCTTTCACGTCCTTGACCTGCTCGTAGGCGACGAGCGGGAAGAAGAATGACTCGGCGAGCGCGGGGTCGTCGGCTTGGATGGCACGAAACAGCGCTCGCATCTGGGTCTGGAACCAGGGAGAGCTCTCGCTCGGATCTCCCTCGGTTTGGGCGAGCGGCTTGCCGTCGTCGCCGAGGAGCGCCGGAGCTGCGAGCGGAGCGGCGGCTGCCGCATCGGGTGCGGCACCTGCCCCCGCGTCGGGTGCACTCGCCTGCGCGTCGCTCCCGCTGGCGCTCGGTCCGGGCGCGGCGGCTTCGGCCGCCCCGTCACGGGGGCGCGGGCGAGACAGCCGGCGCTCGTGGCGCGGAGCGGCCTCAGGGGTGGAAGTGGTGGTGGGTCTGGCAGGTGGCTCCGCGTGATCGCAGGCACCCAGCCAGATGGCGACGCCGACCAGGGCCCGACTCCACATGGCGGCGGAGCCTACCCCAGGCAGAGGCGCCTCGCGACCTCTTCGGAGCGCCACTCGAGCTCAGCGCGCGTCGCGCCCGATGGCGTGATCGAGCTTCACGCGCGCGATGCGCATACCGACGCGCGAATGGATGACCTCGAGTCGGGCCCGGAGGACCTCGGATTCGGCGTCGGTGAGCTCCACGCTGCTGGCACGTCCGAGGACGAACTGCTCGCGACGGACGCGGTAGGCCTCCTCGGCTGCTTTGGCACCGCGTTCGGCGGTCGAGAGCGCGACTTCCGCCTCACGTACGGCTTGGGTAGCGTCGAACACCTCGCTCCGGAGGGCGTCGCGCAGTTGCTCCTTTTGCACTTCCACTTTGGCCTGCTGCGCCTCCAGGCCCGCTGCCGCGGCACGCGTCGTCAAGACGTCGTTCGGGGTCCAGCTCAGCTGTAGCCCCACGTCCCAGGTGGCGTTCCATTCCTTCTGCTGCGGGACGTAGCGCTGGTTCGGGTTCGCGTAGTAGGCATTGCCGAAGGCGTCGAGCCTGGGCAATCCCGAATTCTGCGTGGCGCGGCGTTGCTCTTTCAGGGACAGTCCAGCCTTGTCCAGAGCGCGCAGCTCGAGGCGCTGTCGCACGGCCTCGTCGTACGCGCGCTTGAAGTCGAGGCGTTCGGCGCGCGGGGGCAGCGGAGCGAAGAGATCCTCTCCGATCTCGTAGCGCGTCTCCGGCGGATCGCGCAAAATCGTGCGCAGGCGGTCTTCGGTCAGCTCCGCCAAGTTCTTCGAGCGTTCGACCAAGAGCTCGGCGCTCGAGACCTGGGACTCGGCCCGGAGCACGTCGGCTTTGGAGGCTCGTTCGACTTCGAACAGCGTCTTGGCGGCCTCTTCGTGGGTCTTCGCTTGACTCAGACTCTGCCTCGCGACCTCTACCGAGAGCTTGGCGCGCGCCCAAGTGTAATAGACGAGCTTCGCGTCCGCCGCCGCATTGAGCTTCGCCGCGCGATGCGTGAGCTCGGCGGCGCCCTTGCCGTGGTTCGCTGCACTTTGGGTCTGGCTGATCCGGAGGAAGTAGTCCGACACCGGCAAACTCAGCGTGGCTTGCAGGGCGTATTGGTCCTGGATCGTGGGGAACGAAAACGCCGACGCGGGCACGCCCACGAGCGGCGTGCCGGGCGGCAGCGGGCCGGGGCCCGCCGGCGTCGCGACCAGGCTCCCGGAGCCGGGGCCGATGCTCGGGGTGTCGATGGGGGAGAGGTGCGTGTAGCGCGCGGTCAGCGTGAGACGTGGGAACCAGCCTACGACGGCCTTGTCGAGCTCGGCCTCGGCGGCGGCGACTTCGGCCTGCTTGGCGCGCACGTCGCGGCTGCTCCGCGCTGCGCGCCGGCCGACGTCTGCCGACGTGAGCCCGGACGGACGTGCCACCAGGGCAGCCAGCTTCACGCCGAGATCGTCTTCGGCGGAGGTGCGGGCCGCCGGCTCGCTCCGCGAACCCTCCGTCACCTGGATCTTCGGCGCTTCGGCGCCTCGATCGGGCTCGGGTGGCTTCGGCTGTGCCAAGGCGCTGGGAACACCGAAGGCGAGGAGGGCGACGGGAAAACGAAGGTGGCGATTCATCGGGAGGTCTCCTCCGAGCTCGGCTCGGTGGGGCGTGGGGTGATGCCCCGGAAGAGGACGTGCACGAGTTGTTCGGCGAACGCCTTGCCCTCGGGCAGGTCGAGCCAATCCATGCGTCCGCCGGCGACGCGTCGGATCATCTGAGGTGCGATGCCGAGAGCGAAGGTGGAGAGCGTGGCGATCACGGGGTGCAAGCGGGTGTCGACCTCGCCGTTCGCCATGCCCTCGGCGACGGCCCTCAGCATCAGCGCGATGTGGCCGCGCTTGAAGCGTTCGACGAGACGATCGAGACGCGACGAAGACACCATTGCTTCACGCACGACCAGGCGAAATACATCGACCTCGTCGTCGGTGAGGCTGCCAGCCCTGCGATAGACGGCCGCCACGCGCGCTTCGAAGGGTTCCGCTGCCGCCAACGCCGTCTCGAGATCCAGCAGTACCTTCTCGTAGATCTCCTCCACCACGGCCAGGAAGAGATCGTCCTTCGTGGGGAAGTAGTAGTAGATCATTCCGATGTTGGTGCCGGCGTCGCGGGCGATGTTGCGCAGAGATGCGCCGTCCACGCCGTCCTCGAGGAACCGGCGCCGAGCGGCGTGCACGATCCGAGGCTCGATGTCGCTGCGAGGGCGGGCCATGACTCAGGCGAGCTTCTTGGTGAATCGGACCGACGCCACGGTCACGAGGATGACGAGGATGAAGCTCATGGCGACGAGCTCGGAGGCGAGATCCTGGAAATTCGCGCCGCGCAGCGTGATGCCGCGCACGATGCGCAGGAAGTGAGTGAGCGGCAGGGCCTGCGAGAGCCATTGTGCGGGCTTCGGCATGGCCTCGAAGGGGAACATGAACCCGGAGAGCAGGATGTTCGGCAACATGAAGAAGAACGACATCTGCATGGCCTGCTGCTGGGTCTTGGCGAGAGTCGAGAAGAACAGGCCGAGCGCGAGGTTCGCGGCGATGAACACGAAGGCGAGGGCGTAGAGCATGGCCACCGAGCCGACGAGTGGCACGTCGAAGACGAGGCGCCCCGCGGCGAGGATCAGCGTCATCTGGACGTAGCCGATGGCGATGTAAGGGACGATCTTCCCCACCACGAGCTCGAGCTTCTTCACCGGGGAGACGATCAGCTGCTCCAGCGTGCCGCGTTCGCGTTCCCGCGCGATGGCCATGGCGGTGAGCATGACCATGGTCATGGTCAAGATCACGCCCACGAGGCCGGGCACGATGTACACCGCCGTGCGAAGGTCGGGGTTGTACCAAGTGTTCGGCTCGAGCTCGATGGGCACGACGGGTGCACTCGCGCCCTGGCGCGCGAGTCGCAGCACCATGAGCTGGCTCGAGCGCGCGGCGACCAGCGACGCGGCCGTATTGGTGGCGCTCGCGACCGTCTGCGGATCGGAGCCGTCGATCACGAGCTGCACTTCGGTGTGCCGGCCGCGCGTGAGATCGCTGGCGTAGCGCGGTGGGATCACCAGTGCGACCCGCGCTCGGCCCGCTCGGAGGGCGTGCTCGATCTCCTGGTAGTTCCGCGCTTCTCCCATCAGATCGTAGAAGCCGGTGGCGCGCAGGCTCTGGGCCAGGTCGCGGGAGGCCCGCGACTGATCCTGATCGTAGACGATGGTCGGGATGTGGCGGACGTCCGTGTTGATCGCATAGCCGAAGAGCAGGAGCTGCATCACCGGCAGGAACAGCATCATCGCGACCGTCAGGCGGTCGCGGCGGAGCTGGAGCAGCTCCTTGCGTGCGATGACCCAGGGGCGAAGGTTCACGCTGCGCTCCTCGCGTCGGGTTTACCTTCGTGGCGCACCATGCTGACGAATGCGTCTTCCACCGTCACGCGCGCTTGACGGCTGCGCAGGATCGGAAGGCTCAACGCCCCGAGCACTTGCTCGGCGAGTTCGATGGGATCGACGCGGTTCTTGGTGGCCACGCGCAAGAGGTGACCGTAGTGCGCCACCTCGTCGACGTCGGGGTGTTCGCGGAGCGCAGCGGCGGCGACCGTGGCTCGATCGACCTCGAACTCGGCCACCGCGAGCCCACGGCGCTCCACGACCGCCTCGGGCGTACCCGTGTCCAAGACCTCGCCGCCGAAGATGAACGCGAGGCGGTGACAGCGCTCGGCTTCATCCATGTAGTGAGTGGTGAGGAGCACCGTGGTGCCTTCGTGGGCGATGCGATGGATCTGCTCCCAGAACTCGCGGCGGCTCACTGGGTCCACGCCTGCCGTGGGTTCGTCGAGGAAGAGGAGCGGCGGTTGGTGGATCGTGGCGCTGGCCAAGGCCACGCGCTGTTTCCAGCCTCCCGAGAGCGTTCCAGCGATCTGCCTCTTGCGACTCGAGAGCCCCGTGGCGCGCAGCACCTCTTCGATGCGATCGCGCCGCCTGCGGAGCGGCACGCCGTAGATGCCTGCGTAGAAAGACAGGTTCTCCTCCACGCTCAGGTCCTCGTACAGGCTGAAGCGCTGGGTCATGTACCCGATGCGCTCCTTGATGCGCTCGGCCTCCCGCCGAATGTCGAGGCCGACGACCCGGCCCGTGCCGCCGGTCGGATCCAAGATCCCGCACAGCATGCGGATGGTGGTGCTCTTGCCGGCGCCGTTCGGACCCAGGACACCGAAAATCTCGCCGGGCTCCACCGTGAGATTCAGGTCTTTGACCGCGACCAGTTGCCCGAAGTGGCGCGACAGGTGCTGCGTGAAAATGATGGGTTCCTTCTCCATCGCGGCACCTCAGTGGGTTCGTTCGATCTTGGCGAAGGCCGGCACGCCCGCGTGGAGGCGTTGTTCCGGATCCTCGATGCGCAGGCGCACGCGCACGACCAGGGAAGGCCGTTCGCGCTCGCTGAAGAGGTAGCGGGGCGTGAATTCGGTGTTCCGCGCCACGTGCTCGACTTTTGCGGGGAAAGCGCGGTCGGTCGAGTCGACTCGCACACTGGCCACGCTCCCGACGCGGATCCCGTCCAGCTTGCCGATGGGAACGAAGACGTCGGCGATGGGATGCGTCGTGTCCCCCAGAGTGACGACCGGCGCGCCGGGAGCCACGACCTCGCCCGTCTCCACGTGGACGTCGAGTACGATGCCTGCTTTGGGGGCTTTGAGCAGATGGCGATCCACGCGTTCGGCTTGCATGCTGAGTGCCTTGTCGAGCGCCTCGGCTTTGGATTCGGCGCCACGGATCTCCTGCGAGCGCGCGCCGCGTCGCAGCGAGCGGAGCGACTCTTCGAGAGACTCGCGATCGGCGATGGTCGCGTTCAGCTTGGTCTCGATCTCGTCGACCTGTGCGCGGGTGCTCACTCCCTTCTTCTCCAGCTCGCGCTCACGGTTCAAGTTCTTGGTGAGCAGCGCTTCGGTGGTCTTCACCGCGCGCACTCGGGCCTCGAGCGCTCGGATGTCTTCGCGCTTCGGGCCCGCCTTGAGCAGCGCGACCTGCGCTTTGGCGGAGCTCGCCTCCGCTTCCCGGGCTTCCTCCGCGGTCTTCTCCATGCGCGAGTCGAGCGCGGCGAGCTCACCTCGCTCCGCGACGCTGTCCCCACGCTCCACCGAGACCTTCTGCACGCGCCCGCCGAGCTCGAACCCGAGCACCCTCTCGTCGAACTCGACGACGCCTTGGTAGCTCTCCTCGGCATCCGCCGAAGCGGGGGCGCAGCCGAGCGTCGCCCCGAGCACGCCGAGGACTGCGAGCGAGGCGCCTCCCCGTGCTGTCAGGCGTCGATAGTTTTTTATCATGCGACTGATAATACCCCTGAGATGGGGGCCCGCAAGCGCAAAGTCCGCTGCTTTGCGAACCGCCGGAATTTTCAGCTGGATTCGGCGCTACCCTGTGCCGGTGAGCCCACTCCTGCGCCTGCTCGAGGTCGTTCGGCGTGAGCTCGGGGCGGTCGACGCGCGTATCGAGATCGGCGGCAACCCACCGACCGATCCGCGGCTCGTCCACGCCCTGCATCCGAACGGCTATCGCGTGGTGGTCGTGTACGAAGAGGCCCCGTCCGATCCGGGCGCGGTCGAGGCTCGCCTCGCATCGTTGCTCGAACCTTTTCGGAGTGTCGAGGTGGCGACCCCCGTGCGCGGAGAGGTCGATCTCGGCCGCCGCCTCGATCTCGCTTTGGGAGCACTCGCCGAGAGTGTGGGGGCACTCGCTGCCCTGGTCGTAGACGACAAGTCGCCGCTCTCGTGGGGCGACGGCCGGCGAGCGAACGCGGCTCGCTCTCGGGACGAAGACGAATGGCGAACGCTGCTCGCCGAGCTGGCCAGGAGCGACGGCTTCGACGCGCATTCGCTCGACGCGGACTCGACGATTGCCAGCGAGCCCGAACACAGGGAGGCGCTCGCATGGCTCGCCACGCTCGATGGGGAAGCGCGGGCGCGGGAGCTGTCCGTCATGTCCTCGCTGGCCGCCGTTCACCACGCCTTCCGCGCGACGACCGGGCGGGGCCTGCGCGTTGCGAAGATGGACGATCTGGGCGGAGTCTTCGCGCGGGGCTTCGCCGGCATCTACGTGGTCGTGTTGGCGTTCCCTGGACGCTTCTCCGAGCTACACGTCGAATCGCGGGTGCTACGCGCATTGCCGCGCATCGAGGCGCTGGTGCTCGCGCTACCGCCCGTGCCGCCCCGGCCGGGCAAGGTTCTGCGCCTGCGTGCCTTGTCGCTCCGCTGAATGGTCTCGCAACGAGTGCGCGCGCGCAGCGCGCCAACTCACGGCAGCGGCGGGGCGTTGGGATGCAGCTCCAAGAGCTGCGACATCTCGTCGGTGGGCCAGCTCTGCGGCAAGGCCCCGAGCAGGCCTCGGGCCAGCTTGAACCGATCCGCCGTCGGCCCCTTGAGCGCGGAAGCGTAGGCGAGGGTGGCAAGCATCGACTGCACTTCCTGCGAGGTCTGGGCTTTGAGTGCCGAGGCCTTGAGGGAGAGCGTGGCCAGAGTCTCTTCCGCGCCGGCCTTCTGCTTGCCGACGGCGCTGAACGTGACGGGCAACGGTCCGCTCGCCGAGAACGCCACCTCACACGAGCGGATGCGGAACAGGAACGGGATCACTGCGCCAGGAGACAGGTCCTGAGCGACGACGTCGTTCATGGCGCTCGAGGGATGCGTTTCTTCGATCAGCTGATACAGCCAGGGCAGCTCGACCTCGAGCCGCACGCCTTCGGCCAGCACCGTGAAGAGCTGATCGAAGCGCCCGTGCAACATCACGTCCGCTTCCTTTTGCTCGTCCAGGTGGACGTACGAGCCGCGTCCTGCCCGCGCCACGCGATAGAGCATGGTTTCGCCGAACGCTCCGTTCACCCCCACGGTGTGGACACGGACACCCTGGGCGACCGCTGCCTCGACTTGTTCGAGGCCAACCCCGGTCTCGTCCCCCTCGCCGTCGCTCAAGATGACGAGGGCGTTGGAGCCGCCGGCCTGGAAGACGCCCTGAGCTTGGGCGAGGGCGGTTTCCACCGCGGTGCGAAGGCCGGCCTCACTCGCCTGGGGCACGATGTCGTCGCCTAGCCCGAGCAAGTCGACGGCCGGATCTTGGATGTCGAGGTGCTTCGGAGCGAGCGCCGGATCGGAGGTCACGACGGTCAGGTGGTCGCCTGCGCCGAGGGCCTTCCCGAGCGCGCGAACCCCCGCCCGCGCGCGTTCGAGCGATTCACCCGCCATCGATGGCGTCGTATCGACGACGAGGGTCAGCGCGACGGGCGGTCGCGGGGAGACAGAGGGGCCGGCCTCGATGGCGACGAAGAGGTCGTATTGGTTGGGCAGCGTATAGTCACCGAGCTTGACCGGCGACGTGGCCGCGCTGATTTTTATTTCTCCCGGGGCGAGGCCGGTGGAGCTCCCTTTCCCGAGGTAGTAGTTCAAGAAGTCTTCGCTGCGGATCGTCGCGGGCAGGGGAGCCTTCTGCTGTTGCAGTGCCTCCCGCGCCCGCGCTGGCGACGCCATCCCGTGGGCATTGGCGGGGGAAGAGGACAGCATGCTCGGCGCGGTCGAGTCGAATCCGGCGCACTGTGCGACGTTGACTCCGCCGACATCGACGAGAACGGAGTCGAGGGGGCGCGTCGGCTCGCTCGGCGGGGCCGAGTTCTGCGTCGGGAAGGCCGAAACGGCACCGCTGCCCCCGGCGCCGCCGACCGCTCCTCCGGGCCCGCTACCGCCGGTTGCCTTGTCCGCTGACCCAGAGCTGGGCGAGCCCGAACCAGCACACCCGTAGCCGAGCGTGAGCAGCGTGATTGCGAAGCAGAAGCGGGCTCGACGCTGCATGCTCTTCTCCTCGTATGACTAGTGCTTGGGATGCTTGGCCAGGAGCTCTTTCATTTCCAGGAAGGCCGGTCCGCTCAGGGGTTTGAGCCGGTCTTCCGCTTCCTGAAAGCGGCTCGCCACCGGGTTCTTCAGGGCCGAGATGAAAGCGTCGGTGGCGAGCATCTGGTCGCGCTCCACCGGGTTTGCGGCGAACAGGTCGGTGAGGAGCGCCGTCGTCTGCTCGGTCAGCGGGTCGCCCGCCGGAGAAACCGAGTTCACGGTCAGCACGATGTTCGAGGTCGTGTCGCCTTCGGCGACCCCGGCGCTGCACCCGCCTACGCGGAAGACGAAGCGCGCACTTCCGTTGGGCGCGAGCGAAGGCGAATAGGCGCCGTCCTGCGCCACGAGCTCTTCCTCGAGGCTCGTCAGGAACCAGGGGAGCTCGACGTGGATCTTCAGGTCGTCGCGCACGACGCCGAACATCTCGTCGAAGCGGGCGTCGAAGAGCTCGTCGGCCGTCGATTGCCCGTCGACGTACAGGTAGCGGCCGCGCCCGACGCGCGCCAGGCGGAACAGAGTGCCGTCGCCGTACTCGGCGTCAGTGTGCACGCCGACTGCCGTCAGCAAGTACCCCGATGCGGCCTCCCCTTCGATCAGCGAGAGCGTCAGGCTGTCCGCGTTGCCCTCGCCGTCGCTGATGACGACTACGCGACTCCACGAGCCGGGTTGGTGGAACGCGTGAGCGCGCTCGTACGCAGCCGGCAGCCGGTCGACGACGGCGTCTTCGCTTCCGGGCGTGAGGTTCGCTGCCAACGTGCCGAGCTCACTCGGCGGATCGACCAAGTCGAGCTCCCTGGCAGGTACTCCCGGATCGTTCGTGAGCAACGTGACGTGATCACCGACCTCGAGTCCGTTGCCCAGCGCGGCGAGCACGGCCTGGGCCCGCTCGAGCCCTGCGGTGGCCATGGAAGTCGACGTGTCCACCACCAACGTCAGCGACGTGCGCGGTCGCGGCGACACGGCTCCGGCCCAAACCCCGACGAAGAGATCGTACTGGCCCGGGATCTCGGTCTGACCGAGCTGTCGTTTGGAAAACTCGATCTTGGTGACCAGCGTGTTGTCGGGCACCTTGGGCGCACTCGACCGCGCGTAGTAGTTCAAGAAGTCGTTCGTACGGATCCCGGCGGGGGCCGGGATTTGGCCAGCCTGCAGCGCTTCCCGGCTGCGCGTGGCGACGGCCATGCTTCCGGTGTCCGCGGGGCTCGCGTCGAAGCGACCTCGGCTCATGTCCGGTGTCGAACCGCAGAGCGCCGCGGAGTTGCCGGGAGGGGCGCCTGCGGCCGCGTCGTGGGTGATGGGACGGTTCGGCTCGCTCGGGGGGGCTGTCCCGTTGTAGTCCACGCCGCCCTTTCCGCCACCGCCGTTCCCCGCGCCGCCCATTTCCGCTGGGACGTTGCCAGTCCCGCCGTTCGAGTCCCCCGCTCCGCTGTCCGCCTGGGAGCTGCACGCAGGGGCGCAGGCGAGGAGGCCGACGAGCAGGAGCGGAGTTCTGCCGATGGAGGAGGTCGACTTCACCACGCCTCCAAAACTAGCACGCGCCGTGCCGGCGGGCGGGCGCCCCGTACCCTCGAAATGCGCGGGGAAACTACGATGTACCCTTGGCACAGCTGTGCCAAGCGAGCTCTGGACCCGCAAGCTTCGTCGGGTGGGATAGGCGCCGACACGCGGGTCACAGGCTGCAGATCGCCTTGCCACACAACGCCACGGCGGCCGTCGCGCACGACAGGTCCCAGGCGTTGCAGCAACAGAACTCGTCCGCCTTGCACACCTGCTGCACGCAAGCCTGCTGGGCCGCTGTGCCGCAGCTGCTCGCGCCGGAGCCATCGAGGGGCGAGCCCGGCACGCACACGTCGTGGCAGGCCGTCGGCGCACAGGTGCCCGTGCACAGGCCCCCGATGCAGATGCCGCCGCAGCAGTCCGCCTGCGTCGTGCAGTAGAGCTCCGAGCACTCGCACGCGCCCGTGGCTCCGCAGACGCCGCTGCAGCAGTCGCCGGAGTTGCCACACAGTTGGTCGACGGCGATGCAGGGCGGGCGGCACACGCCGGTGATGTTGTCGCAGGCGAGGCTCTCGCAGCACTTGTCCGCCGGCGTACACGGGGTGCCCTCGACCAAACACAGATTGCCCGGGTCCTGGCAGACGCCATCGTCGTCGGTGCCGAGCGCCACGGGGCTGCTCGTGCAATCCAGATTCTCGCAGCACGCACCCTCCTGGCCGGCGGTGGCGCCGACGCGGCACGGCTTGTGGAGCGGCCGGCACTCGGCTGGGAATCCACACACGCCGCCGATGCACTCGGCGCCGGCGCAACAGGTGTCGCCCGGGGAGCAAGGCACGCCGAGATCCAGACAGATCTCCTCCGAGCAAAGGTTGCCCGCGCAGTTGCCGCTGCAGCAGTCGAGGTTGTCGTTGCAGGGGTTGCCCGAGGTCCGGCAGGCCTGTCCACCGCAGGACCCGTTGCGAAACTTCTCGACGCCGGAGCAGCACAGGGTTCCGTCGGCGTCCGGGAGTCCATCGGGTTTGCAGCACTTCGAGTCTTTGCAGGTGGCGCTTCCGCTCAAGAAATCGCAGCACTCCTCCTTGCGCGTGCAGGGGGATGGCACCGGTTTGCACACCGGCGCGATGTTCAGACACTTGCGGCTCTTGGAGCAGCTCGTCAGGCACGCCTTGGAGGAAACGGCGGAGAGCCACTCGCTGCGCACACTCGAGCTGGCTGCGTCGAGCTTCGGCTCCACGTGGGTCGCGCAGCTCTGGAAGTCGTAGCACTTTTCGAGCAGGTCGCAGAGCTCGCCCGCCGAATCCGTGTAGTCGTCCAGGCCGAAGAGCGAGCTACAGCTGGCGACGCTGGACAGGAACGAGCAGAGCAAGAGCGTCAGCGCGAGTCTCTGACGGAGCCGCGGGCGGAGGTCGCTTGGGGCAGGCATGGCTCATCCACACAAATTCGAACCGCTCGAGGTCGTGCAACAATCGGCACAAGCCGGGAGCGCGCAGTCGTCCTTGGTCGTGCAGGTCGGTGGCGTGTGAAAGAGGGCGTCGAAACAGTCACATCCGCCGTTGCAGTCGCTGTCGTACTTCTTCATCCAGTTGGCGCGCGCGACGGGTGTCGCCGTCTTCAGGCGGTGGTTCAAGAAGCTCTCGCACGAAGTGCCGAGCAGGCTGGTGGCCTGGTCGCAGACGCAAAGCGCGGAGACCACGTCCTTCGGATCGTCCTCGATGCCGAGCACGCTCGCGCAGCCGAACGCGGAGCACGCCAGAGCGACGAACGTGTGCGCCCGAAGCAGCGGACGGGACATCACAAGGCTCCGTGCAGCACGAGCCCACCGCCGGTCGGCGCCACGTAGGGCGAAACGCCCGCTCGCAGCCGTCCGCGGGAGAGGCCCGCTTTCGCGGGTGACTCCGCCGAGGAAGGCGCGGTCAAGATCAAGGTGGCGCCCACCGCCGTGAACAAGACTCCGCCGACCCCGACCCATTGTCCGATGGTGGCGTAGCGCTTGGCGCTGTCGACCGTTTCGATGCCATTCGGGCTGCAGTACCCGTTCAAGCACTGGTCGGGCTCGTCCGCCTTGGACTTCTTGCTGGCCGCGACCACTTCGAGGGCGCCGGCCGTGAGCAGAGCGGCTACTCCCACGCCGCCGACCACCCAACCGATGGTCTTCTGCGAGCTGGAGGGCGGCGGGGGCGGCGGGGGCGGCGGCGCGCTCGCCGTCGGCGTCGCCGTGGGTGCCACCGTCGGCGCGGGCGACGCCTTTTCTTCGGGGAACTCCTTGTCGATGGCGGCCAGATCGAAGCTCACGCTGCTCGTCGAAGCCTCTTTGGCGGAGACGGTTTCGGTCTTCAGGATCTTGTCGCCTCTGCGTACGCTCACCGCGACCTCGCCAGGGTCGACGGCGAGGGCGACGCCGAAACTCGCAGGTTCGAGCTTGGAGTCCGCGCGATACACCGCGAGCGACGCGACGGGGTTTGCGACCTCGACTTTCAGCTTCGCGAGCTTCGGTTCGAGTTTGTCGCGGCGCTCTGCGGCGAACTTCTCGCGCTTGTCCTTCTCGCGACGGGCGAGATCCGCAGCCTCGTTCCACTGCGCCCAAGCCGTGGCAGTTTTTCCGACACGTTCGTTGCAGTCGGCGAGGTTCACGAGCGTGCCGAGCCCTTTGTCGAGCTTGTAGCTCGCGTCGAACTTGGGACAGGCTTCGGCGTAGTTGCCCGCCTTGGCCAGCGCCTTGGCCTCCTTGTAGAGCTGCTCGGCCGCGGCCGCGTCGCCCTCAGCGGAGGCCGGCGCGCTCGCGAGCCCGAGCGTTGCCACGACGAGCCAAGAGGCGGGGAGGGCCGCACGCGCCCGTTTCGTTCCAGTCATTTGCGTCCCATGTCCAGCGGGTCGGGGGTACCGTTCGTCTTGGGAGGAGTCTTCCCGCCCGGCGTCTTCGATCCGCTCGCCTTGGGCGTGGGTTGGGTCGACGGCGCGGGCGGCGCGGTCACTACGCTCGACTCGGTCTCGGCGGGGAGCGCCACGACGTTCACGCTGGGGCGCGGAGCCGTCTCGGTCGAACCGGTCGTGGGCGAGGGCGTCCCGAGCGCCGCCGGCGTCTGTGGCTCGCTCTTGGCGGTCGGAGTGCGCAGCGCGAGCCAGACCCCGACTGCGAGCAGGAGGGCGATGCCGGCGCCTGCCGCCATCACCACGACCTTGCCCGGTGACTTGCGGGTGGTGACTTGCGCGCTCAGCGTGTCCGAGCCCAGAGCGGCTGATGCGCTCGGTGCCGCCGCGGTGGCGGCGAACGCCTCGCGCCCCGTCGAGCGGCTCGAGCTCAGTTTGGAGGGCGGGATCGAAAGATCCGCGCCGGAGCTGGACAAGACGTTGTCTTGGCCGAGGGCGCGCGCGAGCTCCGTCACCGCCTCCGACGCCGTGCGAAAGCGGTCTTCGGGGGCGCGGGCACAACAGCGCGCGAACCAGGCGTCGTATTCGGCGCCGAGGGTCGAACCTCGCTGACTCGGAACTGGCAGCGGTTCATAGGCGATCTGCGCCACGAGGTGCGGCAGCGTTTCGGCCGTCCATGGCTCGCTGCCGTTCAGCATGCGATGGGCGATGATCCCGAGCGCCCAAATGTCGGTCTGCGGACAGATCTTCTCGGGCTGCCCGAGGATCTGCTCCGGCGCCATGTAGAGCGGAGTCCCGAAGATCGCGCCGGTAGCCGTCTTCGACGCCACGCTCTCGGAGCCCTGGGTCAACTTGGCGATGCCGAAGTCCAGCAGCTTCACACACGGGGTCCCGTCTTCGCGCCGGGTCAGGAACAGATTCTCGGGCTTGATGTCCCGGTGCACGATGCCGAGGCCGTGGGCCTTGTCGAGCGCTCGCGCCATTTGCGAGAGGTAGAGGATGGCGTCGCTTTGGGACAGCGGCTCGGTGAGAAGCTGATCGAAGCTGTGCCCCCGCAAGAGCTCCATCACGAGGAACGGGATGCCTCCGAGCTCGGGCGCGACGTCGGCGTCGGTGACTTGCACCACGTGATCGCTCTGGATCCGCGCTGGCGCCCGCGCTTCTCGCCGGAAGCGCTCGAGCGCGATTTGGTCTGCGACCATCTTCGGATTCAGGACCTTGAGTGCCAACTCCTGACCGGTGTGCACGTGCTCGACGGCATACACCGAGCCCATCCCACCTTCTCCCAGCCGGCGCTGGGTCCGGTAGCGCCCCGCCACCACCGTACCCAGGGGGATGCCTTCGGACTCCTTCATAGGCAAGCCAAGACCGTCAGACTCGACTCCCGAAGGCTAACACGCCGGTCCGAGGACGGGCCAGGCGGTGGTGCGCCCTAGGGCGCTCTCGGTCGGAGCCCGCGCAGGCGTTTCGCGCGTCGTTCACTTGGAGTCGGCGGCAGGTGCTTCCTCGGAGTCCGTCGAGTCGGACTGGCCGGTCCCATCGCCTTCCGGAGACTCGGCCGGAGCGCTGGTCTCGCCGCCGTTCTCGCTCGTCGCGGCCGCGATGGGCGCCTCCTCGCTCGGCTTCTCGTCTCCGCCCGCGGGTGGCAAGGACTCCTCGGCGAGTCCGCCGGCCGGGACCGGCACGGGGACGAGTTGCTGGCCGAGCCCGAAGTCACGAACCAACGTGATCACGAGCAGCGCCGCGGTTGCGACCACGATCAACGCACTCGAAAGATAGAAGTGGAGCCCCAGGTCCTTCTCGATGGCAACGCCGTATTCGGCAGCGCACAAGAGCAGCAAGGTCATCCAGAGACCCGCGTCTGCCGGTTTCATCGGCCAGAGCTCGCCACCACGCTTCGTGTCGAGGAGCTCGGTGGCGAGCATGGGCAGCACGAAGATGAAGTGGATGTAGTAGTTCGCGGGATGGAACACGATGGGGATGAGCAGCGTGCCGAGCGTCGCGGAGAAGGCCAGGCTCTTCTTGCGCGCCCCGAGCGCGACCATCAGTGCGAAGACCGCGATGCCGGCCGCGAACAGGTTCGTGCGAGCCGCGAGCACGCGGTTGTGGATCCCGTCCGGACCCGCGATCAGGGCGCGCAGGCTCACGTGGTTCACGTGGGGGTCGCGGTGCAGCATCCCTACCTTGTGCAGCCACTCGGGCCAGGAACGGAAGCCGAAGAGCAGAGAGGCTGCGAGGAACAGCACCGCACCGGTGATGGCCGCCCCGGCGATCACCCGCAATAGTGGCGCCTGCTCCTCGCGGATCTTGCTCCACGACGGCAGCCGCTTGTGCTCTCGGACGTGGTCGATGAGCCACCAGATCCCGGGCAGCGCGGCGCCCACCAACGCGAAGAATGGGAAGGCGCGTATGAGCCCCGACAGCATCAAGAGGCCACCCGCAAGTCCGA
The DNA here is from genome assembly GCA_046351435.1 of Polyangiaceae bacterium. Classification (GTDB taxonomy): domain Bacteria; phylum Myxococcota_A; class Polyangia; order Polyangiales; family Polyangiaceae; genus JADJKB01. The sequence continues at coordinate 27,286 of JAXLYN010000005.1, forward strand.
AACGCCGGAGCTTCAGCGCGGCGATCCCCATGGCGAGGTAGGCGAGCCAGTCGTGGCGTAAGGTTGCGCCGGCCCAGCACGTGCCGAACATGTAGAAGTCGTTCGCCCCGAACACGATGGCGGACACCAAGGCGGTTCGGATGCCGAAGGCCCGCCATATCATCGCCAGCGCGATGGCCAGGAGTATCGGATCCAGCATCGCCGTGATGGTGAGCGTCTGGTTCGATGCCCACGCGTTGCGGAAGAGCGCGTGACCGAACAAGAACCACACCGGCGTGGCGTTTCCGCCGTGATCGCTCATGCTCCCGAGGTAGTCGCGCACCCCCATGTTTTCGCGGAAGTAGCGCATGTCGCGCTTGAAGTCCTCCCAGCGCGCCGGCGAAAAGCGGCTCTTCACCTCTTGGATGTCCGCCATGGATTCGCCCACGCTGACCATGCGATGCGTGCGCAGACTGCGCAGCTGCTGTCCGCGCAGCGAGTCCAGCGTGACGCTCGGGTCGTCGTCCACGTAGGCGGCCACGCTCCCGAGATAGAGCCCGTCGAAACGCAGCTCCTTGAAGTACTTCGCTATGGGGAAGTACACGCGCATGTCGAAGTTGTGCACGAACCCCGGGCGCCCGTTCTTGTAGTCGTAGAACTGCGGATGGCCGAGATTGTAGAACGCACCGATGGCCAGCGCGGCGCACGTGGCATAGACGCCCACGGTGACCTTGCGATGGGCGCGGAGCTTCGCCGGAGCGAAGACCTCTCGGAGCACCGTGAGCGCGCCCACCGCGGCGACCACGCCGCGCACGAGCGCTACCTCGCGCGTGCTGGGCGGCCATGCGAGAGAAAGAGCCCGCCACGCGTCGAAGCCGGCGGCGATGGGTACGGCCAGCGCCAGCAGCGTCCACCAGATCGGTGCACCGTTCCAGGTGAGGAGCACCACCAGCGCGAGAGCCAGGCCGAACGAGAGGATCTTGTTGCGGAACACCTCGTCGGGTGGGATCGAATCCTTCACCACGGGCTTTGGCGGCCAGGTGTCGGGCTTGGCGGAGAACACCTGGAATTCGGCCAGCGAAAACGAGCCGTCGCCGCCTTGGGCGCTCACGCGTACGTAGCGCGCACTGCCCGTGAGCCCTTCGACGAAGCGCGGCTGTAGCCCGCCCCCACCGACGGGGCGCCCTTCCCAGTAGGTACGAAAGGTCTGCCCGTCGTCGGAGACGCTGACGGTGTAGGTGTCGTTGTCATCGCCGACCAGGTAGATGGACTGGACGGGCGTGGGTTTGCCGAGGTCCCACTCGGCGAAGGCTGCCGACGACGAGAAGATGGTGGTGAGCTCGCTCTTCCAGAAGTCTCCGCGTGGCGCGATGACATTGTCGGTGAGCCGCTCTTCCCGGCGCAGGCCCTGACTCTTCGTGGGCGCCTTGCCAAAGATCAAACTCTCGCTCGTGCCCCCGAACCCGAACGTGCTCGCCGCGCGCGAACACGATGGCAAGAGTGCTGCCAAGACGAGCAGGAGCCCGAAGAGCACGACTGCCTTCTTCTTCACTTCGACCAATCCCATCTACGATCCCGCCGGTCGCTCCGGCGAGGCGGCGGGAGGATAGCAGATCACCTCGGCGCGTCGCCGGTTCGCTCCGGCGCCGGTTTCCCGCGGACAATCGCCGAAATCTGCGGCCACCCGTCGCGTCGGGGGTGGGCGGACGGGACGTTCCTAGTCGTACTTTCCGGTCGGGATCGCGGCGCCCGCGTGCAAGAGCACGCCGTTCACGAGTGGGAAGCCGAGGATGTCGCCTCCGGCGATCCACACCCCTCCTTTCGGATCGATCCACACGGAGTGAAAGTCCGCAAACACTTCGAACGGGAGCTTGGAGTCGACCCAAGCTCCGTCGACTCTCTGCATGACGCTGGCGCCCGTGCCCGCTGCCCAGCCCACGTCGCCTTGCGTCCGGATCCCGATCATCGCGTGAGAGGGCGAGCTCGGGCTGACGTCCGTCCACGTCTCGGAGTCGCTTTCCAGCACGACGGCTTGGCTCACTCCCCCGACCGCCGTATAGCGCCCACCCGGCTCTGCGAACAAGGTGAGCAGCCGGCGGTTCGTAGGCGACGAAATGGCGGTGAAGGCCTGGCCGTCGTAGTGCACGATGGCGCCATCCATGCCGACGAAGCGCACGTCGTTCGCGGCGCGCCCCCACACTTTGAACCAGCTCGCGATGGGCACGTCGGGGAAACCCGACGCGGGCGAGAACGACGTGCCGTCACCACGCCAGACGAACGCGCTGCCGGGTTTCGCGGGATCGCCGCCCACCGCGAAGAGGTCGCTCGGTGAAGTCCCCCAGATCCCGAACACCGTGGCCGAGCTTGGCGTCGAGAGCTTCTCGAAGCTCCCGTTTTCGTAGCGCAAGATCGTGCCCGCGCTGCCACCGAAGAAGGCAGGTCCGTCCGCGAACGCGTGCACCCACCAGAGGTCGACGTTTTCTCCGGTGGAGCGCCGCTCCCAGCGAGTGCCGTCGAAGTGCAGCACGAAAGCTCCACTTCCGTCCCCGGGGTTGCCGCCCACCGCCCACACGTCTCGCTCGCTGGTTCCCGACACGCCGATCAGAGCGCCTGGCAGGTCCTGGAACACGCGCACGAATCCCTTGGGTTCGTCCGGCGCGGCGCCGTCGTCGCCTCCTCCGCAAGCGACGAGTGAACTCACCGAGAGCACCACCAAGCTCTGCCGCCACATGCGGCGTAGCCTAAATCGCCGTTCCATCCCCGGCGACAGGAGATGACGGGCGCCACGGTTTTGTAGAGGTCATCGGCATCGGTCAGAGCGGTCGCGGCCGCGGCGGGGCTGCGGCTGCGGTGCTCGGCTACGGATTTCGGCCGCGGGCACGTCCTCTCGCCGCACTCCGCGCGGCTCCGCCTCAACCGCGCAAAGGCCTCGCCAGCTCAGTCATTGTGCGGCTCGATGCGGCACTTCGCTGTCACGGCCTTTGCGCGAGGGGTCGGCGAAGCCGCGCCGGAGCGCGGCCCGAGGAGGTCTTCATGCGTCCGAAATCCGAGTCATCGAAACCCGCAGCCGCAGCCGCGGCCGCAGCCGAGCCCGTGGCCGTTTTCTCCCATACGTCGCTCGACGCCCACCGCATCGCGCTCGAGGCGCTCACCCGCGGGGACGCCATCGCGCGGCGGCTGCCGCGGGGCTACGGCCCGCTGCGCGACCAACTGAGCCGTGCGCTGCAGAGCGCCTGCCTGCAGACCGGCGAAGGCGCCGCCAAGAGTGGCGGCGAGCGCCGCGTGCGGCTCAGCTCGGCCCGGGCCGAGGCCGGCGAGGCCGCCGCCGCCCTCGAGGCCGTCGTCGCTCTCGGGCTTGGCTCACGCAGCGAAGCGCAAGCGGTCACCATCCTGCTCAGTCGCTTGTGCGCCGCCCTCACTGGCCCGTGCAAGATGGCCGGCGGCTGAGCCCGGCCAGGCGGGTCGCTCGAGCTTCGGCTCGGCGGCCCGCCTGCTCGACGGCCACGGCGACGCTGCATCGAGCCACGCGGCGGCGGCGCTCGCCCTGACGTTTCGACTGTCGCCGGTTCGCGGCCGGTGATCTAGGTCACCATCTTTCCATCGGCGACCGCAAGTTGTGGGGGGGCCGGTTTTCAGGCTCCACGCGTGTCGATCGCGCTCGTTCACGAATGCGAACCGAGCTCTGCTTCGCGTCCACGCACGACCCTCTGGCCCGCCCGAGGGCCTCGGGACTCGGTGACGACCGTGCACTGCCCGTCATCGCCGTCGCGCGAGTAGTACAAGATGACCCAATCGCGCGTCTTGTGGAGCGCGTGGGCGCGGGCGGTGTTGGAGTAGAGGGCAGTGAAGTGGAAGCCCCCGCGTTCGGTGTGAAAGACGGGGAGCCACGCGGCGTGCTCGGGGTTCATGCGGCGAGGCGCGATGGTGGGCAACGTGCCGGCCTCCGCGCGTTCGCGATACTCGCGATCGATTGCGAGCAAGAGCGCGAGCGCGGGAGGCTCGTGTGCAGGCGCTTCCGGCAAGATGCGAGCGGCGCGCCGCGGGGAGCGTGAGAGTCGCACCGAAAGGAGGTCGGCGAGCGCGCGAGCTCGCCGCGCACCGAAGCCCGAAACGCGCGAGAGGCGCCCGTCGTGGGCAGCGAGCTCGAGCTCTTCGAGGGTTTCCACGCCGAGCTCCGCGTGCAATCGGGACGCGAGTCTCTCGCCGATCCCCGGCAGCGTCATGAACAAGTCTTCGGGCGAGACGGCTCCTCTCAAGCGCTCCAGCGTGGCGCTTCCCCCCGTGTGCGCGATTTCCTGAATCAGCGACGCCAGGTGCTTGCCCACGTGGGGCAGCTCTTCGAGTGCGCGGGCTCCGCCTTGCTCGTCGATTTCGGCGACCGGGCGCGGGGACTGGCGCACGCTCTCCGCGGCCGCGCGGTAGGCGCGCACACGGAACGGATCGGCCGCCTGGACCTCCAGGAGCTCGGCGATCTGCTCGAGCACGGCGGCGATTGCGCGGTTGTCGCGCTTCACTTCCCGCGACGAGCGCGAGCGCTGGCCGAAGTCGTGGCACGCGTCTGCCGGCGCTTCAGGTTCGAATCGGGTTTCTGGCGATTGCTGCTGCCGCGGGTCGACTTGCGCGACGCGCGACCGGTAGCCGAGTCCTCGAGTTTCACGCTGGCCTTGCGATCGGCGTGGGCGGACTCGTTGCGGGTTTCGGTGTGTCCGAGCCCGCGCTTCTTGTCGCTGGCGCTCACGCCCGGAAGCGACGTGTCCACGCCGGGCCGTTTGGCCTTCTTCGCGGGCCTTGCCTTGGCTTTGGGACGGACGGAGTCGCGGTGGAACTCGGCAGCTTTTCTCAGCATGGCGACCTCTCTGGGTTCTTAGAGCACCGGTGGGGGACCGCCGCAACGCCGCGGGTCGTTTCCGGCTGGCGGCCCCGTTCAAGCGCAGGGCGGAAGCGCGTCGTGGCCTGCGGCCGGCTCGTGCGCGGCGATCGTGAGCGTGAACTCGGCTCCACCGCCCGCCAGCGTGCGCGCGAGGAGGCGGCCATCGTGCAGACGCGCGATCTGTTGGGAGATGGCGAGGCCCATCCCGGTGCCGCTGGGCTTCGTGCTGAAGCCGGGGCGGAAGATGGCCACCGGGTCGCTGACGCCCGGGCCGCTGTCGCGCACGGAGAGCTCCCACTCGGCGTTCCGGCGGCGCAGCGTGAGCGTGGCGACGCGGTCGTCCACGTTCACCATGGCCTCGATGGCGTTGCCGATCAAGTTGTGCATGAGCTGCTTCAGCTTGCCGGCGTGACCGAGCACGAACGCTCCGCCCGCGCCCAGCTCGTCCACCCAGCAGATGTGGCGCGCTTCCATCGCGGCCTCGTGCGTCCGCAGCACTTCGCGCGCGATCTCCGCCAAGTCGACCGGTTGGCGCTCCAGGGTCTCGGACTTCGGACCCAGCGAGAGGTAGTCGTTGGTGAGCGCCGTCAGGCGCGCGAGCTCGTTTCTCACGACGGACACCGACGATTGGAGGCGCTGCCGCGACTCGGCAGAAAGCTCGAGCTTTCCGATGCGGCGTTCGAGCAACGAGAGCTCGAGCCCCAAGCTGTTCAGGGGGTTCTTGATTTCGTGGGCCAAGAGCCGCCCGAACGCGCCGAAGCCGCTCCACTGTTCGGCGAAGCGCAGGCGGGCTTCGAGCTGGATGCGCGCGACGGCGGACGCCACCACCGGAGACAGGGCCTCGGCGGTCCGCAGCTCTTCTCGGCTGAACTCGCCTTCTCGCCGGCCGAAGTACAGCGCGCCGACGAGCCTTTCGTCGACCGAGAGCGGCAGCGCCAGCTGCGGGCCGGGGCAACGCTGCTGGAGCGCAGGACAACCGTCGTTTTCGCCGGAACGCACGGCGCGCGCTCGCGCGGGCGCAGGCCCGTCACACACCGCACCCAAGTGCTCGAGCCGACCTGCGGAGATGGCCCATACGTCCTCGACTCGCGCGCTTCCGTCGATCAGCTCGAGCACGGCGACGTCGTGCCGGATCAGGGCGTTCAATGCGTCGTCGAGCGCCGCGCCATCGGGGCGCGCCGGCAGGGCGCCGAGCGCCGTCGCGATCCTGCCTTGCGCGCTCTTGTGTTGGAGCAAGCGTTCCGCCAAGCAGGCGATGGCGAACACCTGGGATAGCGTGTCGAGCAGCACTTCGTTTTCGTCGCCGCCCTCGCTCGGAACGCCGCTGAGCTCGAGTTGGCCGAGTTGCGTCTCGCCGAAGCCCAACGGTTTCACCGACGCCCCGGCGACCGAGCGCCGCACGAGGGACCACTCGGCTCGCTCGTAGCTCGATGCGCGCGCCAGCTCCGTGAGAGCCGCCGCCAGACTGCTCTCCCCGCGAATCCAGGCGCCCAGTGCTTCGGCCGTGTTGCGAGTCGCCAGCTGTTGCGTGACCAGCTCTTCGGTGCGCCGCGCTTCGCTCTCCCGGCGATCGCGTTCGAGCGCGAGTCCTGCGCCCAGCGCCTCGGCGAGGGAGCCGATTTCGTCGGCGCCGCGGGCCTCGGACGCCAGTCCTCGTTCGTCGTGGGCGCGGAGCAGATCCGAAAGGCGCTGGATGCGCACGAAGACCTGCCACACGCCGGCCACGACCAAGAGCACGATCAGCATCGACGCGGCGCTCGCCCACACACCGATCGATCGGTCTTGCTCCGCCTGCTCCTGAACGGCGCGGGCCGCGAGGCGCACGCTGAGGTCGAGTTCGCTCACCTCGAGCATGACGTCTGGGTGGAGGGCCGGGCTCGGAGCGCTCGCCTCGAGCGCGGCCCGAAGCTTCGGTGCGAGCTCGAGCTTCCAGTATTGGAGGTGCCGCGCGAAGCGCGCGCAGGTCGTGTCGTTCGGGCAGCCCCCGGGGTTCTTCGCCGCAGGTGTGCTCGCACGGAGCAGCGCGGCGGTCTGCTCCTCGAACAGCGCATCGGTGGCGACCCGGAGCGCGGGGTCCGTGCGGGCTCGTTCCACCTCGATTTCGAGTTGCAGCAACCGATAGCGAAGCGCGCCTTGTTCCTGGATTGCACTCGCGAACCCGTCGGCGCGCCGGTGAACCCCTTCGGTCGCGAGCCAGGGTGCGAGCGCAAGGACCCCGACCAACGCCAGGAGCGCGTAGAAGCGAGAGCGCAGCGAAGGCAGTGCCCGCTCGGCCCATTCCGGGGGGGCCAGGGATCGGCGCTTCGGCGCGGTCATCCGCCGAGAGTTGCGCGTGTGCCCCCGGGAGGGCATGACGAGCGTCAATGCAACTCGGCGACGCGCTCGTCGGCCTCCAGAGCCAGCTCGGTCCGCCCCGCGGCGATCGGCCGCGTTTCTTCGCGCTGGCCCAGGTGGCGCTCGTGCTCGCCGCGCCGCCTCGAGGCGTGGAGCTCCTGATCGTGGAGCGGGCCCGCCGCGCCGGCGACCGTTGGTCCGGTCACCTGGCGTTCCCGGGGGGCCTCGCGGCGCGTGGGGATCGTGGTCCCGACGCTACGGCACGCCGCGAAACCCTGGAAGAAACCGGGCTCGACCTCGCTCGCGATGCGCGCTTGCTCGGCGCGCTGTCGCGGCGCTTCGCGCTCGGTCATCGCGGGGGCCGGCCGCTCTTCATCGAACCGTTCGTCTATGGGGTCGGTGGGCGGCCCGTCCCGCGGCTCAACGCCGAGCTTCACGCGGCCTACTTCTTTCCGTTGGCCGAGCTCGCGGCGCGTCGGAAGTCGCTCTCCCGGTGGGCCCGAACCGTCGGCTATTTCCGACCCGATTTCGGCCACGTGGTCCAGGGACGCCGGCTTTGGGGCCTCTCCCTCGCCATGGCCGACGAGCTGTGCAGCGCCTGGAATAAGTCAGACTTGATCCTTGACGGATAATTAAGTCTGACTTATTAGGTCCCGGTGGCTCCGCCCCTGCGAAAAGCCGACGAAGTCGCTGACGACCTCCTGCGCAGCATCGTGGCCGGCGAGCTGGCCGTGGGCTCGCTCCTGCCACGAGAGAGCGATCTGGCGGAGCGCTATGGCGTAGGTCGTTCCGTCGTCCGCGAGGCCATGAAGCTGCTCGAGGTGCATCGCTTGGTGCGGCCGACCAAAAAGCGCGGCACGGCGGTGCTCGATCCGCTCCGTTCGGTGACCCCGGCCGTGCTCTCCGCCATGTTGTTCGACGCTCGCGGCCGCGTCGACCCCGAGATGCTCGCGGAGTTCCTGGAGATCCGCGCCGAGCTCGACGAGAAGATGACGCGTCTCGCCGCCGCGCGGCGCACCGAGGCGGACCTCGCCGCCATCGAGCGAGCCATCGAGGCCATAGAAGCGAGCGAGCCCGGCTCTCACGCGCGGTTCGTCGCGAGCAACGCGCTAGGCGACGCTCTGGCGCGGGCCACGCGGAACCGCATCTACGCCATGCTCGCTCACTGGCACGCAGAGATCGCGGCGGATCTCGAGCCCCTGCACGCGCAGGTGCGCGAGCCCGTCGCAGCCGCGCGAGGACAACGTCTCTTGCTCGACGCGATTCGGCGTCGCGACGTGGAGCTCGCCGGACGTCTGGTCGCGGAGTTTCACGCTTGGGCGAGCGAGCGGCTGCTCGAGGCCGCGCGCGCCGCGCGCAAGACCACGAAACCAAAGAAGGCCCATTGACCCATGCAAGCTAGCCTCGTTTCCGAGAGTCTCCGTGCCGTCTCCTCCGTCCCGCGACCCGCCTACGAGCGTAGGGCCGGGCTCCACGTTCTCCGCTTGGCGGGCGACGACTACGAGATGGGCTTTCAGCACGGCCTGCTGCTGAAAGAAGCGTTGGGCTCGGGGCCGATTCCGTATTTCGAGCGCTACGTGGAGAGTCTCCTCGCCGCGGGCCTCGGGCCACGCGCGGGGCGCTGGATCGGGCGCGGCCTTCGCCACAGCGTCGGACGCCTGGTCGCCCAAGGTTTTCCGGCACACGTCCGCCGCGCGCTCGACGGCTTGTCGGATGGCGCGGGGCTCCGCCGCCAGCGCCTCCTCGGTGCGGTCACCATGCCCGAAACGTACCTGTGGGTGATCGCCTGCGCGCTCGCGCTGCGGAGTCCTCGCCTCGCTCCGCGCTCGGGCATTCCGCTCCTGGGTTGCACCAGCGCCGTCGCGTGGGGAGACGCGACGCGTGACGGTGGCCTGCTCCACGGACGCAAGTTCGACTACCAGGGCGTGGGGGCCTGGGACACCGAGCAAGCGGTGGTGTTCCACCGTCCAAGCGACGGGCAGCCGTACGTCTCGATTTCGGCGGCCGGCGTCCTGTTCGGTGGCATCACGGCGATGAACGCCGCAGGGCTCAGTCTGGTCGTGCACCAGCACATGGTGAGCGATGCCATGAAGCTCGGCGGCGTGCCCATCGGAGTCACTGGTGACAGCGTGATGCGGCACGCCAAGAACCTGGACGACGCGCGGCGGATCCTCGATGCGGACGTACCGAACGGCTGCTGGACCTACGTGGTCGCGTCGGGCCGGGAGCGCGCGACCTTGGTCTACGAGGTCACGCCGAAGGGGCGGGCGTTCCGCGTCGAGACCGAGGGTACGGTCGCGTATTCGAACGTGTTCTGGGACGCGGAGCTGGGGCGCACCGAGCGCCACCTCTACCCGTCGCACTGGCGCAACAACTTGGCGAGACTCCGCCGCACCGACGCCCTGCTCAGTTCTGCGCGCGGCCAGATCGACGAACGCACCATCGCGCGCATTCTCGGCGACACCGGCTCCGACGGCTGCCGATTCGAAACCGCCATCTCGATGCTCTTGACCGTGGCTTCGGTGGTGTTCCGGCCTGCGGACGGTGTGGTCTGGGTGGCCACCGGGCGCGCTCCGGTCGCGAACCGGTCGTACGTGCCGTTCGATCTCGCGAGCGAAGGCGTTCGGAACGACCTGCCCGAGCTCGACGGCGAAGCGGCGCTGGCACCTCGGGCAGGGCCCGCGTTCGACGCCTACCGTGAGGCTTACGCGGCCTACTTCGACGCTGGCGACCTCGCGAGCGCCCGCCGCCATCTGGCGCGCGCCATCGAGCTCCAGCCGAGCGAAGCGCTCTACCACTTCGTGTCGGCGCTCGTGGCGCTGCTCGAGGGCGATTCGCTCGCGGCCGAAGCAGCCCTCGACCGCGCCGTCGCGATCGGCCACGTTTCCGGCGACCGGCGCGCGTCGTTCCATCTCTGGCGCGGCCGCGCTCGCGACGTCCTCGGACGACGCAGCGATGCCTGCGCCGACTACCGGAAGGCCCGATACGGAGACGAATACGTGCGCGCCGCGGCCGAACGAGGCTTGACGCGCCGCTACCGCCCCCGTCGATTCGGTGTCGAGTTCGCCCTGGCCGACGTGCCGATGCCCTGAGGAACGACCATGAGAATCCCCGAGCGAGGACTGAGCGAGACGAACGTGTTCGAAACCCTGGAGCGCTACCGTGCCGGCGACACCGATTGGCGGAGCGGTCGCACCTGGGGCTACGTGTTCGACGGCGGCAAGGAGATCGAAGCCGTCGGCAAACGCGCCTACATGGCGTTCCTCTCCGAGAACGCCCTCGACCCGACCATCTATCCGAGCCTGCTCCGCCTCGAGAACGAAGTCGTCGGCATGGCGCTCGATCACCTGCGCGCTCCCGAAGGGGCCCAGGGCAATTTCACGAGCGGCGGCACCGAGAGCATCGTGCTGGCTGTGAAGGCGGCGCGGGACGCATTTCTCTCCCAGCACCCCGGCAAGCTTCCCGAAATGGTGTTGCCCATCACCGCCCACGCCGCGTTCCACAAGGCCGCGCACTACCTGGGCGTCGCGGCGCGCGTGGTGGACGTGGACCCGATCAGCTTTCGCGCCGACGTCGACAAGATGCGGGCGGCGGTGGGGCCGAACACGGCGCTCATCGTCGGATCGGCCGCGTCGTACGCCCACGGAGTGGTGGACCCCATCCGCGAGCTCGGCGCGCTCGCCCTCGAGCACGGCGTTCCGTTCCACGTCGACGGTTGCATCGGCGGCTTCGTGCTGGGCTACCTGCGGAAGCTCTCGGAACCGGTGCCCGAGTTCGACTTCTCGGTGCCTGGCGTCACGAGCATGTCGATGGACCTCCACAAGTACGCGTTCTGTCCCAAGGGTGCCAGCGTGGTCCTGTTCCGAGACAAGTCGCTGCGCCGGCACATGATCTTCGCGTGTTCGAGTTGGACGGGCTACACGATGGTGAACACCACCGTCCAGAGCACCAAGAGCGGCGGCCCGCTGGCAGCTGCCTGGGCGGTCATGAACTTCGTGGGCGAGTCGGGCTACCTGGACATGACCCGGCGCATGATCGACGGTGCGCGTCAGCTGGTCGCCGGCATCCGCGCAATCCCGGAGCTTCGGATCCTGGGAGAGCCGGACATGACGCTCATCGCGTGCGCTTCCGATCGACTCAGCGTGTTCGCGCTCGCCGACGAAATGAAGGAGCGCGGTTGGTACATCCAGCCCCAGCTCGGCTTCTCCGGTGGCCCGTCGAACTTCCACTTGTCGCTCCAGCTCTCCAACGTGCCCCGGGTGCCCGACTTCTTGCGCGACCTCGCGGCGGCCGTCGCGCGCGTGAAGGAGCTCCCGAAGAGCGACGTCGGAGAGAGCGTCGGTGCCGCGTTCCGCGAGGTCGACCCGAACACGCTCACGCCCGAGATGTTCTCCCAGAGGTTGGGGATGGCCGGGATCGCCGGCGTCGGGTTGCCGAAGCGCTCTGCCGAGATCAACGAGATCCTCTCGCAGCTCTCGCCAGCGTTCCGCGAGCGGCTGCTGACGGAGTTCGTGAACGAGCTGTTTTCGGCGACCCGCGGCTGAATCGCCGGCCGCGCATCGGCGACTACCGATGCGCGCGCAGGGCGTCGACGACGCTCGCTGATTGCCTCAGCGCTGATCGCCCGAGCACGGCGAGCACGAGCCCGAGCATGCCTGGGGGGAGGCACCAAAGCCCAAGTGATCGACTTCGCTTTGTTTTCCCCGAACTTGATCGGGACTCGGGTGCCAAGTTGTGCCAAAGCGAGTGGCGCGCTGCTTGCTGGTGAGCGTCCCATGCGAAACTGGATTGGAGTCGGTTGCGTCGCGTTCGGTTGGGTCGTGGCATGTGGGTCGAGCGACTCGCAGTCGGACACTCCCAAGGACTCCGGCAGCGACGCGACGACCGACGCTTCGCTCGATGCCGGGGCGTGTGAGCCGACCGGATCGTGGATCTGGCAATCGGTGTCGGAAGGCGGCACGCCGAAAGACGACCACGTGCTCGTCGAAGCTGCGCCCGATGCCGGCCCGAACCAGCTGAAAGTGACCTTCTCGGACCGCCTGCCCGAGCAAGACGCCTGCTCGATCCCCGACGCCGGGGACGCCGACGCGGCGCTCGAACCCATCGCGGCGCTCGGGACCCTGGACCCGGCGAGCTGCAAGTTGACCGTGAGCTACTCGCAGTCGTGGTGCTACTCGGGCGAGCAACAGTGCGAGACCTGGTCCTTCGAGGTCACGCTGGCGGGCGATCTCGTGCACGGCAGCGCGAGTCGCGACGGTGGCTGGTGCATGGACAAGTACCAGACCGACTATCAGATGAGTGGTCAGAAACAGTGACGGAGGGCGCCCGTCACAGCACGAAATCCAGCATCTGCAGCCGAGTCAGGTGGTCCTCGACGGCCCGGTTGTACTCTTCGATCAGCATGTCGAGTCGGATGTGGACTCCGTTCGGGTCCACGCCGTCGACCGTTCCACTCACTGCGAGCTCCTGCTCCGGCAGCATCAACACGCCGCTCCAGAAAGCGCCGTTCCGAGCGCTGGCGGCTTCTGCGGGCAGGTGAAGCCAGTCTTTGCTCATGGCTCGCACGGGCACCACTCGACCGTCGTCGAGGCGCACGGAGGTGGGGATCGCCTCGGCCGGTTCCACCACGTAGTGCCCCTTCTTGTTCTGTTCGATCAAGGTCTCGAGCTCGTCGAAAAGCTGCTTGTTGAGGGGCGTGTCGTCTCCCTCGAGCAGAGCGTCGCGCATGCGCTTCATGGCCTTTTGGGTGGTCATGAGGTTCTTGCGCATCTCGTCCGTGCGTCGCCCGTCGCGGCGGACCTTGTCGGCGACGACGCGCAGGAGGTTGTAGTGGAACGGAAACGCCACGTCGCCGTGCTCTTCGAAGAACTGCATCAGGTGCTCGACGCTGATGTCGAGGAGCCGGACATCGGTCGCAGCGACCGCGGTGGTGCGGCGTTCGAGACGCGCCAGCGCGCCGAGCTCGCCGACCGGAGCGATGGGCTTCAGCCGGAAGCGCTCCTCGCCGGCTTCGCGCAGCGAGATTTCGCCCTCGATCAAGATCAGGAAGCGATCGGACAGGGAACCGGCGCGAAAGAGCTCGTGTCCACTCGGGACCTCGCGGGTGGTGCAGGCTGCAACGAGCTCCTTCAGGTGCTCGTCGGTGATGTTGGCGAACAAGGGGATTTTGCGCAGCGCGGCGGGAGCGACGGCCATGCGAGGACCTCCGAAATGGAGCGGAGAAAGAGCGCGACCATACCTCAAGGCGCTCGGCACCGGGGGTGGTTCCTGACCCTGTTCCCGTCAGCGAGTCGGCGTGGCTCTGGCGCGGACCACGGAATCTCCCTAAACTTCCGAGTGCGAGGTGCGGCAATGCGTGGGCAATGGCTTGGTTTGTCTTTGTGCGTGGCTCTCGGCGCCGTCGGCTGCGGCTCCGACAGCGGAGGTGACTCGGGGCTCGGGGGCTCGAACTCCGGCGGTGCGTCGTCGGGCGGCGGGGGCACGACGAGTGGCGGAACGACCGGTTCGGGCGGAACGTCGGCCGGCGGCAACGCAGGACAGGCGAGCGGCGGGAGCGCCGGGCAGGCGACCGGAGGCGGCGCGGGTACCGGCGCCGGCGGCGCGGGCACGGGCGGTTCGGGAGCCGGCGGCGCAGGCACGGGCGGTTCGGGTGCGGGTGGCGCAGGCACGGGTGGCGCCGGAACGGGCGGCGCGGGCACCGGTGGCGCCAACACGGGGGGCAGCGGCGGCGGCGGTCCATGCGCCAGCCTCGCCACGGGACTGCCACCGGCGTGCGACACCTGCATGAAGGGCAGCTGCTGCTCGCAAATGCAGGCATGCCAAGCAAACCCTACCTGCGTCCAGTTGATCGCCTGTCTGCAACAGCACTGCGCGACCGCACCCAACCTGATCACCTGCGCGTTCCAGAACTGCGGCTCCTTCGTCGGCGCGGCCAGCCTCGCGACGCCGATCCAGCAGTGTCAACAGCAGCACTGCGCGGCGCAGTGCCAGTGATCTGAAGTTCTAGCCCCGCTTCTTCGTTCGACGCGCGGTCTTCGTCGGGCGGTGGGGCTCGCGCACGGGTTTCGGGCTTGCCGCCTTGTCGCGCTTGCCCCCCAGAAACGCCCAGGCCTCGCGGACCTGGGCGTCGGTCATCGAGTGCCCCACCTTGGGCCGACCGACCGTCATGCTCTTCCAGCCCATCGCGCGGAGCGCGCGTCCGAGTCGAGCCGGATCCTTGCGCGCGCGATCCTTGTGACCGTAGCCGACGTAGATCGGAGGCTTCACGCGCACGCCTTTGGCCCAACGCTCCACGCCGTTCGGAGCTCCGCCGCCCGCGAACACCGCGTAGCCGGCCACGTCGAGCTTGCCTCGGAGCGCCAGGGACGCCCCGTAGTAGGCGCCCGCGGAGAAGCCCCAGACGTAGACGCGCGCGAAGGGACGCCCGTTGCGCTCCTCGAGCACGCGCTGAGCCTGTTTCCACTCCGCGAGCACCTCGTCTTCCAGGGTGCGCTGCCCTTCGGCCGAGGACGGCCAGTTCCAATGGTCGGCGAACTTCTGTGAACCGGCGCCCAAACGCCCCCGGGGCAACAGCACTTCGAAGCCGAGCGCCTTCGCGGCGCGTGCCAGCCCGCGCTGACCGTTCCACTGCCAGGTGGTGCCGAACTTGGTGACGCCGTGCAGGAAGATCACCAGGGTGTCCGGCGCCTCGCTGGGGGGCTTCGGCGAGTAATGACAAACCGTCGGGGTCAGCGCTTCGATGCCTTCGCCCGCGTAGCACCACGGGGAATCCGCGCTGGCGGCAGACCCTTCGCTCCCGGGCTCCGGCGTGATGAGGTCGTCAGCCGTCGCTTCGCTCTCGGTTGCCGTCGTGGGCAGGCGGGGTGACGCCGCTTGCGCCGAAGCGTCGAACGACGCCAGCAGGACCGCCGCTGCGACGAGACCGCCAAACCGATACGTGGCCGCCCTCATGACCGTGAGGCTCCTAACACGCTCGCGAGATTCGGGCCCGTTTCCCGCCGGATCCGTTCGGCACGCGGTTTGCTCGAACGGCGAGGAGCAGGCCCGAAATCGGGCCGAAAGGGCCACCATGCGACCTTCCTTCGACCTCGACTCTGGCGCACTCGCCCCGACGTCCTCTCGATCTGGCACAGGTCGGCACACGCTGCCCGACGCCCCGGGCGCGCTGCTCGAGCAGGCAGACCGCATCTCCCTCGGCGGCGTGGCCGACGAGTTCTTCACGCTGGGCGAGCGCGGCGAATACGAAGGCGGCCCGCTCCACGAAGACGCGGAGCTGCCGGAGCCCCCGCCTCCCGTGATGGTCCAGCGCACGCCGGCGATGGACGCGCGCCGGGCGCTGTTCGTGAGGGGCGTGGCCGCGTTCGTCGGCTGCATGGTCGCCGTCCTCATGTTCGGCGTGGCTCGCGCGAGGACTCGAGTCGACGACGCGACGCCAGCGTCGAATCACCGAGCCGCGCCCGTCGAGGAGCGCGCGCCGAAGCCCGTTGCCCCGGCGGCCCAGGCTGCGGATCCAGCCCCGCTGCGCGTCGAGCCGCCGGCAGTCGTTGCCGCTCCGGCGCCCGTTCCAGAGCCCACTCCGGCTCCGGCGACTCCGCCCAAATCACGGGCTACGTCGCCGGCGCCGATGCGATCGCTTGCCTCGCAGGTCGTGTCGGCGCCGGCGGCGGAGCCGGTCAACTCGCCGGCGCCCGTTCGGGCGCTGCCGAGCGTCGCGAGCTTCGGTGCGGCCCCCGTCGCAAGGCCGCAGCCGGCTACGAAGATCCCCACCGCGTCCTTCTAGCGGTCCGCACGCCCTCGTCGCTGCGAACTTCCGGCGCATCGTGGCATGATGGGGCGTGCGCGCCCTCGCGATTCCATGCTTCGCGCTGCTGCTCGTTGCCTGCGGCGCCTCCGACGCCGACGAGAAGCAGGCGACGAAGGGCGGCTTGCCCGACGTCTCGGAGTACGACTGCCAGAGCGTCGATTCGCCGCCCGTTCGCAAGAACCCGATCGATACGGCTTGCGCCACGGACCGGACCTGCTCGGAGCGCATGGTGTCGGGTCACCGGAGCGCCGGTGGTGAGCTCGGCGTCCTCGCGCCGGAGAACACGCTTTCGGCCGTGCGGGCGGCCGTCGCCATCGGTAGCGACTTCATCGAGACCGACCCGCGCACGAGCAAGGACGGCGTGCTCGTGAACTTGCACGACCCCGCCGTCGATCGCACGACCGATGGCAGCGGCGACGCGGCGAATCTCACGCTCGCGGAGCTCCAAGCTCTGGCCATCGACGGCTCGAAGTTCCAAGGGGACTACGCCTGCGAGCGCATCCCGACCATCGAGCAGGTGCTCGCGCTGGCCAAGGGGCGCGTCGTCGTACTCCTCGACGCCAACAAGACCGATCGTGTCGACCTCTTGGTCGCAGCGGTACATGCCACCGACAGCCTCGACTGGGCGATCTTCGACACCGACGACACCGCGAAGATCCAACAAGCCCTGGCCCTCGAGCCCAAGCTCCACACCATGATCCGCGTCGCCGACGCGGCGGAGCTCGACGCCGAGCTCGCGCTGTTCGCCTCGCACCCGCCGGTGTTGATCGAGCTCCACGACGGCGCCGATCCGAAGGCGCTCGCGCCTGCGGTGCACGCCGCCGGACACCGCGTGCTCTACGACGTCTTCGGCGTCGACCTCGCTGCCAAGTTCGGAAACGACCCCGAGGCCTACGCCCCGGTCTTCGACAGCGGCGTGGACGTCGCTCAGACCGACCGGCCGGAGCTCGTGCTCCGCTACCTCGGGCGCTGACGGCCCGTGCCCGGCCCTGCCGGAGAATCGAAAGCGGGAACGGGCGTTTCCGCCGCGATGGTCTTGCGCGCGGCTGCCGGCGTCCGTCGTGGGGCATCGAGCCAGGCCGGCTCGCGACGAGAACTTGTCGCCGGTGGGTGGGCGTTGAGTTAGGTTCCGCGCCCGTCACGGAGGATCGTCATGAAGAAGCTCGCCAAGGAGATCTGGATCGTCGCGGCCAAACGTACTCCCTTCGGAGCGCTCTCCGGCGCGCTCAAGGACGTGAGTGCCATCGATCTCGCGGTGCACGCTGCGAAGGCGGCGGTGAAGGACAGCGGCCTCGGGCCGAGCGACTTCGATCACGTGATCTTGGGGAACGTGCAGCAGACGAGCCCCGACGCCATCTACGGAGCTCGGCACGTGGGGTTGAAGGCGGGCCTCTCCATCGAGACGCCGGCGCTCACCGTGAACCGACTGTGCGGCAGCGGATTCCAAGCGGTGATCAACGCCGCAGAACAAATCCTGCTCGGTGAGGCCAAGGCCGTGCTCGCGGGCGGCAGCGAGAACATGAGCCAGGCGCCCCACATCATGTGGGGGCTCCGCGACGGCGCCAAGTTCGGCAAGCCGCCGAAGCTCGTCGACTCGCTCTGGGAGTCGCTGACCGACAGCTATTGCCAGACCCCCATGGCCGTGACCGCGGAGAACCTGGCCGTGAAGTACGGCATCACCCGGGAGATGGCGGACGCATTCGCGCTGCGGAGTCAGAAGAACTGGGCGCGCGCCCACGAGGCCGGCGGCTTCGCCGACGAGATCGCGCCGATGGAGATCGCACAGGGCAAGAAGACGCTCAGCGTGACCCGCGACGAGCACCCGCGTCCCGAGACCACGCTCGAAGGGCTCGCCAAGCTGCCGCCCGTGTTCAAGAAGGACGGCGTCGTGACGGCGGGCAACGCCAGCGGGATCTGCGACGGCGCGGCCATGCTCGCGGTGGTCGAGGGTGAGTGGGGCAAGAGCCGCGGGCTCACTCCCCTCGCCAAGCTCGTCGAGTGGGGTGTCGCGGGCGTCGATCCCACCCTGATGGGGATCGGCCCGGCTCCCGCCATCCGCCGCGCACTCGAGCGCGCTCAGCTGACGCTCGGCGAAATCGACCTGTTCGACGTCAACGAAGCGTTCGCTCCGCAGTTCTTGGCCGTGCAGAAGGAGCTCGGCTTGCCCGAGGAGAAGACCAACGTGAACGGCGGCGCCATCGCGCTCGGTCACCCGCTCGGCGCCAGCGGCGCTCGCATCACGACGAACCTGATCTACACGCTGAAGAAGCAGAACAAACGACTCGCCGTCGGCTCAGCCTGCATCGGTGGCGGTCAGGGCATCGCGGTCGTGCTCGAGCGCGCATCCTGATCCGGCCAAGGACGCGGGGCTGTGGGGCCCCGCGCGCAGCTCACGCCGCGCCGGGATCCGCGTGATGGGTCACGGCGCGGCGGACGCGTGGACTGCCGTAGAGCGAGGCGAGCGCGAAGAACAACAAGATCGCGCTGGCGTAATACGGGAAGTCCTGCCGCACCGAATAGAGGCTCGTGCCCACCACCGGTCCGAGTACGCGGCCCAGGCCGTGCGCGGAGTGGCTGAGGCCAGCGCCGGCTCCCTGCTCGTGCTCTCCAACGGCCAGCGACGCGGCCGCCGTCACGCCCGGGAGTGCCAACCCTTGCCCGAACCCCTGGACGGCCAGGGCCGCCGACAGCGATCCGAAGCGGTGCGCGAAGATCAGGCCCACGAAGCCCAAGAGCGCGATGGGCACTCCCGCCGAGAGCAGAACGTGGGGAGGCCAACGGAAGCGTCGCACCAAGAAGCCCTGCACGAAGACCGCGACGATCCCGTAGAAGACCAACGCGGTCCCCACGGTGCGCGCCGTCTGGTGGTGCGTGAGGTGCAGGCGGTCCTGGAAATAGAAGGCCACGGTTTGCTCCATGGCCACGCTGGAGAGACTGATCACGAAGCCCAGGACCAAGACCGGCCACATGCGGACTACGAGCGCCGTCGGGTGCTCTTCCGGCGCCACGTGGACGTGCTTCTTGGGTTCCGGGAGCTTCGTGAACACGAAGACGGCGTTCAGCAACGCGAAGCCCGCCGAGAAGTAGACGGGCGCGAGCAAGCTGATGGTCGAGAGCACGGCACCGATGGCGGGGCCGATCACGACGCCGAGGCCGAAGGCCGCGCCGATCAGCGCCATACCGGCCGTGCGATCGGCGCGTTCGGTGGTGTCCGCGATGTAGGCCTGCGCCGTCGGCAAAGTCGCCGACGAGAAGGCGCCGCCGATGATCCGGGCCAGGAGTAGGAGCCCGAACGTCGGCCAATGTCCGAACACGCCTCGGCTCCCGAGCTGCGCGATCACGGCGAAAGCGAGGAACGAGCCGGCGAACCCCAAGATGCCCGCCAGCAGGACGGGCTTGCGGCCCACGCGTTCGCTGCGCCGACCCCAATACGGGCTCATCAAGAACTGCATCAGCGCGTAGCTCGTGGATAGCGAACCCACTTCGAGCTCCGAGAAGCCGAGCCAGCGACCGAGCGGCGCCAGGATGGGAAAGAGCACCGAGAGGCCGAGGATGCTGTTGAACAGCGTGATGAACAGCAATCCCTTGGGATTCACGCGGCTACTCTACTCGAAGGGCCCGCCCGGGCCAGCGCCGAAGCTCCGGCGATCGAGCGTTCCCGCTCACGCTTTGCCCGCTCCCGTGTCTCGGACGCCCGGCTCGGTCCGTTTCGAAAGCTGCTCGTGGGCTCGGGCGGGGTCAGCGACAGTGGCCGCCCACTCGGGTGTGGTTGGCGCTCGAAAGGCGGGGGGCGCCGGACTATGAACGCCCGGTGCGGCTCACGGCAATCACCATCCATCCCATCAAGTCGTGCGGCGGGGTCCCGCTCGAGCGAGCCCGCGTCGAACTACCGGGGCTTGCTCTCGACCGCCGATTCATGCTGGTCGATGCGCAGAACGAATTCGTCTCGCAGCGGAGCGTGCCGGCGCTGGCGCGCGTCCGCGTGAGCCTCGACGGGGACGAGCTCGTGGTGGCCGCGGCGGGAGCGTCCGAGCTGCGTCTGGCCAGCGGTGCCGCGCCGGGGGCAGCCGAGCGCGTCCGGGTTTGGGGCAGCGAGACCGTCGGGGTCGAGGTGCCTCACGCCAGCGCTTGGTTTTCCGAGCTCCTCTCCGATGCCGTGCGACTCGTTCGCATGCCGGACGAAGCCCTGCGTCCGGTGGATCCGGACTACGGCAAGCCCGGCGACCGAGTGAGCTACGCCGACGGGTTTCCGCTGCTGCTCGTGAGCGAAGCTTCCCTGGCAGCGCTGAACGAGCGCCTCGACGCCCCGGTCGAGATGAGACGCTTCCGTCCGAACTTGGTCATCTCTGGAGTGGGGCCCCACGCGGAGGACACGTTCGAGTGCTTTCGTATCGGCGACGTCGGCTTCCGCGCGGTCAAGCCGTGCTCGCGCTGCGTGATGGTGACCCACGATCCGGACACCGGTGAAGCGGGGCGCGAGCCCCTGGCCACGCTGGCGCGTCATCGAAGCCGCGACGGCAAGGTGTATTTCGGCATGAACGTGATCCCCGACGCCTGTGGCGAAGTGGCAGTTGGCGACCGAATCCTGCTCTAGACAGAAACTCGGCTGCAGGCTGCAGGCTTCAGGACGTCGAGTCGCGACGCGCTCACTGAAGAGAGCGCTGAAGCGCCCGAGTGCAGGGTGAACCGGGGTGAGCTGCCTGCTCTGCGGCCAGGGTGCGTTCGATTTCCGCCTTGCCTGCGGTGCGCATCAGGAGCGAGCCGAGGCGTTCGCACGCGCGCGCGCGCAACTTCTCTTCGGCGACCAGGCTGGGTGCCGACACGGCGGCGCGATAGTGGTGGAGCGCCTCGCTGTCTCGTCCTCGGATTTCCTCGAGTAGGCCGAGATTGACCCGCGCCGCCAGCAGTCCCGGATCGAGCTCGAGGGCGCGTGCCAGAGCCGTTTCCGCCTCGACATAGCGCTCCTTCTTCAGCAGCGCCGAGCCGAGGTTCTGCTGGGCGCGGGCGGAGCTCGGCGCGGCGGCGGTGGCCGCGCTGAACAGCGACACGTCGTCCTGCCAGCGCATCAGGGCCAGCGAGAAGAGAGCGAGATAGCCGAGCGCGAGGGCGAGCATCAGCGGCCCGGCGAGGGTCGGCCGCTGGAGCCGAGCGGGGAGCTCCTCGGCCACGAGCCACGCCAGCGACATCATCGCGCCCGCCGCGGGGAGATAGAGATAACGGTCCGCGAGCGGGTTGAGGAGCAGCGTGGGCACCGACACGGGCAGCGTCGCGGCGAAGAACCAGCCGATGCCCAACGCCACTCGACCCCGTCGCGCGCGATCGCGCACGAACGCGTAAGCGAGCGCCAGGAGCGCGGCGCTGCCGAGCAGGCGCGCGAGCGGTGTGCGCCAGGGAGCGAGGTCGTACTCCGGCGCAGTGGGCCAAGGCACCACGACCTGCCAGGCGCGAAGCGCTTCGAGCGCAGGCGCATCGGCCAGCGAGATCTCGCCTTGCGGTTTGCGCGGCCCGAGCCGGCGCGGCGGCGGCGCGGGGACCGCGGTCGGAGTGTCGGTCGCTTGCCAGGCGACGAGCGCCCTCACGCCCGGCATCCACGGTGCATGGCTCGCGTTCTCGAGGCCCGAGCCGCCAGCGCCGGGCAGGAGCGAAGGCGCGCCGAGTCGCGCCATGAAGCCGAGGAACGCCAAGGTCACGATGCCGCCCGCGAGCGCGAGGGCGAGCCACGCGCGCCGAGCGCGCGCACGCGGCCGAAAACGCGGTGAAGTGAGCGCGAGCACCAGCAGCAAGAACGGCAGCGAAAGCGCGCTCTCTTTGGCCAGCAGCGCCAACGCGTAGCACAGCACTGCGATGGCGAACGCCGCGCGGCTGCCCCGGAAGAAGCGCTCGATCGCCAGCAGGCTCACGAGGACGAAGGCCGCCGAGATCACGTCTTCTCGATTGCTGATGCCCGCCACCGCCTCCACGGCCACGGGGTGAATCGCGAACAAGACCCCACCGAAGCCGGCCGCCCGCGTCGACCAGCCGAGCCTCCTCGCGAGCACGAAGAGGAGCAGCGCGGCGAGTGCGTGCCAGAGCGCGCTCTGCGCATGACAGACCGCGCTGGTTCCGCCGAGCGCCCGATCCAAGAAGTGACTCGACACGAGCAACGGGCGAACCTGGTCGGGGAACTCGCTCTCGAAGTAGCGCCACGGCAAAAATTGGCGAATGTTCGCCAGGTTCTGCACGAACGGGTTTTGCACGAAGTGATGGTGGTCGTCGTACGTGAACTCGAAGTCGAAGCTTCGCACGTAGGCCACGAAGGCCGAAACGGCCACCACCGTGCCCGCCGCGAACGGGCTCGGTGCCCCGGCGCGCTTGCGCGGGCCCGCACGCGTCGACGCCGCGGCCTTCATCGCGCTCGCACCAATCCTTCGTCGCGGTACCAGGCGACGGTGCGCGCCACGCCCTCGGTGAAGCGTGTGCCCGGGACGAAACCCAGACGGCGCGTCGCGCGGGTGTCGAGCGCACAGTCGGCGGTGAGCGTCTGGAGCCGCGCACGACCGAGCGGTGGGTCCCGGTGGAGCGCGCCGAACGCGAGCTCGGCGCCGAACGCGACCGCCCAGGCGAGCGGCTGGGGAAACGGCACGGGCAGGGGCGGTCGCCCCAGGGCCCAGCCCAGCGTCTCGACGATCTCGCGGAACGACAGCACCGGTTCGTCGGCGACGTGCACGATGCCCCGCGCGGCGTCAGCGTCCAAGGCCCAGAGACACGCGTCGGCGAGGTTTCCGACCCAACACATGCTCATGCGGTTCGCACCGGAGCCGGGCACGACGAAGAAGCCGCTGTCGACGGCGCGGGTCAACGCGAGGAAGTTCCGACGCTCGCCGGGACCGTAGACGGTGGGCGGGCGCAACACCACGAGGCGCGGCCCCGTAGCCGAGCGCGCGAGGAGCGCCCGTTCGGCGTCTCGCTTGCTGCGGCCGTAGATCGTGGTGGGTCTGCACTCGGCGTCGGGAGCGACGAGGCCGCCTCCCGGGTGGAAGCCGACGGCGGCCTGGCTCGAGAGAAACACGAAGCTCCGGCAGCCGGCGCGAGCTGCCGCGTCGAACAACTGCTCGGTCGCGAACCGATTGACGCGATCGGCGGCGTCGGCATCGTGGATCGGATCGAGCAGCGCCGCGGCGTGCACGACGTGGTCGACGCCCTCGAGGCCCGGGGCGAGCTCTGCGGGGCGCTCCAGATCCCCGTGAAACGCCTCGACGCCTCGCGCTAGCTCCGTGACGCCGCGAACCAGCACGCGAACCGCGTGGCCGCGAGACGAGAGGCGAGAAACCACGTGGCGGCCGATGAAGCCAGTTCCGCCGGTGACGAGCACACGCGCTTTCCGGGTCATGGCACGAGCGAGCTCACGCCGTCACGAAGTGGTAGAGCACTTCGGGCAGGGCGCGGGGGTTCATCAGCGTGTTGCTGTAGGCGACGTTGGACGTTTCGCAATGGCAGCGCTCGGAGCGGATGCGCTCGCGTGCTCGGTCGGCTTCCGGTGAACGCCACAAACGCTGGAAGTCGTAGTCGAAGTCCCGCAGGTTGCCCATGGGGTCGGCGCGTTGCGTGTTGGACCAGACCTCGCCGTGGGCCGTGACGGCGCAGGTGGTGAACGCGGAGAAGCACTCGTGCCCCACGGGGTCGTGGAGCTCGCGGCGCACGTCGCGGTAGTACTTCTTGCGAAACGCGCGCACCAGGCGCGACACGCCGCGCCGCGCGTGGCGCTCGGACTTCTCCACGAAGCTCGACAACGCCCGCTCGGCGAGCTCGGGCGGGGGCGCGATGCGATCGCCCGCGTTGTGATACTCCGGCCGGATTTGCGCCAGCTCGACCACGTAGGAGTCCGGCTGGAGCTTTGCCAGCACGTAGTCGAAGATCGTGTCCGCATCCTCGATGTTGAAGCGTGAGAGCACCGTGTTCACGCCCACCGTGAGGCGCTCGTCGCCGAGGGCCCGCAGAGCCTCGAGTGTGCGTTCGGCCAGCGAGAAGTTGCCCTCGAAGCCCCGGACTTCGTCGTGCCGCGAGCCAACTCCGTCGATGGACACGTTGACGACGAGGCGCGTCGAGCCGAGGCGGGACAAGATCTTGCGGACGCCGGCCTCGGTGCCGCGGACCAACGTGGCGTTGGTGGGGATGTTGATCACGGACGGGCGCACGAGCTCGGCCATGCGCGCCACGATCTCCGGGAAGTCGGGCTTGAGGAACGGTTCGCCCCCGCTGAACGTGACCCAGGTGAGTCGGGGGAGCGAGCGGATGATCCGCGTGTATTCGGCGAGGTCGAGCTCGCCGTCGGCGACCGCGGGGTCGTCCAAGTAGCGGCGGCCGATGTTGCAGGTCTTGCACAGCGAATTGCAGCGATCGGTCACCACGAAGCTCATGGCGAGCGGCGGCAAGACGGGCTCGCCACGCCGGCGGAAGGCGCGATAGAGCGGGATCTTCGCCAGCGTGACCCAGGGGCCCACGCTGGCGGACGCTCCGAGCGTCGAGAACATCGTGCCAAAGCCTACGCCTCTCGGGCTTGGGCCCAAAGCAATTGCGCCGCCGCCCGGCGACCGCGCAGGGCGGCGGCGGCTCAGGCGCTCGTTCTCGGCCGAGTCTCGCTGGGCTCGAGCTCGTGATGGATGCAGAAGGCGGTGTGAGGCGTGTAGCGCACGCTGCGCCCGAGCTTTTGCCAGCGTTCGGTCGCCTCGGCCAAGGCTCCGCTGCGGGCGCGGAGGTCGCGCGGCAGCTCGCCCTCGAGCTCCCGAGTCGAGAGGGCAACGCAGGCCGGGTGGAGTGAGGTCGTCTCGCGGCTGGCGTCGGCGAGGTCGAGCTCGTGTGCAGCTGCCGTGCCCCCCGTGTAGACGCTGCCCCCGCGGGGGGACACGAGCTTCGGTGAGACCGCGACGGCGCCCGGGAACGCCAGTTCTTCCAGCAGGCACTCGAGCCAGCCGTCGTGCAAGGCTTCGACGCTGCGATCCACGATGACGAGGTAGTCGGCGGCGCGCGGCAACGGAGCTTCGGCAGGCAGCACCCCGATGGTCACGTTGCTTCGCTTCGTGTGCCGCCGCAGAGACGCGAGCGCACGCTCCACACCTCGCGCGGGGGTGGATTCGGGCACCACCACCTGGACCGTACCCTCGGGCACCGGGTAGCGCAGACGGAACGTCCCGGGCGTCGCCGCGTGTTCGAGTCGCGCACGAAGGCCGCGTCGAAGGAGCGCCGCCTCGGCTGCCTCGAGTTCGGCCGCGCGAGCGCGTCGGGACGCCTCCACTCGTTCGAGCTCGTTCGCCGGGCTCTGCCACACCTGACACACGACGTGGGGCAGATAGGCGATGCGCTCGGCTCGCTCCGTCGAGCGGAGCGCCACGTCGTAGCCGAGCGCTTCCAGGCCGGTGCGCGCGGCGCGGCTCGTGTCGATGGCGAAGGCGCGGCTCGAGTAGAGCACCGCGGGACCGAGGAACGGGCGGCAGATCAGCAGATCGGACGCGAACTCCGGCTTCTCCTTGGCGGGCAAGGGGACGCCGCTCGCGTCGACGTAGCGCTCTTTGCCGTACACCACGTCCGCGGAACGCTCTCGCGCCAGGGTGACGAGCTCGGCCAGAGCGTCCGGTCGCAGCAGGCAGCCGCCGGTCAAGAACAGCACGTAGTCGGCTGCGCGGAGCGCGCGGTGCTGGTCGAGATCGGTGCCGTCGATGCGCACCAGATCCACGCGTCGCTGTCCGACACGCTGGATCGCCTGGTCGAGAACCCGCGAGCCGACGTCGCCCAGGTCTTCCACGACGCCCACGACGAGCTCCCAGTTCTCGAAGTACTGGAGCTCGAACTGGGCGAGCGTCCAGTCGAGAACGTGGGGCTCGGTGCTGCGATCCACCAGCAGGGCGATGGCAACCCGAGGCAGGGGGCGGCACGCTCGAGCCGCTGTCGCCACTGGAAGCGCGCGAGTCGCGGGGCCTCCAGCGCCGGCGCGTCGGGCCCGAGCGGAGTCGTCTGGGCGTGCATGCCTTCGGCCAGCCCGAGTCGGTCCGCGAAGCGTTCTGCGCCGCTTGAGCTTCCGCACTCCGAGCTCGCCGACCTTTTCGACCAACCCGCCCACGCCGCCTCGCGCGAGCTCGGTCCGGACGAGGCTCGCTTGCTTGCGGGTCGAAGTGACAAGGTTCGGGCGGTGGTCGAGACGCACGCGACGCTCGCCGTCGGGCGCCCGACTCGGCGCGCGCGCCCAACGGGCCAGCGCCTCGAGTTGGGCTCGGCGCGGCACACGTCGTGAGCCCACTGGCGGCCGAGCTCACCGCGTCGGGCGGCCCCGGCCGGATCGCGCAAGAGCTCGAGCATCGCGTCGGCGAGGCCGCGCGCGTCGCCACACGCTGCCGTGATGGCGGCGCCGGCGCGCTCGACTTCGTGGCTGATCTCGCTCAGCCGCGTGGTCACGATGGGGAGCCCCGCCGCGAGCCAGTCGAGCATGCGAGTGCGGGCGCCGAGCGTACCCTCGTAAGAGAAGCGGTCGACCAAGATGGCCGCATGGGCTCCGGCGTAGAACGCCGGCAGCTCGGCGGTCTGGACCCAGCCCGCGAGCTCGAACCGCTTCTTGTGCCGCGAGCGCCGTACGGCGTTTCGGAATCTCTCGTAGGCGTCTTCGTGATGACCTGCGATCCCTCCGCCGGTGGACACGAAGTGGAGCTCTGGCGCCTCGTCCATGGCGATTTGGAGCGCGTCGAACAGCACGTCGGGCGCCGTCCAGGTGTTGTAGCCGCCGCTCCACAAGACGACGAAGCGATCCCCCGGCGCCCGCGGCGTGCGCGGCAAGCGGCCGAGCAGCTCGAGCTCTTCGTCGTCGATGGAGTTCGGGACGGCGCTCACGAACTCGTAGCCGTCGTTCTTCGCGCTGAGGCGACCGACCATCCCGAGCTGCCCGATCAGCGCGTGGCGTTGCGCCATGGAGCAAGTCGAGAAACGGTCCGCGCGCAGGAGGACCGGCATCAGCGTGCGGTACCACTCGTTGATGTTCCAATCGGCGCCCAAGGCCGAGGCTTTCACCTGTGCCTCGGCCATCGGGTCGCCGTTCACGTCGGCCCAGAAGGGCAGCTGCCCCGCGTAGTTCACGGCAATGGCTGCGGGGTCTCGATTCACGCCCACCACGGCCTCCGGAGCGTGCTCCTCCATCTTGCGAAGGATGAGCTCGGGGCGCTCGTGGGCGAGGTGTTCCGACAGCGACCACACCGACACGCGCCCGCGCCGAACGTGGCTCACCTTCTCGTGGGGCCAGCCTTCGAACGCGTGCCCGCGAATCGCGAACAGGAGCACGTCGTGCCCCTGACTCGCCAGCGTGTTGGCGAAATGCCACGTACGCAGCGCCAGGGCGAACAGCCGCGTGCTGCTCTCCCAGCGCATGGGACCTTGGCCGAACACCACGATGCGGCTCACGTCGTCTCTCTTTCTCGGCTGTCGGCGATCACGTCGCCCGGGGTGGGCGCGCCTTTGGACTCGTCCCACGCCGAGCGCCAGCCTGCGAGGTAGGCGCGCGCGCAGATCCTTCGCTCGGAAGGCGGGCAGTGTCGAGCGAGCCACGCGAGCTCCGCGGGCAAGAAGCGAGTGAACACGTCCCGTGTCGAGTAGTTCCGAAACACGAAGCGCATGCGGCTCTGGTGGAACCGCTCGAGGTAGGCATGGGTTTGAGCAGTGCCGCTCGAGACCCCTTCGTGATGGTAGGCGACCGCGCGCGGTGCATACACCACTCGGAGCCCAGCCTTGCGCGCGCGTACGCAGAGCTCGGTCTCCTCGTAGTAGGCGGGGAAGTAGCTCGGTGACAGGAACCGACGCGCTCGATGGTGCGCCGCGAGAGCGAGATGGTGGCGCCGCACACGTAGTCGACGTCGAGCGTGCGGTCCCACTGACCGAAGTCGCGCTCGCCCCGCCCCAGATGGGTGGACAGCGCATTGTCGAACAGCACGCCGCCGGCATGCTGGAGCACGTCGGTTCCGGGGTGCAGCAGCTTGCCACCCACGACGCCCACGCTCGGATCCTCCAGCGGCGCCAAGATTTCGCCGAGCCAGCTCGGCGTCACGACGGCGTCCGGGTTCAGGAGCACGATGTGCTCGCCGAGGGCGTGCTCGAGGCCGAGGGCGTTCCCGCCCGCGAAGCCCAGATTGCGCCGGGACGTCAGGAATCGGACCCGCGGGTAGGCTGCCCACAGGTCCGCGACCGGGGTGGGCGAAGCGTTGTCGACCACGATCACCTCGTACTCCTCGTCGGGCAGGCTGCTCGCCAAGATTGCGTCCAGGCAGGCGGGCAAATACTGCTTCGTGCGGTATTCGACGATGAGGACCGAGGCGAGCACGAGGCGGGCCCTATCGTCCAATCTCGTGTCCTCGCGGTCAAGCTGCGATGCCGGTGCGATTCGGGTTTTCGCGTCGCTGACTCGGGGGTAGATGAGAGCTCTGCCGATGGACTGCAAAGCCCGAGCCGTATTGATCGTCACCCGGAGCGTGGCGGGCACCACGACCAACGTCGCGAGCCGTCGCGTGGAGCTCCACTGCAAGAAGCCGAGTGGTCACTCGGGGAAGCACGCGGACCTGACCGAAGGCGAAGAGTGGGACGGCGGAACGGACAAGCTGGAGACCGTGCTGCGGCACGAGTCGGGTGACGAAGGGCGCTAGGGTTCGCCCGCTGCCGGCCGCGCGAGCATCTCGCTCAGCTGGTCCAAGGTCGGTGTGTCGCTCGAGACCTTGAGACGCACGCCGTCTTCGCCCCACTCTTCCTCGAGCACGCGTCCGTTCTCGTGGATCGACGGCACCAGCCGTTGGTGCGACCAAGGCACGAAGAACTCGCGCTCGACGTAGGAACGTTCGAAAAAGGAGACCAGCAGTTGGCGCAGGCGCGCGACGTCGTCCGCGACGTGGGCCGACAGCAGCCAGGCGTCGGGATGGTGGTGCCCGACGCTCTCGAGCGCTTCCGGCGTGAGCTTGTCGACCTTGTTCATGAGCAGCTGGGTCGGCACCGCGTCGGCGCCGATTTCGCGGAGCACGCCCCGGGTCACCTCGAGCTGGCTCTCGAAGCTCGGATCCGCGGCGTCCACCACGTGCAGGATGAGCGAGGCCTCGAGGGCTTCGTCCAGTGTGCTCTTGAAGCTTGCGACCAGATCGTGCGGGAGCTTCTTGATGAACCCGACGGTGTCGCTCACCAGGATGCGCGGATGAGCCTCGGGTGCCAGCGCCCGCACCGTGGTGTCCAGGGTGGCGAAGAGCTTGTCTTCGACCAGCACGTGGCTGCCGGTGAGCGCGCGCATGAGCGAGCTCTTGCCGGCGTTGGTGTAACCCACCAGTGCGACGCGGCGCGCTTGACGGCGCTGCGCGCGGCGCACGGCGCTCTCTTGGCCGATGCGCACGAGCTCGGTGCGGAGTTCGGCGATGCGATCGCGGATTTTCCGTCGATCGAGCTCGAGGGCCGCCTCTCCGGAACCCCTGCCCGCGCGCCGCTCCCGACCCGAGGGCGATTCGCGCAGGCGCGGCGCGGTATAGGTGAGCCGCGCGATCTCCACCTCGAGCCGGGCCTCCCGGCTCTTGGCGTGGCGGTGGAAGATCTCGATGATGACTCCGGTGCGATCCAAGACCGGAGCTCCGGCGGCGCGCTCCAGGTTTCGCGCCTGGCTCGGCGTGAGGTCGTGGTCCACGGCCACCAGCGCCACCTCGGACTTCGTGCTGCCGTCTTCGTCGCTCGCATCGTCGTCCGAGCCGGCCTCCCCCGAAGACTCTTCCCAGGTCCTGCGCGCCTTGCTCTTCTTCTGGTTCGGGATGCGGGGCGCAGTGCGCCCGCTGCCGCCCGTGAGCTCCGCGAGCTCCGCCAGCTTGCCCTCGCCGAGTACGGCGTCGCGAGCGACGCTTTCGCGAGCTTGGCTGAGTTTGCCCACGACGTCGTAGCCGAGCGTCTTCACCAGGTGCGCGAGCTCGATGAGGCTCGCCTGGTGCTCGACCTCGGTCTGGTCGGGCAGCTTCACCGCCACGAGGACGGCTTTCGGACGCCCGATTTCGGTCATGCGGCGAAGCTACTTCGAGCTACGCAGGAGGTCTCGGAGCGCGCGCACGAGATCGAGCGCGGTCACGATACCCACGACGCGCTCCTTCTCGGTCACGACGATTCGGTGGATGTGACCGCGGACCATGGTGTCGGCGGCTTCGTCGAGCGGCGTTTCCTCGTTCACTTGGAACACGACCGGAGTCATCACGTCGCCGACGCTGGTGGTGGACTCGGTCTCCACCACGAGGGAGCGCAGCTCTTCGCCGGCGAGCGGACGATCGAGGGCGGTGGAGAAAAAGCCGCCGGTGGTCGAGGTCTCGTTGTCGTCGGTGCGGAGCAGGTCCGTGGACGACACGACGCCGACCAGCTTGCCCGCCGCGTCCACGACCGGGGCACCGCTGATGCCGTGCTCGAGCAGAAAAGACTTGAGCTCGGCCAGGCTCCAATGAGCCTCCACGGTCAGCACCCTGCGCGTCATCACTTCACGAACCAACACGTTCACCTCGTCTCGGCCCCAGGGCAGCCGGGTTTGGGGGCGAGAGCATACTCATCGCCGCCGGATCTGCGAGGGTGTTCCGCGGGAATCACCAGCGGCCGGCTCGAAGCACCCGCGGTTCCGGGACGTCGAGCCGGGGTGGCGCCCGCACGGTCCAGGCCGGGGCGGGCAGAGTGTCGGCTTGGGAGCGCTCGAACTTGGTGCGGAGAACGGTCCGCTCGCGAGCTTCGAGCTCGAGCGCGAACTCGGCCGCCAGGGTCTCGAGCGCAAAGGCAGCGCGTCGCGCAAAACAGGGAAGGGTCACCGCGAGGACACCGAGTACCGTCGCCGGCGATTGGACGGGCAACACGAAGAGCTCGTGACAACCGAACGCCAGCGCGAGCTTCGGAGGGGTCGGCCGCACCGCACGCCCTTCGACCTCCTGCAGCCAGGCCATGAGCACGGCCTGTTTCTCGTCCGAGAGCTCGATGGGCGAGCCAACCACTCCGAGCGCCGCCTCGCGGCCCGCGAGATCGAGCATCACCGCGACGTCCGAAAGCGCCACCGCGCGCGCGTGCGCGGCCCGCGCCTCGGCTTCCGTTCGCACGAGTCGCGGGAAGACTCCGCTGTCGACCTCGGGTTCGAAGTAGAAGCTGCCGTCGTCCATCTTGACGCCCCGGCGCACTAAGAGCCGAGAACGACGCGCTGGGCCAAGCTTCGGACCGAAATCGCTGCGGCCGTGTAGGTGAGACTCCCACCCCCGCTTTCGGCCATGCCAGAGCGGCGTGCGCGCCCGGGCAGATCAGCAGGACGGGCACGAGCAGTGCACCGCGGAGCCGTCTTTGATGCTGTCCGTGCAGCTCGTGAAAGGCGTGACGCAGGCCTTGGCGCCGAGACACGCGCAGCCCGACGTGCAGCTCACTGGCGGGTTCACGCAATGGTAGCTGGACTCGAACGCATCGAGCCCGACGCAAACGCTCGGACCGGTGCAGTCGAAACAGGTGTCGACCTTGGCGCAGTCGGTGACCGGAACGCACTCGCCCCAACACGTGTCCTGCACCGACGGAACTTGCCCTTCGGGACAGCTGGGCTTCACCATCTCGCAGCTGACCTGGCTGCCGTCGCAGTTGCGTGCCTTGGTGCATTGGCCAGCGATGCAACGGGCCGTGGTCACTCCCTCCACGCTGCAACGATCGGCGAAACAAGGCGTCGGCTCGCAGTAGGGCGGGCTGACCTGGCCTTTGGGGGTGGCCAGGCAATAGCAGCAGCTGTTCAAGAGCTCGCAGTCGGAATCGGCGGTGCACTCGCCGACGCTGCCGACCCAGCCACCGCTGCTGCCGCCCGTGCCACTGGTGCCCCCGGCTCCGCCGCCGCTGGTTCCGCCGGTGCCGCCGCCGCCGCTGGTTCCGCCGGTGCCGCCGCCGCTGGTTCCGCCCGTTCCGTCCGAGGACGATTCGCCGCCGCAGGCCGTGGCCGCGAGCAGGTACGCGAAGAGAGCGACCTTGCCGTACGACATGCTCGGGCTCCCTTCAGGACAGAGCGCGCAGCGTCTCGGCGATGCGCGGCATCGCGTCTTGGATGTCGCGCAGGGAGACCGCGCCCACGCTCAAGCGGAACCACCCGTCTTCGTCCGGGTAGCCGAACGCTTGGAAGGGCACGACACCGACGCCGGCTCGGTCGAGCAGGAGCTTGCGCACGTCTTCGTTGGAACGGATCTCGGAGCCGTCGGGGGTCTTCTTGCCGAACGGAGCGACCCGCACCGTGAGGTAGATCGCGCCCTCGGGCGACAGGCTGTCGACCGGGAGGCCCTGGGCTTTGAGCGCTTGGAAGCCTTCGTGGAGCGCGCTCAAGCGGCTGACGATGCCGTGCTTGAGACCGTCGACGTAGCTCTGGATCCCGGCCTTGTCGTCGAGTAGCTTCGCGCTCGCGAGCTGCTCCGCGCGCGGCGCCCAGGCTCCGACGTGCCCCAAGATCGAGCTCATGCGATCGATGACGTCGACCGGTCCCACCGCCCATCCGACGCGCACGCCCGTGGCGGCGAACGCTTTGCTGATGCCATCGACGAAGATGGTGTAGCGCGCCATCTCGGGCAGCACGGCGGGAGGCGTGTAGTGGGTCGTCCCCTCGGCGGTGAGCATCCAGTAGATCTGGTCGTACATCAGGAAAATCGGGCGTTTCCCGGCTTTTTCGCGCTTCTCGTTCTCCGCCAAGATGGCCTCCGAGATGCCCTTCACCATCTCCAGGCTCATGGCGGTGCCCGTGGGATTCAGCGGCGAATTCAGACACACGAGGCGTGCTTCGGCGAGGCTCGCCAGGATCGCGTCGCGCGTGGGCAAGAAGCGAGTGTCGGCGGAGCACTGGATCGGAACTCCGCGTGCCGCGCACATCTGGATGTAGTGGTTGTTGTTCCAGCTCGGGAGCGGGTAGACGACCACGTCCCCCGGATCCACCACCGTGCGGTAGACGCCGTAGATGACCGGGCGCGCGCCGCCACACACCAGAATGGACTCGAGGGGCACGTCGAGCCCGAGATCCCGAGCGTAGTAGCGCTGGATCGCAGCGCGGAGCTCGGGCATGCCATTCGATGGAGGGTAGTTGGTTTCGTTCTTGCCGTAGGCGTCGACGATGCCGTTCTTCAAGATCTCGGGGATCTGAAACTGCTTCGGATCGAAATCGCCGACCGTCAGGTTGCAGATCTTCTGACCCTTGGCCACGAGCGCGCGAATGTCGGCCGCGATCTTCAGGATCTCCGAGCCGACGATGCCCGCAGCCATTCCAGAGACACGCGGAGCACCCTGGGTGGGGCGGACGTAGGCAGTGAGGTCGGTGGGCATGGCCGGGAGCCTGCCACGGGATTTCAGGGGCGCACGCCAGAAAGCTTTTCGTATTTCCACCGCGACCGCGCGGTGCGTCAACGCTGCGAGCGGACGCGATTGCGGTGAGCTCCGAAGCGGCCGATGATGACGCCATGTCGATTCTCCGAGCGGCGGCGTGGGTCGTGCTCTTCGGCTGTGTGGCGTGCGGTGAGGACTCGGGACCTGGCGCCGGTGCGGGTGCGAGCGGCGGCGTCGGCGGGAACGTCGGCGGCGCGCCGAGCGGGGGCGCGGCGGGCACGGGCGGCACGAGCGGTGCGAGCGGTGGGGGCGCGGGCGGGAACCCGAGCGGCGGCACGGCCGGCGCCGCGGGCAGCAGCGGAGGGGCGAGCGGCGGAGGGGCGGGCGCCGGCGGATCGTCGGGCAGCGACGCAGGGGACGCCGGCGATGCCGGCGGCGTGCCGCTCCCGGGCTTTGGAGCCATCAGCGGCGACTGCGGTCCCATCGACGCGACGGAGATCCTCTCGCCGAACCCCTACTCGTTCGACACCAACATCGACTTCGGAACGCTGACCTTCGACACCAACGCGCTCTCGGTGGGAGGCAAGAAGATCTGGGACGCCGGGAACCTGGGAGGCAGCTCGATCCACTCGGAGATCTTCAGCTACGAAGTCCTCTACCGCTGCGAGCTCGCGACGCTGCTGAAGACCGAAGGGGAGGTCGCTTACACCGACACGGGCGGCAAGAAGACGGACCTTTTGGTCGAGATCGACGGATACAAGGTGGGCGTGAGCGTGACGCGGGCGTTCATCTACCCGCCCGGCACACCGTACACTCAGAGCGCGGCCCAAGCGCTCCTGGAGAAGAAGCTCGGCGACATCTTGCTGAGCACCCAGAACGTCAAGCCCGAAGACGCCTGGAAGAAGCAGATCCTCCACGTCTTGGCCTACGACAAGCAGCATCGGGACGCGCTCGCGCAGGCCTATCCCCTGGTCGCACCCGCCACTCGCGCCGACACCATCGTGATGGTCACCATCACCGACGGCAACGACGCCTTCATGTATTGAAGAGTCTCAGCGTGCCACCCTCTGCCGCGAAGGAGCGAAGCTCACGCGGCGCTTCTCGCGGATGCGCCCGTCCGTGAGGCTACCTTCCACCAGCTCGTAGCCGAGCAGCGCGAACACCCGGCCACGCAGGAACAGGGGCCGCGCGTTGCCGTACCAGTCGACGCACGACGCACGACAGCCGTCGTCGGCGCTGCCCTCGGGGTGTGCCCCGAGGGTGCCGAGCTCGCTCAAGCGCAAGAACCGGCTCTCCAGGAAGAGCACCGAGGCGGAGCCTTCGAACAGGTGTTCGTATCCCGGCCGGCCGCTCTCCCGCACCGGGAGGCCCAGGAGTCCCGAGCTCTCGTCCACGGGTTTGTAGAAGAAGCCGTGGCTGCGGAGCTCGCCCTGCGCCGCGTTCTTGCGCGTGTAGCGTTCGGCAGCGGCTGGCTTCCGGCCAAGGGACACCGGAGTGAAGTGCAGGTCTTTGCCGTCCGTGCCCACGACGAGCGCGTCGTTGCCGAGTGCCTCGATGCGATCGACGCCGTGGCCGAGCGCGAGCTTCTTCGGGTCGGAGCTTCCGTCGTAGCGGTAGACGACCAGGCCGCCGCGCTCGTTCTTCTCCGGCTCACCCCAGCCACTGCCGGTGCCATAGAGCAAGTACTTGCCGACGAAGCGATTCTGGAACGTGTAGCCCTGGGGCTTCGGCAGCGAGCGATAGGCCGAAGAGGGCACCTTGTCGGCGCCGTCGGAGAAGCTCTCGAGCGGCGCCCGAAGGAGCGCGACGTCTCCGCCCGTGACCTCGGCGTTCCACATGCCGTCCCCCGCGGCGTCCGCGCGCACCACGACGTTCAGGTACCCTTGCGGGTCTTCGAGGAACGAGAACTGGTCCACCGGGCTCCCCACCGTGCGGAGGGCCGAGGGTCCGGAGCCATCGAGGGGCATGCGGTAGACGAAGGAGCGCGGGAGCGCGCGCCCCTCCCGCACCTCGTAGTCCGTGGCCCACACGTAGACCGAACCCGGGGATACGTAGAAGACGTGGCCTGGCGGGCCGAGGACGCCGCTCGCCTCGCACTCGAGCTCGCGACGAGAGAGGTCACACACCGTGACGGTGTGCAGAGCCAGGGCGCTCTGATCTTGGATCGGCCGATAGACGCGGGTCGCCGAGGCGATGCGGCGAAAGTCGAGTCTTTTGCCCCTTTTCGCCACTTGCGGAGCGCGGGGAACGAGCGCAGCGGGTCCTCCTCGTCGAACGCGAGGTAGAGCGGGCTGTAGAAGATGAGCTTGTCGCCGACGAGCCGGCTCGCGTAGTTGCGCGACGAGTAGTAGTCGTTCGACCGGAGGTGGTAGGTCGCGCGGTACTTCAAGCGACCGGCTGCATCGATGTCGAACAGGCCGAGCTCGGTCCCGCCCCGCGAGTAGCTATAGCCGACGACGACGATGGTGTTGCCGCCGATGAGCATCTCGTCGTACCAGGTGCCCTCGGGATCGATGTCGGGACCGAAGGCATCGAGGTTGGAGATCGGCGTGAGCTCGCTGCCCGAGACGTCGACGGTGAACAAGCGCCCGCGGCGCAGGATGACCAGGTGGTCACCGTGGTTCTTCACGATGCCCCCTTCGTCGACCCCCGCATGCTGCGTGTTGGTCACCGACTCGCTCGCCTTGGCTTCCGTGGGCGCAGCGCTGGGCTGCGCCGCCTGGGCGGGTGCGGAGGCTTCCGCCTCGCCGGCATAGCCGTACGAGCCCGGGGCGCTCGTGGCGGGCGTGGCGCGTGCAGC
Source organism: Polyangiaceae bacterium (assembly GCA_046351435.1). GTDB lineage: Bacteria > Myxococcota_A > Polyangia > Polyangiales > Polyangiaceae > JADJKB01. The sequence goes on from JAXLYN010000005.1 coordinate 63,388, forward strand.
CTTGGCTTTCCCTTCGAGGAATTCCCGGAGCTCGGCCTCGGAGGCGAAGGGGGCAAGCGTCTTCTTCGAAGGGTGACGCGCAGCCGCTCGCATCGGGCTCTCGACTTTCGAGGTCCGCTGGCAGCCAGCTGCGGCGACGAGCCCCGCGCCGAGGCCGAGAACGAGGAGGCTTCTGGCGAACTTGCGGCGGATGCGGAAGGGCATGATGGTTCTTGCCCGAGCAACGCCCCTGAGCGCGCGGCTCTTACAGGGCGCCGGCGCGCGGTCTGACCGAATCCTGACAATCGGCGGCCGTCCGGGACTCGCCCCCGACCCGGTTCTAGGCTAAGGGTCCGCTAGCCGGCATGAACTCCGCCACCTTGTCTCTGACTGGTGACCTGGCGAGCGAGCTCTTTGCGTTCCTTCGGGAGACCGACCCCGCTCGGGTCCCCGATTCCATGATGGATAGCGCCCGGCAACGCTGGGAGCGGATCAAGCACTCGCTCGAGCAGCTCTCGAGCGTCGCACCGGAGGCAGGGCCCGTGAGCGCGCCCCTGGCGACCCTGCGCGAGCTCGTGGAGCGTGCGGAAGACCCGTCGGCGGCGGGACCGGGTCACTGGCACACGCTGCGACCCGACTTGATGCGGACGTACGAGCGCTTGGCGGGCGAGCTGCGCCGTCGGTCCGTGCGCGCACCCGCTCTCCGTCCGACGAATTGGGCCCGCATCTGCTTCCACGTGGCCTCTGCGCTGGGAGCCCTCTTGCTGCTCGAGGTGATCCTGTCCCGGCGCGGCACGCTCTACGCGACCGGGGGCTTCGCCGTCTACTGCTGGGTGAACGAAGCCGGGCGCGCGGTCAGCAAGCGCTGGAACGATCGCCTGATGCAGTCGCGGTTCTTCCAGCTCATCATCCACCCCCACGAGCACCACCACATCAACTCCGCGACCTGGTATGGCACGGCGCTCTTGATCCTCGCGCTCACGAGTCCACCCTACGCGTCGGCGGCTGCGCTGGCCGTTCTCGGCTTCGGAGATCCCGTAGCCGGTCTCGTGGGTCGGCGCTGGGGGCATCGCCCACTCTTCGCGGGCCGCACGCTCGAGGGCACTCTGGCCTTCGCGCTCGTGGGCACGCTGGCGGCGTTCGGTGTCTTCCTGCTCTGGCACCCCACCGCGCCGCTGCCCGTGCTCGCGCTGGTTGCGGCCGCGGGCGGCGCTGCCGGAGCGGTCGCCGAGGTCTTGAGCGTGAAGGTCGACGACAACTTGGCGGTGCCCCTCGCTGCGGCGTTGGCCGCCGGCCTCGCTGGCGCGGCGCTTGGAATGGGCTGAAAACGGCTCCTCTGGAGACTTTCGTCAGGACACGGGACGAGGGTCCGCTATTCTTCCGAGGCCATGCGGTCCACTTGGATTTCGGTTCCGGTAGCGTTGTCTTTGGTCGCGGCTTGCGGCGGCGGTGAAGACCGAAGCTTCTCCGGCGACGGTGGAGCTTCGGGTTCAGGCACCGGCGGGTCGGGGAACGCCTCGGGCGCTGGCGGTTCGAGCGCGAGCAGCGGCGCAGGCGGTTCGACGGGCGGCGTGGCGGGCACTGGCACCGGCGGTGCATCAGGTGGCACCGGCGGTGCGTCGGGCGGCACCGGCGGTGCATCGGGTGGCGCCGGCGGCGCGACCGGTGGCACCGGTGGCGCGACGGGCGGGTCGGGCGGAAGTGGCACATGCCCCACCACCTCGCACCAGTGTGCTCCGACGCCGCCTGCGGGGTGGACCGGTCCGGTTGCGTTCACCAAAGGGGCTGCGGCGCCTCCGTCGTGTCCAGGGAGCTATCCCAAGGTCGGCACCGCGTCGTTCGCGAGCCTCAACCCAGGGCAGGCAACCTGCGACTGCAAGTGCGATCCCGCGACGGGGATCACCGGATGCAATACGGCGGCGTCGGTCTGGGACGTGTCGAACACGCCAGGGGCCTGCAACCTCCCGAGTTTTCTGACCAAGGTCTGGGAGGCGCAGCCGGGCAGCTGCGTGAAGGCCACGGGTAGCACGACCGGCAACGTCGCCATCCAGCGACCGTCGCCAAACAGCATGGGGTCTTGCGCACCGAAGCCCAACCACACCATTCCGACGCCCACCTGGGGCGAGCAGGCGCGGACTTGCGCCGGGGCCGTTCCCGACTCCGGCAGCTGCAGCGCAGGCGCGACCTGCATGCCCCAGGTCGTGGCTCCGTACAAACTCTGTGTCTACTCGCCAGGGGACAAACCCTGCGGTCCCGTCTACAGCCAGAAGGTCTTGACCTACGAGCAGTTCACGGACGGACGCACGTGTTCGCAGTGCACCTGCGGTACCGCCAGTTCGAATTGCGGCGGCAAGGTGGACTTCACGAGCCAGTGCGGTGCGGGAGGCATTCTCTATTCGTCGGTGCTCGGCTGCGGAGTGCCCCAAACCGACATCAACGCCAGCCAGTGGGGGACGTACGTCCCCACGCCCAACGGCACCTGTCCCCCGTCGGCACCGACGCTGTCGGGCAACGTCACCACAGCGGGCGAGACCACGGTCTGCTGCATACCCTGAGGCGGGCGTGCCTCACTGCTCGAAGCAATAGAGCCGCCGGAACCCGCTGCACGAGCCCGAGAACCCGAGCTCCGTCCAGCCGGAGCCGAGCTCGCGGGCGTCGCCGATGCTGGCTTTTCCGCTCGCAGTCCAGCCTTCGCAGTGTTGGTCGGAAGCGGTGCCGTTCGGGTGCGTGCCCGTCCATACTTCGAATGAAAGCGTCGCCGCTTCGTCGAGCTCGGTGCGGTCGATGGAGACCGCGAGCGGCTTCGAAGTGAGTGCAGCCCAGCTCTCGGCCACGTTGGTGCCGGACACGAGCTCGTAGGGTCCGGTCGAATGCTCGAAGCGCGTCGACGGCGAGCCCGAAGCGTCGCTGAGCCACGCTCGGTAGCTGCCCGCGAGCCCCGCGTCGACCGCGAGCTTTTGGCAAATGGCGTCGGCAGCGTCGAGCGTATCGAACGCGGGCGTGTATTCCGTGGAGCTCACGAACACGAGCTTCGGTGCGGGAGTTCCTCCGTCTCCGCCGCCCGTGCCACCGGAGCCCGCAGGCACGCGAGGTGGACCCGAGCCGCCATCGCTGCAACCCATGAACGTGAACGCGAGCGCGAGCAGGGCCAGCGCGTGACCGGGCTTCACCACGGGAACGCATTCCCGTCGTGGTTCAGGAAGGAGCCGTTTTTCGTGGCGTCGAGCGTGTCGACGATGCGCAAGATTCGCGCGGCAGACTCCTCGACCGCCATCGTCGCACCCGCTCCGCCCATGTCGGTCTTCACCCAGCCCGGGTTCACCGCCACACACACGAAGCCTTCTTTGCCTAGGGCGAGAGCGAGATTGCGCGTCGCCATGTTGAGTGCAGCTTTTGCCATGCGGTAGCCCCACGCTCCACCGCTGGTGTTGTCCGCGAGGGACGCCATTCCCGTCGACACGTTGACGATCTTCTTGGCATCACCCTGACGCAGAGCGGCGAGCGCAGCGCTCGCGACTCGCAGAGGGCCGAGCGCGTTGGTGCCGTAGGTCGCTTGCAAGTCCGTGAAGTCGAGCTCGGGGAACGCGCCCATCTTTCCCACGACGCCGGCGTTGTTGATCAAGACGTCGACCGGCTGCGTGAGGAGCCCGCCGAACGAACGGACGCTCTCCTCGCTCGCCACGTCCAGCGGCAAGACCGTGATCCTTCCGGCGACCTCGCCGGCGACCCGACGGAGCTCGGAGGCCTCTGCCGGTCGCCGGGCGCCCGCCACCACCTGGTCTCCCCGTCCCGCGAGCTGCCGACAGAGCTCGAGCCCGATGCCGCGGCTCGCCCCGGTCACGATGACACGCATGGCCCGAGTATGAACGACCCTTTCTGCCCCGAGGGCATGATCGTGAAGGCACGGCAGGTGTGGCCGAATTCGCACGTTCGCCGGGGTTTCGCCCCGACAAACCCCGAAGAAGCTGCGGATCTGGTTCCGGCACGCGGCGTGCTTGTAGCTCCAGTGAGGCAACTCGATGACCCCCCGGCGACCCAAGCAAGACGTGCTCTGGCTGGCATCCCTCTCCGTCTCCGAGCTTCGGACTCTGTTCGATCGGGCGCGGGTTCGGGAGCAACGGGCCGGACGCTTGCCTCGAGCGCCCCTCGGCTCGAGCCCGAACGTCTCCATGGCGCCGAAGCGCGCAGCCTGAGTCAGGGCGTTTCGAGTTTCAGGTCCAGCGCTCTGGCGCGCACCGCACGTTTCGCCGAGCGCTCCACACCGATGGCGTCGAAACCATGGGCGTTGGCGACTGCGAGCATGGTTCCGACGCCGCAGAACGGATCGACCACGGTGGTCACCCTGGTGCTCCGGCGGAGGAAGCGGCAGACCGCGATGCAGGCCTCGACGCCCATGGCGCGGGCCCACGGCATCTCACCGAGTCGCGGGAGTACATCGGGGAAGGACTCCGCCGGGTCGAGGCGCTTGTCGCGGGAGAAACACGACAGGTGCGCGTAGGCGGGCCGTCCGAAGGTGATCGTGCCTGCGGGCGCGCGACACACGATTTTGTGCCAGAGCAGCGACGAGCCGCTCCGTTCGGCGCCGAGCGCGACCAGGTGACCTTTGTCGACCCAGCGCCCGTCGCGTTTCACGTCGGTCTGGAAGAACACGGCCACGCTCTCGTCGTCGACCTGGCGAGTGACGAGCGCCGCCATCTCGATGAACCAGCTGCGCCAGCCCTCGAAGTCGGCGCCCCCGAGCTCCGAGACATCGGGGAGCGAGGTCACGATGGCGTGGTCCGGCGGCAGACGAGCCGCGGCGAGGAAGCTCGGGCCGTCGCCCTGATGAACCACTCGGCTGGGCGTGGACAACGCGGAGCCCTCAGCGAAACGTGAGCTCGTGGGTTCCCGCGAGCTCGGCGTGGGTCACGAAGCGACTCGTGAGCTCCACGCCGTCGAGGAAGACGCGCGCGGGGATCCGATCCGGTCGCGGCGCCGGCGTCGCGCGGAGCGTGAGGTCGCCGCTCGGGCGGTGGAGGACGATCTTCGGGTGGCGCGGGACCGACACGATGTAGCGATCGGTTCCCGGCAAAGGGTAGAGCCCGGTCGCCGCGAACAAGAGCCAGGCGCTCATCGTGCCGCCGTCGTCGTTCCCCGGGATCCCGTCCACGCCGTCCCCGTACAGATCGGTGACCGCCCAATCCACGAATCGATAGCTCTCTTTGGGTGATCCCCAGGCCGCGAAGAGCCAAGGAGCGCCGATGTCCGGTTCGTTGCTCGGCCAGTAGTGCTGGCGCACGCCGAGGATCGGAGTGTCGAGCAGGCTCGCTTCGTAGAACTCCCGCAGGCGAGCGAGCGCGGCGTCGGTTCCTCCCAAGGTCTCGGCCAGGCCCTCGGGATCGTGCGGCACCATGAACAGGTAGTGCCAGGCGTTGCCCTCGACGTAGTGGTCGTCCATGGCCGTCGGATCTCCGAAGGGGACCCAGCTTCCGTCGCTCTTCTTCGCGCGAAAGAAGCCGACCTGGGCGTCGTAGAGCGCGCGGTAGCTCTGGCCGTGCTCGGCGAGGACCTTTTGGTCGGCGCTGCGGCCGAGGCGTTCGGCCCAGCGCGCGAGGGCCGCGTCGGCCACGGCGTATTCCTGGGTCTTCGAAACCGAGCCGCTCGAAACGTCCGAGGGCACGTAGCCGAGCGACAGATACTCGTCGACGTCGGCGTCACGACCGCCCACGGGGCCGGGGGACGGACCGAAGGCTGCGACCCTCGCGCTGTCGTACGCCGCGCCCTCGTCGTCGAAGCTCACGCCTTTCAGCGCCATCTCGGCGAGGACGATCTCACCCGGTGACCCCACCATGGTGTGGGAGTCGCCGTGGGCGATGGCCCACACGGGCACCGCGCCGCCCTCTTTGGCCATGGCCGCCAGCGTGTGTGAAAAGTCCTCGTTCCGCTCGTCTTCGGCCAGGAGGAGCCACGGGTGGAGCGTGCGATAGGTGTCCCACAAGGAGAAATCCGTGTATCGAGCGCGCTTTCCCTGGACGGCCTTCCCGCTCACGTCGATGTAGCGACCGTCGACGTCGCTCGTCAGCGTGGGCATGAGCGACGCGTGATAGAGCGCCGTTCCGACCAACGTCGCGTCGTAGTCGCTCGCACCGAACAGCTCGAAGCGATCGCTGAGCTTTCGCCACTCGGTCTCGGCGCTGGCGCGCATCCCGTCGAAGTCGAAGCTCGGGGCTTCGGCGGCCAGGTTCTTGGCGGCACCGGCCGCGTCCACGAAGCTCACCGCGATGCGCAGCGTCGCGCTCCGGGTGCCCGCCGGGAGCTCGACGAAACCGCCGAGCGGCACGCCTTGCCCCGTGGTCTGTCCCGCGTGGACGCTGGCCGCGTCGAAGGTGCCCAGCGCCGCTGGCTTGGGGTCGACGACCCCGCGCGCCCAGAGGTCGTAGCCGCCGGCGCCTCCGCTCATGTTCCCGAGGTGTCGCACGTGCGCGTCGATGGCCGCTGCTGCGGCATCGAACTTCAAGTCGGCGGCTTCGATGTCCCCTTCGAGTCGGTGGTCGAGATCGAAGACGATCACGGGGGTCGACCCCTCCGGGAACGCGAAGCGGAAGGTCGCCGCACGCAAGCTCGCTGTGAGCTCGACCCGGATGCCGTCGGCGAGCGTCACGGCGTAGTATCCCGGCCGAGTGGTCTCGCTCGCCTTGTCGAAGGCGATCATCCGCCCGACCTCGGTGCGCTTGGCGTCGCTCATCCCGAGCGTCGGCAAGATGCCCAGCGTGCCGTAGTCGGGGACGCCCGTGCCTTCGAAGTGGAGCAGCGAAAAGCTGCTGATGAGCGGGTCTTCGGCGTAGTAGCCAGCGCAATGGTAGAAGCTCGCGCCGCCGGTCTCGGAGCGTGTGTCCGGGCTCGGGTGGATCATGCCGAATGGCACGGCGGGGCCGGGATAGGTGGAGCCGACGCCGAAGCCGACGCCGGCGGTGCCGATGCGGGGATCGATGGCTTGGAAGAGGTCGACGTTTGGCTTCGGGGCTCCACGCGCCGCCTTCCGGGTCCCGTCGGCGCAACCGGCGAGGCAGGCAAGGAGCGGGGAACGCGAAAGCGCGCACGCGAGCTCGAGCCTACCACGCTCTGGCGCCGGGCTGGCCTCGCGTGGGATGATGCGCCCTCATCCGAGAGGTCGATCGTGAGTGAGACGCAGCGTTACCACGTGATCGAGCGCATCGCTGCCGGCGGCATGGCGGAGGTGTTCCGCGGCGAGAGCGCGGGCATCGAAGGGTTTCGCAAGAAAGTCGCCATCAAGCGGGTCTTGCCCAAGCTGAGCGAGAACCGCGAGTTCATCCAGATGTTCTTGGACGAAGCGCGGCTGTGCGCCTACCTGAGCCACAGCAAGTGCGTGCAAGTGTTCGACATCGGCCAGGGCGGTGGGGCGCACTTCATCGTCATGGAGTTCGTGGACGGCGCAGATCTGAAAGAGGTGCTCGACTATCTGTCGAAGCATGCGCAGTCGATGCGCGTCGCGGTGGCGTGTCGCATCGCCATGGACGTGTGCGAAGGGCTCGCATACGCCCACTCCGCGTGCGATCACCACGGTCGTCCGCTCGACATCGTCCATCGCGACATCTCGCCGCACAACGTGCTCATCACTCGCTTCGGTGAGGTGAAGCTCGTGGACTTCGGTCTGGCCAAGGCCAGCTCGCACTTGACGGCCGAAGACGAAGACATCGTCAAAGGCAAGTTCGGCTACCTCGCGCCGGAGGTGACCCACGGCAAGAAGGCCGATCGGCGCGTGGACATCTTCGCGGCCGGCATCCTGCTCTGGGAGATGCTGGCCGGGCGCCGCCTGTTCTTGGGCGACACCGACGTGGAGACCTTCAAGCTCGTGCGTGCCGCGGCGATCCCGGATCCCCGGCAGTTCCGTGCGGACATTCCCGAGGCCGTCGTGCGCGTGCTCGGCAAAGCGCTCACCAAGGAGCCGGAAGAGCGCTACTCGAGCGGGGACGACTTCGCGCGGGATCTCGGCCTGGTCTTGCGCGGCCTATCCGAATCCGTCACGTATCTCGACATCGCCGAGATCGTGCGCCTCGCCGCCGACGAGCGCGCGCGCAAGCGCAAGGCCGAGGGGAAGTCGGCGACGGGCGTCATCGGCGATCTCATCATCGACACGCTCCACGAGTTCTCCGGGGACCCCTCGAGCTTGGCCTCCGGTGCGCTGCAGGCCACCCTCGGCACGCCCGGCATCGAAGCCAAGGGGGACGGCTTCGAGGATCCGAGCGCGTGGGGTCTCGACGCCATGTTCGAGGAAGCGCCGAAGCCCGCGGCTCCCGCGCCGGCCCCAGCGGCCGCTGCGCGTCCAGCCCAGCCCGCCGAAGCCGCGGCACCCGCCCGGCCCCCGCCTCCCAAGCGGCCCGCGCCCACGGAGGCCGAGGCTCCTCCGCCGCCGCCGCGCGAGCGGGTGCAAGATGCGCCCGCGAAGAAGGACGGGCCCTTCTGGCGGCGCTGGTTCGGAAGCTGACCCAAGTGCGAGCTCCCGCCCTCATGCGCTTCTTCTTGGTTCTCGCCGGGCTCTCCTGCTGCGCGGCGTGCGAATCCGACGCGAGCGAGCGTCCGCCGCCTCGCATGCCGTACCCTTCGCAACCGGCGCCCGGGCCCGCGCCGGCGGGTGGGCCGCCGGTTGCGCTCGCGGATCGGCGGCCGGAGGACATCTCGCGCGTGATCAACGCCAACATGGCTCGCTTCAGCGATTGCTATCAGCGGAGCGAGTCTTTCATGACCGGCAAGAGCGGGAACGTCACCGTTTTCTTCGACATCGCGCCGTCGGGCCAGGTGACGCGCGCCACGGAGATTCCGCCGCCCGGCGTCGCCTTGCCCGGTCCACTGCTCGTGGACGCGAACCTCGCGCGTTGCCTGGTGCAAGGCATGTCGACGCTCGCGTTCGATCCCGCCCGCGACGCCACCGCGGCAAGTTGGACGTTTCCCTTCAGTCGCTGAGCAGCGAGCGTCGGGCTCACGGCCTCGCGTCGGCGATCACGCTCTTCAGCTTGTTCACGAGCAGCTCGATGGCGACGCTGTTCTTGCCGCCTTCGGGCACGATCACGTCCGCCCAGCGCTTGCTCGGCTCCACGAACTGGAGGTGCATGGGCCGCACGGTGCGATAGTATTGATCGCGCACGGACTGGAACGTGCGCCCGCGTTGCTCGATGTCGCGACGGATGCGGCGGAACACGCGGATGTCCGCGTCGGTGTCCACGAAGACCTTGAGGTCGAAGCGCTGCCGCAAGCGTTCGTCGGCGAACACCAAGATGCCCTCGACGGCGATCACCGGCGCCGGATCGACACGGTGGCGCTCGGCGCGACGCCGGTGCGTGGAAAAATCGTAGCTCGGGACCTCCACGGCTTCGCCGCGGCGACGCACGTCGAGGTGCTCCACCAAGAGCTCGGTCTCCAGCGAGTCGGGGTGGTCGAAGTTGAGCTCACTTCGCTCTTCGTACGAGATGTCCGGCCTGTCGCGGTAGTAGCTGTCGTGCTCGATGAGTGTGGCCGTGCCGCCAGGGAGTCCTGCCGAGAGTGCACGCGCCACGGTGGTCTTGCCCGAGCCAGTGCCACCGGCGACGCCGACGATGTAGGGGCGCCTCACGGGCCGGCTTCTACCACGCCGGGGGCGCCGCACGAGAGGCGCTTGCGGCGAGCGGTGATCCCAGAATAATTGGCCCCCTTTCCGAGGTGGACCAGCAAACATGGCGACGAAACCTTGGGGCCTCGTGGGCCTCTGCCTGCTCGCGGCTTGCGCGGCTCCGCCGCCGCCGAAGCCCGTGGAGCCGACCGCGAAGGATTCCACCCCGGAACCCCAGAGCGCGGAGTGGTTGTTCGCCACGGACGGTGTGTCCGGTGGCAGAAAGGCGGAGTGTCGCGCAGTCCTTTCGCGACTCGACGAAGAGAGCGAGTGCAAGGGCGCGCTGTGTGTGCATGCTGCCACGTTGGCTCGCGATTGGCTGACGCTGTGCAAGAACGTCTTGCCGAGCGAAGCGGCTGAAGTCCGCAACAAGGCCGATTCGCTCAAGGAGAAGGCGGGCAAGTCGCCGTCCCCTTGCGAAGAGGAGGCGAGCAAGCTGCTCGAAGACGGCTGCGGAAAGGACAAGGCGTGCGCGAAGTCCGCCCAATCGTGGGCCACGCGCTGCGCGGAGTGGAGCACGCCGCTCACGCTGCGCATGCTCGAGACACGCATCCAGCGCGCGACCGGCGAGCGCCCGAGCCTCGATGCGCGCGGCTGCCCGCTCTTGCTCGCCGACGTGGAAAAGGCCGCGGCCTGCGATCAGCAGTTCAAGTGTCAAGACGCCATGGGCGTCGTCGAGACCCACCGACAGCGCTGCGTGAGCGCGGAGTCGCCCGCGTCGTTCACGGCGGCAGCGCTCGAGCTATCGGTGCGCACGGGAGCCACGCAGAAGGCCGAAGCCATCGCGATCCGCGCGGACAGCAAACCGGAGCCGAAAACCCTGCCTTTGGTGCTGGAGGACGGGTCGGGTGTCGTCCTTCGGACGTGCGGCAAGACCACGAAGAGCGTCGCCGACTACTTGGCTGCGCGCGCGGCCTGCGAAGACGGTGAGCTCGTGGTGGCGCGCCGCTTCGACGCAGCCGGCGCCACCCTGCTTCGGGTGGGACGCTTCGCGCACACGAAGGACGCGGAGTTCTGGCTCGACCACTCGGCGCTCCGCGTCGAGGGCGAGCCCAAGGCTCGCTATTCCGCGGCCGCGGGCGAGTTCGCCAAGCAGGTGGACCGCGCCGCGAAGCTCGCCACGGAGGGCAAGCAAGCGGGCGAAGCCATCGCGCTCTTCGCGCGCACTCTGGCGTCGAACCTCGATGCGGTCCGCAACTCGACGGCGTTCGAGTCGGCCCTCCGCGAGCGCGACTCGGCGCTGGTGCCGCTCTTCCGAGCCCTGGGCGAGGCGAAGAAGAAGGCGCTGCCAGCCGATCTCGCATCGAAGAAGCTCGTGCCCGCGCTGCGGCGCGCGGAGCGGCTGGCGCTCGCCGACGTGGAGCCGAGCGGCAAGATCCGACTCGGAAGCGTGGGTCCTTTCGCCAGCATCGAGCTCGCCGAGCTCCTCCCTAAGTCCCACGCAGCGTATCTCGACGTGCTCTCGGGGCGTCGCAAGGCGCTCGCCAAGGCGAAGCCAACCGAGCGCGAGCTCGACCAGCTTTCCCAAGCCGTGGACGGTGCGGCGTCGCGTTGCGGACAAGCTCTCAAGGCCATCGAGGCCCTCGAGCAGAAGTGGATGGATTGCGCGTTCGGCGTCACGAAGTGCAGCGATGCGGAGCTGGAAAAAGCCCGAGGCGAGCTGCCGAAGCTCCGCAGCCAAGCCGACGTGGCCTATCCCGAGACCGCCGCAGCGCTGGCCAGCCTCGCCCCCGAAGTGCGCGCCGGCGCCGAGAAGAGCGCCGAGCTAGCGGGTTGTCGCGAGCCGTGGTGGTGAACGCTCACTCGGGTTCGACGCAATCGAAGCGCGCCAGGTAGGCGACCGGCTGCTGTCCCGGGCTCTCGGGCTGCGCGCTGTACGCGACGAGCAGCCGGCGCGGGGAGTCCAGCGTCACGACGGAATAGGCGGTGCCCGTCGTGAGCGAGGTCGTCGGAAAGTCGATGGTCTGGAGCGGGCTGCCGTCTTTTCCGAACTGCTCGAGGTGGAGCTTCGAGTGCCCGACCACGTGGGGCTCCAGGCTCGGATCCACGCGCTCGCCCCACGCGAGGAGCACACCCTGATCCGACACGCGGAGCTCGGCGCCGGCGTCGGGGTGAGCTTCGACCTCCCAGACCGCGGACGCGAGCGCGCCGCTGGCGTCGAGACGCCCGAGCCGCACTCGGCTCGTCGGGTCCGAGCCGGGAGCGCTCTCCACGGGCTGCTCGCGCCACGCGACCCAGCTCTGGCCAGCCTGGCTTCGGAGCAGCGGAGTTCGAGCGCGACGTCCGGGGACGGGTTCGAGCGTCGCGCGGGGGTTCAGCCCGAAACTGTCGCCTGGGGTGGTCTCCATTCGGGCCACGTGGAGCTGGGTCGGGCAACCGGGGCAGGGCGGCGCATTGTGGGCGACGAGATAGCCCAGCCCGGTCCACGCCACGGTCGCGCCGACGCCGGGATACGTCATGGCAGGAGCCACGTCGACTGGCCCTTCTACTATGCCGCAGACGTCGTCGAGGATCGCGACGCGCGCCGTGACGAGGGAGTCGGCGCCGCTGGTCGGTGAGCGCCAAGCGACGCCGTAGCCATGGCCGCCGACCCCAGCCAATGCGCCCGGCGCGATGGAGTAGGCATAACCCGCGAGCTTCTCGACGAAGACCTCGTCGGCCGGCTTCCAACTCGGCGTATCGAACAGCCGGAACTTCACGCCCGGCGTCACGTTGGGGCTCGCCTCGTCGGCGTGGAAGTAGAGGAGGGCGAGCTCGGAGGCCGAGCGCGTCGAGTTCACCATTTGTCCCGGCGCATGCGCGTCGATGCCGTAGAGGAGCATCGGGTGCTTCACGCTCACGCCATCCGGCCAGGCGTCGGTGACCTCGACCTCGGCGACCCGGAGCTCCGGGTGCCAGAAGTGCTCGTGGATCAACGAAAACGCGATGCGCGCAGGTCCTGTCGAGCCGCTCGAAAGCGGAACCATGGTGGGCGTGTTCACACCTTCGCCATAGGTGAAGAGCACGATGGGGGAGCCGTGCTCCACGTACGTGCAATCCGGGAGCGGGGGCGCGCCGGCTTCTCCGCCCGTGCCGCTGCCTCCGAACCCAGCCCCGCCCGCGCCGCTGCCTCCGAACCCAGCCCCGCCCGCGCTGCTACCCCCGAAGCCCGTGCCGCCGCTTCCACCGCCGGCAGCGCTTCCGCCGCTGCCGGGGGCTTCACTGGAGAGGAGCCCGCTCTTCGAGCCGCAGGCGACGAGCGTGAGTCCGAGCGAAGCGAAGATGAGAGGGCGAAGCACGCGCGCCCCCGTGCGAAGCGCGTGCCACCCGCGATCTCAGCGGTCGCTCGCCCGGCCGTGCGCGGCGATCCGAGACACGCTCGCCCGAGCTTGTGCCAAGCGCCGAGTGGCACAAGCGCGCTCGGCTCAGGCCACGGTCCAGACGCCGAGCTCGTTCCCCGCCGGATCGAGGAACTGGAAGCGACGGCCGCCCGGGAACTCGTGATGCTCCGTGATCGTCGCGCCCGCGCTCCGAACCTCGGCCTCGGTCTTCGCGAGGTCGTCCGAGTAGAGCACCACGAGGGCGCCTCCGCGCACCGGAGCCGCGCTGACGAGTCGAAGCCCGCCGCCGACTCCCGCACCCTGGATGTCCGCATACTCCGGACCGTAGTCCACGAAGGTCCAACCGAAGGCTCGGGCGTAGAACTCCTTCGCCTTGGCGATGTCCGTGACGGGGAGCTCGATGAAGTCGAATCGATGGTGCCGGTCGCTCATCCGGCTCGCGTAGCCCAACCTTCGCGCCCCGGCAAAGTCGTGCTCGACTGACCGGCGTGTCGAGCTGGGACGTGGTCGTGGTGGGGGTCGGGGGCATGGGCTCGGTCGCGTGCGCCGAGCTCGCGGCTCGAGGCGCGCGAGTGCTCGGACTCGAGCAGCACACCATCGGGCACGCACTCGGAAGCTCCCACGGCGAGACTCGTCTCTACCGCCACGCCTACTTCGAAGCGCCCGACTACGTTCCGCTGATGCAACGCGCGCTCCGCGCGTGGCGACGGCTCGAGGCGCGTGCGGGCGAAGAGCTCGTCGTCGAAACCGGACTCGCGCTCTTCGGCAGGCCTGGGAGCACGCTCATCGCGGGCGCCGCGCGCGCGGCACGAGAGCACGCACTCGAGGTCGAGCGACTCTCCGTCGCAGAGGCAGCGGCGCGTTTTCCCGAGCTGCGCGCCGAACAGCTGACCGAGGTTTTGTTCGAGCCTGCGGCCGGCTTCCTTCGAGTCGACGCTTGCGTCCGCGCGGCAGCACGCGTCGCGCGGGAAGCGGGCGCCGAGATCGTCGAAGGGCAAACGGTCGAGAAGATCGAGGCGATGGCTACGGGCGCTGTGGTCCACACCTCGCGCGGCGAGCATCACGCGCGCCGGGTGATCGTCGCCGCGGGTCCGTGGTCGGCGCGTCTCCTCGGCTCCCTCGGGCAGCGGTTGACGGTGCGCCGCAAGGTCCTCGTGTGGTTGCCAGTCGACGCTCGGTCCCATCGCGTGGAGGCTGGGGCTCCGGCGTTCGGCTTCGATCACCCGAGCGGCTTCTTCTACGGGTTCCCCTGCATCGAGCCCGGGGTGCTCAAGGTAGCCGAGCATACGGGCGGCGCGTCCGTGCCGGAGCCCGACGCGGTCCATCGCGAGCTCTCTCCCACCGACGTCGACCTCTTGTTCCGCTTCGTGAAGACCCACCTGCCGCGGGCGCGGCCCGAGGTTCTGCGACACGCCGTGTGCCTCTACACCATGAGCCCGGACGAGCACTTCCTCGTCGGGCGCCACCCCGAGCACGCGTCGATCTTGCTGGCCGCCGGCTTCAGCGGCCACGGCTTCAAGTTCGCGTCGGCCGTGGCCGAGGCGCTGAGCGATCTCGCGCTCTCGGGCGAGACCGATCTGCCCATCGGCTTCCTGAACCCCGGGAGGTTCTGAGCCTCACTTGGGCGCGCTCTGATCGAACTCGTAGGTCGGCGACGGCGCGCCGTTGGGCCACTTCACGGTGAGCACGCGTTTGCCCCACTCGTTCCATTCGAACGTCCAGTCGGCGTCGATGCCGGGCTTGACCTGGGTGACGATGCTGGCCACCCCCTTCTTGACGAAGACCGTGATGGCGCCTAAGTCCTTGCCGCGGGTGAGCTTGTCGTCCGTGATCTGATTCGAGGTCTTCTCGCTGGTGCGGCACGAGACGCGGAGCCACTCGCGCACGAGCTTGGTCTCGCAGTTGAGCGGCGTGCTGTGGCGCACCGTGATTTCCCCGACGGCGCCCCATTCGGCGACGGTGGGCGGCTTCGAGTTACCGGCCGTGGGAATCCCGGTCTTGGACTCCATCCCCACGCTCGGCGCAGGGGGAGCCGTCTCGTTCGGTGTCGGTACGACCGGCATCGCCGGTGCGGTCGCTGCCGGGACGGTTTCCTGTTTCGGCTCTTCCTTCTTGCAGGCCAAGAGCGCCACGATGATGGCAATCGCTGCCGCGGTAGTCGTCGTTCGCATGGTCGTCCTCTCCTCGTGCCAGGTCATTCGCAGTAGCCGACGCCGGAGCCGATGTTGTGGCAGGTCGTCCCGACATCGCAGCTCGGGCTTCCGCTGCCCACGGCGCAGAGCTTCAAGCACTTCTGAGCGAACGAGAGGCAGGCCGCACCGGGAACACACTCCGCGGCAGTCGAACAGCTCTGACCCACTGCGGTGCTGCCCGGCGGCAAGCAAACGGAACCGGCGGGAGTCAGATGACACTGCTTGCCGCCGGTGAGACAGTCCTGCTTCAGGACGTCGCATTCGTCGCTCGAGCAATAGCCGACTCCAGCCGGCATCCACGACGGGTGGGTGCAGGTCCCGTTCTTCAGTCCGCTGCAGTCGGGCTTCCCGCCGGCCTCCGCGCAAACCCGCACGCAGCTATGGCTGTCTGAGAGGCAGCTGTATCCAACGGCGCATTCCGTCCCGGCGCATTCCTCACCCTGGAGCTTCGTTCCGGCCGTGCCGCAAGTCGGTGGCGTGGTCGGCATGCAGTTCTTCCCTGAAGGGCAGTCCTGCTTGAACACGTCGCAAGCCCCCGAACCATCGGGCGCGTCGTTGCCGCCGTCGCTCGGGGTTCCTCCGGCGCCTCCCGACTGGCCGCCAGAGCCGCCCGTGCCGCTGGAGCCCGCCGCGCCGCCGGTGCCGCTCGACCCGCCCGTGCCACCCGAACCGCCCGTGCCACCGCAATCACACGCCTCGTACCCCGAGCCATCGGCTTTGCAGGCCTGGCTCCCATTGCAGGCACCTGGGCCGGTGCAGATCTGGGTGGCGCCCGGCGAGCAGACCTTCTTGTTCCCTCCACCCGATGATTCGTCGGACGAACAGCCCGAGAGCTGCCAGGTCAGGAGCGCCACGAGGGCGGCGCCGACGATTCCGAAGCTTCTCATTCCAAGCACCCCTTTTCCCAGCATGAGGCTACCACGAGCCCCTCCCGCGCCAGCAAACGTTGAACGGCTCCGCGTTTCATCGCACAATCTGCGCACGCACACGACGAGAGGGGGCGCGATGCGAGCTCTGGCCAAGCTTTCGTTTCTGGCACTGTCCGCGCTGTCGAGTGCGCTGGTGTTCGCTGCGTGCTCTGCGAGCTCCGGCAACGGTGACGACGTCGGCGGCGCGGGCGGCGCTCCGGCGGGCGGCGGCGCGGGGGGATCGAGCGGTGGGGGTGGAACCAGCGGTTCGGGCGGCGGCATACAGCTCGACAGCGGCCTCGGGGGCTCGGGCGGGGGGCTCACCGACGGGCAGGTCTGCAACTCGGTGTCGCAGACCGCTGACAACAAGCTACGCCCGGTCGACATCATCTGGGCCCTCGATACCTCCGACAGCATGGTTGGGGAGCTCCAGCAGGTGGAAGCGAACATGAACACGTTCGCCAACGCCATCGTGCAGAGCGGCATCGACGTGCACATCGTGCTCATCGCCAAGCCCGGCAACCCCACCGACGGCTCCATCTTCAATCCCGATCCAGGCGTGTGCATGGACCCTCCGCTCGGCACTGGCGTGTGCCCGGGCGGCTCGAAGCCTCCGCTCTACCAGCATGTCGAGGTCAGCGTCGGCAGCAACAACGCGCTGAACAAGATCATCGAGACCTATCCGACGTACAAGCCGACCCTGCGCCAGAGCTCGGTGAAGTACTTCGTGGTGCTCACCGACGACGAAGCCAAGGACGGCCCCAACAACTCCGCCGCCTCGTTCACGCAGTCGGTGCAGAACCTCGACCCGGGCTGGTTCGACGACTGGAAGGTGTTCGGCATCTATTGCACCGGAAGTTGCTCCGTCCTGCTCGCTTGTGCCGCCACCGGCAACGTCTACAAGGACCTCGTGAACCAGACCCAGGGCGTGACCGGCGATCTGTGCGGCAACAACCAGAACTTCTCCCCCGTGTTCACCGCCATGTCCCAGGCCGTCGTGTCGGCCAAGAGCGTCGACTGCGCCTGGGACATTCCGCCGGCGCCGGCGGGCCAGACCTTCAATCCAAACATGGTCAACGTGAACTACACGCAGGGCGGCGGCGGTTCACCGCAGCCGATCTTCCACGTCGACAAGTCCACGGACTGCGGCACGCAGGGCGGCTGGTACTACGACGACAACACGAACCCGAAGCAGGTCTTGGTCTGCCCCTCGACCTGTGCCGCCATCCAGGCCGACGCCAACGCCAAGGTCGACGTGCTGTTCGGCTGTGCCACCATCGACGTTCCGAAGTAGCGCGCGCTCTCGGCGACAGGCCGCGGCGACTCGCGTATCGTCGCGAGTGTGATGAAGACCGCACGCCGGAGCGAGCTCGGACGACTTGCGAAGCTCGTAGGGGAGCGCGAGGCCAAGGCCTTCGCGCGCATGCTGGAGATTTCCGAATCGCTGGATGCCACGCGGAGCCCGGACGAGCCGCGAGGCGTATGCGACTACGATCTCGTTCGGCTCGACGGCGCCAAAGAGCTCACCGGCGTGTTCCGTCCCGGGCTCATCGCCATCGCCGGCGACGGCGCAGGCGACTACTTGGCTTGGGATCTCCGGCGCGGGGCGCCCAAGAAGGGCGCTCCGGTGGTGCTCCACTGCGACCACGAGATCGGTCTCGCCACCCCGTTCGCGGTCGACGTGAGCCACGCGCTCCTCCGCCTGTGCATGCTTCACTTGGTCGGAACGCCCGGACGGGAGGCGGCCGCAGCCCTCGAGCGCTGGCGCGTGGCGTTCGCGGAGCTCCTCCCGAGCGGCGCCGACGCCGAGCTCTCGCGCCTGGCGGAGCGCGCCAAGAAGAAGGGCAACGCTCCGCTCCTCCCCTCGTGGCGCGACGGCGAGCGTCTGACGAAGCCTTTGACGCCGCCGGCTCGCAGGGGCTACTGCACGCTGCCGCCCACGCATCTTCCGCTTCTCGACCCGAACGATCGGCGTGAGCTCCGCGAGAAGTCCTCGGCGTACGACGAGTCCATCGCCGAGTACCGAGAGATGGTGCACGTCGAGAAACGCAGCGGGTATGCCTGGTATCTGGCTGCGGCGCTGCGCGCCAAGGCCGAGGTCGACCTGCGTCGCGGCAAGCTCGCCGACGCCGCTCGCAGCGCCGCCGAGGCCTTGCGGCACTATGAGCCGCTGCTCGAGGCCGGCGAGACTCGCGTGCGGACCCAGCTGGCGTTCGTCCAGCGCGTACTCATGCTGGCTGAAAAGAGGCGGCGGCCAGCGCGCGCCCTCGCGCACGCGGAGCAGGCGCTCGACGCGTACGAAGCCGCGCTGATGGACTTCTCGGTGGCTGCCGAGGCCGGCCGCGACGTCGCCCACGCCTGGGAGCGCGAGCTCGCCGGGGAAGACCCGTACGAGGTCTACTTGACGCTGAACGTCGCGCATCAAAGCACTCGCCAGTATCTGGAGCACGAGCCGCCCCACGCGTTCCGGGAGCACGCAGAGCGGTTCGCGCGGCTCGCCGCCGCGAAGAAGGTGGACAGCGACGGAGAGTGAAGCTCTGCCGCGTTTCGGGCCCGCGTTCCCGCCAGCGTCTCAGAAGTGCAGATTCAAGACGAAGCCGGCCAGCACGCCCAAGAGGATGTGGCTCACCGAGACCCCCACGAGGGTGCCGTGACGCCGGTAGAGCCAGCCCCAGGCGAGCCCGGGCACGAAGGTCAGAAATGCGAAGCCGAGCGAGATGTGGGAGTGGACGGCGACGAAGGCGAGGTTCGCGATGAGGTTCGCGGTGAAGCTCTGGCGCGCGTTGGGTGCTTCGAACGGCCCTGCCAGAAAACGCTGGAGCGCGCTCTGGATGAAACCGCGCGCGATGAGCTCTTGCACCGGACAGAAGAGGGCGTAGAGGCCCACGTAGCCGAACCAGGTCTTCCACGAGAACGCTGCGCCGTAGTCCGTGATGGACCCGTGGACGTCGAACACCGAGCGGTGGGCGAGGCTCGGTATCGTTGCAACGAATCCCGCCTTCAGCAGCACCACCAGCACGGCGCCGCCGGCGCTCAGGAGGAGCGCTTCCCTGAGCGAGCGCTGCCAGCCGCTCCAGGTGAGCCCGTAGCTCGACAGCGGGTAGCCGCTCTTCACGGCGAAGCGGGTGAGCACACCCACGAACACCACCAAGAGCACCAGCGTGATGGGCGTCGTTCCGCCGAAGAGGTGGCTCATGCCGAGCAGCGCGCCGAGCGTGAGCGTGTAGAGCGACGCCAGCATGATGAAGTTCACCAGGAACATCGCCATGGCAAGGCGCGCGTGGTTCTCCGCCAAGCGCGCCTCGAGCGTGCGCACCGTGACCACGTTCTGGTCGCGCACTCGTTCGCAGAGCTCGACGGCGATGTTGCGGAAGAGCTGGGACTGCACGTCGCGAAGCTCGTCGCTCTCGACCAGCCGCTGCGAACGCAGCGCCAGCGCTTCGGTGGGTTCGAGGGTCTTCACGGAGGCCGAGCGTCGGCCCTTCTCGAGGAGCGCGATCTCGCCGACGATCTCGCCGGGGCCCAAGCTGGCGACCCGATGTTCCTCGGCGCCCTTGACGATCTCGACTTGTCCCTTGGTGATGATGAACACGTCGAGGGAGTCGTCCCCTTCGCGGATCAGGTACTCGCCCGCGCCGAGCGACACCTTTTCTCCACTCTTCTTGAGCCGGTCGAGCTGATCCGGGCGCAGGCCGTGGAAGAGGGGAATCGTCGAGAAGCGGTCCACGAAACCCCCATTCTAGGGCAGGGCGAGGGGTTTCGCGCGCATCGTTCGGCCGAAGCTCTCGCAACGTCACTCTTGGCTCACTTCGGGGGAAGCGGGGTCGCCTGCGTGCGAGACCCGGGCATGTCGCGTGGGTTCGGTGGGCGGGCGAGCTTTCCTTCGCCAGGGCTCTCGCTGGCGTGCGGCGGCAGCTCGGCGGGAGACGCCCCGCCGGCTCTCCAGCCGCTCGTCGATGACTACTGCTCCCGGGTGGGCTCCTTGGAATGCGTCGGACCGCCTGCCGGGTTGCCGCGACTCGGCTCCCAGCTCCGTGGCTGCCGGTGTCAGTGAGCGACTCGAGGCGTCAGTGTACGAACGCGCTCGACAGCGCGTGACCCACACCGATGTTGAGCCCGACGAAGCCTTCGTTCTTTTGCTCCGTCCAGCGCAGATCCCACTCGGCGTAGGTCGAGACGACGAACCCGGAATGGAAGAACCCGAGCTCGGCACGCGGACCGAGCGCTCCGACGCTGAACGCGTCGTCGACTCGACCGAGCTCGACGAGCGTCGTGCCGAGACGCGCATAGGGCGAGACCCACGACGAGCTCAGCCAATAGAGGTGCGGCCCCACGCCGACCTGTTGGATGTCGCGAGTCACTTTCGCGCGCGCGTCGAGGCCGGGACCGAAGTGCTCGGCGTCGGTGTCGGACCCGATGTTGAAGCCGCCTGCCACCTGAGCCGCGCCGCCGATCCGCTGCTTTTCGAAGCGAGTGGAGGACACGAAGCCCGCTTGAGCGTCGGCCACCACCGAGATGCAGCCGGAAAGGCAGGGGAGTGCGAGAGTCGGGAGGATCGAGAGCACGCGCTGCACGGCCGCAGCATAGCGTCTCGTCGCCGGACGGAGCCAGCCGCGTCTGCTGCTCAGAACGCTTCGTCGAGGACCTTCGCGCAGTCGCCGCCCGCCTTGGCGAGCTTCATGCCGGAGGTCGAGACGCCGAAAGCGCTACCCTGCTTCATTCGGATCGCATACGAGACGAGGCCTTGGTCGCGCTCCCAGTATCCGCCGAAGTTGGAGGCTCCGCTCACGGTGTAGGAGAGCACTCGCCAGCCGTTCTTGAGCGAGCTGGTGCCGGTCTGGGAGTTGCGGAAGAAGAAGGTCGAGAGCCCGTACTGCGACCCTGCGTTCCCCGCGCACTGCAGTGAGGGGCCGAGCGGCAACGGCGGATACTTGGCGGGGTTGTTCCCCACGTTGAAGCACTCGAACGAGTAGCCGCGTTGGATCGCCTTGGCGTAGGCCGAAGCGATGTTCACGTCGCAGACCGATTCACCGGCCTTGCCGAGCTCCGGGCCGAAGGCTTCGGCGACGGCGTTGGCGCAGACGCCCCCTGTCTTCTTGATGCGGATCCGCGACACCTTGAATGCGAAGTTCTTTCCCGCGTTGGGCATGGTCACGCGGAAGCGCACGACGCCGATCTTGTGGGCAGGTACGGTGTAGCCACCGAAGCTGGCGGCGCCGTCGAGCGTGAAGTCGACGAGCTCCCAGCCGTTGCGGAGCGCGGTGAGGTGCTCGCGGCCGCTGAACGGCATCTTGTTGGCGAAGAAGCCCCCGGTGATTTTCCCGTAGTTCTGCCTGGACTTGCCCACGCACGCGATTTCACCGGATGGCTGTGCGAGCACCGGCACCTGCACGTTGCCGCCGAGGTCCGCCCAGACGTCGCTTTCGCTTCGCGACTCGAGGGTGTCCATGCACTCGAACCTGAAGCCGTTGTCCTTGGCTTTCCCGTACGCTTGGAGCAGCGTTTGGGCAGAAAGCGTGCAGGTCGACGCCGACTGTGTCTCGGCCGTCACGGGCTGCAGGGCGACCGCCGCCAGCGCAGCCACCGGAAGCAGCGGGCTCAACCTGGGTTTCATCGTGCACCTCCTCCGAACGAGGACGACGCAAGTGACGTGCCGCCAGCGGGCTCGCGGGTGCCGCCGCGGGAAAATGGCCCCTCGAGGGGAGCTCTCAGTCCACCCGCGATCGCGCGCCGGCAAGCTTTGCCGTGCGCGAGATGCGACTCTGCAAATCGATCCGATGAGCGACGGGTGACCGGGACTGCGTGGGCCTCGCGACAGTCGAACTTCGCGCTGCCAATCGACGGCGACTCGACCGGTTGCCGCTCACCGCATACGCTCCTCGTCGTTGTCGTTCACGAACTCGAACTCGGCATGCGTGACGCTCCCGTTCGGGTCACTCGCTGCGCTCACGCTTGCGTGTACTCCCGTCCGCACGAGTACGGGCTCGCCTTCTTCCTCCACGCCGTCCGTCGCGAGCGCGACCGCCGCGCCTTGCGCAGGCGAAGATCCCGAGCCGCCGCCCCGCGCTCGACCTGCCGGAGAACGTCCGTTCGTCGAGGTCATTCCGAGGGAAGAGGTACACCTCACGCGCGG
Source organism: Polyangiaceae bacterium (assembly GCA_046351435.1). Taxonomy (GTDB): domain Bacteria; phylum Myxococcota_A; class Polyangia; order Polyangiales; family Polyangiaceae; genus JADJKB01. The sequence goes on from JAXLYN010000005.1 coordinate 85,563, forward strand.
CAAGGTGGCCTCGCCGCTGAAGGTCGGTGCGGCGACCTGCAAGGTCGGCAACGACGTGTGGCGCGACGACGAGGGTCACGTTCGGGTGTGCACCGTCGCGAGCCGCGTCACGCTGTTCGGTGTCGACGTAGCCGCGGACGCCTACACCTGGTTTCACGCCGACGGCAGGCCGTATCAGACGCACATCGCGCGCGCTCAGGAGCTGACGACCGCTCGCGGGCAGACGCTCGGCTGCGCGCCGGAGCTGGTGGTGCTCTCGGCTGAAGGCGCCCTCGAGCACTGCGAGCTCGCGGCGAGGACGAAGATCGGGAGCGTGGTGTGCAAGGCGGGGGAAGACGTCGGCTTTCACCCGAACGGTGAGCTCGCCCTGGCGAGCATCGACGCACCGATGAAGGTGAGCGAAGCGACATTTCCCGTTGGGACCACCCTCTTCTGGCACCCGAGCGGCAAGCTCGCCGGCGGTTGGCTGCGCGAGGAGACCCGCTTTCGGGGCCACCGCATCAAGTCCGACTTCGTGCTCTACGAGAGCGGCGAACCCCGAGCCTTCGAGCTGGCCGAGCCCGAAGAGATCGGGGGTCAGAAGTTCCCGCGTTACGCCAAGATCGAGCTCTGGAAGAACGGCAAGCTCCGGCGCGCAGAATACGAGGTCGATTCGGGGTTCATGCCCCACGGCGAACCCTGGAGCGACACCCGTCACGCTCGGTTCGATTGCGACGGGAAGCCCGCGGGCGACCACACGGAGCACTACCAGGCACCTTTTCCGCCGCCGAGGTTCCGGGCGAAATAGTCAGCTCTTGGCGTCGAGGAAGAGCGCCCAAATCTCGTCGTCGACGTAGCTGCCGTCCACCGCCTTGATGAACCGCCGCCGGGTCGCCTCGTGGCCGAATCCGAGGCTCGCATAGAGAGCGCGCGCCCGCGGGTTGTCTGCCCGCACGTAGAGCTCGAGGCGCTCGAGGCCGAAGGATCTGGCGTGGTCGACGAGCGCCTCCATCAGCCGCCGGCCGATGCCGTGGCGCTGGTGGTCGGGGTGAACGCCCACCGACAGCGTCGCGACGTGACGCACGAGCCCGGGTCTGAGCTGCTTCAGATCGGCGAGGCCCACGATGGACGGCACGCCGCCCATGAGCTCGGCGACGACGCTGGTCGTGGCCTCACCCGCGGAGAAGCCCCGATACAAGTCGTCGATGCGTCGCGCTTCCAGCTCGACGTTGCGGAGCTCGTCGGGACGAACCACGACACCTCGACCGGCCGCCACGATGGCGTGGTCGAGGGCGACGATGGCCGCGGCGTCCGTCACCGACGCCACGCGAAGGCGCGCGCGCTGGCCCGCGCGCGTCCGGAACTCGACTACCTCCTCCACGAGAACGCCCGACTTTCGCACGCTTCGCGGCGCCGCCGCCAGGGACCGCGGTGGGGCGACCGGCCCGAAACGTTGAAAATCTCAACGTTGGCCCCGTCGAGAAATTCAACGGCGCACACGCACCCAGGCCTAGCCCCAAGGCGGGCATTTCCCCGGTGTTTTTCGGACTCGGGGCGCCGTTTCCCGCTGGCATGGGAGCTGCAAAACCGCTCGGCAAGGTGAGCGCTATGACGACCGAAAACAAGTTCAAGTTCAAGGACGCCGTGATCGTGGTTGGGATGACGGTGTTCGCTCTGGCTCTCTTGCCGCTCGTTGCCGTTCTCGGCGTCGTGCTCCAGTTCGGCTTCGTTGCGGTTTTCCCGGTGCTGCTCATCGGCACCATGGGCTACGCGCTCTTCACGCGCGCCGAGCCGGTGGTCGCCATGATTCGAGGCATCGAGGTGCCCAATGACGTGCTGTTTTGGCGCGGGCACAGCTGGGCGCGGAAGCTCGCGAAGACCTGCGTCGTCGTCGGCGTCGACGACTTCGCCCAGCGCATGATCGGTCCGGTGGACGTGGTCGAGACCGTTCCCGCCGGAACCCACGTGGACGCGGGCGAGCGCGTCGCGACCCTGCACCACGGCGAGCGCACGATCCAGGTCCAGGCCCCCATCGACGGTATCGTGTCGAAGCCGAACCCGGTGCTCGCGCGTGAGCCGAGCGCCGTGAACACTTCGCCCTACGGCCGCGGCTGGCTGGTCGAGATCCAGCCCGAGCAGCCCAACTTCAAGGCGCTGGCTCACGGTCGCAAGGCGATGCGCTGGATGCGGCAAGAAGTCGAGAACCTGATCTTCCTGGTCCAGGGAGCCGAACCCATGACTGCGCTGCCAGACGGTGGCGAGCTCACGCACGACGTGTCGGGGAGCGTCGACGACGAGACCTGGAAGGCCGTCAAGGCCGCGTTCTTCGAGAGTTGAGTCCCAACAGGAAGGTGTGCCGTGACCCGCATCGAACTCCCCGCCTTCGCAGCCGCGCTGGTTCTCCTGACGAGTGTTGCACGAGCCGCTCCCACCTCGAACGCCGAATGCCTCGGGTGCCATGACAAGTCGAAGCACGAGAGTGCCGACCTCAAGACCGAGGCCGTCGACATGGCGCGCTACGAGCGCTCCGTGCACAAGAAGGTGACCTGCGTCGAGTGCCACCAGGATGCGAAGGGGGATGCGTGCAAGAAGGGTCTCGGCCCCGCAACCTGCGCACACTGTCACGACAAGGAAGCAGCCGCCTTCAGCCAGGGCGTCCACGGCCGCGCGAAGGACGGTCAGGGGCGCCCGCTGGTCTCTTGTGCGAACTGCCACGGCACGCACGACACGCTGTCGAAGAAGAACCCCGCGAGCAGCGTGTACCCCATGGAACAGCCCAAGACGTGCGCCAAGTGCCACGACGGGAAGAACGCCACCACCAACGCGCCGAAGCGCGCTGGCTTCCATCTCTCCGACTATCAGAAGAGCGCCCACTGGCTCGGCATGACCAAAGACGGCCTCACGGTCTCCGCGAGCTGCATCAGCTGTCACGGCAACCACGACATGAAAGGCCTGCGGGAAGCCGAGTCGAAGGTGAGTCGCCAGAACCTGCCGGGCACCTGCGGCAAGTGCCACGAAGGCCACGCCGAGAAGTACCTCGCCGGCGTTCATGGCCAGGCGCTCTTGCGCGGCAGCGCCGACACGCCGATCTGCACCGACTGCCACGGCGACCACGGCATCAAGGACCACGAGGACAAGGCCTCGAGCGTCTACGCCAACCAGGTCAGCAAGATGACCTGCCCGCAGTGCCACAACGCCGAGTACATCAACCGCAAGTACGGTCTCGAGAGCGGTCAGGTCACGAGCTACAAGGACACCTTCCACGGCCTCGCGGATCAGTTCGGTGACCCCAACGTCGCCAACTGCGCGAGCTGCCACAATGCCCACGACATCTTCCCGTCATCCGATCCCAAGAGCTCGGTGAACGTCGCGAACCTGCCCAAGACCTGCGGCAGCTGTCACCCCGGCGCGGGCCCAAACTTCGCCAAGGGCAGCGCCCACGGCTCCAAGGCTGCCGCGGGCGGCGCGGTGGTGAACTGGGTGCGCTGGGTCTATCTCGGCATCATCGGCCTCAGCCTGGGCGGCATGGCGCTGCACAACGCCCTCGACTACTACGCCACCTTGCGTGAGCGGCTGCGCGCCGCGCGGCGCCAGAAGCGCTACCAGCGCTTCGACATCGGCGAGCGCCTCCAGCACTTCGGTCTCGTCATGACCTTCCTGGTGTTGGTGTTCACGGGCTTCGCGCTCAAGTACCCGAACGCGTTCTGGGTCGAGCCGCTGGTCCACACCAAGCTGGGCTTCTTGGTGCGCGGCTACTCGCACCGCGTGGCGGCCATCTTGTTCGTGGTGCTGTCGCTCTATCACGTGTACTACCTGATCGCGACGGCGCGAGGACGTGACCAGCTCCGCGCGATGCTGCCGAAGAAGCAGGATCTGTCCGAGTTCTGGCAGCAGCTTCGCTACTACGCCGGCGTGTCGCCCAAGCCCGCGCGCTTCGCTCGCTTCACCTACGTGGAGAAGTTCGAGTATCTGGCGCTGATCTGGGGCTCCATCGTGATGGTGGTCACCGGCCTCATCCTCTGGTTCGAGGAAGGCGCGCTGGCTTGGCTCCCGAAGTGGGGTTGGGACGTAGCTGACGTCATCCACTTCTACGAAGCCTGGCTGGCCTCGCTATCGATCCTGGTCTGGCACCTCTATCACGTGGCGCTGAAACCCAGCCAACACGGCGTCAGCCTGGTGATGGCGACGGGTGAGCTCACGCTGGAAGAGATGCAGCACGAGCACCCGCGGGAGCTCGAAGAGCTGCCGGCTTCGGCTGCCATCGAACCGTCCGAGAGAGGGGAGCACAACGAAGAGGCACACCATGGCTCGCACGAACCGGCAATCGTCTCCACACGGAGCTGAGCGCATGCGCCCCACACTCTTGTTCGCGCTTCCTCTCCTGGTCGCCGGGTGCGGCGCCCGTCGGAAGGGCGGAGCACGGAGAGCCGGGACCTGCCGGCCACCGAGGTGAACTGGGAGAACGACGTCGCGGTCGAGACGCTGAAAGGCTCCGTGCATGCCGAGCTCGACTGCACGGACTGCCACTCGAAGAACGAAGGTTCGGAAGACAAGCGCATCTCGGGCGATCTCCAGTGCCGCGGCTGTCACGACAAGGCCGAGAAGGTCTACGACGAGAGCGCGCACGGGCGCGCGCGGAACGCCGGTGACCCCGCCGCTCGCTGCCAAGACTGCCACGGTGCCCACGACGTGTACGCGGTGGACGACGCCCGCTCGCGGACGAGCAAGCGACGCCTCGCGGCCACGTGTTCCAAGTGCCACGACAGTCCGTTGTTCCAGTCGGCCCTCGGCAAGGTCGAGCCGAACCGCGTGCGGCACTACTACGAGAGCATCCACGGCCAGCTCTTGGTGAAGAAGGGCACCGTGGTGGCTCCGTCGTGCGTCGACTGTCACGGTGGGCACGAAGTCGCCAAGCGCGGCGACCCGGCTTCCAGGGTCCACCCGCGGAACATCTCGGCCACCTGCGGCAGCTGTCACGAGGGCATCACGCGGAAATACGCGACCAGCGTCCACGGCAAGGCTCTGGACGAGGGTGCGGAGAAGGCCCCGACCTGCATCAGCTGTCACTCGGCCCACGCCATTTCGAGCTCGGCCGCTTCGTTCAAGCTCGAGAGCGACAAGGCCTGCGGCAAGTGCCACGAAGAGCGCCTCGCGCAGCACCTCGGGACGTACCACGGTCGCGCGCACGCCCTCGGCGGGACGCGAGTCGCGGCCTGTTACGATTGCCACGGCAGCCACGAGACCCTCGCGAGCAAGGATCCGGCGTCGAACCTGGCGCCTGCCGAACGCGTCGAGACTTGCAAGAAGTGCCACGAGAACGCCGCGCCGGGCTTCGCGGGCTACTTCGCCCACGGCAACTCGGGCGACCGCAAGGCCTATCCGCTGCTCTACTGGACCGAGCGTCCCGTGCGGCTCTTGATCTACACCGCGCTGGGCCTGGCCGGTCTGCACGCCCTGGTCGTCCTCCTGCGTTCGCTCTTCGCGTTCCTGTACGCGCCGGCCGAATATCGCCTGACCGAGCTGGCTCGCGGACGGCGGCTCTTGGCCGTGCAGTGGGAGCGATTCCGCAGCGTCGACCGCTTTGCGTTCACGCTGCTCCTGATCGCGTTCGCGCTGCTCGTGGCCACCGGCATGCCGCTCAAGTTCCACACCTCGGGTGCAGCGCAGGCGGTGTTCGCGCTCCTCGGTGGCGCCGACGTGGCGCGCGCGCTGCACAAGCTGGGCGCCTCGATGACCTTCGTGGCGGTGTTCGTGCACCTCACCAGCTTGGTCTGGCCGGTGTGGCGTGACCGTGGCCTGTACGCCGACGAAACCGGCAGCTTCCGGCTCCGGAAAGCCTTCGCTCATCTGTTCGGTGCGGCGTCGCCGTTGCCGAGCGGGGCCGACCTTCGTGAGCTCGCTGCCCACGTGCGTTGGATGCTCGGTCGTGGCCCGACCCTCCCGCCGCGCCGCTTCCGCTATTGGGAGAAGCTCGACTACTTGGCGCTCACCGCCACGTTGGTGGTGGTGCTGGCGAGCGGGCTCACGCTCTGGGCTCCGGAGCTCGTGACCCGCGTGCTCCCGGGCTGGTGGCTCAACGTCGCCCACACGCTCCACAGCGAAGAGGCGCTGTTGACCGTGGCCGGCGTCGCCATCATCTACACCCTGCACCGCTTGCCGAAGCTCCTCACGCGGGACCGCGCGCCCGCGCCGCGCCGCCCGCTGATCCAGGACGGATCGGCCCGCATGAGCTCTTCAGCGTGAGCTCGCGACGGCAGCCGCGCAGCGTCCACAGAGGTCGTCCCCTTTCAGGTCGACCTCTTCGACGCTCGCGGCCGCGTACATCACGCAGCGCGAGTTTCGGCAGTGTGCGAGGCCGAAGCAGTGGCCGAGCTCGTGGATGGCGGCGCGCGCGAGGCGGGTGCGGAGGAGCGCTGGATTCGGCGGCAGTCCGTAGCGCTCCTCGCGCAGGCGATACGTCGAGACCAGCGCTGCCTTGCCCCCGAGGTGGGCTTCACCGAGCACGAAGGTGAAGACGGGCATGAACAGATCGCTGTCGGTGACCGCCAGGAGGAAGCGCCCGTCGGCCGAGGGCTCGAGCTTCCGGAGGAGCTTGGTCGCGTCGTATTGGTTCCGGAGCCGATCGAAGAGCGGCGCCGGGTCGAAGGGCAGGGGGGCGAGCTCCGGCCTGAGCCGCAGCGCACCGCCGAGGCGAGCGCCGAGCTCGGAGAGGAGCTCCCCGGCGTCGGGGAGCTCGAAGGCCGAGATGCGGAGCCCCTGCATCTTGCGAAGACCTCGCGCCCGTCGGCTCAGCGCCTGAGTCCGTACTTCTTGATCTTGTTGTAGAGCGTCACGCGATCCACCTCGAGGAGGCGTGCTGCTTGGGTGATGTTCCAGTCCGCGCGCCCGAGCACGCGGAGCACGTGGGCCTTCTCCATCTCGGCGAGGGAATCGGGGGCGCGGATCGGTTCGGCGCGGGCCGCTGGCGTGAGCGCGTGGAGATCCTTTGCCCGGAGCGCCGGCGGCTCCGCGAAGACCAGGGCGCGTTCGATGGCGTTCTTCAGCTCCCGCACGTTGCCCGGCCAGTCGTGGCGCTCGAGGACCTCGAGGGCGTCGGGCGCAATCTCGGTGATCTCCTTGTCGGTCTTGATGGCGAAGAGCTTCAAGAAATGGTGCGCGAGGGCCGGTACGTCGCCGGCGCGCTCGCGGAGAGGCGGCAGGTCGATACGGAACACGTTGATGCGGAAGTAGAGGTCCTCGCGGAACGTCTTGGCAGCGACCAGCTCTTCGAGATCCTGATTCGTGGCGCACACCACCCGGAAGTCGACCTTGATGGGGCGAGAGCCGCCGATGCGCGTGAACTCCTTGTTGTCGAGCACGCGCAGGAGCTCGACCTGTGAGCGCGGGCTGATGCTGCCGATTTCGTCCAAGAACAGCGTGCCGCCGTCGGCCTGCTCGAATTTGCCTTTGCGCCGGTATTGCGCCCCGGTGAAGGCGCCGCGCTCGTGACCGAAGAGCTCGGTTTCGAGCAGGGACTCGGGCAGCGCGCCGCAGTTGACGGCCACCAAGGGGAAGCCACGGCGAACGCCCCGCGAATGGATGGCGCGCGCCACCACTTCTTTGCCCGTGCCGCTCTCGCCGCGGATCAGCACCGTCACGTCGGTGTCGCGGAGCGACTCGACGAGCGAGAGCACGTGCTTCATCTTGGCGCTCTCGGCCACGAGCTCGCCTTCGTCGGAGAGCGCAGCGACCTGGGCGCGGAGGCGCGTGTTCTCCTGGGTCAGACGGCGGTGGCTCAAGGCCTTGTTCACGATACGTGTGAGCTCGTCGGGGTCCACCGGCTTCATGATGTAGTCGAAGGCCCCGAGCTTCAGCGCTTCGACCGCCGTCTCCACGCTGCCGTGAGCGGTGATCATGATGTAGATGGTGTCCGGCGCGTGCTCGCGCGCGCGTCGCAGGAGCTCGAGCCCGTCCATGCCCGGCATGCGCAAGTCGAGCAGCACGATGTCCCAGGTTTCGCGGGTGAGCTCCACCAGCGCGGCTTTGGCGTTCTCCGCGGTGCCGGCCTTGAGACCCTCTTTCTTGAACCAGTGGAACAGCGAGTCTCGCACCGGAAACTCGTCGTCGACGATGAGGATGGAACGGGTGTCGTCGGTCATGATCTTCGCTCGCTCGCGGGACCGGCTGGAGCCGGCTCCGCCGTCGTTTCGTGGGGCCGCTCTTCGCGCCGGGGCAGCACGATGCGGAAGGTCGTCCCCTGGTTCACCTGGGACTCGACCTCGATCTGGCCGTCGTGTCGGCGCACGATGCCGTAGACGACGGAGAGCCCGAGCCCCACGCCCTTCTCCTCTTTGGTGGTCACGAAGGGCTCGAACACGTGGGGCAAGACCTCGGTCGGGATGCCGATCCCCGTGTCGCGTACCGTGAGGCAGATGGCGTCCGGCGAGTCCTCGCCGAGTCGAATGTCGAGCTCGCCGCCCGAGGGCATGGCTTCGACTGCGTTCACGAGGAGCGCGACCAACGCCTGCTGGATCTGATTCTTGTCGCAGACCACCAGGTCGGACTCGAGGTCGGAGCTCACGCGGCACTCGACGGCGGCGTGTTTGATCAGGTGTTGCACGGTCGCCACGCTGCGATCGACGATTTCGCGCAGGCTCGAGACGGCCTTTTCGGTGCGTGAGGCCCGGGCGAACGTCAGGAGGTTTTTCACGATCTCGCCGCAGCGCGTGGATTCGTCGCGGATCACCGTGACGTAGCGCTGGGTCTCGGCGCGGCTCTCTGCCGAGAGCTCGCCCGCGCCGAGCTCGCGCTCGATGAGCTTGGCGTAGACCAAGATGCCCGCGAGGGGATTGTTGATCTCGTGGGCCACCGTGGCCGAGAGCTTGCCGAGGGACGCCATCTTCTCCATCTGGAGGAGCTTCTTGTGCGCACGCCCGAGCTCTTCGGTCTTCTCGTTCACTCGGGCTTCGAGCTCCGCCTCCCAGCGCGCGGTTTTCTCTCGCGCCTTCTCCAAGTCCGCCGTCATCAGGTTGAAGGCGTCCGCGATCTCGGAGAACTCGCCGGCGCCCCGAACGGCGAGTCGCGTGTGGAAGTCGGCCTGCGCCACCTCGCGCGTGCCCTGGATCAGGCTCTGCACGGGTCGCCGCACGAAGGCCCAGATGAAGAGCGCCGTCACCAGGCCGCCGACGAGCGCCATCCAGATCGCGGTGACGAACGTGTTCTTCCCGGCGGCGCGCCGGCCTTCGTCCACCACGTCCATGCGCATGCGCAGATCGAGCACGCCGAGCGTGGTCTTTTCGGGCGCGTGCTCGTGGCAGCTCGCGTTGGAGCACTCCTTCGAGTTTTGGATGAGGTGGATGTTGCCCATCAGGAGCCGGCCCGAGTCGTCGCGGTAGGTCCAGGCGTTTCCCTGGAGCAGCGGCGGCTTCCCGTCGTTCTCCGTCGCGTGGCAAGTGGCGCAGGCCGGGTCGGCCTTGCGCAGCACCTGGTCCACTTCCTTCTCGTTGCTGGAAAAGACGATCTTCCCCTTCTTGTCGTAGATACGGATGCCCTGCACGCCGGGCTCGCGCCCGAGTCGGGTGAGCGCGGCTCTCACGCCCTCCTTCTTGCCGAGCAGCATGCCGTAGTTCAAAGCGCGCTCGAGCACGGTGGTGGTTTGCCGGCCGTGCTGGTCGAACGATGCGCGCCAGGCTTCTTCGGACTGGGTTTCACGCAGGTACGAGAAGAACAGGAACACCGCCGCCATCGACACGAAGATCGAGCCGAAGAGCTTGAAGCCCACGAAGCTTCGGAGACGTTTCATCCGCCGATCCGGTCCGGCTCACGCGGTGCAATGCCCGTACCACTTCGGACAGCTCGCCCGCGAGCGCCCTCACCGCCCGAGCTGCCGAGCCGGTGAGTCAGGCTTTTGGCGCACTCGGCCCAGGCAGCGTCGAATCGGCTCGATTTGCGCGTATCCGAGCAGTGTCTCGGCGGGACGAACCCTCGCGCTGCGCGCCCAGGGTTTCACCACGTTCGGGCGCGCCTGCGGCGCTACGCAGGGCCTGCGCGTCGATCAGGGCGCGACGTACTTCTTGCCGTTGTTCAGGCACTTCTGCTGGATGTCGGCCACCGTCCAGGGGTTTATCCCCGGGAAGTACCAGACCACCGAGCAGCTCGCGCTCGAGTCTTCACAGCCGCCGAGCGACGCCGTCCGATCGCAGGGCGCCGCCGATTACGTGCCGCCGACGCAGATGCCTTGCACGGTCGCCGCGGGCGTCGCCGCGTCGTACTCCTGGCACGACTGGTTCATGCTCTTCTGATCGCAGCTCTGCGTGGCTTTGCAGGTGGGACCGCTGCCCGAGTCCGAGCCCGCGTCTCCGCCGCCGTCCCCGCCGCTGTCGCCACCGCTGTCGCTGCTTCCGTCACTGCCTGCGTCACTCGCGCCCGCGCAGCTCGTGCAACTGAAGCTGGTTCCATCGCAGCTGCACGCGATGCAACCGGGCGTACCATCGAGACCCATCTTGCAGCTCGCGCCTGCGAACACCGGGTCGCAGCCGCAGCCCTGGGCGCACATGTTCTGCACGCATGGCCCCGCGTCCGGCGCCGGCCCGCCGCTGTCGCTGAGCACGCCCCAGGGCGAGAAGTGCGACGCCTGGCCGAACACCTTCTTGGTGGTGGTGTTCACGCTCGAGCCGGGCACGGTCTGCCACTTGCCACCCACCACGGTGCCGAGTCGCAAGGTCGAGAAGTCGAACTTGTCGAACGCGAGCGAACCGAACGCGATGGAGATCTGCGCGGGCAGCTGGAACGCGGTGCCCTCGGGCCCGAGTTCGACGGCCGCGTGGGCGCCTGGCAGGGCGTCGGGCGCCGGTGCGATGTAGAGCGCGGTCGGTTGGCTCAGTGCGCCGGCCGGGATCACCACCACCACGTTTCCGTCCGACGACGTCAGCGTTCCGCCCTCGGGACCGATGGTCGCCGAGACCTTCTTCCCTCCGAAGCCGGGGTTCGCCGTCTGGCCGCCCCCCGACTCGTCCGACGAGCACGCAGGCACCACCAAGACGACACCCGTCACCAGGGCGAGAACGATTCGCCCAACCCCGAAGCGAGACACCACGAACATGCCCGTCAGGGTAGCGCGAGTCGAGGCTACCCGGCCATGAGCTCGGTCAGCGTCGCACCCTCGAACGTGAGCACCACGGGTTCGCTCCCGCGAAAATCGCTGTAGCGAAGCCAGCTCGGCCGCACGCGGAAGTAGGCGATCTCCGGCCACGCGCGCCGCTCGACGCCGTCCGGGAACCGCTCGAGGTACTTTTCGACGAGCTGCTCGAGCTCGACCCCGGTGGGTTCGTCGGCGATCCCTTCGAGCTGCACGGTCCGTCCGTCGTCCCAGCCGATGACCAGAGCGATGCGCGGGTCCCGGCGCAGGTTCTCGGCCTTGCGCGTCGAGCCGAGGGTGTCGAACACGAGCTCGAACCCATCGGTGACGGCGATGCCGATCACCGCGGCCTGAGGCGCGCCCGTCGCACCGACGCTGGCTTCGACGGCCCACTTTTGCGCGCGCAGAAACTCGAGGAGCTCGGATGCGTTCATGGCATCACCCCGGCGGTCAACGGCCGCGATCCCGCAGCTTTCGCTTGCGGCTCGTGGGGACCCAGCGCAGCGCGGCCGGAGCCGCCTGGCTCTGCCTTCGAGCGGCGTGGAGCTCGGGGGCCAACGCTTGGATGCGTTGGTATCTCTCGCGCTGCATGAGCAGCGTCGGGTGGCGGCGGACGTAGCGGTTCCAGAGCGCGCGCAACGCAGGTTCCTGGTTCGGATCGTCGCTCTCGAAGCGGACGCCCCCGCGGAAATCCACTTCCACACGGCCGAACGACTCGCCTTCCGGTCGGCCATCGTCCACCCCTTCTTCGAACGCGACCGAAAACCGCTTGCAGTCGCAATTCGGGGCGGCGCAGTACATGTCGAGCGCAACGATCAGTTGGGCGCCGACCCGAAAGGCCTCCGGTCGGTCGACCTCGAACACCTGGTCCCAGTAGAGAAGCTCGCCGGGCGCCCAATCCGTCGGCAGGGGCATGCGTAGCCCTTCACGGCGCTCGAAACCCTTGGCGCGTCGCCAGATCTGCTCGAGCTCGTCCAACGTGGCCCCGTCGAGCGCGTCCAAGATCGCCGCGACCCGGCGGTCCGATGCGCCATCGAGCACCGATCGGGCAGCGTCGCGGAGCTCAGCCGTGAAGACGTCCAACGTGAGCTCCAGCGGCGCATCTAGCTCGGCAGGACCGCTGCCCCACGGCAAGTGGCTCGAGACCAAACTTCCGCGCTTCCGCCCGAACGACTGCACGGTCTCGTCGAGCGAATAGACGCTCAGCATGAGCTCGCTGCAGTCGCAGCCGCGATCACCGCACACGCGGAGCAGGCACCCGAGCTGGAGCGTCTTGCTGACCGGGACCAGCCAGACGCCGTCTTTGCTGATGGGGGTTCGAACGCTTGGGAGCTTCGTCAACGCCATGTGCGTCGCTCCGAATACGGGGGCTTGCCCAGGCCCGCAAGGGGAACCCGTCTTGTGGCCCGGTCCGCACGAATCGCCTAGCGGATGGCACGTTCCGCGTGGAGCGAAGCCGCGCTCCGCCGTATTCCGAAGGGCATGACAATCCTCGCTAGACTTGGTTTTGCCGTCGGTTCGTGCGTTCTGGTCGCCGCGTGCGGCAGCAGCCCGAGCTCGGGGGGCGGCGGCGGAGGCGCCACGACCGGCGGCGGCGCCGGCCAGGCGGGTGCGGGCGGAGCTTCGGGTGGCGCGGGCGGCGCCGGTGCTGCCGGCGGCGCGGGCGGTACGGGCGGCGAGGCCGCAGGTTTCGGAACCCAGGCCGCCATCGATGCGGTGATCTCGACGCCGGCCTCGAGCAAGAGCGAAGACGAGCCCTCCATCGTGGTCACCTCCAAGGGCCGGGTCGTCGTGGCCTGGGACGATCGCAACGTCACCTCGTTCCAGGTGGCGTACCGCGTGAGCGACGACGGCGGTAAGACCTGGGGCGACATCGTTCCGGTGCCGCTCGGCCCCGAGCAGAACGTCGCTGCGAACACCGGCCTCGCGACCACGCCCGACGGCACCGTGTATCTCGTGTGGGGCGCCGAGAAGGTGGGCGCCGGCGGCGTGCGTTCGAAGCAGGGTGTCTACCTGGCGACGCTCCCGCCCGACGCTGCCAAGTTCGGCGCGTCCGTCGAGCTCACCGACCCGACTCACGAGGTCGGCGTCTACGATCAACCCACGGTGGCGGTCACGAGCCAGGGGCTCTTCGTGGGCTACTCGGAGTTTGCCACCTCGCTCATGAGCGCCGACCTGGTCACGCGCTTCAGCGACGACGGCGGCAAGACTTGGTCGAGCGCGAAGCTCCCGCCCGCGGGCGGCTTTCAGCCGTTCATGAACGGAGTCCAGCTCTGCCGCCCCGAAACCGGCGATCGGGCCTACCTCTACGTGGTGGACGGTGAGCTCGGGCTGGCGCTCTGGCGGAGCGACGACGGCGGCAAGAGCTGGGCGAACAAGACGCAGATCATCGATCCCGGCGAGATCAACGAGCTCGCCTACATGCGCGAGGGTGGCTGTGTCGCCGAGGGCGACGACGTCTGGGTCCTCTACGGCACGAGCGACGCCCCCACGTCGGCGACCCACGAGAAGGTGGCGCCCCTGTCGAAGCTCCGGCTCGCGCACTCGGCCGACGGCGGCAAGACCTTCGAAGGGCGTTCCGACGTCCACGACTCGACCGCGGGCGCGAACTTCCTGTTCTCGCGCCTCGCGCGGGATCCGAGCGGCACCCTCTACATCAGCTACTACGCCGGGGCCGGAGACGGCGACGAGAACGCGACCTACCGGCTCGCGCGCAGCACCGACGGTGGCAAGTCCTTCGCGCCGAGCGTCGCCACGAAACAGCCCGTCACGTTCGAGCTCAGCCGGACCACCGGGAAGTTCCTCGGTGACTACATGGGCCTCACTTGGCAAGCGGGCAGGCTCTACTCCGTGTTCGTGGACAACAGCTCGGTGTCGCACATCGTGTTCCAGGCGTTCGAAGCGCCGTGAACCCGCGCTGCGCGGGCCGGCGCGCGCTCTTGGTGCTACGTCTCCCACGTCAGCATGCGCGCGCGTCGGTACGCTTCAGCTCCGGCTCCGGCTGACGACGTACGCTCCACCGCCCGCCAAGAACACGAGCCCGAGCGGCAGGAGAAGGCCCCAGCGAACCGGCGCCGGGTCGGGCCCGCTCCCTGGGCCGAGTCGCGCGAGATCCACTCCGGCAGAGGTGATCGCCGTAGTCCGCGTGCAGAGGTTCGTGTAGGCCGTGCCCCCTTCCACACCGGCATACACGAGGAGCTCGTCGCCGGTGCGGGCGCCGATGCCGCAATCGCCGCCTCCGAAGCCGGTCAAGACCCGGCGTCTCGCGACGCGCGGGCCCTTCCAGATCTCGGTCACTTCGAAGTCCAGGTACACGCCGCTGTCCGGCGCGACCGAGCGCGGTGCTACGCGCCACCACGCTCGCGGCACGATTGAGGCCCACGTGGCTCGGCGGTCCAAGACGCGGCCGCGAAATACCTGACCGGCCTCTGCGAGGGACTCCTCCGGGCTCCCAGGCGGCGCGCACGAGCACGCGGACGCCTCGGAAGGCCGGAGCCAAGCGAGTGCCAAGACCACCCACGCGAACCCACTTCGCATGGGGCTTCGACCCGCGAGGGCATCGGAGCTTGGACGCGAGCGCGCGGTCGGCAGGTCCGTTCAGAGCGGACCTTCGAAGGGACAGCCACGGGGGCGGAGCACCGGCGGCGCCCCGTATTCCTCGCGGCTCGCCTGGTTCACGAGTGCCCGGAGCAGCAGCTCGACTCGCTCGGCCTCGAGTCGTTCGCGAAAGAGGGGCACCAGCGCGCCAATGGTCGCGTCGATGTCGCTCCGGGTCGCGAGCACGCTGCCGCTGAACTCGAGGAGCTCGACCCGCCCCGGCACCGTCGGCGAAGCCCCGAGGAGCTTGGTCGCGCGCGCCAGCGCGTCGTCTTGGGCCCCTCGACCGAACGCGCTCGACACGAAGCGTCCGGCGCGAGCGTGACGGAGCCCGGTGGGTGTGCCGGCGACGAAGGGCCAAGTGCCGATGCTCGCGATCACCGGCGCCGCCGCGTCGAGGCACGCGTCGTGGGCTCCAGGGCGGCGCACGTTCGCGGCCCAGCGCACGAACTGATCGGTCGCGGCCGACACGCGTGGATCGAGCACCCACGGCGCCTTCACCAGCATGGCCTGGACCACGCCGAGCCGTGCCCAACACTCGTCGGCGCCGCCGCCGGACGCGCGGACCGCCTGGGCGAAGTTGCGCAGCGCACCGTCGCCGTCCAGGCGTTCGAGCGCGGCCCGGGCGAGCGCCAGAGGATTCGTCTCACGGAGCTCCGGCAGCGGATCGGGGTTCAGCTCGAAGGTGTAGCTGAGCTCGTGCCCTCCGACGGGGCTCGGCTGCATCGAGAGCTCAGCGAACGCCGCCGCCATGCAGTCGGCGAGCGCCGGGTCGCCGACGCCGTCGACCCGCGCGCGCTCCATGAGCCCGCTGTCGCCGAGCGTCGCGCTAGCACCGACTTCCCGCGGAGCCCGGCGTGCGCGACAGCGCTGGGAATAGCAGCGCCGATGCGCGCCGTGTTCGAGTCGATGGTGCGCAGCACGTCCGCGGGTCGCACCACCACGCCCACGGCGGCGCACGAGTAGCGCACGATGGGCCGGCGCTTGCCCGGGTTCTGTCGTTGCCACTCGAAGTCTTCCTGCTCCTGGCTGTGGTCGTCGAAGGTCGCCAACGGCGGCGCCCCCGCGGCCACGAGATCGAGAGGCACGTCGACGGGCAAGGGCGTCGGCTGTTGCATGCAGAGCGAGCGCGGCGCGTCCGGTGGGTGTGCCTTGGGCCGAGCGGGCGCGACGAGCGGACGACCCAAGCCCGAGGGCTCGAACGCGAGGACGAGCTTCGCCTTCGTCTCGCGCGGCGTGCGGTAGCTCACGCGCATCACGCCGAGCCCCCTCTTTCACGCAGTCGTCGAGCTCCGCCCCGCCTCCGCTCGTGGACGTCGCCCGGCACGCCCCAGGGATCGACGCTCAAGCTCGCCGTGAGCTCCACGCGTTTGACCTGGCTCCGCTGGCGCGACCAGCGATAGCAGGCGTTCATGTGCGCGGTCTCTCGCCGCACGGCCTCGAACAGGTCGCTGGCCGTTCGCCGCGGCCCGGCGCGCGGCATCTCCGCGATGCGCGGACCGAAGGGCAGAGCGCGCGGCACCGCTGGCCCGAACTCCCAACCCAGCGACTGGTCCCTGCGGTCCGCAGGGGCAGCGTCGAGCGGCGCGCGACACACCTTGGCGGCGCTCACCGACACGTTCCCGTTCGGGAGCTCGTACGCGATGGGCGCCGGTGGCGGCGGCGCGAGGGGAGTCGGTGGGATGGTCGGCGGCGGTCCGTCGCGACCGGAGCTCGCCCGCGCGGCGCATCCGAGAGCGAGGAGCGCCCATGTCACGAATGCCCCCGAGCGACCGCGCATGGCACGAATCAACCCGACTCGGCGACGCAGCGCAAGCCGGGGCTCTGGTGCCCCCGACCGAGCGCGCCCTAGGCGGTCGGATCCGGCACGGTTCCGAGCGCGAAGCGCACGAAGCGAGACCGGAGCTGTTCGTTCGCCAGCGCGCGATCCACCGGCGAGAGGGCACAGAGGCCGCGCACCAAGTGGTTCATGAAGCGGCTACCGCGGCTCGCGCCCTCGTCGAAGAGCAGGTCCGGCAGCTTCCCGCGTTCGAGGGCGGTGCGCACCGTCTTCTCGATGACGTTCACGGGCACGTGGGGCGCCACCGGGCGCCGCTCCATGTGCATCGCGGCGTTCTTGCCGCAAGCCAGCACGCACACACCGCAGCCGATGCAGCGATCGGTGCTCACCACGGGCTCGAGGTCGTTCTTGCGCTCGGCCTTCACGCGCAGCGGCTTCATGCCGATGGCGCCGATGGGGCAAGCCCGGGCGCAGCGCGAGCAGCCCTTGCACTTCTCGGGGTCCGACTTCGCCCAGAATCCGCTGGGATTGACCGCCGGCAAATCGAAGTCGTTGATCGCTCGCAGCTGGCCGCAACAGCAACCGCAGCAACTGCAGATGTAGGTCGGACGCTCTTGCACGTTGTCGGCGATCTGCACCAGCTTGTTCTCGCGAGCCTTGCCGAGGAGCTCCAGCGCCTCGGAGCGCTCGATGGCGCGTCCGAAGTTCCTGCGCGTGACGAACTCGGCGCCGGCGTTCAGCGAGAGGCAGGTGTCCATGGGCGCGTCGCAGCGTTCGCCCAGGTGCTCGGCCTTGTGTCGGCAGTAGCAGTACGACACCGCCAGGTGCTTCGCGTCCTCGACCAGCGCCGTCGCGCGCTCCCACTCGAGCACGTCGGGGAGAGCCTCGGCGGCCAGGGTGCTCTCGTGCACCACGGTGCGCCCGAGCACGGTGTCCCCGCCGAACACCTCGCGCGCGAACGTCGCGTCCCCGTGCGTGTACGCATCGAGGGCCTTCGCCATGCGTTGCTTCGGGATCATGTCGCTGGCGCGCATCAGCGAGAACTCGAAGAACCCCACGACCGGCGGCGAGAGCAGGTAGCGGACCTCACCCGTGCGTGGGTGGACGATGTCCATGACGATGCCCTTGTCGGCCATCGCGTCGAGCTTCGGCCGCAGCTCTTCCTCCGTCATGCCCACCCGTCGCGCGACCACCTCGAGCCGCGCCGGCATCAGCGGCAGCCGCGCTGCGATGGCCGCTTCCTCCGGCGTGTAGAGGATCTCGAAGATCTCGCGCCACCCCGCGCGCGCCCGCTCGTCCTCCGGCTCCGGCATGCCGATGGGATTCTGATCGAGCCGCGCCCCGAGCGCGGCGTACTCCGCCTTCAGGTGTCCGTGATGTCCCATGCGAGGGCTCCTCGAACGCGGAGTATGCGATCGGCTCGCACGCGGCGAATTGACGGATGTCGTGTGCTCGGCGGACGCCGCCGCCCGGTCAAGCCACCGGGACCAAATCCTCCGGCAGAAGATCGAGCAGCATCCCGTCGTGGTACTTGCCATCCGGGCCCCGCTCGTAGCGGCGCAAGACGCCCACCCGGCGGAACCCGACCTTCTCGTAGGCCCGAATCGCGCGCAGGTTGTCCGCCGCCGGATCGATGGTGACGCGGTGGTGCCCGCGCTCCTCGAACAGGAACCGCGCCACGAGCACGATGGCCTCGGGCCCGAGCCCCTGACCCTGGGCAGCCGTGCTCAGGAAGAGGTCGATGCCAGCGTGGCGGTAGTCACGGTGGAGGTTCTCCCACCCCGCGATCCACCCGAGCGTCTCGCCGCCTTGCTCGATGACGAACGTCGTCGCGCGTTCGGCGCCATCCGCGTCCTCGCCTGCCAAGAGCTCCCGTTGGTCCGCCTCGTCGTTTGGCTCGCTCCAATGCGCGGCCACGCTGGGCTCGCGCAGGATCTCGAACAGGCGCGGCAGATCCTCTTCGCGGACCGGCCGGAGCACCAAGCGCGCGCCACGAAGCTCGACCATGCGGGGAGGCGTAGGGGCAGGCGGGCGGGATGGCAAGGTCCCCGCCCAGCGGCGGGTGGCGGGCAGGCCAGCGACCACGGCTCCTTCCATTCGCAATACCAGTTGGTATAATAAACCAAATGGTTGTCGATAGGTCTCCGCGACTGGACCAGGTTTTCCACGCGCTGGCGCACCCGGCGCGGCGCGCCATCATTCGCCAGCTGTCGGGTGGAGAGCGCAACCTCACCGAGCTCGCAGCTCCGTTGAAGATGACGTTTCCCGCGGCCACCAAGCACGTGCGCGTGCTGGAAGGAGCCAAGCTCGTCCGACGCCGCGTCGTCGGGCGGGAGCACCTCTGCCGCCTCGACGCCCAGCCGCTGAAGGAAGCGATGCTCTGGACGGAATCGTTCCGTCAGAGCTGGGAGGCGCGGTTCGAAGAGCTGGACTCGCTGCTCGACGAAATGAAGGCCGACGAGCAAGCGCGGGCTCGTCGCCGCTGAACACGAGAGGACCACATGAAGAAACCCCTGCAAGTCTCCACGCCCACCGACACCACCATCGTCCTGACCCGCGCGTTCGACGCCCCGCGTCGCCTGGTGTGGGAGGCGACGTTCGCGCCGGAGCTGATGCGCCGTTGGATGCTTCCCCCTCCCGGTTTCACCATGACCACCTGTCGATGCGTCTTGCGCGCGGGAGGCGCGCTCGAGGTGGCCTGGAAGAGCGACGAAGCGGATCCGGCCATGACGCTCCGAGGCGTGTTCACGGAGGTGATCCCGCACGAGCGGGCCGTTCACACCGAGACGATGGCGCTCGGGTCGGGTCAGGTGGTGGGCTCGCTCGTCGAGCAGCACGAGTTCTTCGACGAGGGCGGCGTCACCACCATGCGCATCACACAAACGTACGACTCCAAGGAAGCACGCGACGGCGCCCTCGCATCGGGCATGGATGAGGGCATGGAGGCCTGCTACCAGCAGCTGGACGGCGTTCTCGGGTGAGAAAGCCGTAGCCTGTACGCCACTCACTTCGCCCAGACGGGTCTCGCGGCTCTCTTCAACCTAGGCCCAGCCCTGGTCGTGCAAGCGCGACCAGGCGCGCGAACGTGACCCGGCTTCATCTGCGAGGGCCGATCAATGCGGTTCATCACCCGCTGCTGAGAACTGCTATGAAGTGACCCCGTCAAGCGGTGCCACGATTTTTTTGGTCGCGTCTTCGTGTTCGAGCTCCTGAAGCTTGGGATGATTGGAGGGCCGAGTAGGCCAGCGACACGAGCGCGCCGACGACGAGTCACACTGCTATTCGCGGGTTACAGCGCGGGGCCGCAGAGCCGCATGATCGTTTTTCGTCGGGAGGGAGCGCTTTACTCAGATCGCGAGTTCAGGCGATGCCGTATCGCACCCTCAGCTCGCGCGTTTCTCCTTTCGTGCCTTGCGGGGCTGGCCTACTTCGATCCTCGAATCGTTCTTGCGCCTGGCTCGAGCTGAGCGTGGCGCGGCGCTCGCTTTGGCACCCCGGAACTGTGCCGAGCTGCGAGCGCCGTGACGCGCGTCCTCCCGGTCGTCGCGAAGGGCTGCCCAGAGGAATCCGGCGAGCTCGCGGGCGATCGCGATGACCACCTTGTTTGGCGTCTTGCGACGCTCGACCAGGCGGCGGTAGCGTGTCGTGAGGCGGCGGTTGGCCTCGTCGGCGATTGTGATCACGCGCTCGGGTTGGCCTCCTGCGTGCGCGCAGCTTGGGTCCGACGCTCGCACGATGCCGGTACTGCCAGCTCGCCTGGACGAGCGCCCGGCGGAATGGCCATTGCCGGTCTTTGCGATTTTGCCGCGGCGCGCGGATTCGCCGCTTGCGCAGAGCGTCGGCACCAACCCGAGGTAGGCAGCCAGCGCCCGCGGCGAGTCAAATCGCTCGATACCGTGCAGTTCTGCCAGGAAGATCATTGCAACTGTGGTGTCGATCCCGCGGAAGCAGCGCAGCCACCCCACCTGCTGGCGATAGAGCGGGAGCTGGGCGGCCTTTTCGAGCTCCGAGTCCAGGGCTCGAAGTCGCCGCTCCGCTTGCTCGATCGCAAGCATGTATTCGGCCAGTACGACCCGATCTGTCTCGTCGTCGAAGGCACATTGACGCTAGCCATCGCCGATGTGCCTCGCTCCAGAGCCGGCTCGTCGACTGGAAACGTGGCCGCGACGCACGAGCAGTTTGACCAGCCGATGTCGACATCGCGCGAGATCGGCTCGCACGTCCTCGCGACACCGGCACAGGTCTCGGATCGCCTCCTGCTGTGGCGATGGCGGTGCCACGACCGTGAGCAACCCGGCGCGGTACAGCTCGACGAGCTTGCGCGCGTCTCGTCGGTCGGTCTTGATCCGCTCGCCGGGTTTGCGCGGCACCAGCGAGGGCGCCACCACCTCGCAAACCACTCGGCCCGCGGCCTCGAGGCGACGTTGCAGCGCGTAGCCGCACGTCCCGGCCTCGTAGCAGATTCGGATCTCTCGCCCTTGGCTTCGCGCTCCAAACGCCGAACTAGCCGGCCGATTGCCCGCTCGTTGTTGTCGATCTCGAGCTGCGCAGCGTCCCCGTCGCCGGGGTGCAGATCGCCACCACCAGCGTCTTCTTGTGCGCATCGATGCCTACCCACGTGATAGATCCTCCCATGACCGGCTCCTTCGCATGCGGCTCGGCGCGCAAGCGCCAACCTGCGATCCATTGGGGACATCGTCCCACTTTTGTCGGGGCGCCCAACCGGTGCTCACGACCTCGCGATCGGAGCCGGTCACTTCATACGTACTCAGGCCGTCGGCGCGGCGCCAGGACTCTATGTCCTCCACGGGCTCCACACGACGTCGTCCTCGACAGGAAGCGCGATGAGCAACGCGCCTTTGGGGCACTTGAAGTCTAGTGCGACTCCTATCCCGTTCTCGGCAGCGGTGCCCTGCTCGACGGCTTTGACGTCGGCGTCGTCGACCTTGAGGCTCTGGATGCGCCCCCAGCGCGCCAACGGAGCCGACGATCCTGGAAACGCAGGTTGACCGGCGAAGAGCCTGTGCTCGGGCTTTTCGACCACCACAACGGTTCCGTTCTTGTACGGCCCGTCTCCTTCGCTGCCGAAGCTCGATGGCCGCCGCGACGTGATGGTTCTGGAGGTACCGGCCTACGGCGAGCGAGAAGACAGACCGGGAGAACGCCTCGATGAACCAGACCGCCTCAGTCATGTCGTCTGCACCGAGTAGGTCAACGGGATTCCCACCACGATGCGTAACTTGGTTCCTGCGGTCGACGATGTCCTCGAGGCGCTTCTCGACGATCGCGGCAGGCACCCCGTCCTGAGGGGCTGCGTCGAGTCCCTGAGCTGCGCAATACCACTCCACCAGGATGTCAGTCCGACGTACCCGGTCACAAGGCCGCTCGATGCCAACTGCCGCAAATAGCAAGTCGATTTCGCCAGCGCGCAAGTTCAGGTCGTGAGCGACTACGGCAGCCTCGTTCAATGTGTACGGCCTCGCGCCGTTCAGACACTCGAAAAGGTTCTTCACCACCTCGAGCTCGGTCAGCCCGACGTAGCGGCCCTCGCCGATGCGTCCCCGGGAAAGCATCTCAGCGGTCCGCGAGATGTGCTTCTTCACGAGCTTCGGCGGCAGGTCAGTGTATTGGAGCCTGAGAGATTCGAGCTGGGCGAACGCGGCGACGAGGTTTTCAATGAACTTCTCGAAAGATGCGTAGAGGGCAACGGCGAACGCGGCGTAGTCGAACCGGCGACGGACCAACACGTACTGGCGCACCAGCGAATCTTGGTGTCCGGCGAGCACCTTGTTCACCGGAGTGATCGACGCCACCAGTGCCCTCAGTTCCTCCAGTTCCTTCGTGAGCTCATCCAACGTGGAACGCACAGGCCGACTCCGTCGCGATCAGGACTTCTTGGTCTTGGCGATCGCGTTGGCGAAGGACTCGCTCACGCAACGGTTCCGGTCCTGGGTGTCTTTGAAGTTCGTACGACGCCCCGAGAACAGCGCTTGGTTCTTCTCGTATGTGGCCTTCAGTTCCCCGCGCAGCACGCCCTTCTTTGCGAGGAGCTTAGCCCTATGAGGCACCACATCGGGGCTGTTCGCGACGAACATGAGCGGGTCGTAGACGATCTTGGTAGGTCGTCGTTTTGAGGGGTCGAGCACGGTGAACGCTTCGCCCTCGAGCACATCCCAGAGGAAGTGGACAGTCGTCTCAAACATGGAACGATACTCCGCGAGGCCGTCCGCTGGGAACTTGTTCCCCGCCACGATGAAACGGTCGAGAAACTCGGAGATCTTGTTCAACCCCGCCTTGAACTCGCCGATCTTCCGGTAGGCGAAGAAGCGCAACACGAGCTCCACGTCCTCCATCTTCGCGAACATGCGAATCCCCGCCTTCGTTGCCTCGTCGTTGCCTTCGTCTGCCTCTTCATCAGCGTTCTTCTCCTCGGGCTTGGGGTTGAGAGGGATGCCCCACATGCGCCGGAATTTCTCGTTCTCCGAGAGTTCGAGGCACAACTTGTTAAGCGGCCCGCCGTACACTGCGTTGCGCGTCTCCTGACTTCCAAGCTCTACGCCTCCAGAGTTGAGGCGCTCGAAGACCATCTTCTTCAGCATCGCAGCCTGCTCCTCGCTGGCCGCTGTCTCCTTGAGGAGGATGATCGACGAGATGTAGCGGCGATCGATGCCGTCGCGGACCTTCGACGGGAGCTGCGAGTATTTCCGGCCGTCGAGGTCCGACCAATGCTGCAGCCCGGTCAGAGCGAACTCATCGGCGTAGAATTCGCTCAGGGCGGTCAGGCGCTGACGTCCGTCCATCACCTCGAAGCGGGCGAGGTCGCGCTCATACAGGAAGACCGGAGGCACCGGCACGTTCATCAGGAACGACTCGATGAGCCTCGACTTCCGCTCGTCGCTCCAACGATGCCGACGCTGGTATTCGGGATCGAGTTTGTACCGTCGCTCCTTCTTTCCGCCCTCACCCTCGATCTCGTGCTTGAGCATGTCCAGGATGCCGGCGAGGGGGTACCGCGCCTGCTCGGTGACGATGCGGATCTCGCCCTTCGCGTAGCGGCTGTTTAGCTCCTCGTCCGTCGCCTTGGGTTTCGCCGCGTCATCGTCGAACGAGACCGTCTCGAAACTGAGGAGATGGCTCGCGGCTGCCTGCTGCATCTTCGCGTCTGCGCCCGTCCGCTTCTGACTTCCCTTCGTCACTGGAGCTCTCCTCGTCATGCACGGTGGCAGTAGACGTCGTACTCGGTGATGGCCGTCTTCGGTTTGGCCTGGAACTGGCGCACCTGCCGTCGACCGCTGTCGGAGTCGGGCACAGCCTTCGTGGTGACCATCTTCCAGCCAGAATCGACCAGCGACGCCCTCAACACGTCCATCGGCTCGGCTTCGCGATCGTGGATGCCGCCGTAGCGAATAATGAGGCGGGCTCTCTTCGTCGTCCGCTCCGCCACGTTCTTCCAGACGCGGTTCATGTCCTTGGAGAAATGCTTCGCACCCGTGTGCGCCAGTTGGCTGTCAGGCTGGCGATACGACGCAGTCCGGCCCGCCAAGGAACCACAGCCGGAGCCACTGGTCCGGCAGGTAGGTGCGCATCCCGAAGTACGGCGGCGAGGTCACGACAAACTGCGCTGCGGGGACGCTTTTGAAGGTACTGGCTTCACGGCTGTCCGCGAGCTGCACCACACCCTCTACGTTCGGCGCCTGCTCGGTGAGATAGCGGTCCGCCTTGGCCCGGATAATGCCGACGACGTCGACGTCGGTGGGACGCATCCGCATAGTCCTCCAGAACCTCACCGCGTACGCGGGCTTCGGCGCGAAAGTCCTCGGTGATTGATTAGAGAAATACGAAGGCGTTCCCTTGGGCCGCGGACCATGAAGAGCGCCAAGGATGATCGCTCGGAGCAAGATGCGGGTCGATGATGAGCACTCCCAAAGCAGCGCATCGCGCAGCTGGCAAAGCTGGACGAGCGTTCGCTCGTGGTACGCAAGCTTCCAGAACTGGCCCGCCGGCACCGAAACGGGTTCTTTCGCAGTCTTGAGGATAGACCGCGCGCTCGCGACGACCCGACCGGGCTCGGCAGACACGAGCTTCGCCTTTGCTAGAGCAGCCGCGACGGGGCTGCTATCCACGCCTACCGACGGCATCTCAAGCAATCGGGCTGCGAAGTTGGTGGTGCCGCGACCGCAGAACGGATCGATCACCCAGTCGCCAGGCCTGCCGTGCTCTTTCAGAACCCGCAGTGGAAAGTCGAGCGGGTACATTGTGTAGTACGGGCAGACCGCGTTCAGGGCCTCGATGCTCACGGGCAGGACTCCGCAACCGAACAAATCCGTGGCGCCGCCACACAGTGGCGCGGCGGGATCCGAACACTGGGCAAGAGCACATCGTTCATGGCGAACTCAAACCCAAGTGGTCAGCGTAGCGGGCGTTCCGCGCGACTGACGGGCAGAGGTAATGCGCCAGCGTCGCGCGGGAATGCCTAGCTGGAGAAGCTTCCTGGCCTTCGTCAAGCGATAGCGCGTTCGCTTGGTCGATCCCCCGGTAGTCTTGCCCCTTACGGAGTGTGAGGATGTCATCGGGCATGGCTGGTCATCCGGCAGGGCCACTGCGGCTCAACAATACGTTCGCAGTGTCGGGAGGACAACGCCGTTGGCGTGCAATTCACGTTGTATGAGCGCTCACGCGCTCTTTTGGCTGACCACTGCGCGGCTCGCTTCGGCGGCGTCGATGGTGTCGGCGGTCGGGGCGTGGTTGGATCGGGCAGGGCCTGTGGACAGTGCTGCGCCTGTGGAGAACGTGGACAGCCCCGCCGAGCACCGACATCGTGACCAGAAGCGCCTCGACGGCGGGCCTGACCACGTTCACCACAGGCGCTTGGAAAACTCGCTCCGCGAGTTTCCCACACTGCCCACAGGCCCGACGACGACAAGTTTTGTTTTTCCTTCTTCCGGACCCAAGGCGCGCCGGATTGCGGCAATTTGACGGGACTTCCCAAATGATAGACGATGTCCATGAATGCCCGGCGGAGAGCCGATTGCCTGAAGGAACATACAGCTTCGCCTGCGTGCCGCAGCACGTGCTGATTCATCTCTGTGAGAAGGGCGTCATCGAACCGGTCATGAAACGTCTGGTCGAGGCAAGCGCCGCGAATTCTCCGAGCGCAACGTGTTCGGAGTTCGGTGTCGCGCCTGCGCTCCGGCGCTTCGACCTGCCCGTTGCGATGACCGCGCTGGTGGTGCGATTGTTGGGTGAGTTCTCGCCAGGAGCGTCGGGAAGCGCACGCCAGGGTTCGCGCCGCGGAGTCCCTCGTCGACCGGAACGTCGAGCTCGCGGTCTACTTCTACGACGGCGATCTCGTTCTGACCGCCGGCGGTTCCGCCTTCGGTGCCGCTGCTCCTGATGCGCGCGTTGCTGGGGGCGCGAGCTGGTGCCAAGCCACGAGTTGCGAGGCTCTCGAGCGACTCCCGGAAGCTTCAAGCCTATCTGGAGATCACCCAACGGAGATCGCCAGACGATCAGCGAAAAGCCCTTGAACATAATACAAGTCGACCATAAATGAATGGGCGCGCCGGCGGTACGGATCGCGGAATCTTCGAGCGAACCAGCACTCTCCGAGGAGATGCTCGCGTTCGTCGATCACCTCGCGGAGCTCCTCGCCGCGGAGTTCGTGCGCGCCATGAAGGAGAACGACGATGAGGGCGGCGGTGTACGCGAGGTTCTCGAGCGAGAACCAGCGGGAGCAGAGCATCGAGGATCAGATCCGGGTCTGCAGGGAATTCGCGAAGCGTGACGGGATCAGCGTCCTCGAGAACCACATCTATTTCGACGAAGCGCAGTCTGGGTCCATCCGGTCGCGCCCGGGCCTCGAAGCGCTGAAGAAGGCCGCCGAAGACAAGCAGTTCGACGCGGTGCTTGTGGATGATTCGTCGCGCTTGTCCCGCGACAACCAGCACTTCAACACATTGCTGTGCCTGTTCCAGTACTGGGGCATCGCCCTCATCTCGGTGAGCGACGGCCTGGACATGCGCGAGGAGCACGCCAAGGTCGCTTACCAGTTCCGCGGCATCATCAACGAGCTGTACCTCACGGATCTCAAGAAGAAAACCCACCGCGGCCAGATGGGGCAGGTGCTACGCGGCTTCTCCGTTGGCAGCCGAGGCTACGGCTACAACAGCGTGCCCGAGGGCGAATCGAAGTACGACAAGAAGGGCCGACTGAGAGCGGATGGCTTCAAGCTCGTCGTCGTTCCGGAGGAAGCACGCATCATTCAGCGCATCTACCGCGCCTTCATCGAGGGCAAGGCGATCACGAAAATCGCGAAAGAGCTGAACGAGGAACGCATTCCCACGAAGGTCCGCTTGAAGGGCGGCTGGAACGTATCGACGGTGTCCCGGATTCTGAAGGACGAGAAATACATCGGCCGCTTCGTCTGGAATCGGACGACCACCGTCAAGGACCCGCTCTCCGGCAAGATGAAGCAGGTGGATCGCCCGGCGGAGGAATGGGTTGTCCAAGAGCGCGCGGACATCCGCATCATTTCCGACGAGGAGTGGAACGCGGCGCAGGCGCGCTGGCGCGAGATCGAGGGCGTGTTCCCGCGGAGGAAGGGAAAGAAGGGCTTTCAGAGCAAGCGCAAGAGCTACGTCGACTCGCATCCAACGCATCTGCTCTCGGGCGCGCTCAAGTGCGGCGCGTGCGGTGGAGCCATTGCGCTCGTGAGTGGGAAGGGGAGCGGCTACTACGGCTGCCTGAATGCCTCGCGGCACTCGTGCGAGAACAAGGTGCTCATCCCGCGCAAGCGACTCGAAGAGAAGTTCCTCGCTGCGCTGAACGAGGAGGTGCTGAAGCTGGACGTTCTCGCCGCGATCTACGAGCGCACGGCGAAGAAGGTGAAGGAGCAGTTCGCGCACGTGCCCGAAAAGCTCCGGCTAAAGCGCATCGAGCTCAATCGCGCGGAGACGCGCGTGCACAACTTCGTCGAGTTCGTCGCGAGCGGTCGCGCGACGGGCGCGCTGGCTGAGGCGCTCGCTCAGGCCGAGGAGCAGGTGAAGACGCTGACGGCGGACATCGCCGCGATGGAGTCGGCGAGCCAGCACGTGTTCACGCCGCCGCCCAAGGCCTGGATCGCCGACCGGATCCGCAAGCTGAACGACGTTCTTATTCAGCGGACCGAGAGCTCGGCCCTCGCCCTCCGCCGGCTCACCGGCCCGGTCACGCTCACGCCGGAGAAGCCGGAAGTCGGCCGGCCCTATTTCCGGGTGCGCTGCAAGTTCGATAGCCTGAACCTCCTCCAGGTCGCGGAAGGAGGTTCGAATTCATTGCATTGGTGGAGGCGCCGGGAATCGAACCCGGGTCCGCGAGGCGTCCAGTCGACCTTCGTTCACGTGCGTAGTCCCAATTGACCCCGGGACCGGGCTTCGTGGATTCGGCCACGACCTAGCCCTCACTGTTTCTCGGTCACCCTATCGAGGGCTCTCTCGGGTGACCCAGCCCTAGTGCTGACGCCCTTCCGCTAGCAGGACTATCTCACGGTTGGACGGCTTCGTGGTTTTTCAGGCCGCGAGAGCGATTGCGTTGTCGTTCGCAATTAGCACGGCTCGGTTTTGAGCTGGGCCGAGTGCCAGCGCACGCAGATTGACCTTCAGTCCCCACGTCGAAACCGATCGCCCCCGTATGGTTGGGTTTGGGGGTGTGGGTGGTCGGCAAGCTAGCTTCCCGCGGGCAAAGATCAAGGGGCGCGGTGATATCGTGGCGTTTTCATGTCGCAGGGTCGGAGCGCCATCGACAAGGTGATTCGCGTGCTGTTCGCGGCGCCGTTCCTCTTGGTGGGCACGATTTCGAGCGTTTTCGCGCTGAAGGGTTGCGTGGAAGGGGACGCGAAGGCGGGCAGCGCGACGCTGCCGTTCGGGGTCATCTTCTTCGTGGTGGGGGCGTTCCTCTTGCGCTCGGCGCTGCGCGGGCCGCGGTCGCCCGAGGCGTTGGCGTCGCGGCAGCAGGAGCAGCAGCAGCAGCAGCAGCAGCGGCGCGTGTCGAGCGAGGGCGTGCTTCCGCCGCCGCCGTTCGTGGCCGGGTATCGACAAGCTTCGCCCGCGGGTCAGTCGGCGCGCGAGCGCTACGGCGCGGCGCTCGAGGCTGCGCCGGTGCAGAAGCTCGGGCTGCGGAAGGGGCGCGTGCTCGCCCACGAGATCTCGCTCACCCAGCAAGAGAGCATGTTCTTTCGCTTGGGCTTCGCAGTGATCTGGAACCTCGCGACGTTTCCGTTCTTCGTGGCGGCGGTGAAGGCGGGGTCGCTCTTGGTGGCGCTCTTCTTGGGGCTCTTCGTCGCGGTGGGGGCGCTGGTGCTCTATGCCTTCGTGCGCCAGGCGCTCGGGCGTCGGCGGTTGCCGCGGGTCGAGGTCGACGCGGAGCCGGCGTTCTTGGGGGACGAGCTCCGGGTTCACGTCGAGCAGCGCGGGCCCGCGCGCATCACGCGCTACCGCGTGGGCGTGCGCTGTCGCGAGATCGTGCGCTACACCGTGGGGACGAGCACGCGCACCGAGACCCACGACGTGCTCGACGTCGTGCTCTTCGACGATGCGGGTGGGCCGGCCCTCGGGGTCGGGGAGAGCAAGACCCACGACCTGCATTTCCGCTTGCCTGCCGACGCGCCGCCCTCGTTCGAGTCGCACTCGAACCAGATCCTCTGGACGGTGGAGGTGTTGGCCGAGATCCGCGGCTGGCCGGACTACAGCGAGGGTTTCGCGTTTCGGGCGTTGCCGAGGCCGGTGCCATGAGCGCGAGGAGCATCGGCATCGAGCTCGAGCACCTCGCCCTCGAGCCAGGCAGCGTGCTCCGGGGGCGCGTGCGCGTGCCAGCGCCGAGCGGGGATTCGAAGCGGCAGGTCGAGCTCTCGGTGCAGTGGGAGACCCAGGGCAAGGGCGACACCGATCGCGGCGTCGTGCTGTTCGAAGAGCTCGCGGCGGCGGAGCAGCAGGAGCTCGAGCATGCGTTCGAGGTGCGCTTGCCGCTCTTGCCCGTGAGCTGGGCCGGGACGTTGCTCAAGGTGCGCTGGATCGTGCGCGTGCGTTGCTTCGCGGGTGGGGACGAGACCAGCGAAGAGCGCGAGGTGCACGTGGGGTGGCCGGCGTGACGACCGCGGGTTCACGCTTCGGGGGCGTCGCGGAGAATCCGTTCGTCGCGTCGCGCTTCGAGCCTGGCGCGGGGCGGCTCGGCGTGATCGGCGTCGACGTCGACGCGCTCGTCACGCGCGTGGGCGAACGGGGCGGGTGCTTTCAGGTGCGCGGCGGGCACGGCAGCGGGAAGACGACGTTGCTGCGCGAGCTCGGGCGGCGCGCGGAGCGCGCAGGGCACCGGGTCGTGTGGCTCCGGCGCGAGCTCGGGCCCCTTCGGGCGTGGGTCGCGAGTGTGGGGTGGGGGCCGCGCCGACTCCGGCCCGTCGTGCTGGTCGACGAGTGGGACGAGCTCACGCCGGGCGACGCGCTCTTCGTTCGAGCGTGGGCGTCGCTTCGGCGCGCTGCGCTGGTGGTGGGGGCGCACCGCGATCTCGGGTTCGTGACGCTGGCCGAGCGCCAGGTGGACGTCGAGCTGGCGCACGCCGTGGTCGAGCGCTTGGTTCGCGGGACCGGCTTCGAGGGCCCGGGTCGAGCCCGGCTCGAGCGATTGGTCGAGCAGCATTCGGGCAATCTGCGCGAGGTCCTGTTCGAGCTCTACGACGACGTGGAGCGGGCTCATGCGGCCAAAAGACGCGGGCCGTTGCTGGAATCTGGCAGCCATGGCATCAAGGTGGAGATGACCCTTCCGACAGTGGACCTGAGTCAGTTCGGCGCGGGCAAGGTGCGCGCCGCAATCCAGGCGGCGGTGGCGCACGCGCCGGCGGGGCGCTGCCGACCACCGAAGTGTTGAAGCACGGCGCCGAGGCGGCCAAGAGCGCCGACGAACCGTCGAGCACCCACGTGTCCATCCTCGAGCTCGCCTACTTGGTGGCCTCGGCCGATGGCTTCGCCGAAGAAGAGCTGGCCACACGCTGGCGGACCTCTTGAGCGCCTGACGGGTGAGGTGATGGGCCACGACGCCCTCGAGCTCCACTTCAAAGATCTGGCAGACGGCGCCGAGATGCTCGGGCGGCGTGAAGATGTCGCCGGGCCGCGGAAGATCGCCGGCAGGTGATCCGACGCGCCAGCACGAGGCGCTGGGGTTCGCGGTGGCGGCGGTGGTGGTGCCAGCCGACGGCGTCTTGGCGGGGCCCGAGAACGCCGCGCTCGCCGAGCTCGGCGGTCACTTCGGGTTTTCTTCGGATGAGATCGCGAAAGTGGTTGGGGGCATCGTCGCGCGGGTTCGCGCGGAGCTCGGGAGCTGAATCATGAGCTTCATCAACCACATGACCAAAGAGATCAACTGCAAGGTCGTCTACTACGGCCCCGGTCTCTGCGGGAAAACGGCCAATCTCCAATACATCTTCGAAAAGACGAACCCCGCGAGCAAAGGCAAGATGATCTCGCTCGCGACCGAGACCGAGCGCACGCTCTTCTTCGACTTCATGCCCATCGATCTCGGCACGGTGCGCGGCTTCAAGATCCGCTTCCACCTCTACACGGTGCCCGGGCAGGTCTTCTACGACGCGAGCCGCAAGCTGATTCTGAAGGGCGCCGACGGCGTGATCTTCGTGGCCGATTCCCAGGCCGAGCGGCTCGAGGCCAACCAAGAGAGCCTCGACAACTTGCACCACAACCTGGCCGAATACGGCCTGCGTGTCGATACGACCCCGTACATCGTGCAGTACAACAAGCGCGACCTCCCCAATGCCGTCGAGGTCGCCGAGCTCCGTCGCGTCTTGAACCCGACGGGTGTGCCCGACTTCGAGGCGTGCGCGCGCACGGGCATGGGCGTGTTCGAGACCCTGAAGGGCGTGTCGCGGGGCATCCTGGGCAAGCTCTCCTCGGGCTCGAGCGGCTGACGCTTCGCGGGGGCGCTCGTCGCCGGGGCGCCGTGATAAGCTGCCGCTCCGAACGGTGGCGACATGAAGACCAAATCGGCTGCGGCGTTGGGACTCTTGCTCGTGGGTGCGTGGCTTTCGCCGGCGTGTGGCGGCGACTCGGAGAGCGACGACAAGAAGGCCACGGGCGGCGCAGGGGGAACGGGCGGAAGCGACGCGGGCAGCGACGTCGTGAGCGAGCCCACGCCCGACGTCGCGCCCGACGTGCCGAAGTGCAAAGACTCCGACTGCCCGGGCATCGGCACCATCGTGAACGGCTGCTGCATGCCGAATGGCGAGTGCGGCTACGACGGCAGCCTCTTGAACCTCGGCTGCGTGACCCAGGAACAAATCCAGGGGCTGCTCGAGGGCGGCCTCGACGCCCAGGTGCCACCCGACGCGTCGGATCCCAACTGCGACGACTACACCGTCTTCGGCAACATCAAGCTCGAAGGCTGCTGCCCCTCCACTGGCTTCTGCGGCGTCTACGAACCGCTCATCACCAAGCAATGCTACGACTGGGGCGCCCTCCCGCCTCAGGTGCCCAAGCCCGACAACATCGTGGTGAAGCCCTGCGGCCCGAACGCCGACGCCGCGATCGACTCCGGCTCCGACGCCAGCTCCGACTCCGCAACCGACGCCGGTCCCGGCTGAGCTTCACCCCTCCGCCCGGACCGAACGCCACCGCCTGAGCTGCACGTCCTCGCTCGAGCTGCACGTCCTCGCTCGAGCTGCACGTCCTCGCTCGAGCTGCATGTCCTCGCTCGAGCCCCACGCTCATGCGGGCTCGACGTCGAGGCGCACGCTCGTCTCGGTTGCGGTCTCAGTGCGGCACGAGGCCACAAGCGACGCCCTTGTACAGCGCGGCATTGTTCTCTTCCGCAGCACTCCTTGCTGAGCGACTGGGTCGACCTTGACGAAGACGTCGACGGTCTTGCCGCCGAGGTCGGCTTGGCAGCTCACCACCATGCACTCGCCGACGCCGAGGGCGACGGGGATGGGCGCGGTGCAGAGCTCTTTGCCGGTGGCGTCGGTCTCGAAGAAGGCGACTTCGGTGCCGCTCACCATGGGTAGGGTTCCGCGGTTGCAGACCTTGGCCTCGATGGTCGCGGTGCTGCCGTTGCACTTGACCGCGCCGACGTCGCCGCCCGCGGTGAGGTCGGGGGTTGCCCAGGGCGTCGAGGCCGCCCTGCACGTTCTGGCGGAAATTGTTGAGCTTGGCGTCTTTCCAGTTGATGGCGACGCCGCTCGTCTTGGGGGGTTTCGCCGTGATCGCCCACGTGGCCGCCGGCGTAGGCGTGCTGGTTCCAGACGGGCAGTGAGGCGGCCCAGCGATCTTGCTCGTCGCGGAGGACGACGATGCCGTGATTTTGGCTGAACTGCGCGCTGGGGAAGAGCGGGTCGGTGGCGGGGCAGCCGAGGCTGGCGTAGTCGTTGCTGACGGCCGACGATCTCGGTGCGGTAGTCGCCGTCGACGTCGGCGATGACGGGGTTTTCGTAGGTGGTGCCGCTGGAGCGGGCGGCGCTGTAGAGCACCTTGCCCGTGGCGCCTTCGTAGACACGCACGAAGCACTCGTCGGCGTAAACCGCTTCGGCGGAGCCGTTGGCGTCGAAGTCGAAGACGCTCGAGCCCGTGACGTTGGAGCTCGATCTTGTGATGGTTGTTGCCAGAGGACGCCGCCGGTCTTGGTCAAGCCGCCGCAGCCGGCCGCGCTGCCGCCGGCGAGGCAGTCGAAGTCGAACACGATGCATGCCGGAAGCCGCCGGCGCTGGCGAACTCGCGGCGGCCGTCGCCGTCGAAGTCGGCGATGGTGGGAGGGCCGCCGGTGCCGCCGCCCGGGATGGTCACGGGTCCGAAGATCACCTTGCCCTCGAGGGTCTGGACGCGCACCGAGCCGGCAGAGACGACCACGATCTCGGCGCGATCGGCGTTGCCGAAGGCGGCGAGGGGGAAGCTCCCGAGATCGGCGACGGCGACTTGGCCTGCGCTGAGCGAGCCGGGGACGAAGTAGGTCTCGGCCTTCCAGCTCTTCGAGGCGGTGTCCCACTCGTGGATGGCGTTGCCTTGCACGAGCTCCATCTTCCCGTCTTCGTCGACGTCGGCGATGACCGGCACGTAGCCCTGGCTGTATGCGGGGAAGCCGAGGGCGCTCGAAACGATGCAGCCCTGGCTGTCGTAGACGGTGGCGCCGTAGATGATCTCGGGCTTTCCATCGTCGTCGAGGTCGTGGATGCTGGGGCCGCTCCACTTGGCGGGGCCGGTGCTGTCGGGGGAGCCGCCCGGGCAGGTGCCCGAACGCCAGAGGCGCTTGAAGGTCTTGGCGCTGGCGTCGTACTTGAAGGCCAAGAGGCCGCCGCCGTGGGCGGGCGCGATGATCTCGGCGTGGGCGTCGCCGTCGAGGTCGGCGACCGCGACGCTGCTCGGTGCCATCACCGCGTCGCCGGCGTCGTTCATGCTGAACTGCTGCGAGCAGTCCTTGCCGCTCACCACGCGCAAGATGGCGGGCTGGCCGTAGCTGCCCGCGGTGGGGAAGGTGGGGAACACGATGGACGGATCGAGGGTCTTCGGATCGCTGTCGAAGTCGAAGTCCACGACCACGGGCGTGGCCATCACGTGATAGTGGTTCGGGAACGCGTCGCCGGTGGGAGGCGCCGTCCAGCGGCATTGCACCGACGGCACGATCTTGTCGATGCTGATGGCGACCTTGCAGGTATCGTCCTTGATCTTGTCCTGCGGCACGCCGTAGGGGATGCACTGCCCATTCAGGCAGTAGCTGTCGAACCAGCAGTCGTCGTTCTTGGTGCACGGGTCTTGCTCGACCGCGCACTGGGTGCCGAGAGCACAGAATTCCCCCGTGCCGCAGCAGACCGCGCCGCACTGCTTCGCCGTCGGGCAATTCGGGCTGTCGGTGAGCCCGCCGCCCGAGCCGCCGCTTCCGCCGCTTCCGCCCGAGCCGCCGAGCCCGGAGTCGCCGTTCGGCACGCACTTGCCCGCCTTGCAGCTGGTGCCGGTCGGGCAGCCGCCGCCGCAGTCGTCGCCCGCGACGTCGCCGCCATCGTCGCCGCCACACGCCACGGCGACGAAGCCCCCCAAGAGAAGCACCAAGAATCCAGTCCCGATCTTCCGCACCATCGCTCGAGGCTAGCGCGGAAGGTCGGGCCGGTCACTGACGGAGGTCGGGGCTCAGCCGCCCTTGCACTGCATTTCTTGGAGATCGC
Source organism: Polyangiaceae bacterium (assembly GCA_046351435.1). GTDB lineage: Bacteria > Myxococcota_A > Polyangia > Polyangiales > Polyangiaceae > JADJKB01. The sequence goes on from JAXLYN010000005.1 coordinate 120,219, forward strand.
AGGTCTGGTTCTGGTCGCAGTATTGGTTGTTCGTGCACTCGACGCAGCGACCGTTCTGAGGGTTGCAGGCGGGTTGGCCGCCGCTCGTGCAGTGCTGGTCATTCAAGCACTCGACGCAGGTCTTCGCCTCGACGTTGCAGTGCGGCCGTTCGCCGTTGCATTGACTGTCGTTGCTGCAGCCCGCCGTCGAGACGCAATGATGCTCGTTGCAGGTCGGAGCCGACGACGGGCAGTCGGAGTTCTGCATGCACTGGCGGCATTCGCCGGCGAGGATGTCGCAGATGGGCTGAGCCGTTCCGCAGTCCGCGCTGGTCTTGCACTCGACGCAGCGGTCGAGCGTCGTGTTGCACAGTTCGCCGCCGCCGCAGTCTTGGCTCGTCTGGCAACGCACGCACACGCTGCGGCTCGAGGAGCAGATGGGCGTGTTGCCGCCGCACTGGGAGGGCCCGCTGCAGCTCGTCTTGCATTGTCCGGTGGTCGAGTCGCACACCGTCCCACTCTGTGAGCAATCCGAGTTGGACGAGCATTCGACGCAACGTCCGTCTTTGCAGTACGGCTCGTTGCCATTGCAGTCCGCGTTTACCGTGCACTCGGCTTGGCTGCCCAGCCCGCCCAAGCCCGAGTCGTCGTTCGAGCCGCACGCGACGGCGAAGCCGAACGCGAGGAATATGGCGGCGCTGGCGCCGAGACGAGCAACGGATGGACGAGTACGCATGAGCTCTCCTTCGAATGGGTTCCCTGGTCGATCGTACCCGCACGACGGATTTCGAGGCAGGCGCCGCCAGCTTCAGTTCGTGACGCAGTGCCCCTCGTCCACGTTGCAGGTCATGCCCGCGTCGCAGTGGCCATCCGTCAAGCACTCGACGCACTCGTGGCGGTCCACGGCGCAGTGCTTGGAGCAGTCGGCGTCGTCGGCGCATTCGCCGCACTTACCGGAGTAGCAGTGCGGGCGCTCCGGCTCGGAGGAGCAGTCGGCGTCGTTCCGGCACTCGACGCAAGTGCCCGTGCCGAGGTCGCAGTGCTCACCTTCCGCGGTGCACTGGCTCTCCGTCGCGCACTTCAGGCCACATTCGCCGGCAGGGCTGCACGCCTTCTCCGGATCGTTGCAGTGGCTGGCATTCAGGCAGCGCACGCAGCGACCCTCGCTGGTGTTGCAGTACTGCGTCTCGCCCGAGCATTGCTCGGAACCCGTGCAGCCGCCGCTCCCGCCCGAGCCGCCCGACCCCGTGTCTCCCCCCACACCGGAGTCGCTGGATGCAGGCAGCAGGGCCAGCTCTTGGTCCTTGCCGCAACCGGCCGAGAGAGTCTGGCTCGCGAGGGCTGCGAGCCAGACGGCGAGGGCCCCGCGGCCCGCACGCCACACGGCGGATCGAGCGCTCGATACGCGGCTCACTTGACTTCGGTTCGAGGGCCACCCCGCGCGCCTCGTCACGCGCGGCGCCCTTGGTGCTCGAGCAGATAGCGCCGAGCTTCGCGCGCGGCCTCTTCGTCTTGCCCGAGTCGCTTCAACGCGCGGGAAGCGCTCGACCCCGCGCTTCCGGCGTGAGCGGGCCCGACGGATAGCGGCTGATGAGCTGATTCAAGTAACCGACGGCCCCGCGGTCGTCGCCGCGGTGGCGCGCAGCGGCTGCTGCGGAGAACAGGCGATCTGCTCCGCGAGATCGGACGGGTCGGCGGTCGTGGCTGCGAGCGTTGCGGTCTTCGGCGCCACGGGGGCCGCGAGAGGTCGCGCGGCAGGAGCCGACGCTGGCTCGGCCGCCTCGCTGCTCGCCTCTCCGCCTTCGGTTCGGGAGCGGCAGCCGCCCTCGGGAGCGCCCGCGCTGCTCCAGCTCTGGCCAGAGACAGGAACACCTGGCTGCCGTTCCGCTCCACCGAGACCCGGCCCTCGCGCACGCTGACCGTGGTCACCGTGCCGTCGCCGCCCGTGGCCTTCTCGACACGGACGACGAACGCAGTGCCGTGGACCACGACGACCGCGTCGGGGGTCGAAACCGGAACGACGCCGACGGACCGAGGCGCGGAACCCGCACGCTGATCTCACCGATGCCGAGCTCGAGTTGCTCCTCACCGGGAGCGGAGCGCGCCAGGGTGACACGCGTGCTCGGCTCGACGTCGGCTTCGGCTCCGCTCACGAGGCGCAACCGTGCGTGGGCGTCGGCCGCAGTGCGCACCACATCACCCAGCGAAAGCCCTTGGTTTTCTTTGGAATCTACTGCCCGCGACTCGGCGCCGTGGGCGACGAGCACGCCCGGCGAGCTGGCTTCGACGCTGGCGCTCGCCGTTCGGGCGCGGGGGGCGAGCGCACGCGAGAGACCGATCGCCAAGACCACCGCCGCAGCCAGCGCCAAGATGGCCGCGACCCGTCCGACGCGCCGCCGGCGCTGCTGTGCGCCATGCGTCTCACGGATGCTGCGCGCGAGCTGATTGACCAAGCGCGCGCGCCGCTCGCTGTCGGCGTCGGTGGAGTCGAGTGGGATCGGCATGCGCGCCCAGTCGCGCAGAACGTCGGGGGACGACGGACGGTCGGTCACGGGTCGCCTCCTTTCGCTCCACCTCGGCCGAGGAGCTCCATCAGCTCGTGACGGCCTCGCACCAGTCGAGACTGCGCTGCGGCGATGCTCACGCCGGTGAGCGCGGAGATCTCGGCCAGGTCGTGGCCCAAGACGTCGTGGAGGAGCAGCGCCTCGGCGCGCGCAGGTGACATCCCCGCCAGGAGCTGGCGAACGCGATCGAGCTCTCGCCGGAGGACGGCGTCGCGCTCGGGGTTGTCGCTGCCCGCGGAAGAGTTGGGCGCGTCCACCTCGGAGCGATCGAACACGCCACGCTCGCGCCGGCGTGAACGGAGGGCATTCAGACCGACGTGGGTCGCGACGCTCGACGCCCAGGTGCGCAGGCTGCACGCGCCGGCGAAGCGTCGCGTAGCGAGCGTCTTGACGATCTGCTCGAACGCCGATTGCACGAGGTCTTCGTGATCGGATTCGCGTCGCCCGAGGATGCGGAACAGCGTCTGGTCGACTGTTCCGACGAGCCGGTCGTAGAGCTCGCCGGCCATGCGCCCGTCGCCTGCGGCCACAGCCTCGATGACGTCCGCGTCGGCCAGGCCCGCCAGCGGGCGCTGGCTCCGCCCGCCCGCGCTCGGGACGGCACGAAGCCATGGGGTCTGGCGCCGGGCGGCGTTCATCGCATGGATGGTACCCGGCGCACGGGCCGGCAGGCATCAGAACAGTCGGACACGCGCGCCCAACGTGAGCGCCCATGTGAGAGGAGGTGCGCGGCCGATTTCCGCCCCCTGCCGCGTGATTTGCGTGCCACGAGCCCGGCCTAGACTTTCCGCGGAGATGAGCAAGAGCACGCCCTCGTCCACCAGGAGTCCGGCCGCCCCAGTGAGGCGAGCCGCGCCCGAATACGCAGAAGCACTGTCCTGCTGGGCGCCGGTCAAGTTGGCCTCGACGCGCTCGAGGACGGCCTCGCCCCGAAGCTCGAGGCGCGGTCCCCCGGCGAAAGAGTGGTGAAAGCCGATGCCGGCGCTGGCGTCGAGCCATCGGACATCCAGGTCCTGGCTGTCGTGAGGCCGCTCCGTGTAGCGGATCCCCAGGCCCCCGAGCACGGGCAGACGCGGAACGTCGTAGACCGCGACGAGACCCGCGCCGAATCTCCAACTGCCATCGCTCAGGCCCGGGCCCGCCACCAATTCGAGCCCAGCCCAGAGCCGGGTGGCCGGGCGCGGCGCCGGGCCGGCTTTGGGAACGGGTGTGGGTTCGGTCTTCGGCGGCGCGGGCAGCGGCTTCGGCAACACTTCAGGCGGCTTGGGTGCAGCCTTCTCGGCTTCGCGCTCGGTCTCTCCGACCAGGGTACCGATGACGAACCCCGCCGTCTTCCAGCGTTCCGCCAAGGGGTCGGCGTCGCGGAACGTGAGCTCTCGGCTCACCCACCGGCTCTTGCCTTTCACCCGGATGCCGATCTCGATCTTGGCGCGTTTGGCCTCGTCTTGCCACGACACGATCACGAGCGCGCGCGCCTCGGCTTCGCTGGTCGAGCCGGCGCGACATTCCCCGTCACTCACGGCTTCCGTGCAGGCGTGCACCAAGGTGGCGACGTGGGGTGAAGCTGCATCCGCCGGAGACAGCTCGATGACGACGGGCGGAAGCATGATGCCTGCTCAAGCGTGGAACGGGTACGAACGAACCAAGGGCGGGGGCACTCTAACCAGATCGCTGTGACTGGATGGTACTCAAGAAAGGGCACTCGATGGCGGCTCACCTCGTTCGTTCATTCGCAATCGCATCCGTCGTGGCATTGGGCCTAGCCGCTGCTTGCGGCGGCAACGATGAAGGCTCGTCCGGGACGGGCGGTTCGGGGACCGGCGGCTCCGGGACCGGCGGCGCGGCGGGCGACTCTTCGACGACCGGCGGCAGCGGGGGTGGCGCGGCCGACAGCGGCGTCGGTGGCGGTGCCGCGGACAGCGGCGTCGGCGGAGGAACGGGCGGAACCGGCACCGGGGGCACGGGCACAGGCGGCACCGGGACCGGCGGCGGCACCGGCAACTGCGGCATTTGTCCCGGCAACCGCCCGGTCTGTGATCCGGCCACGAATCTGTGCGTCGAGTGCGTGGGGGATCCCGACTGCGCCGGCAACGGGGTGTGCGACACCGCGATCAAGCAGTGCGTCGAGTGTTTGGCCGACAAGGACTGCCCCACAGGGCAGAAGTGCGCGCCCACTCACCAATGCAACAACGCCTGCGGAACGGGCGCGGGCAACTGCGGTGGGAACAACCCCGTGTGCGACAACGGCGTCTGCGTCCAGTGTACGAGCACCACCCAGTGCGCCGGCAACGCGCAGAGTCCGCTCTGCAACACCACCACCAAGGACTGCGTGCAGTGCCTGGCGAACACGGACTGCACGAACCCGGGGCAGCCGGCGTGCAGCCCGTCCGGGAACTGCGTGGAGTGCAACTCGGACGCCAACTGCACCAACGGGCAGAAGTGCAACACCGTCACGCACAACTGCGTCGAGTGCCTGGCGAGCGCGGGGTGCCCCTCCGGGCAGGTGTGCGCCGGGGGCGAGTGCCAGCCGGCGTGCAGCGCACAGAGCTGCAACGGCGGGCAACCGATCTGCGACCCGACCAAGGGCGTGTGCGTCGAGTGCATCTCGAACACCGACTGCACGGATCAGCAGACTCCGGTCTGCATCGCCGCGACGGGCCGCTGCGAAGAGTGCGCGACCGACGCGGATTGCGCCGGGAATACCCAGAACCCGCACTGCGTGCCGGCGAACCATCAGTGCGGCGAGTGCACATCGAACGCCCACTGCCAGACCGGCCAAGTGTGTTTCGATGGCGAGTGCCAGGGCGGTTGAGCGTCAGCTCTTCCGGCGCACGTAGAAGAAATCGCGCGGCGCGACGTCGTAGACGTAGCTCTTCTTGGTGTGAACCAGCTTGGGGACCAGGGTGCCTTTCACCTCGAGGCGGCCCTGGTCGTCCTTGCCGTAGAAGTTGAAGCGCGTGTAGCTCCAGTTGATGTCGAGCTGCGCCACGGTGGGCGCGCCCGCGAGCTTCATGGCGAGCGCCATGTCCTTCGGCTGCACCCACTCGCCTAGGCCGAACAAGAGCGCCCGCCCGCTCGCATCGACTCCCAGGGCGGTGCGCCGGATTTCGAACTTGCCTTCGGCGGAGAGCCCCCACTTCACGTGCTCGCTGCCGACCGCGGGGTGAGGCTCGTTGCGGTGCACCAGACAGGGCGGCGTTTGTCGATACGCCGAAAGCTCGCTCACCTTGGGCGCGAGCTCCTCCCACGGCAGCACTTCGACGTGACCGTCTTTGGCGATGCCGATGGTGCAAGCTCCTGGCTTCGGCGGCACGAACTCGCTTCCGTCGAGCATGGCTCCGAAGTGGCCGTGCTTGGCCATGAAGCCGCCGTTGAACGCGGCGAGCAGTCGCTCGCGATCGGCGCTCGCCACGAGCCCCTTCCTCTTGTCTGCCGGCGCCGTCTTGCTCTCGGGTTCCTTCGCGCCCGCGACCCAGACGAGCTCGCTTCGCTGGAGGTCGAACGCGATCACCACGACCTCGACGTCTTTTCGGATCGGGTGAGGGTGCAGCGTGGTCTTCAAGGCCAGAGGCTCGCCGTCGGGGCTCGCTACTTCGGCGACGGGCTGCCACTTGCCGTCTGCGGCTTGGGCCGTGCGTTCGTAGGGCGGCGCGACGGCCGGTAGTGCGAAGGGTGTTTTCTCGGGCTTCGGCTTGGACTCGTCGGGCGGCTTGGCAGGGGCTTCCGGCGGCGCGCTGCCCGAAGGCGCGGGCGCGCTGGCCGTCGGGGCGGGGGCGCGGGGCTCTTCCGCGGGCGGCTCGGAGGTCGTCGCCGCAGCGCAGCCCGCGAGCCAAAGTGCCGACCCGACGAGCCCCCGAAACCCGACTCGCTGCATCGAACGAAACCCTACGACCGCGCCCGGACCGAGGCCAACTTGGCAGGCGCGAACGGCCTGATCTTTGCGCCGGGTCGCCGCTCGTCGGACACTCCCGGACGCGTGTCGAACGGCGATCTGTTCTTGATGTCTCCTCCCGGGCGCACCTGGGCCCTGCGCGGTCGCGCCAACTTCCGCAGCGAAGCCGCCGCCGAGGTGAAGCCCCTCCGTGCGCGCAAAGAGTGGCTCCGCCTCGCCGACGCCATCGAGGGCGAAGGGGGCACCGTGGTGGTCTTGCCACCGAGCGACGAAGCGCTGAGCGGGTTGCCCTACGCCGCCGAAGCCGGGCACCCGCTCCCACCCCGCGAGGCGGGTGGTCGCCCGCGTTTCCTCCTGCCGCGCATGTTCGCGGCGCACCGCGTGCGCGAACGCGAGCTCTGGGCGCCGCTGGTCGAGCGCCTCGGCTTCGAGGTCATCGAGCTCGGCGCCGGCATCTGGGAAGGCCAAGGCGACGTCGCGGAGTTCGATGGTGCGACGTTGCTCTTCTACGGCGGACGCACCGACAAGGCGGGGCTGAACGCCGCGCTCCAACACTTCGACGGCGAGGTGTTGGTGCTCGAGCTCCGACAACCCGCCTTCCACGGCAACATGGCCGTGTTGCCGCTCCCCGCCGTGAACAAGCTGCTCGTGTGTCCGACGGTGCTGGTGGGAGACGGCCTGGATCGGCTGGCGGACCGCTTCGGTGGCGCCCGGCTCGAGCTGGTGACCGAAGACGAGATCCGCTCCTACGCGACCAACGGGCTGCCCATGGGGCGCACCTGGCTCGCGCCCAGTGTGGTCCCGTCCCGCGTGCGGCAAGTCATGGTGGGGCTCGGCATGAACGTCGCGGCGCTCTCCATGCAGGAGCTCTGCGAGAAGGCCGGCGGCGCCTCGCGTTGCCTGGTGTGCAAGGCGACGCGCATGGCCGAGCTCGTGGACATCCCCGAAGAAAACCGGCTGGCGGCGACTCGAAGCCGGATCGCCGAGGAGCCCGACGATGCATGAACAGGCGCGGGACTTCTTCGGCCGCCACACGGACGTCACGTTGGCCGCGCTCGGTTCGGCGGCGAATCGCGAGCACCTCGATCTGATGCCGGCCGGCGTGCCCGCGAAGTTCTTCGCGGCCGAGGAGCACCCGTCGCTCGTCGAGCGGTACCGCGACGCCAACGCCCTGGCGTTTCCGGGGGATCTGACGCTGCCGGGTTGGGTGTTGTCGGATCTCTATCTCCTGCCCGGCGCCATCGGTCTCCTGGTGTGCCCGGGGCGCTTCCTCGAGGTGCCGACGCGCAAGCGACTGAACTTGCACCCAGACGACGTGGCGATTGCGGCCGCGTACTACGCGGCGCCCACGGTGGTGCCGCGCACGTTCATCGGCGTTTCGCTCTTGAGCCTCGTGCCGAAGATCTTGGCCGGCGCTTGGGTGAAGGCGCTCAGCCTGAAGATGATGCGAGCCGAGCGCCTGCGCGGCGTCGCCCAATGGGCGAGCCCGGCCGTGCGCGTGCACACTCGCATGGGGCCGCTCCGCGTGGTGTCGTCGGTGCCCGGCACCCACGAGTTTCGCGCCAAGAGCTTCGTCTACGAGAGCGACTTGGAGGACGCCGACGCTTGGAACCGGGCCATGGCGCGGCGCACCAGCGGAGAGCCCGACGAGAAGATCCCGTCGGCCGACACGGAGCGCCTGGCCAAGCTCTGCGCGCGGGCCGAAGCCGGGGAGCGCATCTTCGTGGTGCCGCCCGGTCTCGACGCTGGGAGTCGCGTGCTCGTGCGTTTCGGTGGCTGAGCCGCCCGCCGGCTCAGCCGTCGAGCTGCCAAGTGCTTCGCAGCCAGTCGAGCAGGCCTTGCTCGCGCACCTGGATCGTGTCGCTCTGGGCGACCCGCAGAATCACGTCGAGGATCAGCCGGCGCGCGCCGGTATCGGTGACGCCGGCGGCACTCACCAGATGTTCTGTTCGTCCGAGCGTGCAGCCGGCTTCGTCCATCAATTGCCAGAAGCTCTTCTCACCGAAGTCCATCGCGATCTCTTCGAGCGCGTCTTGTTCGGCGTCCGAGAACTTCCCGTCGAGTCGGACGAGCAGGCGGAGCAGCGCAGCCAGCACCAGTTGGTCGCGCGCCCCCGGCTGCATCGAGCGAGTCGGGCCACGCCGCTCACGTACCCGGTGGCCCAGAGCTTCTGAACGACGTCAGCCAGCTTCTGAACGGTCTTGGGTTTCATGCCGGTGGCGGGGTGCGGCCACGCGAACGTCTTGGCGGCGACCTGATTGCAGGAGAACGAGATCAAGAGGTCGTTCGACGGCCCTCCCGACGAGAACGCGAGGCCCATCTCGGCGTAGAGGCACGAGGGGTGGTTGTTGTCGAAGTTGCTGTCGTTGCCCAAGATCTTGGCGAGCTCGTTCTTCAGATCCTCGTCGATGACCTGCGTCTGACCCAAGATGCGGAAGCCGTGGAAGCGCGGCGTCGTGTCCTGCACGGTGGGGGCCGGAGCCACTCCGCCCTGGGGGTTCAACATTCCCGGCGGCAACAGACCGGGCGGGATCAGAGCTTGTAGACCCTGCGCGCCTTGCTGGACCCAGGCGCCAATCTCGGGGGGCAACCCCAGTGGGCCGGCCTGAGCCGGGCCTGCGGCGGCGGTGGGAGGCGGCTCGTAGTTCTGGAGCCGAAACGCGGTGAGGTTGGCGGTCTTGAGCGTGTCGAAGGGCGGTGCCGGTTTGCCCGCGCAGCCGACGCTGGCGAAGGCGGCAAGCGCCACGACACCAAGCAGCGAAGCCTTGGTCATGGGCGTTTTCGTAGACTTTATTTGGTGCCACGTCCAGCAAGGCTAAAATCTCGCAGCAAAACGAAGTAGAAAGTCGGACAGCGATGCCCGCCTTGCGCGTCCTCGTCACGGGTGCCACCGGGTTCATTGGTGGCTGCCTCGTTCGGGCGCTGGTGGAGCGCGGCGACGAGGCCATCGCCCAGGTTCGCGATGCGGCTCAGCGCTCGCGCTTTTCGCCTTCCGTGCGGGTGGTCCTCGACACCGCGCTCGAGACCGATCTCGGCCACGTCGACGCCGTGGTGCACCTCGCGGGGGAACGCGCCGTCGGCGTGCGCTGGACCCAGAGCGCGAAGCAACGCATCCGAGAGAGCCGCGTCGCCACCACCGAGCACCTGGTTCGCGTGTTCGAAGGGCGCAGCGAACGGCCTTCCGTCTTCGTCTGCGCCTCGGCGGTCGGCTACTACGGCGCCCGGACCGCGGACGAGACGCTCGACGAGAGCGCGGAAGCGGGGAGCGATTTCCTGGCAGAAGTGTGCAAAGAGTGGGAGGCCGCGGCGGAGCGGGCGACGGCGCTCGGGATCCGCGTCGTTCGCGCGCGTTTGGGCGTGGTCTTCGGGCCCGGGGGAGGTGCGCTGGAGGAGATGGTGAAGCCCTTTCGCCTTTACGCGGGCGGGCCCATCGGCAGCGGAGAGCAGGTGGTCTCGTGGGTCCACGTCGACGACGTCGTCGGCATGTTGCTCCGCACCCTCGACGACCCGAAGCTCTCGGGCGCCGTCAACGTGGTCAGCCCGAACCCGGTTCCCCAGGCGGAGCTCGCCCGCGCCCTCGGCAAGGTGCTCGGGCGACCGTCCTGGCTCCGGGTTCCTGCGGCGGCGCTCCGGGCGCGCTTCGGTGAGGGAGCGGGCCCGCTGCTCACCGGTCAGCGCGTGGTGCCGCTCAAGATGAAGCAGGCGGGCTACGTGTGGCACCATCCAGAGCTCTCCCCAGCCCTGGCGTCCGCGCTCGCGTGATCCATGCAGCCTTTGGTCGACCCCTCCATCAAGCGCGTGCTCTCGGCCATGGCGCTCTTGAACGTGGTGATCGTCGCGGGTGCGGGCATCATCTGGTGGCTCGGTGGCGGCCACTGGAACTTCTGGGACGCCGTGTATTTCGCCGTATACACCGTCTCCACCGTGGGGTTCGCCGAGCTCCCCGACGCGCACTCGCGGCCCGGAGTGCGCATCGTCACCGGTCTTTTGATCATGACCGGTCTGGCCACCATCGCGTTTTTCCAGTCGACCCTGACTGCGCTCTTGATCGAAGGCGTGATCGGTCGAGCGTTCCGGAGACGTCGCATGCAGAAGAAGATCCAAGCGCTGGACAACCACTACGTCGTGGCGGGTTGCGGCCGCACGGGCAAATACGTGGTCGAGGAGCTCGCCGACAACCGCCGGGACTTCGTCGCCATCGATCGGGACGAGGCCGCTCTCGAGCGTTTGAACGAGGAGCTCGGCGGGCGCCTGCTCTACCTCGTGGGCGACGCGACGGAGGACCACACGCTGGTCGCCGCCGGCGTCGATCGCGCCGCCGGGGTCGTCACCACGCTGGCCGACGACCGCGACAACCTCTTCATCACGCTGTCGGTACGCACGCTGAACCCCCAGGCGCGCATCATCTCGAAGGCCGTCGAGATCGAGAACGAGAGCAAGCTCATGCGGGCGGGGGCCGACTCCACGGTGAGCCCGAACCGCGTGGGTGCCCATCGCCTGGTGAGCGAGCTCGTGCGACCCGAGCTCACCGCTTTCCTCGATCACTTGCGCGTGACCAAAGAGCTGAATTTCGAGGTCGTGGAGATGCCCGAGTCGTCCAAGTGGACCGGCAAGACGCTGCGCACGATTCCCATCCGCGAACAGGCGAACCTCTTGGTGGTGGCCCTACAAGAGCCCAACGGCGAATACGTGTACAACCCGGCGCCGGATCAGGTGGTGAAGGGGGGCGCCCAGTTCATCGTGATCGGTGAGCACGCCAACGTGGATCGATTGCGCGCGCTGTTGGGCCCGGACCGGCCGGGCTGAGAGAGCGAGTTCCTCGCAAGCTGAAAGTCTTCTCGATGGCGGACGAGCTGGTCGTCGAGCTCTGGAGGCCCGACCACTCTGGGACACGTCGCAACTGATCGACAACCGCGCCGCCGTGTCCGTCTCGACCTTGGCCCGAAAGGGCGAAACGCGAGTCAGAGGTTCAGCCCGCGCGCGCGGAGGATGTCCGAGAGGCGAGCTTTCAGCTCGTCGGACGCCTCCGGGTAGGCGGCGCGGGCAGCGTCCACGAAGCGGTTGCCGCGGCCCGCTTTCAGCGCGGTGGTGACCGCGTCGCGCTCCGCCGGACCGCCGTGGTCGAGCACCCCGAGCACGAGCTCCGCCGCCTCGATGGCGTCGATGCGCGCGATGTTCTTGAGGGCGGCCAGCCGCACGTCGGCCTTCTGCGACGTGCGGTAGATGCGAGCGAGGGGATCGTAGGCGTGATCGAATCGCAAGCGATCGATGGCGGTGACGGCCTCTTTCACCACGGCAGCGCTGGGGTCGATCAAAGCGCGTTCGAGCGTGACGAAGGTGCGTTTGTAGTAGTAGCGCGACAGCGCGCGCACCGCGGCCACGCGGACCTCGGCGCGGTCGCTGCCGAACAGTGTCTCGAGCGGCGAGAGCAGCCCGTAGAGCGCGATGGGGGCGAGCTGATCGGCGAGCGTGACCTTGGCGCCGGTATCTTCGCCCGGCGTGGCGTCTTCCGCTGCGATGGCCGCCAGCCGCCCCACCAGCGCGGCACGCCGTGTCACGCGGTCCATGTCCTCCGACGCGTCGAGCAACACGTTGGCGCAGGCCTCCGCGGCGCTGCCGCGCTCCTCCCACTCGATGAGATCCACGTGCCACACGTCGGGTGGGCCGATGTGCTCGCCGAGCCGCTCTTCCATCAGTCCCGGCTCGATGGTCGCGTCCTTCGCCTCGAGGTAGCGTTTGGCTGCGCGCGCGTAGTGTTCCCGCCGCGAGCTCTCGAGGTCGAGGGCCGCGAGCTCGGTGTACAGGCGTCCGACGCTGCCGTATTGCCCGGCTTCTGCCTGGGCCAAGAGCCCCGCGAGGAGCGCGTTCTCCACCAAGTGCGTCGGGCCGTTTCGTTCGCGAGTCCGGCGCGCCACGTTGGTCCAAAGGCCGGCTTGCGTCAGCGTGCCTCGCGCGGCGATACGGTGGAGCCCCTGGCGTCGCGCGTAGTCGGTCATCTCGCGCGCCAAGGTCGCCGCTGCAGTGTCTTCGGCGGCGAAGCTGGCGAGGCGGATGGCGTGTTCGTAGAGGCGCAGTGCGTGATAGCGCAGATTGTCTTCGCTCAGGATGCGAATGGCGTTCACCGACCCCTCGAGTACGTGCTCGAAGGTGTCGGTGAGCGAGCCGATTTCGATCAGTACGTGGTAGCAGTCGAAGGCTCGCTCGCGTTGGCCCACCGACTCGAAGCGATCCGCTGCCTCTTCCAGTCGGTGCACCGCTGCGATGGTGGCGTCCCGCGCGCCGCGAGCGTCGCCGAGCTCGCGGCACATGCGCGCGAGGTTGAAGCGGCAGAGCCCGCCGGCGTAGCGGTCGGCCCGCGTCGCGTCGATGCGGTCTCCCAGACGCGACCAGAGAGCGCGCGCCCGTCCCGGGTCCTTGGCGCGCTCGAAGCACACCGCGGCACGCACCAAGAGCCCCGCTCGCTCGAGCTCTTCGGCCGCACGCGTGTAGAGGCGGCTCCGTTCGCCAACGTCGCCGGCCGCCCACGTCATCCAAGTCCGAGCGCGATCGACGGGGGGCACGCGTTCGAGGAGCTGGTTCTGCTTGTTGGTGTCCCCGCTGTACCAGGCCGCGCTGAGCGCGAGCCGTGGTTCTCCGAGACGCTCCAGCGCCTCGGTCAGGAGCACGACGGCGTCGGCATAGCTCTGCTCACGAGCCTGATGCACGGCGATGGCGCCGAGCAGCGTGCGGAGCGCGTCGTCCCAGCGACTGCGCTCCGCCTGGGCGCGGGCCTTCGAGTAGGCGTCTTCGATGGACCCGGGCGCCTCGAGACCCTGGAACAGCCGGATCACGGCGCGGCCTCCCGCGCTTTCGGTCCGCCCGTGAGGATGCGTCGGGCCTCGGTGGCTCGCGTCGCGCGGCTCGCCAGCGCCGAGTGATCGACCACCCAGTGGGCGTCGAGCAAGTCGAGGTAGTCGAGGTCGAGCTCCCCGCCGGAGGGCAGCATGAACAGCGCCGAGACCTTGGCCCGGCGCGCGATGGCGGCCATGACGTCGCGCGGGACGTAGAGGGCGCCGTGAGTGAAGATGTGCACCACCGGCTCGCGCGCGTCGCGCGTGGACGAGAGCGCCAACGTGCGCTCGAGCTCGGAGAACACGCGCGCGGGGTTCCTTCCACGTTCACCCCGAAATGCCAAGAGGTGCGCCACGGGCAGTTGGCCTGCGCGGGCCGCGTGCGGCTCGTAGAGCCGTGAATCGAAGAAGCGGAACACCACGTCCTCGCCGGCGAGCAGCAGCTTCTTCGCCGACGCGATGGCCATGCCGCGCGCGAACGTCGCGCGCTCGCCCCGCATGCTCGCCGAGGCGTCGAGCAAGAAATGGTGCACGCGCCGCACTTCGTCGTGGGCTTGCTCGCGAGCGTAGTAGAGCACCTCGTCGTCGGCCATCCGCCGCATGAGCTCGGCTTCGTCCCAGGCGAGCTCCGTCAATACGAGCCCGTCGATGCTGCCCTTCCGAGCCAGACCCGAGTAGCCGTGGGCCGCGTGGGTGCTCGCGGCCGGCCGCGCCTTGGACTCGAGCACGCTGGGCAGGATTTCCAGCGAGAAATCCACGACGTCGTTGGCCTCGGGCGCGCCCAGCACGCCCAAGAGGTCGACCTGCCCGAGCGCGCCCTGCCCGGTGTCGCCGCCGAGCATGCCGAAGAGCTGGAGCGTGTCGAGATCGAGCGCGTCGACCAGGGTGAGCACGTAGAGGCGTGCCTCCGACAAGCGGCTCAGGCTCTCGATGTCGAAGCCGCGACGCACGGCGCGGAAGAGCCCTGGGAGCTCGGGGTCGATGCCGTCGACCAGCGCGGCGTCGAGCGGTACGCCCACCGGATAGCTCGGCGCGGTCTGCACGCGCTCGGCGACGTTGCCCAGCACGCGCGCCAACAGTACCGCCAGCATGTCGTCGGAGAGCCGGAGCGCGCGCGAGCGACGCGCCGTCTCGCTGGCCGCGACCTCTTGCACCATGCGCTGGTAAGCAGAGACGAGGGCCGGCTCGGCGCCCGTGGCTTCGACCACGACCCCGAGGTCGACGCGCGCGGCGAGCTCGAGCTGCTCGTTGGGGCAAGCCAGCAGTAGGCCGAAGTCGTGCACCACCGCCAACGGGAACGTCACGCCGAGGCGCTCGAGATCTCGGTGCCAGCGCAGAGCGCGGAGCGCGAGGGTCGGCGTGTGCGGGCGTACGAACGACAGCGCCAGCGAGCCGAGAGGCCCGGCGATCTCGGGATTTTTCGCGAGCTCGGGCGGCACGGTCATGGGGCACCCAGGAACGTATCAAACTCGCTCGGACGCCGCCGGCACGACGTCGGGCTCGCGGCTGCCGCTCGAAAGCGCCGCGCTCGGAGCCGGCGCGGGCTCCGCCAGCGCTTTGGGTGGGGCGTGCCCAGCGATCACCGGCAGGAGATCCCACGAGCGTTCGCCGGTGATGAGGCGCGCTCCGCGCTTGTAGGTGAGGTAGTTCCACAGCCAGTTCGCCATCACGCTCACGCGGTTGCGAAATCCGATCAGGAACCAGATGTGGATGAAGAGCCACGCGCACCACGCGACGAAGCCGCTCACCTGGAGCGAGCCGCTCAAAGCTTGGGCCACGGCGCGCGAGCGACCGATGGTCGCCATGATGCCCTTGTCCCGGTAGGCAAACGGTGGGCGACGTTTGCCGCCGGAAGCGATCACTCGCGCCACGTGACGGCCCTGCTGGAGCGCGACCGGCGCGAGCCCGGGCAGGGGCTGCTCGGAGCCCTCGGGTACGAGCTGGGCGATGTCGCCGATGGCGAAAGCGTCTGGGTGGCCGGGGATCGAGGCGTCGGCGAGGACCTTCACGCGGCCCGCCCGGTCGAGCTCGACGCCCAAGCTCTTGGCGACGCCGCGCGCCTTCACCCCGGCCGTCCAGAGCACGGTCGCGGCATCGATGCGCTCGTTGCCGGTCACGCACACGCCGCGACCGTCGATCACGTCCACCGACGTGGTGAGACGGACTTCCACGCCCAGCTCCACGAGCTGGCGTAGCGCGCGCTTGCTGAGCTTCTCGTCGAAGCCGCCCGCGAGCAGGCGCTCGCCGCGCTCGATGAGCACGATGCGGGAGACCGAAGGGTCGATGGTGCGAAAATCGTCGGCCAGGACCGTACGCGAGAGATCGCTGAGCGCGCCGGCGACCTCGACCCCCGTCGGCCCGCCGCCGATCACCACGAAGGTCAGGAGCCGCTGCCGGAGCGCGGGGTCTGTCTCGCGCTCCGCGGCCTCGAAGGCCAAGAGGACGCGCCGGCGGATCTCGAGGGCCTCGTCCAGATCTTTCAGGCCGAGGGCGTGGGGTTTCCACTCGGCTTCCTTGTCGAAGTAGTTGGTGCGCGCGCCGGCCGCCAGCACGAGGTAGTCCCAGCCGAGCTCGCTTCCGTCGTCGAGGACGCAGCGCTTGGCGGGCAAATCGATGCGCGTGACTTCGCCCAAGAGCACGCGCGCGTTCTCCTGATGGCGCAGCACCGTGCGAATGGGGTAGGCGATGTCGGCCGGAGACAGCCCGGCGGTCGCTACTTGGTAGAGGAGCGGCTGGAACAGGTGGTGATTGGCGCGATCCACCAGCGTCACGCGCACGTCTTCGCCCCCCAGCGCGCGCGCACACGCCAAGCCGCCGAAGCCGCCGCCGACGATCACGACGCGGGGTAGGGACTTCGAATCAGCTTCGCGGTTCGCCATGCGGCTTTCGTGCCTCGTACCCCAGACACGCGAGCACGGGAAGCGGCGGGTACTTGCGGAATCGGGCGTCGGTCTCGGCGCGCCGGCACAGCCAGAACTCACTGCCGCGGGCGCTCTCGACCCGCCGCACGAAGGCGCAGGTTCGACACAAGCCCGGGTCGCTAGGGGTCATGGTCCTTCCAGAAGAAGCCGCGCGCACGCCGGTCGTCACGGAACGCTTCCAGCGAGTCGAAGTCGAGCTCGACCGCCAAGGCACCGCTCTCGGGGATGGGTGTGAAGAAGCGCTCGGGGTCGGTCTCGGTGGGGTCGGCGAAGCCGCCGACGCCGCTCGTCGCCAGGAGCGGCAGCTCGGATGGGTGACCCCAATCGCTCACGCCGACGTAGGCTCCCATCTCGTACGCGCGCGTGATGGCCAGGTGTCGCCAGAGCGAACGGCTGTAGTCCGGGGTCGCTTTGCGGCTGACCGAGAGCGCCGGAACCAGCACCACGTCGGGCAAGTCGCGGGCTCGATGGAAGAGGTCCGAGAACCAGAAGTCCGCGCAGATGAGCACCAGGAAGCGACGTCCGGCGATGCGGAGCTCACCAAGCCCCGTTCCCGGTCGCACGCTGAGCCGCTCGAGGGCGTACGGGCGGAGCTTCTCGTAGCGGCCGAGCACGCTGCCTCCGGGGTCGAGGGCGACGCCGCTGTTGACCTCAGCCTCGCCGGTCGCCTCGTGGTGCGAGCCGGCGACCAGGTGGCAGCCGAGCTTTCGAGCGAGGCCGCGCACCGCCTCGACGTAGTCGTTGGCGGAGTGCGTCATGAGCACACGCTCGGGCAGGAGCAGCACGTCTTCGGGTGCCGGCGTGATGCCGCTCGCCTCGAGCGCCCGCTCGATGGCGTGTAGGTTTTCGGCGCCCTCGGCGTGTCGGAGCTGGGCTCCGGTGAGGATGAGTCGCATGGGTCGTTCTGGCGTGGTGGCGCAGCCAGCCGACGTAGTCTAATCTCCCCGCATCACCGCGGGAGGGAGCCGCCATGGTTCCATCGGGAAAGTTCGTCTTCGAAGGCTTGCGATTGGGCGCGCTTTGCGCCGGGTTCGTGCTCGCTGCCGCGTGTGGTGGTTCGAGCTCGGAGGACTCTGGCTCGGGAGGCAGCAGCTCGGGCGGCGCAGCGGGTACGCCGGGTGGCGGCGGCACCGGCGCCGTGAGCGGCGGCGGCACGGGCAACACCACGAGCGGCGGCTCCGCCGGCGTGGCGAGCGGCGGCGTGTCGGGCGGCGGTGCGGGTGGAACGGGCGGCAGCACCGCGTGCCACGCCGACAAGTACGACGGGCTCGTCTACGTGAACTACGAGCAGTTCTCACCCAAGATGAACAGCACCTGCTCGGGCACGAACCATCAGGACATCCAGAGCCCGGAGAAGCTCGTGTTCCTCGGCGACTCCATCACCGTCGGCACGTTCCCCACGCCGGCGAACCAGGTCTACCGCCAGCTCCTGACCAACCTCGCCAAGGCTCAGTGGCCGAGCATCGAGGTCCAGAGCTGCGCGGTGAACGGGGCCCAGACCGACGACTTCTTCGCGGGCGACAAGCAAATCAGCAAGTGCTTCCCAGCGAGCGAGACCAAGAAGACGCTCGTGGTGATCACCATGGGCGGAAACGACATCGCGGGCATGGCCAAAGACAAGCTCTCGGCTGCCGCGGCCTCGGCCGAAGCGGACACCATCCTGGCCAACATGAAGCAGGCCGTGGACTGGCTGAAGGACCCGACGAACTTCCCCAACGGTTCTTGGGTCGTGTTCGCCAACATCTACGAATACACGGATCTGACCGCGAACTTGAGCTCGTGTCCCACCGGAACGCTCGCGGGTCTCACGGGCGAGTGGATCGCCGGCACGGCGACGCTGGTGAAGCTCCGCGAGGGCTACATGAAGATCGCCGTCGACGCCAAGGCCGACATGATCTTCTTGGGCGAGCACTTCTGCGGCCACGGCTACAACTTCGCCGACTCCAAGAACCAGTGCTACATCCCGAACTCGAGCAACTGGTTCGACCTGACATGCATCCATCCGACGCCCGCAGGTCACAAAGAGGTCGCGGACCTCTTCTGGAAGACCATCAGCGAGTGAGCTCTTTCCGGAAGTAGTATTCGATGGTGTGGCTCTTGTCGTGGAGCGGCCGCGTGACGGGGCCGCGCACGAAGCCGCGTTTCTCGTAGAAGGCGTGGGCGGTCACGAAGCGCGTGTCGCTCCAGAGATCGATGAACTTCGCGTCGAGCTCGCCCGCCCGTTTCTCGATCTTGGCGAGCAGCTGCCCGCCGAGCCCGCTCTTCCGTTCGCTCGCGTCGACGTAGAGCTTCTTGAGCTCGATGCCGCCTGCGTCGTGGGCGAGGGCGAAACCGACGCAGCCGACGATGGTTCCGGCCCGCTCGGCGCAAAAGAACTCTCCGGCGTGCTCCTGGGACCAACCGGCGATGCGCCGGAGCTCCGGGAGCTCGCCGTCGACGTCGAGCACGCAGCCCGGGTATTCGTCGAACACGGCGCCGATGAGACGGATCAGCCCGTCGGCATCGGAGTCACGCGCGCTGCGGATCTCGATCACGGAAAGACCCCTGAAGTGAGCGACGAGAAGGAAGCCAGAAAGGAAGGTCGCTCGGCAAGGCGCGCTCGGAGGCGCGCATAAGTTCGGGGTGGCTCAGGCCAAGGCCGGAAGCGGCAGGCGCAAGCGCTCGAGGAGTTTCCAGAGACGTCGCATGGGAACCGTCCAGTTCGGCGCAGGTGCGCCGATGTGCGCGGCCCTCGTACAAGAGGCGCAGGGGTTTTGGCAAGCTTTTTACGGACTCGCCCGCCCGGTTGCCGCTCGAGGGCTGGCAAGTTCCGAAAAAGACCGGGTGTTCCCGCCGAGCGGCCGTTGATCTACGTCAATCGGCATGGGCGAGGAGAGACCCCCCCGGCTGCTGGTCGTGGGCTGCGGGGCCATCGGTGGGGTGATCGCGGGCTATCTGCTGGAGCTCGGCCAGGACGTCTCGCTGCTCACGACCAACCCCACCATCGCTCGGGCGCTCCGGGACCACGGCGTCCGCGTGCGCGGCGACGAAGCGCCCTCGGTCGGGATCCCGTCGGCGGTGTACGAGGCCCTCGACACGAGCGTCCGCCCGTTCGATTACGTGCTCCTCGCCACGCAGCCCCCCCAGGTGGAGGCCGCGGCCACGAGCGCATTGCCCTGGCTCGCCCAGGGCGGGCGCATGGTGTGTTTCCAGAACGGCCTCTGCGAAGAACGCGTGGGCAAGATCGCAGGCCCCGAACGTGTGCTCGGAGCGGTCGTCGCCTGGGGTGCCTCGATGCTCGAGCCCGGGGTCTACGATCGCACGAGCGCCGGCGGCTTCAGCGTCGGCAAGCTCGATGGCAGCGTCGACGCCGAGCTCGAAGGGCTCACGCGCATCCTCGAAGCCGTGGGGCCCGTGAGCATCACCAAGAACCTCCGCGGTGCTCGCTGGAGCAAGCTCGCCATCAACTGCGCCATCTCGACTCTGGGCACCATCGGGGGGGACCGGCTCGGCGTCCTGATGCGCCAGCGCCACGTTCGGCGGCTGGCCCTGGACGTGATGAGCGAGGTCGTCGACGTGGCGCGCCAAGAGGACGTCCGCCTCGAGAAGGTGAGCGGTACCCTCGACCTCGACTGGATCCGCCTCACCGACGGCGAACGCGCAGCCTCTGGTTCGCCGGGGCTCCTGGCCAAGCACACGCTGCTCTTGGCCGTCGGCGCCCGCTACCGCCGCCTGCGCTCGAGCATGCTCGCCGCCATCGAGCGCGGCCGCGCCCCGGCCGTCGACTTCCTGAACGGTGAGGTGATCGAACGCGGGGAAAAACACGGGATTTCCACGCCGGTGAATCAAGCTGCGCGAGACGCCGTGTGGGCCATCGCGCGCGGCGAAGCGAAAGCCTCCCACGAGACCCTGCGTGCGCTATACGAGCGAACCCGGTGACCCTTCCATCGCTTCTTCGCTCGCTGGCTCTCGGCCTCGGCCTTCTGTGCCTCGTCACGGGCTGTAGGAACCCCGATCCACCGAAGCTCTACCCAGCCGGCGAGTTCTCACTCACCGACCAGAACGGCGCGCGCTTCGGCAGCGCCGAGCTCCGCGGCAAGGTCTGGATCGCCGCGTTCTTCTTCACGCGCTGTCCGAGCGTGTGCCCGAAGCTCATGGCACGCATGAAGACTCTCCACGCGGACGCCCAGGGCCGGAGTCTCGGCCTTCGCTTCGTCGCCATCAGCGTCGATCCGGAGAACGACACACCCGCCGTCTTGCTGGAATACGCCAAGAAGAACGACATCGACACGCGCTCCTGGTCGCTCCTCACCGGCGACTACGAGACGGTGAAAAAGACGGTGATCGAAGGCTTCAAGGTGGCTCTGGACGGCAAAGCCGACCCGGCGCAGGCCGACTACGGCATCCTGCATGGCTCGCACTTCGTGCTCGTGGACCGCGAGGGCCAGATCCGCGGCTACTACCGCTCGAGCGACGCCGAGGAGACCCGGAAGCTCCTCGCGGACGCTGCCCGCATCTCGCGCTGAGGGGCGTCCCTAGTTCGCCGTTCCAGCGTGCAGCTCGGTGAAAACCTTCTTCGAAACCCGCAGCCGCAGCCCAGCCCCAGCCGAGACCGCGGCCGTCTTCGCTCACACGTCGCTCGATGCTCACCGCATTTTGGGGGGCAGGTCGACGATTGCTGGCCTGGTGTGAGGTGCGAGCTCGCGCTCACTTCGGGACGGCGCAGCCCAACGACGCCGGGGCGGACTGGTTGTTGTCGGGACGGCACTCGAGGAGCTTCTTCGGTGCCTCGTCGACGGCGGCGTAGGCCTTGGCCTTGCCGGTGGAGAGCTCCGTGCTGTCCGGCGGACTCACGGCCAGGATCAGCGTCTCGCTCTGGAGCGGGAAGAGCGCGTGCGTGGTGCTCACGCTGCCGAGCAGCTTGCCGCCCTCTCGGTACACGTTGACGACGACGCCGCCGGGCATCGGAGCGCTGCCGACGTTGCGGACGACGACGCGCACGCCGAAGGGCTGACCGCAGTTGGGGAGCAGGCTCACGATGGCGTCGGGCGCGCCGAACTCGCCGCCAACCTGCTTGTTCTGCCGGAAGTTGTTCAGGCCCGGCACGCTCCAGTTGCTGGTCTCGACCGCGGGGATCGAGCCGTCCTCGCCCACGTTGGTGACGTGATACGTGTGCTGATTCCAGACCGGACGCGTCTGCACCCAGCTCTTCGAGGCGCTGCCGTACACGCGCACGCCGGACTGGATGGTGCCGTCGCAGACGTAGCTCGGGTTCTGCCCGGGCTTGTTCGAGAACGAGTTGGCGACCAGGATCAGGTCCGCCTGCCCGTCGCGGTCGACGTCGGCGATCACCGGGTATTCGAACAGCGAGCCCGTGGTGTTGCAGATCGGGGGAGCGACGTCTTGCCCGGTCTTGCCGTCGTAGATGTGGACGCGCTGGGTGTCGTTGTAGAGCACCTCCACCTTGCCGTCGCCGTCGAAGTCGAACACGGCAGAGCCGGTCGAGCCGTTGTCCTCGTCGGTCGGTTTGGACCACAGCGAGAGGGCGGCCAGCGTGCTCGGCAGCGTGCCGTTCATCAGCTTCTTGCCGTCGAGCACCACGTAGCCACGGAACCCGACGTATCCGGCGTCGGGCGTGCCGTCGCCGTCGAAGTCCCCGGCGGTGATGGGCCCCATCCCGAACGACCACGCCCAAGCGCCGCCCGGGTCGACGTGGGCCTTGAAGGGCGCGCGGAGGAGCTTCGCTTTGCTGGGCTCGGCGGCGTCGTAGCGCCACAGCACGACGGAGTTGCTGTCGCCCATCGTGGCGATCACCTCG
Organism: Polyangiaceae bacterium; assembly: GCA_046351435.1. Taxonomy (GTDB): domain Bacteria; phylum Myxococcota_A; class Polyangia; order Polyangiales; family Polyangiaceae; genus JADJKB01. The sequence goes on from JAXLYN010000005.1 coordinate 142,202, forward strand.
GGCTTGCCGTCCTTGTCGAAGTCGACGAGCGCCGGCAAGAGCCAGGTGCCCGTGATCGAGGCGCTGAGATCCACGATCTGCGTGCCGGTCGCGTCGTAGACGCGGTTCGCGAACACGATCTCGGGCTTGCCGTCGCCGGTGACGTCGCCCAGCGTGTGGTAGCCCGACGGAGCCGGCGAGAAGCTCTTCTTCAGCGCGCCGCTCGCACCGTCGAGGATGCCGCCCTCGACCACGACCTCGGGCGTCCCGTCGCCGTCGAGGTCGGCGATGGCGGGCAGGAGACAGGTCGCCGCGGTGGACCAGAGCTCCTTGCCGTCCGCGCCGAACGCCTTGACGCTGCCGCCACCCGCGGCGCAGGCCACCACCTCGTTGCCGTTCTTGCCGTCCAAGTTCCCACCTGCCAGCGCTGCACCCGGCGAGATGCCGGACACCTTCCAGAGCTCGGTCAGCGCGCCGTTCTTCACGGCGAGCGCGTGCAGGACGCCCGTGGTCTGCCAGGCGCCGCCGCTGAAGGTGGTGACCAGGATGTCTGCGGCGTCGGTGCCGGTGACTTGCCCGTCGCAGTCGTCGTCGTCGAGCTGGATCACGAGCGGCGTCATCATGACGTCGTTGGGGTAGGGCGCCGCCGGCGAGGTCACGTCGCTCGGCCACGAGTACTTCACGGTCGGGTCGAACTTCTGCGCGACCTTGACCTCGCACTTCTCGACGCAGTTCTGGCTCTGGCCCGGCGCGCACTCCGGGGGCTTGGGCAGACACTTGCCCTTGGCCGTCGTGCAGCCCGTCGCCGGCCCCGCGCTGAGCGAGGGCTCGCAGTACTCGCCGGGCTTGCAGTCGCCGCTGCTCGTGCAGTCCGCGCCGGGGGTCACGCAGGTCTGGAACGAGCACAGCTCGGTCGCCGCGCAGCACTTGCTGCCGCACGCGCGATCCTCCGCGCAGCAGGTGTCGACGACGCAGAGCTGACCCGCCGGACACAGCCCCGAGCATCCGCTGACCAGACCGCCCGAGCCGCCGCTGCCGCCGGTGCCGCCGCCCGAGCCGCCGGTGCCGCCGGTGCCTCCCGTCGCGGTGCCGCCCGCTCCACCGCTCGCGCCGCCCGAGTCGTCCGCCGAGCACGCGACGAACGCCAACCCCACCGCGATCACCATGCTCCTGCCGAGCTTCGCGCTGCTCATGTTTGCCTCGGCCCGAGCCTATCCCCCGAGCCAAGCAGGGTCGAGACGGGCGTGAGCGACGCTGCCGTGAATGGCCCGAAGCGCAAGCGTTCCTGCCCATCGCATCCATTCGGCTCGAGACGGTCAAGTCGGAGGGATCGCAGTCCACGGCTACGGCGTGCACACCGCCCCTACGCTGAAGTACGCGCCTGAATTGCAGTGCTCCAGCAAGGGACCTCGGTCGACTCGCTCGACGTTTGGAACTTCTTCGAAGCTGAGCTGCTGAATCGGTCCGGTCGGGTGTAGCCTCGGGCGTGTGAGCCGCACCACGAAGACTCGTTGCGCATGGGCGGGCACGGACCCCATCTATGTCGCCTATCACGACACCGAGTGGGGCGTGCCGGTGCACGACGACCGCCAGCTGTTCGAGTTTCTGGTGCTCGAGGGCGCGCAGGCGGGGCTCTCGTGGATTACCATCCTGAAGAAGCGCGACGGCTACCGCCGCGCCTTCGCCGGTTTCGACCCGAGGAAGGTGGCGCGGTTCGGCGACGCGAAGCTCGCCGCCCTGCTCGAGGACTCCGGCATCGTGCGGAACCGCGCGAAGCTCGCCTCGGCCATCCGGAATGCGCGCGCGTTCCTCGAGGTCCAGAAAGAGCACGGCAGCTTCGCCGAGTATCAGTGGAGCTTCGTCGGCGGTCGGCCGCAGCAAAACCGCTGGCAGAGCATGAAGCAGATCCCGCCGAGGACTGCGCTGTCCGACGCGCTCAGCAAGGATCTCCGGCGTCGCGGCTTCAACTTCGTCGGCTCCACCATCATCTACGCCCACATGCAGGCCGTCGGCATGGTCAACGACCACGTGGTCGGGTGCTTTCGGCATCGTCAGGTGGCGAGGCTGCGCTGAGCTTCACGGGTCGAGCACCGCGAAGGGTCAGCGCGCGGCGCCCGTGACGAGGGCGAGCAAGTCCGAGCCAGGAAAACGGGCGGTTTCGCCGATGGCCGGCGGCGTGAAGGGCACGAGCTTTCGGCCGTCCCACACCATGCTGACGAGCTCGGGCGAGCTCATGGGAACGTGGTAACGCGCACGCACCTCGTCGGGCTTGCCGTCGGGGCCGAGGCGAGTCACCTCGAACGAGATCACGCTGAGGTCGCCTTGGGAGCCGAGCTTCCAGGGCACTTCGGCGGCACGCAGGAGCCCGTCGAGCGGCGCGGTGAAGTAGCTGCGTTTGGGGCGTAGGAGCAGGCTCTGCTCGGACTCGCGGAACACTTCGAGCTCGGCGCTGGTGGCTCCCATGCAGCGCAGGCGCGCGGGCGGGGCGATGCCTTGAGACGCGGCGGCCGTGAAGAGCTGAACGCACCAGAGACTCTCGGGTGCGTTCACCACGACCAGCGTGCGCCCGGTGAGATCTCCCGGTATCGCGCGGGCCATGTCGGCGCCGATGCGTCCGAACTCACGCATACTGGCGACCCGCCACGGAAGCGATGCGGGCGAGAGGACGAGGTGGACGAGCCCCAAGACCCAGGCGGCGGGCTTGCCTACGCTGGCGCCCGCTTCGGCGAGGGCCCGGGCCACCAGCGGGGCCGCGCCGATGCTGGCCACGAAGAGCAGGCGGTCATTGGGGAACGTGGCGGCGCTGGGCACGAGCGAGAGACCGAGCCCCACGAGCCAGAAGCGCGACAGCTCGTCGCGAACGAGCAGACGTCGGAGCCAGTAGAGGAGCAGGCACGAGCCGACGACGGCCACCGCGCCGAGGGCGAGCCGGATCTCGGCCGAGACCATCGGGTAGAAGTCGGATGCGAAGCCGCCGAGCTGGGCGAAGAACAGCCTCGGGATGCGGTCCGCCGCCGCTTTCACGAAATCGAAGGGCGATCGCAGAGGGTCGATGTAGAGCCCCGAGCGGCGCGTCGTGTACCCGAGGAGCACGTACACCGCCCGCCAGGCCACGACCGTGATGATCGCGGGCATGAGCGCGAACGCGCGTCGGCGCATACCGCGTTCGAAGGTCCAGGCGTGGGCCACGAAGAAGCCCAACGTCCCGAGGGCGATCTCACCGCTCGCGAGACCGAGCGCCAGCGAAACGACGCTGCCGAGTCCCGCCCAGCGGTCGTGCTCGCGACGCGCGCGATCGTGGAAGTAGAGCGCCAGAATGGAGAAGAAGCCCGCGAGCAGCGTGTTGCGGTTCGCGATCCAGCCGATGGGGATGGCGTGTACGGCGTCGACCGCGAAGATCGTCGTCGCGAGCCCCAGCACCCAAGGCCGCGCCTCGAAGCGCGCCGCGAGTCGGTGGAAAGCGAGCACCGACGCTGCGAGCCAGAGCAAGCTGTGCAGGTGCATCGCCACGGCCGAATCGGGCCACAGCGCGAAGTCGAGGGCGTGAAACGCCGAGCTCAGCGGACGCAGGAACGAGATGGCGCAGTCGAGCGGCATCCACCAGGGCGCGATGCCGAGCTCCCGCCCACGTGCGATCTGAGCGGGGTCGTCGGGATAGAAGCGGAAGAGGTCGAAGCGGCTCGCCACCGAGAGCGCCGGCGGGTTCAGACCCAGGGCCGTTCCGCGCAGGAAGTGGTCGTCGGCGATGAAGCCGTTCCCGAGCGCCGTTGCGGACAAGAGGACGGCTACGAGCGCGGCGAGCCACGGGAGGCTCGGTCGGGCGAGCCAGCGCTTCCCACGCTCTTTCACGGGCGGAGCGTCTCCGAAGGTCGCGCGGCTGACAATCGGCTCCGACGCTCGCGCACAAAAACGCTGCGCGCCGCCGGCTCGAAGGCCAGGCGGCGCGCGACGCGGAGCCGAAGCTCGCTCAGAAGTAGCCGAGCATGCCCACGGTGAGGCCGTAGGACGTGGTCTTTTGATCGACCTTCTGCGAGGTCGTGCCGTTGTCCTGCTCCGCTGTGCCGCTCAGACCGAGGTCGAGGTACGGCCCCGCGAGGATGGCGAAGTGTTCCATGGGCGAGATGCCCACCGGCACTTCGATGGTGAGGTCGAGGCCGCTCGTGGTGTCGGTGGTGTCGTTGCCGCCGGCAGCGGCCGGCGTCTCGGTCTTGGAGCTGTAGTAGGTGATGCCGGCGCGGGGCCAAATCGAGAAGGTCTCGTCGAAGGCCATGGCGTAGCCAACGCGCGGTGCGATGCCGAACGTGCTCGTGGTCGGACCGTCGGCGCTCCCTGCGTCGGTCTCCTGCTCCGTGGTGCGCGAGATGTACAGGAACGAGCCGCCCACGCTGATGCTCTCGACGACGAAGTAGTCGAGGGACAGGCGGGGGATCATTCCCGTGCCGCCGTCGTTGCCGAACAGAGCCACGGTGGTGGACTTGTTCTTGATGTCGCCGCCCTGGTCGGGCGAGATGGTTTGGGTGTCGAAGGCGACGCCCATCACGCGATCCACGCCGAAGGTGATCTGACCCTCTTCACCGATGTTGTCGAGGCTGCTCGAGCGTGGCGGTGGAGCCGTCGGCGAGTAGCTGCCGGACCAGCCTCCGCCATACGGCTGCTGTGCCAGCGCGGCGCCGGAAGCGAGGAAGATTCCCAATCCGACCAATGAGGTGATCGCCTTCTTCATGATTTCCTCCGCAAGGACCCAGCGCTTATAGCCGGCACCCTCGCGCCTGTCGCGCGAAAAACCGTCCTCTGGTCGGGCCGCCGGGCCCAATTTCGGCGTTTTTCAGCCGGAGGCGAGCAAGGCTTGCACGTGCGCGAGGCGCGTTTCGAGCTCGGCGTCGTCGCGAGCCCGCAGTGTCAAGTGTCCGACTTTGCGCTGCGCGCGCGGCGCCTTGCCGTAGTCGTGGAGGTGGAGATCGGGCACCTCGAGCAATGGCGCTTTGGGCGGCACGTGTCCGATGAGGTTCAGCATCGCCGAGGGGCCGAGCAGCGAAGTGTCGCCGAGGGGGAGCCCACACACGGCCCGCAGGTGGTTCTCGAACTGACTCGTGCGCGCGCCCTCGATGCTGAAGTGGCCCGAGTTGTGGACGCGCGGCGCGAGCTCGTTGGCGAAGAGCGTGCCGCCGACGTCGAACAGCTCGAGCGCGAGGACGCCCACGTAGTCGAGGTCGGCGAGCAGGCGTTCGGCGTGACGCTCGGCCGACGCGCGCTGTTCGGGCGAGACCTGGAGGGCAGGAGCGCGGCTGAGCCGCAAGATCCCCTCGCGGTGTTGGTTCTCGATCAGTGGGTAGAAACGCGTCTCCCCCGACTGACCTCGGACGCACAAGATGCTGAGCTCGCGCTGGAAGCGCACGAAGGCCTCGAGGATCAGCGGCTGCCCCGCCAGTGCGGCGTAGGCCGCCGAGGCCTCGGCGGGTTCGCGGATCAGCGCCTGACCCTTGCCGTCGTAGCCGAAGCGCCGGGTCTTGAGCAGACACGGCGTTCCGAGCTCGGCGACCGCCGCCAGGAGCGAAGCCTCGTCGTCCACGGCACGAAAATCGGCTGTCGGGATGCCGAGCTCGCGGAAGCGCGTCTTCTCTTGCAGGCGGTCGCGCCCGACCTCGAGAGCGCGGGGATTCGGCAGGACGCGCACGTGATCTCGGAGCCAGTGGAGCGCATCGACGGGAACGTTCTCGAACTCGAAGGTGACCACGTCGGCGCGGGCGAGCCGCGCGAGCGCGGCGCTGTCGTCCCACGGCGCCACGACGTGCTCCCCCAAACCGCTCGCCGGCGAATTCGGCGTTGGATCGAGGAAGCAGAAGCGAAGTCCGAGCGGGTGGCCGGCGAGGGCCAACATGCGTCCGAGCTGGCCGGCTCCGAGCACCCCGACTTCCACGACCCCGTCGCTCCTCTCAGCCCGCGCCCCGCGGGTCGGGCTGACCGAGGACCTTCTGTGTCTGCCGCACGCGGAAGCTGGCGAGGGCGTCCCTCACCTTCGCGTCGCGCCCCGCGAGGATGGCCGCGGCGAAGAGCGCGGCATTCACCGCCCCCGCCTTGCCGATGGCGAAGGTGGCGACCGGCACGCCGGCGGGCATTTGGACGATGGAGAGCAGCGAGTCCACCCCCTTCAACGTGCGGCTCTCGACCGGCACGCCGAGCACGGGCAGAGCAGTCTTGCTCGCCGTCATGCCGGGGAGGTGAGCTGCGCCGCCAGCGCCCGCGATCACGACCTCGAGCCCTCGCTCCGCCGCGCTGGCCGCCCACTCGAACAGGAGGTCGGGCGTGCGATGGGCGCTCACCACCCGCACCTCGTGCGTGATGCCGAGCTCGTCCAGGGTCTCGGTCGCGTGGCGCATGGTGTCCCAGTCGCTCTGGGAGCCCATGATCACGCCGACCCGAGGTTTGACTGCTTCTGCCAAAGGGCGGCCAATCTACATCAGGCCAAAACGTACGGCCACCTCGGCGCGCCACGCGCGCTCGCCAGCAGAGGACGCCGCCCCGAGGTGGTATTACTCGGCGGATGCGCACCTCGACGCTCGTCCTCGCAGTGCTTGCTCTCGCTGCGTGCAGCTCCCATCCCCCGGCTCCGCGCACGCCGGAGCCGCAGCCGAAGGTCGAGGCGCCCGCGGCCGAGGCCGGGACGCTGCCAGCGCTCACCGCGCGCGAAGCGCATGTCGCCGAAGAGCTGCGGCGCGACGTGGGCCACCTCGCGCAGAAGATCGGAGAGCGCAACGCCGACAAGAAGTGGGAGCTCGCGGATGCAGCGGACTGGCTGGTCGAGAGCTTCGAGGCGGCGGGCTATTCGGTCGCGCGCGACGGGCACGAGATCGACGGCGTGCTCCTCCAAAACCTCGCGGTCGAAGTGAGAGGAGGCCGCTCGGCGCGCGAGCTCGTCGTCGTCGGTGCGCACTACGACAGCGCGAAGGGGAGTCCGGGTGCCAACGACAACGCGACCGGGGTCGCGGCGGTGCTCGCCCTGGCGCGTCGTTATCGGACGGCCACACCCGAGCGCACGCTGCGCTTCGTGCTCTTCGCCCACGAGGAGCCCCCGTTTTTCCAGACCGACAAGATGGGGAGCGTGCTCTACGCCAAGGGCGTGCGTGAGCGTGGCGAGCAGGTGGTGGCCATGCTGAGCCTCGAGAGCATCGGCCTCTACAGCGACGCCCCCGGCAGTCAGCGCTTCCCCAAAGAGCTCGAGGGGCGTTACCCGAGCGTGGGGAACTTCGCTGCCGTGGTGGGCAACACCGAGTCGAAGGAGCTCGTGGATCTGGTCGCAGACGGTCTGAACGCGCGCAGCACGCTGCCCGCGAAGGGCGCCGCGCTGCCGGCGTCGCTGCCGGTGGCAGGGTGGTCCGATCACTGGGCGTTCTGGCAGCTCGGAGTGCCGGCGGTGATGGTGACCGACACCGCGCCGTTTCGCGATGCGCACTATCACAAGCCCACGGACACGCCCGAGCGGCTGGATTTCGGGCGTGCGGCGCGCCTCGTGGTCGGGCTCGAGAGCGTGATCGCGGAGCTCACGGGCGACAGCTTCGCGCCCAAGGCAGACAAGAAGAGCAAGGACGTGCCTCTGCCCTGAGCTTGCGACCGCTGAGCCCGGGGTGTAACCCTCGGAGCCGTGCGCGCCGATCGCCGTCGCTTCTTGGGCTGGCTTTCCGGAGCCAGCGCCGCGCTGTTCGGCGGCATCGCTCTGGTGCGCGGTTCGGGCTACGTCGTGTCCGAAGCCGCGCGGGCCCGTCTCGAAGTGCTCGCGCCCTGGCAGTTCGTCGTGGTCGAGGCCATCGGGCAGCGCATCGTCGCTCCCGAGCGCGCGGACGTCGGCTTCTTCGTCGACGGTTTCGCGCGAGGCCTCGCCGACCAGGACCGCGACGAGCTCCTCGGTCTGATCGGCTTCGTCGAGCAGCTCGCGCCGCTGGCCGTGGGGCTCGGACCGCGCTTCACCCAGCTCTTGCCCGACGAGCAGGACCGCGTGCTCGCCTGGCTCGAGCAGAATCCCGTCGGCCTCGTGCGCGGCGGTTTCGCTGCCTTGAAGGCCCTCGCCATGATGGCCTACTACCGGCAGGACGAGGCCTTCGAGCGCCTCGGCTACGGCGGGCCCGTGGTGCGCTGGAGCGTGAGATGATCGAGCGCGGGCGGCTCCTCGGCAGGGCGCAGACCTGGCAGGCCGACGTGGTCGTCGTGGGCACGGGCGCGGGCGGCGCCATGGCGGCGAGCGAGCTCTCTCGCCGCGGCGTCCGGGTCATCGCCTTGGAAGAAGGCCCCTCGCTGGTTCCCGACGACATGACCCAGCGCGAAGACGAGATGATGCCGAAGCTCTACCAAGACCGAGGTGGACGCTCGACGGCGGATCTCGCCATCCGCGTGCTCGGGGGGCGCAACGTGGGCGGCTCCACCGTGCACAACATCAACCTGTGCAAACGCATCCCCGACGCGATCCTCGAGCTCTGGGAGCGCGATCACGCAGTCAGCGGCCTCTCCGCCGACGAGCTCGGGCCCGTGTTCGAGAGCGTGGAGCGCGACCTGTCCGTGAGCGAGATCGAGCCCGCACGGCGAAACGCCAACAACCGCGTGCTCGAGCGCGGCGTCACTGCCCTGGGTTGGCGCGGTGGACCTCTCAAGCACAACCGTCTCGGCTGCCAGGGCTCGGGGTTCTGCGAGCTCGGCTGCCCCTACGATGCCAAGCAGAACGCTGCGAAGGTACTGATCCCCGACGCCTTGGACCACGGCGCCCGCGTGGTGTCCGACGTGCGCGTGACGCGCATCGTCCACGACGGACGACGGGCGCGTGGCATCTCGGGCGTCGCGCTCGGCGCCGACGGACGGCCCATCGCCGACGTACGGGTGGAGGCGAGCGCAGTGGTGCTCGCGGGGAGCGCCATCGGCAGCGCGGTGCTCGGCGTGGCGAGCGCCTTGCCGGATCCGTTTCGGAACCTCGGACGTGGGCTGCACCTTCACCCGGGCGTGGCCGTGGCCGGGCTCTTCGACGAGCGCATCGAGGGCTGGCGTGGCATCCCCCAGAGCTACGAGTGCACGGAGCTTCTCGATCTCACGCCGGGAAGCGCTCACCGCGTCTGGATCACGACGGCCTTCGCGCACCCCATCGGCGCCGCCATCATGCTGCCTGGCTTCGGCGCTGCCCACCGCGCGTGGATGCTCCGCTACCCGAACATCGCCGTTCTCACCGCCATGCTCCACGACGAGAGCGAAGGCCAGGTCTCCGTGGCGCGCGACGGCCGTCCGCGCATCGAATACGTGCTGTCCTTGTCGGACTCCACGGCGCTCGCCCGCGGCGTCCGCGCCTGTGCGCGGTTGCTGTTCGCCGCGGGTGCGCGCCGCGTCCTCGTCCCGAGCACGCCAGCCCTCGAGCTTTCGCAGCGCGAAGACATCGAGTCCATTCCCGACGCCGTCACGCGACCCCACGGCATGGCCATGGCAGCGGTTCACCCCATGAGCACGCTGCGCCTCGGCGACGATCCGCGGCGTGCGGTGGTGAAGAGCACGGGAGAGCACCATCAGCTTTCGGGGTTGTTCGTCCTCGATGGCTCGCTCTATCCGACGAGCATCGGGGGGCCGCCTCAGATCGGGATCTACACGCTCTCGCGTCACCTCTCGCGCTTCGTCGCGGAGCGCGTGGGGCGAGGCTAGTCAGGGCGTCGCTGCCGGCGGGCTGCTGTCGGAGCCCGCCGCGATCACGCACGCGCCGCAGAAGCTGAACGTCCACATGATCACCAGCAAGAGGAACACTCCGATCACGATCCAGACCCAGGTGTAGCTGCGCGTCGCGGGGTGAGGCATGGGCGGCGCGTGCCCCATGGGTACCGCCATGGCGGCTGGAGCGTACGGGGAGGGATAGGTGGGCTGCGGCGTGACCGCTGCGGGCGGGTAGGCCGGCGCGTAGGCCCCACCGCTCGCGGCGTACGACGGAGGGTTGGCGTAGTTGCCTTGCGCGACGCTCGGGACCGCGGGCGGCCTTGCCGCGACGCCTTCGCCCAGCGGCACGAACGTTTCGGGGCCGAGATAGGCCAAGCACTGTTCGATGGCGGCTTTGAAATCCTGGGCGGATTGATAACGGTAGTTCGGATCCTTCTGCAGGGCGTGCAGGAGCACCGTCTCGAGCGCCGGAGGGATCTCGGGCCGCAGCAAGCTCGGCGCAGGCGGCATCTGTTCGACGTGGGCTTTCAGGAGCTCGTACAGCGTCTGCGCGGGGAACGGGCGCTGGCCCGTGGCGCCTTCGAACAGCATCACGCCCGCCGCGTAGAGGTCCGAACGATGGTCCACGTGCATGCCCTGGGCTTGCTCGGGCGACATGTACTGCGGCGTTCCGAGCAGCGAGCCCGTGCGCGTGGCGTCGCTGACGCCGCCCTGGTCGGGCCGCAGCTTCGCGATGCCGAAGTCGAGGATCTTCACCCGACCGCCAGGAGAGATGAACACGTTGTCCGGCTTCAAGTCGCGGTGGACGATGCCCTTGGCGTGGGCTGCGTCGAGACCGTCGAGCACGTCCATCAGCACGCGGCACAGAGTGCCGAGAGGCAAGCCACCGTAGCGTTTCATGAACGCCGACAAGGGTGCCCCGTCGAGGAGCTCCATCACGATGTACGGGCGGCCGTCGGGAGTCGAAGCGAGATCCGAGACGCTGACGATGTTGTCGTGGCGAATCAGGTTGACCGCCCGCGCCTCGGCGAAGAAGCGCTCGACGAGCGCCGGGTGCTGCGCGCACTCCTGCGAGAGGAACTTGATGGCGACGCGGCTGCCGATGCTGGGGTGGACGCCCTTGTACACCGAGCCCATGCCGCCTTTGCCGAGCAGCTGGCTCACCCGGTAGCTGCCCACCATCTGCCCGAGCAGCGGATCGCCGCCCGAGTGCGCCAAAGTGCCGCCGTCTTCCGTGCAGAAACCCGCTCCCGGGAAAGTTCGGCCGCACTCGGGACACACGAACATCGGGTCGGGCGGCAGCATTGCAGACGCCTACCGGCCCGTCCACCGACCGACGGAGCGCCGCGGGAGGAGTCGGGTGGGGCGGGCGGGACAGTCCCCGCCGCTCACATCTTCTGGGTTCCGCCGAGGGGCGGGAGCGCAGGCTTGACCGGAGGCGGCGTGCCCGCCGGCGCCTTGTCGGGCGCGTCGAGCTTTTGGTTCAGCTTCTTGAGCGCTGCGCAGGCCCAGACGTTCTTCACCTTCTCTTTTTCGTCCTTGTACCAACTCGCGAAGTTGGTGCAGCCGTAGCGCAGCTTGGCCAAGCCGAGAGTGGTGTCCTTCTTCTGTTCGGCGAAGTGCCGCGGGCCGGTAGCCCCGCTGGTGACGGCAGCCGAGGGTACTGCCGGTGCACGGAGAACTCGGCGGTCTTCTTGCCGTCGGCCTTCACGCCCTCGCCCTTGTCGTAGAGCAGCGCGAGCTCGTAGCAGTCCTGACTCGAGCGGAGGTAGCAGGCCTTCTCGTGGAGCTGCGCGGCTGCCTTGGGATCCTTGGCGACGCCGACGCCCTCCACGTACATCTTGGCGAGGCTCCGACAGCTCTTGGTGTTGCCGCGTTCGCAGCTGCCCTGTCGGATGCGTGCCGCCTCGGTCGGGTTTGCGCCGACGCCCTTGCCGGTCACGTAGAGCTCCGCCATGGCGTCGCACGCCGATTCGAGGCGCCCGCTGCAGGCCCGGCTGTAGAAGCCGAAGGCGTCGCGCTCGCTCGCGCTGATGCCGCTGAAGCCGAAGCGATACATGTCGCCGAGCTGCATGCAGGCCTGGTAGTAGCCGCGGTCGCAGCCCTTCCGGTAGAACGACACCGCCTTCACCGGGTCTTTGGCGAAACCGCTCCCGTATTGGTACTTCTGGGCGAGGCGGTGGCAGCTCGCGGGGTCGCCCTTGTCGCAGGCCTGGGCGTAGAGCGCGAGCGCACGGTCTTTGCTCGATGCCTTGTAGACGCCCGACTCGATGTACTTGCCGAGGTTCTCGCAGGCGGTGGAGCTTCCGAGCTCGCAGCCTTGGTCGAAGAGGGCCGCGGCCTTCTGCTTGTCTTCCTTCACGCCCTGACCGTGGTCGTAGAGGAAGCCCACCTCGTTGCAGGAGTCAGCGAAGCCGCCGGAGCAGGAGTGCTCGTAGTGGCTCATGGCCTTGGCGTAGTCAACCTTCGTGCCGGTGCCGGTGTAGAGGTCGGCCGCCACGTGGTAACAGGATCGCGGGTGGCCCGTGCGGCACCCGCGGGCGAAGTACTCGTGGGCGCGCTCGTTGTCGACCTGGACGCCCTGGCCGTTGCGGTAGATGAGACCGATGAGCCGGCAGCCTTCGCCTTCGAAGAGGTCGCAGGAGCGCTGGTAGTATTCGATGGCGCGCATGGAGTCGCGCAGCTTGCCGAGGGCGCCCGTCTCGTAGATTTTCGAGCTCCACGCAGGCGTAGCCGCTGTTCTGCTGGCAGCCTTTCTCGATCGGGGAATAGCCCTTCCAGCCATCCATCTTCACGCCCCAGCCGTAGCGTGTGAGGTAGCCGAGCCGGGCGCAGCCCTCGGCGCCGCCCCAGAGCCCGCAGGCTTTCTCGTACAGACGCGCGGCCTCTTCGTCGTTCTCCTTCTTGCGCTCCATGCCGGCGCCGCGGAAATACGTGTTGCCGAGCTCCGTGCAGCCCACGGCGCTGTTCTTGTCGCAAGCGTTCTTGAACAGCTCGATGGACTTCTGCCGGTCGAGCTCCACACCACGACCCGAGGCGTACATGATGCCGAGCTGCGCACAGCCGTCGGGGTTGTCCGCCTTGCACGCGCGCTGGTAGTACGCGATGGCCTTCTTGTAGTCGCGGGTCGTGCCGATGCCCTGCTCGTGCATGGTGCCGAGCTCGACGCAGCCTTGGGACAAGCCGCCGTCGCAGGCGCGCTTGAACAACCCGAACGCCTTGGACTCGCTGGGCTCGGTGGCGGTACCCGAGCGGAACATGCGGCCGAGGAACGAACAGCCGAGCCCGTCACCGGCGGTGCACGCCTTCTGGAACGTCTCGAGGGCTTTGTATTCGTCCTTCTGGATGCCGCTGCCTTGGAGCAGGTGAGAGCCGAACTCGGCGCAGGCCGACTCGTCCCCGAGGCCACACGCCTTCTTGAAGAAGGCGACGGCCTGTGGCGGATCTTTGCCCGCGTTGCGATAGATGAGAGCGAGCTGCGTGCAGCTCTTGGCGTTCTGCTTGTCGCACTGGTCGCGGCACTGCGCTTCGTCTTTGCCCGAGCAAGCGAAGGCCTTGGCCGAGCCCTTCTTGGCGCACTTCGCGCCGTCCCACACGAAGCCCGCGCTGCACTCGGGGATGTCGGCGGACTTCACCAGGTTGCCCTTTTCGTCCTTCGCTGCCTTCTTCGGCGCGTCGAACGGGCGGAGCTCGAGGCGGAGGAGCGAGCCGCAGCCCTCCGGCGCCTTCTGTTGCTCCGTGGTCGCGGTCGAGCACTTGTCGATGGAACCGTCTTTGTTGGAGACGGAACGGCTGCTCGCGCTCTTGGCCGAGACGCCGGCGCCGAACAGGCCTGCAACGGAGCCCATCTTGGAGCGCTCGCCGGTCTGGACGGCGAACGCGCCGATGGTCGCGCCGCGGACGAAGTGGGTGGCGCCGGTGCAGTCCCCTTGGAGCTCGGAGCGCTGGGCGTTGGTGCGGACGGCCGTGCGCTTGCCGACGATCACGAGGCCGATGTCCACCGTGGTGCCCTGCTCCATCTCGGCGCCGAGCTTGGCGCCGCCGAGGGCGAAGATGCCTGGCAAGTTCGCCGCGAGCTCGTCGGAGGAGTCGTAGCGGATGAACTGCTCCTTCTTGGTGACGCCGACGTAGCCGTAGGCACCGTCGACGTAGCAGTCCTTCAGCAGCTTGATCTCGTTCTTCTGGTAGCGGACCACCGCGATCTTGTCGCGGGTCATCACCTCGAGATCCGTGCGGTGGTTCGGGTTCCAGTCGACGATGAGGGGCTCGGCGTAGGTGTCGACCACGTCGGTGGATAGCCCCATGCCGGCGGTGGGTGACCCGCCGTTCTTCAGCTTGTTGGGATCCCCGGGGCCACCGCCGCAGGCGGCGCCCGAGAGTGCGAGGACCGGGAGGAGTACGAGCGCTGCGGAACGCGACATGAGGGCTCCTTGGAACAAGACGGCCCTACAGCATAGACGAGTCGATCCGCTCTTCTCAAGACCCTCCGCCCGCCCGGCTGTCGGGCGTCAGGCACTTGTCAGGTCTCGAACAGGCCGAGCTCGCGGCAGACGATCTGGGCTTGGATTTCGCTCGTTCCTTCCCAGATCGTGCCCACCCGGGCGTCGCGGAAGTAGCGCTCCACGGGCAGGTCCTCGACGTAGCCGTAGGCGCCATGGATTTGCACGGCGTCGCCGCAGATCTGCAACGCGGCCTCGGTGCAGAAGAGCTTGGTTTCGCTCACGAGCCGCGTGGCGCGTTCGCCTCGATCCGTGAGCTCGGCCGCCTGCTGAACGAGCGATCGGCCTGCGTCGAGCTGCATCGCCATGCGCGCGACCTTGAAGCCCGTGGCCTGGTGCTCGGCGATGGGCTTTCCGAAGGCCCTCCGCGACTTCACCCAGCTCACCGAGGCCTCGAAAGCGGCCTCCGCGAGCCCCAAGCTCAGCGCGGCGATGTAGAGCCGGTTCACGTCGAGCAGCTCCATCATCTGGCGGAAGCCCCGGGCGGGGTCCTTGCCCTTGCCGCCCCCGAGACCGCCTTTCGGAGAAAACGCCTCTTCGAAAAAGACCTCGCTCGTTTCGCTCGAACGCATGCCGAGCTTCGCCAGGGGAGGTCCCGCGCTCACGCCGGGGGTGCCGCGCAGGACCACGTGCACGCCGATGCCTTTCACGCGTTCAGCGCGTGGCAAGTCTGCGTGGTCCGCGCGCACTGCCGCGACCAGGTAGGCGTCGGCCGTGGGACCGTTGGAGATGAACGACTTCGTGCCGCTGAGCGCGACTCCGCCGTCCACCGGCTTCGCGCGCGTGCCGAGGCTCGCGAGGTCCGATCCGCCGCTCGGTTCCGTGAAGGCGAGAGCCGGAAGAAGCTGACCGCGGAGCAGTGGTTCGAGCAGCGCCGGGTTGGGCGTTCCGCCCTGGAGCCGGCACAGGATCTGCGGCGCGAGCAGGCTCGCCATGGCGCCGATGGCGAACCCACCACAGACGCGTGCGATCTCTTCCCCTACGACGCACGAGAGGAGCGCGCCTCCGCCGCTCCCGCCCAGCGCTTCGGGCACGCCGATGCCGAGCAGCCCGAGCTCGGCGAGGCGCGGCAGGATGCGATCGCGCGGAAAGCGTCCAGTGGCTTCGGCCTCTCGCACGAGCGGCGCCAGCTCCTGCTCGGCGAAAGCGCGGACGGTGCGTTGGAACGAGCGTTCTTCGTCGCTCAGGCGATAGGGCATGGCTCGGCCTCGCGGCGGAGCATACGCCTCTCCGGGCGGGCGGTTGACTCGCGGCGAGCGCGCTGTCACGAACTCCGACATGTCAGGTGGGACCTACGTCGGCGCCCTGCTCGCGGCGTGTTTGCTCTTCGGCTGCGGCAGCTCCGACGACTCCGGTGGCGGGGGTGGCAAGAGTGGGACCGGCGGCAGCGCGGGGGTCGGAGGCAGTGGCGCCACCGGTGGTAGCGGCGGAGCCTCGGGTTCCGCTGGGGCGGGCGCGTCGGGCGGCAGCGGTGGGAGCTCTGCCGCTTGCACCGAGCGTGCGACGGCCCTCGGCGACGCGCTGGAGAGCGCGCGCGTGAAGGAGAAGAGCCGCGACGCAGCTCTGGCGGTCATCAGCGAAGACTGCGGGGTCCAGAGCTTCGTGCGCGGCGACTCGAACCTCACCGGCGCCGAGCTCTTCCGCATCGGGAGCGTGACCAAGACCTACGTGGCGTCGATCGTGCTGGGCCTCGTCGGCGCTGGGAAGCTCTCGCTCGACGACAAGCTCGACACCTGGGTGACCGGCGTGCCCAACGGCAACGCCATCACGCTCCGCATGCTCTTGAACCATACGAGCGGCATCTTCAACTACACCTCGGACGCGAGCTTCCTCGCCGATCTCGGCAAGGTGTGGCAGCCGGAGGAGCTCGTCGCCCTGGCTTCTGCCCATGGCGCGGTCGACCCGCCAGGAAGCGTGTGGAAGTACTCGAACACGAACTACATCTGCCTCGGCATCATCGCCGAGAAGGTCGGCCAGAAGGGGATCGCCGAGCAGATCCGAGAGAAGCTCCTCTCACCGAATCAGCTCGCGCACACGTTTCTCGACGGTGAAGAAGCGCTCGGCGATCCGCTCGCGCCCGGCTTCACCCAGAACGGCTCCGACGCTACGAACGCCATCCATCCGTCCGGGCCCTGGACCGCCGGCGCCATGACGGCCACGACCGAAGACACCGCGAAGTGGATTCGAAACCTGGTGACCGGCAAGGTGCTCGCCGCTGCCCAGCAGACCGAGATGGAGAAGGGCGAGCCCGTCGCGTCCGGCGTGAGCTACGGACTCGGCCTCCTGATGCTGGATGCGGCGCTCAGTGGGGGCGCGGGCAAAGGTCTCGGGCACGACGGCAGCATCAACGGCTATCACACCCAGGCGTTCCACTTCCGCGAGAGCAACACCACCATCGTGAGCATCGTGAACCAGGACGGCGCGGATCCCAATACGGTGATGGCGGCGGCGCTCGGCGTGCTGTTTCCGTAGACGGCCGCGCGGACCCGGCGCCCGCGTGCTGCCGGTCAAAGCAGGCGAGCCAGGACTCCCGCCAGGGCACCCGCCAAGATATCGTCCGCCATGATGCCGACGCCGGCGGGCTCGAGGTGCTGGATGCGGTCGATGGGGCCGGGCTTCCAGATGTCGAAGAGCCGAAACAGGAGCACGCTCACGATCTCCGCTTTCAGTCCCGCGCTCCGCGCGATGAAGAGCGCGAGGAGCACCCCGGCGACTTCGTCCACCACGACGCTCGACGGATCCTTTTCTCCGAGCCGTAGGGCCTCGCGTTCGGCCGCCCAGGTTCCCGCCACGGTGACGAGGATCACGGCCGCGGCATACGGCACGGGCGCGACCGAGCGGAGCACCCAATGCACGGGCAGCGCTGCGATGGTGCCGACCGTGCCAGGCGCGACCGGCGAGCGACCGGCCCCGAACCAAGTGGCGATGAGCCGGGCAGCGGCCGAGGCGTCCATCGCGCGTGACCATAGCGTCTCGGCTCCCGCGCGGTGAAGCCGAATCCTCGACCAATCGCCGACTTATGCGGCCGTCTCGCCGCGAGCTCCGGATCTGTCGCCGATGCGCGGACGCTCATGTAGGCTCCCCCCGAAACGGGGCCGCTCCGCTCGCCGACGCGCCGGACGGCACGACCAGCCATGAAACGACTCACCGTTCGCCTCGTCTCAGCCTTGATCCCCGCCGTCGCTCTCGGGAGCTTCGCCTGCAACAAGCTCAAGCCGGGTGGCGAGAGCGGGAGCACCGGGAGCTCGGCGAGTCCGGTGGCCTCTGCGCAGCCGGGGCCCGCCGCGAGCGACAGCCTGCGGCCCGCCGAGCCCGGCGCCGTGTGCAGCGCAGGCGAGCGCAAGGTGTGGGCCAAGTGGGCGAACCGCCGCACGGGTCTCACTCCCGTGCAGATGGGGGACAAGACCGCGGTCGGCGTCGCCGTCGGCAACAAGCCGAAGGTGCTGGTGCTGGACAAGCAGGGCAAGGGCGAGCTCGTGAGCGCGGCGCTCGCCGACGGGTCGGAGCTCGCCAACGACATCCCAGCCAAAGAGGGCAAGCGCGACATGCAGCGCGTGACGCCCTTCAAGAGCACGGACGGCAAGATCACTGCGTACGCCGACTATCGTGACAAGTACGAGAGCAAGCGGCGGCGCATCGCCTGCGAGCTCGTGCAGAACAAGCAAGTCGTCCTCGCCTACGACGACAAGCCGCTCATCGACGACGACAAGCCCAAGGACAAGCCCAAAGAGCCGGCCAAGACCGCGGCAACGCCCGATGCGGGATCCGCGCCGGTGGCCGCGGCGCCGAGCTCGAGCGGTTCGGTGGCCCTCGGGGCGGCCAAGGCGCTCCACTCGATGCGGAAGCTCCACACGCCGGGCATGGCCCGAGTGGCGGGCGCCGACGTGAAGCTCGCTCCCGATGCCGGGGTGCCCGACAAAAAGGCCGAAGACAAACCCGAAAAGGACGAGAAGAAGAAGGCGCTCCGCGAAATCCGTGACTGCCGCACTTTCGTGGACGACGACGGCGCGGTTTGGGGGCTCGGCACCGAGCTCCACGGCGAGCCGCAGACCGACGACAGCGTGAAGTGGAGCATGCGCCTGTTCGTTCAGCCGAACGCCAGCGGCGGCTACTACATGCTCGACTCGGTGCCGTTGCCCAAAGAGCCCAAGGAGCTCCACACCTGGGAGGCTCCGGCAGCTGCTCAGCGCGGCGATGGCTCCTTCGTGCTCACCGCCCGCTATCGAGGCACGCTCGTCAGCTTCGTACTGAACAAGGAGCACAAGCCCACGGGCAAGGTGAAGAGCTACCGCGGCGGTTGGCCCGGGATGGTCGAGCTCACGCCGGATGGTTCGAACCTGCTCCTCCTCACTTCGTTCAAGCTCACCGGCGACAGCTACGAGCTGCGCATCGGCAAGCTCGGTGACGGCCTGCCGGCGAGCCTCGACAAGCCGGTGTTCGACGGCGTGGACGCTTCACTGTCCGAGCCGAGCTTCGCCGTCACCGGAGGCCAGCGCTGGCTCTCGATGCACGCCGGCAAACGGCGTGACGCGCGCCTCGTGGTGGTGCCGGTGGACGAGCACATGAAGGCCGTGGGCAAACACTGGGACGTCGAAGGCACCCAGGGGGGCGTGGCGGAGAGCCGCCTCTTCGCCCTGGATGGTGGCCGGCTTCTCGCTCTCTACATCCAAGGCACCAAGGAAGGCGACGAGCTCGTGAGCCAGGTGCTGAGCTGCAGCGTGAAGAGCTGACACGGTCCGATGGTCATGCCCCCGAAACGCGTTGCACTGGTGAAGGACGCGATGACGGCCTTCCCGCATTTCATCGAAGTCCACGAGGATAGCGTCGCTGCGCGGCGGATCATGCTGGAGTACGGCATCCGTCACCTGCCGGTGAAGGACGACGGCAAGCTCATCGGAGTGGTCACCGAGCGCGACCTCGAAGTCGCGGAGCTCGTCGGCAAGAGCCAGGAGCCGGCTCGCGCCATCCCGGTTCGAGAGCTCTGCAGTCGCGAGCTCTACGTGGTGGAGCTGCACGCGCGGATGGACGTCGTCCTCACCGAGATGGCTCGTCGCAAGGTCGGCTCGGCGCTGGTGGTGAAGGACGGTCGCCTCGCCGGCATCCTCACCACCAGTGACGTGTGCCGCCTCTACGGCGAGCTCCTGCGCGAGCTCTCGCCACCGGCCGACGAACCCGCGTGACGCCGGGCCCCGGGCGCCCGCTCACCCCGCTCGCGTCTCGAGCTCTTCCCAGCGGGCGAGCAAGCCGAGGGCTTCTTCGCGGGCCGCGTCGAGCTCGGCGAGGGTCTCTTTCACCTCCGCCGGAGCACCGCGAAAGAAGCTCGGCTCGGAGATACGAGCCTCGAGCTCGCGCACGCGCGCCTCGCTCGCTTCGATGCGCTCGGGGAGCTTCTCGAGCTCGAGCCGCTCCGCGTAGGTGAGGCTCTTGGGCTTCGCTCGTTCGCTCGTCGCCGGCCGCTCGCCTTTCGGCGCGGCTCGGCGCGGAGGCTTCTGGCTTCGGGGCGGTGGCGGCCCGCAGGCGCCGCAGAGTCTCGTAGTTTCCGGGGTAGTGCACCACCTTGCCGTCTGCCTCGAACACGAGCAGCGACGTGGCGACGCGGTCGAGGAACCAGCGATCGTGGGTCACCACCAGCGTCGTGCCTGGGAACCCCATCAGCATCTCTTCGAGCGCGCCCAGCGTGGCGACGTCGAGGTCGTTGGTGGGTTCGTCGAGCAGGACCAGGTTCGTGGCGGTGCGGAGTGCTTTCGCCAGGGCGACGCGCGCGCGCTCGCCCCCCGAGAGCGCCGCCACCTTCTTGCGTTGCTCGTAGCCGTCGAACAGAAAGCGCTCGAGGTAGCTCCGGGTGTCGAGCACTTGGCCGTCGATTTCGAAGCGCCCCTGATCGCCGATGTTCTCGAACACGCTCTTGTCGAGGTCGAGCCCGCTGCGCTCTTGATCGAAGTAGGCGACGCGCGTGTTCTGACCCAGCGTGATGCGTCCGCTCGCGGGAGGTAGCTCCCCCACGATGGCGCGGAGCAGGCTCGTCTTGCCGCTGCCGTTGGGTCCGACGATGCCGACGCGCTCGCCCGCCGTGAGGTAGAGCGTGAGGTCCTGCACCAAGGCGCGGCCCGCGACCTCGAGTCGGAGCCCCTCGAGCTCGACGACGGTCTTGCCCGAGCGGGTGGACTCGATGTGGAGATTCGCCGTCTTTTCGGCGACGGGCGCGCGCACCGCCAGCGCGGTCTCGGCGCGATCGATGCGGGCCTTCTGCTTGGTCGTGCGCGCCTTGGGCTGCCGCGCCAGCCACTCGAGCTCGCGACGCAGGAAGTTCTGGCGGTTCTGCTCGGTGCGCTCCTCGAGCGCCAATCGCTCGGCTTTGGCCTCGAGGAACGTCTCGTAGCCCCCATCGTAGCTCGTGAGCGCACCGCGCTCGAGCTCCAGCGTGCGACTGCAGACGCGGTCGAGCAGATAGCGATCGTGGGTCACGAGCAGGACGGCCCCCGCGTGCTCTTCGAGCAGGTAGCGTTCGAGCCAATCGATGGTCTCGACGTCGAGGTGATTGGTGGGCTCGTCGAGGATCGCGAGGGCCGGCTTTGCGATCAGGATCTGCGCGAGCGCCACGCGCCGGCGCTCCCCGCCGCTCATGCTGCCGACCGGATCGTCCCGGCGCTCGACGCCGAGGTGACCGAGCATGGCGTCGACCTCGTGGTCGCGCTGCCAGCCGCCGTGGCGTTCGATTTCGTGGGCGAGCTCGGCGTGTTCGCTCACCAGCTCCGGATCGGGCTGGGTACGCAGGAGCTCGCCGAGTTCGTCGTAGCGCGCTTTCACCCGCGACCAAGTCGCGAGCCCTTCGCTCACGATGTTGCGCGGCGTGCGCTCGGACTCGAAGCTGGGCGTTTGCGACAGGTAGCGCACCTCGGCGCCGCGCCGGAGCGCCAAGCTGCCCGTGTCCATGGGCTCGAGGCCCGCGAGGACCCGGCAGAGCGTGCTCTTGCCGGTGCCGTTCCTGCCCACGAGCCCGACGCGTTCGAGGGAGCGCAACGTCAGGGTCACGTCGTCGAAGAGGACGCGCTCGCCGAAGGACTTCGACAGGCGTTGGGCGCTCAGGACCGGCACGGGGAACTCGACCACCTATTAGCCCGAACTCGGCGCCGAGACCTGCGAATTAGCCCGCGATTGGCAGCAATCCGGTTGCGCGGACCCGGTTTTGAGCGGAGGATTCCGGACCTGCCGAGCGGGGGCGAGGAGCGAGTCATGTTGCGATACCGAAAGTGGACGCCGCTAGCCGCAGTCTTGGGCGCGGTCGCATGTTCGAGCGATTCCGGAGGAGGAGGAGGTACCACCAAGCCGCCCCCCGAGATCATCGACGTGGTGGCCGACACGAACCGAGACGGCGTGGTGAATGCCGAAGACCCGACCGACCAGGATCGGGAGGACCAGTTCGACACCACCGCGGGCTCGAGCTTCATCGCCAACCTCGACGACGACGACGGCGACCAGAAGCGGGACGCCGACGACGAGATCGTCAACGGTGACGCCGACAAGCTCGACCTCGCAGAGTTCCGCGTGACGGCCTGGCCGACCTCGCCCAAAGACGGCTTGGGGGTCGTGCGCATCGACCAAGAAGCCGCAGAGAGCGTGCGCATCTTCAAGCAGAACCCCGACGGCAGCACCGTGCTCGTGCTCGGTAGCACGGGCGCGTGCACCTCGGCCTCGGACTGCAAGTACGTGCTCGAGCACAAGCTCACTTTGGCTGAAACCCAGGCTGGGGTGACGTTCCTGATCGAAGCCCGGCGCTTTCGGGGCATGTGGCTCGCGAGCTTGTCCCCTGGCGACGACGCCAAGAAGAACACCTGGACCGGCAACGTCGACATCAGCTACTCGATCGAGCGCGAAACCGGCGAGCGCTATACGACGAAAGACGTGCCCGATGGTTTCGACCACGTGAAGATGCGCGTCGCGCCTTGGGTGATGATGGGCAGCCTGAACCCCCACGACACGATCTGGTCGTCCGAAGCCGTCCCCGACTTCGTGGACGGCAACACGACCGCCGCGCAGGCCGCCAGCGTCGGTTACACGCCGTACGCCTCCAGCATGAGCCAAGACGGCGGCTGGCAAGACATCTGGACCGAGGACTTTTTCCAGACGGGCTGGACCGGCTTTCCGGGGCCCAACGGAAGCGTGCGCGGCATGCGCATCTTCAACTCGCGCCCGTGGGGTCGACCGCCCCAGAACGCGACGCCTCAGACCGTGAGCGACTACCTGCCGATCCGCTGGATCCTCGGCAACACCGACAAGGGCCGGCCGCCGGCGGTGCTCGGACCCGATCGTGGCGGCGCCGAGTTCTACGACAACGATCAACGTCAGAGCGGCAACACGCAAGACTCCCACGGCAACCACGACCTGGTGCCGCCGTTCCCCGGCTACAACATGGGCCGCATCATCCACGGCAACAAGGTGATGAAGACGACGCAGGAGTTCTACGCGACGCAGGGCGTACAAGGGCCGCCCATCGTGCTGGACACGACTTGGCTCGCCGTCGAGCACGTGGACGAGTTCTTCCACTGGGTGCCCGCCAAGACCAAGCTCGGCTGGAAGCTCTTGGTCGCGTCGCCGGCGCTCATGACCAAGATGCTCGAGGACATGAAATCCAAGGGCAACGGCTCGGCCGTGCTGCACTTGGGGCGTGGCGGCGAGTTCGAAAAGACCGTGGATGAGTGCTTGGCGGACACGCAGCTCATGCAATGGAGTCAGGTGGCCGACGCCAAGATCCAGGGCCACATCGAGGTGATGAAGACGGAGACGGGCCTCACCGACGGCGACATCATCGAGCTTCCGACCTGGTTCGAGGACCTCGGCAAAGACGAAAAGGTCGCCTGGAACCCGGGCATGGTGAACATGCGCATGATGGGCAACGTGGCCGACATCCCGAAGCCCTTCGGTCCCGACATCGGCGGAAGCGACCCGTTCGAAGCCGATGTCTTGGCTCGACTCGGCACGCCGGCAAGCGAGCTCGGCTCCGACGGTCAAGGTCTCAAGATCTTCTTCACGGACGACTGGTACTACCACGCCGCCCTCGGCGAGGTGCACTGTGGGACGAACGCGAGCTCGCCGGCTCCGTTTGCTGCGAACAAATGGTGGGAGAGCGGAAAATGAGCACTTTGCGTGGTTTCTTGATGACGGTCCTCGTCGGGGGTCTGCTCTCGACCTCTTCTCTCGCGTTCGCAGACGGCATCAGCGTGTCGTCGGGAGCGCTCTCCAACGACGCGCGCACCAAGCTCGAGAACGACATCGCGCAAGCGAAGGTCTCGATGCCCAAGGCGTTCGACGCCGTGAAGAACGTGAAGGGTCATCGACCGGAGCACTACCGGAAGAATCGCAACCCCTATCCCACGGTCTCGCGCGAGCTTCGCGGTCTCGGAGCCCCCGCGCTCCTGCCGATGCTCGAGGCTCTGGCCTTCCAAGCACCCGCTCGCGGCAGCCTCACCGACGCCGAGTGGGACGCTCTCGCGTCCGGCATGCTCGAGGCGGTGGGTGTCCTGCGCGACAGCCGCTCGGGGCCGGTGCTCAAGGCCATCTTCGAGTCGGGCTCGGTTCGACCTCAGGTGCGCGCCGCAGCAGCCCGAGCGCTCGGGCGGCTGGGCGGCGACGCCGAGGCAGCTCTGCTCATCTCCCACGCGAAGCGCGGCGATTCGGCCGAGCTCGACGCCGTTCAGGGCCTGGGCGAAATGCTGCGGCTCGACGGCGCGAAGCACCTGGCTCAGGTCTTGGCCACCACCAAGGATCCGGCAGTCGCCGAAGCGGCCGCGACGGCCCTCGGCACCGCGGGGTCGAGCTGGGCCTGGCGCTCCCTCGGACCCAAGGCCGAAGCCACCGGGCTCGAGGTGCGGAAGGTCTGTGCCGCTGCGCTCGCCGATCGCTTCGTAGCGAGTCGCGGCAAGGCCAGGACGGCCATCGCCGAGTCCGTGTTGATCGTCGATCATCCGGACACGGTCGCCTTCCTGACCCAAGTCCGTGACAAGGACCGGGTTGCCGTCGACGCGCTGGTCGCTCGGGTCGAGCGTCAGCGGAAGCGCTCGACGCGCTGAGCCCGAGCTCGTCCAAAGCGCGGCGCCGTCTCCCGCCGCGGCTCCACTTCCGGGTGGACGCCGCGGCGCTTTCGGCGCGCCGCGCTCGGAGCGGCGTTCGTCCCGTCGAATCGGGCTTCGCGTTCGCGGGTGCCTGGATTACGAATTGGGGCATGAGCCTTCCGCAAGTTTTCGAAGACAACTCCCAGACCATCGGCAAGACCCCGCTCGTGCGCATTCGCCGGGTGGTCGAGTCCGGTGGCGCGCAGGTGCTCGCGAAGATCGAGGGGCGGAATCCGGCGTACTCGGTGAAGTGCCGCATCGGCGCGGCCATGATCTGGGATGCCGAGAAACGCGGCCTGCTCGGTCCGGGCAAGGCCATCGTGGAAGCGACCAGCGGCAACACCGGCATCGCGCTGGCGTTCGCTGCAGCTTCGCGGGGCATCGAGTGCGTGCTCACCATGCCCGAGACCATGAGCCTCGAGCGGCGCAAGGTGCTGACGGCGTTTGGCGCCAAGCTCGTCTTGACCCCTGGCCCGCAGGGCATGAAGGGGGCCATCGCCAAGGCCGAAGAGCTCATCGCGTCGGAGCCCGATCGCTACGTCGCCATGCGACAGTTCGAGAACCCAGCCAACCCGGCCATTCACGAGAGCACTACGGGACCAGAAATCTGGGAGGCCACGGGCGGCAACGTCGACGTGTTCGTCGCGGGCATCGGCACCGGCGGCACGCTGACGGGGGTCAGCCGCTTCTTCGAGAAGGGGAAGGGCAAGCCGCTCCACTCGGTGGCGGTGGAGCCCAAGGCGTCGCCGGTGATCAGCCAGACGCTCGCAGGGGAAGCGGTGGCGCCGTCGCCTCACAAGATCCAAGGCATCGGCGCCGGCTTCGTGCCCAAGAACCTCGACCTCTCGTTCGTCGATCAGGTGGAGCAGGTGACGAACGAAGAAGCCATCGAGATGGCACGTCGGCTGGCCAAAGAAGAGGGGATCTTGGCCGGGATTTCCTGTGGCGCCGCCATGGCGGTGGCCGCTCGCGTGGCGAAGGACCCGCGTTTCGCCGGCAAGAACCTGGTCGTGATCCTGCCCGATTCGGGCGAGCGCTACCTGACCGGCGCGCTCTACGAAGGCATGTTCGACGAGGTTGCTGCCGCCAAGGCCTGAGCGCGACCGCGCCTCAGTGGTAGAGCACGCTGAACAAGAGCTCGAACGAGAACGCGGTGTCGTCGTACTGCCGGCCCAAGCGGTCGTGATCGGCTGCCACGACGACGATGCGCGCTTCGGGGCCGAGGGACCACTGGCTGCCGACCCAGAAGTCGTAGCCGCCGAAGAGGGACGCTCCGTAGCCGCTCGACGAGTTGCTGTTGTCGTCGGTGAACCCGATCTCGCCCGGGCCGAGCATGGCGCCGACGTGGGCCCCAGCTTTGGGATCCGGGAACCAATCGACGAAGACACCCACGACGGCGATTCCGAGGCTGTCACTCGCGCTCCCGCTGACGGACGCGTCGCCCGTGACCACCTCGATGTCCGGCTCGGCGACGTCTTGTCCCACGAAGCCGCCGCCCAACACGAAGCCGGGCGCGAGCGTGCCGCCGAGCAGGAGCTCGTACGCCGGGCCCCAGCCAGTGTACGTGGCCTTCACGGCGGTGGTCGTGTCGTCCTTGCTCTCCGCGACCGCGCGACCGTAGCCGGTGCCGAACCCGAGGCGCAGGTAGAACCCGTCGTGGTTGTGCTCGCTCGCATCCGGCTTGGGTGATCGCGGCGGTTCGGGTGGCGGCGCCTCGGGGTAGTACCCGGGCGGGTAGCCCTGCGGGTAGTAGCCGGGCGGATAGTAGCCGGGTGGGTAGTAGCCCGGCGGATAGGCTTGAGGTGGGTAGTAGCCCGGAGGGGGCTCCGAGTAGTAGCCGGGCGGTGGTGAGCCGGAGGGCGCGGGCGGGGCAGCGCCCGGTGGAGCCGGTGGTGGAGCCGGCGGCGCAGCCGGCGCGGGTTTCGTTTCGGCAGGTGGCGGAGCTGCGGCCGGTGGCGATGCGCTCGGGGGAGGCGTTGCGCTGCCCGTCGCGCTCGCCGAAGGGGAAGGGCTCATGGGAGCCATCGTCACCTGCGCGTTCGCGAAGGCTGTGGACACGAGGCCGCCGAGCACGATGCCGAGAGCGAGTCGTGTCATGTGGGGTTGGGCAGCGATGCTTCTCCCGACCAGAGCGTACGTCAATACGGCTGGGGCGACACGGTCCCGCTCGCGTCGCGGGTCAGAAGAGCCATGCCCGCATCCGTGCGCGCGTACAGCACGGGGTAGAGGTAGGCCATGGACGAAGTGCGCGTCGGTTCGCGGAAAGTCGCCGAGAGGTGCGGAATGACGCCTGGGAAGGACTTCGTGGTGGTGAGGGTCAGAAGCGAGGCGTCGAAATGGGCGAGTTCGGTGCGCCACTTCACGTAGTAGTAGCCGGGCACGTCGGGCTCGCTCGGGTCGCGGCTCGGCGTGACCACCCACTCGTCGACGCCGTCCCGGTCGAGATCGACGATGTCCCACAGGAAGAGGTCCTTCTTCACCCACACGTCGGCGAGAGCGCCCGAGCCCGTGACGTGGAGCATCCAGTGGCCGCCCTGGTACACGTTGAAGGCCAAGCCAGAGGCGCTGCTCGGAGCTCGCACGATGGGGTTCGCGGGGTAGGCCAGGCGCCCTTCGTATTTCATGCCGTCGTTGTTGTCGTGGGCGTAGGAGAAGAAGCGGTCGATGACCTTGCCGGTCACGAGATCGTATCGAGTCACGTGCCGCTCGTTTTGGCCCCACGGATCGGCGCTCATGCTCGAGCTCACCATGTCGTCGTGGACGGTCTGGGCACCGGTGCCCGACAAGAGCACGAGCTCGCTGGGCTTGCCCGGGTCGATCAGCACGAGACCGTAGTTGCGACCCGCGAGGTCCTTGCGGTCGCCGGTCACGAACGGCGTGTCGAGGACGAGCTGAGTCGCTCCGAGCTGGGTCATGGCGTATGAGACCGCGCGCCCGCTGGTGAAGAAGGCCAGACGTCGCGAGCCGCCGACCGTGACGACGAGACCGTTCGCGACGTGGGAGTTGGCGAGGAAGCTCTGGGGACCGCCCCACGCGTTGGGTTGGTCGGCTTGGTAGGTCGAGTCGAAGAGCGCGGTGGACGGGTACTGGAACTCGCCGAGCGATTGGAGCGCGCCGCTCGAGTACTGGAGGAAGCTGCCCTTCTCGGCGTAGTAGGGCACTACGGCGAGCTCGTTCCCACCCGCGCCGAAGAGCACACCGAGGCTCGACCACTGCGTCGTCGGGTAGGTGGTGGTTCCGAACGTCCAGCACTTGGCCGGCGTCCAAGGCGCCGCCGGGAACGTCTGACCGGTGAGCGTCGAGATCAGATCCACCGACGTGTCGAGCATGGCGCTCCCGCCGCAGGTTTGACCGCTGTCTTTGCTGCGCGCCATCCCGAGATCGGGGTAACCGTCGGCGTCGAAGTCGAAGCCGCCGAAGAGCGTGCCTTCGCCCAGCGCGTGCTTCGCCATCTCGTTGCCGTCTTCGTCGAGCACGCGCACCGAGCCCGCGCTCGCCTGGAACGCCACGGCTCGCGTGGCGGCGCTCGGGGCGGTCACCGGAACGAGGGGAAGCGCACCGTCTTTTCCGAGCCAGAGCGCGTTGCCCGGCGGCGGGCCTTTCGGCCCGTCGGCTGCGGCATCGGCGTCGAGTGCGCCGTCGGCCGTGCCGTCGAGTGCGCCGTCGGGCGGAGGCGCGTCCGCTGGCCAACCCGAGTCGGTGCCGGCATCGTTCGAGGCGTCACCGCCCGCGTCGCTCTCGGTCCTCGGCTCGTTCGACTCACTCGAACAGGCCACGAAGAGCGCGAACGTTCCGAGCGCCGAGAATAGCCGTCGCACGCTCCGAAGTATGAATCACTCTTCGCTGAGCGAGCAACTCACCGCGCGGGCCACCATGGCGCCGCCTTCTTGCTGCCACGCCTGACCTGGTGACCAGCGCACCTTCACGTTTTCGACGCGTCCTACGAACTTGAGCTCGCAGTCGGCGACGAAGCGCGCGAGTTTCTTCTGATCCACGCCCGCCGAGGGCTCGCGGTGCAGGCGCAGGGCCATGTTCGGCTCGGCCCAGAGCCCGGAGATCAAGACGAGCCGGTTGTCTGGCCACGTGCGGTACGGCTGAATGAGGTTCGTGCCATTGTCGTCCAGGGGGGCGCCTGGGTCTTTGGCGTGAGCCTCGCTGTCGTTCTTGTGGGAACAGCGCGCGCCGTCGAAAGCATCGGGATGGGCACAGCCGAGCAGCCCATAGTCCGCGGTGATCAGCGTCACCTTGGCCTTGCCCGTGCTCCCCACCTGCCAGTTCGAGGTGTCGGTCACGTCTTTCTCGGGCGGACTGATCCAGTTGGCGATGGGCGAGAACGGAAACAGGATCATCGCGCCGAGCAGCGCGGCGGCGATCAAGAAGTGTCCGCTGGCCACGGGGATGGGCTCTTTGGGACGACGGCGCCGGACGCTGGTGCTGGCCATGGCAGGGCTTTTTCTAGCCAAGCTCCCCCGCATCGTCCATCGCTCTCTCGGTCCGGAGCGAGCATCGGCCACGATTCGAGGTATTCTCGGGCCCGTGAACGTGTCGGTGCTGTCGCCCCCGCGGCCAGCCAGCGGGGATTTTTGGGCGCACCTCGCTCGGGGCTGGGATCGCAAGAGCGCGCTCTCCCTGGCGCTCTTGGTCGGCGTCGGCGGCCTCGTGGGTTACCGCTTCAGCGACCTCATCGACACCAGCGGCGGCATGGACTGGCTGCTCGCGGGCACCTGGATCTGGATGGCGGCCATGCTCACCTGGCGCGTGTCGCTCTGGCACGACCTCGCCTACCTCGCCGTCGGGTTGGTCGGAGGCACCGTCATCGAATGGTGGGGCACGGTCACCGAGATCTGGAGCTACTTCACCCTCGAGCGACCCCCACCCTGGATCCTCCCGGCGTGGCCCATCGCGACCCTGGCCATCGACCGCATGGCGCGCATGTTGGACCGGGGCGTGGACGAGCTTTTCGGTCGGCGGGGCATTCCCGACTCCTGGTTCTTCATCGCGTACGCCGTGAGCGTGCCCGCGTTCGTGGTGAGCATGATCGCGTTCGCGCGGCACACGGCGCACCTCACCGCGACGCAGGTGGTGATCGCGCTGATGGCGTTCGTGACCCTCGCGTGTCGGAACCCGCGGCGCGACTTCCTGCTCTTCGGCGCGGGTTCGTTCCTCGGCATCTTCCTCGAGTACTGGGGCACGAGCCGGCAGTGCTGGACGTACTACACCGGTGAAGTACCGCCGGCGGTCGCGGCGGTGGCCCACGGCTTTGCCGCCATCGCGTTCGCGCGAGGCGCCGACGCGGTCACGCGCGCATTCGCCTGGGTTCAGCGCCGGCCCGCTGCGGTTGCTCCCTGAACCCAAGTGCCACGCGCGCGGATCCGAGCCAGCTCGTCTGGCGGTGTCTGAAGTGGATCCCGGTCTACCAGGCACAGGTCCGGCGAGGCGCCCGGAACGAGGCGAATCGGGGGTTCTCCCAGCGCACGCCTGGGCCCCTGGATGAAGCCGTCGAGGGCTTGCTCGACGTCGAGGGCTTCGGTCGCCAAGAAAGGTTCTCCGGTGCGGGACTTTCGCCCGACCGCCGCCGCGACTCCGCGCCAGGGGTTTTCGTGCTCGATGGGCGAGTCGGACCCGAACGCGAGGAGTGCTCCGCTCTCGACGAAGCTTCGCGCTCGATAGGCCCACCCGAGGCGTTCGGCTCCGAGGCGGGCCTCGGCGAAGCTCGCGTCGCTCGTTGCGTGCGTCGGCTGCACGCTGGCCACGGCGCCGAGCGCGGCGAAGCGAGGTAGATCCGCCGGCGCCACGATCTGCGCGTGCTCGACCCGATGGCGGCGCACGCCCTCGGCGCCTCGGGCGAAGGCGATGGCGTCGAGCGCACGCCGAACGGCCAGATCCCCGATGGCGTGGATGGCGACTGCTTGGCCGCGCTCGTGAACTTGGCGCGCGACCTGGCAGAGCTCCTCGGGTTCCGTCAGCGCGAGGCCCGACGAGCTCGGCCGATCGCAATAAGGGCAAGACAAGAGCGCGCCGTGACTGCCGAGAGCACCGTCCGCGAAGAGCTTCACGCCCGCGACTCGCAGAAGTCCGGTGTCTACGCGCGCGTCGAGGGCTGCGTCGACGTCGGGCAGGGGCGCCCACAAGTAGGCGAACACTCGAACCGGGAGCTCGCCGGTTCGCGCGAGCTCCGACAGGATCTCGAGCATCCGCGGCGTCGTGCCCATGTCGTGGACGCTGGTGAGCCCGACGCGAGCAACGGCCGCGAGACCGGCGCGGAGCTGGGCTTCGAGCTCGGCCCGAGACGGCGCAGGCAGCAGAGCTTCGACCGCGTCCATCGCCGCGTCCACCAACACACCGCTGGGGTTGCCGGCAGCGTCGCGCACGATCTCGCCGCCTCGCGGAGCGGGCGTCGTCGAACCGATGCCGGCCCGCGTGAGGGCTGCTCGGCTCACCCAGGAAGCGTGTCCGTCGACGCGAGTCAGGCGCACGACGCGCCCAGGCGCGGCGCGGTCGAGTGCGTCCGCCGTCGGCAGCTCGCCGCCTGGCCAGAGGTTGTGATCCCAGCCGCGGCCGACCAAGAGCTCGGCATCGGGTCGTTGCGCCATTGCAGCGCGCACGCGCTCGACGGCTTCGGCGAGGCTCTCCGTGCCCGAGAGGTCGAGCTCGCGCTCGCGCGCCCCGATGCCCGCGAGGTGCAGGTGAGCGTCCGAGAGGCCAGGCAAGAGCACGCCACCTTCGAGGTCGACGCGCTGCCCCGTCAGCCCCTCTGGACCGTCGGCGACGTGGGTCACGATTCCGCGCTCGAGGCGCAACGCGCCTGCGCGAGGTCGCGTCGGATCGAAGGTCGCGATGCTGCCGTTCGTGAAGACCAGGGCGTCGCGGTCGCTCATCGTGCTGCTCATTCGCAGTCGGAGAAGGCCGCGTCGAACAGCGCTGCGCCGAGTTTCTCGTGGCCGGCGGGTCCGAAGTGCAGCCCGTCACGGTAGGGTTTCGCGAAGTCGGGACAGAGCTTCTCCGACTCGCCACATTGCAGCAGTGCGTAGGCGTCTACGGCGGCGTCGATTCGCTGCTCCTTGGCCTGACGCAAGATCCATTCGTTCAACTCGCGCGTCGCCGCCTGGCGTTTCGGGTTGTGGAACTTGGTGAAACCACCCCACGGCGCCACCGTCACGGCGACGACCTTGAAGCCTCGATGTTTCGCTGCGCTGAACATGGCCTCGAGGTCAGCCTCCACTTTTTCGGGCGTTCGCCCGGCCGTGAGGTCGCTGTAGAGGTCGTTCACCCCGCCGAAGAACACGACGTGGGTGTAACTGGTACCGTTTGCCAGCACGTCGCGCTCGAAGCGGCGACGCATCTGGTTGACCATGTCACCGCCCTTGCCGAAGTTGTCGAAGCGGCTCTGCTTGCAGCGCGCTTGCAAATGGTCGACGAACTTGCCACCGCCCGACCGCGCGTCGGTCAGCGAGTCGCCAATCACCGCGACCGTGTAGCGGCGCCGAGACGGGTTCGGTGTGGCGCTGGCGCTCGGCGTGGGCGCTGCGGGTGGAGCTTCGAGTTCGGTGCTCCTCGTGGGGCCTGCCGAGGGCGCTGCCCTGCTCGATTCCGGCGGTGAGACCGGTCCACGCCGCTCCCCGCACACCGGGAGGCACACGGCGAGCCCGGCCACGGCGGCGGCCGCCAGGGCCGTGGCGGAGGGGCGGGGGAAGCTCTGGCTCGACATGTTCGAGTGAGGTGTAGATCACGGCGCGGGCGCCGGCGACCGGCGGGCGGCGCGACTCGCGTCAGCGACCCGAGGACCCGCTGCGACGCCGCAGAACTAGGCCAATTCGCCGTGCTTTCGCTATGACGACTCTCCCATGGGCGCCGTCGAGGTCTACCGCGCGACGCGCAAGGTTCCGGACCTGTTCTGGAACACCTACGTGGCTCGGCCCCCCGCGGCCCTCTTCGTGTCGTGGCTCGCCCCTACGCGCGTGACGCCCGATCAGGTCACCCTGTTCGCGTTCTTCGTGGCCTTGGCCGCCGCCGCCGGCATCGCGCTCGCGCCAGGTCACCTCGGTCTGATGGTCGCAGTCTTGGTATTCGAGCTCTCGTACGTCTTCGACTGCGTGGACGGGATGCTCGCACGCTGGCGCAAGACGGCCTCGACGACGGGGCACCTTCTCGACTTCTTGATGGACGAAATCAAGGCATTCTTGGTGCTCGCCGCGGCGTCGACCCGTCTCTTCCTGGAAAAAGCGGACTCGCGCTACCTGCTCCTCGGTCTCGTCGGCCTCACCGCGCTCTCGACCGGTATCGCCATCACCACGTTCCAGCGGCGTCCCGAGGTCTCCGGGAAACCGGCGGACGAGAAGGCGCCGCCCCCCGTCCCGCGTTCCTTCGTTCGACACCTGGTCGCTCTGCCGATGTCGCTCGCCAAGTGGCTCGTGCACTACCCCTCGTACATCGTGTACGCAGCGGTCGCCGGTCGCATCGAGCTCTATGTCTTTCCTTACGTCGCGGTGAACTTGCTCTACGCAGTGAAGAGCTTGGCCTGGCTGCTGTCGCGCTTCGGTCGATTTCGCACGGTCGCTTGAGACGCCGTCAGCGAAACTCGCGGTGGAACGAGTCCACCACGCTCTGGTCGTGGAGCGTGCTCGCGCTCCCGACAGTCTTGGGGACGAGGTCTTTTGCCAGGTATTCGAGGTCGAGCTGCGTCGCGCCCGAGAGGTAGGGAAGGGCTCTGGCGAGGTCGCCCTCGAGCCGCGCGTGGTGGGCGAGCACGAAGCCGGACACGCCGAGGGTGGGCACCGCGGCTTGGTAGGGCCTGGTTTCGAGACCCGCCGCTCGCAGGGTCGCGAGGACGTCCGCGAAGGTCTTCGGCAGCGACAGCGGCGAAAGCGCTTGGACCACGAACACGCCGCCTGGCGCCAAACGTTCAGCGAGCTTCCGATAGAAGTACCGGGTGAAGTACTTGCCTTCGGCGTAGCCCGACGGATCGGGCAAGTCGGCCACGATCACGTCGAAGCTCTCCGTCGTCTCGTTCACGAACACGATGGGCTCTCGCTCCACGAAGCGGAGCCTACCTGAATCGAGAGCGCCGTCGCTCCGCTGGCTGAGCCAGCGCTGCTTTCGCGCCAGATCCGGCAGCGCGCGATCCACGCCCACCACGACGAGCTCCACGACGTCGGCGTGTCGCAAGACCTCGCGCTCGGCCAGCCCCGTGCCGCCACCGAGCACCAGCACCCGCGCGCGGCTGCGCGCGGCCGCCATCACGGGTTGCACCAGCGCTTCGAAGTAGCGTCGCTCGTCTAGCGTGGAGACCCGCAGGTGATCGTTCACGAAGAGCTCGAAGCCTTCTTGCCCCGAGGTCACGCTGTAGCGCGCGGCGGGTGTCTCCCGGCGATGGATGATCGGGTTCGGGTGCCGGTGAAGCTCCGCCGTGGGAATCAGCCGCTCGTAGCCCGCGAACAGCATGAATCCGAGCACGATGAGGCTGCCCGCGAGGAGCGACTGCTCCCGCGCGCGCGCGAAGGTTCTGCCCTCGAGGTGCCGATGGATGTTGGGCACCCAGAGCGCGACGGCGAGCTCGACCAGCGCGATGCCGAGCGTGGCGCGCAGGGGCCCGACCACCGAAGCGACACCGGCCGCGACCCCGGCGCCGATCACCAGGGCCAGCAAGCGAAACGGATTGGCGAGGCGCCAGGGGGCATCGAGCCGGTAGAGCGTGCGCGAGAGCGCCCGCGCCGAAAGCGTCAACGCGAGGCCGTGTGCAGACCCGAACGCCAGGGCATGCAGCGAGAGCAGCGGAGCCATGGCTAGGCCTTTGCCGAAGGCGAAGAAGGCGAGCGGCGCGCTCGCCGCCGTCGTGAGGGCTGCCCATGCGAGGCTGGGGCAGAGCGCGGGGAAGGGACGCGCGAAGCGCTGCCGTCCTAGCGCGACACCCAGAGCAGCGGCGCCGATGGTCGTGAAGAGGGGGAGCGTCCGATCGAGGCTCGATGCTTCGCCCAGATAGAGCGCGGGCACGACGACCTGGGCTTCGTGGGTAGCGCCCACGCACGCCACGACGAGCAGCGTCGCGAAGTAGAAGGGTGGGGCGGCGATGTCCGCCGCCGGCCCGTCACTTGCCGCCGGAGTAGACGCCGGAGCCGCCTCGGTAGGTGCCGCCGCCATCGTCGTCGGAGCCGCCCAAGCAGGAACCGCAGGACCCGAGGGCGCAGATCAGGAGAATCAGGATGACCACGATCAGAATGACGCTGGTGGACGCGCAGCCACCGCTCGAACCGCCCGTGGATGCGCCGGCTCCGGGAGTGAAGCCCTGGGCGCCTGCGCCTTCGAGCGGCAAGCCGAAAGCGTTGGCGATGACGGCCCACGGCATCGGTGCCGAGTAGCTCCAGTTCGCTTCCCCACCGCCGGCCTCGCGCGACAAGACGTCGCCGCCGTTCACGAAGTCGGTGACCTGGGTCTCTTCACCGACCTCGCACTTCCAGTAGATCTCGCCGAGCACGTAATCGACGCGGGCGACGTTCTGGTTTCGGCGCGAGAACCCGCGCCCGCCCCAGCCCACCTGGTTCGGCATGCCGCCGAGGTCGAGCTCCGCCAGGTTGACCTGGGTCACCCAGCTCCAGCCCGACTCCGGATCCTTCACGAGCCAGCGGTAGCCCACCGCCTGCGCCCACAAGAGGAACTCTTCCCAACCGTAACGTTCCCCGTCGAAATCGGTGGAGCGGCGCATGTACGCGATGCACACGTATTCGACGCCGTCGAGCGTGCCGCGACTGCCGATGGGGATGTCCGGCAGCTGCATCGCGCGCTCTTGCTGCGCCACGACCTGCTGGAGCGCGATGTCGCTGACGGCGCCGCAATACGGGCAACCCACGCGCTCGGCGCGATCGCCGGCCAGCTTCGGGATGTCACCCCCGCACTGCGGACACTTGATCTGCGCGGACTTGACCTTTTGCGCGCTGCGCGGGCCGAGCTGCGTGACCTGCATCTGCGGTTCGTCGAACACCCAGCCCACGAACACCGTGTAGGCGCCGCGGTTGTCGTGATAGTCGAGCGTCGCAAACGCGTTGTTCACGCCGTAGCAATCGGCGTAGTGGCGGACGAAGCCTCGAGGGAACGCCTCGGGCAGCTCGCCCTCCGCGCTCACCACGGTCCCGGTCTTGATCTCGGCGACGCGGAACGAGCCCGATGCCCCGAGCGGCACGTCCATCTCGACGTAGAGCGAGTTGTACGGCGGAATGCCGAGGCCCGGCGCCTGGTTCGTCACGTACCACTTGCCCTGGGCGTACGCGAGCCAGCCCCACGTCTGACCGTAGTCGAACGCGACGTAGTATTCGTCCCACGGGCCCTTGCCGTGGTCGAGCTGGACGCGGCCGAGGACCTCGAAGGGTCTACCTGCCAGCGTGCCCTGATCGCCCACCGCGATCAGCGACGGCGTGTTGGCGATGTCGGCGACCTTGCCGAGATTCTCGAGCCCCCGGTCGGAGCGCACGATGGTGGCGCGGCAGTACTCGCATACCTTCGCGATCGAGGAGCCGACCCCGAATTCGATTTGAGCTCCGCAGCTCGGGCAGGACCCCTGGGCAACGGCCATGTCGGCCGGACTTTAGTTCAACGACCCACCCCCCGCGACAAATCTCGTCCGTTCGCCGAGGATTCTGCATCAAAGTCCGGCGTTGGGCGCCGGTTCGGCCGCGCCCCGCCGGGCTCACTCGGCGTCGGCGCGGGCGTCGCGGAGTGCTTCGTCGACGAGGGCGGAGAGCTCGTCGGTCTCGCGGTCCTTCTTGGCTGCTTTTTTCGGGCGCGGGGCCGCGCTCAACATCGCCTCGAGCTCGTCGAGGCTCAGGTCGTCGTCCCGCTTCTTCTTGCCGAACCAGCGTGAGAGGAGCGGCGCCTCTGCCGTGCCTAGCTCGAAGTCACCCGCGGCGAGTCGAGCCGGGTCCTCGTCGAGCTGGCGTACGATCGATGGGTTCTGCTTGAGCAGCGCACGCGCCTCGTCGAGCGCTTCGCGCTGCGTCGGGGCGAGCTCTTTCTGGAGCGCGCGAGCGGAATGTCCACCGCGAGCCACGAACAGCGCGCAAGCGAGGGCGAGCTCGGCCGGACCGAGGGCCGTGAGCTTGGCAATGCTCGGACCACCGCAGCCTTTGCTGTAGACGTGAGAGCCCTCGAGCAGGAGCTCTCCGAAGCCCAGCGCCACCGCGGCGAGGTCCACACTGAGCTCCACCGGCGCCTCGATGGGTGTTTCGGGCGTCTGCGTCTCCGCCAAGAACACCATGGCGAGGGCGCGCGCGACCGTGGTCGTCAGCGCGACGGGGTGTCGAACCTCCCCGGGTTCGAACGCCAGGCGATAACCGTCGCCCTCTTCGGTGAGACGGGCGGGCGAGTCGGTGCCGGCGCGTGGCACCGCGCAGCCGCCGCTGCCACAGCCTCCCGAGTGGGCGTGCCCGTGCGCGTCTTCGGACTCGTCGACCAGCACGGGCCGAATGGGGATGTCCGCCATTCCGGCGTGGACCTGCATGCGCTTGACCAAGCGCTTGAGGCTCTTGGCGTCGCCCGTGAACGTGTCCGGGAAGAAGTCGGCGTTCGGGAGCACCAACGGCCGTGCGCCGATCTCCGTGCCGAACGCGGCCAAGATGCGCGCGTAACGCTGGACGATGGCGCGGGCGACGGGCTCGGGCAAAGGCTCCATGGTCCAATCCTGACAGAGCGCCGGCAGAGCGCCAAGCCCCCTCTGCCGCCCGCGGCCGACTGCCCGTGCGCGCGACTCAGTCCACGGCGCGCGGCGGCCGCACACCGGAACGCGTGAGGTTGCCGCGGCGGATCCGCTCGAGCTCCGCGAGCCGCGTGACCACGCCGCGGGCCACGATGTCGAGAACGTGCTCCACCATCTGGCGCCGCTTCTTCGGATCGCCGGAGAACGCCAAGTGGCTCTTCGCAGCCTGGCCGCCCGGGAGTCGTCCCACCGCCGTGCAACGCACTTTGAGCACGTCGCCGTCCTCGGTGAGCGACAGCTCCGTGACCGTGAAGCGATATTGCACGGTGTTGTTGCGGCCTGCCCCCCACTTGGCGCGGCGCGATTCCTTCACGAGGCGCTTCTTCAGGTACTTCTTCAGCCCCGGAGTCGGCTGGATGCTTCCGGCGAACTCCACGCGGTCGATGCGGATGTTCGGTCGACCATTGGGCGTGATGAGCGCGAGGCGCGGATCTCGTCCCGCCTTTCCCTTCGCGCTGGCCTCGCCGCCGAGGCCGACCGCGACGGCGAGCCCGACGAGCGCAGCGAGCCAGCGGGGCGGAGTCTTGCGCATGCGCGGACGCTACGCTGGGCCCGGAGGCCGGCCCAGTTTCCGGCGAGTCCGCGCCTGGGCCCCGGGGCCTCGCGCATTTCGCGGCCGGACCTGCTATTGGGCAGCTCGGCCATGGCCGCCGTCACCCCCGCGTCCGATCGCCCCGACGTCGACGTCATCGTCATCGGCGGCGGAGTGAACGGTACCGGAGTGGCACGGGACGCAGCGCTCCGTGGCCTCTCCGTGGCCCTATTCGAGCGCAACGACATCGCGTTCGGGGCCAGCGGCAACTCGAGCGGGATGATCCACGGCGGGCCTCGCTACCTCACCTACGATCCCGACGTGACCCAGACGTCCTGTGAGGACTCGGGGCACATCCAGCACATCGCCCCCCACCTCTTGTTCCGCATTCCGTTCCTCGTGCCGATCCACCCAGGCCGCTACCCCGCCAGCGTGGCGCTGACCGGGTACGATTCGTTCTTCGATCTCTACGACAAGTACCAGGCGCTGAAGCGCGGCAAGCCCCACGTTCGGCTGAGCGTCGACGAGCTGCGACAGCTCGAGCCCGGGCTGGTCGCCGACGCAGTGGGTGGGGTGACGTTCGACGAGTGGGGCATCGACGGTTCGCGGCTCTGCATCGGAAACGTGGTCGATGCCATGGAGCACGGCGCCAAGGTTCACGTCCACACCACGGTGACCGACGTGCTCCGACGCGACGACGGTTCGGTGCGCGGCGTGCGCTGGCGCGACCGCATGACGCGGCAGACGGGCAGCGTCACCGCTCGGGTGGTGGTGAACGCGACCGGTGCTTGGGCCCCCATCACGAGTGCGCTCGCCGGGTTGCCGCCGAACGCCGCACGCATTCGCCCCGGCAAGGGGATCCACGTCTACCTCGACCGTCGCCTCACCAACTATGCCATCGTGGCGACGGCCATCGACGGGCGGCAGGTGTTCCTCTTGCCCTGGCAGAACATGAGCGTCCTCGGCACCACCGACGACGACTACTACGGCGATCTCGACGAGGTGGTGGCAAACGGCGACGAGGTTCGCTACCTGACGCAGGCCGTCGCGCGCGTGTTTCCCGCGGTGCGAGCGGCGCGCGCCATCGGCACCTGGGGCGGCGTGCGGCCGACGCTCTACGCCTGGGGGAAAAACGAAGACAAACTGAGCCGCGAACACGAGATCGTCGATCACGGGCAGCACGGTGCCGACGGCCTGTATTCGATGATCGGCGGCAAGCTGGCGAGCTACCGCATCTTCGCGGAGCAGATGACCGACGTTTTGGCCCGCCGGCTCGGCAACACCTCCCCGCGGCGCTCGCACAGCTCCCCGCTGCCCGGCGGAGACGAGAGCATCGATCCCATGAGCCTGGTGCAGCCCGGAGGCATCGAACCGATGGCCGCCACGCGCCTCGAATACCGCCATGGAAGCCGCGCGCTCCGTGTGATGGAGCGCATCGCGAAAAATCCGAGAGAAGCCCGGGTGGTCTGCGAGTGCGAGCCGGTGCTCGAAGCCGAGGTGCGCTACGTCGTGGAGCACGAGCTCGCGCGTTCGGTGGACGACGTGGCGCGGCGCACGCGACTCGGTCTCGGCGCCTGCGGCGGAATGCGCTGCGCCGCGCGCTGCGGCGCCCTCGTGGCACAAATGAAGGACCGCTCCCCGGAGTCTGGACGTCGCGACGCGCTGCGCTTCCTCGCGGGCGCCTTCCAGCGTCGCGCGCCCGCCGTGAAGTCCGAGCAGGCGAGGCAAGAAGCGCTCGCCCTCGCTCACCTCGGAGCCGAGCTCGGCAGCGGGTCCGACGAGGAGTCGTCGTGAAGATCGCCGTAGTGGGCGCTGGTGCTGCGGGTACGGGAGCAGCGTGGGCGCTCGCCAACGCGGGCGCCGACGTGGTGGTGGTCCATGATCGCGCGGGCGCCACTGCGCTCCACTCCGGGGCGCTCGACTTCGAGCCCTGGGAGAAGGCCCGGGCGGGCTTCCAGCCGACCGCCGCGGAGCAAGCGCTCGCGCACGAGCTCGGTTGGGTGATCGCGCCGTGTCGGCTGGCCACCAACGCCGGCGTGCTCCGGCCAGCCGAGGGGCGAGACCGGGCGCTGCTCGACCTCGACTCGTTCGCGGGCAAGCGCGTCGCGCTCCCCGATTTCGTGCGCGACGATTGGGACGCGGAGCTGCTCTGCCGCAGCTTCTCCAGCTCGGCTTGGGCCCAGCGAACCGGAACACGCTTCGCGCCGCGATCGTTGGATCTCGGCATCGAGATCGAGCGCTCGAGCTCGAGCTACGACTTTGCCGAAGAGCTCGAGTCCGAAGCGGTCCGAGCGCGGCTCGTGGCGGCGGTCGACGCAGCTCGCGCCGACGTGGATGCCTGGCTCTTCGGCCCCTGGCTCGGGCTCACGCCCCGCGCGGTCGAGGCACGCCTCGCGGCGCTCTCGGTCCCGATCGGTGAAGTGCTCTCCGCTCCGAGCGGAGTCGCCGGCGCGCACTTCGAGGCGGCGCGCGACCTCCTGTTCGCAGCCAAGGGAATCGCCCAAGTGCGAACGCGGGCCGTCGCCCTCTCGCGTGGCGCCAGCGGGATCGAGCTCGAGCTCGACGGGGCGCCGGCCCAGACCGTGGAACGCGTCGTCCTGGCGACGGGTGGGGTCTTGGCCGGTGGGGTCGTCCTGGTGAATCCGGAGCCGGGGCGCGTGCTGCAGAGCTTCGCGCTTTCGCTCGCCTGTGACGCGACGCTGGAGCAGGGCGGTCAGTCCATCGACGACGTTTCGACGCTCTACGGCGTCGATTTCACGCGCCGAGGCGCAGAGCTCCTAGAAGGCGTGGGCGTAGCGGTCGATGGCGCTGCCGTGCGCGGCGTGCCCGGAGTCTTTGCCGCGGGCGACGTGGTGGCGGATCGCCCGCGCACGCTGCTGTCGGCGTTGCGCGCGGGAATTCGAGCCGCCGCCGCCGCGCTCGGCTGACTTCGACTCGCGTTTCTCGACGCACTCGGGTCAGCGCTGTCGGCAGATTGCCACGGGGCGCATGCACGACTTGCCGTAGCACTCCTGACATGCTTCGCGAGTCGCCGTCCCGCCCATGCATTCGCCCTTGCACTCGGTGAACGAACACGAGTTGTGGATCACGATCTTCTCCGCTTCTGCCGGCTTCACGTCCAAGAGCGCCTTGCAGATGCAGTCCTTGTCGTTGATCTCGCAGGCCATCTCCCGGTCGGCCACCTCGCCGCAGCTGGCGCCCCCGCTCGGGAGCTTGCCGCAGTAGTAGAGGACGAAGCAGCCCCCGACGCCGGACAAGTCGGCTCCCTTCACGCACTCGCGGACTGGCGGCGAGCCTTCGCAGCTCGCGTTGCACTCGCCGAAATCCAGGACGGCGCCGGCGTCGTTGAGCTTCTTGCACGCCACCGCGCAGGCGCGGCCCTCCTTCAGGCCGGCTTCGGCCTGCCCGGTGCGGGCCTTCGCCACCAGATAGCCCGGCAGCCAGTAGAAGAAGCCGAAGATCGGAGGCAAGAGCGTCATGACCACCACGCCCGCAGCGATGACGAAGAAGGCCTTCTTGCCCTCGGACAGCTTGCCGGTTCCGGGCTCCGTGCGTGCGGGCTCGGTCGCGCCAGGTGCGGCCGCCGTCAGGGTGGGGGGCACGGGGAAGGTGGGCGCCGCGTCGCCCGTCCCAACTCCGCTGCGGTAGCGGAGCGTCATCTGCGGCAAGCCCGCGAGGGCGGTCGCCATCTCCGCAGCGCTCCCGAAGCGCTGGGCCGGATCGACCGCGAGCGCCAGCGTGAGGAAGCCTCGGAGCGCGTCGGGCACCTCGACCAAGCTCGCTTCGAGCGGACGCGGAGCCATCGACAGCACCGTGAGCAGCATGTCGCCGTGGGACTCGGCGAAGTAGGGGAGCTGGCCGGTCAGGGCTTGGTACAAGATGACACCGACCGCCCAGAGGTCCGTGCGGTGATCCACGCGCTTGGCGTTGCGGAGCTGCTCCGGCGACATGTAGTGGAGCGTGCCCATGGTGGCGCCAGTCGCCGTGTTCGAAGCGGTGTCCAGGTCGCCCAGGGTCTTGGCGATGCCGAAGTCGAGGAGCTTCACCCTGCCGTCGGCGAGAGTGAGAAACACGTTCTCGGGCTTCAGGTCACGGTGGATGAAGCCGGCGGCGTGGGCCGCCCCGAGCGCGTCGAGGATCTGGAGTCCGATGCTGCGCAGGGATTCGAACGACATGGGTCCGCGTCGCATCAGCGCCCCGAGCGGTTCGCCCTCGAGGAGCTCCATGGCGAAATAGGGCTCGCCGCGCTCGGTGGTGCCCGCGTCGAGCACGCGCACGATGCCCGGGTGTCCGATGGCTGCGGGAGCGCGGGCCTCTGCCAGGAACCTCTGCGCGAGGTCGGCGCGGAACGACAGGTGGGTGTGCAGCATTTTCAGCGCCACGCGCTCCCCGGTGAAGCGGTGGCGCGCTTCCAGCACGACGCCCATTCCGCCCTGGCCGATCAGGTCGATCACCTCGTAGCGGTCGCCCACCAGCGATCCGGCCCGGAGCCAGGTCATGCCCGGCCAGCATAGCGGAAGCTCCGTCACGCAGCCTGAGGTAGCCTCGCAGCGAATCATGGCCCTGCGCCCGAGAGCCAGTGAGACCGCCGCGCAGCGGCGCGGGTCGCTCTTGCTCCTCGCCCGTGGGTTGCGCTTCGGCGCAGCCTGGGTCCAGGGCAAGCAGGCGCTGGGCGTTCCCGCCCGAGAGTTCGCCGGCGCGCTCTGCCGCGGTAGCCGCCCCCACTTCTTCGTCTACTCCGCGGCCGCCACCCTCGCCGGAGCGGGAGCGGCTCGCGGTCACGAACTGCGCGTGGGTCTGGCTGCGCTCTCCGCTGCCTTCGCCTGGGGCGTGGGTCAGCTCTTGAACGACCTGTCCGATCTCGAAGGCGACTCCGTCGACGCTCCCGACCGCCCCGCAGTGCAAGGCCTCCTACCCGATGGTCCGACGTCCCTCGTCGTCACATGCGGCGGGCTGCTCGTGACGCTGGCCTTCGCGCTGCTCCACCCCTTCGGTGTGTTGCTCGCGTTCGGGAGCGGGCTCCTCTTGTTGGTCTATTCCGCCGCGAAGCGCTGGCCGCTTCTCGGCAACGTCGCGCACGGGGCATTGATGGCGCTGCTCGGGGTCATCGGTGGAGCGATGGCCTCACCCACCGAACCCCTCCCGGCGGTGTTCGCGCAGTCTGCGGGGAGTGCCGCACTGCTCGGAGGCGTGGGCGCGCTCTATCTCCAAGGAAACTACGAGAAGGATCGGGTGGGGGACGCGCGAGCGGGCAACCGCACGCTGTCTCACGTGCTCGGGATTCGGGGCAGCGCAGCGCTTCGGGCGGTGGGCGCCATCCTGCTCTTCGTGGCCGCGGTGCGCCTCGGCCACGTGAGCTCGTCCCTCGCGCTTTCGGTCCTCACGGGCTCGCTCGCGCTGCATCTCGTGTCGGCGCTCGTGGCTTTTCGCGGTGGAACCGACGGTGCCGCGCTGCGCGGCTACCGCGCGAGCGTACACGCCGCGGCGTTGGCGTATCTCGCGCTCGGCAGCGCCTTCCTCGGCGACGTCGGGCTCGCCGTCGCCGTCGTGAGCTCGGCCGCGGTCATCGAGGTCGCCTTCGCACGCAGCGCGAACCCGTGAAGTTCAGCGCGTCTTCGGGGCTCCGCCCCAGAGCGGCGTCGGCGGAACCTCGCGGTCCATCGCCGGCGTGTTCCACGCTGGTTCCAGGTAGCGGCTGACGATGGGCGCGAGCAGAGCGAGCTCCGAGCAGTGCGCCTTCACGTCGTTGCCCGCATGGCCCCACACGTGCAGGCCGCCGACGTCGAGGCTGGAGGTGCGCGGGTGCGGCTCGTCCCTCGGCTCGTTCTTCAACGGAGTGAGGCCGAGTTCCTCCACGATCGAGGCGGCGGTGGCGAACGTCGAGGGGAAGGTGCCGGGGTCGATGTGGCTATGGGTGAGGAAGAACGAGAGCTCGCCTTTCT
Source organism: Polyangiaceae bacterium (assembly GCA_046351435.1). Classification (GTDB taxonomy): domain Bacteria; phylum Myxococcota_A; class Polyangia; order Polyangiales; family Polyangiaceae; genus JADJKB01. The sequence continues at coordinate 185,677 of JAXLYN010000005.1, forward strand.
GGGCGCGCCGCGCCAACTCGACTTCGTGTTTCACGAAGCGAACGTCGAGCGAGCTCGTCTTCTGTTCGCGCGGCGCGTGGAGCTTCCAGGCGCCGTGGAGCCCGTCGAGGATCACGACCGCGTCGATGCCCGGCTGCTGCTGGCTCAGGATCTTGTCGACGGCCATGGTCCCGGCGCTCCAGGCCGAGATGCCGAGGTGCCGGATGTGGGCTTCGGGCTTTCCGGTGTGCTTCACCAGCGCGCGCTCGATGGACTTGCGGAGCGCGCCGAACGCGGCCGGAGTGCCGAAGGCCTGCTCGTAAGCGCCGCCGTTCGGCTTGTCGATGATCACCAGCGAGATGCCGCGCGCCACTTGGGTCAGGAGCTTGCGAGCGGCGTCTCCACCGTTGAAGTGGATCAGAACGTCGAAGCCGAAGTCCGGCGTATGGCCGCCCTTCTGCGGAACCATCAGTTTGCCGAGCAGGAGCGGGATGAACGGTGCATACGGTCCGAGGCCGAGCGGATCGGCCGGGTTGCACTCGTCGAAGCCTTTCTGGCGTTGCTCGGCCGTGAGCGCCGGGATCTCGAGCACGCCGGTCGGCGCCGCGCTGGGCACGACCGGCGACCGGGTCGGAGCGGGCGCCGGAGGCGGCGCCGTCGGCGCGTCGACCGTCAGCGTCTCGGCCGTGGGCTCCGCGCGTGCGCAAGCGACCAGCGCCGCCAGCGCCAAGGAGCCCCATGGACCGAGCCGAGGTCCGCGCTGCACTTCAGGCTCCGTGGCAGGTCGCTGCGGCCAGCGGCGGCGCGCTGCAGCCGGTACACTTCCGACTGATCCCCACGCGGTCGGTGAAGTCCGCATCGAAGGTGCCGCGCGGGTTCAGCTGCTCGTAAACGTGCAGCCACTTGGGCCACGCCGGGTAGAGCGCGGCGATGGTGGCCGGATCGTGGATGACGTCGAGATCGAGGCCCCAGTGCGGGCGCGCCGAAAAGCGACTGATGAAAGCATGCTCGTAGTTGGTCAGGATCGATTCCGAGTATTCGACGCCGGCCAGCATGTTGATCTCCATCATCATGGTAGGCCTCCCCGATTGCGGCGCCAGGAAGATGGGCGACGCTTTCACGAAGCGAAGCGAGACGGGGATGGTGTGCGTGCGGCCGGCGCTGCGCTCGCGTTCCGCGATGGCGAAGAGCTCCTCGGTGGCCGCCACCGTCTGTGTGATGTCGAACGCTGGCTCCACACCGATGGCGCGCGCCTTGTTGGCGACGCCCAGGTTGTACACCTCGTAGCCGCGGTTGATGTAGACGTCGTCCTCCAGCTCTTTCAGCGCCGTCTCGATGATCTTCGGGCCTTCTTCGGGATGGCGGTTCAGGTAGTCCGTGACCAGTCCGAGCTGGTCTCCCAGCGCCGCGAGGAACGCGCCGATGTTGGCGAACGCGCGTCCGCGCTGGCGCGCGTCGGCGTTGCGCGACGGCTTCTTGTCGAGCTTGAAGCGTTCCGTCAAAAGGGCGGTGTGCTGCCCGTCCTTGGCGTACGGGCTCACGTAGATCTCGTAGTGATCGGGGCGAGGTTCGCCCGGCCGAGCGGGGGGGGTGCCTTCCGCCAAGAGGCGGGCCAAAAAACCGTCTTTCGCCTTCAGTTTCTCCCAGGTCGTGCGCGTGCGCCGCTCGCGAAGCCAGAAACGCCGCTGTACTTCCAAGACGACCGAGTAGGCGATGCCCATGCAACCCATGCTGATGGCGACCGCGTGGAACACGTCGTCGTCTTGCACGAGTGTCACCGGCACGCTCGGATCTTCGAGCAGGTGCCCCTTGAACTTGCAGGGGTCCGTGATGCCGTTCGTGGGTTCGACCTGCACCAGACGGCCGCCGGCTCCCACCACCTGCACGCTGGCGATCTGGGAGGCGATGGGGCCGTAGTCGAGTCCGGAGCCGTGGGTCCCGGTCATGGCGGCGCCGGCCACGGTCTGCGCGTTGTAGCCGCCGAGGTTTCGGAGCGAGAGGCCGCGTTGCCAGGTGCGTTGGTTCAGTTGACGGATGGTGGTGCCGCTCTGGGTCCGGTAGTACGCGCGTCCGGGCTCCGCCGGGAAGTTCGGGCGAAGCTCCGTCGAGTCGAATGGGAGAGGGGCGCGTAGGCGGTCGGGGCCGAGCAGCACGTCGGAGGTCAGCGCGACGTCGCTGAACGAGTGGCCGGACCCCGTCATGCGGATGCGGAGACCGTGCGACTCGGCCTCGGCCACGAGCTCCGAGAGCTGCCGAGCGTTCTCGGGGAACGAGCGTGCGAACGGCGTGACGCGCTGATTGCCGACCACGTTGGTCCAGGTGGGTGAAGGGCATCCGCCGAGCAGCGGCGCCGCGCCGACCGCGAGCGCACCTTGAACGAGGGACCGACGACTCAGCCGCGACATCTCCACCTCTCCGCCCGAGACAATACCCGACCTGACTCCACCGACGACCCGGCATCGGCGAGGAACGCGCCGAAATCCAAGGGCGCTGGCGGGGCCCTGGCGGCGGGTGCGTTCCGAGGCGCCTCCTCCGGCGGGGGCCGCCGCCGCAGCGCGAACGGTCACCTAGGACGTGGAGTTTTCGATCAGTTGGTGCTTTGCTGCGTCTCCGATGGGTATCTGGAGGAGGGTGCTCGGGGCGCTGCTCCTGACGTCGGCGGGGCTCTGCAATGGATGTCTCGGCTGCGGCAGTGGCTGCCCCACGAGCGAAAAACCCGAGCAGCAGTCGCGATGGGAGGCGGAGCTGTCGAAGAAGCAGCCCCTGTCGCTGTCGCCCAACGCAGAGATCGCCATCAAGCGCGACGTGCACGAGGTCGTGGTATCGACCGATGCCCCGACCTTCGCCAAAGCGTTTCACGAGGTGATGCGCGATCCGAGTCGCCGCTTCGGTTTGATTCGGGTCGACCGGCTCGCGAAAAACGTGGGCCGGCCCTTCAGCTTGGGCGAGAAGTTCCAGGGCCGGTACAGCGTGGAAGGCGCGGTGAAGAAGGAGCTCGGAAAGACCTGGGCCAAGCTCTTCGGCGAGTTGGTCGACGACGACGAGGTCCAGGAGCTCCTGTGTCGCATCGAGAACGAGCAAACGAGCGACTTCGGAGTCATCTCGCGGCTCGAGCTCGAACCGTCCGCGGGCGCGCCGCACGTCCTCGAATACACCTACCTCGACGGCTCGCCCATCGCCGGTAGCTCCACGTTCCAGGTCACCGAGGTCACCGGCGCGGAGCTGGCGAAGGTGGGTGTGCCCAAGGCGGCCAAGCTCACGCAGATCTTCCTCTACCAAGAGCGGACTTCGAGCTTCGCCAAGTTCTTCTCGCGCGGAGGACTCAAGCTCCACAACCAGGTCGTGATGAGCCAAGCCGAGCAGTCGGCGACCTTGGCCGGCGCCAAGATCCTCTCGAGCGACATCCCGAAGGAGTACCTCTGACGTTCGCGCCGAAGGTGGCCCTGGCCACGAGCGCCGACCACCCCGCCATCGTCTCGGCTCTGGTCGAGGCCTACGAGGATGATCCGGTGATGAACTATCTCTTTCCGGAGGGGGCGGCGCGGAAGCCCTCGTGGGCCGCGTACTTTCGGCTGAACCTGGCGCGCTACACGCGCTTCGACGGGGTCCATGTCACCGATGCCGGACGTGGTGCTGCGCTCTGGGCGCCGCCCGGCAAACACCACGTGGGGCTCCTGGAGCAGTTGCTCCTCGCTCCGAAGATCCTCGCCATGCTCGGACTCCGGCGTGTTACGCGCGGTGTCGCCTGCATGCAGAAGATGCAATCTCGCCACCCGACCGAGCCACACTTCTACCTCAACATCCTGGGCGTTCATCCGCAGCGTCAGGGCGCGGGCGTCGGAGCAGCGCTCCTCGCCGCAGGTCTCGAACGCGTCGATGCATCGGGTCTCGGCGCCTACCTCGAGAGCTCCAACGAGCGCAACTTGACGCTCTACCGCCGCCACGGGTTCGAGACGAAAGACGTGCTCCCCATCGGGCCCGGCGTGCAGATGTGGCTCATGTGGCGGGAGGCACGGCGATGAACGTCTCCGTCGAGGTGCGAGGCACCGCCTTCATGGCAGCGTCACGGGGGCGCTTTTGGACCTCAAGGGTCGCGAGTTCTTGACCTCGGTGCTGGAAAAGATGCCGACCGAGAGCGGGCAGGCGCTCCGCTACGGCGAGGTGATTGCCAGCGGTTGGTACCCGGTCGGCTGGTATCGAGAGCTCTTTGGCGCCTCCGTGGAGGTGAGCGGCAACATCCACATCGCGCGGGAGATCGGTCGAGCCTCCATCCGTCGAGAGATCAACGGCGTGCACCGCATGCTGTTCCGGATCCTGAGCGTCGAGACGCTGCAGAAACAGGGAGCGCGCTTCTTCCAGTCGTACTTTCGGCCGACCGAGGTGCGCGTGACTCGCGTCGGCGACCGGCAGGCCTTGATCCACTACTCGAACTGTCACGGCTTCGACCGCAACCTATGGCTGGAACAGGTTGGCTGCATCGAGGAGCTCCTCACCCAAGCCGGCACGGAGCTGCCCAGGGTGCGCATCCTCGCGGGGGGTGGTGACGGCGACGAACGCTGCGAGGTCGAGACGCGCTGGCGTTGAACCCGACTCGCTTCCCTGGCGCAGACGCCCTCAGCCGGGGCGAAAGAAATAGAGGAAGGCGTCTTCGGTCCAAGACAGGAAGACCCCGTGGACCCAACCGTTCGACGAGTGGCTGAGATCGTAGCCGAGCGCGAGTTGGTTCCGGAGCGCGAGGTTCCCGCTGTATTCGTGGGTGGGGGCCAGCGACACGAGCGGCAGCTCGAGCTTCCAGTAGTCACTCGCGCTGGTGTCGCCTTGGGCCAGCGCTCCGAGCCCACGCCCGCCGTCGCTCGGCAAATAGAAGACGAAGGTCGCCTCGCGGCCGGCCACGATTTGGAAGTCTGCGCCGTCGATCAGTCGTCGCCGCCCGAAGTGCCCGTAGACGCTGCCCGCCGCCGCATCGTTCAGCGCCCGCGTGGCGCCCTGCACGATGGACTCGCTGCCGACGAGCGCGCCGACTCCGAGCACCATGCCGATGGGGATGGTGTCGAAGGGGAGCACGTAGAACGGAATGTGGGCCTGCACGCCGAGCCCGACCCGCGGCTTGCCATTTTCGCCTGGGGGACTGCCGTCCACCGCGATGGGCACCCGGAGGAAGAGCAGGCTATCGGTGGTGCCCGAGGTGATGCCCGCGATGGAGAACCCGATGCCGATCGGCGCCGCCTTGAGTCCGAACGGGATGTGGCTCCAGGGCGCGGTGCTGGGGTATGCGTCCTGGCGAAAGCCGAAGCCGATGCTCGACGTCACGAACGCGCCGACGTCGTTCTTCACTCGCGGCAGCGCAGCCTCTTCCAGGGCTGGGATGGGCGTGTGCGTCACGACCGAAACCAAGAGCGGATCGACCTGATCGGTCGGACAGGCCGCCGTCTCGACGTGTTTCACCCGGCACGAGTCCAGATCCTTCGCGCCCGAGAGCCGTGTCACCACCGGGAGCTCCCAAGCTTCCAGACCCTGCATCATGGCCCGCGCGAGCTGCTTCAGGCTGGTCGAAATGGCCGGCGCTGCGCGCGTCGAATCCCGCGACTCGAGGGAGGCGTCGCCGTGGGCGACGTACGCTGCGCCGTTCCACTGTCGCGCATCGACGCCTCGCAGCGAGTAGTAGTCGTGGGTTCCCATCCGGGTGCTCTTGTCGCCCCAGGTGCCCACGAAGTGCCCCGCCGAGAACGCGTCCGCCAGGAAGTGGAGCGCGAACGCTTCCGCGAGAAATGCCTGCCACAGCTCGTCGCGAGGCGCGCCCGTGCACTCCCACGGCATCTCCTTCGCGCAAGCGTTCCGCGCCTGGTGCGCGTGGAGGAGTGCGCGAAAGTGGTACGCGGCGTAGAGGTTGATGGCGCTCGGTGGGGCTTGCTCGTCGAGCACGTGCAGGAGGTACTCCTCGAGGGATTCGTCCGCCGCCTTGCGCATGTCCTGGAAGTGCCCGTTGTTGCCGCCGGCACGACTCAGGTACTCCGGATCGGCGAATTGCAGCCGGATGTGCTCGTCACGCCAGGCATCGACCAGCGCGCTCCGGTCGTGGTCGCGCGCGGCCTGCACCACCGCGGCGCCCGTCTCCGCGCCGATGTCGAGCACCTCGTCGACCCAGGGCTCGCGCAGCGAACGGCCGAGCTCCGAGGGCCGGCAGGAGTGGTCCGCCGCGAGCGCCGTGAGCGTGGCGAGCGCGATGCAGTCTTTCCCTCCCATCCGCAGTGCGTCGATGCTGTCGCACGCCCGGCCGACACGACCGCTCGAGACGACGACGAATGCACGGCCGAGCATGTCTTTGGCCTCGGGCAGGGCCGGGTCTTGGCTCAACACGCGAGCGCCCTCCGCCACCACCGCCTCGTGCTCGTGCAGCACCCAGGCGTGCGCGTGGCGTGCGAGCGCCAGCGTGAACAGCACGAAGACGAGAGCACGCACGGCTCGCTCGGGGCCACGCCATCCCATGGACTGGAGTCTATCGGACGCGGCTGCTTTCGCCTATGCCAGAGCCCGCGCCCAAGGTTGCGCCGACTTCGAGCACGTGCTTGACGCGGGTCGTCCACGGCGACGAGACTCCCGAGGATGCGAAAGCGCGTCGCCGAGAATGTCAGCGAAGTGAAGCTGACGCGGCTCCCCGCCGAGCGCTTGGAGCGCTTGGCAGTCGTGGGCAGCGTGTGCTGTTCGTCGTGCTGTTGTTGTTGCTGCTGTCTGCACGCGGTCGGGGGCCTCATGGGCGCGGCCATGGGCTCGGCCTGGGCGGTGGCTCCGGCGGCTGGCGACGCGGAAGCCCCGAAAGCGGCGGCGCGTGACGGCGCAGCGGTCACCGTCGCAGTGCATTGGACCATCGTGGTTGCCCTGTCGGTGGTCACGTTCGTGATCGCGAGCTTGGTCGACGTTCACGACGGGATCTGGATCGGGCTGGCCGCCGTGGTCATCGGCCTGCCTGCCTTCCAACTCACGGCGTTCTTGCTGGGTCTCCTGCTCGCGCCCGCCTTCCCGGTGCCGGACAAGCTGGGCTCGCTGAAGGCTCTCGGGAAGATCTTCGTGCTCTCGGTGATCGGCTCCATCATCGGCGGTGTGCTCTTGGCCGTCGGGCTGGTGATGCTCCTGTGACCGCCGCACGTCCTCCGGGGCCGAAGGGTCGCCGCTACGCGTACCTCGTGGCGAGCGCCATGAGCCTGTTCGTGCTGCTCGCCTGCGCGGCCTTCGCCTGGCGGGGTCTCCACGCCTCGGCGACGCTCGACTACCCGAAGACATCGTCTCAGGGCGTGCGCTGCGCGCTCGTGCGCGACGACGCTGGAAACCAACCGGTGCGTTGCGCCGCGGTCATCGACGCGAGTCCCGATGCAGTCTGGAGCGTGGTCACCGACTACGCGCACTTCGGCGAGATATTCGAGACCCGGCTGTGGAAAGTGACGGTCGAGAGCCAGTCGCTGGAAACCGACGGCCGCACCCACCTGCGTGGCAACGTCGTAGCACCGTATGCAACCTATCCGTTCGACGTGCGCATCACCCACGAGCTCGCTGCGGAGAAGAAGCGCGCCGCGTGGGACGAGTCGGACTCCGACGGCAATCGCACACGCGGCAGTTGGACGGTGACCCCGGCGTCGGATGGGCACGCGCTCGTGGTCTACGAGCAGGAGGTGCGCGCGCGCCGCGCACCGCGTCTGGTGGTGGTGAACCTGCTCCTCGCCCAGCTCGGGGGAGCGGTGAAGCGCATCGGCACGCGAGTGAGCAGCGGAAAGCCGTGAGATGAGGGAGCTCGCAGAGCTTCGCCTGCGCTTCGCCCTGCCGTTCTCCGTGCTTCCCGGCCCAGGGAGCGTGCTGCTCGTGTTCGGCGAAGACGTGCGCTTTCTGCTCGAAGCGCCCGAGCTCGACACGTGGCTGCCGGCGCTCCTCGCGTCGCTCGACGGTCGTCGCCGCCTGAGGGAGCTCGTCGAAGCGTTGCCCGCCGAGCGGCGTGAAGAGGGCAAGGCGCTGATCGTCCGGCTCCTCGGCGAGCGCGTGCTCACCGAGGCCGAGCCGATCATCGAGCTCTGCCGCCGTCCGCGGCTCGCCATCAGTGGAGAGGGCCGGCTGGCCGAGGCGCTGCGCGAGCGTGCGCCCGCTCCCGCATCCGAGGGCGCTCCGACCGTCCGCGTCCTCTGCCAGGGCGATCTCGACTACGCCAGGCTCGTGCGCTTCAACGCCGAGAGCCTGGCCGGCGAGGACCCGTTCCTCTGGGTCAGCACGGGCCCCGTGGCGCGGGGGTTCGTGGGTCCGCTCTGCTTGCCGGATGCCGGGCCTTGTCTCGAGTGCCTGCTCGGCGCGTTCCGCCGCCTCTCGCCGACGCCCGAGGTCTACGGCGCACTCCTGGAGGCGGAGCCGGGGCGTGCGCTCCCGGCGGAGACCGAGTTCCCCGAGCACGGCCGTGCGCTGCTCGTGGAGCTCGCGCTCCGGAAGCTCGAGCTCGCGCTGGAACCGCTGACCTCGAGCACCGTTCACCTGCTCCACGTGTTCGAGTGCTCGACGCTCGAAGTGTCGTCCCACCGCGTGGCGTTGGATCCGGAGTGCGGCGCGTGTGGAGGACTGCGTTGACCCGCGCCGACGCCTGGTTCGAGAGCCGGTACACCGGGCTCTTCACGGCGCTCGGGAGCCTCCCGCCACGCGCCCACGACCCCGAGCTCTACATGGTGGCGGGCACCATCGCTCCGTCCGGCGCCCGTCACGAGAGCCTGAACGTGGGGGGCGCGGGCCTCGACGAACGGTCGGCTCGGCTCGCCTGCATCGGGGAGGCCATCGAGCGGGCGCACAGCGCGCCCTTGCCCCGCGACGCCTGCGTGCGCGCGAGCTTCTCGCATTGGCCCGGAGCGGAGCCGGCGCTCGACCCCGCGCGCTTCGTGCTGTTCTTGCCCGAGCAATACTCGACCCCGGGCTTTCCGTTCCGGCCCTTCGGGCCCGACACCGTCGTCGATTGGCAGCCGTTTCGTGACCTTTCGAGCGGTCGCGCGCTGTGGGTGCCCGAGGACCTCGCCTATCTGCACCCGCGCCCCGGGGCCGCTCACGGCATCGCCGCCCTCACCTCCACGGGGCTCAGCGCCGGCACCGACCCCGACATCGTGCTGCGGCGCGGAATGGAAGAGGTGATCGAGCGGGATGCGTTGCTCGGCGCGTGGTGGTCACGCTACCCCATCGAAGAGATCCGCGAAGCGCGCATCAGCGAGGAGCTCGGCTCCGAGCTCTGGGCGCGCTTTCGGCGACCGAACCTCGAGTACCGCTTCTTCCGCGTGCGTTCGCCGTACAGCGACGGTGTGACGATCGTGCTCTTGCGCGGGGACGAGCCAGAGGGTCACGTGATCAGCACTGGCGCGGCTTGTCGCGAGAGTCTCCGGGCGAGCTTCGTGAAGTCGTGCATCGAGGCCGTGCAGGGGCGGCACCACGCACGCTGGGTGCTCAGCCAGGGCACGGCAGCCCCAGCTGGATTGCCCACGACGTTCGTGGAGCACGCGCTCCACTACACCCGACACCCCGAGCGCCTCGCCGATACCGTGTTCGCTCGCGCGCCCGCCTGCGAAGGCGCCCTCGATTTCGCTGCGAGCACGGGCCTGCCGGAGCTCGTGGCTCGTCTCGGCCCCGACCATCCCGTGCTGTTTCGCATCGTGACCCCACCCGTGGCCCAGGGCGCCCCCGGCGGCTTCTTGGTGCTCAAAGTGTCGATCGTGGGCCTGCAACCGCTGCACGGCGATCACCGTCTCGCCCACCTCGGCGGTCCGCTCTGGGCCCCGCGCACGCTCGCCGACTTCGCCCAGACCCCGCCGCACCCGTTCGCATGACGAAGCGCTCTCGCCCTCTCTCCGCCCTGGCGGCCGTCGAGCTCGACCGGACCACGTTCCCGGAGTTTCGCGAACGAATCGTGCAGGCGGAGGCCGAGCCCGTCGTCCACGCACCCCGCTCTTACCCCGGCTACCCGCGCGTGGCGCTGCCGCGCTCGAAGCCGCGCCTCGGCACACGGCTCGACCGCGTGCTCGTATCGCGGCGCTCTCGCCGGGAACTCTCCACGAACCTGCCGTCGCGCAGCGAGCTCGGGCGCATCCTCCAATTCGCTCACGCCGCGAGCGGTGAGCAAGGTCAGGGTCCGACGCCTTCGGCGGGTTCGCTGAACGCGCTGGAGCTCTACCTGGTGACGTTCGCTCCCGGCTGGCTCGAGCCGGGGCACTACCACTACGACCGTAAGGAGCACGCGCTCTCGCGCCTCGAGCGCTGTGCCCTGCGCGCGCGCTGGGAAGAGCTCGTTCCGAGCTCGGTGCAGTTTCGAGGCGGCGCGCTCTTCTGGGTGCTCGCCGCCGATGCCACGCGCGCCGAAGCCAAATACGGCGCGCGCGCTGCGCGCTTCCTCCTGCTCGAAGCGGGGCACCTGATGCAAAACCTGTGTCTGCTCTCCGAGAGCGTGGGGCTCTGCACCTTGCCCCTCGGCGGCTTCTTCGAACGCGAGATCGCTCGGGCCCTGCCCCTCGGGCCGACCGACGCGGTGCTCTACGTCGGTGTGCTCGGCGCCCCGTGCTAATCTGAGCCTGCTCATGCTCCGGGGTTTCCGCGTAGAGTGGCTGCTGCTTTTCGGGCCCTTCGTCGCCTGCGTGTCGAGCGACTTCGCGGACGGGCAATACACCTGCAAGACGCCGGGCTCGAAGAGCGAGTGTCCGGACGGTTTCGTGTGTGCCGCCGATCTCCGCTGTCGCAGCGGCGCGGGCGATCTCGACGCGGGCGCCGACCACCACGTGCCGAGCGACGGCGCTTGGGACAGCCCGACGGGTGGCGCTGGGGGGAGCGACGGCGGCTGTAGCGGTGGCACGAGCAGCGGCGGCACGAGCGCGAGCGGAGGTGTGGGTGGGGGCGGGGGCACCGGAGCCTGCAACGGCTGTAGCGGTGGGCAGGTCTGTTTCAATGGTTCGTGTTGCACGCCGCAGAGCCCCTGTAGCCAACACCAGTGTGGTCAATACGACGACGGCTGCGGGGCGTCCGTGAGCTGCGCGCCCTGCGATTCACCGAAGAGCTGCAAGGCCGGAGTGTGCTGTCCCCCGCGGAACCCGGCGGTCACCGCGCCGGCGACGCCTCCAACGACGACTGGTGCGCCGGTGTGCGAAGCCGGCAACGCGACCGCGACGGACGGCACGTTCGCCTACCTCGCGTGCGTGAGCTGCTCGTTCTCCAACGTGAAAGGCGTGAACGTGACGAGCTGCATCGTGGCCGACTTCGGCGTCGTGGCGAACCTCGACCCCATCGCCATCACGGCGCGACCGGACGGCGGTCAGAGCTCCAGCGACCCGGCGTGCAAGAACGACATCTGCATCGGAGCCGGTTGTCAGAACGGCTGGTACTACCAGGTCTTCCACAGCGCCACGGGCGCCGACGTCGGCTCGTGGAACGCGGTGACCGGTGTGACGCTCGGCGGTCCCCAGACCGACAACGTGGCCATCGGTAGCCCGACCCGGTACGTCATCGTGTGCCGCGGGGGCGCCGGCAAGGACGCCGCGAACATCGCCATCGACGGCATCGAGTCCCACGCTTGCCCGTGAGCCGCGACGCTCCGCACGTTCGACATCGGCGGACGGCGTTGCGGCCCGCTCGATGGCTCAGAAGCTACAGATCTTCGCGGCCGCGCCGTTGGTGGCCGTGTAGGTCTGGCAGGACGAGCCGGGATAGGCCGCGCACGAGGCGGAGCTGCAGCCGGGGAAGCACATGGCGCTGCCCGCGTCCGTGTTCATGCACCAGTTGAACTGGCCTGCCGAGTTGAAGCCGCAGTCGACGTTGGTCGAGCAGGTCGTGGTGCACCAAGAGCCATTGCAGGCGCCCTCGGCGCAATCGGCGTCGCTGTCGCACGGGTCGCCGATCCCAGCGGTCGTACACGCCGAAGCCGGGCCGCACGCCTTCTTTCCGTTGTCGAGCTCCGCGCAGCACCCGCTCTTGCAGTCGGAGTCCTGTACGCACGAATCCGCGCACACGGTGCTCGTCGCGTAGCTGACGCAGAAGCCGTGCCCCGCCTGATAGTTGCAGCACTCGCCGTTGGTAGTGCATTCGCTGCTGGTCTCGGTGCACACGTTGCCTCCCGAACCGCCGCTACCCGACGAGGCACCGCTGCCCGGCGAGCCGCCGCCGCCGGGGGAGCCGCCGCTACCGGGCAGGTCCCCGCTGCCGATGCAAGCGCAGTTCGAGAAGGCCGTCCCGTCGGCATTGCAGACCTGGACTCCGGAGCAGCCGCTCGGACCCACGCAGCTCGCAGTCTCGTTCGGCACGCAGGCGTCTTCTTCACCCGAACCGCCGCCGCTCTTCGACGCGCAACCCGCGAGCGCGAAAAGAGACAAGACCATCGAACCCACCGCGCCGACGAATACACTCCTCATTCTTTCCTCCTCGAAGCGCGCTCCGTTGCGCGTCCGAGGGTTCCTTCAGCAAGCGACAGGCCAAGGGCCCGCAGCGCGGATTCGCGAGGAAATCGCTGGATCGCAAGGCAGACAGCCGCGCCCGAACCGTTCGCGGGTCGCCCACGAACGGTTCTCGGAACGCGCGTCTCACGAAGGTCGGCGCTGGACCTACACGTAGGCGAGCGCCTCGGACGGGACGTCAGCCGCGCATGCGTCGCCGTCGCCCGACCAGAGCACCGAGCGCGAGCGCTCCGAGCGCCAACGTCCAGCCGCTTCTTGCGCTTCCCGCCGCTCGACAGCCGCAGCCGTCGTCGCCGCCGGAGTCCGCCTTCTTCGCGGCGCTGCCGCCGGTTCCGGCGTCCGTCCCGGCGTCGTCGCCTCCGTCGGCGGGGCCCGCGTCGGGCGTGCCGCTGAACTCGAACGCGAGGGATTTGTAGCCGCCGTCTTGGTCGCCCGCGTTGACGATCATGACGTAGGCGCTGGTGGTGCCCGCGGGGACTTCCAGCACGGCCGTGCCGGTGTTCGACGCCAAGCTGACGTCTACCAGCGCGTCGCTCGTCGCGGCGAAGTCCGGATCGTAGCTGAAGCGAATGGGCTCATCACCCCAGCGCACGAGCAGCTTCGGCGCGAACGGTGTGCCCTGCAAGAACGGTAGGTTCGAGCTGCTCGACACCTTGACCTGGGTGAACTGCACATTGAGCGTCGTCGCGGCGGGAACCGCCACGTGGAATTGCAGCACGCCTGGCGCGTAGGGCAGGCTGCCGAGCGCGCTCCGGAGCCCGGGCGCGATGAGCGCGTTGCCCATGAACTTGTCGGTGCCGCTGAGCGGTTGGCCCGCCCATTCGCGCACACGCTGGCACGCGGGGAGCGCGCCCCGCTGCTTCAGCTCCTGGGAGAGGGCGTCGGCCGCCGTCTGATCGATTTCGGCCTTCACCGACTCGACGAAGAGCTCACTCAGGTCCTCGAAGCCCAGGTCGCCGCCCGGCGCCGCTGCCATCACGTCGAACAGTGCTTGATCGAACTTGCTGCGAGCCGCCGGTGCCAGGGCGGAACGGGCCTTCCAGAGCCCGGCCGACCAGAACTGCGAATCCGAATGGACCTCGCCCGACAGATTGGCGGGACACGTCAGGTCGTTGGAAAGGTCGCGAATGGCCGTGAGGCCCGGGGCCAGATCCTTGGCGGCGTATTCGCCCATCTTGGAGTCGCCCGTGATCACGGCGGCGAAGAAGTCGGCGAGCGCTTCGTTCATGGCACCGGGCGAGTCCACCAGGCCCTGGGCATCGGCGTGCCAGTTGCCCACGAGCTTCAGCGTGTGATCGACCACCGCGTGGGTGAACTCGTGGTACACGACGTCGCCGTCGTACGAGTAGTCGCGGAGCGGGCCTTGGCCGAACCACATGGCCGAGCCGGGCAGACCGAAGATGCTCGAGAAGATCGGGTTGGCCGGCGCGAAGAACGCGTTCTGGAACGGCACCAGCGGGAGGTTGGGGTTGGCCATCTTGGCGAGATCCGTCGACTGGTAGCCGTCGGGGAGTCGCAAGTTCGAAATCGTGGGCAGAGGTTTGGTGTCGAGATCGCTCATGCCGAGCGCTTGGAAGAACGCGTAGCCCTGGTTCACGTGATAGAACATGCTGAGCTCGCTGAACGCGTCTTCGGGCTCGGTGTCGCCGCCCGGTGCCTGCGGGAAATCACCGTTCACATCGGCCGTGGCGGTCTGCAACAGGTCACAGACGTGGGCATTGAAGTTCAGGCCCATGAAGTTCACGGGCTTGACCTGCTTCGTGTCGATGCAGTTCAGCGACTTGACCCGCTCGTTCTCCAGCGTCGTGACGCCGGCGCCGACGGGCAAGACGACGTCGACGAGGTTGGGCGAGGCGACGGGGTTCGCGGGGTAGACCTTGGCGGCCCCCGCCGAGACGGCGGCGTTCCAGCCGCCGAGCAAGCGCGCCGAGCGGGCATCGACCAAGACCACTGGCGCCCACGGTATGCCGAGGGAGCGGGCGCTCGGATAGACCACGTAGGCGAGCGTCGCCACGCCATTCACCGGCACGATGGCGAGTCTCGCGTCGGACCCAGTCGTCGCGCTGCCGAGGGCGCGTCCGGCCGCATCGGCGGCGACCGAGGCGTCGATGGCAGGCGTGGTGTCCGGGAGCACCGCTTCGACCCGCGTCACCGCGTAGAGCGGCGCGCCGTTGCCCTGCAACACCACGCTGGCGCCCCGAAACGCCACCGGCACGCCTCGGTGCAATTGCTGGAAGCGGACCACACGGTCACGGCCGGCGACGCGAGTGGTCCGTGCGTGAGCGAGCTCGGCTTCGCCGCCCGCCAGCGTCGTCGCCAATGCGGAGCGTGCCACGCTGACGCTGTCGCTCCCCGTGTGGGCGGCGAACGGTCCGGACACGAAGCGCGGGCGCCCGTCATGCGCGTTCGCCGCGCCCGAAAACAGCAAGCAGCCGATCGCCAGACCCAACATCGCTCGTCGCATCGGGGCACCTCCGCTCGAGCGGTCGCGGCCCGATCGAGCGAGGCGGAGGCTAGCACGGGAAAGCGGGCGCTCGGTCGGTTCCATTTCCAAGACGGTGGTTCGCCTGCGGGCTCGTTTGGGCGATACTCCCCACATGGTAGGCCGGCGGCGCAAAACCACCGTGGAGCCGTTGAGTGATCACCTCGACGGACCGAGCAGGCGCATCAACGTCAACGTGCTCGAGTCGCAGCACGAAACTCTGGTCCAGCAGGGCGTGAACGTCTCGGCGCTGATCCGCGCGCTGCTGGACGCCTACCTGTCGTCCTCCGTGATCATGCTGCCCGTCGACAAGACGACTCGCGAGCTCTACGACCTGGTGCTGAAGTCCACGGGATACAGCGACTCCGACGTCGGGGCGCACCTCGGCCCGGTCCTGAAGCAGCTGCTCGAGACCCGTCGCCAAGAGCTCGACGCCCTGAGCCGGCGCTTCAAGGGCAAGTAGCCGCGGGGCGTTCCGGCACGAGCCGCGCGCGCGAGGCGACTCGCGTCGGGGCTCCGGCCCCCGGGGGGGAAACTCCGTCCGGGATCCACGGACGTCCGCGCCACCCGAGCCCGTGGCTTCTGAACTCGGCTCGCTTCCGGGGGGCCCTACCTCCGGCGGATTCCGGCGGACCCGGGCGCGGGCAGAAACGATTTCCAGGGGATGACGAAATCGTCCGCCTCCGGGAACTTCCGTGTGGGTACGTGCGTCGTAATACACATGCATCCACATCAGAACGTACTGATGTGGGTTTCTTTACAACAACACTGAACAGGAGAGAACCATGTCTACGCCCTTCATTCGTCGTCTCATTTGGCTCGTTGCTTGCGCTCTGCCGCTTGGCTGTAGCGCAGGCGAGGCGGAAACCGCGGACGTTGGCGCCGGCGGGAACGCCGGGGCCATCGGCGCCGGTGGGGCCGGCGGAGCTGGCGGCGCGCCCCAAGGAACCGGTGGTGGCGGCGCCGCGGTCGGGGGTCCCGAAACCAAGGTCCTGGCCCTGGCCTTCGACCTCGACCCGGACGTTCACGCCGAGATCTTCGATCTCGAAAAGACCAGCGACACGCTGGACGCGATCCTGGTGCTGCGTGGTTTCGGAAGGACCGCGAAGTACCGGCTGAGCGCGCTGCGCATCCCCGCCACGCCGGCGAACGATCCGAACGGCTCCACCCAGCTCGGTGACCCGCCCGCTCCCGAATGGCGAGTGGAGCTCGCCCGACTCGACGGCACTCCGACCAAGAGCGTGCTCAGTCTCGCCGAGACCGAGGTTCGTAGCGTCTACGTCCTCGGGCGGAGCGAAACGCGGGACGCGAAGTTCAGCAGTGTGGACATGGCCAATCTGATCGCGCTCGCGAAAGAGGTCGAGCTCTCGAGGGAGGGGCCGAGCGTGCACGACCGTCGCTGGAAGGGGCACCCCTTGGTCGAAGTCGCCATCACCAGCCTGGAACGCCTCGCCACCGCCGAGCTCACGCCGCTCTCGCCCCAGGCGCTGCGGCTCGCGTTCGACGCCTTTGCCTACCAGCTCCAGCTCATGAACGTCGAACAGCCCTTCGAACCGGCCGAAGACTTGCGGCGCGAGATCCTGGGACTGGACGAGGCCGGGATGCCGCTGGCGGGCGAAGCGCCGACCCGCGCTCCGAACGTGCAGTGCACGTACCCGACCCACGCCACGGCCAATGCGGGCATTCACCCAGCGGCACCGAGCGGCAACGTCACCGCCCACGTGAAGTACAACACGCTCCAGGTCGACGCGCTCAAGGTGGACAACGTCGGCGGTCTGGCCCCGACCAACGCAGCGAGCCTCACGCTCACGGCCGGCAACGCCTCGAGTTGCCCGTGGTTCAAGGCCGCGAGTCGCGTCGACGGAAACGTGGACGCGAGCGCCGCGGTGACCTGCAGCGGCACGACGTGCTGTCCCGACTTCCACGAGGACTCGGCGGAAGCGATGACGCTCAGCGTTTCGTACAACGGTAGCGAGGTGTTGAACGCCAGCGGAGACGGTGCGACGGGCGACGGCATCGGAGCGGACTCCACGCTGACCGGAAGCTTCTTCGTGTGCGCCGGCATTGCCGGACCCACCACGGGTCAGTCGCTGAGCGTTCGCGCGAGGGTCACGCAGTGAGTCTCCGCGCTCGGCGCTCGAATCCAGGGCCGACACGGCACCCCCTCTCGCTCGTCGGGAGGGGGCGTCGTCGTTGGATGCCGCGATGCGTCCGTCACGTTCAGGGCTGGCGCTCGAGCACGCAGGATCGCTCGACGCAGCGCGCGCGGAACGCGCTGGCCGGCTCGAACCAGCGGCACTTCACCTTGCCGCATGGCTCGCAGCGCGTTTTCTTGCATTGGCCTTCGCGCCAATCGAGCCACGCGCCGCTGGTGGCCATGGGCTGGCTCGCGCAGCACTCGCAACAGTCCGCGCGCGTGGTGATGGCACAATCGGTGTCGGAAGCGCAGGTCGTGTCCCCGATGCTGCTCGGTTCGCTGATTGCGGGCGGAGCGGCGCTCGGTGCCTCCCCGGCGCTCGAGGGCGGAGCTGGTGTGGTGCCCTCGGCGGGCTCGGCACTTGGTGCCGGAGTCGAAGCGGTCGCCACGGAGCGAGGCTCCACGGCCGCCGGCTCGTGCTTGGGGCACGCGGTGAGCGCCAGCGCACACGACATCCAGCAAGCTCGACGCGGCATGACGCCGAGCGTACCAAAGCGCGCGTGGGCGGTCGTCCATGGTGCGCGGGCACGGCGGCCGCTGCGAAGACAAAACGCCGAGGCCCGCTCGCGGCGGGCCCCGGACGTCGTGACGGAGTCTGAACGACCTCACTTGGGAACGCGATGGATCAGATCGGCCAGGGGCTGGCCGCCGTCGGCCAGCGAGGCGACGAAGACGTGGCTGTCGTCGACGTCGAAGTCGCCGGGGTGGTACTTGCTCTTCGAGAGATCCACGACCACGCTCGGCGTGCCGCCAGCGGTGGGGATCTTCGAGATCGTCTTTTGGGACGTGTTGGCGAAGTAGGCAAAGCCATCCTTCACGACCAGCGACCCGGAGTACCCAGCTTCGCTGTGGAGATCCACGCCGGGGCCCGCGCCACCCGCGAACTTCGTCAGGTGTAGCTGCACGCCGTTCGAGTCGGTCGCGAGCACGAACACGTCGGAGCCTGCCACCACCATCGAACTCGCGCTGCCCGTGAGCGTACCGACTGCCTCTTGAGCGCTCGGTTGGGCGCCGAGCGCGATGCGCTCGAGGCTGTTCCACGTGGTGAAGTACACGTGCGTGGCGCTCACGCCGATGTTGCTGATGGTGTCCGGCGGATCGTCCACCACGAGCTCGAACTGGGCGCCGCTGGTCGGGTTCTTCGGATAGCGACAGATGCCACGGTCGAAGAAGTACTTGTCGCACAGGAAGTAGAGGTAGGTCGCGTCAGTCGCGATCAGGTTGTCGCCGCTCGGCTGGTAGGCGGGCACGCCCGGACCGACCAAGTCCAGGAACGACTTGCCGGTGTCCTGCCCGAACGTGACCTTGGTCGCTCCGCCGCCTTTCCAGCCTGGGATGATCTGAGAGAACCAGACGTAGGCGGCGTTGCCATCCAAGAGCACGGTGCGACCGGCACCTTGGATGTCGCCCGCCTTGGTGCCTTCGGGCGAACCGCTGCCGGGCCACGTGTAGCTCTTGGCTCGCTTCACCAGCATGCCGTAGGTGTAGTTGCCCGTGCTGAGATCTCCGGTCGTGGTCCAGTAGACGTCGTTGCCGCTGACCTTCACGCTGCTGAAGTACAGGCCGGCGGCGACGATGTCGTAGCCGGGGCTCGAGCCGCCCGTTCCGCCGGTGCCCGCTCCGCCGGTGCCGGTTCCACCGCTGCCGGTCCCACCGCTGCCAGTGCCGCCGCTGCCGCCCGCGGCCGAACCGCCGCTGCCGCCCGCTGCCGAGCCGCCGCTGCCGCCCGCGGCCGAGCCGCCGCTGCCGCCCGCGGCCGACCGCCGCTGCCGCCCGCTGCCGAGCCGCCGCTGCCGCCCGCTGCCGAGCCGCCGCTGCCGCCGGTCGCAGAGCTTCCGCCGGCGCCGCTCGAGCCGGCTGCCGCCGCCGAACCGCCGCTGCCACCGGTCCCGTTCGCCTTCTGGTCGTTCTTGCCGAGGTCTTGCTCCAAGAGGCAGCCATTGAGGAGCAGCATGGAGCCAAGGGTGATCGTGAGCTTCTTCATGTTCGTTCTCCGCGAGCCGAGCGTCGCGTCGTCTCGTTCGACTGGCGTTTGGGAGCAGCGTCCTCTTTCCGTCACTCCTGCTCGATGGATTTTTCGACGGCGCCTTTGAGCAGGCTCTTTGGGAACTTCGACTTGAAGGCGTCCGCCTCGCGCTGAGCGGCGCTCCGATCGCCCTTGAGGAGCAGGGCCTGAACGCGCAAGCTCGCGCGCTCTTCGGACAGGCGACCGTTGGGGAACTGCGCTGCGTGGCGGTCGAGGGCCGCGAGCGCTGCGGCGCCGTCTCCCTTCGAGAGTGCCGTTCGCGCGGTGGCCAAGAGCGCCCGTTCCTTTCCCAGGTCGATGTCTCGGCCGGCGGGTTCCGCGCCTGCCTTGCTGTTTCCTGCTGCCGTTCGTTGCGCCGGTTTCGCCTCCGATTCGAGCTCGGAGGCGCCGGGGGCGGCCTGGTCCGGGAGCGGTGAGGGGGCCGAGGGCGTGGCGACGATCACGATCTTCGGTGGCGTGCGCACGATGGCGGCGGGCCGGGCGTCGTAGCGCGCCATGACCGACCCACCGAGGAGCGCCCCGCCGGAGAACGCGATGGCTGCGATGGCGGCCGGCTTGGCCAGGCTCGCGAACAGCCCGCCCGTCGCACCCAAGGGCGCCGCGGCCGGCGGAAGCGTGTTCGCCGGGCTGGGCATCGTACCTTCGGGCGCTGGCCCTCCACCGCCTCCGTCCCCTCCGCCGGGAGGCAGCACGGCGATGCTGCTGGCGACGCGTGAGAACACGCGGTCCACGGTCGCCGCATCAGGGCCTGGACGCTCGCGCTCGGCGTCGAGCAGTGCCTGGAGCTCCGGGGCCAAAGGAGAGAGCTCGGTCATGCAGCACCTCGTTGGAGTTCGTCCACCGCGCGACGAAATTCGTCGCGAGCCAAGCGTAAGCGTGAGTAGACCGTGTTCACGGGGATTTCCAGCTCCCGAGCGATGTCGGGTGCCCCGTGCCCGTCGATGTCGTGCATCATCAGGACCACGCGGCGCTCGAGCTCGACGCGATCGAGCGCGCGTAGAGCGAGGTCACGCGCTTCGATGCGCCGCGCCGCACGATCGCTTTCCGGCGCGTCCATGTCTCCGTCGTGTGCAGTGCGCTCGTATCGATTGCGGGCCAGACGCCGGTAGTCGGAGGCCGTGCGGTAGGCGAACCCGCAGAGCCACGGTCGGATGGGACGGGTGCGATCGTAGTGAGTGAAGTTGCGGTACACGGCGACGAAGACGTCGTGGGCCACGTCTTCCACGTCGCGGCTCGGAACTCCCAGGCGCTCCAGCGTCTTCCACACGTAGCCGAGCTCGGCGCGAAACAGCGCTTCGAACTCCAGACCCGTGCCGGAGACTTCACTCAGCCCAGCCACACCCCACATTTGGCCTGGGACTGCCGAATCCGTCACGGCTTCCGGGGAAATCTTTCAACCGTTGGGATTTGTGAGAGATTTTCAGAAGCGACCGCGTAGGCCGAGCGCGCTGCCGAAGGCGACTGGGGGCGACGACCAGGCCTCCCGGTCGTTGATGCGGAGCGTGGTGCGCGTGAGATTCGCGTCCAGATCCAGGTCGGCCACGAACACGAGCGCGCTGCCCCGCGGAACTTCCAGGCCGGCCCGGGCACCCGCCGCGGCGTACACCGTCGTGGCCTTGCGTGGTCGATCGACGTCTTGGCCAGACCCCTGGAGCGCGCCGAGCGTAGCGCTGGCGCACGTGTGCAGCACTCCGAACTGAAGGCACGGCAGCAAGCTGGCGGTGAGCGTCGAGGCGCTGACCTTGCCGTCTGGCACCTCGTGTTCCACGGCGAAGGTGGCCCTGCCCTCGACGTCGAGCGAGTAGGCGCGCTTGCCGAGCCCCCCGGCGATCCAAATGCCGGGCGCCGGAGCCGGCGCGATACCGAACGCGAGGCGTGCGCCGCCCGCGACGCGCGCGCGGAACGGCTCACTGGGTTTTTCGGGCGCTGGCGCTGGAGCTGGCGTTTCGATCTTCGGCGCGGGTTCGGGGGCTGGCGGCGGCGGCTCGGGCTTCGGCGCGGGTTCGGCCGCAGCTTTGGGTGGCTTCGGTTGATTCGCGCGCACGGGGTCGATGGCGATGGCGACGGCGAGCGCCAGCGTGCGCGCGAGCTCTCCGCAGTTTCCCGCGGCCGAGCTCAGATTGCGCTCCCCCTGCACCGCGCCCGAACGGTCCTTGAGCTGCACCAGAGCCTCCAGCGTTCCCGAGCGCTCGGAGATCTTCACGAACAAGAGCTCTTCGGCGGTGTCGCTGAACGGCGGGTACCCGAGCTCGGCTTCGACGGCGCCTTCGAGCTCGGCGCGATCCGGGCAGCCTTCGGCGCCGGCGAGCTCGTAGCGTAGTCGAACGTGCTTGGGAGGATCCGGCGTGGCGCTCGCCGTCAGGCTCGCGAGCAGCGTCGCGCCGAACCACGGCCACGGCCTCATGATAGCGGCAACGGTGCGTGCTTTGCGTGCGGCATTCATGTCCGACTCGCTGCGCGCCCGCGTCGCTCAAGCCCGCGCGAGGTGCGCGACAGCGCGATCTGCGCTGAGCAAGAAGGCCCGAATCGCCTTGTCGAGGTGGGGCAGTGGCGTGTCCTCGAGCCGCGTGTGGCTGATGCCGGGCGAGGACTGGGCGAAGACCATGGCCGTCGGCAAGACGCCCGCCATCTCCGACGCGTCGTGGAGCGGCCCCGAGGGGAGCTCGGGTGCGCTGCCGGTCACCTCCTTCACGCTCTTTCTCACGAAGCCCATGAGCGTCTCGTCGAACAAGCGAGGCGTGATGCGGATGAGCGGGCTCCAACTCACCTCCACGCGGTGCTTCTTGGCGGCGGCTCGCGAGGCCTTCTTCGCGCCCGCCAACATGCGCGCGAGGATCTTGGCGTCGAGCGCCCGAAGGTCGATGGAGATGTCAGTGGCGCCCGGCACGGCGGTAACGAAATTCGGCTCGACCTTCACGACTCCTGCCGTGGCCACCACGCGCGTTCGAGGCGTCTTGCCGGACAGTGAAATGGCCAGCTTTTCGGTCTCCAGCGCGAACTCGGCGGCCGCGAGGAACGCGTCCTTCCTGAGGTGCAGCGGGGCTGCGCCCGAGTGGGCGGCTTGGCCCACGAAGCGGAGCTGGTGCCGCTCGACGCCCATCGTTCCGAGCACGACGCCCACGGGCTTCTTCAGTGATTCGAGCACTGGCCCCTGCTCGATGTGGAGCTCGAGGTACATGGCCGCGGCGAGTCGATCGAGCTCGGCTTTGGCGCGGCGCATGCGGCCGAGCTCGATCCCGTTCTCCTTCAGCGCGGCGGGTAGCGCGACGCCGTTGCGATCGACCAGGTGCGACAGCTCCTTCTTCGCGTCCAGCGTCCCGGCCGCGGCGGCCGAGCCGGTGAGGCTACGACCGAAGCGGGCGCCTTCTTCGTCTGCCCAGTCCACGAGATGAAGCGTCACGGGCGGTGGCTCACCGAGCGCGGCGTAGCGCCTCAAGACTTCGAGTCCGCCGAGCACCCCGAGGCAACCGTCGAGCCAGCCTCCGCCGGGGACCGAGTCGAGGTGGCTGCCGACGATGATGCTCTGCTTCGAGCGGCCAGGCAGTGTCGCCCAGAGGTTGCCTGCGCTGTCCCGTGTGACGCCGACGCCCACCTCGCGCTCGACCTTCTCGCTGAACCAGGCGCGGGCCTTGCGCCACACGGGCCCCCACGCGACCCGCTGGGCGCCGCGTTCGTCTTCGCTGAGGCGCCGGAGCGCCTGGAGGTCCGAGATCACGCGCTTCGCGCTGGCAGGGGCAAGGCTCTTCATGCTCCGGAGCAGACCCCGATGGGGGTTTCACCACAAGAGGGGACGGAGGCTTGCCATCCCCGGCGTCGAATGCGAGAAGTCTGCCCATGCGCATCGGCTTCAGCCTCCTCGTGGTTTCGAACCTCACCCTGGCCTGCGGCTCCTCGACGCCGCCCGCCTCTTCTGCCGGAGAAACTCCGCCAGCGGAGAGCGCGGCACCCGAGGCCACGCCGCCCGCCGAGAGCGCCAAGAGCGAGGCACCCGAGCTCTCGGCGACTCCGGCCGAGACGCCGGCGCCGGCGCCGAAAGCATCGGCTGCGCCTGCCGAGGCGCCCGCGCCCGCGGCCTTCAGCAAGGAAGAAGAAGCCGAGTGGAAGAAGGGCGAAGCGAAGCTCGGCGAGGCCGCCAAGAAAGCTGGCAAGGCTTGCGGCGCGACGCTCACCGCGACCCTGCCGAAGGACCGCTGGACGGGCAAGGTGCTCGCGGCGAGCGGGCCCGACGCTCTCGCCGGCGGCGGGCTTCCGGTCTGCGTCGCGGGTCTCGATGCAGTCGCCGACGTCTGCAAGAAGGACGCGAAGCTGAAGAAGGCCTTCGCAGGTTGGATCAAAGAGTATCGCTGTTGGCCGGCGGCCGGTCCCTCGGTGGGCACCTCCAACGAAGCGTTCGAGCTCGCGTTCCTGCTGCCCGGTCGCACCGCCGCGGACTACAAGAAGATGGCCGCGGAATCCCTGGAAGCGAGCCTGAAGGCCGCCGCCAAGTAGTGCATCACGGCGCTCGCGCGAGCGCCGTGCCTGCGAGCTCGGAGGCGAGCGTCACCAGGATCTCGTGCGGGTCGCTGGTGCGCAGGGTGGGCAGCGCCACGAGCGGTGTTTTCGCGCGCGTGAGACCTTTCAGGCGCTCGAGGGCGTGCTCGGTTTGGGCCGCCCGGGCGCGATACTCTTCCTGATAAGCGCCGAGGGCCGCGTCGAGGCTCGGCTCTTCCGCGCGACGGGCATGCAAGCTCCCGAGCCAATCCGGCGTGCGCTCAACGGCGCGGTTCAGGAGCAGCGCGGCCGGAGCGAGCGAACGCTCCGAGAGCTCACCCAGCAGAAACTCGGCGTCGTCGAGGGAGCTCCCCGACGGTCCGGTGACGATCACGTAACGCGTCGAGCGCGCGTGGATGCGCCGCTCCACGCTGTGCACGAGCCCCAGCCACTTCTCGCGCACCGGGAGGAACTCGGAAAACAGTGCGGCGATGTCTCGGATCGCTTTCACCCCCACGAGGTTCGAGACCAGATGTCCGACGCGCTTTCGCCCCCAGGCGAGCAGGCCGCGTTCGTCCGGGCGATCCTCGATGGTGGCGCCAGCGAGCTTGGAGAGCCCCACCATCCACTCGAGCGTCCGCGCTTCCAGCATGCGGCCGAGCCGCCCCGGGTAGTCCAAGAACTCGAGGGCGTGCCGCGAGGGCGCCGTGTCGAGCACCACCTCGTCGTAGCGGCCCGAGCCGAGCTCGTGATCGATGAAGGCGACGCTGATGAGCTCGTGTACGCCGGCGAGAGCGCTGGACAGCTCGCGGTACATTCCGTTCTGGAACACGCGTTCCCGCGCGGCGGGGTCGTCGAACAGCCAGTTCACGAACAGGTCCACCGACCCACGAGCGTCGGGCATGCGCGCGAAGAGCTCGGTGCCGTCGACCTGGATGGGACACGCCTCGATGCCGATGCGCACGCCGAGCGCGTCGGCGAGGCGCCGGGCCGGATCGACGGTCACGACCAGCGTGCGCCGGCCGTGCCGCGCGAGCCCGAGCCCGAGCGCCGCGGACGTGGTGGTCTTGCCCACGCCGCCCCCACCCACGACCACGGTCAGCGCCGCCCGGGTCGTCACGCGCGCGCCTCCAAGAACCCCGCGAGCTCCCGGGCGCCGGGGTCCCGGAAGAGCTCGGGGATTTCCACGACGCGCGCGCCGTCGATGCTGCCGAGCGCAGTCAGTGCCAGCACGGCGTCGGCGCCGATCTCCGCGTCCTCTGCCCGTGCGCGAGCGGCGCCCAGGCCGCATCACGCGCGGCGGCCGCTCTTGCGCCCGAGAGCTCGTCGCGGGTCGGCTTGCGGGGAACGCGGTTCACCACCACCAGGTCGGGTTTCCGTCCGAGCTCGTGCTCGAAGCGAAAGACCAGCTCGCGGGTTTCGGCGGCGACGACCGGCTCGGCCGTGGAAACGACGACCAGCGCGCTCCGTTCGTCGGACAGCACCTCGTCTTGGATGGCGCGACACATCTTGGCCGCGGGGCCCACGTGGAGGAACCGTTCGGCCATGCTGGGGACGCGCAGCCAGTCCACCGCGTGGCCCGTGGCCGGGAGATCGACGAAGACCCGACCGCCGCTCCCCTTCGCCAAGCTCCGCACGCGGTCGAGGGCTACGAGCTCGCGCACCGCGGGCACCGCCTGGAGCACGCGCTTGAGCGTCCTCTGCTTGACCACGAGCTTGCCGAGGAGCTTGCTGCCAAGCATCCCGGCGATGGAGGTCGAGAGCGCGTCGAGGTATTCGACGACGAGGGAGCTCACGCCTTCGCGCTCGGTTCCCAAGGCGCGCTGGGCGCCGGCGGCGTCTTCGAACTCGACCAGAACCGCGCTCCCGCTCCGGTCGGCTTCGGCTCGCGCGAGTGCAGCGGCGACGCTGCTCTTACCGACGCCGCCCTTCCCGGTGACGAAGACCACGCGCTTCGGCGCTAGACCCACGATCGCCTTCTACGGCTGCTCGGCCGCGAGAGCCATCAGGAACTCGGGCCCGGGCGGAAGACCGGTGAATTCTGCGCCGGGGCGATCGCTCTATCGCCGGTGGAGGACTTCCGACTATGCTCGCCGGCTTCGGAGGGTTCATCGATGCGATTGTCTCGTTTGACCGTTGGGCTGGGGATGGTGTGCGTGGTGACGGCGCTCTTGGCCTGCAAGAAGAAGGAAGAGTCCTCGAGCAGCGGCTCCACCAGCTCCGCCGCCGGCGGCGGTGAGACGGGCGTGCCGGAGTGCGACGAGTACCTGACCAAGTACGAGAAGTGCTTGAAGGAGAAGGTGCCGGCCGTCGCGCGTCCCGCCATGGAAGACAGCTTCAAGAAGACCCGCGAGACCTACAAGAACCTGGCCTCGAACCCCACCACCAAGTCGGGCATGGCCCAGGGCTGCAAGCAGGCGCTCGAGACGGCCAAGACCGCCATGAGCAGCTACGGCTGCACCTGGTGAGCCACGCCGCGCCCCAGGCTCAAGCGCCGGGGGCCAGCAGCCGGAAGCACTCGTCGGAGCCCGTCACCTTGCCGATGGGCTCGAACGCGTAACCGGGATCGTCCCCGAGCGCTTCGCGGAGCGCTCGGGTCAGCAAGATCTCGCCGGCCTTGGCGGTGTCTTCGCCCAGCTTGCTGGCCGCGTTCACTTCGCGGCCCCACACGTCGTCGTCCCCGATCCGCAGCACGCGACCCGTGCCGATGCCGACGCAGAGCAGGATCTGATCCTCCGGTCG
Organism: Polyangiaceae bacterium; assembly: GCA_046351435.1. Lineage (GTDB taxonomy): Bacteria > Myxococcota_A > Polyangia > Polyangiales > Polyangiaceae > JADJKB01. The sequence continues at coordinate 212,013 of JAXLYN010000005.1, forward strand.
GCGACGCTGGTTCACGTGCGCACACGCTCGCTGCATCGCGAGAGCGCACTCGACCGCGCGGCGCGGGCGCCGGAAGAGCAGCATCAAGCTGTCCCCTTCGGTCTTGAGCAGGAGGCCGTCGTGCTCGAACACGATGGGGCGGAGCAGAACCTGGTGCTCCCAGATCACCTGCAAGAAGTGGATGATCCCGAACTCGGCCACGTTGCGCGAGAAGCCGGCGAGATCGGTGAACATCACCGTCCAGTCTTCGCCGAACAGGTCCCAGATGCGCTGATCGATCTGGTCGATGTCGGCGCCGGTCTTGGCGCGGGCCTCGATGAGCTTCCACAGGCGGGTGCTCGAGCGGTCCAGCTGGTCCATGCGTCGAGGCTACGTGAGCGCGGGGCGGTTTTCGACAGGCTCGGAGCGAGCTCGGCGCGTGGCGGCAGGGCAGGAGTGACGGCGTGCGGGTTCTGAGCCACCCTCTCGCCCATGAGCACCCGCATCGGGCACCTCTTTCGTGCGAGTCTTCGTCTGGCGCTGCTCTGCATCGTCGCGCTCGCGTGGTTCTCCTGCCTCACTCCGTCGCGGGAGGCTCGAGCCTGCGGCATGTTCGTGCCGAGCCTTCGCGTGAAGGCGCCACCCCGGCTCGACCAGGAGCGCACGCTCATCCTGTGGGACGCCGCGGGCCACCGCCAGCACTTCGTACGCGAGGTGCGTTTCACCAACACGGGTGAGCTGCCGTTCGGGTTCATCGTCCCGACGCCGTCTCGGGCCGAGGTCGGCGAGGTGAAGACCGCGCCGTTCGACCAACTGGAGACGCGTTTCGGCCACACGCTGCTCGAGACGCCCGGAGCGTTCGACGGACGGGTGGGCGGCAAGGGCAGTGGGGAGGGCTTCGGGCGCGGCGCACCCGGCGGCGCCGCGCCGGCCGTCACCGTCCTCGAGAAGAAGCGCATCGGTGACTTCACGAGCTTCGTGCTCAGCGCGACCGACGCCAAGGCCCTGGCCGATTGGCTCAAGAAGAACCAATTCCGAGCCACCGAGGCCGGCCAGAAATGGATCGAGCGCTACGTGAGGCGCGGCTTCTTCTTCGTAGCGCTGCGCTACGAAGGCAAGAAGCAGAAGAAGGAGGAAGCGGCCGGTCTCGTGAGCCGAACGCTGCGCCTGTCGTTCGACAGCCCGCTCCCCTACTACCCCTACGAAGAGCCCACGGATGCCCCCGTCGAAGAAGGGCGCGAGCTCTTGGTCTGGCTCGTCAGCTCGGGTCTCCACCTGCCGCTCGCGACGCGCGACACCGGTTCGGGTCCGCGCGTTGCGCGACCCTGGAGCGAGGGGCGCCGCCACGGGGATGCGACCAACGAGCTCCGGAGCTTGCTCGGGTCCGAGCTCGCTTCGTTCGTGCCCGAGTCGGCGACGGTGCAGACGTTCGGGGACTTCAAGGCGCACCGCCGCGGTTTCTCCGACGCCTTCCTGGTGCCGGACTCCGCCGAGGGCTGCGACGCGACCTGCGCGCGCACTCGTCGAAGTCTCATCCCCATCGTCGATCCGAGCCTCGCCGAAGCGAGCCTGCTCGACGAGAAAGACCTCGTCGTGAGTCCGCCGGCGCCGCGCGCGCCGCGCAAAGGCAGCTCGGGCTCGGCGCCCGCCATCGCGACTGGATCGCCGCTCGCCAACGCGCTCAGTTTCGGGAGCGGTTTCGGATGTGCGCTCCGGCGGGGTGTCTCGAGCGCGCCGAGCTGGGTGGCCATCGGCCTCCTGGGCTTCGCGTTCGGCGTGCGGCGCAGGCGACGGGTCCTCCGTCGAGCGGGCCTCGTCGTCGCGTGCGCAGGGCTGGCGTTCGCTTGCGGGAGCCCGCCGCCACCGCCCGCGCCGCCGCCGCCGCCGGGCGTCAGCGCCGCGACGCCCGCACCGAGCGCCACCATCGCGACCGGCGAAGCTACGGCGGAGCCCGTGCTTCCAGGCAAGCTCGACGCGTACGAGCTCCCCACGGACGGCGCCGCGCGCCAGAAGGCTTGGATGCGCCTGCTTTCGGGGCACACGGACGACAAGCTCGTGCCCGTGCTGTCCACGCCGCTCGAACGCGGCATCGGGCACGCATCGAATCCGGGATCGGGTGTGCTTTCGTCCGCCGCGAGCATCGAAGAACGCTGCGCCTCCGACGAGAGAGTCGAGGGCACGCTCGAGTATCAGGTGAGCACTGCGCCGGACGGCAATACCCAGGCGGTCGTCCGCGGTGCTCTGCCGAACGGCGTGCTCGGTTGCGTCGAGTCCATGCTGACCGCGGCCGGACCGCGCATCGGTCGCGACTCCGAGCGTGGCTTCCTCTCGCTGGGCTCGACACCGCCTGCGGTCATCGCGCTCCGGCGGCGGATCAAGGATCGTGATCTCGTCAGCGTGCGCCCGGCGCTCGGGGGCACTCAGATCCGGAAAGTCCGATCGAGCGCTAGCCCCGGCCTCCCCGTGCCCGTGGTCGACCGCATCATGCGCCAGCAGTTCGGACGCTTCCGCGCCTGCTACGAGGCCAGCACGCACCCGGCGCCCAAGGGGGAAGTGACCCTCAAGTTCGACATCGGGCCGGGTGGCGACGTGCTCACGATGGCGGCCAGCACGGCCGACGTCGCCGGCGCTGCCGGGCTCTGTATGGGCAACGCCGCGCGGACGCTGTCGTTCCCCTCGCCCGAAGGTGGTCACCGCGTGAAGGTGAGCTTCACCCTCGGGTTCGCGCGCGACAAGTGAGCGGTGAAGCTCAGCGGGGCCGTAGCGCGTGTCGTGCGCGGCGAACGAGCGCGAGAGCGCGAGAGACGAGTACGCGCCAGGAAGGGCTGAGCAAGCACGGGTTGATCGACTCGATGTCGTCCAGCTCGGAGCGAAAGAAGCCAAGAAGCCCATGTTTCTGCTGAAGCCCGCGGATGGTGCCATTGGTGGACACCAAGGCGCCGTGCGCCAGGCGTACCTCGACTTCCAGACTCTAGCCGCAGAGATTCTGAAACGGATCGACGGCCCGGAGTGAAACGCAAGTCTCGCTGAGCGGCTCGAGGCCGGTTCCCTCACACCGCGTCGAGCGCCTGCGATAGGTCCGCGATCAGATCTTCGGGGTGCTCCACGCCGATGCTGAGCCGGACCATGTTCTCACCGATGCCCATGCGCGTGCGCTCGTCGGGCGGGATGTCCGAGTGGGTCATGCTCGCGGGGTGCTCGGCGAGGGACTCCGTTCCCCCGAGGCTCACCGCCAGCTTGAAGAGCCGGAGCGCATTCAAGAAGCGGAACGCCTCGCCTTCGCCACCGTGCACCGCGAAGCTCACCATGCCACCCGGCGCTACGCACTGGCGCTTGTAGATGGCGTAGTCGTGATCGGCTTCACCGAGGTGGCCGAGATAGTAGACGCGCTCGACCTTGGGGTGGTCGAGGAGGAAGTCGGCCACGTAGCGCGCGTTCTTCATCTGGCTCGTCATGCGAAGCTTCAGGGTTTCGAGGCTGCGCAAGAGGAGCCAACCCGTCCACGGTCCGCTCATGGTGCCGAGGAACGTGCGCATGGCGCGCACCTCCTGCATCAGGGCGACGTTGCCGAGGCACACGCCGGCGATCACGTCGCTGTGCCCGCCGATGTACTTGGTGGCCGAATAGAGCACCAGATCCGCGCCGTGCTTCAGCGGATGCTGGTAGAGGGGACCGAGGAACGTGTTGTCCACGGCCACGAGCACGCGGCGCGACTCGTTCGAGTGCGCGCGGGCGATGGCGGCGGAAGCGGCGATGTCCACCAGCGCGTTGGTTGGGTTCGCCGGAGTCTCGATGTAGATCATGCGGAGCTTGTCGGCCCGCCCGGAGGTCAGGATCCTGCGCTCGATCTCCTCGTTGCTACAGCCCGCCGGGAAGCCCACGGCCTGGATCCCGAAGCGCGAGAGCACGTGCTTCAGGAGATAGTCCGTGCCGCCGTAAAGCGGCTCGCTGTGCAGGATCACGTCGCCCGGCGCGAGCAACGCCAAGAGGGTCGTGCTGATGGCGGCCATGCCCGACTCGAAGACCGCAGCGCTCTCGGCGTCGTCCCAGAGCGTCAGGCGATCTTCGAGGATCTCGAGATCGGGGTTGTTCAAGCGCGAGTAGATGAGGCCGAGGCTCTCGTTTCCGCGCGGCTCGCGCAGGCCGTAGGCGAGCTCGAAGAAGCTCTTGCCCTCCTCGGCGTTCTTGAACACGAACGTGCTCGTCTGGAAGATGGGGCACTTGAGCGAACCTTCGCTGAGCTTCGGATCGTAGCCATAGCTCTGCATCAAGCTTTCGGGCCGGAGCGGCTTGCCGTGGATGAAGGCCTCGGGTTTCCTGGGAGAGCTCATGACCGGCCTCGTGCCATTGCGGCTCGCCGGGCGCCATCGTCATCGGGGCACGCCCCTGGTGGACCCGCGCGACTCCGAGCGCAAATGTCGCGCGCGCATCAGGCTACGAGTCAGTTGCACACGCCGACCTCGGGCGTCGCGGGGATTGGATAGCACGCCTTGCCCGGAGGGCAGTCGGTGGGCGTGCCCATGCGGCAGGTCCTCGCGCAGACGAGCCCCGTCCCGAGGTCTCGACACAAGCCTCGCCACGCCGCCGAGTCGGCGCCGCAGGGTTGACCGGCGACATCTCCGGAGGCGCACGCCTCGCCGATGGCAACCGAGCTCCCGCTCTTCGCACACGCGCCGGCCATGCTGCAACGTTCTCCGCTCGGGCAGCCGGACTCGCCGCTCGCCCAATAGACACAAGGATCGCGACAGACCTTTTCGCCGCCGTCATCGATGCAGAGCAGGCCGGTCGTGCAGGTCGTGCTGAGCACGGTTGGAGCACACGACTTCCCCGCGCTGCCGTTCCCGTGGTCCAGGCAATGGCCCGACGTGCCGGACAGGTCGGGCTTGCAGGTGTAGCCCCCGCCGCACGGCGACGCGCCCGGAACGCACTTGGGATAGCAGGCGCCTATCCCCGCGCTTTCGAGCTGGATGACGCAGGTCTCATGGATCGGGCAATAGGGGTCGCTGGTCGAGCAGTCCCAGTGCGCGCAGCGTTTCTCTTGTGGATCGCAGATCAGGTAATAGAGTTGCGGGCAGTCGCTGACGTCGAGGCAGGGCTGCCCCTCGCCCGGCGCTCCGCCATCCCCGACGCCGCCGATCCCCGTGCCTCCCGTGCCGGCGCCTCCGCTCGCACCGACGCCGCCGGTTGCGCCGAAGCTCCCGCCGACGCCGCCGACACCGCCGACACCGCCGACACCCGTCGCGCCCGTCCCTCCGCCAGCGGGACCAGCGTCGCCTGCCGAACCTTCCGATTCGTCGGACGAGCAGCCGGCGAACGCGGCGACGAAAGCCAACCCGAAGATCCACCCCTGGCGCATGGTCGAAGTCTACCGCCGGTTTTTCCGCGCGCTCGAGAAGCTCAGCGCAAATGTCGCGCATCGGCTAGATTCGGTCGCCCATGCGCGAACGCATCCGAGCCCTGTTCCCCGCCGAGTGGCAACCGCCTCGCGACGTCCCTCGACGTCTGTTGTCCGGCGTGGGTTTCTTCCGAGCGCGCACCTGGCTCGCTTCCCACGGCGAGCCGGTTCCGGACGCGCACCTCTATCAGCCGCTCTACTCACCTTGGCTGGGTGACCCCGAGTTCGAGGCGCTCTACCGCGTCGCCGAGCCCCACACGTTGGTGAGTCGCGACCGCTGCTTCGTGCTCTGGAAGACCCTGCTTCAGGCTCTGCGGGTGCCCGGCGCGGTGTTCGAGTGCGGCGTGTTCCGCGGCGGAACCGCGCGGCTGCTCGCCCAGGTCCTCTCCGAGGCGAGCGCCAATCGCCCCCTCCACCTGTTCGACAGCTTCGAGGGGTTCCCGGAGACCCGCGACGGGGTGGATCGCTTCCGGGCGGGCGATCTCGGCACGACCAGCGTGGAAGACGTGAGGCGCCTCCTATCGCCGTTCCCCTTCGTGGAGCTTCACGTGGGCTTCGTGCCCGACACGTTCCAAGGCCTCGCGGTCGACCGCATCGCGTGGGCCCACGTCGACCTCGACATTTATCAGAGCGTGCTGGACGCCATCGACTTCATCTATCCGCGGCTTTCGCCGGGCGGCTACCTGATGTTCGACGACTACGCGTTCCCGAGCTGTGCGGGCGCGCGACGCGCGGTGGACGAAGCTTTCCGCGACCGGCCCGAGGTGCCTCTGTGCTTGCCGACGGGGCAAGCGCTGGTCGTGAAGCTCCCGTGAGCGGCGCCGGGCGCGCGCGCTACTTCTTGCCGAGCTGGCGCGTGATGGCCGCGACGTCGGTGAGCGACCAGACCTCGACGATCTTGCCGCCCTCGATGCGATAGATGGCGAAGTTCTGCGCCTTCACGCTCTTGCCGGTGGGTTTGATGCCGGCAAAGTCGCCCTTGTGCGTGCCCTCGATGCTCACGCGCGCGGCCAAGCGGTCCTTGTCGACGAGCACTTCTTGGACGCTCAGCTTCACGTCGGGGAAGGCAGCGAGGAGATTCTTCGCGAGCTCTTTCAGGTACTCGGTGCCCGTACCGTCCTCTGCGTCGGGAGCCACGCTGTGCACCACCACGCTCGACGAGAAGTACTTGTCGATGGCGCTCGGATCGTGCTGGTTATAGACGGCGTCGATGTACTCCCGGTACGGGAACTCGCCGTCGGCTTTCGGGGCCTTGGTCTCGCTTCCGCCGGAATCGACCCGGGGCAGCGGCTTGCAAGCGACCGCCGAGAGCAGCGCGGCGAGCAGCGCCGGAAAGAGCCGGGGGAGCATCGGCCCGAAACGCTCGCACGGAAGCCGGTGCGGCGGCAATGGATGCGTGGGGCGCCCTCGGGGACTCCCCGGGTTTACGAATGCCCCCCGACTCGGGCACCATTCGCCTCCGATGCGTCTGGCACTCCTCTCCGCCCTGGTGCTCGCGGCTCTCTCGGCGTGCGACAAAGGCTCGGCCGGCTCTGCGGACGGATCGGCGTCCGCGGTCGCTTCGGCGCCGGCCGGACCGCCGAGCGAGAAGGTCACCACCGGCCGGCTGGTCTTCGAAGGAAACTGCACGGCTTGCCACACCATCGGTGACGGCGACCGCACCGGTCCCGACTTGAAGAACGTGAGCCAGCGGCGCGAGCGCCCGTGGCTCGTGCGCTGGATCAAGAACCCCCTCGAGATGGGCGATTCGGATCACATCGGTCGCGCCATCACCAAGAAGTACGGCGACGTGGTCATGCCGAAGATCGAGCTCACCGACGAGCAGATCGAAGCCGTGATCGACTTCCTCGACGACGCCAGTCGGCGTGGCGGCTACAGGCCTCCAGCGCGTCCGGCTCGCCAGCTGGAGGGCGCCGAGCTCGACAAGGCCCAGAGCATCTATTTCGATCGCTGCGCGGGTTGTCATGGGTCGCTTCGCCAAGGCGCTTCGGCGCCTGCCCTCGGGCCGGAACGCGCGCAGCAGATCGGAACGGTGGGGCTCGCCGCGACGCTCAACCACGGGCGTCCGGGTGGCATGCCGGCTTGGGGTGAGCTCGGCATCTTGTCCACCTCGGACGTGGAGCTCCTCGCCAACTATCTCCAGCTTCCGCCCAAAGCGCGTCCCGAGCTTCCGCTGGACGGCATCCAGAAGACCTGGAACCTGGTCACCAAGCTCGACGGCCGGCCGCTGAAGCCGGCCCACAGCCGCAAGGTCCAGAACTTCTTCGCGGTCGTGCTCAAGAATCAGGGCTACGTCGCCATCCTCGACGGCGACACCCGGGAGCGTCTCGTCCAAGTCGACGTCGGCTTCGCGGTGGAGCTCGTGCGCGCTTCGGCGTCGGGTCACTACCTCTACGCCATGGGACGGGACGGGCGTGTGACCCTCATCGACCTCTACGCGAACCCGCCCTCCATCGCGGCCCAAGTGCGCGGCTGCTTCGACGCGCGGAGCCTCGAGGTGAGCAAAGCTCAGCCCGACAAGCTCCTGATCCAGGGCTGCTACTGGCCGCCGCAATACGTGGTGTTCGACGGGGCCACCCTCGAGCCGAAACACGTCGAGTCCCTGGCGAGCGCAGGCGAGGGTGGCGTGGGAGTCGAGGGGCGCGTCGGCACCATCGTCTCGCCCCGCGGCAAGCCGTTCTGGGCCTTGTCGCTCATGGACTCGGGCGAGATCGCTTGGGTCGACTACGGCAAGCCCGGCTTCGGGATCTCGAGCCGCCTCGGCGTGGAGAAAGACCTCCTCGCCGGCGGGCTGGATCCGAGCGGGCGCTTCCTTTCCATTCCCGCGCCCAGCAAAGACGCGCTCTACGTGATCGACCTCGAGCAGAAGAAACAGGTCGAGAAGATCAGCGCCAAGACGCCCCGACCCGATCCGGGCGCGCGCTGGGAAGATCCGGAGAAGGGCTGGGTCGCGGCCATCCCGCAGCTTGGCGAAGACAAGCTCTTGCTCTACGGCATCGATCCCAAGAAACCCGACTCGCTGTGGAAGGTCGTGCGCGAGATCGGCGGCGTCGCCGCGGGGGCGCTCAACGTGCGTACGCATCCCAAGTCGCCGTGGGTCTGGATCGACTCGCCCGCCAATCCCAAGGCGGAGCTGGCCCGCCAGATCTGCGTCGTCTCGAAGAAAGAGGCCAAGGTCCACAAGTGCTGGAGCGGGCGCGCGAGCGGGCGCGTGATGCACTTCGAATACAACCAGGCCGGCACCGAGGTCTGGGTGAGCGGCTGGGATTCCAAAGGTGCGCTCATCATCTACGACGACGCGACCCTGGCCGAAGTCCAGCGGATCGAGGCGGACTGGGTCAAGAACCCCATGAACAAGCTGAACGTCTTCAACAACGCCAACGACGTGTATTAGGCGTCGTTTCGTGGTGCTTGCGGCGCCTGGTCCCTCGCGGTACCTGGGCGCCATGTCCCGATCCCGCGACTCGTTCTCCACTCGGACCACCCTCGAAGTCGGCCAGAAGAAGCTCGACTACTTCTCGCTCCCGCGGCTCGCGGAGAAGACTGGCAAGGATCTGTCGCGGCTGCCGTTCTCGCACCGCATCTTGCTGGAAAACCTGCTCCGGCACGAGGACGGGCAAGCCGTCGACAAGAAGGACGTCGAGGCGCTGCTCGCGTGGGACCCCAAAGCCGAACCCGACAAGGAGATCGCTTTCCACCCGGCGCGCGTCGTGCTCCAGGACTTCACCGGCGTGCCGGCGGTGGTCGATCTCGCCGCCATGCGCGACGCCATCGCCGAGCTCGGTGGTGATCCCAACAAGATCAACCCGCTCTTCCCCAGCGAGCTCGTCATCGACCATTCGGTCCAGGTCGACCACGCCGGAAGCGCGGATGCGCTCGTGCGGAACACCGAGCTCGAGTACGGCCGGAACCAGGAGCGCTACGCCCTCCTGCGCTGGGCCCAGAAGGCGTTCAAGAACTTCAAGGTGGTGCCGCCGTCGACGGGCATCGTCCACCAAGTGAACGTGGAGTACCTGGCGCGCGTCGTGTTCGGTGACGACGGCCTCGCGTACCCCGACACGCTGGTCGGCACCGACAGCCACACCACCATGGTGAACGGCATGGGCGTGCTGGGCTGGGGCGTCGGCGGCATCGAGGCCGAGGCCGCGATGTTGGGTCAGCCCATCAACATGCTGGTTCCCCAGGTGATCGGCGTGAAGCTCCACGGCAACCTGCCGGAAGGCGCCACGGCGACCGACCTCGTGCTCACCATCACGCGGCTCTTGCGCGACAAGGGCGTGGTCGGAAAATTCGTGGAGTTCTTCGGTTCCGGCCTCGACGCGCTGCCCCTGGCGAACCGCGCCACCATCGGCAACATGAGCCCGGAGTTCGGCTCCACCTGCGGCATCTTCCCCATCGACGACGAGACGCTGCGCTACCTGCGGCTCACCGGCAGGAGCGAAGAGCAGGTGAAGCTGGTCGAAGCCTATGCCAAGGCCCAAGGACTGTTCCGTAGCGCGAGCACCCCGGACCCCGTCTACACCGAGGTGCTCGAGCTCGATCTCGGCAAGGTCGAGCCGACGCTGGCCGGTCCGCGGCGGCCCCACGACAAGGTCGCCATGAAGGACGTGAAGCCCGCCTTCCACAAGGTCTTGGGCGAGATGATCACCCAGGCCAAAGCCAAGAAGGGCGGCGGGGCGGCGACGTCCGACGAGCTCGGGCGCAAGGTCTCCTCGTCTCTCGACGGAAGCTCGTTCGAGCTCGCCCACGGCAGCGTGGTCATCGCGGCCATCACGAGCTGCACCAATACCTCGAACCCCTATGTGATGCTCGGCGCCGGGCTCCTGGCTCGGAACGCCGTGCGGCGTGGGCTCAGTGTGAAGCCTTGGGTGAAGACCAGCCTCGCGCCAGGCTCCAAAGTGGTGACCGAATACTTGAAGAGCGCGGGCGTGCTCTCGGATCTCGAGGCCCTGCGCTTCCACGTCGTCGGTTATGGCTGCACTACCTGCATCGGCAACAGCGGTCCGCTGCCGGAGTCCATCAGCCGAGCGATCCAGGAAGGGGAGCTCGTGGCCGCCGCTGTCTTGAGCGGCAACCGGAACTTCGAGGGTCGCATCCACGCCGACGTGCGCGCGAACTATCTGGCGGGCCCGCCGCTGGTGGTGGCCTACGCCTTGGCCGGTCGCGTGGACATCGATTTCGCGAGCGAGCCCATGGGCAAGGACCGGGACGGGAAAGACGTGTTCCTGAAGGACATCTGGCCGTCTCCGAAGGAGGTCGCCGACGTCGTCGAGAAACACGTCACGACTCAGGCCTACGCCAAGGAGTACGCCGACGTCTTCGCCGGCGACCAGCGCTGGCAAGCGCTGCCCGTGCCGGAGGGCAGTCGCTTCACCTGGGATCCCAAGAGCACCTACGTGCGGAGGCCGAGCTTCTTCGAGAACCTTTCGAAGGAGCCGAAGCCGCTCGCGGACATCGCCGGCGCTCGCGTCTTGGCCATGCTCGGGGACTCCATCACCACCGACCACATCTCGCCGGCAGGCAACATCGCGAAGACCTCGCCTGCCGCCAAGTATCTCACCGACAACGGCGTGAAGCCGGCCGATTTCAACCAGTACGGCGCGCGCCGCGGCAACCACGAAGTGATGATGCGTGGGACCTTCGCCAACGTTCGCCTGAAGAACGCGCTCGTTCCGGGCGTCGAAGGCGGCGTCACCCGTCACCTGTCGTCGAACCAAGAGATGAGCATCTACGACGCCTCCATGAAGTACCAAGCGGATCAGGTCCCGCTCCTGATCTTGGCCGGCAAGGAATATGGCTCGGGCTCTTCTCGCGACTGGGCGGGCAAGGGCACCTTCATGCTGGGGATCCGCGCGGTCATCGCCGAGAGCTACGAGCGCATCCACCGCTCGAACCTCATCGGCATGGGCGTTCTGCCGCTCCAGTTCTTGAACGGCGAGAGCCGCGAGAGCTTGGGACTGACGGGCGAAGAGCTCTACGAGGTGCGCGGCATCAAGGACGCCCTCGCTCCCGGCAAAGAGCTGACGGTGGTGGCGAAGCGGGCCGACGGCACGGAGAAGTCGTTCCGCGCCCGCACCCGCATCGATACCGTCGTCGAGCTCGAGTACTACAAGAACGGCGGCATCCTCCAATACGTGCTCCGGCAGCTCCTGAAGAGCTGAAGCGCGAGTCGGCGATTCCGTCATGCCGCGCCTGCCCCACGAGCCGGAGCCGACTCGCTGGCTCCGGAAAGCCACTCCCGGCGACCCGCTGCGCGTGCTCGTGAGCGCGTGCCTCACGGGCCGCGGCTGCGGCGTGAACGGCACCGACTACGGGCTCGGAGGGTGCGTGGACTTTCTCACACGGCTTCCCAACGTCGAGGTGGTCGCGTTCTGTCCGGAGGAGCACGCCCTCGGTACGCCGCGGACGACGCCCGATCTCCACGGCGGTGACGGCTTTCGCGTGCTCGACGGCGAAGCCAGAGTGCTCGACGAGCATGGCAGTGATCTCACGGAGAAGATGTGTGAAGGCGCTCGCGCCATGGCCGAGCTCGCGCGCCAGGCCAAGGTCGAGCTCGCCATCTTGGTCGACATGAGTGGAGCCTGCGGCACGCAGGTGATCTCCGAAGGCTGCCGCTTCGACACGCCTCGCCGGTTCCAACAGGGGGTCGGCGTCGCGGCGGCGGCCCTGCTCCGCGACGGCGTGCCGGTGGTCAGTCAGCGGGATCCACGGACGCTCGATCTCGTCTTTGCCCATCTCGACCCGAGCCACACCTCCGACGCGTCCCTCGGCGACTATCACCACACGGACTGGTACCGAGCGACCTTCGACAAACCCTGAAACGAGCCGCGATTGTCGCTCCCGCCGGTGGGTCGCACGTGCCGCCAGGAACATTCGCAGGAGACTTCCCGTAGAATGCGCGCATGAAGCTCCGCTCTCTTTCCGCCCTCCTCCCCGTGGCTCTCCTCGTCGCGTGCTCGTCCGCGGGCAGCGGCGGATCGGCGTTCGACGGAGGCGTCGGCGGAGGCGTGGGAGCGACCGGCGGCGGAGGGACGGGGAGCGGCGGCTTCGGCGGTGGCGTGGGCGCGAGCGGCGGCGTGGGAGCGAGCGGTGGCGTGGGAGCCAGCGGCGGCGTGGGAGCGAGCGGCGGCGTGGGAGCGAGCGGCGGTGTGGGAGCGAGCGGCGGCGTCGGTGCCAGTGGTGGAAGCGGTGGCTTCGGCGCCAGCGGCGGCAGCGGCGGCTTCGGCGCGACCGGCGGCGGAGGCACGGGCGGCACGAGCACGAGCTGCACCGACATCGCCGATTGTCCCAACAGCACCACCATGGTTTGCGACCCAGCCACCCAGAAATGCGTGGCCGGCCAGTGCTCCGACAGCTTGAACTGCCCCACGGGCAAGACCTGCGTGAGCCAAGACGACGCTGCGACCGTCGGCGCTTGCTACCCGGAGTGCACGCCGGGAGGTTCGCCGTGCTCCGGCGGTGCCACGTGCAAGACGGACTTGACCGGTTCCTCCGGCTTCTGTTGGAACACCGGAACCGCTAGCCTCGGCCAACCGTGTGCTCAGACCGTGCTGAAGACCGGCTGTGTGCAGGGGCTCATCTGCGCCACCGACAACGGCTCGCAGGTCTGCCGCAACCAGTGCAACTTCTGGTCGGGCGGCGCAGCGGGCTGCCCGAGCGGGCAGCACTGCGCGATGAACAGCGTGTGCTTCGCCGAGTCCGGCAACTCCGCTGCCATCGGCGCGCTGTGCGGCACGGGCGCGACCGCCGGCGAGCCGTGCGGAGCCGACTCCACGGCCTGGCGCGGGCTTTGTGTCGACTTCGGATCGGGTCTCACGTGCGCCAAAGCGTGCCGAGTCGCCAACCCCAGCGATTGCCCCTCGGGCAAGAGCTGCCAGGCTTTCCAGGGCGCACCCGACCTCGGCGCTTGCAACTGAACCGACGGCGCGCCGGGCGGGCCCGTTCAACCGGTGAACGAAAGCCCGAGCACCCAGGTTCGCCAGCGCGCTTCGAACGCGCGCGCATCGCGCTCGCCGAGGACCCTGAGGAGCGTGACGTGACCGCTCGGGTCGTCCGGCTGGTGGAGTGTGAACTCGCGGTAGTAGCTCCGGAGCACCCCCTGGTCTTGTAGATAGTGGCAGAGGTAGCGCGAGGCGGCGTAGTTCACTCCGCTGTCATCGCCATAGAACTCATCGCCGTTCTTGGCGAGGAGCGTACGAAAATCGGGGACCTTCTTTTGCCCGATCGCGCGCTTCAGGCCGGAGAGTCGCCAGTTCGGCAAGCCCACGATGTGGCCGTCGCGCTCGGCACTCTGCTCGAAGAGGGAGCCGAGGCCTTCGTTGAACCAAGGCGGGCAGGCTGGGAAGTTCGCTTCGATGAACGGATGCACGATCTCGTGGACCAACGTCCCGCCGCCGGTCGAGATGTTCATCACCAGGGCGCGCGCGCGTCGCGAGTAGAAGCCGTACGGCGTGCCCGGATCTTCCCCGGTGAGCGAGCGCGCGACCTTTTCGTAGCGCGCGGGCGTCGAGAGCAGCCACACGTTCAGGATCCTGAGTGGTGGCCGCGCGAAGAAGTCCTGCCGCAAGAGGCGCACTGCCCAACGCACGGTGGACTCCGCGCTCTGGCGCACGCGTGCCGGGCCGCCGTCTCCGATCACGACGAACGGAGCCTCAACGGTGAGCGAGAGCGCCGGGTCGAGGCCTTCTTTCAGCTGGATCACGTGTTGGGCGTATTCCGCAGGGCGAAACTCCGAAGGCTTGTCGGGGACCGCGACGCTTCCCGCGGCCAGTCTGAGGCGGATCACCGTCCAGCGTTCGGGCTCGTAGACGAGAGGCCAGAGCGCCAGGAAGCGAGCGCGCGACATGCGCTGGTAGGCCCCCGAATCGAGCGCGGGTTCGTGGTAGACGACCTCGTCCTTGTCCGCGTCGTAGCCGAGCACCAGCCGAAAGTGCTCCGTAGTATCCGGGCGCTCGTCATAGTGCATGCACACGATGGACGGCACGCCGCGCGCGAGATCGGCGTGGAGCTCCTGGAACAACTTGGCGAGCTCGGCGGCGGCCGAGTCGGCGCGCACCGAGTGCCAGACCTCACCGGGCGAAAACCCGAGCTTCTCCAGGGAGGCGGCGAGCTCTCGGGTCGTCACGCCCATACCCCGGCTCGGGTCCATCCCGGATGCGTCGAACACCGCGTCTTGGTCGGGGCGTTTGCCGAGGGCGCCGAGCCAACTCGCGGTGGCCGCTTCTCCGCAGAAGTCCGGTTTCTGCCGCACGTGAGGCACGTTCGGCAGGACGACGCTCGCAAGCTGGGTCTTGGCCGGGATGGGAACTTCCCGCCGGCTCGCACCCGCTCGCGGCCGAGCGCGCCCGCAGGCAGGGAGGCCCAGGGCCGCGAACGAGAGCAGGAGCTCCACGAGGAAGTCTCGGCGCGGGACGGACATGGTGGGTAGGACGCGGGAGGTCGGACGGAGCTTGGACGGGCGAGGGTCGCTGCGATCGGCTCTGGTATGGCAAAATTCCAGCGAATGTCCCGGCGGGTCTGCCTGTTCGTCGCGTTCGCGCTGCTCCTGGTCGCTCCGCTCGGCGGGGGCACCGCCGGCTGCCTGGTCGGCGCCCGGCCCGAGGCGCAGCACCTGGAGCATCCCGGCGGGCGCTCGCTCGCTCTGCCGGCGCCCCTGGCGTGGGGTTGTGGAGTGCTCAGCATCGGTGCGACCACGGGAGCAGCCACTGGGAGCGCGCTCGGTTTCGTGGCTGGCGCGGTCGCGCTGGTGTTGGCCGGTTTCGCCGAGCGCAGCGCACGTCGGCGGGAGCGTCCGAGCGAGCGACTCCACCGCGCCGTTCTGCCGGCGCTCGCATCGGTAGGGGTCGGCGTTCTCGTGCTCGTCGCGTTCGCTCGAGTCCGGCAGAACGTGGCAGAGCGCACCGCTGCATCGCGCAGAGCATGTAGGGACCAACGCGCGGAGGTCGGGGTGCTGTGGGCGAGCTACAAAGAAAGCGCTCCTCACCAGCGAAAGAGCGTCTCTTTCGTGGAGCGCGCGGTCGCCAGCGACTATGCCCTCGACGAGTTGTGCCGCGCCGCGCGCGCCGTGCCGAGCGATGCGGGATCGAGCCAATATCGCGCAGCGATGGCCGCCACGGAATCGGCATTCGAAACCTGCGTCAAGGTAGAGCTTCATCCCAATGGCGCTCCGACGCGCTGCACGCGTTGAAAGGTGCGTTGGATTCGCGCCGAACCCCACGTGGAGTCGGAGCCTGCGGACTCGACCGCCGGCCAAGATGTTCGCGAGCTCCTGGGCGAGCTCGGTCTAGCCGACGCTTGGAGGAGCGTCGCGGGGCTCGGCCCGAGTGTGACAGCGTGTGCGCTCGTGCGGGGAGGGCTTGCGCGTCGCAGCGCTCGGACCCATCGATCCCCGCGTCGACCCGGATGGGTCCCTTGACGCGATTTCGCCATGAAAAACCAGCTGAAAACCCTCGTCCTTCTCGGTGTGCTGTCGGCGCTCCTCGTGGGCGTCGGCTCGCTGATCGCGCCCAGCCGCTGGGCCCTGTTCGCGGCTGTCGCGGCGACGATGAACCTCCTCGCCTACTTCTTCTCCGATCGCCTGGTCTTGGCGGCGAGCCGCGCTCGGCTGCTCGGCGAGCACGAGGCGCCGGAGCTCCATCGCATGCTCGCGGAGCTCGCCTCGCGGGCCGGCATTCCTACGCCACGGCTCTACCTCGCGCCGGACGCCCAGCCCAACGCGTTCGCGACCGGCCGGAACCCCGCGCGTGGCGCGGTCGCCGTCACCGAGGGCCTGCTCCACTTGCTCGATCGGCGCCAGCTCCGGGGCGTGCTCGCCCACGAGGTCGCGCACATCGAGAATCGCGACATCCTGCTGGCGAGCGTGGCCGCGGGGATCGCCGCGGTCTTCACTCAGATCGCGCACACGGTTGGCCTGCTCGGCGCGCTCGGTCGCGACGACGATTCGGACGAGCCCGGCCCCGTCGCGAGCTTGCTCCTGCTGCTCGTGGCGCCGGTCGCCGCGACCCTGGTACAGCTCGGGATCTCGCGTTCCCGCGAGTACGTCGCGGACGAGACTGCCGCCCGTCTCACCGGCGATCCCGAAGCCCTGGCGAGCGCGCTCGAGGCGCTCGAGTACGGCACCGCCGCGCTGCCCGCTCGAGTCGAGCCCGCCACCGCCAGTCTCTACATCGCGAACCCGTTCGGCTCTAGGGGTCTGGGCTGGCTTGCCTCTCTGTTCTCGACGCACCCGCCCGTGGGCGAACGCGTGAAGCGACTTCGGGTGATGGCCAGCGCGAGTGGTTCTGCGCGGCCCGGGCGCTACCTCCGTCTGCGGTTCGGTGGGGCTTGACCGCGGCGTCGAAGTGCGACGAGTGCGCCGTCGCGCTTCTCACTTCGCGTCGAGCGCGCAACGGAAGCCGACGTTTGCCGTGGCTCCCGACGCGCCGGGTACGGACTCTCGCGCCGAACCTCGAGCGCGAAAGAGCGGGACGTCCCACGCGCCGCCGCGCACCGAGACACCGACGCCCGTCGTGCAGTGTGGGTCCGCGAGTGGCGCCTGGCCTTGCCAGCACTCGGAGGAATAGCTGGCAAAGGCGTCGGAGGTCCATTCCTCCAGCGAACCTCCGAGCGCCTTGATTCCGAGCTCGGTCGTGTCGGCAGTCGGCGCGTCCGCGACGGGCCCCGCGGCGAATGTCTCCCGACACTGGGTGCTGGCGCCGGGTACCACGAAGCCTTCGCCAGCGTAGCGGGCGCGACCTGCCACCAACATGTCGCAAGTCGGCTCAGTCTCGCCCCAGGGATACGAGGTCTCTCTGTCCGTGTTGCCGGCCGCCCACTCCCACTCGGCTTCCGTCGGCAGTCGAGCGCCGCGAGCGAGGCAGGCCTCTTCGGCCAGCGTGCGGGGGATACAGTTGAGCGGGAGCGAGTCCTGGCTCGAGTCGCTGTCCCCCCGATAGGTGCAGGCATCGAAGCTAGTGCCCTTTTGCGTGGCCTTTTGCGGCTCGAGCGAGAGCTTGCCCTGCGCCACGAGCAGGCGCACCGTGCCGACCTTCACTTCGTCGTCGTCGAGGAAAAACGGGCTCACGCGCACCAGCCGTTCCGGCAGCGGCGCCACCTCCAGCGGCCAAGACGGACGCGCATCGCCGAGCAGGAAAACACCCCCGGGCACACAGCGCATTCCGAGTGGCGCCACGCCTTTGCAGTCTTCGAGCGAAGCGAAGTCTCCGGGCTTGGGCAGGGAGCCGCCCGAGTCGCCAGGCGCGAGCAGCCTTTCCGGTTCCATCTTCCCGTCCGCTCCGCAGGGCGTCCCTGCAGCTGGGTCCGCAGCGCTACCGAAGCAGGTAGGAGGGGCAGCATGGCCGCACGTGCTCGGCGCCTTCGGCGCGTGGCAGGCGCCCGACCACGTCGATCAGGCCACTACCCAACTCGGACGGCCGTCGGGCCCGGTGTTCACGCTGCGGTAGAGGCGCGCTCGGATGCGCAGCGGCGAGTCTTGGGCTGGCGCAGCGATGCCGAGCGTCACCGGCCAGTCGGTCAAGTCCGATAGCCCGATGACGCGCTCGCAGGCGCGGCGCAGGCCTGCCGATCGCCATTCAAGATCTGAACGAACACCCGATCGCCGAAGCGCAGCACGTCGGCGTCGGTGCCGAAGCGCGACTAGCCACTGGTCTCGCGCTGGCGTCTCGCTGCTGCATCCAAGGGCCAGAGCGGCGGACGCGGCCGAGCTCAACCGCGGTGACCTGGCGGAACCCCTCCTCGAAAACCGCCGACCTGCCCGTGACCTGTCGCAGGGCAGCGAGCGCGCTATCCCCGTGTAGCCGGAGCCCCCGCGGACGGAGCCACGCAGCTCCGAAGCGTCTTCGCACTCTGGGTCGAAGAGGACGCCTGGCCCCCTCCAACACGGGTGGGTGAACGGCAATGGGGCGTCGAGCACTTGCTCGCGGACGTTGCCCGCCAAATCGAAGATGCCTTCCGGGGACACGTCCGTGTCTCCGTCGCAGGCGCGTGCGCGATCCACCGCCTCCAGCGTTGGCCCCGTGCAAACGTCGCCGAGCTCCCCGGCGACCGGACGCGAAAACACCCCAGTGCAGCACTTCGGAGGCGTGTCACCCCACGGGTAGTGGCGCCCGCTGCCGCGGCCCTCGCGCAGCGAGCTCCTGCTTCGGAGGGAGGTCGCCGCCCGAGGCTTTGCAGATCGCACGCGCTGCGACGAAGGAAACGCAGGTCACGGGCAAGTCGTCGGCGGAAGAGTCACCGACTCCAAGCCACGTGCAGTCCGCGTCCAGGCCGGGGCTCGGGACCTTCGGCAGCTCCCCGAGAATACGTCCCCTGCTTCACCAGCTCGCGCAGGCGACCGACCGAATACTCCGTGCGGTCCATTCGAAACGAGCTCATCACCACCGGCCGTAGCGGCGCCGAGGTCAAGAGATCGCCAGGAGCCCGACGGCAGCAGAGAGCGTTCGCCGAGGAGAGCGAAACGGCCAGCCACGCGACCGTTGTCCTGGGTGGCGCTCGAGCCGCAGGGCTTGTCGTGCGCTTGGGCCCAGGTGCCCGGTACGCTCTTCGTCGCGTGACCCGCGGTGACGTCGCCGTCGTCGTTCACGGCCACGTCGACGCCGCCCACGCACGTGGTGAACACGGGATCCAAACACTGCGGGCCGACCCCAGCGGTCTCCTTCCGGCACCACACTCACTTCGCGGACGCCCTCGGGCGGGATACGCAAGCGCACGAAGCGATCGACCGTGGCGCCCGGTTCCGGGTCCAGCGTGGCGGCCCCAGCGACCTCGCCCGCTCGCGCGAGGGCGCCTCGGAACACGCGGAGCCGGAGGCCCACGGAGGTGGCGCGGGCGTCGGCAATCCCGAACGACACGGGCCAGGAGTCGGCCTCGGGCACCACGAAGAGCTGGGAGAGTCCGACGGAGGTCTCGTCCCACAGCACGTCCACGCGCAGCATGTCGACGCAGGTCCGCTGATAGTTCGATCGTCGCCGACCTGGCTCAGCGCCGGCACGTCCGTGTCCACGGAGACCAGGAGTTGCCGGCGCGCCACGGACTCGTCGCTGCAGCCGACGGCGAGCGTCGAAAAAGCCAGTGCGGCGGGCCGGATCGGCAAGAGTTCCAGCGCTCGGCGCATGCTCGAAAGTACGATATACGAGGTATCAGGCCAGGCCGAATCATGCGACATAAGACAGCGCTTTCACTCGTGTTTGGCTCTTCCCGTTGTTCATCGCGTTCGCGTGCTCGTCCGAGTCGTCGGGGTGGCGATGGTGGCAGCGCCGGCGACGCCGGCGTGGATCATCCGTCGTCGACGTATGGGCAGAGCGCGTGCGCGGCCTGCAAGCGTGTTCGAGCGAACGCCGCATGTGCCAGCGAACCGGAATGCGCAGCCGCCGCGGCTTGCCGCGACGCCTGTGGCCTTGCGCCGAACGGTGCTGCCGATCCGACTTGCGTAGCGCATGCACCCCGCCAGGCGCGAGTGCGGCCGCCCAATGGCAGGCTGAAGAGGCTTGCCGAACCACGGGAGCCGCGGCTTCGTGCACGGCGTGCGGTTTCTCACCCGCCGACGGCGGCACGACCAATCCGATCTTGAAGCCGCAGAACTGTTCGCCGGCTTCGGGACCCACGTGCTCCGAGTGCTTCGACGCGAAGTGTTGCGAGCTCCAAACCAAGTGCTTGGGCAACCCGACGTGTGCCAACATCGCGAAGTGTTTTTCGGAGTGCCAGGACTGGCAGTGCGAAAAGGATTGCTATCAGGACGTCGCGGCGACCACTGACTTCGCTCGCTACTACGGTTGCGTCGCCATCTACTGCCCCGGCACCGATGCGAACTGTACTCAGCCGAAAAGCGACTGCCTCAAGTGCATGGTTTCGGAAACGTGCAAAGACGCAATACGCGGACACACAACGACTTCGACTGTTACTCCATATTGAGCTGCTCGCTCTACTGCAGCGCCGCGGTCAGGCGTGGAGCAATGTCTGCTCGACTGCCACTCCGCGAACCTGGGTTCCGCTCTTCGGCCGCGCTTCAGGCGTGCTTCATCGACAAGTGCCAGGCTGCTCTAAGCGCGGATTTCGCGCGCGGGAAGCACCGGCGGCATCTGCGCGCCTCGGCGAGGGGTTGCTCGCGCGTGTGACGGCGGCGTCGAAGTGCAGGCCCACCGCCCCCATACCCCCAGCGCCGAGCTGGACTGGTCACGCCGTCACTCGAGGGCGTCCCGCGACGCCGAGCAGGCGAGAGCGTGGTGGGATGCGCAACGTCCACTGCCTTCCCGAGCGGGATCATGCTGCAGGCGCGCCCAAGCCCGCCGGGTGCCCTTCGGGTCGCGAACCTGGAGTTGGATAGCTCTGGTCCTTGCAGCCCGGCGACCCGGCTCCGTTGTCCTGTCGTTCCAGGCTGAAGCTTCCAGGTGCGCGCACTCGAGCTGATCCGCGGACGCGCCCACAATGCCGCCGCGGACAGCGCAGACTTCGACCGGCAAGAGGCCCGTCGAGTCAATCGTGCATTCGTCGGTGAACTCGGCGACCGACCCGCGGTGTGGCGCTCGCTGGCCCTGAGGCACGGAGGCGGAGAAACAGCAGACGACTCCGTCGTGCTCGGCATCTGGCTCGTCCGCCATCGTGCGCGATGGCGGGCGAGACCCGCCAGCGCGATCACGCGGGCGACCCGTCGGGCGCCACTTCCACCCGAGCTGAGGCCAGCGTCGCCGATGCCGAGTCGACGTCTCCTCGTGACGCCTGCAGGTGGCTCTTGGCGATGAGCAAGGCGCGCAAGTCGGGGTCCTCGAGCTCGCCGACCTCGCCGAGCCGGCGTTCGGCGTCCGTCGGCGTGGCCGTCGAGCGCCGAGAGCAAAACGTCGGTGAGCGCGAGCGAGCGAATGGCTCCGGTGCCCAGGCGTGCGCCGAGGCGTCTTTCAGCGCCGTCAGGCCTCGTTGCGCCGGCCCGTGGCACCCAGATCAGCGCGACGGCTCGAACGCCCTGACAGGTCGCGCGCCGGAGCGAGTCGAGGGGGTCGAGGGGAAACGTGGCGAGCACCCGCAGCGCTTCTGCCCAAAGTTGCGCTTCCATCAACACGGCAGCGGCCGCGATGGCGCGGTTGGCCTTGCGGCGAAGCGCCATGCCCGCCGTGGGGTGGGGCGGAGCTTCGAAGCTCCGAACCAAGCGTTCTGCGGCGTCCTTCGCGCGCGCTTCGTCTCCCAGCGCAGCGCGCAGCGCGAAGATGGGTCGGAGCGGGCTGAGCCACAGGCGAGCTGCCAGTAGGAACACGCCGAGAGCGAGCAGGCACCCGCTGAGCGGAGCCGGCCACCAAGGTCTCGCGCCGGCGAGCATCAGCACGAGCGCGGCGCTGGAGAGGACCAGCGATGGGAAGAGGCCCGCCCACCTGAGCGTGGTGCCGCGCGTGAGATCACGCGGCCCTGCACCCGCTACGCGCGGAGCGGCCAACGCGGCCGCGGGCCAACTGGAGAGTGCCGACGCCAGGGTGACGAGGATGCCCGTCGTCGAAGTCGCGCGGCACGCGAAGGAGAACACGACGAGCGCCAGCGCCAAAGCGACGAACGGGAGATACCGCATCGAACTCATTCCACCGAGAGCCGCACCTCGGTGCCCGCGAGCGCGAGCCGCAGGCGGGCGTTTTCGAGCCGGGGTCGCCGCGCGAGCTCGATGGCCACTGGCGTCACTACGTGCTCTTCGATCACGCGCTTCAGCGGGCGCGCCCCGTACTTCGGGTGGTAGCCGAGCTCGAGCAGACGTTCTCGGAGCGCCGGCTCGATTCGCAGCGTGAGCTTGCGCCGGACGAGCCCCTCACGACTCGCTGCGCGCGTGAGCTCGAGATCGACGATGCGCCCGAGAGCCGCGGGGGTGAGGGGAGAGAAGGCGACGATCTCGTCCAGGCGGTTGATGAACTCGGGACGGAAGTGCGCGAGGACGGCGGAGCGGGCGTCGTCGCGGTCCGCGGTCTTCGCGCCGAACCCCACGTGGACGGTGTCGGTTCCGAGGTTACTCGTCATCACGATGAGCGCCATGCTGAGATCGATGCGCCGCCCGCTCGCGCTCGTGAGGTGGCCCTCGCCGAGCGCGCTCAAGAGCACGTCGAACACGGCTGGATGGGCCTTCTCGATCTCGTCGAGGAGCACCAGCGACAAGGGCTCGCGCCCCACGCGCTGCACCAAGCTGTCGCTGCCGCGCTCGTCGCTCAAGAGTCGATGCGCTGCACCGGGCGCCAGGTACTCGCTCATGTCCAGCCGGATCATGCGCTCTCGACTGCCGAACAAGAAGTTCGCCAGCGCCTTGGCGAGCTCGGTCTTGCCGACGCCCGTGGGCCCTACGAAAAGCAGCGTGCCCACCGGCTTCTCCGGGTCCTGGATCTGGGCCTTGAAGCGCGTGAGCACGCGCGCCGCGGCATGACACGCGGCCTCTTGACCGATCACGTGCTCGGAGAGCCGGCGCGCCAGCGACTCGGTATCCGTACGCTCGTCGTCGCTCACGATCGGCTCCGGCAGCCCCGACCAGCGGCAAAAGGCTCGATCGGCGTCGCGCAACGTCAGCGCCAGGGTGGCGGGCGCTTGCGTGTCGCGTTCGCGATCGAGCCAATCGTGGAAGGCCAGCGCCTTGCCTGGAAATGCGTGGTCCTTCCGGAACAGGGTCAGGTGTCGGAGCAAACGACGCGTCGCCTCGGCGTCGAAGCGCACTGCACGAGGCGAGCGGCGCGCCCGTTCGGCCAAGAGCGCCACGAGCTCTCGCGGCGAGGGCGGGTCGAGCTCCACGAGCTGGAACACCGAGAGCAGCGTCGGAGCTCGGACCTTCAGCTCCGCGAGCTCGGCCGGCGTCGCTTCCGCGATGAGGCGCACGTCCCCGGACTCGAGGGCGGGCAGGAACAAGTCGGCGATGGACGAGGCGTTGCTGCGCGGTCGCGTGAGGGGCAAGAGGTGGTCGACGTAGAGGAAGTGCCCGTCGCCCGCGAGCTCGGCGACGAGGGCGAGGCAGCGCTCCTCCCACATGCCGAGGTACTGCATGCCGGCGAGAATGCGATCGGCGCTGGTTGCGAACACGCGCCGGCTCTCGAGCGCCGAGGCGCCTCGCGGCAGACGGCGCGCGAGCTCCCGAACCCAAGCGGTCTTTCCGACGCCAGCCGGGCCGACGAGCAGAATCGACGGCCCATCGGCGGAGCTCTGGGCGCGCGCGAGGCTCGCTGCATCGTGCTCGCCGTAGTGGGGAGGGAGCTTGCCGGCACGGGCGAGCTCTGTGAAGTCCTCGGCCACCTGGCGCACGGTGTCGTAGTGGCCCGCGAGTGGGTCCGGCTCGCCTTGCTTCTGCGAGATGCGCTTCGGACGCCAGTCGAGCACGCGTTCGGACTTCACTTCGCGGAAGTCGAACACCGAGCGCGCGCTGGCGCCCACGAGGTCCGCGGCCAGCGCCTGGCGCAGAACCTCGGCGGCCATGCCCAGATCCTCGAGCACGAACGACCAGCCGAAGCGAGGGACGATCACCACGAAGCCTCCTCCGTCTTCCGGCCGCCGCCTGTCGCCGAGCTCCGCGTAGGCGTAGGTGAACGTAACCGGGATCGGTTCTTTCCCGATGACCGAGCGCTTGCCGAGCAAGCTCTGCGGGCGCACCTCGACGCGCACCTGGTCGACGCGGAGCTCCTCGGTCCACTGGAAGTCGTCCAGCGCCTGCGGGTCGAGCTCGAGCGCGCGAACGAGCACACTGGAGAGCTCGGCCAGTGCCTCTTCTTCGCTGATCGCCGCCACCTGGAAGCTCACATGGCTCGGCGCCCGCGGCACCAGGCGCGCGGAGAGGAGACCGCTCGGGTCTTCGGCCAGCCACACTCGGAGCGAGGCGAGTCCGCTCACGTCGTTGCTCCCGTTCTGCCCCGCGTGACCATGCCGAGCCAGAAAAAGGGCAGGAGCGCGTCGCCCAGTTCGCGCACGCGCTCCTCGACCACGTGCGAGTGCCGAAAGTCGAGCACGCTGGCCAGGCTCGGAACGCTCGTCAGATCGAGCTCCACGCTGCGTACCACGGGGGCGATCGCCTCCGGATTGTCGGGGAGCTCACCTTCCCCCTCCAGGGCGGCCTCGAAGGCGCGGAGGCGCGCGGCGTGCTCGGCGAGGTGGCGTGCCGGATCTCGGCCGCCCGGCACCACGTCCACGCGAACGATCTCGGGGCCGACGCCCCGGCTCCGCCGCACGTGGCAACCGGCCTCACCGGCGAAGAAGTCCGTGACTCCCGGACCGTAGAGCGCCATGGAGATCTGGCGTGGCCGCCGCTCGAAGAGCTCGAACAGCTCCGGCAGCGAGCGTGCCGTGGCGAGTTCACCGTCGTCGAACGAAAGCGCCGCGGAGTCGAGGCGGCCTCGAGCTTTGGCGTAGGCTCGCGCGAGCCATTCTGCGAGGCCGGGGTTGCCCTGGGAGAATCGCCGGCTCTCGCGGTGCAGAGCGAGCCGCGTGATGTCGATGCGGACCGCGTGCCGGTCGGCTTCTCCCCTGCCTCGGAGTAGGGACTCGAGGAAGGCGAGCTCGACCAGATCCGAGATCAGCCGCTCGTGGCTCGGATCTCCCACGCTTAGCTGACGGCTCGGACGTCGCATGTGGGGGAGCTCGGGCTCGATTCGACGCCCGAAGTCGTCGGCCAACGTCGTGTAGTCCTCGCCGGTCAGCGTTTCCCCACGCAAGCGCTTCTCGGTGCGCTGCTCGGCTTGGAGCGCAGGGTCCTGCGGAATGCGGCGCGCGAGGCGGTCCGCCAGGCTTTTCACGTGGGCCGCCAGGGCGTCGAGGGAGAAGAGGCGATCGACGTCGCTCACCTCTCCGCGACGAAATTCTGCGAGTTCGCGACTGATGTCCCCCGCCAGCGCTTCGATGCGACCCGAACGCTCGAGCTCTCCGAGCTGTTCGAGGGCGCTCGTCAAGAACTCCGAGAGCCCGGGCGCACCCGGGTCGAGCAGCGCTCTGAGCGGGTGGTCGCCGCCCGAAAGCGACTCTGCCTCGCGCAGCGACTCGGCGTGGACCGCCACACCGCTCGAGTGTCGGTACAAGCGGTAGAGGCGCATTTCGGCAGAACGCTCGCGGGTGAGGGCCCGGGCGAGCTCGTCGCCGATTTCGCGGTCGATGTAGCGTTTCAGCGAACGTGCCCCCCACTCCGCCGAGAAGCCGTGTCGCACCACGCTTTCGACCACCGCGTCGGTATAGCGGACGTAGATGTTGCGTTCCGAGAGCCCCGGCCGAGCCGCCAGCTTGGCGAGCTCCTTCTTCGCGATGTCGAACGCCGTGCGTTCGCAGAGCGGCGCGAACGGAACCACCCGGTCGATGCGGTTGAACAGCTCGGGTGGAAAGAAATCGGCGACGGCGCGCGCCACGTCGGCGGTCACGCGCTCCGGATCCTCGGCGAAGCCGCGGACGCTCTTCTTGCCTGCGCCGAGGTTGCTGGTCATCACGATCACGGAATGGGAGAAGTCCACCACGCGGCCGCGTGCGTCGGTGAGGCGGCCGTCGTCGAAGACTTGCAGCATGAGGTTCAGCACCGAGGGGTGGCCCTTCTCGATTTCGTCGAGCAAGACCAGCGAGAACGGCTGAGCGCGAAGCGCGCGGGTCAACGTGCCGTCGGGCTCGAAGCGGTCCCCCATGAGCCGACTGACCGCTTCGGGTCCGCCATGCTCCCCCATGTCGAAGCGCAAGAGCCGGCTGGGATCGCCGAACAGGTATTCGGCGATGCACTTGGCGAGCTCCGTCTTGCCGGTGCCCGTCGGGCCGGTGAACAGGTACACGCCGTAGGGGCGACCGCGCGCCGTGAGGCCCGCGCGGATTCCGAGGATCAGATCGATGACGGCCTCGAGGGCTTCTGGCTGTCCCAAGATCTGCTGCCCCAGCTCGCGCCGCAGCGTATCGGCAGACAGCGGCGGGTCGGTGGCCAGAAGGAGATCGGGTAGACCGGTTTGTTCGGCGAAAAACTGCGTGATCTGCCCGGGCTCGACCTGCGCGCGTGTTTCCCACGATTCGGTCTCCGGCGCGCGACTCGCGGCGTCGCGCACGACGCTCGTGAGCGCGCGCAGGGAGCGCCCTGGCTCGGAGCCGCTGCCGAGGGCGTGGCCGAGGTCCAGGATGCGGCGGAAGCAGCGTGGATCGATCTCGACCCGGTGGTGCTTCTCGAGGCGTCGGCTCTCGTGGAGCAGCATGGCGAACACCTCGTTCGAGGTGGCGGGCTCCACCGCGACTCGCGTGAACGCTGCGGCGAACGCGGGCGCCTCTTGTTCGAGTAGGGTCGCCTGCTCCGCCGTGCACTCGCCGATGAAGCCGATGTCCCGGCGTGCGACCGGCGCCCGGAAGAAGTCGGCGAGGGAGCGCTCGCTGCCGATGGTGCGTCCGATGTTGCCCCACGCGAAGAGATCCTCGACCCACAGAAGCCAGCGGCGCTTCTTCGCCCGTTCGAGCAGGGCGACGGCCCGCGCCTCCCACTGTCCCACGTAGCTCATGCCAGCGATCAGGTGACGACCGGAGAGGCGGATCACGCCGTGGCAGCGATCCAGGTTCCTGTGGAACGGAAAGTCGTCGGCTTCGAGCAGGTCGTAGACCAGGTCGGCGATCAAGAACGACTTGCCCGAGCCCGGAGGCCCCACCAGGAGCACGGGGCTCTTCTCGACGCCGCACAAGAGCTCCGAGAGGCGCTTGCCGAGCAGCGGGCGGCGCAGCCCGCGCGCAAGACGACCTTCGGCGGCGCGCGCGGTCTCGTTGACGCTGACGCGGAGCAGGTCCTCGAGGCGCCCCGACGCGCCGACTCCCGCCAGCGTTCCCGCCTCCTTGTCGTTCGAAAGCAACGACAGGAGGCTCGGCGGTGCAGCGTCGAAGCGGGAGAGCAGCAGCTTCTCGTTTCCGTCGCTCCGGTACTCCTCGAGCTCGTCCCCAGGCGGAAGGATCCGCGCGTAGGCTTCGAGCACCTGTTCGGCGAAGTCGCGCTCCGCGTCGATCAAGAACCACTCGAGCGGCGAGAGCGGGTGGAACGCGATGCGGATTTCGTTTTCGCCGTCCACCCGCCGCAGCTCGCTCACCACGGGGAACCAGCCCGCGACCTTGCGCTTCTCCCCATCACTCTTCAGCGTGAGCTCGCCATGGACGCGATCGAGTTTGCGCCCGGGTGGCACCATCAGCTTGAGAAAGTCGCGCGGCGAGACCTTTTGGAGCTCGCGGCGGATGCGATCCAGGCTGCGCTCCTTGGCCTTGCCCGCGTCCCGCGCCACGGTGGTCCAGCCGAAGAGCCCGGCACACACCGGCGTCATCCGGATGAGCGACCGTCGCTTCTGTTGGTAGAGGCTGACACTGACCTGCATCGTCGTCAGTCGAGCACGAAGCTCGAGCCTCCCACCTCGGCGCGGGCCAGTAGGTCGTCGAACGCCAATTCATCGAGACGCGCCAGGGCGTCGTCTGGGTCGACGCCGGCGAGGCGCGTCTCGCCGTCGTAGATCGCCGACCCGTCCCGCAAGTCGACTTCCAGGCGGACCGAGGCCTTCTTTGCCACCGCTTTCCCCAAGCTGACGTCCGGGCGTCGTTCCGCCCGCGCGAAGTCTTCGGCGTTCGGCTGGAAGCGCGGTGCAATCAGTCGCACCCAGAGGTCGAGCTCGCCGGCGTCGTCGCGATAGCGCAAGATCCCCTGCAGCATCGCGAGCAGTGCGCCGGCGGCGTGGCCCTTGGCGGCGAACAGCACTTCCGGGGGAAGCGGGTGGTCGGGGTCGGAGTGCTGGTCGATGATCTCCCGGCCGCCCCGTGGCGGTCCGAAGCGGAGCTGCTTCGCGTCTGGCCATTCGGGCGCGTCGGCTCGCTGCCCGCGGTCCACGTACACGCGGGTATCCCAACCGCGCCGGCGTGCCAGCGCGGCCAGCACACCCAGCCAGTAGAGCAAGTGCGTGCCCGATCCGAGCTGGACGAGCGACATGCAGATCTCGTGTTCGTCCGCAGAATCGACGAGGACGTGCCCGACCGCTCTCCGTACCTTGACGAACGACTCGACCGCGTCGGGAACCAGGAGGTCCGGGGGCGAGCCGTCACCGAGAGACGCCACGGAGAGCGTCTCGATTTCGTGGAGCTCGCGGAGGTGCCGAGCCACGGGCTCGAGCAAGCTGGAGAGACGCGCGTGCTCCGCGCTGAGCTCGGCCAGGGCGGCGCCTCTGGGCGCGCGCCGCCGCTGGCGCTTGCTCCCCGAGAGCAGTCCGAGATCGGCTTGGATCTCGTCGAGCCGCTCCTGGAGCGCGCGGATCGGCGGCACGGCGTGCAAGCGCTCGGCGTCACGCCTCAGACCCGCGATGCGCAGCGCACCGCTTCCGCCGTCCTTGGCGCGCCGCGCTGGCCGCGACACCAGCGCCACCACGAGCCCGTGGGTCACTCGCTCGACGAGCACCTCGGTGAGACCGGGCTCGTGGAGCTCGTGGCGCAGCTGGTCGAGATCGAGCGGGCCCTCGTCGACATCGCGAACGTGGAGCAGCTGACCGTCCGCCCTCGCGCCGAGCTCGGATACGACGCGAGCCGCCGGAGCGACCAAGAACTGCTCGAGATGGCGCCTGAGGCCCCGAGCGCCGTAGGCGCGGGAGTAGCCTTCGGCCGAAAGTCGCGAGAGCGCGCGGTCCGTCGTGACCCAGCGCAGCGAACGCTCATCGATACCCTGTCTTGCCACGATGCGCGTGAGCGCGACGCGCGCCACCGCCTGCATGCGCTCTCGATCGAGGCTCTCGAACACCACGATGCGGTCCAGTCGGTTGATGAACTCGGGCCGGAAGTGCTCGCGGGCGCTGCTCAGGTAGTGGGAGTCGTCGTGCTCGTTCCGGTCGCCGAAGCCGACGGCAGAAGAGCGGTGTTGGGCTCCCAGGTTGCTGGTGAGGATCAGAATCGCGTTTTCGAAGTGTGCGAGCCGACCGCGTGCGTCGCTCAGCCTGCCTTCGCCCAGGACCTGCAAGAGCAGGTCGAACACCGCGGGGTCTGCCTTCTCGATCTCGTCGAGTAGCACGACGCTGAACGGCTGCTCTCGGATCCGCCGCGTGAGCGCGCCTTCGTCGCGTTCGGTGCCGCGGATCAGGCGTTCGGCGGCGAAGGCGTCTGAGTATTCGCTCATGTCGAAGCGCAAGAGCCGCTCGGCCGAGCCGAACAGGAGCTCGGCGAGCGCCTTGGCGAGCTCGGTCTTGCCGACGCCGGTCGGGCCGACGAACAGGAACTGAGCGAGCGGACGCTCTTTGGGCTGAAGGCCCGCCTTGATGCGCGCGATGGTTTCGGCCACGCGACGCACGGCCGCTTCTTGTCCGACGATCCGACTCTGAAAGAAGCGCACGACGTCCGAGAGGTCCAGGCTGCGTTCGTCCCTGAGGAGGATCTCCGGGACGCCGGTACGCGCCGAGAAGCGCGCGAGCACCTGGTCGCGCGTCACCTTCGGCTCGCGCTCCGAGCCGTCCGTCGGGCGCGTCGACAGCAGATCGTCGAACGCCCCGACCGCCTTGCCGGGCTGTACCCGATAGGGCTCGTAGCGTTGGGTCAACGCAATCAGCGTGTCGAGCGCCTCTCGGGAGACCTCGGGCCCTCCACCTCGTGAGACGTTTTCGGCGCGGGCAGCCAGGACCGCCAGCGTCGTCTTCTCGTCGAAGGGCTCCACGTGCAGCCGGGTGAGATGCGAGAAGAAGGCGACGTGGCGGTGGGACAGTCGGTCGTAGCTCTTCGGTGTGAGCTCGCCGTAGACGCGGACCTTGCCACTCTCGATGTACCGCTGCACGGCGCCCGCGATGTCTTCGTAGCCCCCGGGACTGCCGGCGAAGAGATCTTCGAAGTTCTCGAAGTAGAGCGCGGCATCCAGCGTATCGACCGCGGCCATCACCGCTTGGACGCGCGCCTCGAGCTGTCCGAGGAAGCTCTGGCCGGCCACGAGCTCGGCGCCCGACGTCGCGTAGACGACGCGGGGCATGGCGTCGGCGGCCGCCGCCTGGAACAAGAGAGATTTGCCCGAGCCCGGCTCGCCGATCAGCACCGCCGAGACGCGTGTGCTCCCGGCGAGCGAGCGCGTGAGCGGGCCCGCGTCGCGTGCGACGAGCGCATGAGCTGGGCGACGGAGCGGGCGTCCGATGGATTCGAGCAGCTCCTTGGCCTCGCGCGTGCGGCGCTTTCGAGCGCGTTCGCCGTTCGAATCAGCGGCGTCGCGATCGGAATCGAGCTCCACGTCGAGGCGCAGGAGCTCGTTGCTGCCCGACGGCAGTAGCTCGATGAAGTCGGCTCCGGCGAGCGAGCGCGCGGTGGCCAGCCGGCCCGCTTCTCGAGCCACCACGGCGTCGAGCTCCGGTGGACGGCGCGCCGGCACGAAGACCACGTGGTCCAGCGCAGGGATCATCACCCAGTCTCCCTTGCGCTCGGAGGCGGGGACCACCACCGCGGAGAGCTCGACCTCGACGCCAGCCGCCTTGCGCTTCGCGCCGGGCTTCGGCAAGCGCACTTTCAGGGCCTCGAGCCGCGCGTCTTCCGACACCAGGTGACGGAAGAGCTGCATGCCGCCCCGGCGTGCCAGCTCGGCGCTCAGGAACAACGACAGCTCTTCGAGTGCCCCCTCGCGCTCGTCGGCGTGGGCGACCCAACCGGGGTTCGACGCCGGGAAAGCGGAGACGAATCCCGCATCGTGCTCGGAGAGGACGACGAGCGGGCGAAGCGTCAGGGGGCTCAAGCTCGCCGAGGATCGACGAGAATCGCTCCGGCAACAACCCCGTCTCTGCGTGTGCGTTTCAAGACTCGAGCGACGCGCGCAAAAACCAGGCGTGCTTCTCGAACTCGGTCACGATGCCGGTCAAGAGGTCGACGCTGTCGGTGTCGGCGAGCCGCTCGGCGACACCTCGCGACGAACGCACCCCTTCCAGGTAGACCTCCATGCGATCGGCAATCAGGCGCACGTGCTCGAGGTCGCGCGTCGTGTCTGCCGGGTACTCCGGGATTCGCGACGTCTGGGCCACGTGGCGTGCCGTTCCGAGGGCCAGGCTCCCCAGCGTCACGGCTCGCTCGGCCAGCGCGTCGTTGTGTGCCGCGAGGCTCAGCGCGAAGGTCTCGAACAGGGGGTGCAAGGCGGCAAAGCCGGGGCCTTTCACGTTCCAGTGCGCCACCTTGATCTGGCTCATCAGGTCCAGGCCGTCGGCCAGCCGTTCGTTCAGCGTGGCGCACAGCTCGCGTCGGGCGGATTCGGGCAGGGGGCTCGGGCTCTTGTACATGGCGGACTCCTTCCGAGGCGGGATCGAAGCGCGCCTCGCCCTGGAATCTGGGCCGTTCCGCGTGATGCTTCCAATACAACGTTTGCTTGTGTGTGATAGGAATCAGCTATGAAGCTCGGCACGCTTCCGATGACGTTGCGTCAGCTGCAATACGCCGTGGCGGTCGCCGACGAGCTGTCGTTCCGGCGCGCTGCCGAGCGCTGTCACGTGTCGCAGCCGAGCCTGAGCGTGCAGCTAGCAGAGCTCGAGGGTGCGCTCGGCGTCCAGCTCTTCGAGCGAGATCGCCGGCGCGTGATGCCCACGGCCTCGGGTCGAGAGATCGTAGAACGCGCGCGTCAGGTGCTGGTCGCCGTCGAAGACATCGTCGAGCTCGCCCAGCGCTCCGCCGACCCGCGATCGGGGAGGTTGCGCATCGGTGTGATTCCCACCATCTCGCCCTATCTCTTGCCGCGCGTGAGCGCAGCACTCAAGCGGCAGCTGCCGAAGCTCGAGATCTTCTGGACCGAGGACAAGACCGCGAGCGTGATGCAGAAGCTCGAGATGGGCGAGCTCGACGCCGTCGTCGTGGCGCTCGAATCCGACATCGGTGATGCCGAGTTCGCCGTGCTCGAGAAGGACGCGTTCGTGCTCGCGGCGCCCAAGGAGCATCCGCTGGCTCGCCCTCGCGGGCGGGTGGGTGCTCGCGAGCTCGCGGGGCACGGCGTGCTCTTGCTCGACGACGGCCATTGTTTCCGGGATCAGGCCTTGGAGGTTTGCGCGAGTCAGCGCGCCAAAGAGCTCGAGTTCCGTGCGACCAGTTTGTCGACGCTCGTGCAGATGGTCGCGAGCGGCGCCGGGCTCACGCTCTTGCCCGAGCTCGCGCTCGGCAGCGAAGCACGGCGCAAAGACCTGGTGATCCGCCGCTTCCGCGCACCGGTTCCCCATCGCACGCTGGTGCTCGCGTGGCGCAAGCGTTCGGCGCGGAAGGGCTTGTTCACCGAGCTAGGGAGCATTCTCTCGGCGAGGCTTCGAGGAGCATGAGGGCAGTGATTGCGCTCTGCGCGCTCTCGAGCGCGCTCTTGGCCTGTCGTCGTTGCGAAAAGCCTGCGCCGCCAGCGGGGCCCAGCGAGCATCTGGCGCGCTTCGCCGTCGGTGGGAAGTGGGGTGTCGTCGATGGCACCGGAAGCGTCCTCGTCGAGGCTCGCTTCGATCAGCTCGAGGACTTCAGCGAGGGGCTCGCCGTGGCGCGCGTCGGCGACGAGAACAGCGGTCGCTACGGCTACGTCGATCGCTCGGGTCGTTGGGTCATCGAGCCCAAGTTGTTGCGCGCGCGCGCCTTCAGTGAGGGCTTGGCCCCGGCGGCGGACGAGTCTCGTCGCTTCGGGTACTTGTCGCCCGACGGCCGTTGGGTCATTGCGCCGAGTTTCGAAAACGCCGAGCGCTTTTCCGAAGGTACGGCGCCGGCGAAGCAGGGCCGCTGGGGCTACCTCGACAAGACGGGCGCTTGGAAGATCGCCCCCAAATTCGCCGATGCCGAGCCGTTCACCGAGGGCCGCGCGGCAGTCCGCGTCGAGAGCTGGGGCTACATCGATGGCAGCGGCGCGTGGGTCGTCGAGCCGAGGTTCCAGGATGCGCGGGCCTTCGCCGAGGGGCGCGCTGCGGTCTACAGCCACGTGTCGAGTCCGTTCTTCGGACGCACGACGTGCTCGTACGTCGGGCTCGGCGGCCGGCAGGCGAGCTTGCTCGTCGACGAAGGGCTGCGCTGCGATCGGTTCCACGAGAGCCGCGCCGCGGTGCAGGATCCGAAGTCGCGCGCGTGGGGCTTCTTCGCACCCTCGGGCAAATGGCAGATCTCACCGCGTTTCTCCGACGCGGGACGCTTCTCCGAGGGCCTGGCGCCGGTCCGCGACGAAGCGCGAGGCCTCTGGGGTTTCATCGATGCGAGCGGAAACTTCCGCATCGATCCGCGCTTCGAGGCCGCGCGGGAGTTCGTGGCTTCGGCCGCAGCGGTCAAGGAAAACGGGAAGTGGGGTCTGCTCGGTCGGGACGGGAGTTGGCGGGTCGCGCCGCGATTCGACGAGCTCCACGCGCTCGCTCCGCAGCGGCGCGTAGAACCGTGAACTCGGAACTGCCACCGTCCTCCCCGCGGGCGGGGCCTCCAGCCTCGCTCCTCGCCCGTTGATGCCTATTGGCAGCAACGAACTCCGGGCGAGTGGCCAGGTCGCAGCGTTGGTCGAGCCCGGCACCGCCGGCATTTGCCTGAACCGCAGGGCCTCGGGCTACTATCGAAGGGATGACGTCCGCACGCACCAACGTTTGCCGCTCCATCGTCGCTTCCGCAACGCTGGCATTGGGCCTTTCCTACGCGACGGGAGCCGCAGCCCAAATCAAACGTCCGGGAGCTCATGCGAAATACGCCGCCGAGCTCGAGCCCCATCTGGTGCTCGATTGGAGCGGTCACGATGGGCCGGGCGACGACGAGGGAGTGGGTCTCGGCTTCCGAGCCACCATCCCGTTCTTGGACAACGGTCCCATCAGTCGCATCAACAACAACATGGGCATCGGCTTCGGGCTGGATTGGGCCCACAACGGCGATGCCTGCGACGGCTGGCGGTTCGACGGTCGGTTCTACAACGACGAGTGCACCGTCGACGTGTTCATGGCGCCGGTAGTCGTGCAGTGGAACTTCTTCTTGACGCCCATCATCAGCGTCTTCGGGGAGGGCGGCCTCGAGATCGAGCACACCCGCTGGAAGTGGAAGAACTGCCCTTGGGGCAACGACTGCAAGGACACGGACACGGACGTCGAGCCGGTGTTCTGGGGCGGCGGGCGGTTCCTCTTCGGTCAGGGCAGCAACGTGGGCGGCATCGTTCGAATCGGCTGGCCGTACATCTCCCTCGGCGTCGGCATCATGATCTGACGCGGCGCGAGCTCGCCCCACCCGTGAATACATCCGCCGAGGCTGGCATCTAGGTGTGCCGAGCCTTCGGGCGCGCCTATTTCGCGCCCGCAAACTTCGGGCTCGGGGTGTGCCATGACCAAAGGGCTATGGGGGCTCATTTGCGCCTCGGCGCTGACGTGCGTCGCGGGCTGTTCTTCTTCGGATGCGGGCGGAGCCGGGACCGGCGGCGCCGGCACTGGAGCCTCGCCGGGAACCGGCGCCACGGCCGGGACGGGTGCGTTCGCCGGTGCGGGCGGCGGCGGGACGTCGAGCGGAGGTGCCTCGGGAGCCGGAGCCGGAGGCGTCTCAGGGGGCGGCGCGGGCGGCTCGGCGGGCTCGGCGGGTGGCGGCGCAGGCGGTTCCGGCGGCACCACGAGCTGCGACCACGACGTGTGCAGCATGGGAGGCCCGCTCGCTGCGAGCTGCGACAGCTGCGTCGGCAAGGTGTGCGCGAGTGATCCCTATTGCTGCCAGGCGGCGTGGGACGACATGTGCATCGGGGAAGCCTCCCAGTTCTGCAACGGCATCTGCGGGAGCGGCGGTTTCGGTGGCGGTGGCGGCTTCGGCGGCTTCGGTGGAGGAGGCGGTTTCGGCGGCTTCGGTGGTTCGGGGGGCACGGGCGGTTGCACCTACGACTCCTGTCGCGACGGCACCGGCACCTGCATCCAGTCGACCGACGCCCAATGCG
This sequence comes from Polyangiaceae bacterium, assembly GCA_046351435.1. GTDB lineage: Bacteria > Myxococcota_A > Polyangia > Polyangiales > Polyangiaceae > JADJKB01. The sequence continues at coordinate 247,175 of JAXLYN010000005.1, forward strand.
GAAAGAACGGCGGTCCTTGCGTGGACTGCACCAAGATGGGGAGCGTTTGCACGCAGGGCTATGGCTGCGCGGAGTGCAAGCCCAAGTGTGAAGGCAAGAAGTGCGGAGACTCCGATGGCTGCGGCGGCGTGTGCGACGTCGCGTGCGGCAGCGGACAGTTCTGTTCCACCAAGGGCACGTCGAAGCCCGGCTGCTACACCTGCGGCCCCACCACCTGTCCCGACGGCTGCTGCACGGCGACCGGACAGTGTGTCGGCGGAGGAAAGCGCAACGAATGTGGTAGCGGCGGCGCAGCCTGCGCCGACTGCGGAGCGCAGGCCTGCGTGCTCCAGAAGGGCAGCTTCCCGTACAAGTTCGCTTGTGGCGCTTGCGGTTCGGGTTGTTCGCCGACCTACCCGGGCATGCCGCCCGTGTGCCAGGCCGATGGCTGCGGCAGCTTGTGCCCGGGCGCGGGCTGCGATCCGAAGTACAGCAGCGGCGCTTGCACGGTCACCGGAGACTCCTCCGCGCAGTGCCAGCCGAGCGGGTTCTGTGACCCCTTCTCGTGCGCGAGCGGTTGCTGCGACTACTCCGGAGGCTTCTTCAACTCCAAGTGCGTGACCGGAAATCTCCCGAGCCAGTGCGGGTCCGGCTCGGTGCAGTGTGTGGACTGCGTGTCGAAGGGCGGGAGCTGCGACACCAAGACCAAGAGCTGTACGAATTGCACGCCCAAGTGCGACGCGGCGGCATCGTGCGGGCAGGCCGACGGCTGCGGCGGCAAGTGCACGGGCAAGACGGGCGGGAAATGCCAAGGTGCAGGCGCGGTGTGCGGGGACGACGGCGTTTGCGGCTGCGGGATGAGCGGCAAGGCGCTCTGCTACGACTCCGGCACCAACACCCAATCGTGTATCGACGTCCTCGCCGACGCCAACAACTGCGGCGGCTGCGGCGCGAAGTGCCCGGCGGGTGTGGCCTGCAACGGCGGCGTTTGCGACTGCGGCCCGGGCTCGCTCTTCTGCAAGTCGAACGATCCCAAGGTCGCCGGCGTGTGCACCAACCTGGCGACGGATCCCAAGCACTGCGGGAGCTGCTCCACTGCGTGCCCGGGCACGTCCTGCACCGGAGGCAAGTGTGGAGCGTGCGCTCCAGGCACGACCCAGTGCGGATACCCGACGCCCGTGTGCGCCGACCTCCAGACCGACACCGCCAACTGCGGCACGTGCGGGAACGCCTGCCCGACGGGCATCGAGATACGCGCCGGCGGCAAGTGCCAATGCCCCAGCGGCCAGACCTCCTGCTACGCGAAGTGCACGGATACTGCGACCGACGCGAAGAACTGCGGTGCCTGCGGCGCGCAGTGCCCGACGGGTGTGACGTGCAGCGCGGGTAAGTGTCAGTGCCCCGCCGGAACCACCTACTGCTCGCAGTCGGGGACGTGCACGAACCTCAGCGTCGACCCGAAGAACTGTGGAGCGTGCGGCACGAGCTGCCCGAGCGCGTGCGTGAACGGCAAGTGCTTCTGAGTCCAACGGGCAGCGTCGCGAGACGGGGACGTGTCCAGGTCAGGTCGACCTGGAAGCGTCCCCGCGCCTCGTTCTGACGCCCGCGCGAGTCGCTCCGGTGGACGGCCGGCGCGACTCGCAGGCTTTTTTCGCGAAAACCTTTCGCCCCTTGCGGATCCGTGCGGGATTCTCCACGAAAGAAGCGTCGGCGACCCAATTCGCGCTCGCGTCGGGCCCCGACCTTGGAGTAACAATCCGGCCGCGATCCGCGCCGGTCGGGCCCCTCTGGTCCGGCCCACGCGTCGCACATCGGAGCGCCTCGGCGCGATCGAGCAAGCCCATGGCGAAAGCGATAACGCTCTACGACACGACGATCGGCAAGAAGGTCGTCCTGGCGCTGACGGGACTCGTCCTCTACGGGTTCGTCATCGTCCACATGTTGGGCAACCTCCAGGTCTTCATGGGCCCGGAGCAGCTCAACGGCTACGCGAAGAAGCTCCACGACCTCGGCCCCTTGCTGTGGGTCGGGCGGATCGTGATTCTGTCGTGTTTCGTGGTCCATGTGGCCACCGTGCTCCAGCTCTACGCACGCACGCAGGCCGCGCGCCCCATTGGCTACCGCCTGAAGAAGAACCAGGTGACCACCTACGCCGCGCTGACCATGAAGTTCGGCGGCATCGCGCTATTCCTGTTCGTGCTCTACCACCTCGCGCATCTGACCGTGCCCGGTGTGTCCATGGCGGCGAGCTACAAACACGACGCCATCGACGTGTACGCGAACGTGGTGAACGGGTTTCGCGTCCCGTGGGTCACCGCGATCTACGTCGTCGCCCAGGTGTTCTTGGGCATGCACCTCTACCACGGTGCCTTCAGCCTGTTCCAATCACTGGGATTGAATCACCCGCGCTACACCGAAACCCTCAAGTTCTTGGCGCAGACCCTGGGCGTGGCCGTGGCAGCGGCCAATATCGCCATGCCCGTGGCCGTTCTGGCCGGTGTCGTGAAGTGACGGAGAGTGCCATGGCCATCAAGCTCGAGAGCAAAGCACCTTCCGGTCCCATCGAGACGCGTTGGGAACGCCACCGCTTCGAGATGAAGCTCGTGAACCCGGCGAATCGCCGGAAGTACAAAGTCATCGTGGTGGGCACCGGGCTCGCCGGCGGCGCTGGCGCCGCGTCTTTGGGCGAGATGGGCTACAACGTTCTCTCGTTCTGCTACCAAGACAGCCCGCGCCGGGCGCACAGCATCGCCGCGCAGGGTGGCATCAACGCCGCCAAGAACTACAAGAACGACGGCGACAGCATCTACCGGCTGTTCTACGACACGGTGAAGGGCGGCGACTTCCGCGCGCGAGAGAGCAACGTGTATCGGCTCGCGCAGCTCTCGGTCGCCATCATCGACCAGTGCGTCGCCCAGGGCGTGCCCTTCGCTCGCGAGTACGGCGGTCTGCTCGACAACCGCTCCTTCGGCGGCGCCCAGGTGTCCCGCACGTTCTACGCCCGCGGGCAGACCGGCCAGCAGCTCTTGCTCGGCGCCTATCAGTCGCTCGCCCGGCAGACCGAGGCCGGCACGGTCAAGAGCTTCCCGCGCACGGAGATGCTCGACGTGATCGTCGTGAACGGCGTGGCGCGCGGCATCGTCACCCGCGACATGGTGAGCGGGAAGGTGGAGGCCCATCTCGCGGACGCCGTCGTGCTCGCCACGGGCGGCTACGGCAACGTGTTCTTCCTCTCCACCAATGCCAAGGGGTGCAACGGCACCGCCGTGTGGCGGGCTCACCGCAAGGGAGCCGTGTTCGCCAACCCCTGCTTCACACAGATCCATCCCACTTGCATCCCGGCCGCCGGCGACTACCAGTCGAAGCTCACGCTGATGAGCGAGAGTTTGCGCAACGACGGCCGCGTCTGGGTGCCGAAGAACGCCGACGATTGCGCCAAAGACCCGGCGGAGATCGCGGAGAAGGACCGGGACTACTACCTCGAGCGCATCTACCCGAGCTTCGGCAACCTCGTGCCGCGTGACATTGCGAGCCGGCGCGCCAAGATGGTGTGCGACGAGGGCCGTGGCGTCGGCTCGGAGGTCGACGGCGTGCGGCGCGGTGTCTACCTGGACTTCCGCGACGCCATCAAACGCCTCGGTGAAGGCAAGATCCGGGAGCGCTACGGCAATCTCTTCGACATGTACGAGCGCATCACGGGCGAAAACCCTTACAAGGTGCCGATGCGCATCTACCCCGCCACCCACTACACCATGGGTGGGCTGTGGGTGGACTACAACCTGATGACCACGGTCCCGGGCTTGTTCGCGGCGGGCGAGGCCAACTTCAGCGACCACGGCGCGAACCGCCTCGGAGCCAGCGCGCTCATGCAAGGGCTCGCGGACGGCTACTTCGTCCTGCCCTACGTCATCGGCAACTACCTCGCCACGGCACAGCTCGAGAAGATCGACGAGAGCCACATCGAGGTGAAGCGGGCGCTGGCCGAGGTCGAGGAGCGCATCGACAAGCTCCTCTCCATCGGCGGCGAGCGCACCCCCGACTCGTTCCATCGCGAGCTCGGCAACATCATCTGGAACCAGTGCGGCATGGCGCGGAACGCCAAAGGGCTGGAAAACGCCCTGGAGAAGATCCCTGCCTTGCGCGAGGAGTTCTGGAAGAACCTCAAGGTCACCGGCACGGGCGAGAGCCTGAACCAGACCCTGGAGAAAGCCGGCCGCGTCGCGGATTTCATGGAGCTCGGCGAGCTCATGTGCCGAGACGCGTTGGCGCGCGACGAGAGCTGCGGCTGCCATTATCGCGAGGAGCACGTCACCGAAGAGGGTGAGGCCAAGCGCAACGACAGCGACTACCAGTACGTGGCGGCTTGGGAGTTCAGCGGGGACGTCTCGAAGCCGACGCTCCACAAGGAGTCTCTCGAGTTCGAATACGTGAAGCCCGTGCAGCGCAGCTACAAGTGAGGAAAGCGGAGCCGGTATGTCGAAGAACATGAATCTCACGCTCCACGTCTGGCGCCAAAAGGCTGCGAGCGACGCTGGTGGCTTCGAGACCTACAAGGCGGACGACATCAGCGAGCACATGTCGTTTCTCGAGATGCTCGACGTGGTGAACGAGCGTCTGCTCGCCGACGGCAAAGAGCCCATCGCGTTCGACAGCGACTGCCGCGAGGGAATTTGCGGCATGTGTGGCTTGGTGATCAACGGCGTGCCCCATGGCCCCAATGCCGCGACGACCACCTGCCAGCTTCACATGCGGCATTTCTCCGACGGCGACGAGATCACCATCGAGCCGTGGCGCGCCCATGCCTTCCCGGTGCTCCGCGACCTGGTGGTCGACCGCGGGGCGTTCGACCGCATCATCCAGGCGGGCGGCTACATCAGCGTCAATGCCGGCTCTGCGCCGGAAGCCAACGGCCTGCCCGTGCCCAAGCCCGACGCCGACAAGGCCATGGACGCCGCGCAGTGCATCGGCTGTGGCGCCTGCGTCGCCGCCTGCCCCAACGCCAGCGCCATGTTGTTCGTGGCAGCCAAGGCTTCGCACCTCGGCCTGTTGCCCCAGGGCCAAACCGAGCGCTACGAGCGCGTGAAGAACATGGTGGCGCAGATGGACAAGGAAGGCTTCGGGCACTGCACGAACCACTACGAGTGCATGAAGGCGTGCCCGAAGGAGATCAACGTCGAGTTCATCGCGCGGCTCAACCGTGACCTCGTGCGCGCCACGCTGATCGAGAAAGAGCACGAAGACACCGGCGGCGGAACGGGCTGAGCGCGTCGGGGTCGAGCCCCGCCCTCAGAACATCGCGCTCGCGCTCCACACGAACGCGCGCTCCCCGAGCAGGCTGGTCTCGAATCCGAGCTCGAAGCCGCGCCAGATCTCGCTCCGCGCGCCGAATCCCAGCGCGTAGTGGTGTCGATCCGAGCCCGTGCGTTTCTCTCCTTCCCGGACGAACTCCACCGGACCGCCGAAGGCGCGCGCGAGGGCGAAAGGTCGCAGGTGCTCGAAGAGCGTGATGCCGAGTTCGCCGCCGATGCGGAGATCCGTCGCTCCGAGAGCCTCGTCCTCGCCGCTGGCCGCGTGGCTCGCGTGGGTGCGTGACAGTCCCATGCTGAGCGTCCCGACGCCGTACGGCTCGCCGTCGCGCCCGCCGAAGACGCGATACCCGCCGGTGGCGCTGGCGACGAAGCCGGTGCCGACGTGGTAGCGCCGCCCGGCGCCTATCAGACTCCCGCCGGTGACGACGCCGCCGCCGAGCACCACGCTCGCTCGCTCGCCGAGGCGCCGGCCCACGGCCAACGACAGCGAGCGCTGGTAGAGGGTGTACTCGCTGTCGTCGTCGAAGACGAGCTCGGCGCGGAACGTCGCGGCCTGAGCGCCCACGATGTAGTTCCGCTCCGTTCCGCTTTCACACGAGCCCGTCGGACCGACGGGCGCCGCCAGCCCTCAAGCTCGTGCGTCGCGCGCGAGGCATCCGAGGAGCGTCAGAGAGCCCAGCGAGGAAAGCAGCGCGAAGCGGAATCGCACGGGCCCATCCTTTCCGGCGATCGCGTTCCTGTCAACGCTCAACGAGGGCGACCGCCGGCTCGGATCTCGGCGAGCCGAAAGCGACCGAGCACGTTCCGCAGCTGCTGGAGCTGGGCGTCGGAGACCGTGCCGCGCCGCACGACGAGCCGAGGGCTTCCGTTTTCGACCACCGCTACGATCCGAACCGCGTCGAGCTTGGGCTTTCGGACGACGTCGGCGATCTCGTCCAGGAGTCGTTGGGGCATGCGCCCGCGAACGAAGCGAGGCTTTCCTCGCTCGACGTCGATGCAGAAGAGCTCGTTGGATCGCAAGAGCGCGACCACCAACGGAACCGCCAGGAGCACCAGCACGATCCAAGGAAAGACGCTGGTCACCCGGGGACCCAGGAGTGGAGGAAGCGGATCAGCGCGCCGGAGCGCTGGGCCAAAGTGGGAATTTCGATGTACTCGTCGTGCGTGTGGAACCCGCGTCCGCGTGGGCCGAGCCCGTCGATCACCGGGACGCCCACCGCACCCACGTCGTTGGCGTCGGAGCCCCCGCCGAGCAGCGGGCTCATTTCGTAGCCGAGGCCTTCGGCTCGAGCACACTCCGCGTAGCGCTCGGCCAATCGCCGGGAGCCTTCACTCGCTTCCAGCGCGGGGCGGCGCACGCCGCCATCGAGCTCGAGCTTCGCACCGAGCTCATCTTGGATGCGACCGGCGGCTCGTGCGAGCTCGAGCATCAGCCAGTCCCCATCCGCGAGATGCACCATGCGAAAGTCGAGTGTGCAGGTCGCGCGCTCGGGCACCGTGTTCTTGCTGGTGCCGCCTTGCACCAGCCCGACGTTCAAGGTCACGCCGCGCTCGTAGTCCGTGAGGCGCTGGGCGGCTTCGATGAAGCGAGCTAGGGCCCAGATCGCGTTGATGCCCTCTCGGTGGGCGTTACCCGCGTGGGCGGCTCTCCCCGTCGCCACCACCTCGACGCTCCCGGTACCTTTGCGCTCGGTGATGATGGCGTCGGTCGGGCGCCCGGCTTCGAACACCAGCGCAGCCTGCGCGCTGCGCGCGAGCTCGCGGGTGAAGGCGCGTGACTCGGGTGACCCCACCTCTTCGTCTGCAACGCACACGAACGCCAGCGGCACGGCCGCGAGCTCACCGACTTCGGCGAGCGCGCTGCAGGCCGCGTGTACCGTCGCGATGCCCCCCTTCATGTCGAGCACGCCGGGACCGCGCACGCGCTCGCCTTCGACCACCCAGCCCGCGAAGCTACCCTTCGGGAACACGGTGTCGTGGTGGCCGACGAGCAACAGACGCCGGTCGGCAGCCGATTCCCAAGCCGGCGTCCGCCAGACCAAGTGTGTGCCGAATTTCTGGCTCGGCTGCCGCTGGAGCTCGAGCCCCGGCAGCGCGAATGCGTGCGCCAAGAGCTCCCCCATGGCGTCCACGTCGTCGCGGTCGGCCGTGTAGGAGCTCTGCTCGACCCAGCTGCGCAGGAGCGAGAGCTCCTGTTGGGCGCGCTGCGTGCGAATTCGAAGGGCCTGGGCCAGGCGATCGGCGGGCATGGCATGGGGAGCCTAGAGCCGGTCGGGGCTCGATGGAACTCCGGTACGAACCCTTGAGCGGCGCCCCGACGAATGCGAGAGTCCCGCCAGCATGATGCGCAATCTCCGGAAGCTCGTTGGTCCGTTGCTCCTTTTGACGTTCGCGCTCTTCGCCTGCAAGAAGAAGAGCGGCCCCACGGTGGAGGTGAACGCTTCGGGCGACTCCGGCTCGGTCAGCGTGAGCGGTGACAAGGGCTCCGTTCAGGTGAGCGGCGGCGCCGACGGCGGCACCGTCACAGTCGAGGTGGATGGCGGCAAGCTCGAACTCGGCAACTCCAAGGGCGACTGCAAAGCGGGCGAGAAGTGCCGATGCGCCGGCATGGGCAATTGCACGAAGACCTGTGCCGGGCCGGGCTGCGAGTTCGTGGCCGAGGGCATGGGCAACGCCACGTTCAAGTGCCCCGATGGCAAGTGCACGCTGAAGGGCACCGCCATCGGCAACACGACCCTCGAGTGCAAAGGCGGTGGGTGCACGTTCGAGTGCGCCGGAACCGGGAACTGTGTGCTCTCCGAATGCTCGTCCGGCTGCTCCATCAAGTGCAAGGGTGTGGGCACCTGTTCGTGCAAGACCGGTTGCTGACGGCCGCTGCTTCGTTGCAGCTCGCGAGTCTCGCGCTGCGCGCACTCAAGCGGGCGCGAGACCTGGGGGCCGGGTCGCGGCGAACGAGGGTCGCTGGCTGATTTCTGCCAGCCAGCGCGCGAGCACGGGGTGATCGTCACGCCAGGAGTGGGGGTTGCGGAGGTCGACGTATTCGAGGGCGGCACCCAGCGCGATGTCCGCGAGGGTGAGCCGGTCGCCCCACGCGAACGATCCCCCGAGGCGCTGATTGGCCCATGCCATGGCACGTGAGACCTTCTCATCCTGCCGTGCCTGCGCCGACGCGATCTGAAGCGCGGGTGGACGGCGCCCCTCCAGCATGCGGAGCACGCTCGCGTCCATCATGCCGTCCGCGACAGCCTGCCAGAGGAGAACCTGGAAGCGTGGTTCGCCCGAGGGAGGCAGGAGCTTCGGCTCGGACAACCCGTCGAGGTATTCGAGGACGACCGGGGAGTCGAACAACACGGACTGGTCGTCACGCAACAAGACGGGCACTTTGCCGAGTGGGTTCAGCGAAGCGATCGGGCTCTCCTTGGACGCCGTGTCCACCTCGCAGAGTTCGATGGCGAGGCCCTTCTCGTGGGCGAGGATTCGAACTTTGCGGGCGTAGGGGGAGGTGAGCGACGCGAAGAGCTTCATGGTCCGGAGCCTACCTTCTCACTTGTGCCGCCGCATGACATGCACCAAATAGCCCTCGACGATGGCCCAGAGACCCGTTCCGAGCGCCGCCCTCGGAGCGCCACTTCCGGGGATCAGTGAGTCGAAGCTGCTCTTCGTGCTCGCGATGGTTCAGTTCATCAACGTCCTGGATTTCATGATGGTGATGCCACTCGGCCCGGATTTCGCGAGCGCACTCCAGATCCCGAGTTCCCGCCTCGGCTTGATCGCAGGAAGCTACACGGCGGCTGCGTCGGTGTCCGGGCTCGTCGGTATGCTGTTCCTCGATCGTTACGATCGGCGGCGAGCGCTGCTGGTCGCGCTCTTCGGACTCGTGATGGGCACCGCAGCGGGTGGGCTCGCCAAAGGGCTCCCGAGCTTGATGCTTGCGCGGGTCGTCGCTGGCTTGTTCGGGGGGCCCGCGTCGGCCCTGGCGCTCGCCATCATCGCCGACAGCATCCCGCCCGAGCGGCGGGGGCGCGCCCTCGGCGTCGTGATGGGGGCGTTTTCTGTCGCGTCGGTCTTGGGCGTTCCGGCCGGCCTCGAGCTCGCGCACGTGGGCGGTTGGCGCACGCCGTTCTTCGCGGTGGCGCTCCTCGGCGGCGCCGTGGCGGTCGCGGCCGGATTGGTGTTGCCTCCCTTGGCGCGCCACCTCGAAGAGCAAGCCCAGCGCCCGCCCGTCGGAGCGCTGGAAGTCGTTCGCCGCCCCGTGGTCCTCTTGGCGATGGCGGCGAACTTGGTCACGACCCTAAGCGTGTTCGTGATCGTCCCGAACATCGCCGCCTATCTACAACAGAACCTCGACTATCCGAGGTCGCGCCTCGGGTTTCTCTACCTCGTCGGGGGCGTGTTCAGCTTCTTCACCATGCGCATCGCCGGCCGTTTGGGCGATCGCTTCGGTCAGAGCCGCGTGGTCGCCTTCGGTACTCTGCTGTTCGTGAGCGCCGTGGCACTCGGTTTCGTGTCGGAGCGCCCCTTCGTTCCCGTCTTGGCCATCTTCGTCACGTTCATGGTGTCGGGCGGGTTCCGCATGGTTCCCATGAACGCCCTGGCCACTCGCGTGCCGCGGCCCGTGGAGCGCGCGCGCTACATGAGCGTACAATCCACCGTGCAGCACGTCGGAGCCGCCCTCGGCGCCGGACTCAGCTCTTTCATCCTGGTGGAGCTCCCCGGCGGCCGTCTGGGTCAGATGCGCGAGGTTGCGTTGATTTCCATGGGCCTCGCCGTACTGCTTCCGGTCCTGCTCCTGGCCGTCGAGAGGCGAGTGGAACGCGAGGAGCGCGCAGCGCCGCGCTCGGCCCGCTGATCCTGCGCCCCGCGTCCGCTGCGGATGCCGTAGGATGGCCCGACTTCGAAACGTGGCGTCCATCTACCTGAGCGGGATTCTCAGTGCCTGGAGCGCGACGCTCCTCGGGCTCGGGGTCTTCTTCGCAGCGGCCTACCTCGCACGCCGCCGCGAGCGCGATCTGCTCGTGTACGCCGCAATGTGCTTGGCTCTCGCGTATCACAGCGCCAGCAGCGCCCGCGCCCAGGTGGCCCTCAGCATCAGCGCACGCTTCGAGGCGGTCACCGGCGTGATGGAGGCGGCCCTGCTCACCGCCGCGCTGAACCTCCACTTCGTGCTGCTGTTCGTCGACCGGCCCTTGCGCCGCATCACTTGGCTCGCGGGCTACGCACTCGTGGTCCCGCTCGAGATCGCCATCGCGACGGGGCACTGGTGGCGACTCGAGACCGCGGTGCTGGTCGAGTCGCACGTGTTCGGAGCCGTGCTGCGCCACTGGCGCGCGGAGCCGACCGCCATCGCAGTCGCGGGCGTCGCCCTCGGGGCGTTGGCCTTGTGCGCCGCGCCAATGCTGCTCGTGCAGGCGGCGCGCGCGGGCAAACGCGAGGCGTGGCTCGCTGCCTTCGGAGGTGGCGTGCTCGTCCTGGCGGCGTTGAACGACATGCTGCTGAGCACGGGCGCCGTCCAGAATACGCTCTTCCTCGTGCCGCATGCGTTCATGCTCTATGCCGCCAGCGTCGCCAGTACGTTGGTGGTGCGTTACCGAAAAACCATCGTGGAGCTCACCCACACCGAGACGGAGCTTCGCCGTACGAGCCGCGAGCTGTTTCTCTCTCACGAAGAGCTTCGTAGCGTGCAGCGCGAGCTGACGGCGAAGGAGCAGCTGGCCGCGGTGGGTGAGCTCGCCGCCGCCATCGCCCACGAAGTGCGTAACCCCCTCGCCGTGATCAACAACGCCGTAGCGGGGTTGCGTCGCCCTCAGGTCGCCGATCCAGACCGCGACATTCTCTTGTCGATCGTGACCGAGGAGACGGAGCGGCTGAATCAGCTGGTCACCGACCTCCTGCGTTTTGCGCGTCCGACGTCGCTTCAACGCACTCGCGTGGACCTGGTGGAGCTCCTGCAAAAGACCCAGGTGCCGCTGAAAGAGCAGCACGCGCTGCAGGTGAGGGCCGATGACTCTGCGCGGTTCGTTCAGGCAGACGCCAACCTGCTGCGCGCCGCCTTCGACAACCTGATCCAGAACGCTGCGCAGGCCATGCCCAGCGGCGGCGACATCGAGGTGAACATCGAGCGCGAAAACGACGGCGGCGAAGGGGACGTCGTGGTCGTCATCACCGACCACGGCACTGGGATGGACGCGTCCACACTCGCTCGTGCGAGAGACCCGTTCTTCACCACGCGGCCGAGCGGCACCGGGCTCGGCCTTCCCATCGTCGAACGCGTGGTAGAAGCGCACGGCGGAGAACTCTCGATCGAGAGTGCCCTCACCAAGGGAACCACGGTTCGGGTACGGCTGCCCGACGGCGAGCCCGTCGCGCCGGGTTGACAGTTCGGCTCGGCCGATCGAGCGTCGGAGCGATGCTCGGACCCAAGCTGGCGCGGCTCTGCACCGACGACTTCGCCCTGACGGCCGTCCGAGATTGGGCGAAGAGCCTCAGCCTCGGCGCTGAGCTCAGCGTCGAAGAATGGGAGCGGGCCGGCGAGATCGAAGCAGCCTTCGAAGGCATGTATCTGATGGCAGCCGCGGACGGCGACCTCTCGCGTGACGAGCTCCTACTCTTGTCCGCCAGTCTGCAGGCCATTCTCGAGTCGACGGAAGCCCGTGGGGTCTCGCGCTACGAGCTCGGTGTCGTGCTGTTGAAGTTGAGCGACATCATCGCAGGCTTCGCCCGAGCCCTGGAATCCGACGGGATCGCTGCGCGCATTCGCCACGTCGCCGGTCGCGTGAAGAGCGAACCCGCGCGCCGCCTCGCGCTGCGCATGGCCGCCGGGGTGGCATTCGCGGACGACTTCGTCGCCGACGGCGAGATCCGGACCCTCGACGACCTGGCGCTGGCGCTGTCATTCGATCACGAAACCGCGCTCGCCGAGCTCAAGGCGGTGCACACGGCGCTGAGCGGCTGAGGCCGAAAAGCCGCCACGGATGCGGCCGGGATTGCCTCGGGGAGAGGCCTGGTCGGATAATCGGTGCTCATGCCCGGTTCCGACCAAGACCAGCTCGCGCAGGCGGAGGCTCGTCTCGGCACTCGCCTGCGGGACAAGTGGCGCCTCGATCGCGTACTCGGCATCGGCGGCATGGCCACGGTGTACGAAGCGACCCACCGGAACGGCAAGCAGGCCGCCATCAAGGTCCTGCGGCCCGAGGCCGCGCTGGTTAGCGACATCAAGGCCCGCTTCTTGCGCGAAGGCTACTTGGCCAATCGGGTCGGGCACCCGGGTGCGGTCTCGATTCTCGACGACGACGTGGACGAAAACGGAACGGTTTACCTCGTGATGGAGCTCCTCGTGGGCGAGACCCTCGAGCAGCGCTGGCGCGATCGAGGGAAGCTGCCTTGGCGCGACGTCGTGCTGGTGGCTACCCAGGCTCTAGACGTCCTCGTCCACGCGCACGAAAAGGAAATCGTGCACCGGGACTTGAAGCCGGGAAACATCTTCCTCGACGTCCAGAGCGGGGTGAAGATCCTGGACTTCGGCATCGCGCGTCTGCTCGGCGGCGAGCTTCGGAGCTCCACTACGGGCTACGAAACCGCGCTCGGCACGCCCGGCTTCATGCCTCCGGAGCAGGCGCGCGGCCGCTGGGATCAGGTCGACGCCACGAGCGACCTCTACGCGCTCGGGGCGACGATGTTCTCCGTGATCGCCAATCGTTATCTGCACGAGGCCGAAACCGCCAACGAGCAGCTGGCATTGGCCATGACCACTCCGGCGCCGCTCCTCGGCAGCGTCGAGCCCGACGTCCCGCCAGAGATCGCGAGCGTCGTCGACCGTTCGCTCTCGTTCGAGAAGGGCGCGCGATTCCCCGATGCGCGCGCCATGCAAGCCGCGCTTCGGAGCGCGTATCAGGCGTGTACGGGAGAGTCGCTCGAGGCGCTGCCCCGCCTGAGCGTCACCCGTCGAGCTCGGAGCGTTCTGCCCGAAGCGCCGACGGTCGGCGCCGATCCCAGCGCACCGAGCCTGAGCAGCTTCGCGCCTCCGGAGCGTTCGACCACTTCGCCGACGACGGAGACGCACGCGGGCAGGAGTCCGTCGCGCAAGGCAGGGCTCGCGATCGTCGCAGCCGTCGCCGTGGGCCTCGTGGCGCTGGTGGGGCTCAATGCTCGAACACCCGCAGCCGGCGGAAGCGTCACGAACAGTGCCGCGCCACACGGCCCGGGATCGGGGGCCGCGACCACCGCCGCCCCCGAGGTGCGGCCGGCCCCGGTCGTGACGGAGCCTCCCGGCATGCCGAGCGCCAACGGCGCCGCACCGAGCGCACCCGCGGCGAGCGAAACGCCCAAGGCCATCCGGTCGCCCCACGACGGCCCCCGCGGCCCGGCCAAGCCCCCCGCGGCCAAGGGAGAAGCCCCGGGATCGCCGCCTGCTTCGCCGGATATCTTCCAGTCCAGGAAGTAGCGACTATCCTTGCCGCGAATGCGGCGTGATCGCTGGATGTGGGCCGTGGTTTCGGCGCTCGTGATCTTGGCAGCGGCCGAGCCCTCGCGCGCAGACGCGCGAGACCCGGCGGCCGCCGAGGCCCTGTTCGAAGAAGGTCGGCGTGCGATGGACGCCAAGCGCTTCAGCGAGGCGTGCGACAAGTTCGCCGAAAGTCAGCGCCTCGACCCGGCGGCGGGCACGCTGGTGAACCTCGCCGCGTGCCGCGAGCGGACCGGGGAGCTGGCGCTCGCATGGGAGGCTTGGCGGCAGGCGCTGCAGCTGCTCCCGTCCGATGACAAGCGCCGCCCCGAGGTGGCACGCAGAGTTGCGGCAGCCGAGGCGCGGGTTCCCAGGCTCGCGATCCGCCTCGCACCGGCGGCACCCGGCAATTCTTCGATACGTCGCGACGGCATCGAGGTCGGGCCTGCTGCTCGCGGTTCGTTCATCCCGGTCAACCCGGGAGAGCACGAAATCGTCGTCGAGGCCCCGGGGCGCGCCGAGCGTCGCTACCGCGTGCAGCTCGCGGAAGCCGAACGGAAGACGCTCGAGGTCGAGCCCGGCGACCCGAGCGCCTCGGCCGAGACCAGTTCGGCGCCGCCTCCTCCTCCGCCTTCGATCCGCGTCGAGCGTGACCCGGCTCCGCCGTCGCGAACGGCCGACACCGGGCGCACGGCGCGAACCGTCGGCTATGTCCTGGGCGGCGTCGGGCTGACCGGTCTGGTCGTGGGCGGTGTCTCGGGCGCGCTCGCGCTCGGCAAGAAGAACGACATGGATGCCCAATGTGCCGAGCGCCAGGGTGAGCTTCGCTGCAGCGATGCCGGTCTCGACGCGGCACGCTCCGGCAACCGCTGGGCCAACGTGAGCACCGTGAGCTTCGCCGTCGGAGCTTTGGCCCTGGGCGCAGGCGCCTACCTCGTGCTCACGAACGGCCCCCCTGAGCGCTCCTCGGTCGGCGTCGTGATGGGAACGCGCGGACGCGAAGCTTCGCTGGGCTTTGCGGGGAGGTTCTGAGCGTGAGTCGCCTGCGCTTGGTCGGCTTCGCCGCCATGTTCGTTCCGTTGGCCATCGCCTGCGAGTCCTTGATCGATGCGCGATTCGACGACGCTCGCCCCGAGGAGTCGTCGGGAGCCGACGCCCAGGTCGACGCTCCTGCCTGCTCCTACGCGAAGCCACCCGGCCCGCCGAGCCTCAAGGAGAGCAATGACATAGCCGAAGCCACCGTGGTGATCCATGACGTGGCGTTCGGGGACGCCAAGGACAGCCAGGGACAGCCGACGTTCCTCGGCATCGGTTACGATCTCGACGACAATTGCGCCGACCAAGGTGAAGCGCCGCTCTGTCGACCTGCGGCCTGGACGAAAGGCGATGCCAGCGACGGGCCGGGAGGAGTCGACAACGCCGTCGGAAAGATGATCGCCAGCCAGGAAAAGGTGCTCGGGCTCGGCGCGCCGGCCCTGACCAGCGCCAAGATCACCGCGGCGATCCAGGGCGGGGAATACTCGCCGCTCGGTGTGATCAAGGTCTCCAAGTGGGGAGGCTTCGATGACGATCGGGTG
Source organism: Polyangiaceae bacterium (assembly GCA_046351435.1). Classification (GTDB taxonomy): domain Bacteria; phylum Myxococcota_A; class Polyangia; order Polyangiales; family Polyangiaceae; genus JADJKB01. The sequence goes on from JAXLYN010000005.1 coordinate 262,480, forward strand.
CGCGTCGAGTGGTACGTCGCGCTCCCGGCGAAGCTCGCGCCGGGTTTCGTCCCCAAGTTCGACGGCACCGACGTCTGGCCGCTGGGGTCGCTCGCAGCGGACGGCGGAGGAAGCGCCCTGGTGGCCGTGGACGAAAACGCATACGTCACCGGTCGAGTGCTCGTCGCACGCTTCGACCACCTGCAGATCCCGTTCGCTACGCTGTTCCTCGAAGTGAACGACGTCATCTTGACCGGTTCCCTGTCGAAGCAGGGGGAACGCTTCGTGCTCGAGAAAGGCACGCTCGCGGGCTGGTCTCACGTCGACGAGGTGATTGGGCTGATTCCTGCCATCACCAAGAACCTGTTCGGCATCAGCATGTGCGCCGACAACGCCAACTTCCCCGTGATCAAGAACTTCGTGTGCCGAGTCGCCGACATGACGCCGGCGGGTGAAGAGTGTCAGGGAGAGTCGTTCGGCATTCGGTTCGAGACCGTGCCCGTGACGTTGGGGCAGACGTCCCCGTTGCCGCACGAGCCGCCCTGCCCGGCGGAGACGGATCCGAAGACGAGTCCGTGTGGGGTGGCGCCGAAGGGGTGAGGGGGTGCGGGGGCGCGGGCGCGTGGGCGAGAGCGCGGGCGAGAGCGCGGGCGAGAGCTTGCGCGCGGGTCCGGGCGTGAGCGAGCGCCGAAGCGTGCACTCGGCCGGTTCACCTCCCACGAAATGAGAAAGATCCTCCCATGGAGTGAAGAAGAAACCTGGGCTTGCTCTTGCTCTTTGATTTTGCCGCGGTGCTCGCCGGCGTCCAGGCCGAGCCGCGGCTACGCCGCGGTCGCGCGCAGCGCGCGAGCCTGGACCCCGTCTCCGCGCCGCGCCGTGAGGGCGAGCGGCGCGCGCGCGAGGCGTGCGGGAAGGCAGAGAAGAAGGATGCTGAGGATCTATGCGTATGCGGTGGAGACGTTGAAGATGTTGGTGCCGGTGCTTGCCGCGATCGCGAAGCACGACTCGAGGCTGCGAGACCAGACGCGGGAAGCGGGGGCGAGCGTCGTGATGAACATTGCGGAGGGGATGGGGTCGCGGGGGCGGCTTCGGCAGGCGAGGTACAACACGGCGCTTGGGTCGGCGCGGGAGGTGGTTGCGGGCATCGACGTTGCGGAGGCGTATGGCTACGTGAAGGCGGTCGACCCCGAAGTCCGGGCACGGATGAACCGGATCATCGGGACGCTGGTGAAGCTGGTGTGAAAAGCGAGAGGCTCGAGCTGACCAGAAACGCGCCACCCGGGGCTGATGGGTAGGGCCAGAGGCCCTGGGTGGCGCGAAAATGGTCAGCTGAGGCGGATGGGATTTCAGGATGGGCGAGCGCTGGGGCGTGAGCGTGGGCGAGAGCTTGCGCGTGCGCGTGGGCGTGAGCTTGCGCGTGGGCGAGTGCTTGCGCGTGGGCGAGCGCGCGGGCGAGAGCTTGCGCGTGCGCGTGGGCGTGGGCGTGAGCTTGCGCGTGGGCGAGCGCGCGGGCGAGAGCGTGCGCGTGCGCGCGGGCGTGAGCGAGCGCTGAAGCGTGCACTCAGCCGGAGGCCGAGTCCCGGATCCACACCTACAGTCTTGGCATGATCAGATCACGATCTGCCACTGAGACCCGAGTGAAAGAAACCTCTTAGGCCCGGAGGATGATTTCGTTCGTGCCCTCTTCGCCGATGCCGACGTCGTTGGCCGAGAGGTCGCGCTGGTTGCCGTCGGGTGGGTCGTAGGCGGCGCGGCCGACTTGAGTCGTGCCGAGGGAGGGGATGAAGGGGGCGATCAGGTACTGCTTGATGAAGTACCACCACATGCTGCGGTGCAGGAGGCGCGGGTCGATCTCGGCGGCGTACTTCGCGTGGATCTCGGGGAGCTTCGTCCAGTGCGCGCCGGCGTTCTCGTGATGGGCGCCGTGCAGGCCGTTGTTGAAAAGGAAGAAGTTGGTCCAGTAGCCGACGAAGCTGCGCGAGTGGTTGTGGTCCGACCAGGGGTCGGTGTGGATGTGCTGCACGTAGTTGAAGACCATGATGGTCCACAGCGCGAAGAGCGCAGGGATGAGGCAGACGAGGCCCCAGAGGATCAGTCCCTGCTTCGCGCCGTGGAGCGAGATCGCGAGGGCGAGGAGCGCCGCGTGCGAGCCGAGCCAGACGGCGTATTGGATCTGGATTCGGCGGTAGAGCTTCGGGTTCTTCACCTTGGCCTGTTGGATGAAGGCCTTGGTGGGCTCCGACTGGTAGTAGCCCGAGACGATGGGGTAGGTGATCAGGATGAGCGGGCTGTTCTTCTTCGAGTGCCGCCAGGTGATGGTGGCGTCGCCCGCGCGGTTCACGAACTTGTGGTGGTTCAAGTTGTGGGTCGGGATCCAGGCGAACGTCGGGTAGCCGTAGAAGATCGAGATCACGTGCCCGAAGAGCTCGTTCATCCGCTTGCTCTTGAAGGTCGGACAGTGATTGTGGTTGTGCGCGATGACGCCGCAGGCCAGGGCGAAGTAGGCACTGAGCCAGAACAGGTAGGGTGCGTATTCGGGGCGCGCGAACTGGAACGCGACGAGCGCGATGGTCAGGACGACCCAGAGCACTGTTCTCACGTCGGCGGCGAAGCGGAGACCCATGGCGAATGCCTTTCCGGGCGCGGAAGGTTGCACAGCTCGTGGGCTCGGTAAAGCTCGAGGCCTCCGGGCGGCGGGTCCCGGGCACTGGTGCGCTCCGAAAGCCGGGGCGAACCCCGCTACGCAGTGTCACTTGGGCACGAGGATTTTCGAGCCCCGTGCGGGCACGGACACTGACGGCCCGCTCGCGGTGGTGGCAGTGAGGAGCTCGTCGTAGTTGCCGTTCGGCACGCCGAGCGAGGCGGGCGCGTCGCCGCGATTGACGAGCACGTACACCGTGTCGCCGTTGGCTTGCATCTTGTAGGCGAGCGTATCGCTGCTGGCCGAGAGCGAGGTGCGGGAGCCCTTGCGGAGCGCCGGGTGCGCCGCGCGGATGGCCGTGAGCTTCTTCAAGTGTGCGAGGACGAGCGATTGCCCTGCGCCGAGTCCGCTCCACTGCATCGGGCGCCGGTTGTCCGGATCGCCCGCGCCGGCCATGCCGATCTCGTCGCCGTAGTAGAGGAGCGGGACGCCGCGCAGGGTGAAGAGCACGGTGTAGGCAGTGGCGAGCCGCTCGAAGGCCGAAGTGCCCGAGGGCAGGCCCGGCTGCCCGCTCCACGCCTTGTCCTTGCCGTCGGCCCACTCGTTGTTCCAGGTGGGGCTGTCCGCGGCGAAGTGGATGGAACGCGGCACGTCGTGGTTCCCCAGGAACGTGCTCATCACACCCGCGCCGTAGAAGTTCTCGTTGGAGGTCAAGAAGGTGTCGAGCTCGCCGAGCGGCGTGTTGCGTACGAGCAGCGAGGCGACCAACTTCGCGCGCAGTGGGAAGTCGAACTGTCCGTCGAGCTTGGCGATGGGGTCGACGTAGTACTTGATGGCGTCGCGGTCGCCCGTGAAGGTCTCGCCCACCATGTAGAAGTGTTCGCCGCTCGTGGCTTCGATGTCGCTCTTGACCCGCTGTCGCAGGTCAGTCACCCAGGAGTCCTCGATGTGCTTGATGGCGTCGAGCCGGAAGCCGTCGATGCCGGTGTCTTGCGCCCACTTGATCGCGTTGTCGACGCTGAACTTGCGGGCGGCCGCCTGCGTGAAATCGAAATCCGGAAGGTAGTCACGGAACCAACAGCGCTTGGCGTCGGGGCCCTCCCAAGCGCAGCCCTCTCCGCAAACGCACTTCTTGCCTGCGTTGTCCAACGGCCAGAACCAGTCGGGGTGCTGGACGTACACGGGTGAGGAGACGTGCACGTGGTTCATCGCGTAGTCGAGGATCACGCGTAGCTTCTTCTGGTGTGCTTCGGTCACCAGCGCTTGAAGGTCGGCCAGGGTTCCGAAGTGCTCCTCGGTCTGGTCGAGGTTCTGCGGCCAATACCCGTGGTACGCGCTGTATTGATGGTTGTCGGTGCCCCACCCGGCTTGATTCGGGTTGTTCACGGGCGCCGTCAGCCACAAGACGTTCACGCCCAGATCGTTGAAGTAACCCTCCTTGATCTTCTGGCGCACGCCCGCGTAGTCGCCGCCTTGGTAGGCGGCGGGCGCTTCGACACCCGCGATGGGGCTGCCGTTGTTGGCTGGGTCGCCGTCGAGAAAGCGATCGACGAACACGAAGTAGAGGACGGCATCTCGCCAGTCGAACGTGCCGGTGACCGGCGGTTCGCAAGTGAAGGTCGCGCAGTGCGGCGCGGAGAGCACCGAGTTCTCTCCGCCGAGCCCGTCGGACACTTTGTTCGGGTTGGCGGGATCCAGCGCCCAGGCGCTGCCGTTGATGCGGAACTTGTACTGGATGTCACTTCCCCACGGCACGCTCACGTCGGCGTGCCACGTGGATCCCGACTTCGTGAGCGGGATGCCCTGGGTCCAGCCATCCGCAGCGTAGCTGCCGAAGAGGTCGACCTGGGTTTCCCCCTTGTCCGGATAATCGAAGCCGTGCTCGCAGCGCTTCAGACTGTCGTCGCAGACCGGCGGCCCTCCGCCGCTGCCACCCGCGCCCGAGGCTCCACCCGCACCGCCGACGCAGGTTCCTGACCCTGCACCGGCGCCCGCCGATGCTCCCGCGCCCGTGCTGGCCCCCGCTCCGGTCGACGCACCATGCCCCGATCCCGAGCAACCACCGCTCGATCCAGCATCGCCCGGAGAGCCGCCGCCGCCGCTGCCCGCGGGGTAGCGCTTTCGCGGATCCTCGGAGGTTGCGCACGCGAGGACCAGAGTGGAAATGCCGAACAGCAGGCCGAGGCGTTTCACGCACGGAGGCCTAGCGGGAAGGCCGGCGCGTGGCAAGCGCGGGCGGTGTTCGCAAGCGAGTCGCGCCTCGTCCGCCGCTGACGTAGGCTCTCGACACGATGGCCGAACGGTGCCGCGCGTATTTCGAAGAAGCCCAGCGTCTCGGTGGCCTCGTGGCCAAAATGCGTCTCGCGTCGCTCGCGCAGCTCACTTCCACGGAGGCTGCGAGCGTCGAAGACCGCCCGGAGCTGCTGGAACTGCTGGAGACGAGCATGGTCCGCTTGCGCCAGGAGTTCGCCAACGGCGACGGCACGAGCGCAGGTTCCCCGGTAGCGGTGCAGGCGGCACGCGCGGTGGGGGAAGAGGTGCGCGCCCTGCGGCGACATCTCGCGACGTACGTCGAGCTCATGACTCAGCGCAGCCTCTTCGCAGGCGATCTGGAAGCGACGGTTCGACGCGTCACCGAAGCAGCGACCACCGGGATCGACGTCGAGCGCGCCAGTGTGTGGTTCTTGGACGAAAAGCGCACGCGCATCAGCTGTGCCGACCTCTTCGAGCGGGCGCCCCGCAAACACTCCAAAGGCTTGCTCTTGTCGGCCGAGGACTACGCGCCGTATTTCGCTGCGCTGGACACCGAGCGCACCGTCGCCGCGAGCGACGCCCTCCACGACCCGAGGACGTCCTGCTTCGCGACCCACTACCTGGCGCCGCTCGGCATCACCAGCATGCTGGACGTCCCGATCTGGGTGGGCGGCAAGATGGTCGGCGTCGTGTGTCACGAGCACGTGGGGAAGGCGCGCACGTGGACGGCGGACGAAGAGACCTTCGCCTACTTGATGTCGAACTTCGTCGCGTTGGCCCATGAACGACGCCGGGCAGGCTGACATGGCGGATCGTTCCGACATCGAGCGCATCGAACAGCTGCTCGTCGAGCTGGAAGCTCGGCTCAAGAGCCCGGGCGCGGCCGACGAGCTCGCCGAGCGAGGCGTCAACACGAGCCTCGCCCTGGTCGCAGTGCAGGGCGTGCGGGCGTACGTGCGCGGCGACAAGGCGCAAGCAGCGGAGGACTTGGGCGTTGCTGCCGAGGAAATTCGGCATCGCGCGCAGCTCCATCCCGGCGGGGACCCGCAGGCGAACTGACGAGCGCGCGGTCAAAACGGTTTGAAGACCATGAGGGCGAGGATCACGAGCACGCCCAGCGTCTCCACCCAGGCGAGGAGGGCTGGCCGGCTCGAAGCCAGAAGGCGTTCGAGCTCTGCACGGTCCACGGACTCAGCTTCCACCACACGGCGCAGAGCCCGGAAGTACGGTACCGCCAGCGGGAACGCCGCCGCGAAGAGCACGATGAACAGAGCGAGACTCGTCCAGATCCAACCGGCAGACCACCACCGGCCGTGGAATCCCGCTCCGATGCCGCCGAGGAGCAGCAGCGCCACCGAGCCGTGCATGAGGCCTCGGGTGGAGCGCGACAGGTCGAGATAGGCCAGGATCCTCGCCGGATCGCGTTCTCGACGAATCCGGAACGTGATGGCGGCGGTGGCGCCGTGGGAGGCGATGAAGCCGAACGCGCCGACCAGGTGCACGAAGCGCTCGATGGTGTAGCCCGACATCGGCGGCCGAACCTACTCGACGGCTGCGGCCGGAGCGAGCAGATCGAGACAGAGCGGCACGGCGTCCGGCGACCGACGACAGGTTGTCGCGGACATCGCTCGTTCATCCCGGCGTTTGCCCGCGAAGTGCCGGCACGAGCGCTGGCACGAAGCTCGCACCGGTGCTGCCACATGTTCGGATCACGCTCTGCCGCCGCGCTCGCCTGGGGCGCGCTGGTCGCCGGTCTCGGTGCAAACGCCTTCCTCCAAGCTCGGGCCGTACGCTGGTGGCTCGGCGACGCGCTCCGCGTGACGCCCGCCACGCTGCCCGTGCCCCCGCGAGCGCCGACGGCACCGACGGAGGCGCGGGTACGGGCACGGATCCGGCCCGAGGCGCTGTCGTCGGCCGCGCGCCTGCCCAGCGTCGAGCAAGCGTGCGCCGGCATCTCGCTCCGCATAGTGAGCGAAACCATGGTCGAGGGAGGATCTCTCGCGACGCTCGTCGACGAGCGGGGCAACGGCTGGCTCGTCACGCTCGGAGACCGCGTGGGGCAGCTTCGCGTTCGGTCCTTCGGCGCAACCGCTCGTGGCCCGTTCGTCGGCTTCGCAACGGAGCAGGGGGCGTGCCGAGTCGAGCTCTTCTCGCAGCCGGTGGTCGCGGCCGCGGCTGCCCCACCACCGTCGTCCGCCCCGCAATCCACCGGCTGGTCCCGAACTCCATCGGACCTGCGGACGCTCCTCGGCCGGGCACGGCTCGTGCCCCGTCCGGACGGGCTGGAGCTCCGAGGGATCGAAGCGGGCTCCCTGCTCGCCTCGCTCGGGCTCGCTGAAGGCGACCGCCTCCAGCGTGTTTCGGGCGTCGACGCTCGGCGACCGGAGGCCCTCCTTCTTGCCATGTCTCGCCTGAGAAATGGCGGGGATTTGGACCTCGAGCTCCGCCGCGGGGGCAAGACGGTCCCCCTCCGCTACTCCCTTCGGTGATCCGCGCGGCCCTTCCGGCTGGAGGTTCGGGTCGGCCCTGGGGTAGAACCCCGCTCACCCGGGACTTCAGGACGAGATTGCCATGCATAGCAGCGAGTGGAACGAGCTCACCCCGTGTGCGGATTGCGGTGCCGAAGTGGCGCCGGGTCCCGACCGAGCGTTCCTGGTCAACGACGAAGCTCTGCTCTGTTTCGAGTGCGCCACGAAGCGGGGGGGAGCGTGGGACGCCGTCCATGAACGCTGGACCAAAGCGCCGTCCCTCGACGGGATCCCCGACCCTCGCCGCCCTCACCCCTGAAGTCTCGGAGGAAGGGACGCGCGGGTGCGGCGTATAGGGGCCGTGAACCGAGCGAACCTCATCGTGCTCAGCTGTGCTCTCGTCGCCGCGGGGCTCGCGGCCGTCGGCGGTGCTGCGGCGACCGCCGACGCGGCGGCGACCATTTCGGCCGGGCTCTTGGCGGGTCTGGGCGTCTTGTCGCTCGGCGGCATGATCTCGTCGCGCGGGCTCGCCGCGAGCTGACGTCGGCTCAAGGTGGGGGAGGCGCGGGCGGCGGAGGGGACGGCGGAGGCAAGTCGGGGTCCCGCTGGCGGTCTTTCTCCAGTCGCTCGACCCGGAGCAACGGGGAGGAGTCGAGTTCGAGGTGGCCGTGATGCTCCTCGATCTGGAAGCCGAGTCCCCAAATCGCGCCGGTCCGATCCCGCGCGACGAGGAATGCCTCGTCCAGCTTCACCCCGAAGAGGTTCCGTTGCCGCTCCGCGAGCAGCTCCGCCTCGCGGAGCTCGTCGACCTTCGGCCGCTCCGCCATCAGCCGTTCGAACAGGAAATCGTCCGACAGCGCCGGGCGCTCGGCTTCGCCGGTCAGCAGGTTCCCGATGCGGTGCTCCCGCAGCGCGTTCAGCACGTCTCGGGCGAACGTCTGCGTGCCTGCGAGCCATGCCGGGACGGGGTCCGCGCGGGAACTGGTCTTGAGCTCGAGGCTGCCCACCTTGAGACCGGCTCGGGAAAGAAATGCGATGACCCGAATGCTCGAGCGCTCGTCGTCCGTCGAGCCGCGGGCGGTCGCTGGGTCCGCCAGCGCGAGCGTGATCTCCATGGCAAATGCCAGCACCGTCAGATCGGCGCTCGAAGGCAGATCGTGCCCGCCTCGCACGAGGCGGCCTGGCTCGCGGATCGGCTGGAGACCATGATCTCGCTCGCTGGGAGGGCGTGGCCGTCCAGCGCGGCGAACGCGATCTCGCGCAGTCCCTGGGCGAGCCCAGTGAGCGGCGACGGCGCGAACTCGCCGCTGGCGCGGGGGTGTGCGGGCCCGCGGGCGGGGTAGGCGGTGCGCTCGCCACCCGGGAGCGTCGGTGCGGGTGGTGGGGCTTGGGATGAGCTCGGCGTAGCGCGGCTTCGGCGAGGCAGGCCGCGACGAACAGGATCAGCGGGGCCTCGGCGCATCCGTGCATCCTACGCCTCGGCCGTGCTGCGGGGCGTGATAGAAGCGAGGCGACGTGAGCGGAACGGGCCACATTCTCCAATCCTTGGTGGTGAACGCAGCCATCGCGGCCGGCAAAGGCGTCGCCGCCGGCATCACCGGCTCCGGTGCCATGCTGGCCGAGACCCTCCACTCGGCTGCCGACTGCGGCAACCAGCTACTCTTGTTGCTCGGGGTGAAACGCTCGCAGAAAGCTCCCGATGAGCGGCACCCGCTGGGCTACGGCCGCGTCCTCTATTTCTGGTCGTTCATGGTCGCGCTCCTGCTCTTCAGCGGCGGCGGCGTGTTCTCCGTGTACGAAGGCGTGCACAAGGTGTTGCACCCCGAGCCCCTCGAGAAGGTCTGGCTCGGCTTGGGCATCCTCGGCTTTTCGCTGCTGCTCGAAGGCGGCGCGACGCTGTCCAACTTCCGTGAGATCGGGCGGCGGCGGGGCGACGCCTCGCTCGTGAGATACCTCAGAGAGACCAAGGACTCGGACCTCGTCGTCGTGTTCGGGGAGAACCTGGCGGCGACCGTCGGACTCGCATTCGCCATCGCCGCGCTGTGCTTGGCGCACTTCTCCGGAAACCCACGCTGGGATGGCGTGGGCAGCATCGTCATCGGCATCGTGTTGATTCTCGTGGCGATCTTCTTGGCAACCGAGATCAAGTCACTCCTCATCGGTGAGGCGGCCGACCCTCGGATCTCGCGTGAAGCGCATGAAGCGGCCAAAGCTCAGCCAGACACCGAGGCCGTGCTCTGGATGATCTCCGTACAGCAAGGTCCAGGCGAGGTCATGGTCGCCATGAAGATCCGCTTCGCTCCCGAGCTCGACACCCGACGACTCGCTGTCGCCATCGACGACTACGAAGCCGAGCTCCGCAAGCGCTGCCCGGAAGTGCGCTGGCTGTTCGTAGAGCCTGCGCTCGAGCCCTGACGCCTTCGCGCACGGCGCGCTCAGCGCAAGGGTCGACCGTCGGCGTCCGTCGAGTCGGTGGCCAGAATCGTGATGCCGTCGATGAGCGGCCAGAGCAGGACGAACGCCGAGAGCCCACAGGTGAACCACGAGAACACCCACACGCCCAGGATGCAGGCGACCAGCTGGGCCACCGCCATCGGCGTGTGTCCCGTGTAGAAGCGCCCGACTCCGAACTTGCCCAGGAAGATCTGCAGAATGCCTGCGACGACCTTCTGCTTGTCGGAAAAGGGGCGCCCGGATTTCGGGTCGATGCCGTACGGCGCCATCGGGTGCGCGAGATGCGGCGCCGCGTAGCCGGGGTATCCGGGCGGCGCAGCCGGCGGCGGCGCGAAGCCTCCCGGTGGACCGTAGCCTCCCGGTGGACCGTAGCCTCCCGGTGGACCGTAGCCTCCCGGCGGACCGTAGCCTCCCGGCGGACCGTAGCCGCCGAAACCAGGAGGAGGTCCGTGCCCGGGGGGTTGCACGGAGCCAGTCTAGACCAAGTCAGCGAGCTTTGCTGCGCCGGAGGATCGGTGGGATGACGAGCGGCCCATGGCCTCTGGCCTGCATCTCGCGCGCTTTCGTTGTTCGTCGTGTGGCGACTGTTGTCGCCGGCACGCCGTGCCGCTCACGTTCGCCGACGTCAATCGGCTCGAGCGCGCGACTGGGCTCGAGCCACCCGCCTTCATCGAGCTCGGTTCGCTGGACGAAGTCGACATGAGCGGCGAGCCGAGCAGCTTGATCCTCCTGCCCCAGGGCCTGCGCATTCCGTTCCTGGCGCGCGTCGACGGCGCATGCGTCTTCCTGGGCTCGGACGGGCTTTGTAGCGTGCATTCGGCACGCCCGGCGGCTTGTCGAGCTTTTCCGTTCCACGCCACGCTCGGCCGTCGCGGTGGTGTGCGGAGGCTCCGGGTGCTGCGCGACGCGGAGTGTTCGCTCGAGCTCACCGGCCCGAGCGACCTGCCGAGCATTCGCCGTCACCAGCTCGAGCTCGAGCGCGAGCTCGAGGAGCACTACGCGCGCGTCCGCGAGTACAACCGGATGCAGAAGCTGCGGCGGCGCCTCGGGCGGAGACTGGCGGATCTTCGCGAGTTCTTCAGCCGAAAGCCGGAAGCTCGGGAGGCTTCGGGTTTCAGCCGCAGTTGTCCCAGCCGATGAGCGTGGTGCCGATGCAGCCGTGACCTTCGGAAGTGTACCAGCCTTCGCTCTTCGAGCCGATGGCGCCGCACTTCACCTCGAGGCCCCCGCAGTCCGCCGCGCAGATCTTGGTGCCATCGGGGAAGTACCAGCCCTCGTCGCCCGTGCCGACGTTCTTGCAGACCGGCGGCTCGGGCGCAGGCAAGCAGCACATGACCCCGAGCCCACCGCCGCAGGAGTACTCGTTCGCGTTGCCGACCACGCCGTCTTTGCAGGTGGTGGGTGTGAGCGCGACGCAGGAACCGCCGGCCGCTTCGCAGTCATTGACCGCGGAACACTCGGAGAACGAGCAGGCGTTGGCGTTGCACTGCCACTCGCCCGGGCACTTCGGCTGAGGGATGTTCTGAAGCGTGCAATCCGTGGGCTCGCCGCACCAGGCCTCGTCGGCCTGCTTCATCTCGAACCACGGCGTGGTGTCCGCAAGGCGCAGGCTCAACTTGCCGCCGCTCGTCAGCTTGTACTCGTAGCGCGTGCCATCATCGAACTTGATGTAGCGCTTGCTCGACACGGTCGACTTCGTGAACTTGTACGTGCCCTCGAAGCCAACCGGATCGCAGGGGTAGGTGATGCACTGGACCTGCTTCTCGGCGTGGTAGGTCTTGTCCGTCTTCAGGACGAGCAGCGTCAGGTCTTTCGAGCCCATGGTGGACGGCTTGCTCAGCGCGTAGGTGCCGGTGGGCTTGGTCACGCCGTCGGCCTTCCCATCCAGGTCGTCTTGGTCGGCTCCGTCGATGGTGCTTGAGTCGGGCGTGGTCTCGTCGGCGCTCGAGCAGCCGAGGAAGGGGAGCGAAACCAAGGCAACGAAACCCAAAGTGGCGAGCCGAATAGTCATTTGGGGCCTCCAGAGACGATGTAGGTGAGAGTCGTCCTTTGACGCACCTGTAACTACTGTTCGGCACACATTCGGTCAACCAGAAAATGTAGGTGCATGTCGTTTTTCTTGGCCCGTCGAGGTCTTTCCGGCGTCGTGGCAGGGTCACCCCATGGGTGAGCTGCTCGAGGCACTCGGTAGGGAGCGGGCGGTCGCCATTCTCCGGACGCCCGACGAGACGGCGGTGCGACCTGCCCTCGAGGCCGTGGTCGAGGCAGGCTTCCGGTTCGTCGAGATCACCCTCAACACGCCGCGAGCGCTGGAGGCTGCGCGCTGGCTCGCCTCGCTGCCGGACGTCGTCGCGGGCATGGGCACCGTGCTCGAGCCCGACGACGTCCGCCGGGCTCACGACGCGGGTGTTCGCTTCGTCGTGTCGCCGGTGTTCGATCCGCGAGTCGTCTCGACCGCGCTGGAGCTCGGGCTCGTGCCGATCCCCGGGACGTTCTCGCCGACCGAGATGCTGGCGGCGTTTCGCGCGGGTGCGCCGATCCAAAAGCTGTTCCCTGCGCCCTCCGAGGGTCCGGAGTTCGTGCGCGCTCTGCTCGGCCCGATGCCGTTTCTCCGCATCTTGCCGACGAGTGGCGTGACACTCGAGAACGCTCCGGCCTTCCTCGAAGGAGGTGCGTTCGCGGTCGGGTTCGTGCGGGCGCTCTTCGTTCCCGAGGAGCTGAGGCCCGCGCGTTCTCGCGCGTGGGCCAGCGCGCGCGCGAGGCTCTCGCTCGGGTTCGTGCCACGCGGAGGTCAGTCGAAATCAGGCGCCGTAGGTTGTTCCTAGCTTCGGCTGGGCGACACTGGCGGGCGAGAGAGGTCTGCCATGCCGAAGTGTTTCGCCTGCCTGACGAATCTTGGCGTGCTTGCCGTGTTCGGTTGCGCGACTCCCGTGGGGCTCGATGATGTCGGGCCGGCCGAGGCAGCTTGATACGGCGGCGGGGCTCCCAGCGGAAGCGGCGGCAAGTCGGCGTCCGGCGGAAAGTCCGGGGCGGGGGGGCGGCGCTTCGGGCGGAAACGCCGGAATTGCGGGCGGGACCGGCGGCGGCGGTAGCGGTAGCAGCGGCGGGACCAGCGGTGGCGAGCAGCGGCGGTGCGAGCAGCGGCGGTGCGAGCAGCGGTTCGGGCGGAAACGCCGGAATTGCGGGCGGGACCGGCGGCGGCGGTAGCGGTAGCAGCGGCGGTGCGAGCAGCGGGGGCGCTGGCGGAACGGGGGGCAGCGGCGGGGCCGGCGGAGGCAGCGGCGGCGCGAGCAGCGGTGGCGCTGGCGGAACGGGGGGCAGCGGGGTCTGCACGCCCCCGGTTCCCGGTGGGTTGTGCGATCCGCTGAGCCAGTGTGGCTGCGGCGCTCAACAGAACTGCGACGTCGCGGGGCCGAGCGGCTTCACCTCGTGCTTCCCCGCGGGTCCGAAGAGCGCGTACCAAGCGTGTACGACGCAGACCGACTGCGCCAAGGGAACGAGCTGCGTCTCCTTCGCTTGCAAGCCGTTCTGCAAGCAGGATTCCGACTGCGCGTTGCCCACGGCGCGTTGCGTCCAGGTCTACATGGGCAACCCGGTGCCCGGATGGAAGTCCTGCGCAGCGGGTTGCCCGCTCCAAGATCCGGGCTCCGTCTGCGGAGCAGGCGCCGCGTGCTTGGTCGTCCTCCCCGACATCACCGACTGCGTGGGAGGTGCCGGCACCGGCGTCGGGCCCGGGAGCTGCGTTCCCGGTAACGACCTCGGCTGCGCGCCGGGTCATGCCTGCCGACCGGACGGAAGCTGCGCCAAGTGGTGTCGAGTCGGGAAGAGCGATTGCCCCGGTGGGCAGAATTGCGCGACCTCCCCCGTGAGCGTCGCGGTGGGCGGCGTCGCCTACGGGACCTGTTCATGAGGGCCGAAACCATGTCGACCACACTGAAGCTCGGCCTTCGATCGGGCCCAATCTCCCGCTGATTTGCCGCGGCGAAGCGCCCAGCTTTTCGCGCGCGCTCGCCGGGCGCTCGTCGTTATACTCCGCCGGTGGAGCCGGCGAAGGAGCGAGCAGAGCGCCGCGTGGGGGCGCTGGTCCGAGGGAAGTGGCGCCTGGACCGGCTATTGGGCCTCGGCGGCATGGCAGCGGTGTACGCCGCGACTCACCGCAACCAGAGTCGTGCCGCTCTGAAGATCCTGCTCCCCGAGCTCGCTCCCGACGAAGAGATTCGCAAGCGCTTCCTGCGCGAGGGCTACGCGGCGAACACCATCGGGCATCCGGGGGTCGTCCTCATCTACGACGATGACGAGGACGTGGATGGCACCGCGTTCCTGGTCATGGAGCTCCTCGAAGGCGGGACGCTGAACGACCTGCGTCGGCACGCGGGCGGCAGGCTGCCCGTGCCGGTTGCGCTGTCCATCGCCGAACAAACCCTGGATGTGCTGGCTGCCGCGCACGACAAGGGCGTGGTGCACCGAGACTTGAAACCCACGAACCTGTTCGCGCTGCGAGACGGTCGCATCAAAGTGCTCGACTTCGGCATCGCCAGCGTCCGCGGAGCGGCCGTCGGCGAAGACGCCGGGCTTCAGCTCGGTTCGTTCGCCTACATGGCGCCCGAGCAGGCTCGCTCCGAGTGGGACCGGGTCGATGGCAGAAGCGATCTCTTCGCCGTGGCCGCCACGCTCTACCGATTGCTTTCCGGCGAGTACATCCATGCGGCCAAGAGCGATCGAGAGCTTCGAGAGCTCGCGGTCGCGGGCAGGGCGAGGCCCCTCGCTGCCGTGGCGCCGGAGCTCCCGAGCGCCGTGTGCGCCGAGATCGATCGAGCGCTCTCCCCCTCGCCCGACGACCGTCACCCCGACGCGCGGACCTTCTGGCGTTCGCTGGCGCGCGTTGCCGGAGCCGGCGCCGGACCCACGCTGGCCGAGCTCGTCGCTCAGCTGCCGGAGAGCGCACCGGAGAGCCTGCCACTCAGCGCCGGGGCCGAGCAGAACGCGAGCGCCACGGTCGTCGCCTCGCCCCAGGGCCTCGCGCGCCCGCCGGCGCTCGCCATGTCGCGCCGCGACGCCTTGGACCGCCTGGCCGCCTTCGGGATCGCCGGGAGCGACGTCTACTTCGTGGACACCATTCCGCTGCTCGAGATGATCTGGGCCGACGGTGTGGTGCAGCGCGAGGAGATCGACTTGCTCGAGAGGTTCTTGCGCGCCCACGTGCAGAACGTGAACGCGCTGGCTGGGGGCGACGTCGTCAGCTACGAGGCAGCGCGCAAGTTCGTCTCGCGCTTCTTGGACGAGCGTCCCGATCCGGCGCTGCTCACGCTGCTACGCAAGCTCCTCCCGGAGACCGGACTCGGCGGCGACGAGCCGCAGAGCATCGCTCGCCGCCGCGCCATCTTGGGCTTCTGTCTGGACATCGGCTCCGCCTGCATCGCTGCCTATCCCGACGGCGATCGCGGCCGCTTCTCCCACGAAGAGCAGCGCGCATTCGAGGAGATCTTCCGCACGCTGGGCTGAGCGTCCGGGGTTCGCTGCGCGATGGACCGCGGTCGGCGGGGCGTGGCCTCAGGGCTGCTTCTTCAACACGCCACGCACGATCTGGTAGCCGATGCTGAGCGCGAGGTCGGAGCCACCGGTCGGGTTCTTCGGCACGTCGCGCACGACGCCGAGGTGCGTGTCGGCGCCGCCGTCCCCCGCGCCGCCATCCGCGGCGCCCGCTGGACTCGGCGTCCCGGCGTCCTCCGAGCCCGTCCCGCGACCTTCCGCCGGCAGGTGGTTCTCCAGGTCCGACTCTCGGATCACACCGAAGCTCTTGTCGGCGACGTAGGCGGCTTCCACTCGCACGTCGGGGTCGATGCCTTGCGCCTGGATGGCTCGACCGCTCGGCGTGTAGTAGCGCATCGTGGTCAGCCTGAGCCCGGCCTGTCCCGGCAGGTCGAGCAACGTCTGCACCGAGCCCTTGCCGAAGGTCTTGGCGCCGACGACCGTGCCGCGCTTCTGGTCCTGGAGCGAGCCGGCGACGAGCTCGGCGGCGCTGGCGCTGTATTCGTTCACCAACACGACGAGGGGCCCGCGCCGGAAGACGCCGCCCTTGCCGGCGCGTACTTCGTCCACCACGCGCTCGCGGTGCCGCGTGCTGTAGATGACGCCGCCGACTAGGAACTCGTCGGCCACCGCCGCCGCTTCGTCGACCAGGCCTCCAGGGTTGTTGCGGAGGTCCAGGATCACTCCCGAGAGCTCGCCCTGGTTTTCCTTGCGGAGCTTGCCCGCCGCGTCCAAGAGCTCGTCGTGGGTCCCCGCCTGAAACTGCTTCACCCGAACGTACCCCACGCCCCCTTCCATCAACTTCTGTGCAACGCTCGCCACGGCGATGACTTCGCGTGTCAGCGTGAAGTGCAAGAGATCGTCCTTGCCCGCGCGCTTGACGCTGATCACCACCTTGGTGCCCGGCGCGCCCCGCATCGCGCGGATCAAGTCGTCCGGCGTCTTGTCACGCACGCTCTTGTTGTCGATGGCGACGATGCGGTCGCCCGATCGGACGCCGGCGCGTTCGGCGGGTGAACCCTCGATGGGTGCAATGACCATCACGTAGTCGTCTCGAAAGTCCACCTCGACACCGACGCCCCCGAACTTTCCTTCGGTGTCGGACTGGAAGATGGCCCAGTCGCGGGGCGGCAAGTAGCCCGAGTGAGGGTCGAGCTCCGCCACCATCCCTTTGATGGCGCCCTCCACCAGGCGCTGGCGATCCACGGGCTCGACGTACTCGTTCTCGATGAGGACCAGCACCCTGCCGAGCTGTTCGAGCATCTCGTAGGGGCCTTCCCGAGCCGGCGTCGCGCCGGCGAGGTGGGCGGAAAGTGCCCCGCCCGCGAAGGCGGCGAGGACGGTGAGGGCGTGGCGGGCGTGGCGGGCGGGCCTCGGTGGGCGCATGGGACGGTGAGAATAGCCGGCTCGGGAACGTGCCCGCCTTCCGAACCCTGCGTTTTGGTGGAAGTTCATTGATTTTATTGGCCTGTGGGTGCTACTCCCCAAATGGCGTGCTTCTGGTGACACCCTCTTACAGGGCGCCCGAAGCACCAACCGAACCCCCGATGAGGTCCGAGCGTGGCTGACGAGAACAAGGGCGGCAGCGACAAGCGCAAACAAAGTCTCTACTTCCCGGAGGCAATGCTGCAGGAAATCAAGGACGAAGCGGCGCGGCTCGACCGCTCCCTGTCCTGGGTGGTGCAGCGCGCTTGGAAGATGGCTCGCCTCGAGATCAAGAAGATCCCGAGCGTCAACGACATCGGGGACGACGAAGACGGCGACTCCGGCTGAGCCTCCGGTCACCGAGTCGGTCGCTCTCGGAACCGACGGCACGCGTCTGTACGTGCGCCAGCGTCGAGGTCCGTCGGAGACGACGCTGCTCCTGACCGACGGGATCTGCTGCGACGGCTTCATCTACAAATACCTGTGGGACGACCTGGCGCGCTTCGCTTCGGTGGCGCACTGGAATTACCGAGGCCACGGCCGAAGCGCGAACCCGGTGGATCCGGAGAGCATCGGCGTCGACGCTCATGCCGCCGATCTCGACAGCGTTCGCAAACACCTCGGCGACCCCCCGGTGGTGCTCGTAGGGCACTCCTTCGGCACCCAAGTCTCCCTCGAGGCGTACCGCCTGCGGCGTGAGAACGTACGTGGCTTGGTGCTGCTGTGCGGAAGCTACGGGCGGGTCACGCACACGTTCAAGAACAGCGAGGTCCTCGCCAACGTATTGCCGCGGCTGAGTCAGCTGGCCACGGATCATCCGCGCCTGACCCGCGCGCTCTGGTCGCGCGTGCCAGCCAAGACGGCCCTGCGCATCGCGCTCTTCATGGGAGAAATCGACCCGAACACCGTCCACCCGGAAGACGTCGAGCCCTACTTCCACCACGTCGCTCACGTCGACTTTCCCATGTTCGCCAAGATGCTGACCCTGGCGGGTGAACACTCTGCGGAGGACCTGTTGCCGGACATCGGCGTTCCGGTGCTGGTCTTCGCCGGCGATCGAGATTCCTTCACTCCACCCGCTCTCTCCCAGCACATGGCCGATGCGATCCCGGGCAGCGAGCTCGTGCTGCTCTCGGGCGGAACCCACGTGGCTCCGCTCGAACACCACGAGCTCCTGAGCCTGCGGGTCGAGAAGTTCTTTCGGGAGCACGGGCTCGGATGAAATGCTCGATCGCGCCACTGGCGATCGGGTTCGGGGTGCTCTCCGCCGCGTGCGACCAGGACCGCTCGGCGCCCGCCGCGAGCGCGAGCGCAGCCGCTGCGGCGCCCACTGCTTCCGCGTCGGGTGCCAAGCACGCCGTGCCACCGAGCGCCTCGAGCGAGCCGAGTGGCCTGCCGAGCGCCGCGCCGAGCGCTGTCTCGGCCCGCTGGACGCCGCGCGAGATCGCGGAAAACGCTGCGCTCGAGAAGCTCGTCCTGGAGCGGGGCACCTGGGTGGCCGTGCTCGATCACAAGCCCGCGACTCGCGCCTGGCTCACCCTCGCCACCAAGGCCGAACCGCTCTCGCCGCGGGCACGCGCGGCCTACTTCGTCATCGCCGAGCGCGTCGCGCCCGGCATCGCAGCACCCACGTCGCTGCGCGCGTTTCGCGTCGCCGAGCTGGCAGCAGCGGCCGAGCCGTCGTTGCAGAAGAAGCTCACGGCGGAAGCGCGCGTGCTCGGCAACGGCACGGTGGAGGGCGCCCTCACGCTGGCACCGTCCCCGGCGCTCACCCGCGTCGAGATCGTGAACCTCGCCGAGGATCGACCGGCGTTCGCCTGGGAGTCTCGCCTCGGTTCCAAAGAAGCGGTGCCCGAGCACGAAGCCCCCGGACTCGCGGCGTATCAGTCGCTCTTGGCGGCGGACTACGTCGCCGGCAACGAGATCCGAGTGGCCGTCTACCGACAAGACAAGACCGGGCGCATCACTGCCGCCGACGGCAACGAGGCGTTCAGCCCGAAGCCCAAGGACGGCGCGCTGCACGACGCCCTCTCGCGGCTGTCGCGTCACATGGTCTTTTCCAAAGCGCTGGACGAAAGGCTCGCGAAGCTCGAACGGAGCGAGCTCGAGCGTGCGCTCACGTCGGGCGACCCCAAGACCCTGCTCGTCACTCCGAAGCAGGTCGAGGAGTGCATCGAGCGCGCGCGCAGCATTCGGCGCATCATCGCCGAACGCGTCAAGCAGCGCGGCGCCGAGCATGCGCTCGTGTTGCCGTGAGCGGCTACGGCTGCACGATCACCACCGAGTCGGGCTCGCGGTGCAGGATTTTCCCGGTCTCTCCCGGGCAGCCCCAGCAGGTGCTGAAGTGCAGCCGCGGTCGGATGTAGCCGCTGTAGGCGAGGGCCACGGGCCCGACCTCGTTCTTCATGACGAAGCTCGACGCCAAGCGATATTCGCCGTCGCCGAGCACGTGGAAGGCCACGACGAACGAGGTGCTCTCTCCCGAGCGCGCGCTCACCACCAAGTACTCCGCCCCCGCCACCGGGTTCCAGATCAGCGGAGCGACGGTGAACAAAAACCCTTTCTTGTCCCCGGTTCCGCGTTCGACCACCGTGTTCGCAGCCTCCGGTTCGCGGAAAAGCTTCACGTCTTTGGCCAGGGCCTCGGTGCGGGGATCCGCGCGCAGTGCTTTCTCGAGCTCCTCGGCGCCGATCTTGGCGCGCTCGAACGTCTGGCCCAAGGCCGGCTCTTTCACCACGGCAGCATTCGGGGGGCCTGCGCAGCAGCGGAAGCCGAGGTCTTCGCCCTTGGTGTCGCCGTCGATGCCGTTTCGTCCGGCGCAGCGGTGCTCGTGCTCGGGCGCCTGCCGGCTGCCGCCGCGGACTGCCGCGCGGCGCGCCGCGTCCTTGTCCGTGGGGATTACGTCGCTCGCGGTCCATTCCCTGAGCGCGGCTCCCATGCCGAGGACGTCGAAGCCCGACGCGCAGACTTTCGGATCGTCGCCGCAGCGTCGGTCCCAGCTCGCGCCCGTGGGAAACGCCTCGCTCGCGGGGCCGCGGCACGCGCGCTCCCATTCGAGCTCGGTGCACAGGCGCGCTCCGGCCTCGGCACAGCGACGCTTGGCCTCTTCACGACTCACTCCGGTGAGTGCGGGCTTGCCCGGATCGTTGGGGAACGGCAAGCGATCGATCTGGTACGGTCCGAGCTCGACCTCCTGCTCCTTGGGCTCGAGCTCGGGACGTCGGCCGGCGTCTCCCGGGCGGCTTCCGCTCCGGAACTTGCCGCCCGGAATGCTGACGCGCGCGTTCACCTCGGCCGCTCGATTGGGTGGGCGCACCGAGCCCGCGGCGGGCGCGCTCGCGGCGGCCGCGGCCGTGGAGGCACTCGGCGAACCCGGTGGAGCCTTTCCACACGCCAACGCCAGCGCCGAACCGGCCATTTGGAGCCAGAGCGTGCGGCAGGAAAAAAAATCGTGCGGCATCGACTTGCGCCAGCGACCTTGACGAAGGATGCCTTGTTCTGCAACCCCTTTGCTCGGGGACACCGCCATGACGCACCCACTCGCCCAAAGCCTCGCCCCCCTGATGGATCGCGACCTCGAAGAGCTTCACTGCATCGTCGCGGAGTGGGTGGTGAAGGCCACGGACGACCGGGAACGTGCACGCTATCGCGTGTTCGGCTCCGAGCTCGCTGCGGTGAAGCGACGCATCTCGAAGCGGCAGAGTCCGCCCACGCGTGAAGAGATCGAGATTGCCCTCACTGCCGTGCTCGCCCTCTCCGGACGTCGCGTCCGGGGCATTGCGTGACGAGCTTCGGCGAGCGCGCTCTGGCCGCGCTTCCGCCCGGGGCGGTGTCGCTCTACACGCCGACTCCGGTGCGGCGTGCCCAGTCGGCGCTCGAGCTCTGCCGGGCCGCGCTCCGCGAACCCGTCGACGGATTGCCCCTCGAGTCATTGGCGGCCGCGGCTCGGCGCATCGTGGTCATCGTGAGCGATGCCACTCGAGAAGAGCCGCGCGCGGAAATGCTGACCGCGCTCCGGGAATCGCTCGCGTGGCAACGCGTCACGTTGGTCGTCGCGAGCGGGACGCACCAGGCCAGCGATGCGGTGATCCCCGCGGAGTTTCGCCGATGCCCCGTGGTCGTGTTCGGAGCGGACACCGAATGCGTCGAGCTCGGCGTCACGCTGCGCGGAACTCCCGTCGCGCTGGCGCGCGTGCTCGTAGAGGCGGACCTGGTGGTCGCGACGGGTCGGCTTCGGCCCCACTACTTCGCGGGCTATTCCGCCGGGGCCAAGAGCGTGTTTCCGGGCTGCGCGCGCCCCGCCGGCGTGCTCGTCAATCACCTTCTGAAAGCGGAGCCAAGCGCGCGGCTCGGGCGCGTGGAGGACAACGTCTGCCGGCTCGACATGGAGGAGGCCGCTGGCCTCCTGCCGCCGCCGCTCTTCGTCCTCAACGTTCTGGCCGACGTCGACGGGAACCCCGTGGCCGCCGCGGCGGGTTCGGCGCGCGGCGCGCACCGGGCCCTCGTACCGAGGGCGTGCGAGCTGTTCGAGGTGCAGGCTCCGAGATCTTCGGTGGTCGTCGTCTCGGATCGACCGCCGGTGAGCGAGTCGCTCTACCAAGCATCCAAGCTCTTGCCACCGGCAGGCGCTCTGCTCGAGCCCGGTGGCGTCGTGATCTTGTGCGCGGATCTTCGCTACGGCATCGGTCCGCTCGAACGGGTGAACCGCGGCATCTACGAGCTCGGCGTGCGACCGCAGCTGCCGCCGGGCCACGCCGTTTGGGTGGTCTCGGAGCGGACGGCCGAGGAGCTTCACCCCACCTACGCCGAGCCACGACCGAGCCTCGGGGCGGCCCTGGCCGAGGCGAAGTCCCGGTTTCCAGGCGCAGAGCCCGTGGCGCTCTGGCGAGCCGGTGAAATGGTCGTGCGCGCGGGATGACGCGCCGCGGTGCGCCGGGCAACGAAGGGGAGGCGTCGCGCTTCGACGTCGCCGGCGTGGGCGCCCTGAGGTAGCGTTCCGCCGGCCTCGGAGGCCGCGCCGCATGAGCACGCAAAGCGTCCGCATCACCGGAAAGATCCTGTACCTGACCGAAGACCTCGAGCTGCTCGAGCGACAGCTCGCCGGTGAGAAGCTCTCTCACGAGCCCGGTCGAAAGCTCATCGACAACATCTCCACCGACGAGATTACTCCCGGTTGGGTCTGTTACTACTTCGACCAAACGCTCGCTCGCTATTGCCTGGTCGGATTGCGTGGCGGCAAGATCCAGAAAGACGCCATCAAGAGCGGCGGCTTCGGCGTGATCGTCAGCGGTCGCAGCAAAGGCTGCGGTTCCTCGCGAGAGACGGCCCTGTATTCCGAGCTCGAGGCCGGCGTGAAGCTGGTCATCGCCGAGAACATCGAGAAGATCTACCGTCAGAATGCCCAGAACATCGGGCCTCACTCGACGGACTTCTCGCTCATCGAGCGCATCGAACGCGGCGATCCCATCCCCATCAGCGAGTTCACCAAGGGCCTCGACCCCATCAGCGCACAGATCGTCGAATGTGGAGGGCTCTTCGCCTACAACAAGAAGCGCATGGCGGGCGAAATCGCGCCGCCCGCCGTCGACACCGCGCGTCGGCCCATGACCGTGTGCGAGAAGATCATCGCGGCTCGCGCCATCGCCGACGCCCGCGCCGGCACGCTGGGCGTCCCTGCCGTGCAGCCCGGCGACGCTCTGTTCGTGCGGACCGACGTGCGCTTCAGCCACGAATACGTCACGCCCATGGCCGATTCGCTGTTCCGGGCGGGCTTCGGCGAGGGCGTCAAGGTCACCGAGCCCGAGAGCGTGTTCACGTTCCGCGACCACCTCACGTTCCTGGACGTCGTGATGCCCGACGCTCACAAGCAGATGGGGCTCGACGCGCAGGCTGCGTCCCTGGCCACGGTGCAAGACACCTTCAGCAAGCGCCACGGCATCCGCCTGTATGGCGAGGTGTCCCGCGAAGGGAAGACCGTCGGCAGCGAAGCGATCTGCCACAACATGGTGATCGAAGAGTTGGCGTTGCCGGGGCAGGTCGTCGCGGGGACCGATTCGCACACCTGCATGGCCGGTGCCCTCGGTTGCTTCGCGTTCGGCGTCGGCAGCACCGACATGGCCAACGCCTGGTTCACTCGTGACGTGCGCGTCAAGGTGCCCGAGAGCGTGCGTTTCGTACTCGAAGGGGAGCTCGGCCGCGGCGTCTCTGCCAAAGACGTGATGCTCCACATCCTCGCCCTCGATCACTTCAAGACCGGCAAGGGCATCGGTCAAGTCCTGGAGTTCGCGGGCGACGGCGTGAAGAAGCTGTCCTTGGACGAGCGCGCGACGCTCACCAACATGGCGGTGGAGGCCGGGAGCTTCACGGGCATCATCGAGGCCGACGACGTGGTCGTGGGATATCTCGCGGAAAAGCGTGGCCTCGACCCGGAGGCCGTTCGCGCGCGCATCGTGCGCGCCGACGCGGGCGCGAGCTACGCGGCCACGTTCCACATCGATCTCGGCAGCGTGGTGCCCATGGTCGCGACGCCGGGGGACCCTCGGAACGGCGTGCCCCTGACCGAGCTCGCGGCGCGCGGCGACGTGAAGATCGACATCGCTTACGGCGGCTCGTGCACCGGCGGCAAGAAGGCGGACATGGATATGTATGCCGCCGTTCTGAAGCGCGCGCTGGAGAAGAACCTGCGTGTGGCCGAGGGCGTGCAGCTCTACATCCAATTCGGCTCTCAACACATTCGCGACTACGCCGTCGCGCAGGGCTACGTCGACATCTTCCAGCGAGTGGGCGCGAACTTGGTCGATCCTTCGTGCGGCGCTTGCATTCGCGCGGGTCCGGGCGTGTCCTTCGGTCCGAATGAGGTCACCGTGAGCGCCATCAACCGGAACTTCCCGGGGCGAAGCGGTCCGGGCCAGGTCTACCTGGCGAGTCCCTGGGTCGTGGCGGCCAGCGCCATCGCGGGCAAGATCGTCTCGCCGGACGGATTCTGACCAGATTCAGATGAACCCGGAAACTCGGAATCGCGCGCGGAGCTCGGTGCGTGGAGCGCCGGCGAGCACCCGCATCCGGTCGGTTTTACCCAGGGGTGTCGGGTGTCGCGCGAGCTAGACCCCGCTCCGTTTCAGGTCGGACCCGACATCTGCGTCAGCCTGAGCTACGAGGTCTTCGACGCGGACGGTGAGCTCGTTGGCGGTAGCCGCGGTCCCGTCGAAGTGGTGTTCGGCTTCGGCGAGATCCTCCCGGGCATCGAGCGCGCCATCGACGGGACGCTCCCGGGCCAGACCAAGACCGTGCGGCTCAAGGCCAAAGACGCCTTCGGCGAGCGCGATCCCAAGGCCGTCCTCGAGGTCGACCGCAGCGAGTTTCCGGACGAGGTCGCGCCGGGAGACACCTTCGAGGCCGAAGGCGAGGGGGGCGAGGTCGTAGTGCTTCGCGTCCTCGACGTGCTGGAGGACGCCGTGATTCTCGACCAGAACCATCCGCTGGCGGGCCAAGCGTTGCGGGTCGAAGTGCGCATCCTCGCGACCCGGCCGGCGACCGCGGCGGAGCTCGAACGCGCGGCAGCCGAGCTCACGGACCCCGGAGAGGAGCCCGACTCTCCGCTGATTGCCGCGGAGCGCTTGCTTCGCGGCCCCTCTCGGCGCTAGGTACCGTGCGCCGGCGCCGTCCGGAACTGGTCCTCGATGCCCTTGTCCACCAGAGAGTCGTGCCGTCCCGGGTCCTGCGCCCGGGCGCTCGTCGTGGTGGGTCGAGTGCGCGGGGACCGCGGCTGCCGCGCGTTGCTCGCGAGAGCTCATGGAGACTGAAATGGGTGCGGACCTCTTCAAATACGACGTGCGTGTGCGGGAACGAATGATTCGGCGCGGCCTCCTGAACGAGGCGGACGTCAAACGTCACGTCGACGCGCTGGTCGACGCCGAAGGCATGAGCGAAAACGTGGACCAGCCTCAGCCCGCCCTGGCGGGTGGCGAGCGCGGCCGCGCGAGCGAAGACGACGGAGAGGCTTCATGAGCGGTTCGGGGGCGGACGCACCGAGCAGCGGTCAGCAGCGCAACGCTCAAGAAGCGTTCGACGCCGCCAACCAGGACAGTTCGCGGGAGGCAGAGCGGCTGCCTCCGATGGACTTCGTCACGTTCGTGCTGTCGCTCCACCACTCTGCGCGGATGCACCTCGGCGACGCGCCAGACCCGACCAGCGGAGCAACCTCCGTGGAGTTGGGCCTCGCTCGGCAGTCCATCGACCTCATCACGCTCATCCAGGAGAAGACCCGCGGCAATTTGAGCGGCGAGGAGGAGCGCATTCTCGAACAGGCGCTATATGATCTGAGAATGCGTTACGTGGAGGTCGCGAAGTCCCAGTGAGAAAGGCCGCGTTCCTCGCTCTCTCCTTGCTCGCGTTCGGGTGCCGCCACCCGGCTACGGGTGCGCCCGACGCCGGTGCGATGAGCGCCGCCCCCTTGGTCTCCGTGGCGCCCACCGCGCCTGCGCCGCCTCCGCCCCCCGCGGACACGCCCCGGAGCTTCGCCGATTTGGCGGCAAAAGCCGACCCAGCGGTGGCGTTCGTGAAGACCCTGCAAGAACAGCGCGGCAGGACGGGGCGCCGGCGCGTCATCGGGGAAGGGCTCGGCAGCGCGTTCGTCTACGACGCGAGCGGGCTCGTGCTCACGAACAACCACGTGATCAAAGACGCCACCGACATTCGTGTGATCATACAGAAGAAAGAGCTCAAGGCGAACGTGGTCGGGCGCGACGCCCCCACCGACATTGCGGTGCTCAGGGTCGAAGCCAAAGAGCTCTCGCACCTCCCGCTCGGCGACTCGGACGCGATTCGCGTGGGCGACTGGGTGGTGGCCATCGGCAATCCGTTCGGCCTCTCGCACACCGTTTCTGCCGGGATCATTTCGGCCAAAGGGCGCACGGGACAGGACGTTCGCGGCCTCGGCGACGGAACCGGCTACTACAACTTCGTCCAAACCGACGCGAGCATCAACCCTGGCAACAGCGGCGGGCCGCTCATCGACACCGCGGGTCGCGTGGTGGGGATCAACACTGCGATCCGAGCCAACGCGAACAACATCGGCTTCGCCATCCCCATCAACATGGTGAAGGAGCTCCTCCCCCGCCTGATCAAGGACGGCAAGATCCAGAGGAGTGCCATCGGGATCCGGGTTTCGTCTCTGGTCGAGGAGGACGCCACGCGGCTCGGCGGCGGCGACACCGGCGCGCTCGTGCGGTCGGTGCTGCCCGGTGGTCCGGCGGACAAGGCGGGCGTCCAGGTCGACGACGTCATCACGGCTTTCGACGGCGACCCGATTCCGGGTCCCGAGAAATTGCGCTGGGTCGCGAGCCTCGCCGGGGTGGGGAAGAGCGCGACGCTGCGCATCACCCGCGGCAAGCGCACCTTCGACCTGAAAGTGAGCCTGGGAGAGCTTCCGGAGCAGCCCGAAGGCGCGCAGCCCGAAGAGGAGTCGGACGAGCCGCCGGCCCTGCCCCCTGGACACCCGTGAGGCGTTTCCCAGCGGATCCGGGGGCACTGGGTTTGCATTGGGCGTAGAGTGTCTTCGAATGGCGAACGGCTCCCGGCCAGAACCCGCCTCGGCACGGAACGAGGCCGTAAGCGTGGACAGGACCACCCGTTCCCCCAGCATGAAGGGCAATGGAGCCTCCGCGCCGCCTGGCCCGGACGCCAGCCCGGGGACTGATCCCGGTGTCGCGGCCGGCGTGAATAGCAGTGCGCGGGTGGCGTCCAACCGGTTGGTAAGACAGGCAGAAGCCGAGGAAGACCGTGCCCTCATCGAGCGCGCCCGTTCAGGCGACAAGAAGGCTTTCCGACAGCTGGTGGAGCGCCACCAGCGGCGTGCCTGCCGCCATCGCGCTCGCCCTCGTCCGGGACGAAAACGATGCCCGCGAGATCGTTCGGGAGGCCTTCCTGCAGGTGTTCGAGGGCATCGACTCCGGCTTCCGTAGCGGCTCGAGCTTCTTCACCTGGCTCTATCGAATCGTCACCAACCTGGCCATCGACCTCATGCGAAAGCCGGCCCGCCGCGACCAAGAGCTGGACGAATCGCGCGAGATCAAGGACGAGTTCGACATCCCGCTGCTGGCGCGCATCGATGGGGCGGATCCGGCAGACGTCGTACGCCGTGGAGAGATCGCCGAGCGCATCCAGTCCGCCCTCGACGCGCTGCCTCCCTACCATCGGGGGGTCATCGTGATGCGCGAGGTGGAGGGCATGAGCTACGAGGAGATGGCCGAGGCCATGGGCGTCTCCAAGGGCACCATCATGAGCCGCTTGTTCCACGCTCGGCAGAAGCTCCAGCGCGCGCTCCGTGATTGTTACGAAGAGCAGCTCGGCGCTCGGCCAGGGCAGGGGAGTGAAGCATGACCCGATCGCGCGAACTCATGCTGCTCCACGACCAGGAGCTGTCCGCCGAAGAAGCCCTCGACATCGAAGCGAGCCTCAGCGACGAAGAGCGCGAGCTCTTGGCTGGCTTGGAGCAGGTCGGGGATTTCGTGCGCGCCGCCGACCAGGAGAAAGTCGACGCGTTTTCGGGAGTTGCGGACAGCGTCATGGCGGCCATCGAAGCCGACACGGCTCGCGCCGCCGAGCCACCTGGGCTCCGCATGCCCAAGCTGGAGGCGGCCAACGACCAGGTTCCGGTGCGCGCTCGCCGCACCTCGAACGTCGTCTGGGTCGGCTTGGGCCTCGCGGCTGCGGCCGCGGCGGCCGTGTGGATCTCGACGCCCGCCCGCGAGCCCCCAGCGCCGCTGCCGGTGGCCGCACCGGTCGCGACGCCGGTTCCGAGCGCCACGGCGCCCGAACCCGCACCCGAGCTGGCGGCCGAGGCGACGGAAGACGACGGTGCGCCCGCGGCCTCCATCGAAGCCGTGGACTTCGGCAATCAACCGGGCTCGATCTTCATGGTTCCGGCGGGAGAGGAAACGACCCCAGTCGTTTGGTTGGTGGATGAACCGGCTGCCGGTAGGATTGAACCGCTATGAGGGCTCGCGCGCTGTTCTTGGTCGCTCCGCTGCTACTGCTTTCACTGCCTGCAGCGGCCGGTGACGACAATGCGCCCCAAAAGGCGCCGGCCCCGGCGAAGCCCAAAGACCCGAAGGCGAAGGACGACAAGAAGCCAGCCGCCGAGTCCGAGCTCGCCACCGAAGTCATCGTGCTTCACGCGACCAACAGCGGCAAAGGCATCGATTCGCGCATCGGCAACATGCCCGAGCTGAAGAAGCCTCCGTTTTCCTCCTACGACAGCTACGAGCTGCTCTCGAAGACGCGCCTGCCCCTCTCCAAAGACGACAAGACCATGAACCTGCCCAACGGGCGGGTGCTCAAGACCAAGTTGCTCGAGGTGATGCCGGACAAAGAGCACCTTCGCATCAGTGCCAGCATCAACCAGCCTCGCGGCAAGACTTTCCTCCCGCTCCTGGAGGTGAAGGCCAAGGTCGGTCAGTCGTTCATCGTCGCAGGCCAGAGCTATCGCCGCGGCATCCTGGTGTTGGTCTTCCGCGTCGTGAAGTGAGCCTGAGGGCCCTCACTCGCTCGGTGGACGGGTCGAGACTCGGCGCGCCGCCGCCGGAAGCTCCAGCGTGAACCGCGCGCCCTGATCCAGGGTGCTCTCGACCCGCACGCTGCCCTGATGTGCGGTGACGATGTCGCGCACGATGCTGAGTCCGAGCCCCGTGCCGCGGCCTTCGGTCTTGGTGCTGAAAAAGGGCTCGAACACGCGATCGAGGTGGGCCGCGTCGATGCCCACGCCGTCGTCGATGACCGTGATCAGCACCCGATCTCGGTCGTCGTCCAGGGTGGTGGTGATGGTCAGGCGGCCACCGCGTGCCGCCATGGCATGAGCGGCGTTGGTGAACAAGTTCACGAACACCTGCGTGAGCTGCCCGCTGATGCCGAGTACCAGCGGGAGCTCGACGTTCCACTCGCGAGCGACCACCACGCCGGCGCGCTCGAGCTCGTGCTCGCAGAACACCAGCGCCTTGTCGATGACCTCGTGGATGGGCACGGGGCCAGGCACGTCCGCCGAGGGGCGCGCGTACGCCACGAGGTCGCGGGAGAAGCGCAGGATGCGCTCCGCAGCCTCTCCGATGCGTTCGGCGCGTGCGACGTCGTCGGGGTTCCCCTGGGCGGCGAGCCGCCGTTCGAGGTAGGTGGCGTAGGCGATGATGCTCGTGAGCGGGTTCTGGAGCTCGTGGACGACACCCGCCACGATCTGCCCGAGCGAAGCCAGCTTCTCGGCTTGGATCACCTGCGTACGGAGCTCGCGCAGCGCCTCTTCTGCGCGCGCGCCGCGGTCGAATTCCTGTGCCCGCAGAATCGCCCGCTCGACCAGCGGAACCAGGCGGTCCACGATGGCGCGCGCACGTTCATCGAAGCTCTGCGGATCCTCCGCGCCCACGTGCAAGCTCGTGCCCGCGAGCTCGTCGCCGAGCGGCACGCTCTGTTCGAACGCGAGCCCGGGGAAGAGCCGGCTCGGGTCGTGCTCGGTGCTCGGCGGGAACTCGGCGGGAACCCGGAGCTCGACCAGTTGCCCGCCGCGCACCGGATCGATCACGCACAGGCCGAGGGCGAGCCCGGGACAGAGCTCGCTCGCCCGCTCGACTGCCATGCGCGCCACGGCCTGCGTTCCGGCCTCGAAGGGTAGTTCCACCGCGAGCTGATAGAGCCGCTCGAGCGCGGCCGAATCCAGCGGCGTTCGCAGTCCCGAAGCGACCGGTCCGATCTCTCTCAGGTCCGACACCTGCCCCGCCGGACGCTCGGTGTTCCGATCGTTGTGCGAGCTCACCGTCGCACCCCCCCGGACTCCGACTCTTCCGCCGCTTTCTCCAGGTCGAGGATCTTCGCCCCTCCGACGTAGCTCTTGGTCTCGTATTTGGTGATCTTGCCGATCTTGCGCACGATCTCCGCCATACGCTCGGCCTCCGAAACGATCACCTCGGCTGCTTTCAGGAGGTTCGGTTCCTTACCCAGGCCGCGGCGCAGGAGCTCGGCGTAACCGATCACGCTGGTGAGCGGTTGGTTCAGCTCGTGGGCCGCCGCACCGGCGAGCTCGGCGACCACCGACATCTTCTCTCGAGCGCGGAGCTCCTCTTGGGCGCGCGAGAGCCGCGCCTCCATGCGCAAGCGATCGCGAATGTCGGTGAAAATGCCCACCGAACCCACGGGCCGGCCGCTCTCGAGGATCAAGGCCGCTGAAAGCGTGACCGGGATGAGCTCGCCCGCCGCGCTGATCATGTCCACGCGGCAGTCTTCCAGGCGACCCGGTCCGCCCACGTTCGGGTCGCGGATGCGTCGCATGATCTCCCGTGCGACTCCCGGCGGGTACAGCGACTCGACGTTCTTCTTGCCGACCACCTCGTCACGGGCGTAGCCGAAGATGCGTGAGGCAGCGCGGTTGAACAACAGGACCGTGCCCGAGAGATCGGCGCTCACGATGCCGTCCACGGAGCTTTCGATGACCCGCTCCAAGAACTCCTTCGTCTGCTTGAGCTCGACCGCCGTACGCCGCTCTTCGGTGACGTCCCGGAACGAAAACAGGATCGAGTCGTCCTCGTGGAGCACCGAGCTGAAGCTCAAGCTGGCGACGATGATCCTGCCCCCGCTGGTCGAGAGGCGCACGTCGACGCCCCGCGGGAACTGTCCGCTGCCGAAGCCTTCGAGCAGCGCGTCGGCCGTCTCGGCGCCGTCGGCGAAGAGCTCGCGAAACGGGCGACGCAGCAGGTCATTTTCCTCGTAGCCGAGCAGCTGGCGGGCGCGCGGATTGGCGAACAGGACGTGTCCGCCCCGATCGATCACCACCATGCCGTCGGCCGCGCTTTCGAAGATGTCTGCATAGCGCTGGAACAGGCGGACCCGGCGCTCGGCCTCCACCCGCGCAAAAGCACTCTGCATGGACTCGTCCCGCAGCAGCTTCAGGATCCGCGCATTTCTGAGGGCGATGGCCGTGGCGTTGGCCACGGTGTGGACCAGGGCAATTTCGTGATCGGCGAACGCAGCCACCCCGCGCGAGCGCAAGAAGATGACGCCCATGGGGCGCTGCTCGTGGGAGATGGGAACCAGAGCGAGCGATGTGAACCCGAGACCGGTCTCCGCCTGCCGCACGGCTTCGAGCAAAGCGTGGCGCGTGGCGTCGCGGATCACCAGCGTGCTCGCCGTGCGCAGCACTTCGCGGATCTCCGGGTACTTGTGCAAGTCGATGGTCAGGTCGCGCATCTGCTCGTCGTCGCTGGTGGCGACGACATGTCCGATCTGCTCGTCGTCACCCACCAGGACGATGGAGCAGCGGTCGACGTTGGCGACTTCCGCCACACGTCGCACGACCGTGAAGAGGATGTGACGGATGTTGAGCGTCGAGGCCAGCGCCTGGGTCAACTCGAGCACCGTCTGAGAGTCGCGCTCGCGCCGACTCAAACGCTCGACGTATTCCCGCATCCGAAGCTGCCCACGGATGCGCGCGACCAGCTCGGCAGGGCGGAAGGGCTTGTGGACGTAGTCGTCGGCGCCGGAAGCGAACACGGCTTGGATCTCCTGATCCGAGTCGAGGGCAGTGAGGACCACCACCGGCGTGTCGGCGATTTCGGGGCGCGCCCGGATCGCCCGGAGCACTTCGAACCCGTCCGGGGCCGGCATCACCAGGTCGAGCAAGACCAGCGCCGGCTGCCCCGTTTCGAGCCAGGTCATGGCCTCGCGTCCGGAGCCGAGGCAAACGCTCCCGAGTCCGGCGTCTTTCAGGGCCTCGCTGAGCACCCGCCGACTGACCGCGTCGTCGTCGACCACGAGAATCGGGGCAGGCTCGGCCACTTCGAGGCGAAT
>JAXLYN010000006.1:0-291754 GCA_046351435.1 Polyangiaceae bacterium
AACTGACGGGCCCCGAACCCCACCCCCTGTGCTCAGTGCGGCGCCTTGTTGCAGCCGACGCCCGCGATGGTGGCGGTGTTGTTGGTCTCGACGCACTCGTCGACGATGCCGGTGCCGGCAGAGCTCGCGTCGACCACGACGTAGTAGGCCTGATCGTTCTTGGCGGTGACGGTGAGCTTCACCTGTTCGCTCTTGCCGGGCGAGAGAATCTGAGTCGTGAACGCGTGCCCCAGGTAGGTTCCGCTCGGCGGCTTGCCCGCGTAGAACGAGACCTCGACGTTGGCGGGCGCGCTCACGCTGCCTTGGTTTTGTACGGTGGCCACCATCTCGACCTCTGCGGGGCAGAACTTCACGAGGCTCGCGCTCAGGTTCACCACGAGGTCTGCGGCGTTGACCGCTCCTTTGCCCTGCGCCGAGACGCGATAGTCGTTGTACCCGCCCGAACCGAAGCTCGGCGTCTCCACTTTGGGGAGGCTGCCGTCGCTCTTGATGTTCGTGATGTGGTAGGGCTGCTGATTCCAGATGCGGCGCGTGGGCATCCAAGCGCCGTCGGGGTCGGAGTACACGTAGACGCCGTGCCGGGCGGTCTCGCCGCTCTTGTAGGCGCAGTAGCTCGCGTAGTTGTAGGGCGCGCCGCCGAACTCGTCGTTGGCCGAGAACAGGAGGTCGGCGGACAGGTCTCCGTCGACGTCGGCCACGGACACGAACTCCGTCCAGGTGGCGTGCGACGCCGGCAGTTGGGTCAACACCGTGCCGGTCTTCCCCGAGAGCAACGACACGTAGCAGTCGTCGTGGGCCAGGATCTCCACCGCGCCGTCTCCTTCGAAGTCGAACGCCGTGGCGACGAAGAAGCCCGAGCAGCTCTTGAGCGCCGTCTCCCAGCTCTTCGTCAGAGTCTTCTGGCTCGCGTCGTATTCGAAAGTCAGAAAGGCACACCCAGGCTGCACGCCGATTTCGGGCGTGCCGTCGCCGTCGAAGTCGGCGATCACGGGCGGACCACCTTCGGAGAGCCCGAGCGGCGTCTCCACTCGGAGCACGCCGGTGGCGAGGTCGTGGACACGCACGCTGGTGCGCGTCACCACCACGAGCTCCGCGTTCCCATCGTGATCGAAGTCGGCGACTCCGGGGAATCCGTCACCGTTGGTGTTGGTCCAGACCGTGGTCCCGTCCATGCGGTAGGCCGTGTTGCCCGTGACGACCTCCTGTTTTGCGTCTCCGTCCACGTCGACGATGATGCTGCTCGACGAGTGCAGCGAACCCTTGCCCGCGTAGTCCAGGCCCCCTGCTCCGTGTTGTCCGGAACCGGAAACGAGCACGCCCTGGTAGTCGAAGACGCTCGCACCCATCACGACCTCGCCGTGGCCGTCGCCATCCATGTCGGCGATGGAGATGCTCGAGCCCCAAGAGGACATGGTGTGCGCGGCCCCTCCGGGTTTGGTGGACTTCCAGCGCAGGGAGCCGTCGGGTCCGAAGGCGATCAGGCGAGAGTCGTTGCCCATGGTCACGATCTCGATGCTGCCGTCGCCGTCGAGATCCGCCAGAGCCGGCGCGAAGATGGCCTGCACTTGGTTTTCCGTGAGGTAAGCCGCCACGTTGGCGGGCCACTTCTCGCTGCCCGTCTTGCCGTCCACCACGCGCACGAACCCGGGAGTGCTCGAGGTGCTCATGGAGCCCGTGGTGGTGGTGAACACCACGTCCGGTGTGCCGTCCTTGTCGAGGTCCGCCACCAGCGGCGCGGAGATCGCTTGGTCGTAGTTGGGTTGGATGGTCGAGCTCTCCCAGCTCCACTTCAGCACCGGAGCGAACGGCTTCACCGGGCGCTGGTAGGTACACTGCTGAGCGCCCGGAACCTCCGGTACGCACTTGCCCGCGCCCGGCTCGCAGAACTCCTTCGGCGCGCAATCGACCGAGTCGGCGCAGCCGGTGGTGGGGGTGACGCAGGTCGCAGCGACGCACAGATCCCCGTTCCCGCAGCAGGTCGTCCCGCAACGCACGCCGTTCTGGCACGCCGCGAGGCAGCTGCCGGCGACGCACTCTTGGTCGGCCGAACAGCACAGGCTTTGGTCACCGCACAACACGCCGAAACAGCCGGAGGCGCTGCCGTCGTCGGTACTGGCGTCCCCGCCGCCGGAACCCGCGCTCGCTCCGGTGCCGCCTGCGTTGGAGGCGTCCCCCAAGTCTTTGTTGCTGCTACAGGCTCCGAGCACGGCCTCCGCTGCCGCGACGATCACGAGCCCCAACGCGATGGAATGTCTCACGCTCGCACCTCTTGCTTGTGAGTGTGCCGCCTCGAGCTTTCGTGCAAAGCGTGCCTCACTTTTTCTCGGTCACGGTGCGCCGGTGAATCGAGTCGGGGTTCTGTTGCTCGAATGCGCTGCCGCGTTGCGCGGCTTCTTTGCCCCGACCGAGCTTCTCCAGGGCTCGAATGGCGATCACCTCGCGCTCCTCGGCCAGCGCACCGTGCGGGAAGCGCCGCCGGTGCTCGTTCGTGAGAGCGAGCGCGCGAGCCGGCTCATTGGCAAGTGCGGCGCGCGCTCGTTCGAGTAGCACGAGCTCGCTCGGACCCGAGCTCGCGCCGGGGGCGGCTGCCGAAGTCGGCGCACGCGGCGAGCTCGCCGCCGGCAGCGCGGCCGGCGCTTCCGCAGCCACCTCCGCCGCAGCCGAGGGCTCGGGCTTCGAAGCTCGATTCAGCGCCGCGTTCGCGACCTCGCGGGCCGCCGCCGGAGCGCCTGCGCCCAGCGTGCCGGGAACCGCCGGCGCGGAGCGGCTCGCGACGTACGCTCCCGTCGCGCCGAGCGCCACCACCACGGCCACGAGCCCACCGATCTTCGCGGCAGCGGCGCCCGATGCCGCTGCCGGCTTCGGCGTGAGGTCGATGGGTCGATCGAGCAGCCCGCCGAGCCCGAGGCTCACCGCCCGCGCTTGGTCCGCGCTCGGGCCCTCCTGGCGAGCAGCCTTCAGGGCTGCCTGGAGCGAGGGCGGCGAAGCCGTTTCTTCCAACAATCGACGAGGCTCTTGGCTCATGGCGTGGCCTCCCAGCGTCGTTGCACGTGCGCGCGCACGGAGTCGTACCAGGCGTAGGCCGTGCGCAGCGGACAGCCCACGACCTTCGCCACTTCACTCATGCCCAGCTCCTCGAGCTCGTACAACACGAAGACCTCGCGCCGAGCTGGCTCCACTTCGGCGAGCAGCACTCGGAGCCGATCGAGTGCACGCTTACGCTCCAGATCTTGCTCCTGGCCGGCTTCCAGCACCGAGTCGGGGGGCGCGGCCTCGGGGGATTCGCGCGTGACGTGGGCCTTGCGCCGATAGCCAGCAGCGACGCGGAGCGCGATCCCGTAGAGCCAAGTGCGCAGGGACGAGTCGCCGCGGAACTCGTCGAGCTTCCGATGCACGACTAGGAAGACCTCCTGACACTGGTCGGGCAGGTCGGGCTCGCGCACGCCGTGCCGACGCAACGTGCGCCAGACGAAGGGCAGGTGCTCCCCCATCACGTCGCGAAGCGTCGAGCTCACCGAACCTCGTCCCGAGGCGCTGAGCTCGACCAGGTCGAACGGGCTTCGCGCGACGACAGCCATCTCCCGAGTGAGTGCGGCGACGCGCGATTTCGTGCAGAGCAAACGTGAAAACCCATGATTCTTCGGCGGTTACGGCACCGCGAGGAGCGCCCCGGCCCGTACGACGAACCACAGCGCTGACGGTTGGTGGACCTCTTCGGCGTCGCCCCCGACGTTCACCTGGAATCGGTCCCGAACGAACGGGGCCTCGGCCCCGAGCTCGAGCCAGGGTCGAGCTCGCCCGCGGGCGAGCGTGGCTCGCGCCTGGAGCTCGGTCCCGAGCAACATGCCGCGGGCTTCCGCGTTGCGATCCAGATCGTGGCTCGCCGCAGAGAGCATCCCCGCCGTGCCACCCACGCACGCCGCCAGCTCGAAGCCACCCGCCGCGGGCAAGAACAACGGACAGACGGCGAGGCCCGCTTGCCAAGCGCTGAACGAAGCGCCCCCTCCCGGTCGCGCAGGGACCTCGGCGTCGCGAGGCAACCAGATGCGCACATCGCCTCGGACGGGCACGAAGCTCGGCGGCGCGACGAAGCCCTGCACCGTGAACCCCCACGCAGGTTTCGGCAATGGCCCGAGCGCGAACGCTCCGCCTGCGGCGAGCTCGGCTCGCCAAGCGGCTCCCTTCGGCACGGGTGTCGACTTTGGTGGCGGGCTCGCACGTAGGGGTCTGGGTTCTGATGATGTCTGAGCCGGTGACGGCAGCTTCACTTCGACTCGCTTCACCGTCACCGATTCGATGGCCACGGCCAGCACGAGCGCGACGGGTGCGTCGAGCTCCGCGCAAGTGCTCGAGCTCGTGTCGAGCACGCGTTCGCCGAGGGTCTCGTCCCCCCGCGAAAGGTCGAGCACGGCGCGAAACCCGGTGACCGTGCGCTCGAACCGTCCGCGCACGGTCACGTCGGCGGCGTCCCGGGCGACGAACACCGCCCGGCCGAGCCGCTCTTCCACCAGGTGTGCCAGCCGCTCGCCGTCGCTGCAGGTGCTCGCGCCTCGCTCCTTCGTCCACTCGACGTGCGCAGTGGCCCGCGGCTCCGCAAGAAGGCTGCGGGGGACGAGCACTGCCAATGCGACCAAGGCGAAGCGACGCAGGCGCAGGATGCTCGACGCCGTACCGAGGGGCGTCAACCTCTTCGGCGACCGGAGCGCAGGCGACTGGACGGCAGAAAACCCGGAAATTGCTACGCGGCCGGGGCCAACTGCGCTCCCCGAATCCATTGCCGGCCGGACGGCTCTCAACTCACGGAGGCCCCATCATGACGACTGCCATCGA
Source organism: Polyangiaceae bacterium (assembly GCA_046351435.1). Classification (GTDB taxonomy): domain Bacteria; phylum Myxococcota_A; class Polyangia; order Polyangiales; family Polyangiaceae; genus JADJKB01. The sequence goes on from JAXLYN010000006.1 coordinate 4,831, forward strand.
GACGCGCTATTCGGAGCTCGCGAGCTCGGAGTGCTGTCTCTCGTGCGGCACGGCCGTGGGGCATTGCGAGCCGAGGCCCGGCGAGGTGTGCGTCGACCTCGGGTCGGGCCGCGGCGCCGACGTGCTCCGGCTCGCCGAGGCGGTCGGCCCTTCGGGGCACGCCTACGGGCTCGACCTCACCGAAGCCATGCTCGAGCGCGCGCGGCGCACGGCAGAGAAGCTCGGAGTCGAGAACGCGACCTTCGTGCGCTCGGAGCTCGAGTCGTTGGCGCTCCCGGATTCGACGGCCGACTGGCTGGTTTCGAACTGCACCCTGAACCACGCGGCGGACAAGGCGCGCGTGTGGCGCGAGATCGCCCGCGTGCTGAAGCCCGGCGGGCGCTTCGTGGTGAGTGACATCTACGCCGTCGACACCATCGCCGAGGAAGACAAGAGCGATCCCGAGGCCGTCGCCGAGTGCTGGGCCGGCGCCATTCCCAAGGCAGAGTACCTCGCGCACATCGAGGCGGCGGGGCTCGACGGGCTCTCGGTGCTCGAAGAGAGCGCGCCCTACGAAAAGGGGCGCACGCGGGTCGCGAGCTTCACGATCGCCGGCCGGCGGCCCAAGCGCACCTGCTGTTGCTGCGACTGAACGCTCGAGGCCCGTGGCCTCCGAAAGAGCGAAGCGAGGTGAATCCGACATGAAGTCCTTGATCAAGAAGCAGAAGCAATCGAAGGCATGCTGCACCACGACCCCGGTGCAGGCGCCGAAGACGGAGAAGGTCGCGCAGTGCTGCGCGAAAGTCTCCAAAGCGGTTGCTGGCTGCCACGACTGACGACGGCTCGGGCGGGCCTCGCGCGCTCATCGGGTGCGCGAGGCTCGTCCGACACCCTGAACCTCCACCGTCCACGCCCGAGCCCCATGCAAGCCTCGAAGTACAACATCCTCTCGCGAGTTTCTGGCCAAGATCAGGTCCTATTGGTCAACCTGCTCTCGGGTCAGGCCGACCTCTTGAGCGGAGACGAGGCGGCGGCGCTCGAGCGCGGTGACGTGGGTGACGCGCGGGAGCTTTGCGAGAAAGGCTACTGGGTGGATCCGGAAGAGGAGCAACGTCGCTACCGGCGGGCGTACCTCGACTTCATCGAGACGCGCGACGAAGACGAGATCCAACTCTTCTACGTCGGCTCTTACACCTGCAACTTCGCGTGCTCCTACTGCTACCAAGACGAATACGCGCCCGCGCCCGGCGACGACGGCGACTCGGTCCTGAGCGCGTTCTTCGCCTACGTCGACGACACCTTCCGCGATCGAAAGAAGTACGTGACCCTGTTCGGCGGCGAGCCTCTCTTGCCCAACGCCACCTCGCGCCGACTCGTGGAGCGCATGGTCGAAGAGACGGCGAAGCGCGGCCTCGATCTCGCCGTCGTCACCAACGGCTACCACCTCGAGTCGTTCGTGCCCTTGCTCGCCCAGGGGCGCATCCGCGAGATCCAGGTCACTCTCGACGGCAGCGAGCGCGTCCACGACTCGCGGCGCTACCTGAAAGGTGGCGGAGAAACCTTCGCCCGCGTGGTGGCCGGCGTCGACGCTTGTCTCGCCGCGGGGCTGCCCGTGAACCTGCGCACCGTCATCGATCGCGAGAACATCGCCGGCTACGCCGAGCTCGCGCACTTCGCCATCGATCGCGGCTGGACCCAGCACCCGCTCTTCAAGACGCAGATCGGGCGAAACTACGAGCTCCATCACTGCCAGGTGGAAGCCCGGCGGCTCTACACGCGCCTCTCGCTCTACGAAGATCTGATGCAGCTCATCGCGAAGGATCGCGCCGTGCTCGAGTTCCACCGGCCCGCCTTTTCCATCTCGCGCTTCCTGTTCGAAAACGGCGAGCTGCCAGAGCCCTTGTTCGACGCTTGCCCGGCCTGCAAGACCGAGTGGGCCTTCGACTACACCGGTCGCATCTACCCGTGCACCGCCAACGTGGGCAAAGAGGGCGAGGCCGTCGGCTCGTTCTACCCGAAGCGCCACCTCGACCCCGACCGAACTTGGCCGTGGGAAGATCGAGACGTCGTCTCCATGGACAAGTGCCGCGACTGCTCGGTGCAGCTCGCGTGCGGCGGCGGCTGTGGAGCGGTGAGCAAGAACCAGGGCGGCAGCGTGAGCGCACCGGACTGCCGGCCCGTGCGCGAGCTACTCTCACTCGGCGCCGCGGTCTACGGTCCGCCGCCGTCGGATTGACGGAGAGCTCGGATGTGCCGGCTCCTCGGGATCGTCGCTGCAGCTCCTTACGACTTCAACCTGGTCTTGTGCGACGCGCCGCGGAGCATGGTGGCGCTCTCCCACGAGCATCGCGACGGTTGGGGCATGGCGCTCCACCCGGGCACTCCGAGCGGCGAGTGGGTGTTCCACAAGAGCACGCAGACGGCGAGCGAGGACCCCGAGTTCGGGAAGCTCGCGCACGCGACCCAGGGTCGAGTGCTGATCGCACACGTGCGCCAGAAGACCGTGGGCCCGGTGCGGGCCGAGAACACGCATCCTTTCCGGCGTGGCCGCTGGGTCTTCGCGCACAACGGTACGCTCACCGCCCTCGAGGCGCTCCGGCGCGAGGTCTCCGAAAGCCGGCGCGCCGAAATGGACGGCGACACCGACAGTGAGCTCTTCTTCGCGTATCTGCTCACGCGGCTCGACGCGGACGGGCTCACGCACGAGCCCGTCGGGCCCAAGACCGACGAGGTGGTGCGGCGCGCCGTCCACGACGCGACCTCGCGCGGCGACTTCGGCACCCTCGACGCGTTGCTTTCGGACGGCGTCTCGCTCTACGCCATGCGTTTCGGTCGGCCGCTCTACTTCCTGAAGCGGGAGCCCGCCACGCACGCTCCACACGCGGGCCTGGTGCCCATCGTGGAGCGGCGCTGTCTCGTGGTTGCTTCCGAGCCGCTCACCGACGAGGCCTGGCAGCTGCTCGATCCCGGAACGCTCCTCCGGTTCGAAGCCGGGCCCATCCCTCTGTCGACCCGCGTGGCCTGAATCCATCGGGGTCCGCGCTGGCTCCGAAAGGGCATGGCGGCAAACACCTTGGAGATCGGCGCGGACAATTTCGAATCGGAGGTGCTGGCGCACGCCGGTCCGGTGGCGGTGGACTTCTATTCGACCGAATGTCCCCCATGCGAGGCCCTCGCCCCCAAGTACGAAGCCGTCGCCGAGCTCTACGGTCACGACGTGAAGTTCGTGAAGATCTTCCGTCAGGGCAACCGTGAGCTCGCCGAGCGCTTGGCCGTCCGCGGCTCGCCCACCGTGCTCTTTTTCGATGGCGGGAGCGAGGTCGGCAAGCGCTTGAGCGGAGGCATCAAGCGCTCCGAGCTCGTTCACGAGCTCGACGCTCTGGTCCCCGCGAGCCGCGTCGAAGCCATTCACGGAGCCGTGCGCCCCACCGAGACGAGCTGTGACGTGTTGATCCTGGGTGCCGGTCCCGCGGGCGTGACCGCCGGGATCTACTCCGCGCAGGCGAAGCTACGTACTCTCATGGTGGACGTGGGCCTCGGGGGCGGAAACCTCGCCATCACCCACATGGTATCGAACTTCCCCGGCTTCCCGGCGCCGCAGCCCGGGTACCTCCTGGCCCATCAGATGCTCGAGCACGCGAAGGCCGCGGGCGTCGAGACGCGGTTCGCCGCCGAGCTCACCCAAGTCGACCTCGAAGCCCTTCGCGTGGTGCTCGATGGCGTCGAGACCATCGTCGCCAAGAAGATCATCCTCGCCACCGGCTCGTCGCCGCGCCCCATCGGCGTGACGGGCGAGAAGGAGTACAAAGGCAAAGGCATTTCGTATTGCGCCACCTGCGACGCCAAGTACACCGAAGACAAACACGTGGTGGTCATCGGCGGCGGCAACTCCGCCATCGAAGAGGCTCTCTTCATCTCGAGGTTCGCGGCCAAGATCACGGTCGTCCATCAGTTCGCCGAGCTCCACGCCAACGCGCTCGCCCAGGAGCGGGCCTTCGCCGACCCGAAGATCGGCTTCCTGTTCGAGCACGAGCCGCGGGAGTTCTTGGCGCGAAACGGCAAGACCGTGGACGGCGTGGTCATCGAGAACCTGAAGACCGGCGAGCGCACGACGCTCGACTGCGACAGCGTCTTCATTTTCGCCGGCATGCAACCGAACCTCGACACGGTCACCGGCGATCTCGAGCTCGACGTCCAGGGCTACGTGAAGGTCGACCCCGAGATGCGCACGAACCTCCCCGGCGTGTACGCCGCCGGCGACATCGTGAGCAAGCGCTTCCGACAGATGACCACCGCGGTCTCCGACGGCACCATCGCGTCGATGTCTCTGGCGAAGGAGCTCGCGGCCTGATCGACTCGGTCGTCAGCAGCTCCACGTAGCTCATTGCGGTCCGGCTGAAGACCTCTTCCGGCCAGCCTCGATGGCACTTCACCGCGTTGGCCAGCAAGCGGTTCCGCAGGATCCAGATCCGACCGAGGGTGACCTCAGATCCAGATCCGACCGAGGGATCCCGACGGGAGATCCGACCGAGGTGGGAGGGAGATCCGACCGAGGGTGACCTATGGGAGATCCGACCGAGGTGAGATCCGACCGAAAGGTGGGCGACCGGGGGGAGATCCGACCGAGGGTGACCTGGAGATCCGATATGCGAGGGAGATCCGACCAAGGGTGACCTGGAGATCCGATGGGAGATCCGACCGAGGGTGACCTCGAGATCCTGGGAGATCCGACCGAGGGTGACCTCGAGATCCAGATCCGACCGAGGGGGGGGAGATCCTGGGAGATCCGACCGAGGGTGACCTCGGGGAGGAGATCCAGATCCGAGGGATCCAGATCCGACCGAGGGTAGATCCAGATCCGACCGAGGGTGACCTCGGGGGTGACCTCGACGGGCGACCGACGGGCGGGGAGATCCGACCGAGGGTGACCTCTGGGGCGGCGCGTGCCCGGAGGTCACCCTCGGTCGGATCCTACGGGAGATCCGACCGAGGGTGACCTCGAGGTGGGAGATCCGACGGGGTGAGATCCGACCGAAAGGTGGGCGACTGGGGGGAGATCCGACCGAGGGTGACCTGGAGATCCGATATGCGTGGGCGTTGGCGGGGGAGATCCGACCGAGGGTGACCTGGCGGGGAGATCCGACCGAGGGGGATCCAGATCCGACCGAGGGTGACCTCAGATCCAGATCCGACCGAGGGTGACCTCGGGGGTGACCTCGACGGGCGACCGACGGGCGGGGGAGATCCGACCGAGGTGACCTCTGGGGCGGCGCGTGCCCGGAGGTCACCCTCGGTCGGATCCTACCGGGCGTGAACGTGATCGCGGCCCAGAGGCCCGAGCGCGACCGAGGAGGGTGCTAGGTCTCTGTGATCCGTCGGGCGGAGCGATCGAGCTACGCGAGCTCGGGTGCCGTGCTGACGCCGTAGCTTTGTTTCAGCTTCCAGGTGCCCGGCGGGAATAGGACCTTGCGCACGCCTTGCTTGAGACGCTCCAGGCTTGCCCGGTAGGCCTCGAGGAACATGTGACGGCAGCGCAGCCAGCGCGCTGCGGCGGAAGTGTTGCCGGCCGCGGAGAACAGCGGAAAACGAGAGCCGAATGGCTCCCAGCTTGCACTGCGGGACGTGACCTTGGCACGCATCGCGTGCTCAGCGTTCTTGAACGAGCGGCCGTCGCGCCGGGCAGCCGCGTGCGCTGCCTGAACCTTGTCGTCCACCACCCGCTGGATGGCGCGGCACGCGGCGTCTCGGTCGCCGTAGTCTCTCGACAGCTGGTGCGGAAGTGTGATCGGAAGCTCAACGCTCTCCGGCCACTGCGGATTGTCGGCATCGAGATAGATGTCTGGCCTTCGAACCCTCACCACTAGGAGTCCGATGTCTTTCACGAGAACCCTCGCGCCGGGCCAGGCTCGTGGCGAGCGAACCAGGAAGGCGGTCACGCAGTTGGTGATCACGTAAGCGATCTTGTCGACGATCGACTCGGTCGTCAGCAGCTCCACGTAGCTCATTGCGGTCCGGCTGAAGACCTCTTCCGGCCAGCCTCGATGGCACTTCACCGCGTTGGCCAGCAAGCGGTTCCGCAACTCGAAGAACTTCGGCAGATTGCCCCGCGTATCGGTGAGCACTTCGTGCATGTGGTTGGAAAGCACTTGAACGCAATGGACCTGGATGCCGAGCTGCAGCGCGATCACAGCCGTGAAGTACCAATACAGCTGCTGCACGGTCCCATCCGGGTCGGGGCGCAGAAGGAAGTGCCGGCGGGCTACTCGCCGCGTTACCAAGTAGGTTCGGTTCGGCAACACCGCTCGCGGTCGGGACATCCCTCGCCGCATAGCGAGCTTCGTGCCAGCCACGCTTGGCCGGAAACTCTCGCATTTTCTCACTGGGCTGGTGGCGAACGCCTGGCCAACGGCGGCGGCCGCCACTCGCCCGCCGATGGCTCTCGGTCACCCTCGTAGCGCGGTCGGAGCTCGGCGCCGTTCTTGGCATTCCGGTAGTCGGCATTCCGGTAGTCGACGATGCGGGTCACCCTCGGTCGGATTCGGCGCGGTCGGATTCGGCGGTCGGATTCGGCGGGATTCGGCGGTCGGATTCGGAGCCGGCATTCCGGTTGCGGGTCACCCTCGGTCGGACTCGGGGACTGCATTCCGGTTGCGGTCACCCTCGGTCGGACTCGGGGACTGCATTCCGGTTGCGGGTCACCCTCGGTCGGACTCGGAGCCGCGGTCGGACTCGGAGCCGGTCCGGTCGGACTCGGGGACTGCATTCCGGTTGCGGGTCACCCTCGGTCGGACTCGGAGCCTCGGACTCGGAGCCGCGGGTCACCCTCGGTCGGACTCGGAGCCGGTCGGATTCGGGGTCACTCCCGCATCGCGTCGACCGGTGAAACCGCGGCGGCGCGGAGGGCCGGGAAGAACCCGCCGAAGACGCCCATCAGCCCACCGAAGACCAGGCTCGAGCCGATGATCTCGGGGGTGGGCGTGAAGCGGAACACCACCTCGCTCCAGCTGGAGAAGTTCATCATCGAGAAGGTGACGAAGCCCATGCCGAGCGAGCAGACCGCGCCTGCGGCGCCGCCGATGAGGGCGATGAGCAGCGATTCGAACAGGAAGGAGAACACGATGTTCGAACGCGAGAAGCCGATCGCTCGCAGGACGCCCACCTCGCGTTTGCGGTTGGCGACCGCAGCGTACATGGTGATGGTCGCGCCGATCATGGCGCCGATGCTGAAGAAGACCGCGATCAAGATGCCCATCACGCGGATGAACAGGGTCGTGCCTTCGCTCTGCTTCTCGTAGAACTCGCGCTCGGGGATGGCGTCGAGACCCAGGCGCTTGTCGCTCTCGATGGCGGCCTCGAAGCCCTCGAAGCGACTCGGCGAGTCGAGCCGCACCCGCACGCTCGACACCACGCCCTTGCGACCGAAGGCGTCGCGGATCACGTCGACGTCGCCCCAGACTTCGCTCTCGAACGCGGTGCCGCCTGCTTCGAAGACGCCGACCACCTTGGCGGGGCGGTTCTTGCGCAGCTCGAAGCTGTCGCCGAGCTTCAGGTTCTTCATGCGGCCGCTGATGGCCTTGCCCACGATCACTTCTTCGGTCCCGGGCTTCGCCGGCCGCCCCTCGACGATCTTGGCCTCGGGTCGGAAGTCCAGCACGTCGTTGGGTACGCCGCGCAGCTGCACGTTGGTGCGGCCTTTGCCGTCCGCGGTCTCCATGAACATGACGACCATGATCTCGCCGACCGCCTGGGGAGTGCCGTCGGTCTTGGCTTTCACGCCCGGCGCGCTGCGCACGATGCCCACGGTCGGATCGTCGATCACGCTCGACAGCTCGGCGTTGTTCCCTTTGCGCAGCACAACCGCAGTGTCGGCGCGACCCGAGGTGGCCAGCGTGCGCCGGAGGCCCTCGGACAGCATCAACGACGAGGCGAGCACGAACACCACGAGCGCGATGCCGCCCGCCGAAGCGATGGTGGTGGTCTTGCGCACGGCGAGGTTTCGCACGTTGTAGGCGATGGGGATCATCCGAGCCTCCTCAACGCTTCGACCGCGTCGAGCTTCGAGGCTCGCCAAGCCGGAATCAGCGCCGCGAAGAGGCCGAGCAGCACGGCGATCACCACCGCCCCCACGGCGACCGTCGCCGGGATGCGGAAGTACGGGAACCACGAGCCCATGTTCTCTTCCAAGAACCGCCCCATGCCCTGCTGGACGATTGGGTAGGAGAGCGCGAGACCCGCCAGGCCGCCGAGCAGGCCCACGAACACGCTCTCGCCGATGACGAAGCTCACGATGTGCCCGGGGCGGAAGCCGAGCGCGAGCAGGACGCCATATTCACGAGTTCGCTCCCGGACTCCCATGGCGATGGTGTTCCCGAGGATCAACATCATGATCGACAGGATCACGACGCTGACCACGTCGAGCGCGGTCAGGATCGCCGAGGCCGCGCCGATGAACTGCGAGTTCAAGGCGCGCTCGCTCATCGTCTGGACTTGGGTCTCTCGGTCCTCGAACGCCTTGTCGATGGCCGAGCCCACGGCCGCACCCTGCGAGGCGTCGGCAATGCGGGTCGTGATCCAGCCGATCTGATCTTTCCGGCCTGGTGGCAACGACTCGTTCATGTAGTCCCAGTGGAACAGGAACTGCGCTTGATCCACCGAGCGTCGCGCCGCCGTGTAGATGCCGGAGATGTGGAACTTCCAGTCGCCCGGGTAGATGCTGCCCGTGAGCGTGACCTCGTCGCCCACCTTCCAGCCGAACTGCTTGGCCAGCGCCTTGCCGATGATGGCGCCTTGCCGATCGGCCTTCCACGCGGCGAGCTCGGCCGGCGGGACCACCATGTCGTCGTAGACGTCGAAGAAGGTGTCGGGGTCGACCGCCATGTTGGCGAAGAATTCGCGATCGCGCGTCGGGTGCTTGGCGCCGAACCAGTTGATGTACGTCGCCTGTTTCACCCCTTGCACTTGGCGCACCTCTTCGAAGTAGCGCTTGGGGAGCGGCATCACGAAGGTCACCTTGTGCCAGGTGGCCAAGCGATCTTGAGCGGCATGCTCCGCGCCCGTGTTCCAAGCGTCGAGCACCGTGCGTAAGAGCACGAACGACAGGATCGCGACCGCGACGCCGAGCACCGTGAGCACCGTGCGCAAGCGGTTCCGCCGGATGTTCTTCACGGACAGGGAAGCCAGGTTCATACGAGCTGTCCCTTGTCGAGCTTGCGGATGATGCTCGCGCGCTCGGCGGCGGCCGGATCGTGGGTCACCATCAGGATGGTCTTGTCGAACTCCGCGTTGAGCTTGCCGAGCAGGTTGAGGATCTCGTCGGCGCTGTGCCGATCGAGCTCGCCGGTGGGCTCGTCGGCCACCAGGATGGTCGGGTCGTGGACGATGGCGCGGGCGATGCCCACGCGCTGCTCCTGACCGCCGGAGAGCTGGTTCGGCCGGTGGCCCATGCGATCTTCGAGCCCGACGACGCGGAGCGCCGTGGCGGCCCGCTTCTTCCGCTCGGGGGCGGACAGCTTGGTCAAGAGCAGCGGCAGCTCGACGTTCTCGAGCGCCGTCAGCACCGGGATCAAATTGAAGTGCTGGAAGATGAAGCCGATGTGTTGCGACCGCCAGCGCGAGAGCTCGGCGTCGCCGAGCTTCGCGATGTCTTTGCCGCCGACCTCGACCTTGCCCTTGCTCGGCCGGTCGAGCCCGGCGATGAGATTGAGGAGCGTCGTCTTGCCGGAGCCGCTCGGGCCCATCAGCGCCTCGAACGAGCCCTGCGGCACCTCGAGATCGAGGTCGCTCAGGACCTCCAGCTTCTCCTTGCCGCGCGTGAACGTCTTGTTGACCCCCTCGAGCACGATGATCGGTTTGTCTTCACTCTTGCCGCCGCTCTTGCCGGCGGTCTCTTCGTTCTTCGCTTCGCTCACGACCCCTGCGCCTCCTTCACGTCCCTGCCGTCTGTCAGCTCTTTGGGCGGATCTTTGACCACCCGCGTCCCGCTCGGAGGCCCGTCGACGAGCTCGAACCCGGTCCCCATGGCGGGACCGAGGGTGACCGCGCGCATGCGCACGCGCCCGCCGTCGAGCACGAACACGACCTTCGCGCCGGAGCGTTCCGTCACCGCAGAGCCCGGTACAATCACCTTGGGGGGCGCCTTCATGGCGCTCTCGTCCAGCTTTTCGCCGAGGAAATTCACGCGCGCGGCCATGTCGGGCAAGATGCCTTCGGTCGCGTCCAAGAACTTCACCTTCACCGTGACAGTGGCCTTGGCGCGATCGACCCGCGGCCCGACTTGTGCGACCTCGCCTCGCAGGCGCTTGCCGGGGAACGCGTCGAGCAAGATCTCCGTGGGTGCGCCCTTGGCCAGGGCCGAGACGCGGCCTTCGGGCACGTCGGTCTCCACCATCAGCGAGTCGAGGTCGACGAGCTTGACGATGGCGCCGACGAAGGGGCCGACCATGGCGCCGACGCCGACGGGTTTCCCGACCACCGTGCCGTTGATGGGCGCGGTCACCGTCATGTAGTCGAGGTTCACTTGCAGGTTCCGAACCTCGGCGCGCGCCGCCTTGGTCTGCGCGTCGGCCGCCTCCACCATCTTCTTCTGCGCCGCGACCTGAGCGTCGAGGTCGTCCGCCGTCGCGACGGCGCCGACGCCCTCTTTCGCCAAGGCGCGCTCGCGCTTTGCTTTGAGCTCGAGCGCCGCGAGATCCGCCCGTGACACCTGTGCGCGAGCTTCTGCGCTCGTGACTTGCGAGCGTGCCGCGGTGATGGCGGCCTTGCGATCCGAGTTCTCCAAGATGGCGATGACCTGGCCCTGCTTGACCACGTCGCCCTCTTTGACCGAGATGCTCTTGACCCGGCCGGCGACGACGGGTCCGACGTCGCTCGAGACCTGCGCCGCGACGAACCCGCTCGACGTGAGCTTCACCGAAGCCTGAGCCGGGGTGACCGTCGTGATCTCGGTGACCGCGACCTCGGGCTTGAACACGCGAGCCTCGAGCATCGGCAACCCGACGAACCAAAGAGCGGCACCGAGACCCACCAGCAGCGCCAGCACCAGCAAGCGCTTGAGCCACGCGCCCGCGCCCGACGAACCGCTCGCGGCCTCGCGATCGAGCTTGAGCGACGCCAGATCGTTCGTGAGCCGGTCGGACATCGGTGGGCGACCACTTAGGGCACTTTGCGGCGCGATGGAACCCAGGGTCGGCCAATCCATGACCGTGCGCGCGGGCCTGCTCCGGAAAGTGGAACTTTCGCGCGGATCTGCGCGGGGTGACCGCCGCGCTCTCCGATGGCAACATCTCGTCGATGTCACTGGCGAAAGACCTCGCGGCGTGAGCGGCCACGGTCACGGTCACGGCCACGGTCACGGCCATGACCCGAAGAGCTACGACGCCCTCGGGAACCCCGAGGACCTCGCGGCCTACCTGTCGAAGCTCGAGAGCCCGGAGCGCGCCGAATGGCAGCGCCCCGACGACGTGGTTCGCGCGCTCGGGCTCCGCCCGGGCAACGTCGTGTGCGACGTGGGCGCCGGACCTGGCTACTTCGCGCTCCGCATCGCCCGCGAAGTGGGCCCCGAGGGTCGCGTGTATGCCATCGATGCCGAGCCGCGCATGCTCGCGCTGCTCCTCGATCGGGCTGCGGATTCGCACATCCAAAACGTGCTGACGGTGCCGTCACCCGACGGCGCGGCGCTTCCGCCCGAGCGCTGTCATCGCATCCTGATCGTGAACGCGTTCCACCACTTTCCGGGAGCGGACTATCTCGGAATGCTGGCCGACCAACTCTTGCCGGGTGGGCGGCTCGTGAACATCGACTTCCAAGGCGGCGAGCTACCCGTCGGTCCGCCGCCCGATCACAAGGTCTCGCGTGAAGACTTCCTGAGAAGCGCGGCGAGCGTCGGGCTCGAGCTCGTCGAAGAGCACACGTTCCTCCCGTACCAATACCTCCTCGAGCTCGCGCGTCCGGAAGGCGAGAATCCCGCGTGAAGCCGAGTTTGCAGCTTCGTGGCGCATACTGTATATTCGTTCAGTGGCCGCTCGGATCTGCTGCCTCGACCTCGACACGTTCTTCGTGTCCGTGGAGCGCCTGTTCGATCCGACGCTGATCGGCAAGGCCGTGGTGGTCGGTGGCCCTCGCGGCTCGCGCGGCGTGGTCACCGCGGCGAGCTACGAAGTGCGCGAGTTCGGCGTGCGCTCGGGCATGGCGCTGCGTGAAGCCAGCCGCCTCGCGCCGAAAGACGCCGTGTTTCTTCCGACCCGTCACGGCGTCTACTCGGACTACTCGCGCCGCGTGCGCGAAGTGCTCGAACGCTACACGCCCGAGGTGCGTGCAGCGAGCATCGACGAGTTCTATCTCGACTTCGCGGGTTGCGAACGCCTCTACCAAACGAGCCCCGACGAGCCGGGCGACGCCACCATCGAGCGCAAGGTTCGCGAGATGTGCGCAGCGGTGAAGCGCGACGTGGGTTTACCCGCCAGCGCTGGCATCGGAGGCTCGCGCATCATCGCCAAGGTCGCCAGCGGGCGCGCCAAGCCCGCGGGCGTGCTCTTGGTCCCGGTGGGCACCGAACGCGACTTCCTCTGCCCGCTCCCCGTGCGCAAGCTGCCGGGCATCGGTCCGAAGGCGGAAGCTCGCATGCTGGAAGACGGCATCCACACGCTGGCGGAGCTCGCGCGCTTGCCCACTGGCCCCTTGCGCGCGAAATACGCACGCATCTTGGGTGTGCTCGAGCGGGAGCTACGCGGCGCGAGCGGGCGCACCGCGCTCGCCGCCGAGCGCCCGGCCTTCAGCGAGTGGGACCCACTCGGGCACGACGTCGGCAGCATCTCCAACGAGCGCACGTTCTTCGAGAACGTGCAGAGCGACGCCAAGGCCAAGGCCAGCTCCTCGCGCTGGCCGAGCGAGTCTGCTTCCGCGCGCGCAAGCGCAGCATCCGCGCCCGCACGGTCACGCTGAAGCTGCGTTGGTCGGATTTCCGCACGATCACCCGCTCGCGCACCATCCCGCCCACCCACGAAGAGGCCGCCGTGCTGGCGGTGCTCGAGGCGCTCTACCGGGCGTCGCGCCGCGGACGCATGGCCATTCGGCTCCTCGGCGTCGCGCTCAGCAATCTCGAGAGCGCCGACGCGCGCTCGCTCGCGTTGCCGTTCAAGCGCCGAAGCCCGTCGGCAACGTGATGGACGGCGTGCGAAGGAAGTTCGGCTACGACTCGGTTCACTTGGGTCGCGGCGCCAAGCGCAAACCCGCCAGCGCTCACTCCGCGGGAAGCTGAATCCGAACGACGCTCCCCCTGGGCGATGATCTCGTGACTTTCCCGGGGCAATCCCCTCACCGAACGCGACGGTCGAACCCGCGCGGCGCCCTTCGTGATAGCCAGCAAGTCATGCCTCGCGCGTCTGCTCCTTGCGCTCTTGGCTCCCTTCTCCCTCGCGTTCGCTTGCGCCGACGGTGAAGAACGCTCGGCGCCGCCCGAGGAGAAGCCACCCGACGTCGAGCCCCTCGACTTCGCGGCCATCGAGAAGTCTTGCGCGTACGATTGTCCCGTCACCACCTGTGCCGAACGAACGGCGCCCTACGCGTCAGAACCTGGACGCGTGGAAACGCGTCCCGCACGCGGAGAGTTGCGGAACGTGGGACGGCAAGCATCCCAAGGTCACGACGGGCAAGTGCAGCGCGAGCGCTCCGGCGGTGACGCGGCGAAGTACGCCGGCGCCGACGGTGATCGGACCATCCTGCCAGACGGAAGGCGACTCTCGCCTTCCGCGAGCGAGTGGATCTTCCAGGAGCCCGATCTACAAGGCGGGATCACCACGGGCCTAGCGCCGGTGCCCGGCACCACGCTCGCGCTCGCGGTCGATACCGGCACGGGAAAGCACGTGGTGCGCCTGGTCGACACGAAGTTGATCGGCAGCGGTGACCCTGTCCGCTCGCGCGTCGCCTTCGAGGGCGACGTGACCTTGGGAAGCGGCATCGCCGTCGCCGGACCGAATCGCGTCTACGTGCCGTCGTCGACGGGCAAGGTGTTCCTGCTCGCGCTGGACGCCCAAGGCGGTACTCTGAAACAAGACGACGCAGGCGCCGTCGCCTTGCCTGCGGTGACGAAGAAGCAGCAGCAACCCGACGGCTGGTACGCTTCGTCGGTCGCCGCGTCGCCCGACGGCAAGCGTTTGGTGGTCGGGTCCGTGTTCGAGCCGACTCTCCTCGTGTACGACATCGATCCGACCAGCGCGACGGCCGGCACGCTGCTCGGGCAAGTCGCGCTAGGGGCCACGGACGTATTCGGTGTCTACTTCGACCCACAAGACACCGAAGGGACGCTCGCCTACGTCAGCCTTTGGGGCGGCGCGCGGGTGCTGGAAGTCGACCTGACCGATCCCAAAGCCCCCGAGGTGAAGCGCAGCTTTCCGACGCCCAAGGATCCCCAGGGCATCGTCTTCCTCGACGGGCGTTGGATGGTCGCGAGCGGAGACCTCGGCGATGCGCTGGCGGTCATCGACCGCAACTCCGGCACGGTCACGAACCTGCCCGTGGACACCAGCAGCGACTTGAAAGGCGTGGAGCCCGCCGTGTTGACCTACTCCGCGAAGGACCAACGACTCTACGTCGCGCTCGCGGGCATCAACGCCATCGGCGCCTACGACGTCGACCTGACGAGTGAGCCGCCGAAGATCTCGCCAGCGGGACGCCTGCCGACGAGCTGGTGGCCGAGCGGCGTACTGATTTCGGACAGCGGAGAGGTCGTGGTCGCGAACATGCGGGGGCGCGGCACGGGCCCCAACGCGAAACACCTCGACATCGGAGACGGCGAGATTTCGAGCTTGATTCGCGGCAGCGTGCAAGTTCCCGCCGCCAGACGCCGCTTCGCTCGCCCTGGGGGAGCAGACCGTTCACGAGAACAACGCGGTCTCGACGCGGAGCGGGCGCCCGACGCTGAGCTGCCCGTCGGGGTGAGCGACTTCCCGGTACCGGAATCCATCGGCGCGCCGTCCCCGGTCATCGAGCACGTGTTCTTCATCTTGCGAGAGAACAAGAACTTTGATGCCTTGTTCGGCGATCTACCCGGCGTCAATGGCGACCCCAAGCTGACGCTCAAGGCGTCGGCGAGCGACATGGACGTCATCTGGCGGAACCTGCGAGACCTCGCGCGCACGTTCACCGTCAGCGACAACTACTACACCGCGGCCGTCCAATCGACGCAGGGCCACGTCTGGGCCACCTACGGGCGCACGAACGACTTCAACGAGCGGACTTGGGCTCTCGATGCGCGCCCGGTGCCGGGTGGCGGCGTGTTCGACGTCGGGCGCCCGGAAGAGGGTTCCCTCTTCGAGTGGCTCGGGAAGAACGCGGTCCCCTACGACATCTTGGGCGAAATCGTGGGCTCGCCCAAGACCGCGCCGCCACCGAATCCGGTGGACGGCAAGTACCCGGGAGGGCCCTTCCAGAACATCGGTTACAACGACCTGGAAAAGGCCTGCTACGTCGCGGGGCGCGTTCGCGTGCTCTGCAACATCCGGGAGCTCGCCTACATCACGCTGCCGAACGATCACACCTTCGGCGTCTCTCCGGAGAACCCTACGCCGGAGACCTTCTGCGCGGTCAACGACGAGGCGACCGGCATGGTGGTCGACGCCGTCAGCCACAGTCCGATTTGGAAGTCTTCGCTCATCATCATCGTCGAAGACGACCCGCTCCAAGGTGGCGAGCACGTGGACAGTCACCGCACGCCATTCGTCATGGTCTCCCCTTGGGTGAAACGCGGCTACGTCTCCAAGACCCACATCAGCACGTCGAGCATCCACAAACTCTATGCGCACATCTTCGGGAAGCCCTATCCCAACCGGCAAGTGGAAGAGGCGATGCTGCCACTCGACGCGTTCACCTCGACGCCTGACTACACGCCTTACGAATACACCCCACGGAGCTGGCCCCTCGCTTGCGGCGACGGTGCCAGTCGCTACGAGATCTTGATGACCGAATCGTGGGACTTCGACGAGGTCGACGAGCAACCCGGGCTCGGCGCCCAGGTCGTGCGCTGGATGCGAGGTCAGCAGCTCGAGCGCATGAGCCCGGAAGAAGAGGAGCGGGTGCGCGCGCGAATTCGGCGGAAATTGAGCCTGGAAGCCCAAGAAGATGATTGATTCACTGCGATTCGTCGGCGCGTTCGCGGTCGTCACCGTCGCGCTCCCCGCCGCGGCGGTCCCGAGCGCGATCCAGCTCGCGGGTCCCGAGGACGCACAGCCCGGTCCTCCCGCGGCGCAGGTCGCAGAACGCGACGTCGCGTCGAGCGACGACGCCTCGCGCGCCGACGTCCCTCCGAGCGAAGCCAGTGACCGTGCGTTTTCGTTCGTTCCAGATCCGCGCCTCGCGCGGCCGCTGGGCGTCATCGGCTCCTACGCAGCGAGCTACGCCACCACGGAAGCGGCGGCCCGCCCGCTCGCCGCGCTGGCGAACCACGGGGGTCTCGTGAGCGAGCTCGGCGCCGAGCTCGGGCTCTGGCAGCGGCTCTCCGCCACGGGCGACCTCCGGCTCGCCCCGGGCGTGGCGGGTGAGAGTCCACGCAACGCGGGTCGGATCTACCTACGCGGTCTCCTCACCGAGCCAGGTGCTCGCGTCTTCCGGCTGAGCCTCCACGCCGGATACTCGCGCGACTTCACGCCCGCGGCAGGACCCTTCGCCGAAGCCACCGCGAGCGTCGACGTCGGTCGGGTCCGGTTGGGCGCGCTGGCGCACGCGGAGAAGATGTTCGCCGAAGGTCGCGACGGCGTCGACCTCTTCGCGGCTGCTGGCGCGAGCGTGCGGATCGTCGAACCTCTCCGGCTGGGAGCGGAGTACGTGGGTCAAGACTTCGAAGATGCCTGGGAGCCCGAAGAGGCAGAAGGTGGGATCCGACATTTCGCAGCGCTCACGCTGGCGGCTGCTCCCACCGAGCGCGTGTCCATCGTGCTCGGTCCAGCCATCGGATTGGCGGCACCCGCCCCGCGCCTCCTGGGGAGAGCGGCCATTTCCTATCGCTTTTGAAGCTCGATCCTAGCTAGAGCGCGCTCCCGCCCGGCATCGCGTAGGAAACCGAGCTCCCGTAGCCGTAGACCGCGACGCCGAACGGCGTGGCGCTCTGCAAGCGATGAGAGCCTGCGCTCACGTTGCAGCGCTTGGACTCGTAGGAGGTGCCGGACAACGCTCCCGCGCTCTGGGTGGTGCAACCCGCGGGAGCCGCGCCGTCGAGGGTGACGTTCGCGCCCACCGGGGCCGCGATCACGATCCAGCTCTGGGCCCAGCCCGCGGGAGTCGGGATCAGGTAATCGGTGAGCCAGTGCGCCACGGGCGGGAAGATCAGGAGCGACGGGTCGCCTACGGTGCCTCCACTCGTGAGCTGTTGCGAGACCAGGAGCTGTCCTACCGTCACGGGCTGAGTCGAGCTCACGGTCACGTCCGCTTGCGTATGGGTCGTCTTCACCTCGCCGGGGTTCAGCGTGAACGAATCGAAGGGCGCCGGCAGACTGGTCTTCACCGTGGCCGCCACGGAGCCGCCCACGAAGCGCAAGACGTCGGCCTCCTGGAAGCCACCCGTCGAACGCACCGGGCTGCGCGTCACGACGTAGCTGGTCCCGAGCGACTCGGCGGGGATCACCTGTTCTTCGAGGTGATCGAGGCAGCAGGTGTCGCCCGACGACCAACCCGGTGGCGTGGGCACGCTCAGCGCGCCGGGGACGCCCGCGCTCTCCACGCCCGTGAACACGGCCACCGGCTGGTCGCTCTCGACGGCGGTGCCGCTGAGATCGGCGACGGTTGCGGTCATGTCCGCGTCCGTCGCGTCGTCGGTCTCGAGATTCAGCACGTCGAACGGCCCGAGCACCACCGAGATCGAACCGCCGGCAGCGGTCGCCGAGATCGGAGCGTTGCCTTTGATGCGCCAAGTGGGAGTGACCTTGACCTGGGTGTTCGGCTTCACGCCGACCACCGTGACGAACGATCGGTCCACGATCAGGCCGATCCCGGGGAACGTCGCTGGCTTCGGGTGACCCGCGTTGAACCCGACGACGCGGTGGGTCTTGCCCAGCGCATGGCTCGGCAGGAGCAGCGAAGCATCCGAAGAGGCCGACACGTCGATGGTGTTGAACTGATGCGCGGCGATGGGCGCCGTCGCGCTGATGCGAAACGCGCGCGACGAAAGACAGGTCCCCGGCGACGCCGAGTCGTTGGGCTTCGATCCGCAATCGAGCTCGCGGATCGGCAGCTTCACGGTCTGGACGCCTCCCTTCGCCACCGTCACTTGCACGACGGTGCTGGGCGTCACGGTTTGTCCGACGGCGGCGGTGTTCTCTTCGATGGTCACGTTCGCGTCGACCGTGCCGGGATTCGTCAGCACCACTCCCCACGACGCGCTCGCCGGGTCGCTGCCTGCGTAGTCCTGTTGATCGAGGTCGACCGCCCAGAACTCGCAGCCCAAGTTCGAAGGCTGGCTCGTGACGTTGGCACAAGTGAGCACGCAGCCGCTCCCCGTGCAGCACATCGACCGCCGCGTCCCCGCTGCTGCCACCGGAGCCCGACGAGCCACCGCTGCCACCCGAGCCGCCGGTCGCGCCACCAGAGCCCGAGGAGCCGCCGGTCGCGCCGCCCGAACCCGAAGCGCCACCCGAGCCGCCGGTCGCGCCACCAGAGCCCGAGGAGCCGCCGGTCGCGCCGCCCGAACCCGAAGCGCCACCCGAGCCGCCGGTCGCGCCACCAGAGCCCGAGGAGCCGCCGGTCGCGCCACCAGAGCCCGAGGAGCCGCCCGTGCTCGAACCACCTCCGCCGCTGCTCGAATCGCCCGAGCAAGCGGAGATCACCGAGAGTACCGAGAGCAATGCGAACCCCAAGCGAAGATGCATCACGCTCTCACGCTAGCGGAGCCTCGTGGCCATCGTCGAGCCCCGCAGTTTCCGAGTAGCCTCGAGCCGTGCCGGAGCTTCCCGAGGTCGAAGTCACGCGGCGCGCCCTCGAGCCGCTGCTCGTCGGACGCCGCATCCGGCGTGTGACGACGACGGCGCGGAGCTACTTCTTCCTGACGCCGCCTTCCACGCTCCGAACGAGGCTCGAAGGGCGCACGGTGGTGGGCCTGATCCGTCGTGGCAAGTACCTCTTGGCGGAGCTCGATGACGCATCGCACTTGCTCCTCCATCTCGGCATGACGGGCCAGCTCTTCTCGTCCGCGGCGGCCAGCCCACGCTTGGTCTCGGCGAAGTCACGCGTCAGCTTGCGGCCGGCGACGCAGCGGCAATTCCAGCCCGATGCGCACACCCATCTCGTGATCGCGTTCTCCGACCGGGGCCCCAAGCTCTTCTTTCGCGACGTTCGCAAGTTCGGCAAGGTCCGCTGGCTCGCTCCCGGACGGGAAGACCCACGTTGCGAGAAGCTGGGCGTCGATGCGCTGGAGGTTCGCGGAGACGACCTCGTCGCCGCGTGCAAGAAGCGCACGGCTCCCATCAAGTCCGTGCTCCTCGATCAGTCCGTGCTCGCGGGCGTGGGAAACATCTACGCCGACGAAGCGCTGTTTCGCGCCAGGATCCGTCCCACTCGTCGCGCCAGGGCATTGAAGCGCGCCGAGTACGATGCGCTCGCGCGTGCCGTGATCGCGGTGCTGGAGGCCGGCATCGCTGCCGGCGGTTCGAGCATCGACGACTTCGTGCGCCCGGATGGAAGCGATGGTGGCTACCAGGGCGAGCATCGAGTCTACGGCCGCTCGGGAGAGCCCTGCCCGCGTTGCGGCAGCGAGATTCGACGCGTCGTCATCGGCCAGCGCTCGACCTGCTTCTGCCCGAGCTGTCAGCAGTGACTCCTCGTCACGTGCAATCCCACTTCGTACCGTTGGCGCTGCGGCAACGGCAGAGCGAGTTCGCGTAGGGGCAAATCGCGCTCTCGTCGAAGCAGGGTGACTCGTCGCCTGGCTTCTGCGATGGGCAAGTCAGGCAACGCCAGTCGTTCCCGACGTTGTCACTGCCGCAACCGCAAGCCTGGCCACCGTAGTTGCAGGCATGGCCGATGGTCGGGCAGCTCGAGTTCTCCGAAGGCTGTGTCGCGGGGCAGGGGTTGCAGTGCCAGTTGCCGCCCCAACAGCTGCACTGTGTGCCGCCATAGGCGCAAGCGACGAGCGACGAGCTGCAGGCGCCCGAGGGTTGAACGACCGGACAGATGTTGTTGACACCACCCGTGCCACCTGCGCCTCCCGTCGTGCCACCTGCGCCACCCGTCACCCCACCGGTTCCACCGGATGCACCACCGGTTCCTCCCGTCAGTCCACCTGCGCCCCCCGTCACCCCACCGGTTCCACTGACTCCACCCGTCATGGAGCCGCCTGTGCCACCGGATGCACCGCCGGTTCCGCCCGACGCGCCGCCTGTGCCACCGGATGCGCCGCCGGTTCCGCCCGACGCGCCGCCGGTTCCGCCCGACGCGCCGCCGGTTCCGCCCGCGCGCCGCCGGTTCCGCCCGACGCGCCGCCCGCGACTCCTCCGCCACCCATCGCTCCACCCGAGCCGCTCGAGCCCGAGCCCTCCCGTTGCGCCACCCGCTCCGCCGCTCGAGCCTCCGCCGCTTCCCCCACCGCCCGGGCCTTGACCGCCACCCGAGGTCGCGTTGCCCGAACCCGCCGCACCACCAGTCGAGAGTCCGCCCTCTTGGTCCACGCTGCACGCGGCGAACCCCGAGACCGCACAGAGACCGAGCGCCCAGCGAGCGAGGTTCCGCCTCATGACCTCGAGGATAGCAGACATCGAGCCTTCGTCCGAGGCATTCCGGCCTCGCGCGAGCTCACACGAGCTGACGCAAGCGGCGCATCGCGTCGCGCACTTCGGAGAGACGTGTAAGCGCTGTGCCGGACATGCCGGCGAAGCTGGTCGCCGATTTCTGGTGTGGTTCTCGGTCGCCGAGCCCTGCGTCCCGGTACGCCTTGAGCAGCGCGAGGATCCGATCTCGCACCTCCTCCGCATTTTCGATCCCGCCGAGCTCGCCCCGGTGACTCACGAACGGTTGGTCCTTGTCCGGTCGGCCGCCGCCACCCGCGGTTTCGATGCGCACGCTCGAGATGCCGAAGAGCCGATCGAGCGGACCCTGCTGCACGCTCACGTTCTGCACGTTCGCGAACGTGAAGGTGCTCTCGCGAATCACCAGCGCGCCTTCGCGAATGCGCAGGCTGCGATCGGTCACCACGTAGTAGCGCATGTCGTAATCGAGACGGACCAGGAACCAGGCCGCCGCCACGAAGGCGAAAGCCAGGGCTGCGACCGTCGACAAGGCCATCACGGCCGCCGTCTCGCGGGCCATCACCGCCACTGCGATGCCGATGGCCTCGGGCAAGAGCAGGAACAGGCCGAAAGCGGCCATCCCTAGGGCCTTCAGCTTGAGCAGCTGGGGCGAGGCTCGAAACACCTGTGCGGAGCCCGGTGAGCCCAGCGGCACCGGGGGCGGATCTTCCGGCGCCCGGAGCACGCGGAAGAGGAGCTTCCGGAGCGGAGTCATGTCGCTTCTCCCGCCTGCTGGCGACCGAGCTCGTCGCAGACCGCGCGGAGGTCGTCGCGGATCTCGGTGAGCAGCGCCGTCACCTGGTCGTCGCCGCCGGCTGGCGCGTCGTGTTCGTGGAGCGCGCCGCGCATGCGCGAATAGAGGAAATCCCGGACCTCGGCGTACTCGGTGAGCCCCTCGATGCTCATCTCCGCCTTGGCCGAGCCCGCCGCGGTTTGCACTTGGATCGTGGCAAGCCCGAGCCAGCGCTCGAACAATCCGCGACTCAAGTGAATGTCCTGGATGCGCGAGTACGTGAGGTAGATCTCGCGTCGCCAAAGCACGCCGAACGACATCGCCACGCCTTCGGCATCGAAGCGATAGCGCAAGGTGTGGTAGCGGAAGTAGAAGGGCAGGAAGAGGAGCCAGAGCCACGGGCCGAAGACGCCGAGAGAGAGGGCGCGCAAGGCGTAGAGCCACAGGAGCTTCGGGCTCGGGCGCTCGATGGCCGAGATGGTGGCGAGGGACGGGGTTTCCGTGTCGGGCATGGCCGGATTATGCATCGCCCGCGCGTTCCGCTGCCCGCGATGGAGATCCACGCTATCGTCCCCCAATGGGTCGCAGGGCAGGCTGGCTCTTGTGCGTGGGGCTGTCGTTCTCGAGCGTGGCCGCTTGCGGCTCGGACGATGGCGGCGGTGGCGCTGGCGGAGGCAGTTCGGGCGGCAGCGGTGGCACGCCCTCGGGCGGCGCCAGTAGCGGCGGCTCGGCTGGCAGC
Source organism: Polyangiaceae bacterium (assembly GCA_046351435.1). Lineage (GTDB taxonomy): Bacteria > Myxococcota_A > Polyangia > Polyangiales > Polyangiaceae > JADJKB01. The sequence goes on from JAXLYN010000006.1 coordinate 27,044, forward strand.
GGTGGACAGAGCAGCGGCGGAACCGCGGGCAGCGGCGGCAACGTCGACGCGTCGAGCGATGGCACCGCGGGTCAGGGCGGAACGGGCGGCGCGCCTCCCGTGGACGATCTCGCGTCGAATCGGCAGCGCTTGCTCGAGAAGTACTTCGCCTATCTGAAGGCACACGTGACGACGCCGCAGACCAACGGGCTCTCGGGTCAGAACGTGGCGAGCGCCTGCGAGGTCTGGCAGAAGCTCGACGATTCGGCGCGCGCGGTGTTCCTGACCATCACGGCCCGCCTGCAAGGCAGCCGTCTCGGCAACGACGGCAGCTCGATGCTCTTCCACGTGACCGACGTGTATCGGATCGCCGGCGGAGAGGGCGCGAGCGGCAGCGACCCCGGGAGCTGTGGCGGCGCGGAGTACAATCGCTTGATCCTCGCGATGGACGCGGTGCTCAGGACCGCGCTCATCGCGGCCAACACGCACAAGGGTGCGAACCAGGTGAACGGCAAGCCGGACATCGCCGACATTCCGAGCGACAAGGCCTGGCGCGATTCCCACGACCTCGGTGGTCCACACGCGCCCTTCGATCTCAGCGACGAGACCGAAGAAGGCGCGCCTCGCGGGCAGGTGCACTTCTTCGTCGACCCGAGTTCCACGCTCGCCAATTCCCCGCTCGGTCGCAAGGACCTCGAGACGCTGGTCGACCCCAACGCGCTCGAGATGGACCAGGACTACGACTGCGTCCACAGCTCGAACCCGAATTGCTCCTACGTCACGTACGGCTCGTTCTGTCTGCCGCAGCCCAGCGAAAAGGGCGCCAATCTCTTCCAGAAGAACTACGGCGCCTATGACCCGACTTGGGCGCCGACCTGTTCGTGAGCGTCAGCCGCCGGCCTTCTTCAGGTTGCTGATCCCCACGAACAAGAGGATGGCGGCGACGATGGCGATGGGGAACGCAACGCCCGTGGTCAGGATGCCGAAGGGCATCGCCTCGCGGGTGGCGCGCTGGCTCCCGAAGGCGAGCAAGATCACTCCGCCGATCAGCGTGACCAGTGCGAACACGCAGCCGCAGCCCCCGCAGCCCCGCAGAAGCTTGGCGTTCTTGATCTTGGAGGGGTCGGGTGGGCTCGGCGGCGCGCCCGGCATTCCAGCTTGCATGTCGAGCCGGATAACCGGTACGCGCAGCGTTCGTCAAACCGATTTCAAGGCGCGCAGCAGACCGTGATGGATTCGGTGGGCGTCGCGGAGCCCGTCGCAGCGCTCGTCCCGGACGGCGGACAGGTGCCACCCGAAGGGTTCGCCCCGACGCGCTGTGCACCCCAATTGGTGTCGCCGTTGCCGCTGTCGGTGAAGGTCGTGCAGGCTCCGGTGGCCGGGATGTTCTGGAGTACGCTGCCACCGCAGCTGTTCTGGGTGTGGATCGAAACTCCACAGTTGCCGCCCGTGCAGCTGCACGTCGCGCCTGCGACGCCTCCGCACGAGCAGCCGTTGGCGCTGCAGCCGCGCGTGTCGTTGAGGCCGCCGGTGTTGTAGAGCGTCTTCGAGGTGTACGGCGAGCCCGCCGGGCAAGTCTGGTTGCCACCGCGCGCAATGCAGGGGCCGTTGGCACCCGTGAGTCGCGGGACACAGGTCTTGGTCGTGTCCGTGCAGGCGCCGCCATCCGCGACCAGGCAACCCCGCGCCGAGGCTGGCCAGACCGGCGGGGTCACCAGCGCGTTGGCTTGCGCCTGGCAGCTTCCGCCGGTGGGTTGGGGCGGCGCAACGCTGCACGAGTTCTGCGCGCCGGGTGCCGGCACGGCCACGGTCGTGCACGCTTGGGTGAGCGTCGTGGCCGCCGAGGTCGTGCACGCTGCGCCGGCCGTACAGGCCAGCGAGAGGGGGCACGAGACGCCGTTCGGTGCCTGGCAACCACAGGTGCAAGTCGCCGGGGGCGCCACCAATTGTGCGACTTGGTACAGCTTCGTCGCCGGTAGGAACGGAGCCGGACAAGCGCTGTTCGCTTGAGGGTCGACCCAACCGACGCCCACCCAGCCCGTCGGTGCTGGCGTCACGCAGGTGTAGCCCGCTTGGCACTGAGGATCGGCGCAATCCGCGAGACCGTCACCGTTGTCGTCGATGTCGTTGAGGCAGTTCTCGAAGCCGACGACACCACCCGTGCCACCCGTCGCTCCGCCCGTGCCACCCGTGGTGCCACCCGTTCCACCGGTCGTGCCACCCGTGCCGCCGGTGACGCCGCCCGTGCCGCCGGTGGTGCCACCGGTTCCTCCGGTCACACCGCCGGTTCCGCCCGTGGTGCCGCCGGTTCCCCCGGTCACGCCGCCGGTTCCTCCGGTCACGCCGCCGGTTCCTCCGGTCACGCCGCCGGTTCCACCGACTGCACCGCCAGTGCCTCCCGTTGCGCCACCAGTTCCGCCGGTGGTGCCGCCACCGCCTGCGACTCCGCCGGTGCCGGAGTTGCCGCCCGTCGCTGACGAGCCACCACTCCCGCCGACTCCGCCGTCTTTGCCGGAACTGCCGCCGGTGCTGCCGCCGGTTCCCGTCGCTCCCGTTCCGTCGAACGAGAACTCGTCATAGTCGTTGGTGCACGCTTGGAGGAGCACCAGTGAAGCCGCACAAGCCAAGAGTTTGTTGATCCGAGCCATGACCACCCGACCACAAAGGTCGCACGCGCGAGGCTCCCGCTCAATGGGGTCGACGTCCGGCGTCGATGGAGGCTCATGTGGGCAGGCGGCAAACGGCTGCGATCTGCCGCTGAAGCCCGCGAGTTCCGCCAACGGGGGCCGCCGCGCTTCGGGTTCGATGCTCAGCTGATCCTGCGACGTGTGGCGTCGCGCCTCACCCCTCGGAGGCTGCGACGCGGAGTGACGCACCGCGGGTAGTTCTGCGCGTTTTCGCCTTGGCACACCTTTCGCTCGACGGCCGCGCGATCCCCTCGCCCGGGGCAGCTCGTCCCGAAGAAATCAAGGTGACCAACATGCGTGAAGCGAACTTCCCTCGCTGGCTGGCGCTCCTCGGCCTCGCCAGTCTGACCGCCTGTTCGAGTGGCGACCCGAGCGACTCTCTCGAACCCGACCCGCTGGCACCTCCCGTCCAGGTAGACGAGTCCGGACTCGGCGTGCAGACCATCCAACTGCGCAGCAAGAGCACCGCCAACACGGGCAGCGGCGCGGCCACGTCCCTCACCATCCCGAAACCCACGGGGATCGTCGCCAGCGATCTCTTGATCGCTTCGCTCGCGATCGCCGACAGCGCCGCCGTGATCACGCCGCCCAGCGGCTGGACGCTCGTCTATCGCAAAGACGTGACGCCGACGACCGGTTCCACGATGTCGCTGACCACGTACAAGAAGCTCGCGACCACCTCCGAGCCCAACGGCTACGTCTTCTCTTTCAGCGTCTCGCGCCCGATACAAGGGGCGATCCTCGACTACTCCGGCGCGGCCGACGTCAGCAACGCGTCCGGCAAGGTCTTCGCCAGCGCGACCACCGCACCGCTGGCACCCGCCTTCAACGTGGCCGAGAACGATTCGGAGATCCTCGTCCTATTCGCGAGCAATTTGGCTGCGCCGAGCTACGCGACGTTCCTTCCTCCGTCGACCTTCACGGAGCTCTTGGACGCGCACACGACGCGCACCGGAGCGAACACGCGGAACATGTCCTTGGAGGCGGCGGGGAAGGGCGTCGCGAGCGCGGGTTCCTACGGTCCGTTCACCGGGACCGCTTCGACCGCAGGCATCGCCGCGAGCCAGGTCCTCGCGCTCTCGCCCGCGTGCGCTCCCACTACGTGCGCGGCGGCGGGCAAGAACTGCGGCAGCATCGCCGACGGCTGCGGCAGCACGTTGGCTTGCGGCACGTGCAGCACGCCGGCGACCTGCGGCGGTGGCGGCGTGGCGAACGTTTGCGGCTGCACTCCGACGACCTGCGCGGCGGCGGGCAAGAACTGCGGCAGCATCGCCGACGGTTGCGGAGGCAGCCTCGCCTGCGGAAGCTGCAAGGCCACCGAGACCTGCAGCGACAACGTGTGCCAGAGCGTCGCACGCTTCTACGGCGATCCGGGGCCCGGCAAAGTCTACGTCGGAGCCGCCAACGACTTCGGCACCCTCGCCGACCTCGGTAACGACCTGAAACCCTACAACGGGAACGTGAAGCCGTTCCTGGCTGCGCTGCGCATCTACTCGGGGAGCCCTTCCTCTCTCACGGCCAGCAACGACATCAACCTTCCGAGCGGGCCCCGGGCGGAGATCGTCGACGCCGTGTCCCAGGGCATTCTCCCCGTCGTCACGTCGAAATGGTACGCGGCCGGCAAGGCCAGCATCTTGGCGGGGGACATCGACCTGACCCACATCAAGCCGCTGGCTGACTTCTTCAAGAGCCTGGCGCCGGCGCCGGTCGTCTACGCGCCCTGGCACGAGATGGCCGAGGATTTTGCCTCGGGCAGCGACTACACCCAGGTCTTTCGCTACATCATCCTGAAGCTCAGAGCGTACGGCGTCACGAACATGGCCGTCGGTTGGGTTCCGACGTCGAGCTCCATCAACTCCGGCCTCGCCGCGGGCTTCTATCCGGGCGATGACGTCGTCGACATCGTCGGCGTGGATGGATACAACTTCTACACCGACCTCGGATACCCGGGCTTGAGCGGCCCCGAGTTCAACAACAGGTGGCGCGACCAACGCTCGATTTTCCAAGGCACGGTCGACTTCGCCAAAGCCCACGCCAAGCCCATGGGCATCTTCGAGCTCGGGACTCCGACGGCGACCAACCTCGCGCACGTGGTGGATCGCTGGAAGACCACCACCGACGTGAACGGTCACGCGAACCTCAACACCCACGCGGGCAAGACCCTGGCGCAAATCAACGCCGAGTGGTGGACGGGCCCGGGAGGCGTTCAGTGGCTGGTCGACAACGGTCTCGTCTTGCTCTGCTACTGGTCGTCGGGCGGCAACAACGCCGGCTTCAAGAAGTCGTGGGACAACGGCACGTACTCGCTCACCCGCCGGGGTTCGAACAAGTACGCTGCGCCCCACGCCGTCACGAGCGAGCCGAACAACCCTCGCGCCCAGGGCTTCGTCGGCGTGCTGAACGCCCCCTACGCCGTTCGGTTCCCGGACGTCCTCGGCCCGTGAACTGACGTCGGCTCGGGCGCGTCGGCGGTGGACCGGCGCGCCGAGGATATTCGGGCTGGCTCGAAGCACCCTCTTCGTCTATCGTAAAACGACGATGAACGATGCTGCGGCCTGCGCCGAGCCCTGCTGCCCTCCTGCGGATGAGCAAGCCGACCTTCGCCCCATCGAGGGTGACCTGGCCGACGAGGAGCTGGCCCTGCTGTCGAAGGCGCTGGGCCACCCCGCTCGCGTGAAGATCCTCCGTATTCTTCTGCGCAAGAACGCCTGCATTTGTGGAGACATCGTCGACGAGCTGCCGCTCGCTCAGTCCACCGTTTCGCAGCACCTCAAGGTGTTGAAAGAGTCGGGACTGATCCGTGGTGACGTGGACGGCCCCCGAGTCTGCTACTGCATCGAGCCCCGCACCCTGCGGCGGCTCCGCGCCCTGGTGGGGGGTCTGTGACGGCCATGAGCACGCGTACATCGGCGATGAGCACCCGGGAACCAGGGGTCGCCCGGCAGCTCTCGTTCCTCGACCGCTACCTCACGCTCTGGATCTTCGCGGCCATGGCCCTCGGCGTCGCGCTCGGCTTCGTGGCGCCCGGCTTCACCGCCGCGCTCGACCGCCTGAGCGTGGGTACGACGTCGATCCCCATCGCCATCGGCTTGGTGCTCATGATGTACCCGCCCCTCGCCAAGGTCCGCTACGAGGAGCTCGGCAAGGTCTTCGAAAACCGACGCGTGCTCGGGCTCTCGCTCGTCCAAAACTGGATCGTGGGGCCGTTCCTCATGTTCGGGCTCGCCGTGGTGTTCCTGCGCGATCAGCCCGAATACATGCTGGGGCTCATCCTGATCGGGCTCGCGCGCTGTATCGCGATGGTCATCGTGTGGAACGACCTCGCCAAAGGCGACACGGAATATTGCGCCGGCCTCGTAGCCTTCAACTCGATCTTCCAGGTGCTGTTCTTCTCGGTCTACGCCTACTTCTTCGCCACGCTCTTGCCGTCGTGGCTGGGCCTTCAGGGTGCCAGCGTCAACATCACCATCGGTGAGATCGCGAAGAGCGTCGCCATCTACCTCGGCATCCCTTTCGCGGCGGGTTTTCTCACGCGGCGTGTGTTGGTCGGTGCCAAGGGGCGCGAGTGGTACGAGCAGCGTTTCGTCCCGCGCATCGGGCCCATCACGCTCGTTTCGTTGCTCTTCACCATCGTCGTGATGTTCTCGCTGAAGGGCGAGGCCATCGTGAAGCTGCCGCTCGACGTGCTGCGCATCGCGGTGCCGCTCCTCATCTACTTCGTGGTGATGTTCGCGGTGTCGTTCTTCATGAGCAAACGCGTCGGCGCGGGCTATCGCCAGAGTGCCACGCTGTCGTTCACCGCGGCCTCCAACAACTTCGAGCTCGCCATCGCCGTCGCCATCGCGAGCTTCGGCATCCACAGCGGTGCGGCCTTCGCGGCGGTCATCGGCCCCTTGGTCGAGGTGCCAGCCCTCATCGGCCTGGTGAACGTCGCGCTGTGGGCCAATCGCAAGTTCTTCCCGGCCAGCGAGCTCGTAGCCGTCGCCGGCTCGCCCGCCGGCGATACCGGCGCCGAGTCGAAGGCTTGAGCCATGAGTCGAGCGTCACCGAGCATCCTCTTCTTGTGCGTCGCCAACTCGGCCGCCAAGGTCAGTATTGCGAAGGCTTGGCGCATGCTCTTCGGTCGGCGCCGTGCTGATCTCGGCACCGGCAGCGCCTTCGTGGTGAACCCTACGCCATCGAAGTGATGCGCGAGCTCGAGGTCGATCTCTCGACCCACCATTCGAAGTCCGTGGAGACCATCGACCGGCCAGCGTGGGCACCGTGATCACGCTGGCCGCACCGCCGAGGAGGTTTGTCCGGCGTTCTTGGGCAGCGCCAACGCCGGCGAGCTGGCCATCCCGATCCGCGATGCGAGGCCGACGCTTTCCTCGCCGTGAAGATGCACCACCCGGTTCCGCGGCCCGCGACACGCTCCGCGGCATGCTCAGGCGCGGTGCTGCCGATCAACTCCGCTGATTTCGTCCAGTGGCGGGGTCCCCGTCTTCTGGGCCGGGCTGACGAAGATGAACGAACCAGGCGCAGGCCGAGATCCGCGCGGTCGTGCGCGGCAATACTTCGCCAAAGTCGCGCGATCGACCGCGTCGAGCTGCACCCCGGATGAGCTGTGGCGGCAGCAATGCCGACATGAGCCTGAAGCTCGGCTATTGGCGGAGGAGCTGCGCGCCAATGAACGCCGAAGCGCCAACGTAGCCGGGTCTCGGCCGGCAACCCGCAGGCCATCGCGTGCCGAAGGCCGGCGAGACCGTGCTCGATCTGGGTGCCGGCGGGCTTCCAGGTGCTTCCTCGCCGTCCAGCGGATCGGCCCGAGCGGCCGCGTCATCGGCGTCGACATGACCCCCGACGTGGTACGACGAAGCGCGAGGCCAACGCGCAGAAGCTCGGCGTGACCAACGTCGACTTCCGCCTCGGCGAGATCGGCCTGCCGGTGCCCGACGGAACCGTGGACGTGATCCTCTCGAAGACTTCGTCATCAACCTGAGCCCGGACAAGGGCGCGGTGTTCCGTGGCCGCGTTCCGCGTGTTGAAAGCAGGCAGCCGCCTCATGCATCTCCGACGTGGTGAAGCTGAAGGAGCTGCCGGCGGCGCTCGAGGCGACGTGCTCGCGCGCTCACTGGTGTCGCTCTCTAGGAGCAGTAGCGGTCGACCGCGTGCGTGCCTTGCTGGAAGGAAGCGGAACGAGGGCTTGTCCTCGTCGACGTCCGTGCGGAGAGCCGCGAGTTCATCACGAGTGGCTGCGCCCGACTCGGGCGTCGAGGACTACGGCATCGCATCCGCCAGCATCGAGGCCGTGAAGCCCGGTGGCAAGGCGTGTTGCGGTCGTCTTGCTGCTCCCCTGGCGCACGCTTGCGCCCTCGCGGAAGCCTGGGGACCGGTGTACGGCATGGATGTGTGCCGTGCTGCCCGTTCGTCGGGCTCCGCGTTGAAGCGCGCACCCTCGAGCTCGTAGTCTGGGCCGATGGACGAACGGGAGGCCCGCCGCAGCGCCATCGTTCGGGACTCGTTCTTGCAGCTCATGCCGCGGTGGCGGAGATCATCGACCTCGAGACCGCCGGCGCCAGCCGGTGAAAGCACGGGCCGCTGGATCAACGAGCTCGTCGAGGCGTACACGGCGTTCACCGCAGCACCGGAGACCGTTCTCGAGCGCAGGACCTCGTCGCGCGCGTCGAGCCGTTGCAGGCTCACTACTCGATCACCCGATGAGTTCGTCGCGTGTCATCGACCCGCCGCATCGCGGTCGTTCTTGCTCGGTCGTGAGCCCAGGCCCGATCTCGCTCGGCTCCGGTTCCTGGTCGAGGCGACCTGGCAGCGTGCTGGCTGCGTCCACAGCGGCGGTGAAGAGCGCCCGGTGCTCGCCACGGGTGCCCTCGGCGAAGGACACGGCGGGGCCAGGCGGCTGCTGGCCGACTACGCTGCCGATCATCCGGAAACCCTTGGGCTTAGTTCGACTCGGTCGGTGCGCGCTCTCCGCGCAGATCGCCAGCATCGGAAGCATCAGCGCGCCGTTGCGCTCGCTGATCTGGTAGGGGCCCGCTACGACCTCGGGCTCGCGCTCTGGCAAGAGCAAGACCGTGACGGCGCACTCCAGGCATTTCGCGCTGCGCGGAGCGAAGCCCCGGATCACGCCGAGGCCTGGCACAACGAAGCGCTGGTGCTCCGAGAGCTGGGCCGCGAAGGCGACGCGCGCGCCGCGTTCGAGAGAGCGCGCGCGACCTACCTGGAACGGCTCGCCGAATCACCGGGCCAGCCCGAATCGCTGCTCTGGCTGGCAGCCACCGAGGCCGCGCTCGGGGAGAGTGCAGAGGCCCTGCGTCTGCTCGCTGCGGCGCTCGAGCTCGACCCGAGCCTCCGCGAGACCGCCCTCTCGGACCCCGACCTTCGCGAGCTCGCGGCGCGAGGCTGAACGACTCGGGCCTCACGCGCTCGCACTGGGTCGCCGTCAGACGCTGGTTCGAGCGCGAAGCTGCCAAGGCCGGTCGGCGGCGTCGAGCCAGGTCGCGCGCTGCGCTGCCGCCCGGCCCTCGAAAGAGTCCAAGGAAAACCACAGTTTTCACCAGCGCCTGGCGCTGCTTGACATGTCGTTCTCAGTGGGCCAGGGTACGCGCGTCACCTACAGTGACTCACATGGAGGGTCCCATGCAGTTCGTCCGCTACTTGGCCTTCGTCGCGTTCGCCGCAATTCCGTTCGGTGGCTGCTCGAGCTCGGACGACACCTCACCGGGAACCGGCACACCGGACAACACTCCCGACGAACGACGCGTGAGTCTCGGCAAGGCCGACTCGCTGAGCGGGAAGTGCAGCGCTTCGGGTCACAGCTACTGTGGCGGCAAGAGCAAGGGCAAGTGCTGGTGCGATGCCGCGTGTGCCCAGTACGGCGATTGTTGCACGGACTACTCGACGAGCTGCGGCTCGAGCGGAGCGAAGAAGTGCAAGACGAGCGCCGAGTGCGCGAGCGGGCAGTATTGCCAGGCGGCCGAGGGCTGTGCGGCCGAAGGCGTGTGCAAGCCGAAGCCGACCAACGTGCCGTGTCTGCAAGTGCTCACGCCGTACTGCACGTGTGAAGGCGAAACCAAGGTGGCCAACACGAGCTGCATCTACGATCGCTTCGCGCACAAAGGGGCCTGCGAAACGCCGCCGGCGAGCTGCGGCGGCTTCGCGAACCTGCCGTGCCCGACCGGGCAGATCTGCGTCGAGAACCCCAACGACGGTTGCGACCCGGCCAATGGCGGCGCCGATTGCCCCGGAATGTGCATCGCGAAGAAGACCTGCGGCGGCATCGCCAACCTGCCGTGTCCCACGGGCAACGAGTGCGTCGACGATCCGACGGACAGCTGCGACCCCGGCAACGGCGGCGCCGATTGCTCGGGCGTGTGCGTGCCCAAGACCACGCCGCCCGCCGCCAAGAACACCTGCAGCGGGCACTGCGGCGGCCCGAGCGACGACAAGAGCTGCTATTGCGACGCGGCCTGCACGAAGTACGGCGATTGCTGCGCCGACTACGCCAAGTTCTGTGACGTTCGCACGCCCGCCACGGGCGCGTGTGTCAAGAACAGCAACGATGCGTGCGCGAGCGACGCCGACTGCAAGGGCGGGGGCTGCGGCGGGGAGCTGTGCTACAACCCGGCCGTTTCGAGCGGCATCAGCACCTGCGAGTGCAGCGCGCCGAGCAACGTCAAGGGCTGCGGCTGCGTCTCCGGCAAGTGCACCTGGTACAACTGAGCGCGATGAGCTGCTCGAGCCCACGTGCCCGCGTGCACGTGGGCCGGGCGCTCACTTCTTCACGCTGCAGGTGGAGACGCCGGCTCCGACGACGGTCTTGGCGATGCTGCCGACCACCTGGGTGCTGCTGTCGGCGGGGTGATAGCGGGTGATCTTGGTGGGCCCGCCCGAGGGCGAAGTGAACACGTAGAAGTCCCCGCCCCAGTAGGCGAAGGCGAACGCATGATCGTTGCCGGCGGCGACGGGCGTGACCTCGAGGACCTCGGCGGTGTGCTTGTCGATGTGGGCGACGTAGCCGCCGTTGCCGGCGGGGTCGAGGATGTAGCCCCAGAGCTTGCCGTCGTCGGAGCTCGTGAGCTCGATGCGATTGCCCGGGTTCTGGGAAAACGGACCGATGGGCGAGAGCACGTAGGAGCCGAGGTCGATGGACGCGAGGCCGAGCGAGTCGGCGCCCGGCTTGCCGCTCTCGGCGACGTAGAGCGTTTCGCCGAGCCCGTCGTCGTCCAGCGCGAAACCCATGCCGAAGAGGCCGAAGTCGTGCTGATTCGGCTCGAACTTCGTCTTCTTGCAGGCCGCGGTCTCCACGTTCACTTGGAAGAGCTGACCTGGCGGCGTCGCGCCCAACATGTTCGGGCGATAGACCACGTACGCGATGCCGCTCCGGCTCACACCCATGGAGAACGGATTGCCATCGATGGGGCAGTTCAGTGTTCCGATCAGCTTCACTTCTCCGGTGCCCGGGTCGTAGCGGTAGAAGTCCTTTTCGCTCGTGACCAAGTACACGAACAGATCTTCCGGGTCGCAGGGCGCGAGGCCGTCGACCCAGACGTCGGGGAAGACGTCCGGAGGCACGTCGGGCGGCGCGTCCACCGGGCCGTCCGACGACGCTTCGTGATCGCTCGCAGCGTCCGCGGGCGCGTCCACCCCAGCGTCGGCCGACGCGTCGGGCGGCGGAGTCGTCAGCCCCGTGCGCGAGCCGCAGGCCGCCGCGATGGAGACCGGGACGAGGAGCGTGAGCCAGCGCGCGCCGAATCGCATGCGCCGAATCTACACCGTTCTGCGAAGCGTCACGGCTTGGGCGTGACCGGGACGTAGTCGCCGCGCAGAAGGTCGGGTGCCGGAGTGGGGGGCGACGCCGAAGGCGCGGGAGCGCGGGCAGGCCTGGCCGCCGCAGGCTTGCCAACCACCGGCCTGGTGGCCTGCCGCTGGCGCTCGGCTGGGGGGATGGCTCGCTCGGGGTGTTCACGCTGGATCGAAACGGTCGCCCGAGTCGGCGGAGGCACTGGCGTACGCGCACTCACGCTGCGGTCTTGCAGCGCTTGCTCGTACCACGTCCCGTCCGCCTTGCACGTGCCTGGACAGCAATCGTTGTCCGTTTGGCACTCCGTTCCTGAAGGACCGCAGCAAAAGCTCTTCGACCGCACTTGTTGCTGCAGCACTGGGTCGGCAAGGTGCAGCTCGTGCCGAGCGCCTGGCAGGTCGCACCATCGCCGGCGTCACTGATCCCCCCCGACGCCACCGGTGCCGCCCGTCGTCGAGCCTGCGCTTCCGCCCGTTGCGCTGGCATCACCGCCCGCGGCTCCACCTGACGCCGCATCGTCGTTCCGCCGCTGCCGCCAGCGCCACCCGTGGCGGCTCCCGCGGTTCCGCCGCTGCCCGCCGCGCCAGTTGCCACCCGGGAGGCGTTCGAGTCACTCGAATCGTCGCAGCCGAACGGCGCGGTGAAGACCATCACACAGCAAACCAAGCCTAGCCACTTCGACATGCGCGCAGCATGTGTCCCGTCCCGACGTCGCGCCTGTGCAAAGCTTGCAGCGTGCCCGCATGGCACAGCTCCGCCCGAGCTCGGCTTTCGACGGTCGCGTTTCCGGCTATGCTCCTGCCGCGTGCCGCGACTCGGATCGATCTTGGACCACGATGCGGAGACGCGCGCTCGGCTGTGGCGCCGACTCGGCGAGTTGGTCGAGTCGGCGCACGCGCGCTGGGCCAGCGATGAATCGAGCATCGCACCGGAAGGCGATGCCTGGATGGACCTTGCGTCCATCGACGAGCTGCTGAACGGAGAGCTCCGGGATCCCGTAGAGGCGCTGGAGCGAGTCGCGCAGGAGCTCGAACGTGATCATGCACCCGAACCACCCGCGCTACTTCGGCCTGTTCAACCCGGCGACGGCTGCGCTGGCGGTGATCGGCGACGGCGCGCTGGCGTCCGCCGAAACCCTCAGCTCGGCGACGCGCAGCCACGCCCCTTGGCCGGTGGCCGTCGAAGAGCGCCTTGTCGCCGAAATCGGGCAGCGCTTCGGTATTCCAGCGGGTGAGGGCGGCGGTGCGTTCACCTCGGGGGGCGGCGAAGCCAACCTGACGGCGCTCACCTGCGCTCTCGCTCGGACCTTTCCCGAAGTGCACGCGCGAGGGCTGCGCAGCCTGTCGGGTTCGCCGCGCGTCTACGTGTCCGCCGAGGGTCATGCCACCGTGGCCCGGGCCGCCAAGCTCTCGGGCCTCGGCAGCGACGCAGTCGTGCGCGTGACGGTGGACGCTCATCAGCGCATGAAGCCAGCGGCGCTCGCCGGCGCCATGGCGGAAGATCGGGCCCAGGGCGCGCTGCCGTTCTTGGTGGTGGCCACTGTCGGGACCACGAGCTCGGGTGCCATCGATCCCCTGCCGGAGATCGCCCGTGTCGCGGAACGCGAACGCTGTTGGCTCCACGTCGACGCCGCTTGGGGTGGACTCGCGGCATTGGTTCCAGAGCTCCGGCCGGCCCTGGCTGGCATCGAGCACGCCGACTCGATCACGTTCGACGCCCACAAGGTGCTGTCCGCGCCCATGGGGACCGGCATGTACCTCACGCGACACGCCAGCGCGCTGCACGCAGCGTTCTCCGAGCGCACCGGCTACATGCCCAAAGTCGGGTCCAGCGATCCCTACGGGCGCTCGATCCAGTGGTCTCGGCGATTTCTCGGATTGCGCGTGCTCTTGCCGCTCGCGTCGCTGGGTTTCCAGGGCTTCGCGGCTTCGCTCCGGCGCCAAGTGGAGCTCGCCGAGTTTCTGCGCAAGGAGCTTCGTGAGCGGGCGTGGAAGATCGTGAACGACACCCCGCTCCCGCTGGTCTGCTTCGTCGATGCCAGCCATCCGGGAGGCGACGGGGCTCGCTTCCTCGATGCGGTGGCTCGCCACACCCTCGACAGTCGCGGAGGGTTCGTCTCGGTGCCGCGTTTCGCCCAAGGGGGTCGCGCGCTCCGCGCTTGCGTCAACAACCACCGCACCGAAGGCGCAGACATCCAGCGATTGCTGGCGGCGCTCGACGTGGCGCGCGCGCGAGCGCGGAACGAGGTCGAGTGAACGCGGAGCTCCTGCCCCCGCGCGGCTCGGTCGAGCGCTGGGCGTTCGACTACGTGTGCTCGACGTCCCTCGCCGAAAAGCTCCAGCCGGGGGCTCCGCCGGAGATCTGGGAGGCCGCGCAGCGTCCGCGCCGGCTTGCCGCGCCCGGGCGGCCGCCCGAGCTCCGCGTGGTTTCTCGCGCCGAGAAGAAGCGGAGCCTCGCCACCGTGCGTGGCCGTGCTCAGGTCTTGCACGCGTTCTTCCACCACGAGCTCCAGGCGGCCGAGCTCATGGCTTGGGCGCTGCTCGCGTTCGCCGACGCGCCGCTGGAGTTTCGTGAAGGACTCCTGCGCATCGCACTGGACGAGGTCCGCCACATGGGCCTCTACGTTCGCGAGATCGAGCGCCTCGGTCATCGCGTCGGAGACTTCCCCGTCCGCGATTGGTTCTGGTTGCGCGTACCCGCGTGCCCCGATCCGGCGAGCTTCGTGGCGGTGATGGGCCTCGGTCTCGAGAGCGCGAACCTCGATCACTCGACGCACTTTGCCGCTGCGTTTCGGCAGGCCGGCGACGAAGCGGCGGCGCGCGTGCAGGAGATCATCGGCCTGGAAGAGATCGCCCACGTGCGCTTCGGCGTGCGCTGGTTCGACCATTTCGCGGGCGGCCTCGAGTTCGAGGCCTGGCGGCGTGCGCTGCCGCCACCACTCTCCCCGCTGCTCATGCGAGGCCTCCCGCTTTCACGGGCCGCTCGAGGCAGAGCGGGGCAATCCGAAGCGTTTCTCGACGAGCTCGAACGATGGCAGCCGGACACGCCTGGGTCTTGAACCTCGACGCCGACCTCGAGCTCGGCGCGCGAGGCCCGAGCTACACGCCTGCCGCGCGCGTAGTCGCTCAGATGGGTGATTGGCAGCGGCAGCTCGCGGCGCTCTTGCTCGGTCCCGAAGACGTGTTGATCCACGAAGGGCGCGAGGCGGGTGCAGCGCGGGGGTGCATCGGTCGCGCGTTCTGCATGACGCGGCGCGCGCGCGCCCTCCTGGAACGCGCCGGCGCTTCGCCCGAGCCGAGCCCGCCCGTCGAGGTGCTGGCGCAGGTGAACGACCGCGCGTTTGCTTTCGCGCTCGGGTTCAACTTGCCGGGCGCAGAGCTCCTGTTCGATGCGGAGGCGGTCGCAGCGAAGCTCGCGACGCCACCTCCGTCGGGGTTCCTCGGCTGGCGCATGAAGCGCAGGTTCGGCATGGCCGGGCGGGGTCAACGCGTGGTGCGGGGCGAAGTGAGCGAGGTCGATGTGCGCTTTCTGCGCGCGAGCGTGGAGCCGTCCGGTTCGGGTCTCGTCGTCGAACCCGAGGCCGACGTCGAACGCGAGTACGGGCTCCACGGCTACGTGGAGTCGTCGGGTTCGCTGCGCCTCGGCAGCGTCGTGGTGCAGCACTGCGACGCTCGAGGCCAGTGGAGCTCGACCGCGCGCGCTGCCCTCGAAGAGCTGTCTCGAGCCGAGGCCGATCAGCTGATCGCCCGCGCCGAGCTCGTGGCGGCTGCCCTCGTCCGAGCGGGCTACTTCGGTCCGTTCGGCATCGATGCCTTCCGCCATCGCGCCGCGCCTGGGGGAACCGAGCTCCACTCGCTGAGCGAGATCAATGCGCGCTACTCCATGGGCTTCGCCGTCGGCTTCGGGCGTCCGCCCCCACCGAGGTCGCCATGAGCCGGTCGCCCATGCCCATCGAGGACTATCTTCGCGTCGGCGGTGACACGGTGGTGGTGATCGAACGCGCCCGCGAGCCGTCCGCGCTCCTCGCGCGGATCGCCGGGCTCGCTCCGTGGCTCACGCTCATCCACGTGCCGGACGAGGGGCAAGCCAGGCTACGCGCGGAGGGAAGGCGCCCGCACGGGGAGATCACCTTCATGGGCCCGGTCGAAGGTCGGCTCGTCGAAGTGCTGGTCGAGCTGATCCGCGCGCTGTCGACGGGCCAGATCCCGTTCGACACACCCGCGACTCCGGGTCTCCTCTCCGGGCTGGCGCAAAAGCGCTTCGTCGGCGTCCACGTCACGGCGTCCTGCCCGTATTGCCCGACGATCGCCCGCGCCGCCTTGCGCCTCGCGCTCGGCAGCCCGTTCGTCGATGTCGCCGTCATCCGCGCCGACCACGCCCCGTCGCCTCGAGTGCTCGCTACGCCCAGCGTCATCGTGGATGGCGAGCTGGTGGCCACGGCCCCATCGGAGAATACGCGCTCGCCGAGCGCAGTGGCCGGGCGCTGAGCACATTGGGTCAGGGGCCGCTCGACCGCGGAGCACCGCGCCGTCGAGCCGGAGCCGACGCGGCAGAGGCGCTCGAGGAGCTCGTCGGCATCCGGAGCGATCTGCAAGATGGGGCGGTGCGGGCGGCGGATGAAACCGAGCTCGGTGGCCTGGTCCAAGAACGCGGCCAGGGAGTCGTAGTAGCCGTGCGCGTTGAGCAGGCCCACGGGCTTTTCGTGGTAGCCGAGCTGCGTCCAGGTCGTAACCTCGAAGATCTCTTCGAGCGTGCCCCAGCCGCCGGGCAACGCCACGAAGGCATCGCTCAGTTCGGCCATCCGGTGCTTGCGCTCGTGCATGGTCTCGACCACGACGAGCTCGGTCACCCCGCGATGGCCGAGCTCGAGATCGAGGAGCTTCTTCGGGATGACGCCGATGACTTCGGCTCCCTGCGCGAGCGCTGCATCCGCGAGCGCGCCCATCAGGCCGACGCTGCCGCCGCCGAATACCACCCCGAGTCCGCGCTGGGCGAGGCTCTTCGCCATGGCACGAGCGGTCTCGCGCCATTTGTCGTCCACCTGGTTGCTCGACCCGCAATACACACAGACTCGACGGAAGCGACGCATGCGAAGCGGGCAAACTAGCACTAGTCTCTCACTCCGTGGGCGTGGAGGTAGGAAAGCCGCTGTCCGAGGCGCTACTCGGCTCTCGGGTCACGACGGTTCAAGGCGAAGTCCATGCGTTGTCGGAGTTGGTCCCCCAGGGTGCGCCAGCGCTGCTGCTGTTCGTGCGGCAGTTCGCCTGTGCAGGCTGCGGGCAGCGGGTGGCGGAGCTTCTGCTGAACGAGCGCGTGCTTCGCATGGCGGGTGTCAGCATCGTCGTCGTGGGCTGCGGCAGCCTCGAGCACGCGCAGGAGTTCTCCCGGGCTCTCGCGCTCGACACCCACGAGCTTTGCCTCGCGACCGATCCGACCTTGGTCTCCCACCAGGCGGCGGGTCTCGTGCGTTCCTACTGGGGTGTGCTCGGACCCATTGGCACCTTTCACTTGCTCCGCGCGATGGGACGGGGCCACCGCAATGGATGGGGGCATGGTGACTTCTACCAGCTCGGGGGCTCGTTCTTGCTCGACGACCGAGGGGTCGTGCTCGCGCGTCACGTCGAGCGTCACCTGGGCTCCACTCTGCCTCTCGGAGATCTGGTGGAGCGAGCCCTCGCCCTGTTCGGACGGCGGAACCCGGAGCTCTCACTTCCATGACGTACCTGCTTCACGTGGCCAATGCCTTCTACATCGTGGCCTTCCTCGTCAAAGACATCTTGTGGTTGCGCGCGCTCTCCATCACGGGAGGTGTGTGCATGGTCACGGCCTACGTCGCGCGCACCCCGCCGATGTGGGACGGGGCGGGTTGGGACGCGCTCTTCGTCGCCATCAACGTGGTGCAAATAGGGCTCCTGGTGGCGGCTCGCCGTCCCGTGCGGCTGACCGGTGACGAGCAGGCCCTGTATCAGGCCACGTTCCGCGCGCTGACGGCGCGGGAGTTCAAGCAGCTCGCGGACCGAGGCATCTGGCAGAGCATGCAGACCGGGACCCACTTCATCGAGGCCGGGAAGGAGCTCGAGACCGTGCGGGTCATCGCCTCGGGTGAGGTAGAGGTGTGTGCCGGCGACCGAGTGCTTTCGCGGCTTGGCCCCGGTCAGTTCGTCGGTGAGATGGCGTTTCTGTCCAGTGAGCAACCCAGCGTGGACGTGGTGGCAGCAACCGACACGCGCTGCCTCGCTTGGCCGGCAGCGGCGCTGAAACAGGCGCTCACGAACGACGCCGAGCTCAGGGCTCACGTTCAGACCATCTTGGGCGTGGATCTCGCGCGGAAGCTCCGCGCGGGGTGAAAACGCTGCTACGGGTACGTGAACGTCGCCCAGTTCGACCACGCGCCGAAGGCGCCGGCGACCTTGGCGCGCACGCGCCAGCGATAGGTCGTCGCGTGCTTCTGCGGGTAGAAGCTGCGTGTCGCGGTGGTGCCCGCGTAGGTGAAGTAAGGAGTCCAGCTCGTACCCGCCTGGTTCTCGATGGCAAACTCGTAGTTCGTGGCGTTCGCCACCGCTGAGCACGACAGTGTCACCGGCGAGCTGGTCACCGAAGCGTTGCCATCGGGGCTCAAGTTCGTCGGTGCGCCGGGGGGAGCGGCAGCGTCGGGTGGGTTGGTGCCCGCGTCGGTGACCGGCGTTCCTGCGTCGTTGCCCGACGGGGGCGAAGCGGCGGGCGCCGGGCCAGCGAAGTCACCGTATTCGAACGTCGACCACTCGGACCACGGCCCGAAGCCGTGGGTGTTCTTTCCGCGCACGCGGAAGCGGTAGTACTGGTTCGGCTTCGTGGGATTGAACTTCACGAACGCGTTGGGATTCTTCCACGTGTAGTAGGGGATCCACGTCGAGCCGCCCCAACGCTCGGTGGCGACCTCGTAGAGGGTCGCGCCGCTCACGGTCTCGGACATCACCTTGGCGTACTCCACCGGGATCTGCGCGCCGTCCGGCGGCCACAAGCCCGCGGGCTGCGCCGGCGGGAGCCCCGTGTCCGGCGCAGGCGAGTGGTCGACGCTGACCGTCGGCGTGGCCGAGACCTTCATGCTGTTCCAGTCCGCGCCGCCGACTCCGCAGAGCGGCTGCGTTGCCCATTGCTTGGCCACGGGCTGCGTCCAGCCTCCGAAGGCGTCTTTGGACCACGTCGAGAGCGACGTCTTGTAGTCGTAGTGGGCCCACCAGAGGAGCTCGTTCTTGAACTGAGTGGTGTCGTTCACGTTGGTCTTCCACCAACCCGGGCTCGTGTAGATCCCGCACTCGACGCCGCCTTGGGCCTTGCACACCGCGAGAGATTTGGCGATGGCGTCGATCAGTTGGTTGGCGCCGCGACCGCCCGCGTCTTGCTCGATGTCGAGCCACATGCGCCCGATGGGGAAGCCCGAGACTCGCTGGAACGCCTGCTTCACCTGCGCAGCGATGTCGGTGTCCCAGTAGAGATAGACGTAGGCGTCGACGGTCATGCCGCGCGACACCGCCATCGCGAGCTGCTCACGCGTGATGTACTCGACCTGCGTGCCGACGATGAGGTGGCGCACTCCCGAGTCCCAGAAGCAGTCCATCTCGCTTTGGGCGAGTGGCGTCTCCCAGAACGAGACGTCCACGGCGAACACGGCCTGATTCGCCGGGTCCCCGAGCTGTTTCGGGGCCGGCGTCAGGGGTTCGTACTGGGTTTCGGTGCCTTCGTCCGAGCCGCAACCGGCAGCCAGGAACAGACCGAGGCCGAGAGCTAGACCCACGCCAAGCGTCCGCATGATCCAAAGCCTTTCCGCCCGCTCGATCACGGCCGATGGGCGTTCGATCGGGCGGGACCACATTCGCACACACGCACTCACGGCGTCGTTGACTCGGCGGGCCAAAGCGCTGACCGGTTCGGCCAGAGGGCGCTCGGACCGCGTCGGCAATTGCCCCCACATTCGCGCCCCCCCAAGATGGCCGCGCATGGCGAAAGAGAGCAGGCTCTCCCGCGAGCTTGGCCGGGCGCTGCGCGGCGACGCCGAGCTCGGCGGCGTGATCGACGAGGTTTCGGACGAGCCGGTCGCGACCGCGGCGGAAGCCGAGCTCGTCGTTCAGGTGCTGCGCAAGCTGCCGCTCGCCGCGCCGTCGAGTGACTCCGTCGTGAGCTCGCCAGTGCACGACGTCGTCGCGTGGTTCCAGGGCGTCGAAAGTGAAGCGGCGTTCGGGGTGCTCGACCGATTCGGCGGTCCCGAGCTGGTGAGGCTCTTCGATCGGCTCTTCGTCCACGTCGAGTCCTGCCAGGACGACTTGATGTTCCTGCTGAAGGTGCTCGCGCTCTACGTGCCCGACGGGGGCCTCGAGCGGTTGGTGACCGCGGCGCGCTCGCCGCTGCTCGCCGACGCCTACCTCTGGTCCGTGGTGTTCGAGATCAGCGCGCGTCCCGACCATCCCTGGGGTCCCGAGCTTGCTCGAGCGCTGTCCGATCCGCTGCCGTCGGGCTTCTTGGGCGTGGCGTTCCTGGACCTCTCCAACACGCTGGCGCGCGAAGCACGCATCGAGCGCCACCCATGGGATTCGGACCGAGGGGTCGCGGAGCTCTCGCGCTTCACCTCGAGCCGGGTCGAAGAGGAGTTCAGCTACGCTCGGAGCGCGCTCGGCGCTGCGCCCTTCTTGTCTCCGCCAGCGGCCGAGAGGCTCCTCGCCCTCGGTCGCGAGCACCCCGACATGCACGTGCGGATCGAATCGGCCTGGGCCAGCGCCCATACGGGCCGCGAGCAAGGGTTCGCCGAATTGCAGCAGGCCTGCGCCGACCCGCGTTACGCCGCCGTCGCGATGCACTACCTCGACGAGCTCGACGCGAGCCATCGCATTCCGCTGGTGAGCCGTACCGAAGATTTCCGCGCAATGGCCGAGATGTGCCAGTGGCTCGCGCACCCCAGCGAGTTCGGGCGCGTGCCCGATCGGATCGAGCAGGTCGATTCGCGCGAGCTTCACTGGCCACCCACGAACGACGTCCGGCGCGTGTGGTTGTTCCGCTACCGCTACCCGGGGGATGAGGGAGCCGAACCGGACGAAGGCCTCGGCATGGTGGGCTCGGTGACGTTCGCGTTGTTCGGCGAAACTACCGCGGACAAGACACCCGAGGACGCGTACGCGCTCCATTGCGCTTGGGAGCTCGAGATGAACCAAGATCCGCGCGCACCCGAGAAGCGGACGGTCGCGGCGGGTCGGCGGATCCTCGCCGAATACAACGAGGGCTTCTGAGGGGGGCTAGTCGGTGCCCGCGTCGACCGCGCATGGCACGTCGGCGAGGCAGCTCCCCGAAACGCAGGCCGCCTTCTTGGTCGTGCTGGTGATCGCGCAGGTATCGTGGCGCTGGAAAAGAGCGAGCGTTCCCCGACGCTCAGAGCATCAAGCCGCCCGAGGCGTCACGCTCGACCGCGATGATCTCGACCACGTTCCACAGCCCCACCACGGCGAGCGGGATCAAGAGCCAGCCGGTGAATACCGTGATCAAGAGCTGCGCGGTCGCGCGACCGGTGTAGCCGGCGTAGTAGTTGTGAACGCCGAAAAAGCCGGTGAAGAGCGCGAGGAGAACGTAAAGAACACGCTGCTTCGGCGCGGCGACGGCGGGCGCGAACTGGGCGGGCCCACCGGCGAACGCCGGCGCTCCGCCGACGCTCGTCCATCGACCACACTTGGGACAATACGACTCCGAACCACCGTGAGGTTGAGCGCAGTAGCGACAATACATCCGAGACCCCGCGTTCGACGTGGCGACTCGCCCAACATGCGTTCGAATTGCGACGCCGCAAGGAACCGGGTTGCGATCGCCGAGCGCCTGCGTGCGGCCGGGACGACCGAGCACCAATCGACGAATTGCGCGGCCGATCGTCCGGTGGCTTTACTGTCGTGGGCCGCTCTGGTGACATCGCGTCCATGCGCCTCCTCACCTGCTTGTGCCTTCTCGGTCTCTTCGGCCTCGCGTGCGGCTCCGACGATGACGGAGGCGGCAAGGCTACGACCGGGGGCGGTGGATCCTCCGGCTCCGGCGGCACGTCGACCGGCGGCACGTCGACCGGCGGCAGCTCGGCGAGCGGAGGCACCACCTCGGGCGGTGGTACGGCCGGCACGGGCGGCTCCGGCGGCGGAGTGATCTCGGGCGAGTGCCCGACTGGCATCGCTTCGGACGCGGACATCGGCCAGGCGCTGCCGGCGGCAACACCCGACACGACCTACGTGCCGCCCACAGGAAAGGTCACCCAGCTGGCGGCGGGCGGGGACTTGCAGGCAGCCCTCGACGCCGCCGCACCTGGCGACGAGATCCGTCTCGCGGCAGGTGCGACGTTCAAGGGTACCTTCACCCTACCGAAGAAGACCGGCGACGCCTGGATCGTGATCCGCAGCGACGTGCCGGATTCCGATCTGCCGCCGCCCGGTCAGCGCATCGATCCATCCTACGCGGCGAAGCTCGCCAAGATCGCCGTGCCGGACAACGTGGGCAGCGCGATTTCGGCCGCGGCGGGCGCGCACCACTACCGGTTGCTCGGTCTCGAGATCTCCCCCGAGCCCAATGCGTTCGCGTTCAACGTCATGGACTGCGGGTCGAGCGCCAGCAGCGACGCAGAGCTGCCCCATCACATCGTGATCGACCGCTCCTGGGTCCACGGCGACCCCGCCAAAGGGGCACGTCGAGGCATCGCGCTGAACTGCAAAGACGCCGCCGTGATCGACTCTTGGTTCTCCGACTTCAAGGAGCAAGGCGCCGACTCTCAGGCCATCGCGGGTTGGGGTGGCCCCGGTCCCTTCAAGATCGTCAACAACCACCTGGAGGGCGCCGGCGAGAACGTCATGTTCGGCGGCGCGGATCCCAAGATCGCCAACGTGGTGCCGAGCGACATCACCATCTGCAAGAACCACATCGTGAAGCCGGCCGCGTGGAAGGCGCTCTCCTGGAGCGAGAAGAACCTGTTCGAGTTGAAGAACGCGCGCCGAGTGCTGGTGGCCGGCAACGTGCTCGAGAACAACTGGGCCGACGCCCAAGTCGGTTTCGCCATCGTGCTCACGCCGCGCAACCAAGACGGGTCGGCGCCCTGGTCGACCATCGAGGACCTGACCATCGCACAGAACGTGATCCGACACACCGGTTCGGGACTCAGCATGTCGGGCGAGGACGACAACAACCCGAGCCAACAGCAGCAGCGTGTCCTGATCCAGAACAACCTGCTCGAGGACGTGGACAAGACGGCTTGGGGCGGTGACGGGCGCGGCTTTCAGATCGTGAGCCCCAACAAGCCCACGGTGAAGGTGAAGATCGACCACAACACGCTGACGCACGTCGACAACGCCTTCCTCGTCATGGGAGACACGGGGGCCGTGGGTCAGGAGACCCGCTTCACCAACAACCTGGTGCCGAAGGGCGACTACGGGGCGTTCGGCTCCGGAAAGGGCGAAGGCAACAGCGCGTTCGCGTTCTACCTTCCGGGCGTCGTGTTCCAGAAGAACGTGATCATCGGCGGCACGGCGGCGAGCTACCCCGCCGACAACTTCTTCCCGGCACAGACCACGGATGTCGGATTCGCGAACTTCGCCGGTGGCGACTATTCGCTGACCGCCGCCAGCGCATACAAGGGCAAGGCCAGCGACGGCAAGGATCCGGGCGCGGATTTCGCGATGCTGGCGACCGCCATTGCCGGGGTCGCGCCCTGATGCGGCTCGCTCTTCTGGGCTTCCTCGGCACGATGTCCGTCGCGGGCTTCGCGCGCGCAGACATCACACCCCCACCACGAGCCAAGATCACCCTCGAGCTCACCGTCGAAGGTCAGGCATCGGTGCCCCACCTGAAGTTCTTCGTGACCAACTGCGACGAAGAACCCGAGAAGTCGGTGGTGGACGCCAGCGCGCCGCTCACGTGTCAGCCCAAGGAGGGCCCAATGCGCGTCTACGGCTTTCGCGAAGGTGACCTCATCGAACTGTTCCAGAAGATCCGAGACAAGGCGGGCAACGAGGAGTCGGCGAAGTTCCTGCGGGACAAGGCCAAGACGTGTGGTGAGATCGAGGAACGCGATCGTGTCTTCCGGGACGTGAACGTGACGCTGGTGAAGGCCCGCTACGCCATCGAGAAGCGCGACAAGGACAGCTGCCGTCTGAAGCGCATCGCGGCGACCTCGCACACCCGGCAGGAGCTGCAATCGGCGACGCCTTCACCCGAGCCCGCTCCGAGCGCCAGCGGATCTCCTGCAACGCCTCCGGTGCCTCCGGCGCCGTCTCCCAGCAGCGAAGTCTCCGTCGGCCGAAGCACGAGCTGCTCGTGTGAGCTCGCGCCCGCGTCGTCCGGTCGCTCCGCGCTCTCGAGCCTGGGCGCGCTGGGCTTCGCGTTGCTGCTGCGGCGCCGGCCGAGGTCCGCCCGCGCTTTACATCGAGCCTAGAGCAAGTTAGCTCGCTCGCATGGCTCGCGTTCGGGGCTCGCGTCCCGCGCCTCTGCGCTTGCAGCAGATCAACTTGAATCTGCTCATCGCCCTCGAAGCCATTCTCACGGAGGGCAGCGTCACCGGCGCGGCGCGGCGGCTGGGCGTCACCCAGTCGGCCATGAGCCACTCGCTCGCACAGCTGCGCGCTCTGTTGAAGGATCCGATCTTGGTGCGCGCGCGCGGCTCGCACAAGCTCACGCTGACGGCCGAGCACTTGGTGGTGCCGGTGCGCCGGACGCTTCACGAGATCGAGCGTGTGCTCGGTGGAGCGCCCGATTTCGACCCCGCCACCTCGGAGCAGAGCTACAGCATCGCCGCCGGCGACTTCGTGTCGGTCACGCTGGGTAGAGAGGTGCTGGCGCTCCTCGAGCACGAGGCGCCACACGCGAAGCTCTCGCTGCGCGTCCCCGATGCTCGGCGCATGGTGGCCGAGCTCGAAAGCGGGGACGTCGACCTGCATGTGGTCGTGCGTGCTCCCGACTCGCCCGGCCTGCGGCAACGCAAACTGTTCGACGAGACGTTCGCTTGTGTCGTACGCAAGGGCCACCCCGCCCTGGCGCGCGGGCTCGATCTCTTGACGTTCACCGAGTTGCCCCACGCGCTCGTCACTCCGCAGGGCGAGGGACCTTCCCTCGTCGACGACCTCCTGGCGCGGCAAGGTCTCAAGCGGAAGATCGTGCTTCGGATTCCCTACTTTCTCGCCGCGCCCATGCTGGTGGCGAGCCGCGACCTCGTGTTGACCCTGCCGCGGAGCGCCGCCGAACTGCTCGCCCAGCGCTTCGGCCTGTCGGTTTTGGAGCCGCCGCTGCCGCTGCCGGGGTTCTCGCTGCAGATGGTGTGGCACGAACGCTTCGATGGAGACGCCTCCCACGTGTGGTTCCGGGAGCTCGTGCAGCGCGCGGCCGCTCGACTCGCGTCCACCTGAGCCGCGACCGGCTTCAGCGCGCGACCTTCATGCTCAGCATGCGCACACCCCCGGACACGGCCTGGGTGCCAGCGACCAGGTAGCCGTCGGCCACCGCTCGGACCGCGAGGGCGCGTTCCCCGTTGGTCGGACTCTTCGCGTGGAGCGCGAGTCCGCCGACGCCGAAAGCGAGATCCGGCATGCCGCTCGGTGACAGACGCAGGAGCGCTGCGTGGGAGTTGCTGGGAGTGCCGCCCAGCGCAGCGCCGCCGATGAGCACGTCTCCCGAAGCGTCGATCAGAACGGAGCGCGGCTCGTCGTTCGCCGAGTAGTCGAACACGGCCTTGCCGTCGCTATTGAACCCGAGATCGAGCGCGCCGTTCGCGGACAGCGCGATGGCGAAGAAGTCCTTGCCGAGTGCCGCGGCGACGACGATGCGACCATTGGGGCTGGTCGCCACCGCGCGCGGCGTGACGCCGTTGCCCGCGACCCACCGGACGGTTCCGTCGTGTTTCGCTCCGAAGGTCTTGTCCAGGCTGCCGTCGGCGTTCAGTCGCGCGACACCGATCTCGTCGCTGCCGACGCTGCCCGCGACCACGACGCGCCCGTCCGCCTGCACCGCGAGCGCCAACGCCCGATCGTCCGAGCCGAAATCCACGCTGGCCACGCCGTCGAAGTCGAAGCTCGTCTTGGGCTTGCCCGTCGCGTCGTAGCGCACCACGCAGAAGTCGCGCTCTCCGGAGAGCGGCGCAGTCTCTCCAGCGACCACGATCTCGTCGTCGCCCGCGACTACGTCCCAGGCGCGGCTCGACCATCCGACCTGGGTCATCACCTTTCCGTCGACGTCGAAGGTCTTGTCGATGGCGCCGTCGGCTCGATAGCGGACGAGGCCGATGTGCGCGCTCACCCCGGTCTCGGCTCGGCCCGCGAGCACCATCTTGCCCGCGCCGGTGACCGCGACCGCGTCGGCTTCGTCCGCGTGGCCGCCGATGTCGTCCGTGGCAGAGAAGCTTATGCTGCCATTGGGCTCGTAGCGGACGGCCATGAAGTCCCGGATGCTCCCGGTGACCTTGACGCCAGCGAGCACGACTCGCCCGGCAGCGTCGATGCTCGCGTCGCGTACGTCCCAGGTCGCGCCGAACCCCGGAGCGACGTCGCCCAGAACGAAGCCGTTCTGTCCGTAACTCGCCACGAGCTCACCGGGTGAGGTTTGCTCGTTTCCTCCGGCGCCCGCCGTACCACCAGCGCTCGCGCCCGCTGAGCCACCGCCGCCACTGCTCGCGCTTCCGCCCGCACCGCCCACCGCACCGCCACCCGCACCGGAGGCGCCAGCCGCGCCGCCCGACTCCGCGCTGCCCGCGCTCCCGCCGCTCCCGAGTCCCGCCGCGCCACCCGTCGAGCCGCCAGCTGCACCTCCAACACCGACGGGACCTGGGTTCGCTCCCGCCGCTCCCGCCGCTCCCGCGGCTCCACCGCCGAAGTTCAGAGCCGGATTTTCCGTACTCGAGCTGCACCCCAGGACGGCCCCCGCGATCAGGAAAACACCCGAAAACTGCGCTGCGTTCATGGTTGGCTCCCTTCCGAGCTCCAATGTAGGCGGTGCGGAGCCATCAATCCAATTGATGCTTGTAATCATTGAATGAGCGATATCGATATCGCTTCCGAAGCGGCATGGTCGCTGCCGCTTGGACTAGTCTCCGCCACGTCCCATCACCACCGAGGCACCATGCGCCCGCTGATCGTCGCCGCCTGCTTTGCTGCAACCACGCTCGCGGGATCCCTCGCTCGAGCGGAGGCTGCTGCTGCAGCCACACCGGAAGCGAAACCCAAGTCGTTCGAGTCGTCGGCGGGGCTCAAGCTCTTGGCGGGTGGGAATGTCTGGTCGAAGCCGAGCGACGTGACGGCTGGCTACGACGGCCTCGGCTTTGCGGGCAGCGGTGGCGGTTTCGGTTACGGTGGCAGCGCGTACTACGAGGCGCGCTTCATCCAGCACCTGGGTCTCGAGCTCGATCTCGGATACGACCACTCCACGCTCCAGCGCGACGTGACCTACAACGGAGCGGTGAAGGTTCGCGAGCGAGTCACGCACAGCGGGCTCCGCCTGGGGCTCTTGGCCAAAGGTATCTTCTCGGCGCCGTTCGGGCGCATGTGGCTCGGCATCGGGCCCGAGCTCGTGACCGGGAGCTCCGTGGACGCCAAGAACGAGATTACCGAAGGCCGGCAGTTCGTGACGAACGCGACCGAGATCGAGAACGCCATCAGCGCGAAGAGCAAGAGCTCGACGATGTTCACCATGGCGCTCGGCCTGGCCATCCATCTGGGCGACAACTTGGAAATCCCGGTAGACCTGCGCGCCGCCAAGAACCTCTCCCAAGACGACAAGTGGTCGGACCGCGTGAGGTTCCAGCCGAACAACGCCTACGAGGTGACGGCCCAGAGCTCCTGGGATTTCCGCCTCGCGGCCGGCCTCGGCTACCGATTCTGAGCGCCCCTTCGCAGCGTCGAGCCCGTCCGGATCAGTGCTTGCTGCCGGAAATCGTGCCCAAGACCGTGGTGGAACCCGAGACGCTCGAGTAGAGCGAGCACATGGTGCCGTTGTGCGAGAAGCCGCGGCAACTCGGCGCAGATTCGCAATAGAGGGCACAGCGCCTGCTCTGGGCGCCCGCCAGCCAGAACGTCGAGTAGGTCGTACCCGTGAGCTTCCGGTTCACCTCGCGCGACATGCCGCCCATGTATTGAATTCCATCGAGCACCCAGTTGAGCCGATAGCTGATGCTGGTGTACTTCGTCTTCCAGGTGAACCACTCGTCGACGGAAGCGGACGCAACGCCCAACACCACGTAGCGTGCCGTCACGGAGTCGTACACGAAGAAGCCTCCGCCGGAGTCGCCTTGGTCCGTATCGGGCCCTTCCGTGAGCAAGTGGTTGTCGTTCACCAGGAAGTGTCCGTCGTTGGTGTCG
Source organism: Polyangiaceae bacterium (assembly GCA_046351435.1). GTDB lineage: Bacteria > Myxococcota_A > Polyangia > Polyangiales > Polyangiaceae > JADJKB01. The sequence goes on from JAXLYN010000006.1 coordinate 54,838, forward strand.
CTCGAATAGGTGGTCCGCGACAGCTGGCGCATGTCGAAGTCGTAACCCGCCAGGTCGCCGTCATGGGCCCCCACGCCGGTCATCCACCCCGTGACGTTGTTGCCGGGGTAGGTGAGCGGCAGCTGAGCCACCTTGGTGTAGCTCGGGATGGGCGTTTCCAGCTCGAGGATCGCGACGTCCGCGAACTTCCCGTTGGAGTCGACGACCAAGCTCAGATCCTCGATTCCGGGCGTTACTCCCGCAGGCACTTCCGCGCTCACCACGTTGGCCGCCTCGCTGGTCGGGTACGGCCCCGCGTAGAAGTAGACGTGGTGGTCGGCGATTCTCGACGGGAGCACGCAGTGCGCTGCGGTGAGCACCCACTTGGAGCCGACGATGACCCCCGTGCAGGAGAACGGCGCCGGCGGTGAGCGCAAGACGAGCACCGTGGACTTGGCCAGGGAGCTCCCCACCGGCACTTGGGTCGCGCCGTTCTTCAAGCCATGCGCTCGCGTGACCGGCGCTGACTCTCCTTCTTCGACATTGCCCGCGCACGCAACGACCCACGACGCACTGGCGAGCAGCAAGAAGTGGCGAGAAGTACGCATGTGTCCTCCCGAACGCACACCGTATTCGACGGCCGGCAACTGGACAAGGCCTCCGAAGAGAGCTCACTCCAGGCGAAGGTCGTCGACCAAGACGCCAATTTTGGCGCAGCCAGCGCCCTCGTAGTACTCGCCTGTGATGGCGAGGAGAACGTCCTTGCCTGGGTCCGGGATCTTCACGAGCACGCTCGACTGCGTGCCGAGCTGGAGGGCGCCTCCATCTCCTGGTGGCGGTAGCGGTGTTGGCTCCGAGAGCAGCCGCTTCTGCCTCTGGGCTCCGCCGATCACCCCAGTGATGAACGTCGCCGTGCCGTCGAAGCTCGGGCAGCCCGACACGAGGCGCGCCGCGAAGGCGACGTTGGCTTCGCTGCCGACGCGCTCGAGCCGGACGAGCGCGGAAAGTCCTGGTGCGACGTAGAGCATCTTCGTGCCCGTGATCGCAGGCTCTCCTGCTAGCCCGTCGACGATCAGCGCGCTTCCGGAAAGCCCTTGCGTGGAGCCGCTCTCGAATCCGTCGGCGGTCAAGACACCGAAGTCGGCTGGAGTCTGAACGACGAGTGCGCTGGGCGCGCCGACGCCTGCCAGATCTTCGCCTTTCAGGAGGAGGGGCAGCTCGACACCGAACGGTAGGATCCGAGCGCTAGTGAAACCGACGACGTAGCCGCCTTCGAGAACCGGCGACAGCTGGTGATTCTCGCCGGGAAACGCCAGAGAGGCGCTGGCGGTCGGCTCCAGCGCTTCCGAGAGCACGAGCGTCGTGTGCAGCAGGCCCCCCGCGCTGGCCAAGACTGCGGTCGGCAGCGTCTTGTCGGCCGTGCCTGCGAGCGTCACTTCGCCCGTGGTGGTCATGGCGCCGGTGTCGTCGCTGCACTCGGTGCGCGCCAGGGTCGCGGTTCCAGTCAGCAGCGCAGCGGTGCCTGAATCGCCGTCGTCGATTTCGAGGTTGGCCGCGACGAGATCGCGGTGGCCGGGGCACGCGTGCGTGCCCTGCGGTAGCGACTCGAGCGGGACTGGCGAGGCCAACTTCCAGACTCCAGCGTCGCGGGTGAGCTCCACCAGCGCAGCACGTCCCGGTGAGGACCAAACCACGGACAACGAAGTCGCCGACGCCTGCGCCGCGTGGAGCGTCACTGGGCCGCAAGGACCGAGACATGGGTCCAACGCAGAATCCGCACCCGACAACTCGACGTCGAACGACCTGCCGAGCAGCGAGTTCGTGGCAGCATCTGTGCCGGGGGCGGGTGCGTCGGTGCCGGAGTCCTCATCTGCCCGAGGAGTCCTTCTCGGGCGAGGACTCGCACGAGCCTACGAAGGCCAACGGTGCGAGGAGGAGGAGCCGGCGACGCATGCCCGTACCCCAAGCAAGGAGTGGGCCCGTGGCGTGGCACAGCGCGACCGTGCCTTCACGGCCCGCGCGCGAAGCCTCGGTAGTTCCAGCTGGCCTCGAACACGTTGGCGCACTGCCCGACGCCCCATCCGCTCGCGGTCGGCTTCGAAATGAAGTCGACGACCTCCGAGAAGGTACACACCTCTGCCTTCGTCGGGCTGCCCACATCGGCGAGACCGATGCGTACGCGCCCCGTTTCGAACGAGATGGAACGATAGAGGAGGCTGTTCGTGTCGGGCAGATTGGCGCCCTCGCCCGCTACGAGCACCGCCGTTCCGGTGATTCCGCTCGCCCAAAGCACGTGGAGGGTGCCGCCCGTGTCGTATGCCGCTGCCGTCGGGAGGAAGCCCGCGGAAGGGGCTGACAGGACGGCTTCGGCGTTGAGGGCTTTGTCCGACGCGTCGAGCTTCGAGCTGAGAAAGTTCCCTTTGCCGTCCCCCCAGATCAACGTTCCCTCACTACTCCTGTGCGCGTACGCATACGCGATGGAATGCGTTGGATGAGTCAGCACGTTGCTCGTGGCGGTTTCGCTCAGTGTCTCTCGCGCGAGCGTCTGAATCCGCGCATTGTGTGCCGAGTCTTGCCACAGGATGCGCAAGGCGTTCAGTTCGTCCGCAACCAGCGCGCGGGCACCGGCGCCTTGGAGCGGACTCGTGAGGCCAGGTCCCTTCAGGACCGTCTGTCCGGTCGCCAGGTTCACTGACCTCACGAACGCGGCCGTGCCCGTCTCGTAGAGCACGTAGCCGATGGCTGCACTTCCGCCGCCAGTGCCGCCCGTCGCGCCTCCACTCCCGCTCGTCCCGCCGCCGCCGCTCGTGCCTCCGGCGCCGCCCGCTCCGCACAAGCAGGCTTCCCAGCTCTGGCCGTCCTTGGCACAGGTTTGGCCCCCGGCGCACGAACCGGGTCCCACGCAGCCTTGGGTCGAGCCCGGCACGCAGATGGCCCCACTGCCCCCGCTCGCCTCGGGGTTCGAGCTCTCACTGGAGCAGCCGAGGACGCAAGTCAGGCCGACGCCTGCGAGCCAGGTGAAGCGCATGCTGGCCAGCATACCGCATCCGGCGCGCGTCCCCGGTCTCGATCTGCCGAACGCCGAGTCGAACTCGGCACTCCCCCGACGTTCGACGGCGACCGCTCGGCTGCACCGCCGCCCCGGAGTACGGGCAGGGCGCCAGGCTGCGACCTATTCCCCCTCTGGCAACACGAACCCGAGCACGCCGTCGCGACGCAGCTCTGCGACGTGCGCTGGACACGCCTTGACGAAGAGCGCACTGACCTGGAGCGCTTCGGGGTTCGTCGCGAGAGCGACGCGTGGCACCAAGGTGAAGCGTGTCACGCTTTCCGCCGTGTGGTTGCCGACTTCGCAAACCTCGGCTCGCGCCGTCCAGGCGTAGAACTCGGTGGTGGTGCCGACCTGCACCCAAGAGACGGCGCCGCAGGTTTCGCATGGGACCGCCCCGCGCTCCTTGCCCGCACGGAGCACGAGAGTCGAATACGGAAGCCGCGCCACGCTGCCGCACTGCACGCAGCGGAACGGGACGACGTCGCTTTCGGGAACGTCCGCGCCCGGCAGCGCCAGACGCGAGTGCGTTCCCGGATAGACGACGCGCGCCGCCCCGCCGAGCACGTAGACGAATCCCCACGGCAGCGCCCAGAGCGCGCCGCGCGCATGGAAGGATCCGGGCGGTCCGAAGTGCCGCGCGAGCCAGTTCGTGTGGCGGAGGTGGAGCTCCGTCGCGTCGCCTGACCCGGGCAATCGGAGCACGAGCTCTTTCAGACGCTCGCCCGAGAACACGAACGTCAGTTCGACGCACTCGCCCAAGAGTGCGCAGTCCGTGAGCCGCGAGCGCTCGCCCCCGAACGCCGCCGCGAGCGCCGCACGGGTGGTCGCCGAGCTGATTCGCACACCATCGCCCACGGTGAGCTCGCCGCTCACGAGGTCGAATGCGTCGTGGTCCGGGCGCGCGATGCTCGAATCATAGCCCGCGTCTGCGCAGCGATCACTTCGGCGTCGGGTACTTCGAGATCCCGGATAGGCTCACTTCGCCGTTTCGATCGCCCACCATGCGTAAGGGGCGGGACCGTCGTAGCCGCCGTATTCGAACGAACGCACGTTCTTCAACGTCCACGTCCGCCCTCCGAGGTTGGCCGCCGTCTTCTCGGACTGCGGGAGCTCGACCGACGCGCCGCCAGGGTCCGAGAACACGAGCCGGTAGAGCTTGCCGGGGTCGCCCGGCACGCAGCTCGCCGCAGTCGAGCTCACCGCGAACGGAGCTTCGCTCGACGTGAGACTGCCCTCGCTGAAGAGTAGGTACCAAGTGTCTCCGCCGGACACCGGGTTCGTCACGCCGCTCCAAGTCGCGACGTTTCGCACGCTGAGCGTCGCGACCTCGCCGCAATAGGGACAGTAGATGGACTTCGCCAGGTGCACTTCGACGAACGCGCCGATCGGGACCTGAAGCCCGATGGCGGTCGCGGGCTCGAGGGTCAACGTCGTGAGGGTGGGGTTGCAACCGGAGTTCGGTGGACACTCGTCGATGACGAAGCTGTTCGTGGTCGAGCTCGTCACGCTGCCGGTGCGCCCCCAATCGTACGGCAGGCCGGTGGACGGGTTTGGCTCGATGGCGACGGTCATCACACCGCCGGCGAGGCATACTGTGCCCGAGTCTCCCCCGGCGCTGCCCGCGGCACCCCCTCCGCCGGCGTCGCCGGAGTCGTCCCCCGAGGAGCACGCCGCTCCGACGAGGAGCGCGAGGCTGGCGAACGCGGCAAGTCGTAGCTCACTCATCGCACGGCGGAATCGTACGACACGCCAGCGCGCGGCGCACGAACGCGGCGACGTTCGGAGGGGATCCGCCGGGAGCCAGACGCACGCCTTGCGCGAGCGTCGTCGCGATCGACGTGGTCCGACTCGGCGGGCGGGTGGCGTCGTTGGTGGAAATGCGTCCCGCCGCTCGGATTACTTCGGCGTCGGGTAAGGCTTGCAGTGCGCTCCGGCCACAGCGCCGCTGATGCTCGTGGAGAGCGACACCTGTTTGGCCAGCACCTGGTCGAGCTCGAACACGCCGCCGCCCGTGCTGCTCGGAATGCTCGGCAGACCTTCGAACGTCGCGAACCACCCGGCGCTCACGTCGTCTTGCTCGGTGTCGCCGCCGAGCTTCGAGGCGAACGAGAACGTCCGCACCGAGCCTTGTTGCAGCAGCGACAGGGTCTGGGCGTAGCTGTGGGTCACTCCGACACCCTCGGGCGTCGTGGTCGGGCCCTGCCAGAACGTGTCGTCGGTCGTGTGAATCACCACGCGCAGCGTGCTCTCGGCAGGCCGCCAGGCGAACTCCTGAGCGGCGCGAGACAGCGCGTCGAGGCTGTTCTCGGGCATGGAGAACGAGCTGGTCGTGCCGTCGATCTGAGTGTCTTGGGAGGTGAACTGTGCCCAATCGGTGAACTGTTTCTGGAGCGTGGCGATGTCCTGGATGGGTTGTCCGGCTTCGACCAGCTCCGTGTCGTCCACGAAGACGACGAGCCCGTAGTGAGGCGGAGACGCCAGGTTCAGGGCCTTCACGGCTTGATCGACCACGGGCATTTCGAGCGCCAGCTCGCTCAGGAAAGGCCCCATCGACGTCGACACGTCCATCACGAACACGATGTCGATGGCCTGAGTGCAGCTACCCGCGGTGCCGGCACCGCCGCCGCCCACGGCGAGCCCGCCGCCTGCTCCGCCGCCGCCCAGCGTCACGCCTCCGCTTCCGCCCGCCGCGCTGGACGTCGCCCCGCTTCCGCTCGCGTCTTCCGCTCCGCCGCTGGCACTGCAGCCCGCGAGGGTCAGGAGCAGCGCCAGAAGCCCGGTGTGTCGAACGCCCGCGTTTCCCATGTCGAGGCCCCAAAGCGAAGTGCGTGCCAGCCAGTCAGCTGGTGAAATCGGGCGAATGTTCGCCGATCCCGACGGGTGATCGTCCGGACACCGCGAGGACGAGTCTGGATCGCGAGCCCGCCGCCGGGGATCAGCAGCGTGTGCGTCGTCGTCGCGGGTGATCGCAAGCGCTGCGCGGGGAGACTCGCACCGCAGCGGGTGATCGCGGTGTTCTTCGGGGCACGACGCTTGCTTCCGCTGCGGGCGGATTCGTACCGATTGGAGGAGCCATGAGAGTCCTCACCATCTACGCACATCCGAACCCCAAGTCGTTCTGCCATGCGGTGCTCGAGCGCTTCACTCAGGGCCTGGCAGAAGCGGGTCACTCGAACGAGGTCGTCGACCTCTACGCCATCGGTTTCGATCCCGTTTGGAGCATGCGCGACTCGCCGAACTGGCTGGACGAGAGCATCCCGCAAGACATCTTGGATCGAACCGATCTGCGTCGGGAGATGCTCGACGGTGCGAGAAACCCCGTCGAGCGGTTCTTGATCAAGCACTGGCTCGGCGACAAAGACACGAAGGGCATCATCCGCGCGTTACGCGCGCAACGTCGCCCGAAGGACGTGACCGAGCAGCAAGAGAAGGTTGCGCGTGCCGAAGCGTTGGTCTTCATCTCGCCCATTTGGTTCGTGGGCTTCCCGGCGATCTTGAAGGGCTGGTTCGACCGCGTCTTCTCCCTCGGGTTCGCTTTCAATCTCTCCGAGGCAGGCTGGCACGGAGACGTTCGCGGGCGCATTCCGCTCCTCCAGCACGAAAAGGCCCTGATCATCAGCACCACCATCTTCGACGAGACGACGTATCGGGCGGGCTTCGGCGATGCCATCCGACGCCTGACCGACGAATGGTGCCTGCTCTATCCGGGGATCAAGTCCGTCGAGCACGTGTTCCTCTACGGAGTGAATGGAGCCGACGACGAAACGAGGCAGAGCTATCTGGAACGCGCCCATCGCTTGGGCCGTGAGTTCGCGGGCACGGGAGCGGTAGCCGCGTGAACGCGAAGGTCCCTGCGCCCGCAGCGGACCCCAGCTCGACTCGCCGCTGGCGGAGCCGTGCGCTGCGGAACCTCCTCGAAATGGGTCACTGCGCGCCGACGGTCATGCGCACGCTGCTCGATCTCGAAGCGGGCTTGCCGGGTGGCATCGGCAACACCCGCGCCGAGTGCGGGGGTGTCACTGCGAGCGTGGCCCTGCTCGGGCTCCAGACCCGAGCGAAGCCGGGGCACTCGGGTCTTCCGCTGGTGTTCCATCAGGGGCAGCAATTGTGTGCGCGGTTTTCCGAATGCCACGGCTCGCTCTCGTGCCGGGACATCCTCGGGGACCGCCGCGTGCCGTTGCCCTGCGTCAAGGTCGTCCGTCGCGCGCCCGAGCTCTACTCGGCGGTCGCATCCAGCGAGCCGGGCGAAGCCATGGAGCCGGATCGCCTCCGCGCGTACGCGCGGTCCTACCGGCACTTCGCCGAGTCCGAGTTTCACTGTGCACACGCGGTGCTGCGGCAGCTGCCCCCCAGCGTACCGGTACCCGACGAGCTCCTCGGGGCGACGTCCGGGTTCTTGGGCGGAACCCTGCTCTCCGGCATGACGTGCAGCGCGCTCACGGCGGGCGTGATGGCGGTGGGCCTCGCGCTCGGAAAGGTGGAGCACAGTCGCGCGCGGGTGGCGCGCCTCCTCGCGCGGATGGTCCTGGGCGGCGACGCGTTCGACGACTCCCTCAACGAGTTCAACCGCATCATGAACATCGGTCACCGCATGGCGCGCTGGTTCAGCGATGAATTCGGAAGCACGCAGTGTCGAGCGATCACCGAGGTCGACTTCTCCTCGCCCGCAGGCGTGGCTCGATACGTCGCGTCCGACTCCATCGCCCATTGCCGCGGTATCGCGCTCGCCGTGGCCGGCGAGGTTCGGCGCACGCTGGCCACGCGAGGCGCAGCCGCTTGAGGTCAGGGGTCGCTAGAGTCGCTGGAGCCCAGCCGGACCTTTCGCCAGGCGGCCACGATCGCAGCAGCGTTCTCCCTCAACTCGGCGCTGGGATCCGACTGCGAGATCTCTTCCAGGAAGGGCAGCGCTTCTTCCCACCCGCGATACCCCACGCCGTTGATCACTGCATGCCGCACGAGCTCCGAACCGTTGCGATACGCGTCGGTCAACCACGCCATCGCGTCTGCATCGAACAGCTTGCTCACCACGGCGAGCCGCCAGGCCAAGGTGGCACGTTCGGCGTCGGTGGACGCTTGGCGTGCGTGGTCGAGCACGTCCTCCGAGGTGGTGATGTCACAGCTCATTCCCAGATCGAACGCGACGTCTCCGGCGTCGGGCCCGTAGACGACGAGGAACCGCTCCGCCGGAGTCGGATCATCCAGGTAGTGGATCGCGGTGCCGCGATCGGTCGTCACCCAGATTTGTTCGTACGGGAGGTTGGCGGCGCCCGCGGGCCGGTCTTCGTGCACGACCCAGCCGTAGCCGCGCGCGACGCGCTCGAACTCGGCATGGGGAGTTCGCTCACCCAAAAGGAAGACGACCGGTCCGTTCGGAGGGGCTGTCATGGTCGAGGTTCCGCTGGCTGGTCGCCGCGCACGGCACACGGACCCAACCGAACGCCCCACACGACGCGTTTGGTGTTGGGCTGAACTTGGATCTCCACGGGCACCTGCCGGCCGCTGCGAGCTGCCGTCACGAAATGACACGCCAGGTGCTCTGCGTCCACGGCGTGGCACGCGGGGTGCGTCGCGCCGAGGGGTCCCGTCGGCGTCATGGGTGTCCCGAGCAAGCGCTCCACGCCCTTCTCCCACGGGTCACCGTGCAAGCCCGGGTAGTACGTGACGCACGTCGGCGGGCTCGCGTCCCCTGGCGTCCGGAACTCGAAGATGAGCTCCTCTTCGGCGGGCTTCGTTCCCTTGAGCTGGTTCGCTTCCACTCGGTAGGAGGTGCATTTCGGAGCGCAGCTACCCAGCGTGTGCGCCACCGGGTACTCGTGCGCCGTCAAGTAAGCCTCGGCCTGGCTCCAGGAAAGCTCCAGCGGCAAGGCGTTGGGAGCCAGTTGGACGACGACGGGCTTCTTCAGCGCGCGCACGGTGAGCAGCACCGCGATGGCAACCACGACCGCGAGAATGCCAACCAAGGTCCGGTTCCGGGAGATCGCCATCTCGCTCTCCATGCCTCTACCACGGGCGACGCGCCTCGCTTGGGATCGCGATCCGCCAGCAGCCATCGTGATCGCAGATCGGTCCGAGTCGGCCGTGATATCCTGGATCAATGCGAGTCCGTGCGGTGACCGGGTGGGCACTGTGTTTCGCGCTGTCGTCATCGGGTTGCGGTAGCTCGGGTTCCAACGCTTCCGCTGGCGGCGGCGGAGGTGGCGCAGGTGGCTCGGGCGGAAGCGGAGGCAGCAGCACGTGTGGCCTTTGCGGCGCTCCCTGGTACTGCGACAAGACCGAGTGCGTCTGCGCGCCGGAGATGTTGTGCGAGTCCGCCGCTGGGCGGGAGTGCGTGGCGGACAAGTCCAGCGACACCGATCACTGCGGGGCTTGCTTCAACAAGTGTCCCAGCGACGCAGTCTGTGGGAACGGCAACTGCACCTGCCCGGGCGCCGGCCAGACCCTGTGCAGCTCGTCGTGCCGTGACCTGGCGAACGACGCGAAGAACTGCGGAGCCTGCGAAAAGCCGTGCAAGCCCGACGGCACGCGTTGTGTCGAAGGGAAGTGTCGCGTCGTCGAGGGGCTCGCTGCCGGTCAAAACCACCCCTACGGCATCGCCATCGACGCCACCTGGGTCTACTGGACGAATTCCTGGGGTGGCGAAGTTCGAAAAGCGCCCCTCGCGGGCGGGGCTCCGGTCGACCTCGCAACCGGTCTGGCCACGCCCATGGGCATCGCAGTGGACGCCGCGTTTGCCTACGTCGCCACCAAGAACTCCGTGGTGAAGCTGCCGCTGAGCGGGGGAGCTCCGATCGTGCTCGATGCGAGCCCCGCCACCGGCGTCGCAGTCAATGCCACCCACGTGTATTGGGCCTCCAACCAAGCTCTGAAGCGTGTGACGCTAGACGGCTCTTCGGTGGAGGTCGTCGCACCCAGCGCTGGCGTGGGCCACTTGGCGCTCGACGCGACGCACGTTTATTGGACATCGGAGAGCGACGGCTCGGTCCGGCGCGTCCCGCTCGCTGGCGGAACGCCCGAGGTGCTCGCCAGCGGACAGCTCGATCCCCAGCACCTGACCCTCGATGGCGATCAGGTCTACTTCGCGAACTTCGCAGACGACGGATTCATCAACAACGACAAAGGGTCCGTCATGTCGGTCAAGAAGAACGGCACCGGGCTGCAAGTCGTCGACTCCAAGCTGAATCACCCCGCTGCAGTCGCTGCCGATGGCACGGTCTATTGGGGGCTGTCAGCGCAGCTTTGGTCCAAGCCCGGCGGCTTGCTCGCCATCTCGCCGTCCGGCAGGGTGATGCAAGCTGCGCTCGACTCGTCGTACGTCTATTGGACGCAAGAGGGCACTCAGGTCGACACCGGGATCGTGGCGCGCATGGCGCGCTAGCGATCGAGCCGCGCGACGACCCCGAAAGTGATACCATGCTTGGAAGTTGGGGGTAGCGGTGGCGGCGCGTCAGCTCGGGCCAGGTGAGATCGTCGGTGAACGCTTTCGTGTGACGGGCGTGCTCGGACGCGGCGGCGTCGGTACGACGTACTCCGCAGAGGACATGCAGACTCGGGCTCTCGTCGCGCTCAAGGAGCTCTGGCTCTGGCGCGGCCAAGACTGGAAGACGCTCGACCTCTTCCAACGCGAGGCACGCGTGCTCGCCGGCCTCGAGCATCCGGCCATCCCGAGATACGTTGCGTACTTCCAAGTCGAGACCCAAGAAGGTGCGGCTTTCTACCTGGCGCAGACCGTCGCCCCGGGGCGTTCACTCGCAACGTGGGTTCGTGAAGGTTGGCGGCCCTCGGAGGCAGAGCTTCGCGTCGTGGCCGATGGACTCCTCGGCGTGCTCGAGTACTTGCACGGGCTGTCTCCGCCGGTGATTCATCGCGACGTCAAGCCAGAGAACGTGCTGCGAGACGAAGGCGGACACCTCTACCTGGTGGACTTCGGCGCGGTGCGCGACAGCTATCGCTCCACCGCGCAGGGCAGCACCGTGGTCGGCACCTTCGGATACATGGCGCCGGAGCAGTTTCGAGGCCAAGCGTTGCCGGGTACCGACCTCTACGGTGTCGGGGCAACCTGCGTGCACCTGCTCACTCACCTCACCCCAGCCCAACTCCCGCAAAAGAAAGAGCGGCCGGACTTCCGCAGCCGAGCTCGGGTGTCGGGGCCATTGGAGGAATGGCTCGATCGAATGCTGGCGCCGGAAGCTTCCCGGCGCTTCCCTTCGGCCCGAGCCGCGAGACTCGAGCTCGCGCGTGCTGCGCGACCCAGATCTCGAGTGCTTCGACTCGCGCTGATCATCGCCGCGCTGTTCACCGTGCTCGTGGTGCTGCCTCTGGCGGCATACGTCGCCTTCGAGAAGCTGTCGGCCCCCAAGCAAAAGCCGGCCGGGGCTTCGGGCTCGGAGATGATCAGGGTGCACGAGGCACCACAGAGTGAAAAGGGGAGACTCCAATTCGATCGCCAGCTCACCGGGCATCAGGGGATCGTGGCGGTGGTCGCGTTCGTGGCGGACGGCGGAGAGCTGGTGAGCGCGGGCAGCGACGGAGCGGTCAAGGTCTGGGACCTCGGCACGGGCCGCATCGCGCGGTCGTTGCCTGGACACCAACAGCGCGTCTTCAGCGGCGACGTGTCGCGCGACGGCACGCTTCTGTTCACCTCCACCAACGCCGAGGTGCGCCGCTGGAAGCTCCGGACCGGTGGGCTCGACGGAGTCATCCCCGGCACCAACAGAGGCGTGGCTCGAGTGCGCGTGTCGCCGGACGGAAAGCATCTCGCCATCAGCGGTTGGGCAGGCGACCTCACCGTGTCCGAGCTCGACGGCAAGGTCGTGCGCACCATCCCGCGAGAAGGTCGCGGCGATGCGCTCGCGTTCTCGCCCGACGGCAAGTGGATCGCCGTAGCGGGCAAGAAGCCGCTCATCGAGATCTTCGACGCAACGACCGGGGAAAGGGTGGCCGCCCTCGAAGGCCATACGGCGACGGTGGGCACCGTGGAGTTTTCGCCAGATGGAAAGCACCTCGTCAGCGCATCCGACGACAAGACCGCCAAGCTCTGGAGCTTCGTTCCGGGTCATCCCAGTCTGTTGCGCAGCATCGAGGGCTTCGCCGCTCCCGTCTGGACGGCGGCGTTCTCGCCGGACGGGAGCAAGCTGGTCGTGGCGGGTGGCGGTCGCCTCCGCGTGATGGAGCCGATCAGCGGCGAAGTGATCGATTCTTTCGAGTCGCCGACGGTGCACTACACGAAGGCCGCGTTCTCCAAGAACGGATCGCTCCTCGCCGTCGGCACGGCAGAGTGGGGAGTCCAGCTCTGGAACCTTCGCGAACCGAGCTGGCGGCCGCCCCCGGTGACGTCTCCGGTGCCGGCGACCCGCTTCGACGTTCCGGCGGACGCACCCAAGCAGGCCCAACTCGTGATGCAAGCGAAACATCTGACGCTGACGGGCGAGAATCGGGCCAACGTGCTCGCCGCAAAGGCCCTACTCGACCAGGCCATCAAGATCGATTCCAGCTACGCCCCGGCTTGGGCGCGACTGGCGAAGGTCGAGCAAGATCTCGGTTACCGCTCCGGGTTCGACTTCGAACGGGCCGCGCTGAAGCAAGCGCACGCACACGTGGATCGCGCGCTCGCTCTCGACCCCAAGCTCGTGGAAGCACACGTGCGCCTCGGCTATCTCCACCTCTACGCCAAGGACTTCTCGAAGGCCCACGCCGCGGCGGAGACCGCGCGCGGCATCCGTGCGAACGATCCGGAGATCGAGCTCCTCGAAATGGACATCGCACATCTGGAGGAGCACCCCGCCGAAGCGCTTCTCCACGCGCGAGCCGTCATCGAAGGCAGCGACGACCCGGGCCAGCGCTTCCGCGCCTACCGGCGGCTCGCCGACATCTACGAGACGCGACAGGAGTGGGACTCTGCCGAGATCTGCTACGTCGCGACGACTCGACTCGATCCGACGTCCGCTTGGGCACACGGCAACTACGCGCACTACCTGAACGGCCGGAAGCAGTTCGACAAGGCCATCGACGAAGCCAACCTGGCAATCGGGATCCGAGACTACCCGATGGCTCACAAGTACCTGGCGATCGCTTACGCCGGAAAAGCCGTGCAGAACCTCGACGCCAGGGGCGACCTGAAGCAAGCCGAGGAGTGGCTCGAGCGCTCCCGCAAGGAGGACCCGGCCACCCCGCTCGGGCACATCGGTCGGGCTCGCCTCGCGTGGGCGCGCGGAGATCGGGCGCGGGCGCGTCGCGAGATCGCTGAGGCCGTGAAGCTCTTGCCCGGTAACCCCGAGGTCCAGCAGCTCCACGACGAGATGATGCGCGAGTGATGGTGAGGGCGGGCACTCGTGGCTCACCGCGGGAACCGACTACTCAGGAGACGAGCGGTCCCATCGATACCTGTGGCTCTTGGGCATCGACGCTTCGGCCGGGGCGCCTCGACACGCGTGGCTGCAACCCGAGGTGACCTACGTTCGCGAGATCGAAACGACGAGGCAGCGAGACCCGTCGCGCGCTGACCGCAGGCTTCGGCTGCACGCTGGACGATTGAGCGCGCAGCTCGACGGGCGCCGCAGTCAGACCTGGCGCTCGAGCAGGTGGTGGCTGAGCTTCACGAAGTCGCCCTGGGTGATGATACCCACGAGCTTGCCGTCTTCTTCGGTGACCATCACGCAGCCGGCGCGGGTCCTCCACATGATGGCGGCGACCTCCAACAATGACTCTCCGGGGCGCACCGTCACGAAGTCCTGCTTCATGATGCGTTTTGCCGGCAGCTGGTGGACGATCTCGTCGACCTCCTTGGCCAGGTTGGTGAGGAAGCTCGAGGAGGCGTGCAGCAGGTCGGCGAGGCTGATCAGTCCGACCGGCTTGTCGTCTTCGACCACCGGCAGGTGGCGAAAGTGAAAGCGCTCCATGTGCTCTTCCAACGAGACCAAGTGGTCATCGGGCCCGATGGTGAAGAGCTGCCGCGTCATCAGGTCGCGAGCCAGCTTGGGGTTGCCCGTCATCGAGAGGGGACGGATGTCCGCGACGCGCAGGCTGGGCGGCGGCGGTGGCAGGTGCGGCTTCGGCCTCGGCGCCACTTCGCGCGGTGCCATGATCTCCGGTTCGACCTCTTCGACGAGGCTCGGGCGCTCGCCCTCCTCGGCGTCGGACTTGGTTGCGGCAGCGTCGTCCTTGTCTGAGCTCTCGTCGGCCATCCGCTGTCGATAGGCCGGCTTTGGGGTGCGTTCAAGAGACGAGTCTCGCACCGACCCGCACGGCAGCCGATTCCGCGGACTCGAGGAGTGAGCGCGTCCGCGCCGTGCGGGCTGTGTGGTCGCGAATGGCTGAGCTAGAGACGAGGGTGACCCCTCGCGTCGCTTCGGGCTCGACGCGACATTGCGGGCTGCACTCGACCGGAGCTCCGCCGCCGCGTACCCTCGGACTCGGTGGGTTTTGGCATCGTTCGATCGGTCATCTTGCTGCCCCTGACCATCCCGCTCGCCTGCATCGGGGACAAGGCCCCATCTGGCGTGGCTGCCAGCGCCAGCGCGGTCGAGAGCTCCGCACCGGCGCGGATGTCCGCAACACCCTCCGTGACTGCCGGGGCCTCGGGTGCGGCGCCGGCTGTCGACGCCGGTGCCCCACGGCACGAGCGCCGCGTGATCCGTTTCGGAACCGCTGGCGCGGTCCTCGACGCCGCGCGCCGCATCGACTCGAGCGAAGAGCAGAAAGCGGCCCTCGACGCCATCGACGAAAAGCTCTGGGTTCCCCCCAAAGATGACGAAGTCGTAGGCCAAGCGTACCGGGAGCTCGTCGCTGCGATCATCGCGGGCGTGAACGAGGGACGCATCGACGACAAGAAGCTCGCGCCCCACTACGCGGTGTTGGAGAAGGTGACCGCCGAGCGCCGATCCACCGAGGCTCGGGCGCTGAACGAGCTGCACGAGGTGCTCCGTGCCGATCAACGCAAGGCGCTGGCCGCTCTCCTGCGCAAGCGTCACCCACCACCTGGCGCGACGCCCGAGCCGGCCGTGGCCCCCGTGCCCGCGCAGCCCAGGCCCGTGACCCGACCGCACTCGGCGGCTCGTCCCGAGCTGGGCAAGCCCGCCCCTCCACCCAAACCAGCCAAGTCGGAGGCGGAGATCGAAAAAGAACGAGCTTTGGATCATGCGAAGCGTCGCAACGCGCGAGTGACGTCGTTGCTCGGGCTGGACACCACGCAGAGCCAGCGCGTCGAGCCGATTCTGGCTCGCTACGATGCCGCGGCTGCGAACAAGAAGCACCGGGAAGAGCTCTCCAAGCGCATGCAGCGTCTCATCGACGCGTTCGAGAGGGATGCATTCGACGCCACCCAGCTCGACCTCGGCAAAGGTCCGCGCGCGCGCATGCAGCAGCGCGTGGAGCTCATCAAGGCGCTCTTGATGATCTTGAAGGCCGACCAGCGCGACAAGCTGGCTCGAACCATCGAACGGCCGAGCGCACGCCGCTGGGGTGGCGCCGTGGTCGGAGAGGATGCGCCGGCCGAAGACGAGTGACGCCGCGGGGAGCGCTATCGTCCTGGCACGATCTGACCGCCGCTCGCGCACCGACGCTGGCAGTCACCAGCGCGACGTCGACGTCACTTGAGCGGGGTGGTGTACTTGTCGAGGTCTCCGCCGCCGATTTCGTAGAGGACGTGCTTGCCGGTCACACCAACTGGGTAACCGCAGTTGGCCGCCCAGAAGTGATTCAACGCCCCGAACCCCATGCCCTCGACATCGCCGCCCGTGCCGTCGGCGTACTTGAACAAGTTCTCCTGGACCCAACCACCGGAGTCGTCGCGTCGGTACTGTCCGAGGAAATCCGACTGCATGTCGGAGACGTACACGTATTGGACTTGGGTCTTGGGGTCGACGACCACTTCCATCCCGTCGAAATGGTCCCCTGCCAAGCTCGGGAAGGCGAACTCCGCAACCCAACGCTTGGACGCTTCGCAGAAGGAGTAGACCCGCCGGGCATAGGCGTCGCCGGCGTAGAAGCGATGGTCCTTCTCACCGTAGCCGATGATCTGTAGCGGATCTCCCGACCAAGACAGCGTGGGAGCGGCGACCAGCGTCGTGGCCTGGGTTGCAAACAGGTACTGGCCGATGCTGCCGTTGGGCGTCGGACCGTTCGTCGCTATGCCCCCTAGCTGCACGAAGATCTCGGTGTCCCATGGCACGCCGAGGGGCACCTTGTCGGTGGTCTTGGTGTAGGTCTTCACGAACTTGAGCGTGCGCTTCTCCATCGGCCCCGGTGCCAGTGCGTTGTCCGGATGCTGGCTCGGCTCGAGCTTGCCGTCCTGATCCGTGTCCTCCAGCGTGACCGTGTAGACGTCGAGGTTCTCCCCGTCTCGGTTTACGTAGAGGGTGTCGCCGTCCGCATCCAGACCGCAACCTCCCTTGAACTCGCTGTTGTCCAGCGTGAACACAGCGTACTGGTAGTAAGTGCCGGTGGGCGTGGTCCCGCCGGTGGTGGTCAGGACCTGGCACGCCCCAGTCTTCGCGTCGCAAGCCTGGCCAGCGTTCGCGTCACACACCACGGCAGGCGACGAGGGGATCCACTTCGCGGGGGGCCCGGGGTCGCACTGCATGAGCTCGTTGCATTCGCAGTGGAGCTCCCCTGCCGTGCAGATCACTACGCAGGTGAGGGCCTTCGGATCACAATAGAACCCTGCGGGGCAACTCGCCGTGCTCGAGGGGCTGCACGCAGCGCATTGTCCGCTCGCCGTGTTGCAGTACTTGCCGAGGGGACTTCCGGCGCAGTCCTGGTCCCCCGTGCACAAGGTCAACGCTGGACCGTCGGATGCGTCCGACGTGCTCGGGCCTTCGACCTGGGCGTCTTTGGGCGGCGTGACCACGGTCGGACCGGCGATGCCCCCTTCGCTGTCGTCCGTGGCGCAGCCAGGTGGAGCCGCGAGCGCGGCGCCGGTCAGCCCCGTGAGGAGCAGGGTCGGACGGAGGCGTGAGCGCCAGGTGACGGAGCCGCGCTTGAGTTGAACCATGGCAGAGGCCTCCGATGCGCGCGCCGACTCGGCGCGGCGGTTCGACACCGAGGTCAGTCTAGACCCCGCGCCGACCCGACACAACACAGCGACTCGGCGCGGGAATGGCGAGGGCGGGGTACCTTGCTTGGCTCGGCGAGCCGTCGGACCCCACGCCTCTCCCGGGCTTCGCCGCGGCCTCCCCTCGCGGCGCTTCGCTAGCGGGGTGGGACCGGCGAGAATCGAAGCAACTGGCTCCGAGGTCGACCGATTGCAGGCCATGCCCAGACCCGTCCAACCGCGAAGCCTCGAGCAGTTCCGAATCCCAGTGGAAACGCTCCCGGCGGCACCCAGTTCGAAGCAAGCGGCTCCAACGAGCGCTTCACTTCCAAAGTCCGTTCAGTCGCTGATCGACCAAAACAGGAAGGCACCCAAAGCTAGGCCCGTCTCGAACGCGGAAGCCATAGCGCGCGAACTCTCGCGTCAGGGCGGCGTGGACGCTCGCGCGACGGGACCCAAGCCGCAGCTCCTTCCCATGCCACCCGGCACGCAGATGCCCGTCCCGCCGCAGGTATCGCCGAACGGAGACTGCTTCAACCAGGGCCTGAAGACCGCGGGAACTTGCGTCGCCGCCGGAGCGGCCGCCGCGGCTGGAGTCCCGAGTGGGCCAGGCGAGCTCATCGTACTCGGGGCGGCCGGATTCGCGTGTGGCACCGAGGTGAACGACTTCTACCGGTGCGTGACGCAGAAGCCATGAGCTCTCGGATGTCGATCGTCATGGCGCTCGCACTCGGTCCGCTCGCTCATCGCGCACGAAGGCTCCTTCGTCGTTCGCCGGCGTTGGATGTCGTGGTGCTTTCACCGCTGGTCGCGTTCGCTGGTGCTCAGCCCGCTGGCAGCGCTCTCGCCTGGCTCCGGCTTGCTCTCATCCTCTTCGTCGTCGCCGAGGTGGTCGCAGTCCAGGGAAATTCGGCGAGTCCGCCGGGACCCGCACGCCTGCACCTGTTCACCTTCGTACCGGCTCTGGCGGCTGGCCTGGACGGTGGCTTCTCGCCGTGGAGCTTCGGCCAATCGAGCCTGTCGCTGTTCGTGGCTGGGATGCTCTCCACGAGCCCAAGCTCCGCAGCCCGCTGGGCGGCCATTGTGTTCATGCTGATGCCCGTGCTCGGGCGGCTGACTTGACTGGCTGTTGGTCCACGGGAACTCCTTGGCGTCGACGACGCTACGTACTTCGGCTTGGTCTCGAGCTTGACGGCCCACTCGCGCACGGCCGGCGGCGCCTCCGCTTCGCCACGCGCGACGGCCGGCCCGTAGCTCTCCATCCTCTCGTAGGTCGTCCGGCCCCACAGCATCCCCCGTCTTCGTCCATGAGGCGGGTGAAGAAGGCGCGCGTCTCGTCGTCGGACAGGCGAAGGCTCCTGTCGCTCCACGTTGGGCAGGAGGCGACCCCCCTGACGAGCTCGGGTATGTTCAAAGCATGAGGAGGCGGCGCAAGTCCCACAAGCGTCGAGTTCCGCCGGTCGCGTTTCGGTCGAGCGTGCTCAGCGCCAGCGTCACCATGGCGTTCCTGGCGCTGGCTGCGGCGACGGATCTCGCGCTCTTGGTTGGGAGCGCGCCAGCCGGCGTCGTGCTGAAGGCAGGCTATGCCCAGCAGCTCGTGATCGTACCCTGCTTCTTCACTTGGTTCGCCACTGCCTACAGAAACCTGCGTGCCTGTGAGGTGACGCCTCGCTACCGCCGCTATTGGGCGATCTGGGGCTTCTTCGTACCGTTCATCAACCTGATTCGCCCTTACCGGATGCTTACCGAGATCTGGCGCTCGGCACCGTTGGACTCCGATGAGCACTCGAGAAGTCCCGTCGGCATCTGGTGGTTGACATGGCTCGTCGCGTCTTTGATGCCCGCCGCGGGACAAATCACGCTCGTGCTTCGCATCGTCGCCGCCGTGCTGGCGGTTCGGATGGTGCGGGGAGTAACCGCGAGCCAAGAGCGTGCGGTTCCGTTCGAGGTGTCTGGCATCGCGAACGAGCTCGAACGGGCGGACGGCGCACGCGCACGCCTGCAGCTCTCGGCTTCGACCACCGAGGGCGACCCCTATCGGGCCTCCACCGAAGGTTGGCTCCGATTCGCGGGCGCCGAGGGCTCGCTCCTCAGGTTCGGCCCCAACTCGTGGTGGGTGGCGGGCGCGGAGCTCGAGCTCGAGCTCGAGCTCGAACGCGTCGAGCGTGTCGTCGCGCGACGCGCGGCACCATGGCCGTTCGCTACGGCACGATACTCTGTGCTCGCGGTTGAAGCGGATGGCAACGAGCGCCTTCTCTTGGATGCCCTAACGGCACCGGATGCGCGCGTCGCGCTCGCTACGCTGACCCAGCGCCTCGATCTCTACGGAGTGAGTCGCATCGGGTAGTTCACTGCGCGAGGTCGTCGTGCCCGACGGCTGCGTGCCGCCGGAGCAACCGACGAACCCAGCCGAGAGCGCCGAGGCGGGTGCAGAGGCCGCAAGCCGCGTCAGCGCCGCTTCGAGCACGCGACTGCGACCAAGGCATCCTGTGCCAGGCCGATGGGTACGAGGGGGTGCGCGGAGTAATCGGTGTCGCGAAGCGCCTTTCGTTTGCCGGACTCGCTTCGGACTGCGGCGAGGCTTGGGGCGAACGTGACGTTCGCTCCCTTGGCGCACCGCTCCTCGAGCCAGCGCGGCTCGTCCGCATGCCACTTCGAGAGGAGCGTCGTCGCCGCAGCGCACGCATGCTTGGCGTTGGCGACGGCCAGCGCGGCGCCGTCGTTCGCCCACCCGCCGCCCAGGGCGTCGTAGCCGATCTCGGCGGCGCGCGCGGGGTCGTGCTTCGCGAGCGCGGCGAGCAGCAGCGTCAGCGCGTGGTCGCGGGGCGCTTTCGTCTTGCCGGCGTCCGTAGCCTCGACCAAGCGCTTCGCCGCCTTCGCGGCGGGCGCCGACACGCGAGGGTCGTCGCCAGGCACGACGTGAGCCAGGAGCGCGAGGGTCGGAGGCTTGGTTTCGCTAGCGAGGCGTTCCAGGGCAAGCTCCTCGGTCGCTGGGTAGACCCCGGCCGCGAGCGCGCGATCCTTCATGAACGCGAGCTCGCGCTCGCCGTCCATCTTCCACAGGGCGCGCGGCCAGTCGTCGCGGTCGTGCGCGACGTAGGCGTCGAGCGTGGTCATGATCAGCTGGGCGGTCTGCGCGTCGGAAGCGCCCAACGCCTGGACGTCGTGCACCAGTGCGTCGAGCTTTCGGTCGAACGAGTACATCGAGTCACTGGGCCCGAAGGCACACTCCGCAAGCACTCCAGCCCGGTCGAGAACGGAACCGGTTCGTGCGAGGTCGGGCGTCGCGTTCGCGCCCGCATTGGCCTGGCAGTCGAGGTGTGCGAAGCGCTTGCCCGTGAGGAAGACGGTCCACGCATCAGCAGGCGCGCAACGCTGCGCGACCACGCCGCGCGCGCCGTCGACGAACAGTTGATACCTCGCCTTGTCTTCGGGGGCACACCAGCCCGGGGGCGTGTTGGGAGCTCGCGGGACATCCAGCGGTGCCCCGTCACGGCTGACGTCCAGCGTGAACGCCGGCTGGTCGATGAGGCCTTGGCCGACGCGAGTGGAAGGCTTCGTCCACGAAACGTACGCGCGCGCGGAAACGCTCGCGTCCGACTTCTTCAGAACCTCATCGACGCGCGCCTTGTTGGAGCAGGCGCTCGCGACGAGGATCGCGGCGAAGGTCGCCACCGACGCACACCTCGAGCCCATGCGCTCAAGCTACCAGCCTCGGAGCCGGTGCGTGCGGCCGAGACCCCGAATCGCGGGCGCGATCGCCCGCTGCAGCGCTCGGCCGAGCGCCGTGTCGCCGTTCACCGCCATGGAGAAGCCGAACTGGTCGTTCGCCAGGCCATCGACGTCCACGCGCAAGACGATGCGGCTTGCGGCTCGCGCTTGACAGGCGTCGCCACCAGCCCGTTTGCTGAGTGCGTGGACCGCCTGGCGCTCGCGCGAACCCGAAGCCAGAGGCTCGCTGAGGATGGGCACTCCGTCGGATGGGGCCTGGAGGGGCAAGTAGCGATCCGCGTGGCGGGCTTCGACGGCGCGGCGATCACGAGACGTGGTGTCTTTCGCTCGACGACCAGCGCAGTACTGGTCAAACCCGTCGAGTGCGGGTCGGCGTCTTGCCTGGTGCTCGCCTTGGCCGAGGGAAACTACAAGGACGAAGCGTCCGTCGTCGCCGCTGAAGCGTGCATCGCGGCATTCGCCGCCGAGTTCGACAGGGCATTGATGAGCGAGGCCGACGTCGCACCTGCCCTGCGGCGAGCGGTCCTAGAGGGGCACGAGTCGGCGTGGCTACTGTCAGCGGAAAAGATCCCCGCCGGTCTCTTTTCGACCGTGATGGGCCCTCGCAAGGATCTGCGCGGCATCGGTACCTCGGTGGTCGCCGCGTTGCTGCATCCGGAGCATGCATGGGTCGTGTCGATCGGGGAGTGCCCTGCCTGGGTGGTGAGGGAGGGCCGCGCTTCGCGACTGAACCACCCGCACACGCTCGCCAACGACCCCGAACACCGTGCGGCTGCCCGGCTGGATCCATCCCAGGCGATCGAGTTCGCGAACAGCGTGGTCACCAAGGTGCTCGGCTTGACGCCGGAGCCCCCGGCGTTCGACGTCACCCGCCTGGAACTGCGCTCCAGAGACCTCGTCGTGTTGGGGAACGAGTGGTTGTCTCCGCATGCCGCGAGCATGGCTTCGGGGGGTGCAGCCTGCACTGCGTCAGAGCTCTGCAAAGCGTTGGCCGCCGCTGTGGAACAGGAGCCCGCCCCCATGCCGGTCGCGGTTCTGGTTGGCGCGCGTCAGTAGCGCCCACGTCTCGCACACTTTGCGCGGCTCGGAACCCGATTCGAACGGGTTGCGGGATCCGACCCCGCTGGCTCCGCAATTCTGGGCATGCGCATTGCTCGGCGGCCGCGGGACCTCGCCGTCTGGGTGGAACAAGCATGTCGGCACCTACGCGCGTCCCGCCTCCCCCGCGTTCGCGTTCGAAGTCACGCAAGACGGGAAAGGCGCGCTCTGGTCGAAGCCGGTCGTGTCCGCGGAGAAGCTCGAGATGAAGCAAGGCGACCCTTACATCGCGCTCACGGCCGGCGACACGTTTGCCTTCGGGATCGGCGGCGACGGAGATTCAGGCGCAGATGGATGGATTCGAGTTTTCGAAGGCGCGCGAGACGATCCGGACGGCGAAGGCAGGCTGAGCTCGAGGCGCGAACTCGGGAAGTGGAGGAGTTCGGGGAGGCCGCGCTTCACGGCGCGAGCACGTAACCCTGACTCCCGAAGGCGCCGGCGCTCACCCCGAGCACGACGCCTCCGCCCGAAGTGAGCACGAGGCCATTGGGCGCGCCCCATTCGGAGCCGTCGCTGAAGGTCCAGATATGTCCACCAGTCGACGTGAGCCTCACGCAATTCGTTCCGGTCACCGTAGGCCCTCCGAAGGAGAACGCTTCGCTCGCCTTCCCGGCGAGGACGATGTCGCCGTTGGCGGCCACTACGAGGTGCGACGCGTACTCCCAATTCGTCGTGCCGAAGACCTTGTGCCATTCGATGGCGCCCGTCGTCGGGTTCAGCTGCGCCAGCACGATGTCGCCGTTTCCCTTGGCAACGTCGACGACCCCGGTGTCGAAGTCCACCTGACGGCTCGCAGGCCGAGGGCATGGAGCTCACGGCGTCGCGTCGACGAGCTGACAGACGTGATTCACGCAGGTCCAGAAGTCTCCCGCAGTTGCGCCGAAATCGCTGCACGAGGCGCACTCCGTGCCGGTTGGGCAGTCGCATGTCACGTGGCACTCCAAACCGACGCAGGTCGCGCCCGCCGGGCAACCCTTGCCGCAGCCGTGGCCGACGCCGCCAGAACAGGAGGGTACTCCATCCTTGACCGAGCATATGCCGCACTTGGTCCATGTGACACGGTAACCGCTGCGACAGCTCACCCCCACGTTGCCCTCGCAGAATGTTCCCGGGTCACATCTGGGATCAACCTGCGGATCCAGCGTACAGAACGCGCCGTAAGCGTCGGTCTTGCAGGTGTCTGGGCTCAGGCAGCGCGTGCGAGTGAAGCGCGAGCCGTTGCCCGTCGGAGTATCGTAGTCCCGGCACTGCACGGCGATGGCCCCTTCGCAGTGATCATCGGCGAGCTCGCACTGTCGCTCGGGTGTCAACTGGCACGCCCCGAGCAGGACTGCAGCGAGGGCGTGGGTGAGGAGTGCGGCTCCCGTGTTCATTGCAGGTTCGGTTGCTCCACGCCAGCGAGCCAAGGCTCCCCCTTCACCTGTTCAGAGGCGACGCAAGCGTCCGGCTCCGTGGGTGAACATTTCAAGGAGTAGCAAGCCTTGACCTTCGTTCGGATCTTCGCACTGTACCGGTAGTGGGATAGGAAGCAGAGTTCGCGGAATCCGTCCTGCGTGGCCGTGGGCCCGATGCAGGCAAGCCACACATCTTTGCACTCTTGTAGGACGTCCTGTTCCGCGAGCGCATCGATGCGATCGGGGTTCTTCGTCCACCACCACCAAGCGAAACCGCCTTTCGAGTAGAGGCAGTCCTTGTCGTTGTCCAACGCCGCGAATTGCTGGAAGTACTTCAGGGCGACCGGACCATTCAAGTAGCCGAGGCCAGCTATCTCCTTCTTGCACTGTGCTTCGCACGCGACCACGTCTGCCTGTGAGTCGCAGGTCGTGGTCACCGAGCACGCTTTCGCGCAGAGCTCGTTGCCGGAACCGCCGACACCGCCCGCCCCGGCGGAGCCTCCACTCCCGGGGGAGTGCGCTGGCGAATCTTCGGCACCGCAACCCACGAGCCATTGGAAAGCGAGTATGACCATCAGGTTCCGGGTCCTCATCTTGTCCTCGCTCAGAATTGCTGTCCGGGCCCGAGTTCGTCTGGGTCGGTGAGGAAGCACATATTGACCGGCTGCGTACCGGTGCACTGGGAAACAGGCTCGTTGTCGTTCAATGGCCAACCCATGAGTAGCGCTTGTGACTTGTCGTCGTGCAACGTCAGCACGCCAGCGTCCCACTTGATCCGTTGCCCGGTCTTGCCGTGCAGGAGGTCGTTCGGTCCTGACGAGTCCACGTCCCAAAGTTCGGCAGCGAAGTAATGCGAGGCTCCTGCGGAACCGTCGTGGGAATCCGCGTGCTTCCAATTCGCGGAGCATGAATCGGGCGGGTACGACACGTGGTCGTTGTTGCTGCATTCCTTCCCGGTACCTGATGCTGAATCGGTCTTGCCACCTTGGACCGCCACCCAGGTGTACTCGGCACGGAGGTCGACCGCTTTGCAGGTCCAGCAATCTTCCTCGCCGGTGGCGTCGGCGCTGGCGATGCGCTGGAGTACGTCGTGTTTCCAGGTTGGATGGAATCGCCCAGGAACCGCCAGCGGTGCGAACCGGAACGACGTAATCACCGGCTTGTGGTCCGAGTAGCGCTTGGGTGGCCCGCCGAAGTTGTACGGAAGGCCGGGCCATGGCGAGGACCAGACGTAGTCCGTGCCGTTCTTCATCGCGATCCAGTCGACCTTCTCGTAGGCGTAGGTGTTCGGCGCCGCAGGAGGGCGGAACAAGATGTAGTCGAAGCGCTCCGTTCCGTCGAAGTCGCCCGCCCAGGGCTTGTTCGGCACGATCGTGCCGCCGTTGTCGCCGATCCATGTGCCGGTGCCGCTTGGGAAACCAGGTTCGTCTTCCAAAGTGCGCACGACATCGCTATGGTCGACGTCCCAGTCGTAGTCGTTCGGCCAGGGCGTAGCCTGGTCATCGGTGGAAGCGACCGGGCTCGGCGGGCCGAGGTGGAGCTCCTTGACCAAAGTCGCGTACTCGCCACCGGCGGCCAGCGCCTTACCGTCGAGGTTGAAATCACCGACAATGATCGCGGGGCGGTCCTTCGCGGCCACGGAAGCCACGTAAGCGTTCAACTCCTGGAGTTGCTTCTTGCGGACGCCTTCGTCCGACGAACCACAGTTCAGGTCGGCGGAAACGAGTGCTTGGAGCGCGAGGAGTCCCACCGCGGCATAGGGGCTGACCGACGCCGTGAGCACCAGGTTCTTGACCTCCGCGAGGCTGTCGAGTGCGAGAGCGTCGCAGAGCTGAGGGGAGCTGGCTTGTAGGTGCGTGTTGAAGATGTCGATGAAGTGATCTCCGCTCCCCAGTGGATCGCAGCCGCTCTGAGTGACGACCCCGTCGAACACGTCACCGTGGCAGGCCTGATTCTCACTCGTCGGTGGGTTGACGTACAGACGCACCCACTGCGCCCCCTTCGCGCGAAAGCAATCCTCGCCCTTGCAGTCCGAGTATACTTGGCGCCCTGACTGCGCCAAGGGAAGCGCAGTCAGGACCCAAAGGCCCCCGTGGGTTCCGCTGGTTTCGCACTTCCCCTCCTTGGACGAGCCTGGCTGAATCGTCGCCCATGCGCACAGTCCAACGGTTCCGACGGATTGCTCGATGGCTTTCGTCAGCGAAGGGTTGAAATCGATCGGACCGTGGAGTGCGAAAGGTGCAAGGCCAAGCGCCTTGCGTTTCTGATTGGCGTGGTCATGGATCGTCTCGACGGCGCCCTTGTCCCAGCCCTCCTGAAGGGCCACCACGTCGTAGGGAGCGAGGAACTCACCGATGTCACCTGAGCCCACGGCGGCGAACGGCCCCTTGAGTCCTGGCGACGCGAAGCGCCGAACGTTCCACGACATGATCTTCAGCGGGAAACTCTGCGGACCGGCGGGTGGGCCGAACAGTAGCGTGGGGAACTTGGTGCGGTCGCCAAGTTCCAGGAAGGGGTACGCGATAGCGAGGGCGGCGAGGTACTCGGGCATTGCGCCGGTGCCGCGCCGGCTGGTCACACCGAAGCCGATACCCGGAGTCAACTTCTGCGGGCCAACAACCGGCGGAACCAAGTCGGCGGATGCAATGAAGATGCTGAGCTCGCCGCTGCACCTGATCACCTTGGCTGTCGTTGGATCCGGCGCGCATCCCTTCACCGCGAACTGCGGGGCGGTGTTGGCCGCAGTGGTCCAGCCTTGCGTGAGCACATCACAAGTGTTGGTGCCACCGACGGGGCGCATCGTCGTCACCGCGTGTTGCACGAAGTTCACGTCGTAGCGACGGTCAGCCGAGTCAAAGCACATCTTCGAACCCGCGAAGCGGGTGCCGTCGACGTAGACCCTCATGCCCCACTCCGACGAAGGAACCACGTCGAACGCGTTGAACGGTATGTCCTTGAAGTAGACGAAGAGACGCCCCCCAGGCCGAATCGGCAAGTCGGGATTCTGCTTGTTCCACACGGTCTGGACGTACACCTTGGCAGTGGCTTTCAGCTTCATGTCTGTGTACGGAAGTTCGAGAGCGTTCGCGTACTCCTTGGGGTCGAACTCCCCGTCGACGTTGAAGCGATCGAGCGCGCTGGAGTCAGCGGGAGGCGCCGACACGCACTCGCCCCCCTTTAGCCCAGAGTTGCAGTAGTCGGAGGTTGGAACGATGTCGGTTACGAGAGGCGCCGTACCGTCGCCTACTTCTTCCGTTTCACCCGCCGAGCAGCCGACCAGCGCGGCAAGCATCGATGCCAGCGCAACGACTGCCAACTGGCATGATCGCTGCACCCCCCCCAGCGACACAAGTGCTGCCCGCGCACAACCAACCAGAGTGCGAACAACCGTGCCACGTCGAGTCATCGTCGCCATCGTCCTACCCTCCAGCGTTCGCATTCGATTCTGCTCCCGAAGTGCTCGTCGCTCAACCCGGATCGTCTGACCTGCGCGCAACGTCCGTGCGCATGCGCACGCGAGCCGTGTGCGAACGGAACTTCGTTCCTCGCAATGTGAGAAACCGCACACGCATGCATACATGACGCAACGTCACGACCACCGCATCCTCCCGAAGTGCATGGGGAGACCTTCTGGGGCGTCAGGTTCTTTTCCCGTGACCATCGGGGGCGAATCGTGGCGGACCTGGATACCGGCTCGCACGAATCGCCCCGTCGGGCGCGACTTCATGCGCGCGTTCGGTCTCCGACTTCGGCCTTCGACCCCAGAGTCGTCCACGTCGATCGAGGGAGGGGAGTGAGAGCAGAGTGAGAGCCTATGTTGGGGCGCGAGCCCACCCCTACTCCGCGCACCCCAAGCCCAGCGGTCCCGACGTGAGCAGATACTTCGGGCTCGGGCAGGATTTCACGCACACCGGCAGGTTGCAGCCGGCGCTGCCTTTGGGCACGAAGTACGTGCAGCCGCCGGGGCCGCAGTTGTGCTTCACACCAGTGGCTGCGTCTTGACCGAAGCCTTGCTTCGGGGCGGTCACGCAGAACCCGAAGATGTTCACCTTGCCAGGGGGGCATTGGTTTTGGTTCTGCGCGACGGGACAGGTGTTGAAGTGGCGCGGGCTGCCGTCGGGGCAGGGCGGCAAGCAGACAGGGATGCCGCTGTCGGGCACCATGCCGGGTGGGCAATCGCCGGGGCTCGCCGCGGGCGGGATGGGCTCGCCGGGCTTGTTGGGTTTGTCGCCGCCGCTCGGCGTGCTCACGTCGACGAGGTATGAGTAACGGAGGTTCGTGGCGAGGGTCTTCTCGTGGATCCAGGCATAGCCGCCGTCGCCCCACTTCGTGCCCCAGCTATTGTGGATCAAGAAGTAGGTGCCGTTGCTCTGGGTCTTGTAGCCCGACAGCACCATGGCGTGGCCCGAGCCGCCGGCGCGGAAGTCGCCGTCGGGCACCACGGCGGGGGAGCCCTTCACCGACTGGAACGAGTCGTCGACCCACATGGCGAACCACACGTCTTGGCCCTTGGCCAAGGTGCCTTTGATCTCGGCGAGGTCGCCGTCGGGGAGGCGCGTGATGTTGGTGACCTTCACCGATTGTGTGGCGTCGACCTGGCCGAGCTTGCCGCTGTCGACGGCCTGGTTGCACGACACGTTGAGGAGTGAGCCGCAATCGCAGCCGGGCCCCGAGTAGTACTTGCACGCCTCGACCTTGTCGTAGGGCCACGCGCTCTCGCTGTTGAGGGAGCGGCCCTTGTTGGCGCTGACGGCGTCCTGCATCGTCGGATAGTGATAGCGAGCCCAGACTTGCATCACGCTGACGTTGCCCGGCGAGCCGGTCGAGGTGGCCATGGCGTGATCGATGGCCGTGGAGAGCGAGAAGCCCGTGCACGCGCCGACGGGGCCTTGGTTGCGCACCGGGCCTTCGGTGCCGGCGCTCCGATGATCGACGCTGGCGGGGAGGGCGTCTGCACCTTCGTGGGCCGGGCTCGCGTTGAACGCTTGGCGGCGCACCACGTAGAAGCTCGCGTCCTTCACCAGCGCGTACTGGGGCGTCATGCAGTCGAGCAAGAACTGCTCGCCGCCGACGTTGGCTACGCCGCAACCCTTCAAGCCCTTGGCGGCGGGCGTCGAAGGCGGAGTCGCGGGCGGTGGAGTGGCGGGGCTCGTACCCGGCGCTCCCGGCCAGGTGAGGGGAGGGATGGGAATGCCGCCGAGGTTCCCCCAGCCCGATGGTGCGGGAGGAAGCTGGAACGCCGACGCGGGCGGGGGAGGCGGGAGCTGCGGCAAGGGAAATCCCCAGAACGAGACCTGCCGGTTGACCGGCGGCGGGGGCGCGGCGGGCGGCGGTGGGTTTTGCGGAACTGCGTAGGCGCCCGGGTAGGGCTGGGCGTAGTTCGGGCGCGGGTTCTGGGAGCTCACGCAACCGTCGGCAAATCCGAGGGCAAGCAGCGAGAGCGATGCGACGCGGGCGGTCTTCATGGATCGAGTCACGGGGGTTCGTCTCATCATACGCCGGCTCTTCCTCGGGGCTTCCGAGGAGGTCTTCGCGCGGGGTCTCTCGATGAGACGCATGGAATCCCTACGGCACCACGATCTTTTTTCCGAAGGTTTGTGTGCGGATGTGGGCGCGCGCGGGACGGGCTTGACGGGTCGAGGGCAGGAGGATTTCCTGCGCCGCGATGACGCAGGACGAAGCGAAACGTCTCGCCGCGCGGGCGGCGCTCGATCTCTTGCCGGCCGAGGGCACCATCGGCTTGGGTTCGGGGTCGACGGCCAAGCTCTTCATCGACGGCGTGGGCGAGCTCGTGCGCGCGGGGCGGAAGCTCGTCGGCGTGGCGACCAGCGACGCGAGCCGAGCGCAAGCCGAGGCACTCGGCATCCCGCTGCTCGGTGACGACGGACCGTGGAGCATCGCGCTCACCGTCGATGGTGCCGACGAGGTGAGCGCGTCGCTCGACTTGATCAAGGGCGGTGGCGGCTGCCACGCCCGCGAGAAGATCGTCAATCGGGCTTCCGAGAAGAACATCATCATCGTCGTCGAATCGAAGTTGAGCGGGCTGCTCGGTGAGAAGTGGCCGGTGCCCGTCGAGGTGCTCGCGTTCGGGCAGCGCTCGACCGTGCGGGAGCTCGAGCGCTTCGGGCGAGTGCAGCTCCGAGAGCGGAACGGTGCGCCCTGGCTCACCGACGCCGGGAACTTCATCTACGACGTGCACGCAGGCCCCATTCCGACGCCGGCGGAGCTCGATGGGGCGCTGCGGAGCATCCCGGGTGTGGTCGAGACCGGGCTCTTCGTCGGGCGCGCCGATCGGGTGATCGTCGCCGGTGCTACGGGCATCCGCGAGCTCGCGCCAGCGCGCTGATCCAGCGGACGTCGAGCCGATTTCCCTGCGCAGCCCCTGCGCGTTGGGAGGTCGCGGGAACGGCGCTATGCTTGGCCCGTGATTTCTCGATCCGCTTGGCGTTCGTTGCTCGGTGTCTCTTGTGTATCCGTGCTCTCGTTCAGCGCGTCGCTCGCGTGGGCGCAAGCCACTCCGGCTCTGCCTGCGCGTCCCGCTGAACCGCCCGGAGCTCGGAAGGCCGGCGAACCGCCGAAGGCGAACGAGCCCGCGAAGCCCGCGGATGCGAAGAAGCCGCCGGCGCCCCTCGAGCTGCCCGACGTCTACGCGACCGACACCAAAGCCGCGAAGGCCACGCCCGCGGAGCCGCCAGGTGTGCGGGCCAAGCGCAGCGTGGTGGTGATCCAGCGCGGCGGCAAAGCGCTCGCCATGGGCGTCGTGCTGGCGGGAGACGGACGCATCCTCACGGTGCTCTCTCCACTCGGGCACGGCAACAACCTCGACGTGCGCTTCTCGGATGGCAAGGTGGTCCCGCTCAAGGTCGCTTCGAGCGATCGCGCTTGGGATCTAGCGCTCGTCGAGCCCACGACGCGCTCGCCCGTGCCGGGTCTCCGGGCTTCGCGCGCCGCGCTCACTCCCGAGTCGAAGCTCGAGGGCTACACTCCGGGCGTCAAAGACGTCGCGACGGTCAGTGTGAAGATGAAGGGCGCGACGGACCTGACGGGCGCCGACGGCGCGACGCTGGCGGGAGCGGTGGAGCTCGCGTCGAAGCACAAGTCGAGTGAGCTCGGGTCACCGGTGATCGACGAACGTGGCGACGTGGTGCTGGTGATCTCGCAGGCCTGCGCGCCGCTGCCTGACAAGCCGTGCAGTCTGGTGCCCGTCGGGGTGCCGGTCAGCGCCATCAAGGGCTTCCTCCGAGCTGCGCCGGGCTCCGCCGCCACGCCGCCCTTCGGCGTGAGCGCGGTCGCGCAGGACGCCGGCGTCGTGAAAGGCGTGCGAGTGCTCGGGGTGTCGGCCGGAAGCCGAGCTGCGGCGCTCGGGCTTCGGCCCAGCGCGGACCTGATCGTGGCGGTCGACGGACGGCCTGTTTCCACTCCCGAGGCGCTGGCCGAGGTGCTGGAAAGCTCGGGCCGGAGCGCCACCCTCCTCGTCTACGGTGGGGGGCGCTTCCGAGAAGTGCGCTTGAATCCACGCCGTCTCCGGGCGCCCGCCACGCGCCAAGGCCCGCGGGCGCGCTGGCCTCGCCCCCGCCGTGCCCCGGGCTACTGACCGCTCCGATTCCGGCGATTGTGGGGAAAAACTGGGGGCGGAGGGGGGAAGGCCCCACCCCGTCGCCCCGGCGTTCGTCCCCGCTTTGTTCCGCTCGATTCGACTGGTAAAAGGATTTTGCGGAAACAGAGAGCGCTTCCGCGGAATTAACTCGTGAGTCGGCCCCTGCGAATCGAGGTTGCTGGCCAGACGGATGTCGGCCGCAAGCGCAACCACAACGAAGACAACTTCGCGATCTTCGCGGAGTACGGGTTGTACGTGGTTGCGGATGGGATGGGAGGCCACGCCTCCGGTGAAGTCGCGTCCAAGATGGCGGTCGACACGCTCCAGGAGTTCTTCGCCGCGACCGCCGACGACCCGGAGCGCACCTGGCCCTACAAGATGGACCGCACCAAGGGTTACGAAGAGAACCGCCTGGTGACGGGGATCAAGCTCTGCAACCTCCGGATCTACGAGCAAGCGCAGCGGAACGCGAAGCAGCGCGGCATGGGCACGACCCTGGTGGCGCTCTTCGCCGTGGAGGACGGCGTGTATCTGGCCCACGTGGGAGACAGCCGCATCTACCGTGTGCGCGATGCCAAGATCGAGCAGCTCACCGAGGACCACTCGCTGCTCAACGACTACAAGAAGATGAAGCGACTCACCGAAGAAGAGATCGCGAACTTCCCCCACAAGAACGTGATCGTCCGTGCCCTCGGCATGAAGGACACGGTGAAGGTGGACACGCGCTTCGAAGCGCCGCGCGCGGGCGACACCATGTTGCTCTGCACCGACGGCCTGTCCGGGCCGGTCACGGACGAGAAGATCCGCGAGATCGTGGTGAACGCGCCCGACCTCCCGACGGCGACCAGCCGCTTGATCGAGGCTGCCAACGAGAACGGTGGCCCCGACAACATCTCGTGCATTCTGGCCCGCTGGATCGAGTGACGAAGCGCCTCGAGCTCAGCGCGAGGGCTCTTTCGCCTTTGGCTCGCTCTCGACCGCGCCCAGCCCGAGCGTGAGAGACAGCCCGACCGCCGTGTAGGTCTTGTCGTCTTTCTGCTCTGCCGACTCCACCCGCGGCATGCGACCTACTGCGCCGTGTAGAGCGACGCGTCCCCCGTGCATCACTCCGTGCAGATGGCGTGCGATGTCGAGCGCGATGGCGCCCGCCACCGACGGATAGAAGCCGCTCGCCTTGGCGTGGGTGCGGTTCGTCGAAAGCTCGTCGCAGTCGACGCCCCAGCGCCCGTTGGCGTCGAGACAGTAATCCCCGTTGGCGTCGAGGCCGCTCAAGCCGAGGCTGCCAGTGAAGTGCACCTCGAGCCACTGGCTCTCGGGCGTCACGCGGGCGTCGACCGCAGCTTCGAGTCCGCCGCTGGTGGCTTCGTACGACGCGCCGCTCGCGGAACCGTGACCATAGCCGCCGTGCGCCAGCACGCCCGCCGAGAAGACCCCACGATCGTCGAGGCCGCGGCGGTAGCGCAGCATGGGCTCGGGGTAGCCGCCGTTCTCGTCGTCGCCGACGAAGCGGCCCCCGACGGAAAGTCCGGGCAAGCCGATGAGCTCACCGGGTTCGGCCATCACTGCGGCCTGCGCCACGGTCGTTCCCTTGCCTTCGCTCTTCACCGAATCGGAGAGGTAGTAACCGGGGACGCCGGCGACCTGCGCTTCGACGCCCGGGCGCGGAGTGGGGACGACGGACTGGCCGGTGATGGCCGGCATGGGACCGAGGGTCGTGCAACCGGAGAGCAGGGCGAGCATGCCGAGGCACGCGATGCGGGTACTCATGGCGACCTTCGAAGCAGACCTCGTGCCAGTCGGAAATTGGGCGTTTATTCGCAGAAAGTCCGGGTTCGCACCGTACCCGCCGCGCGTCAGTGTGAGTCTCTTACCCCAGCGCGTAGGCGCCTGCTCACGGAAACTGGTGCGCGATGGCCAGGCCGTAATGGTCTCGCCGGTTGTAGTACTTGTAGTCCTGCCAGCTCCGCTGCCATTCGGCCCGCAACATGAGGCCGTCGATCACCCGCACACTCAGACCGACGGGCAGAAAGAAGGACATGTCGATGCCCCAGGTGCCGAGCCTGGGACCGGTGTAGAGCCAGGTCTGATCGACTAGGCGAAGTGCCATGGGGGTGGACCACGCGAACCAGGCGTACCCGAGCTCCTGCTCCACTCCGGCGGCGAAGCGATCGAAGCGAAGCGGAGTGACTCGGAGGGCGGCGCCCGCAGCCACGGCGTCGTCGTCGAACGCGCTGATGCCGCTGAGGCTCCAGCTCCGGCCGAGGTTCCCCGTGAGCCAGGCTTGGCCTGCGCGGGCCTTGGGCTCGGTCACGTAGGGGCGGGGCTCGACCTCGGCGACGCCGAGCCCGACTTCGAGCCGTCGATCCGGCATCAGCCCGGACGCAGGGCGAAACCCCATGACCGGCGAGCAGCCGAGCGCGAGGAGCGCGATGCCGCACTCCCGGGCGAGTCTCAATCCGTGGGCCACGCGTAGGCGGCTTCGAGGTGCGCGAGCACCGGGATGTGATCGGAGTGCCCGATGTCGTTCACCCAGGCGTTCAGCGGCTCGAAGCCCGAATCGAACAGGATGTGGTCGAGCGTTTGGCTGAACTGGTTCGCGACGGAGTGCCCGCGCCACGTCGGTTGACCCGGGTGATAGAGGGGCAGCGCGTTCCGATAGCCACGATCTTCGAGGTATTCGACCGCGGAGCCGTCCACGCCTTCGTTGAAATCGCCGAGGACGATGGTGGGGAGGCCGTTCGTGCACTGTTTCACGAACAGGTCGACCTCGTAGACGTGGTCTTCGTTGGCCGAGAGATACGAGCTCACGACGTTGCCGTTGCCGTCGTGTTTCGAGCGCAGGTGGAGCAACAGGATCTGGAGCTTGCCCCCCGGAGTCTCGACGATGACGTGCCACGCGGGGTGCCAGCCGTTCGGGCCAGGGTGCCAGCCGCTGTCGGTGACCGGAAACTTGGAGAGCACCGAGAGGCCTGCCGCGCCGGCGTCGGGCAAGTTGTGCTGATAGAGCTGGTACGGGTATTCGTCGGCGTAGCGCGGCCGGAGCACGGCTTCGAACTCGGGCGTGGTCTCTTGCAGGCAGACGATGTCCGCGTTGCCTTTGCCGATGGCGTCGATGGTGGCGGGGTCGCCATCGTCGCCGGCTTCTACGTTGTAGGTCTGGAAAACGTAGTGAGGCACGCCCGGCGTCGGGTCGCGCGGCTCGAGCGGACGCTCGCCGCAGCCCGCGAGTGCGAGCGACACGAGCGCCATCCCGTAACGCCAAGCGGGCAGCATCGGTGGGGCTTCAGTCTGGCAGCGCGCTTCCTCGGGTCAAGCGCGCGCGCGACGAAATGCTTGCGCTTTCCCGCGCAGCGTCACGATCCGGTCAGCGTGTCGGTTTGGGGAACACGATCTGTACGGGCGCGGGTTGGTTCTCCACTTCCGCTGCTTCTCCCACCAGCGACGACAGCGTGGCGTACACCACGAGCACGATGGCGAGCATGATCACGCTGGTCCACAGATACGTGTAGGTGGGCGCGTGTTTGGCGGTGCTCCACCCGTCCGCGTAGAACTTACCCCCGCTGCGATTGCGCAGGCGCTTCTGGACCCCGCGCAGGAACTCGGAGTCGGGTGGCGGCTCCTCACGCTCCGCCGAAAGGGCGCCCCGCAGTAGATCCCGCATCCGGGTTTCTTCGGCCTCGTCGAGCTCGGCGCCGGAGTCGACGGGTTCGTCGGCGCTCCGCTCGGAGGCGTCCTCGCGGTCCTCGTCGTCCGGGCTCTCGCCGTCGCGGACTTCGTCGCGGTCGCTCATCGGATCTTCTCCCCCAAGGCTCGTTCCACCTTGGCTTTCAGCATGCCACGGGCGCGATGGATGCGGCTCTTGACCGTGCCGTC
Organism: Polyangiaceae bacterium; assembly: GCA_046351435.1. Lineage (GTDB taxonomy): Bacteria > Myxococcota_A > Polyangia > Polyangiales > Polyangiaceae > JADJKB01. Next base: position 89,589 of record JAXLYN010000006.1, read on the forward strand.
GGCGAGCCCGGTGATCTCGGCGATCTCCTGGTACGAGAGGTCTTCGACGTCGGCCAGGATCAACACCTCGCGGAAGTCAGGGTCGAGCTCCCGAATGCAGGCGTGCACGATCTGTTCGACTTGGAAGCCTTCGACCATGTGGTCGGGGCGCGCCACGTCGCCGAAGGTCACGCCCTTGGCTTCGCTGAGCGGGGCGCGTTCGGCCACGGGCTCGAGCTCTTGCTGCGTCCCGTCGTGGCGGCGAGACAGATACTTGATGCGGTTTTTGCAGAGGTTCACCGCGATGCGGTAGACCCAGGTGCTGAGCTTGCTGTCACCGCGAAACGTGCCGATGGCCTTGAACACCTGCACGAAGACTTCTTGGGCCATGTCTTCGGCCTCGTCGCGGCGTCCGAGCATGCGAAACACGAGTCGGAACACGCGCTGCTCGTAGGTCTCGACGAGCTCGTTGAAGGCGCGCTCGTCGTGACGCCTCAGGCGCTCGATGAACTTGAGCTCGGCTTCGTCGACGGCGTCGGACACGTCCCACCAGGAGTCGCGCTCACGGTAGCCGGAAAGGCCCGAGGCGTCGTCCTCCGATGCGCGACCCAGCAGAATTCCGGGGTCGTGCGGGACGCGCAGCCGAGAGGTCGCCACGACCGAGCGACACCCGGCCCAGCCCCGGGTTCCGGCGTCGCTCGCGAGAAATCAGGGCGGGAACTTCCAGCGGGCCGAGCTTGTCGGAGCGGTTTCTAGTTCCGGCGCATGGATTCGAACCATGATTCAGGGATTCAAAGTCCCTTGTCCTGCCTTTAGACGACGCCGGAAAAGCGGCGGGAAGCCTAGTGTCCCGAGTCGGAGATCCGCAACGTATTTCGGAGCTCACTTGATGTCGGGCGGGATCGGCACCTGGCAGTTGTTGGCGGGCGTGAGCCACTTGATGGCGTTCACCCAGAACAATTCCACCTGGTACTCGGGGTGTCCTTGCCACTCACTGTCGAAGGTGAGCCACTCGTCACCCCACATCAAGACTTTGCCCGATTGAACCTCTTGGGCGCGGAGCACGTTCCAGCCCTGCTCGCTCGCCAAGACCGTACCCGCGCCGTTCACCGGGTAGCCGTTGTCGACACCGATGGCGCTCACGCCGTTGGTGACCGGGTGCTGCACCCAATTCGTCACCGGCACGGTGTTCGGTCCGCTCTTCTGCAAGATCTGCTCGGGGCCATAACTCATGCCGAACGGGGCGAGCAGCTTGTTCACGTTTTGATTTCGCTCGGATCGGCGTAGCCGATCAGCGTCATGAACCCACCCCCGCCCTTGATCCAGGCTTCGAGCGCGTTCACCTCCGGCGCCGAATAGCCGTGGTTCACGCTGACGTTCTGAGCCACGATCACCTGGTACTGCTTCAAGAGGTCGGGCGTCAGCGTCTGGTCTTTGAGCGCCGTCGTGCCGTAGGTGCTGCGCGCAGCGAGCCAGGCATCGAACACGTTGGGCTGCCCGACGGTGCCCGGGTTTCCCAAGGTCGCGATGCGCAGGCAGTCGCAGATGCCGTCTTTGCCCTTGTCGACGTCGTCGATGATGCCGTTGCCGTCGTTGTCGATGCCGTCGCAGGTGTCTTCGTTGCCGCTGACCCCGCCACCGCCGTCGCCCGAGCTGCCACCGCCACCGCCGAGGTTGATACCCGCGCCGTTCCCGCCCGAGTTGGAGCTCGAGCCGGTGCCGCCGCCGCCCTTGCCGCCGCCGCCGGACTTGCCACCTTCGGCCACGCCGTTGCCGTCGTCGGACGAGCAGCTCACGGTCGAGACCGCGAGCGAGGCGAGAGCGAGACAGACCGCTAGCGTCGAACGCTTCATGCCCCGATTCTACATCGAGATCGCGCGACCGCTAGAACTCGACTCCGCCAGCGAGAAAGAAGCGCGTGCCGCGCCAGGTGTAGCTCACGTCGATGGAGCTCCCAGCGGTGTTGTTTCCCTGGGTGCGCAGGACGTTGGCCACCGAGTACCACTGGAACAGGAGCTCGACGCGGAGCGCGACCTTCTCGAGTGCGAAGCGCAGGCCCGGCCCTCCACCCAGGGTGAAACCGGGGTATGGCCCATCGTCGACGTCGCAAGCAGAGCCAGAGCTGGCGGAGCCGCAGATCTGTTTCAGCCGGTCGATGGCGTCATCGAGGTCCCCACCGGGGAAGAGCACGAACAGCCCCCCCTGCCCGCGCAAGGTGAAGGCGGTCTTGGGGTTGAGGTCGAACACGCCCTCGACCACTGCCATTGCGGACAAGTCACTCCCCATACTGGTTTCCTCGCTCGCGCCGTCGACGTCGATGCTGGTGTCGGGTGAGAAGAGGAGACCGGCGCCCAAGCGAAACTCGGGCGACAGGTGCACCATGAGGTCGCCGCCGATCACGAATGACGTTGCGTCGTCGAAGTCGCTGCTCCCGCCGTCGAAGGCGCTGCAATCTCCGCTGCACTCCGCGTCGAGCTCGCCGCTGCCGCCCATGCGCAGACCGAAGCGCGCCACCCCGACCAAGCCCTTGCGCGGTGCGACGCGCGGGCGAGTCTGCTCCCCGGCGAACGGGTCTTCGGCCGCGCTCGGCGGAGGGGCATAGGCCGGTGCGATGGTCGGAGCTCGAGCGGCGGCGGGTCCGGGCGCTGGTGCCGGCGTCGGCGCTGGCGTGGGTGCAGGCGCTGGCGCGGTGCTCGGGGCTGCGCTTGGCTCCGGCTCTGCAGAAGCTGGCGCACTGGGCGCTTCTGCCGGGGCGCTCGCCGACGCCGACGGCGCCGAGGGAGTGCCCGCGGGCGCCGGCGGGAAGGCGGCGGTCTGCGCGCGCGCAACGCCCAAGAACGCGACCCCGCACAACGACGCCAACGGCACGAATCCCCGCATGTGTCTTCGATAGCAAACCTCGCTCGGCTTTCGCAATGAGCGCGGTCAACTCGCGTGCGGCGTTCGCGCCCGATTGCAGTCGCCGCGCGAGGGTGGTTAGGTCGCACGCCGTGCGCACTCTTGGCGTCGCGCTCTTCCTCGGGTTGCCGCTCGCGTGCGCCCGAATCCCCGCGCCCGAATCCCCGCTGAGCGCGCCGCACCTCCCGGGGCCAGGGCGCGCCCGCGGCTTGGCCATGGCTCAGAAGAACCGTGAGTGTGAGCGCTGCCATGCTGAGGTCGCATCAGAGTGGCGCGCATCGCCTCACCGCCGTTCGGATCTCGACCCGGCCTACCAGCGCGCCCTCGCCCGCGAACCGTTGCCGTTCTGTCGAAGCTGTCACGCTCCCGAGGCGGACCCAGCGGGTCCCGCTCCGCGAGAGCTCTCGGAGCTCGGTGTCGGTTGCGTGACCTGTCATCTCGACGGCGATCGCGTGCTGGCGGCGCCGAGTACGCGTCCGGGTCCCGAACGCGCGCCGCACGCCGTGCGTCGCGACGCGGGCTTCGCCAGCGAGCGCGCTTGCGCGAGCTGTCACGAGTTCCCGTTTCCCGACTCTGCCTTGCGCCTCGAACCCGAGCTCATGCAGTCCACCGTGAGCGAGCACGCGAAGAGCCCGTTGGCGGAGCGTAGCTGCGCGAGTTGCCACATGCCGCGAGTCGGGGGTCGCCGTCATCATGGCTTTCGCTCGCAGCGTTCGGAGACCGCGCTGCGCAGCGCGGTCCGCGTGCGAGCAACGCGTATCGGACCGCAGGGCCTCGCGCTCGAGCTCGAGAGCGTGGGCGTGGGGCACGCCCTGCCGACGGGGGATCTCTTCCGGCGCCTCGAGCTTTCGGTGGAGGCCGTGGGGGACGACTACGCCAGCGTGGCGCGCAGCGTGCGCTACCTCACGCGGCACTACCAGCCGCTCGGGCGCGCCGGGGTACCGCGCCGTGTGCTCGAGGACGATCGTTTGGGTGCAGACGGGACGACTCGCACTCGCATCACGTTCGAGCTTCCCGTCGAGGCCCGCGATCTCCCGCTGGCTTGGCGCGTGGCCTACCAGCGCGTCGAGCACCCGAGAGGCGTGAACGACGAGAGCGCCGTGCTCGAGAGTGAAGTCGTCCTCGCCGAGGGCATCCTACCTGCCGAAATGAGTGAACCATGACGAAGACGAAGTGGATGGTGCTGGCGGCGATCTCGACCCTGGGCGGCTGCGGTGGTGCGCCGGCCGAGCCGACGTTGCCGGCGACCCAGCCCAGCGCAACTCCGGTGGTGTCGAGCGCGAGCGCTGCCGTCGATGGCGGCGCGCCCGACGCCGAGGCCACGCCAGCGGCCGCGCCGAAACCGGCCATCACCTTTCACCTGCTCGCCAAGAGCGAAGCCCTGGCCGATCTGGTGCCCCTCGGCGACAAGCTCTTCGTGCGTGGCGGGAGCATCGCGCTCGCCCTGGTCGAAGGCGACCGCGTGGTCGAAGACGAACGCTACGGCAAAGGCCTCGAAGGGTTCATCGGGGTGCGGGGTCTCTTCGGCAAGTGGCCGGACGACGCGTGGGCAGCCATCACGCTGTCCAACGGCCGCGTGGGTTGGGGCGGGCTTCGCAAGTGGAACGGCCAGAGCTGGGCGCTGTCGGGTGCCGATCTCGGGCAGCGCTGGATTTACGCGGACGTTGCCGCTTCGGGTCAAGGCCTCCTGGCCCTGATGTTCAACGTGATGCCCTACGACACCAACGAGCCCGTGCGCTTCAAGTGGGTCGGACCCAAGAGCGGGGGCAAGCTGCCGGTTCCCACCAAAGCGGCCTGCGGCACGCTGGTGCGCGCGTCCGCCTTCACGGCGCTCTCGAGTGGAGAGGTGTTCACGGTGGGCGCGACCTGCGACGATGACAAGCTCGCCGTGGAGTGGTGGGCGCCCGGTGAAACCCAAGGACACGTCGAGCGGCTCCAGGGGCCGAGCCCCTACAACGACGCCTACGTGTTGGCGCGCAAGAAGGACGACGTCTGGGTGATCGGCGATGCCTGGAAGAGCGCGACCACCGCGCACTTCGACGGCGCGGGTTTTCAGGTGGTCGACAACCCGTTCCAAGATCCGGTCCTGTCGGCCTCTCTCGGGCCCGACGGGACGCTTTGGGTAGTGGCGAGCTCGACCTTCAGCGTGAAGAACGAAGATCGCGGCGATTTGTTCCGGCGTGCAGCGAAGGGGGCCTGGGAGAAGGTCGTGCTGCCCGCCGGGGTCAAGACGCCCACCAGCGTCTACGCCGCTTCCGATGGCGTGGTCTGGCTCGTCGCCGACAAGAACCTCTACCGGTCGTTGCCGCCGAAGACCGAACCGCAAGTGATCCGCTGGGACTACGATCAACAGTTCCCGGCCAGCGTGCGCATTCCGAAACCGGCGACGGAAGGCTGCAAGGACATCTTCGTGCTCATGTACGGGATCACCAAGGTGACGCCCAAGGACTACGACTTTCCCCTCACGCGCAAGGCGCTTCAGGGTCACACCGAGCTCGCCGGCGCGCGCTTCGCGGAGACCGAAGACAACGGCAAGCGCTACTTCGGTGCCTTCGTGCCGACCCTCGCGCTCGGCAAGAAGATCGAGAAGCTCGTGCGCGAGAAAGTGAAAGGTTCGCAGCCGGCCGTCTTGTGCAATCGTCCGAAGATCCTACGCGAGCTCGAGATCGACCTGGCCACCGGCGAAGTGAAGCGCTGAGCATGCGTTCGTTCGCCGCGATGCCACTTGCCGGCGCGGTCTCGAGGCTCTAGAACGCCCGAGTCGTGAAGCCGAAGCTCTTCTTCAGCGTGGCCGCCGGCATCGCCGGGCTGCTCGTGCGGGCTCCGGCGCATGCGACGTGAACGAGTTGAGTGAACCCGAACCTCCCGGTCGGGGGGTCTCAGCTCAACCTCCAACTCGGCGCCCGCCAAGCGCTGCCGAAGGACCTGACTCAGGTCGCGTTGTCGCTCTCCTACTCTCGCTTCGACGACGAGTATCGGGGTGCAGATCGAGTCGACGAAGACGCTCCGAAGATCGCCGCGTGGATCACCGGGCTCTCTCTTCGCCACTGCTTCGGCGCCGGCCTCTCGGCGGACCTCTCGCTGCCCGCCGGTACGATTCTCCTCGAACCGGGTCACGGGGAACCCACACGCCGTTTGTCCGGGTTCGGCGATCTGGAAGTCGGGGCAGGCTACGATTTCGCCGGGCTCTGGGGCGCTGGCGGCTACCAGCCGAGTCTCACGTTGCGGCTCGGGCTCGGACTCCCGACCGGCCGTCAAGGCACGCTGGGCGACGAAGCGGAAGCTGGCTCGACGGACCCTGGCAACGTTCCGCCGAACATCCTCGCCATCGGCTACGGTGCGTACAGTGGAAGCGCGGAGCTCCGCCTGACGCAGTTCGTGGCACGCTCCTTCGGAGTCTCGCCCAATCTGTCCGTGCGGAAGCCCTTTGGAGCGAGCGAGTCCGGCGTGACCATGGGCGACACCTACGTCGCGGGGTTGGACGCGCTGTTCGTACCTGGGACGTGGCTGCTCGTGAGCGCAGGCGGCCTGCTCCAGGCGCGGACCCACTCGGAGGAGGGCAGCGAAGGGCGGGTGTCGAACTCCGGTGGTCGTGCCGTGTTCGCCACGGCTTCAGCGAGCTTTCGAGCGAGCGAGCGCGTTGCGTTCGGCGTCGGTGGCCGGCTGCCGCTCTACACCCGGGTGCAAGGTCAGCAAATCGCGGAGACGTTCTCGCTCCTCGGTACGTTGAGCTTGTCGTTCGGCGGTGACGCCGACGAGCACGAACACGCCGGAGGCCATGAGCACGGATCGCCAGAGCACGAGCAGGTCGACGAGCACGAGCACTCGCCGCCCAGCGAGGCAGTCGACGTGCACGAGGTAGCGAAGGGAGGCCGGAGCTTCTCACTCGAGCGAGCGCTCGCGCCGGGCAAAGTCACCGTGATCGACTTCTGGGCGGACTGGTGCCATTCGTGCTCCCACGTCGACGCCCGCCTACGCGCCCTCGCCGCCGAGCACCCGGATCTCGCCGTGCGGCGCGTCGAGGTGCCGGACTTCGACGCGCCCGTCGCCAAAGAGCATCTGCCCCACGCTCGTAGCTTGCCGGAGCTCTGGATCTTCGACCGGACAGGCAAACGACGCGCAGTAGTGAGGAGTCTGGAAGCCGCCGAGCGTGAGCTCGGTCGACTGCTCGGCAAGGAGTGAACGCGCCTCAGGGCTCGTCGATCTTGCCCATGAGCGGTCCGTGCAAGCGGTCCGTGTAGTAGAAGAAGCTGGTGGCGCGGAACGGATCGACTCGAAACGAGTAGTACGCGCGGTAGCCACCTGCGGGACTCACGAGACCGAAGGGTTTCACGTCCACGCGTGCGCGGATGGACTTGCCGGGTTCGAGCGTGAGGGTTCGCGACGGCTTCTGATGTGCGGCCCGCAGCTGACGCCCGTGGTCGTCCACGACCACGAGCGCGCTCGCCGGGTCGGGTACCTCTACCGTCGCCTTGCCGCGATTTTCCAGCACGACGTCGAACAGGCCGTCGCCGTATTCGTTTTCGAATCGAACCACCTTCGCCGGCGCCACCTGCTCCACCGAGAGGGCTACGCCGTCCGGCGCCGTCGCTTGCCTCAAGCGAGCCTCGCGCTCGGGCGTGGAAGGCACCACGTCCATCGCCGCGAAGCGCTCTTCGCGCGACGGCAGCGTCGATTGTTCTCGGCGCAGGGCGACCAGCATCGGTTTCCCGGCGGGCAGCGGCCGGGTGATGGTCTCACTCTGGAACTCCACGACGGTGCCGTGGGGGACGGGCGTGCCGAAGAGTGTCTTCGGATGGTCGAGGCGGAACTCGTGAATGGAGATGCCAGGGTAGCTCTCGAGCACGCTGGTGATGCGCGGAGAGTCGAGATTCGCGACCACGAGGATGTCCGCTCGCTCGAGCAGGGCGCGATCTTCGGCGGAGAGCGCCGGGGAGGCGCTGGGCCCGGCATCGGGTAGCGCGGGCGCCGGAGCGCGCGCGTCGCTCTGGGCGTGAGGCGTCGGCGAGCGCGTCGAGGTGCAGGCGGTGAGCAGCGGAAGCAGAACCAGGGAGACGACGGTGCGAAAGTGCATGCCCCTTCGACGATCGCGTCGGCGAGACGATCTGACGACCCGACCCATTCGCGCGCGGTGAAAGAGAATGCGGCACGAGAGCGTTACTCTCGAGGAAACGGTCCGATCTTGGTCCGAACTGCCGGCGTCGCCGTGCGGGTCCCTGGCGCTGGGCAAAGCACGGTCAACGGCCGACTACTCGCCCACCGCGAGGGGGAAGCGTCGCTCCGGAGGTGTACCGAGCCTTGCGGTCATCGGTGCGGTTCGGCTCGAGACTTCGCTGGCGCCCGCCCAAGAATCGAGCGCGTTCAACATGGCTTCTGCGTTGCGGAAGCGCCACGCCGGTTGCTTCACCGTAGCTTGGAGCACGATGGGCAAGAGCGGCGAGCCTTCGAGCGATGCGGGAGGCCGAATCGGTTCGGAGGACAGATGCCGCGCCAGCGCTTCGACCGCGCTCCCGCTCACCGCGCGAACCCCGGTCAGCATCTCCGCTGCGACCAAACCGAGCGCATAGACGTCCGTGGCGGGTGTGACGTCGGCTCCGACGACCTGTTCGGGTGCCATGTAGAAGGGCGTACCCAAGACGTCACCCGGGCGAGTGAGTTGCAGTGCCGCGTGCGCTGGTGACTTTGCGATTCCGAAATCGAGCACGCGTGCGAAGTCGGGCATCCCCGCGTACTGGCTGACGAAGATGTTCGCGGGTTTGATGTCTCGATGCACCACGCCTGATGAATGCGCCTGAACCAACGCGCCCAACACCTGTCGCAAGATACGGAGCGCGCGCTCTTCCGAAAGCGCGCCTTCGGTCCTCAGCAGGGCGCGAAGCGAACAGCCCGAGAGGAGCTCGTAGACGATGAACGGCGCAGCTCCATCGACGCCAAAATCCAGGAGCCGAACGGTGTTGGGATGATCGAGACCTTGGATGATCTCCGCCTCGCGTCGAAATCGCAGCATCTCTTCAGGCCCCATGCACCACGGGTGCAGCTGCTTCAGGGCGACCGGGCGGCTCAGCCCGATCTGCTCGGCGCGATAGACGGCGCCGTGGCCGCCCTCGCCGATCCTTTCCAGCAAGCGGTAGCGGCCAGCGACGACGTAGGACCCGGAACACAGGGCGTGGTGTCTTGCAGCCATGTGTTCTCCCACAGCAACCCGCGTGCCAGCGAGTGGGGCCGAAAAGGCGCGGTGCTCGCCGGCTGCCGAGGAGCGGCCCACCCGCGCTCGGGCACAGCGCGCCTGCGTTCGACGAGAGCGGCACCTCGGGCTCGGTCGACGGCGGTTCGCGGCCGCGCGCCGGGGACCGGCAGACTACGGGTCGCGCACCAGCAGGTACGTGCTGCCCGCGGGTACCGAAAGCGTCGTGCCGACGACCTTGCCATCGTTGTGCGCGGGGTCCTGACTTCCTGCGATCTTCCGCCACTTCCCCGGCGGGAGCGCGATGCCGTGCGAACCCGTGCGCTCCACCGGTGACTTTCCGGGTGCCTTGCTGACGTGGGGGTTCACGACGACGAGCCCGCCCTGGAACTCACGAACCCAGACGCCGTTCTCGTAGGCCTTGGCGGGCGTCGGACCGAGCGGGCCAGGCACCGGTTGGCCCAGCCATTTGGTCGAGCTCGGGTCTTTCCACGGCAGGCCGCGCGTGTACTCATCGAGGATGGGAATGTCCGAGTGGTCGCTGGACGACCCTGACGTCGATACGTTCGGGCTGTAGAAGCCGTTGGCGAGCAACGCGATGCCTAGACCGTAGCGCAGCGTCTTCCAGTTGCCGATGGTGATCGCGGGTTGATACTGCACGAGCTCACCTTTGTGGTGGCGCAGTTGGTAGCGGTAGGATTCGAGGGTGAGCTCGAACGATCCCCATGTGTTCACTCGCTCACCGTTCATCCCTGTCCCCGAGAACGCCCACGTCGGGCCAATGGCCATCTCTTGGAGCCCGCCGTCGAGGAGCTTCTCGTACTCCGGGTAAATCGGCTCCACACCCGAGTTCAGCTCGGCGTTTTGGAACCAACCCGTGCAGTTGCCCATGAAGAGCGCATTCGGGTAGTGCGCTTTCTTCACGTACTTCACGAAGTCGGCCATCGCCTTGCGTTTCCAGGCAGCGTGCGTCGGATCGCTCTTGCCGTCGGCCTTGCCGTCGCGGTCGAAGTCCGCGGAGCTCGTACGGAACGTGACGTCGAAGATGTCCGTGTACCAAACGTCGAAATCGGCGTGACTGTGGAGCTTCTCGACCCTGTAGTCGGCGAAGACTTCGGGGTAGCGCTTTCCATCGGCGTTGGGAGTGGGGAACGAGGTGATGTTGGTCTTTTGCACACCCGCCCACACGCTGATGGGGTCTCCATTCACGGTGCGCGCCCACCAGTCGACCTGCTTGCCACCCTTCGCGGGCGTGATCTCGACGCGGTGCGATCCGAAGCGTTCGGAGAAGTCGGCTGGGCGGTGTCGGAGGGCTACGCGGGCAGCGTTCTCGTGGCGGGTCCTTCGGTGCGTCTCTTTCGCGACGCAGCTCCGGGAGCATCCGCGCGTATTTGCGCTTGGGCCTTGGCCATCGAAGCTTGCGTTCGAGCGACGCAGACCTTCGCGCCCCACGCGGACACTTTGGCTCTCATCCTTTTGGGGATCGGCGTGAACTGAAGCCGCGTCGCCTGAGGCCGAGCCCTGCGAAAGCGAGCCATGCGAGCGACGCGGGTGCCGAGCTCGTGTCGCGGATCCTGCAGCCGCAGCCTCCGTCGTCGCCGCTGTCGCTCTGGCCGGAGCTCGCAGCCGCAGCGCCCCCCGAGCTGGCACCGGCCGCGCTGGTGCCGCCGGAACTGGCGCCTCCCGAGCTGGCACCACCGGAACTGGCGCCGCCGGAGCTGGCCCCGCCGGTCGCTGCCCCGCCCAGGCCGCCCGCTCCCGCGCCGCCCGCGCCGGAGCTGCCGCAAGCCGCGCCCGTGCAGTACTCGTACGCGCCTACGTCGTATTGAGCGCCCTGCGGACGCGGCGTGCCGTCGTGATCGTCGCTGACGCTCGCGATGGTCTCACCTTGGTCGATGGCCGGCGAGCCCGGGGCCAGGTGGTAGTCGTGAGCCGCAGCGTTCACGAACGACGCGGCGCCGGTCGCGAGATTGGAGGCCGCGGTGGCTTGGGCGGGGAGCGCTGTGCCGAGCACCAGGAGGTTTCGCACGTCTGCTTGCGTTGCTGGTGCGCTCGCGGCCTGGAACGCAGCCGCGACTCCACCGCCGAACGTCGACGAAAGCACGCTGAGCTTCTCGATGTCGTCCTCGTAGCGGACCGCCTTGGCGACGTCGTGGACCACCGCGTTTTCGATGGTCACCCAGGCGCCCCCGTTGCTTCCGGGCCCGCGGGTTCGAAACGCGATCTCCGAATCGTGGACCGTGACTCCGTCGAGCAGCGCGTCGACGTTCTCCTTGAGGTTGAACGCGGCCATGTTGCTGATGAGCCCGTTCTGGAAGCCATGCGCTCGCGTGCGCCTCACGGTGAGCTTGGCGCGGGGAGCGGCCGGATTCGTCTTGGTATCGATGGCGTTCTCTCCAGGCACGGTGCCTGCGGCAAAGCCGTTCTCCGCCGACGGGAGCGGGCCGGTCCAGAGCTCGCAGCCTTCGACCAAGATGTCGTCCCAACCCGGAAGCTGTCGGCCCGGGTCGAATTGGAGCGCGTCGCCGCTGAACGTGTGGATCTCGGTCTCGCGTACTGTGAGGTGTTTCACTGGCCCGCCCACGATTCCGTGCGCATCGGTCTGTCCGCCGGCTGCGTTCAGGCAATGGTGGATCCTCGACTTCTCGATCAACACATCGGCTGGCGCGGCCATGTCCACGCAGTCTTTCGTGGTGCGCTTCACCTCGACCGCGCGCAGCACCAGAGCCGTCGCGCCACTCTCGACTTTCACCAGATCGAAGGCTCCATACATCCCGTCGAAGCCGAGTCCCTCGATCACCAGGTACGGGTGGCTCAGCGTGAAGAGAGTGGCCGACTTCTGGACCCAAACTTCGCCGCCCCCGGGCGCGCGGCGCAACGTGATGGGAGCGGCGGCGGTACCGGCGCGCACGCTCTTCAGCGACTCGGCGTAGGTGCCGGCTTGCACGCTCACCACGTCGCCGGCCTGCGCCGCGTCGAGCGCTGCTTGGATGCTGCCGAAAGGCGTGGCGGCATCTCCGTTGCCGCTGCCACCCGGCGCCACGTGCCACTCCTTGGCATGGGCATGGGCGGCCCAGAGGGCGAGGGTCCAGGCGATGCGAGCGGTTCGTGCGACTCTCATCCCCGCTACTTCTTGGTCTTGGCGAGGTAGCCTTGGGGGTTCTTGGAGACCCAGTAGATGGAGTCCGCATCCACGGCGATGGCTGCCGGAACGCCCAGCGCCGGTAGCTGCGTCTCTCCGTCCGTGTCCACCAGCTCGTAGGTGATGCTGTTGTCCTTGCGGCCCCAATACACGGTCTCGTCCTGGATCGTGAGCGCTGTGAGGTCGACGGCCGCGGACGTTTGCGTCTCGGTCGCGTTGGCCTTGCGGAGCACCCGATAAATGCCGGTCGACTGGGGGAAATAGACGTAGTTCTTCGACAGCGCGATGAGCCGTGGCGGGGACCAGTTGGGCGCGAAGACCTGCGCGCCGGTGTTCGCGTCTTTGCCGGCGCGTCGGATCGTCGCACCGCTCGCGTAGTAGACGAACGGTTCCGTCGCGTCCGTCACCACGTTGAAGACCGAGCTGGAGGTGACCACGTCGGTCGCACCGCTCGCCGCGCCGGTCGCCACCTTTCGGATGTTGCCCGTGGTCCCTGACCCCTCGTTGGCCCAGAAGAGCCAAGTGCCGTCCGCCGCCATCGTGGTGGGCCGGACCTCCGTCGACGCCAGGGTGGCGGCTGGCTGGCCCAGGTCGGTCCCTCGACAGCGAACGAACCCTGGGCCCGCGGCGCCGTTCTCCTCGGTCCAGCAGACTCGAGACCCGTCGAGCGCGAGCCCACCAACGTGATATCCGGCGGCGAGGCTGCTGCTCACCGCATCGACCATGCCGGTGGCGTCTTTCCTCATGCGGCGCACTCCGGTCAGAGTGGCCCACCACACGTAGGTGTCGTCCAACGCGATCGCGACCCCATCGTCGCCGGTCGCAAACTTGCCGAGCTGGCAGATGGTGCCGACCACTTTGCCGATGGGGCCGCAGTACGACGAGCCCCCCGCGCCAGCGATTCCGCCCGTGCCGCTTCCGCCCGCTCCCCCACCGCCGCCCAGCGCGCCACCGGTCCCGCTCGCACCGCCCGTCGCGCCGCCGGTTCCGCCGCCGCCACCCCCCGCCGCGCCGGCTGCCCCCGCAGTTCCGCCGGAAGCATCGCCATTGTTGGACGTCGAGCTACACCCGACGAGCGCTACCAAAGTCAGGCCGAATGCAACGCGCACAGCATCATCATGTCGTCCTTCGCATGCGACGGCAAGAAGCGCGTCTTTCGGCGAGTCTCGGCTCACGGGCCGCCCTCGGCGTTCGGTGCTCAGTGCGCGTTCCGCGCTTGCACCATCTTCCAGCCGTTGCCGGACGGATCGCGGAAGTTCGCGTCGACCGAGCCGTAGCGCTCCGTCGGCTCTTGGGTGAACTCTACGCCGGCCTGCTTCATCTTTTGGTACGCGGCGCGGCAATCCTCGACCACGAGCACCAGGGGCGGCATCGCGCCCTTCGCGACCATGGCTTCGAGCGTCTCGGCCGTCGCCGCATCGTGGGTGGGGGGCCCGGGCTTGAAGATCCCGAGCTGGAACGACGGCTGCTCCGGGTGCTGGAGCGTCAGCCAGCGAAAGCCGCCGTTCTTCACGTCGGTATGCACGCGAAATCCGACCTTCTCCACGTAGAACGCGCGAGCCTCCTCCTGATCCCGCACGTAGAGACCGACCATGTCGACACCTTGGTTCATGTGACCTCCGTTTCTTCGGTGGCATTCGTAGCGCTCTCGGAGCGCCGTCGCTTCTCCGAAACTGCGATCTCGAGGTTCGGCCGCAGCGCCGCCGCGAGGTAGCAGCCTGGGACGCGGGCGAGGGAACGCGCGGCTTCACGCTCGCGCGTGCGGACCTCGCCCGGCGTCGAGCCGGTGACGTCGCGGAAGGTGCGCCCGAAGGTCCCCAGACTGCTCCAGCCGGTCTGGAACGCGATGTCGGTGATCGAGAGGTCGGTTTCGCGGAGCAGCGCCACGGCGCGTTCCACGCGACGCGTGAGAAGGTAGCGGTGCGGCGGAACGCCGAAGGCGCGGCGGAAAGAGCGTGCGAAGTGCGCTTCGGATACGCCGCTCACGCGCGCGAGTCGGCGTACCGGCCACTCCTCGTGCGAGGCTGCGTCCATGCGATCCTTGGCGCGGAGTAGGCGGCGCAGGAGCGCGGGGTCTTGGCGAGCGTCGTCCAACGGGCGGCTCGGAGTGTAGCGCACGTCAGTGTGTGCGCGGGAGGTCACGGACTCAGTGAAACCAGCGGCTCCCGTGCAGGTGGCAGTAGAAGAAGGGCGAGAGCGGGGCAAGGAGCGCGAGCGCTGCGAACGAAAGCCCGGCATCGGGCCTCCAACCGGCCAGCTCCGCGCGCTTCGCCAAGATAGCGAGCACGATCAGGCCGCCGAGTATGAGCGAGCCCGCCAGTGCGGCCGGCCAAGCACTCTTGCCGTTCGCCCCGACCTCCTGGCTGCCAGCGCAGCGCGTGCAGGAGTGAGCGCTCGAGAAGTTGGGAGATCCACATTTTCTGCAATTGGAGTTGTGCATGTCAGCCTCGGGCGGCGAAGCGAACGTCGTCGGAACGTTCAGTGCGGCGTCCCCTGGGGGGCCACGAGTCGATAGGCGCAGTTGTCGGTGTCGGCCGGTGTGCTCGGATTCGCGGGTGCCAGGGCGAGCTTGTGCGAGTCGAGGTAGACCACGGTCTGCTCGGGCCAATCCGCGGGGACTGGCGTTCCGAGCGTGAGACGACCGGAGTATTGGCCGATCTTCAAATACGGCGCGGCCTGATCGTTGAACGAGTTCGGTCCGAAGTAGCTCGCGACCTTGGTGCCGTTCCTCCAGATCTCGAGGATGCCTTCACTCGTGTGGTTCGGCTTGTAGCGCACCACCCAGTCCACCCACGTGCCGAGCTCGTTCGCCCACTTGCCGGCATAGAAGTGGTGCGAGCCATCGTACTCGCGGTCCGTCTGAATCGCCTGGGAGTCGTTGAGCGTCCACCACAGCCAGTGCGTGGGTGGGATGCTGGGCGGGCTGGTTTGCGCTCCAGGTGCCTTGCCCTCGGTGTCCGGGAACGCGGGGAGCGGTTCCTTCGGCACGCCGTAGAGTGAAAACGCCAGCGGCGGGTTGCGGCTGATCTCTCCCGGGTCTGGCACGTCGTGGAGCTGCCACGGTATGAGATAGCTGTGGCGCACGGAGAGTGACAGCGCCGGGTCGGCGTTGGCGTCGCCCTTGCCCGGGAGGTACATGCTGAAGCCGTACCACTGCTCGTCGCCGAGCTTCAGTTGGCTCGGGTCGAACCCAGACCACGACTTGATGGACAGCTCACTTCGGTGGGTGTGATCGTCGGACGGGTTGTCCTTCTTGTGGTACCAGCTGTCCACGCCGGTCGTGCCGTCGTGATAGGTGAGCGCCGTGCGCAGGGAGCGCGAACCCGAGCGCGCTCGAAGGGTCGAGGGCTTCGGACACGTGTCGAGGGACGAGTGCGCGTCCCAGATGCAGTTCTTGGCGTTCCAACGATCTTCGTGCAGGGCCTCGTCATCGAAGTCGTCGAAGTGCACGAGCTTGGCGCTGGCGTCGCCGGTGCACTCGCCCGGGGCTGCTCCAGCCGAGCCGCCCGCGCTCGCGGAGCCGGCGGCACCCGCCGAGCCTCCCGTCGTCGATCCTGTCCCGCCTGCGCCAGAGTCGGAAGCTTCACGCGCCCGCTCTTCGGGATCGCCCCCGCAAGCCGTGGTCAGAACCAGCAGGCTCACCCAGCCCGCCCAGGTTCGTGTCGAGGTCATGTCGTCGAGCTCAGCAAGTCACGTGCCGAGCCGACCCGACGGCCAATGCTCGTGGAATTCGCCTCCGCTCGCGCCGAGTGCGCTCCGCGAGAGCGCAGTCACGTGCGGCGTCCGACAGCGCACAGCGCTCCGAGCGGCCACCCTCCGCGCGTTGCGGTGCCCCGTCCCCGGCCGCATACAGAGCTGCATGCGTGTGCGCTTGCCCCTGGCGATCCTCGCGATGAGCCTCTTCCTCCTCCGCTGCGGTTCCGACGACGACCCGGGCACTGGGCACACGACGAGCACGGGTGGCGCTGGCGCGGGCGGCTCCGATGCGGGGGGCAGCGGTGGTTCCGACGCCTCGAGCGGAGGTAGCGCGGGTTCGGGCGGAGCGCCGACGGACGCGGGCGACGCGAGCGACGCAGGGGACGCGTCGAGTGGGTGGAAGCTCCCGACCTGCACCGCCGTGAGCGGCACCGCAGCGGTCACGTTCTCGCACGACGACGGCGCGACCCTCGCGCCCGTCTCGGGCGCGCTCACCGGCGTCGTCTACACCAAGGGGCTCGTGGCACTGGACGTGCCGAACGTGCTACTCGCCGCCAGCGGGACGAAGCTGCTGCGTTCGGGCGACGCAGGCTGTACGTGGAGCGAGCTCGCCGATCTGCCGAGCGGAACCATGCTGCTGGCGAAGGGCGTGGGTGAGCGAGCCTTCGTTTGGGACGACAACCAGAGCGCCCTGATTCGCGTCGACGGCACCACGCTCACGACCCTGAAGTCTCCCACGCCCAACGTGATTGGGATCGGCACCGACCCCACCAACGCGGATCGCTTGCGCGTTGGTGGTGGGGATTCCCAGCTCTGGGAGTCCAAAGACGGCGGCAAGACCTTCGACCCAGTCGGCGTGCCGGCGTTCGCCAGCGCGAGCTTGCTCGCGTACCGCGTCGGGTTCGACCCGAAGGATCTCGATCACGTGCTGATCGGCGTCGCCAATGACGGCGCCTCGTACAGCACCGACGGCGGGAAGAACTGGAAGAAGTCGTCCGGGCTGTCGCAAAACGGGCAGGCCAACGCCTTCGAGGTGGTGGTTTCCCCCGTGAGCTCCCAGGTGGTGTGGGCCGAAGGCATCGATCTCGCCGAGAACCTCGGTGGTGCGACCAACGAAGGGCGGCACATCTGGCGCTCGACGGACGGTGGCGCCACCTTCGCGGCCGTCGTGGCCCACAAGCCCGGCGACGTCACGCTCACGAACGGCATCCCGCTCGTGCCCCACCCGACCGATGCTGCGGTGGTCTATTTCGAGTTCGGCACCTACTTCCAAGGTTACGGCACCGACCTCTTCCGCTACGACGCGGCCACGAACGCGCTCACGCGCAGCCACAACTCCTACGACGACATGCTCGCCATCGCGTTTTCGCCGGCGGACCCGACGCTCCTCTATCTCGGGATCAGCTCCGAGAAGATCAACTGAGACCGCGCGAGGGTTGGGGCTCAGGCGCGTCGAGCCGAGCGCTCGTGCACCAAGTCGGCAACGAAGCGCACGGCGTCGGGAGGCGTCTCGGGTAAGATGCCGTGCCCCAAGTTGAAGATGTGACCGGGCGCCCTTCCCGCTTGCTCGAGCACCTCGAGTACGCGCTTTTCGAGGAGCGGGCGCGGGGCGGAGAGCAGCAGGGGATCCAGGTTGCCCTGCACGGCGACCGAGTCGCCGAGGCGCTTCCGGGCGCCGTCGAGGGGCGTGCGCCAATCGACACCGATGACGGTGCCGCCGGCTTCCTTCTGGAGCTCGAGCAACGTGGCGGTGCCCGTTCCGAAGTGGATCACCGGCACGCCCGTCTTCTCGATGCTCGAGAGGATGTGTCGAACGTGGGGCAGGATGTACTCGCGGTAGTCCGTGGGCGAGAGCGCGCCGATCCACGAATCGAAGAGCTGGATGGCTTGGGCGCCGGCCTCGACCTGGGCGTGCAGATAGCGCCGTACGACTTCGGACAGCTTCTGCATGAGGCTCTGCCAGAGCTCCGGCTCGGCGTACATCATGTGCTTCGTTTGCGCGTAGTGAGAGCTCTTGCCACCTTCGACCAGGTAGCTCGCCAGCGTGAACGGCGCGCCTGCGAAGCCGATGAGCGGCGTCTTGCCGTCGAGCTCCTTGCGAATCATTCGAATCGCGTCGAGCACGTAGCCGAGGCCTTCTTCGGGATCGATGACCCGCAGGGCAGCCACGTCTTCGGCGGTTCGCACCGGGTGTTCGAACACCGGGCCCTCCCCCGCCGCGAACTCGAAGGGCGCACCCATGGGCTCGAGCGGGAGCAAGATGTCCGCGAACAAGATCGCCGCGTCGACGCCCATGGCGCGCACCGGCTGCAGCGTGACCTCGCACGCGAGCTCCGGCTGCTTGCAGATTTCGAGCAGTGTGTGCTTCTGACGGATCGCGCGGTACTCGGCCATGTAGCGGCCGGCCTGGCGCATGAACCAAATCGGGGTGGCGTCCACCGGCTCACGCCGGCAGGCGCGCAGGAATCGATCCCACATGAACGGTGCTCCTTCGCTCGCGCTCAGTTTCGTGCGGCGGCCGGGGCGGCTGGCATGACCTCGCCCTTGGCGGCGCGGTCTTTCATCTCGTACTTCGACGGACACTTCGCCATGATCTGGCTTGCCTCGAAGTAACCCTCGTCATCGAGCTTGCCCTCGGCGGTCACCTCGACGTCCACACCGGGGACGTCACGGAAAGTGTCCGGCACCACGCACTGGGCGTAGCGGACGTCCAATGTCTTCTCGTTCTTCACCATGGTGAAGCGGTACTCGCAGGGCTCGTCGCGCTTCTTCAGCGTGCCCTTCACCAGATTGCCGGTCACGCGCACGTTGCGGCCCCCGAGCTTGTCCTTCTCTGCCAAGAGCTCGTGCACGCCCTTGGAGTAGACCGCCGACTGCTTGAAGCTGGTCAGGACGAGGCCCAGGATGCCGGCCGCCATGACCAACAGGGCGGCCAGGAGGCCCACGTTGTTGAGCTTCCGCTTGGGTCGGGGCGCCGGCGTCGGAGCGGCGACGGGTCGCTCGGAGCTCGGTGCATTATCCTCGGAATCGGCAACGGCATCCGCCAGCTCGTCGTCCAACTTGCTCATCGTCGTGGAAGCGTAGTCGCGCGTACCCGGTGGGTCCACCGGGGGCACGCCGCTCCAGCGAAAATTCCGCGCTTCCATCGAGGCGCCGGCTGCCCCGCGCGCGCGGCTCAAGGCTGGGGGCGCCGGCGGCGTCCCAACCGGGCGCCGAGTCCAGCGAAGGCGGCGGAGACACCAGTGACCAAGAGTCCAGTGGTGACGGCGAGCGTCCAGGGACGAAGGCCTCCACCCGACCAGGCCAAGCCCCACGAGACCGCGGCCGCGATCCCCGAGCCGAGCACGGCTTCTCGACCGCCGGCCCGACCGCCGAAGCGCCCGACCACCGCGCCCGAAGCTGCGGCGGCCAGCGCGAGGGAGCCGAGCGCCGGCACGATCAGCACTGCTGCGATGCCGATGCGCTGACCCACGCTCGCCGTCGCCGCGGAGCGCGCGAGCTCGCTGACGTCGCTCACCCCGGCGATCTTGGTGGCCAGGGCGCGCCCTGCGCCGAGAGCGACGACGACGAGCGGTACCCAGAACGCGAGGCACAGCGCCGCCGCGATCGCCACCCATTGGGACGCTGGGCGCTCGACGACCTCGTCGCCACTTTGGAGTACCGGCAGCCGTCTCACTCGCCGATCCATAGCGCTCCGGGGAAAAATGGCACAACCAGGAAACCGCGCGGAACGATCGGGTGTAGCCTTCGGGCTCGCATGCGCGCGCTCCTCGCGATCTCGGTTCTCGCTCTGACGAGCAGCGCTCTGGCGACCGAGAGCGGTCTCCCGGCCGAGCCCGCCAGCGACGCTGGATCACCCGAGCCGAGCGCGACTCCCGCCAGCTCCAGCGAGCCGGCTCCCTACGGCGCGTGGCAAGGTCAGAACTACCGTCCGCCCCCCGGTGAGGTCGCTCCGCCCGCACCGGCCCCCGTCGTGGGCTCACCCGAGTACGCGCGGCGCACGGTCGAGCTGATTCCAGCCCTCGGGTTTGCGTTGCCGAGTTGCCACGCCGGGACTCGCTCCGACGATCGTTGCGACGGAGTGAAGACGGGTGGGGTCGCCGGCTTCACCGGCCTCTGGCGCGTGACTCCGTACTTCGCGTGGGGCGGTGGGTTCGAGGTGGCTG
Source organism: Polyangiaceae bacterium (assembly GCA_046351435.1). Taxonomy (GTDB): domain Bacteria; phylum Myxococcota_A; class Polyangia; order Polyangiales; family Polyangiaceae; genus JADJKB01. The sequence goes on from JAXLYN010000006.1 coordinate 109,654, forward strand.
GTTTCCAATACACCCCGCCTCCCGAGGTGGACCTGAAAGATGCCGGTGCCGGCGCCATCTGGCTCGGGCTCGTCGGCCGCGTGTACTTCAACGACGAGGGCTCGCTCGATCCCTACGTGCAGCTCGGCGTCGGGGTGAGCGCGCTCGGAACCACCGGTACGGACAGCGCGGGCACCGACTGGGAAGAAACCGGGGCTGGGCCTGCGGTGCAGCTCGGCGGCGGCCTCGATTTCTACCTGAGCCGCTCGCTTCGCCTCGGTCCGTCGCTGGCCTACACGCGGGTTTTCGTCGACAAGATCCGGCGTTGCCGCGCGGGCGGTGATGGAGACTGCGTCGACGTTTCGAAGGACGAAGACGGCTACTTGAGCTCGTACTTCACGTTGACCGCGCGTCTCACGATCTTGCTCGGCGGAGAGCACTGAGCTTGGACGAGCTCGACCTGATGCTCATCGACCGTCGCCTGCGCCGAGTGGCGGAGGCTTGGGTGCGCTCACGCCGCGCCTTGCGGCGTGCCCCCGAGCGCGCGGCGGATCCGTTCGCATTCCACGAGATCGTCTCGCGTGTCGGTTACGAACGAGTCCGAGACCTGCCGGAGCACGATCCGTTGCGTCAGCCCGTCCTGCGCTGGCTCTATCGATTGGTCGACGACAAGGCGTGCGCTCCACTGACCCAAGCGCGCGCGGCCGTTCGCGTGCTCGTGCGGCATCCCATCGAGCGGCCCGAACGCGGCGAGCTGTCGCTCGCCCAGCTGGCGAAGCGAGCGCTGTTGCAAGACCCGCGGAGCCGCTACTACCTCGACGAGTTCTTGCTGCGTGCCGAGCCGCTCGCCGAGCTCGGTCAGCAGATCTGGCTTCGCAGGCTCGAGGTCGCCCAGCGCCTCGGCTTCGCGTCCCCCGACGACCTCGAGCTCCCCGAGCCCGGAGTGTATCGAGTCGCCGAAGCCTGGCTGGAGCTCACCGATGATCGGGCCGCCGAGTTCCGCTCCCGAGACTTCGCCGAGCTCCTCACGACCAGCATGGGGTTCGAAGCGCACGCGGGGATACCGAGTCATCTGAACGGCTCGTCCCTGGCCGAGCTCTTCCGCGAGACCGCCCTCTTCGACTCGCTTCCCCTCGACCCCGGGCCCTGGCCGTCGCCCCTCGGGCCGGCCAGCTTCCTCCGCGCCTTGGCTCGGCTCGGGGCGGCATTCGTGAGCGCGCTGGCGCCGAAAGACCAGCCCTTCGTCGTCGCCCACGACGCCTACGGCCTGCGCCGGTTCGAGCATGGGGCCCTGCTTTCGCTGCTTTCAGCCGAGCGCCCCTTCCTCGCTCGTGCGCTCCGGCTCGGCGCGGGCACCGCCAGCGACCATCAGCGCGTGTTCGGCCGAGTGCTCCTGCTCGAGTCCCGAGCCCGCGCCGCTCGACTGCTCTTGCGGCGCGGAGCCCTCGCGGGCGAGAGCGCGTTCCGCGATGCGTTCGAAGAGCTCACGCTGCGTCTCGTCGGCGTCCCGTTGCCGCGAGCCAGCGCTGGTGCGCTCTACCTGCCACGAGCCGACGAAGCACAACGCTTCGCAGGAGCGCTCGTGGCGGCGTCGCGCGCCGACGAGCTTTGCGAAGCCCACGACGAGGATTGGTATCGAAACCCACGCGCGGTCGACCAGCTGCGGGCCGAAGCCGAGCTGCCTCCGAGCATCGGGTTGACGGCCGAACGACTCGAGCGAGGCAGCGAGGCCCTGCGCGCACGGCTCTTTGCGCTGCTCGGTTGAGCGCGCTCAGAAGTCGTCGGGCGAGGGCGTGAGGCCGCTCGCTTCCAAGTGGTAAGTGAAGCCGAAGAAGATCGCCGTCGCGCCCGGGTCGGACACCACGCGACGGACGGCCACCTCGGCCGAGAACGCACGGTCGATGTAGCCCGCGCCGCCGCTCACCGCGTGGCTCTTCTGTCCGTCGTCGTAGCGGTAGCCGCCGCGGAGCGCGTAGTGGTCGGCGAGCAAGAGCTCCAGCCCGCCCATGGCACGCACCTTGGTGGAGCCCCAGGTCGTGAAGTCCGAGACCACGTCGCCCTCGATGGTGAGGTCTTTGGTGCCGACGCCGACGCCACCGCCGACGCTCGTCGGTTGAAAGCCGTGTCCCGGGTTGTTCAAGTTGTTGCCGACGAGCGAGATGGCAAAAAAGTCGGTCGGCTTGAGCGTCGCGCCCGCGTCGAACGCGAACCCGCGCACGATGTTTTCGTCCTCGAGACCGCCCGACACCAAGCTGTCGCCGAGCGGGCCGAGGCCGTTCTGTTTCAGCCACAAATAGCGGCCGCCGATGCCCAACATGAATTGGTCGGAGAACGGCATGGCCAACGCGAACCGCAGGTCGGTGGCTTGTCGGTCGATGCCGTCGGGGTCTTGTCGAGTCCACACTCCGCCGAAGCCGCCCGCGAGACGCGTGCTGGACACGATGGAGTCCACGGCACCGCCGCCGTAGCTCTGCCGGCTCGCCTCCGGCCAAATCTGAGCCAGCGCCCCCAGGTGGTAGATGCGCGACGATGCCATGTTGGCCGGGTTGATGAAGAGCGCGCTCACGGAGTTGCTGTATGCGCGGAGCGCTCCACCCATGGCGGCGATGCGAGGCGTCTCGATCTCACCGTAGTTCCACCCTACTTCCGGGACGAGGTCGCTGGCTTCGGCGCGAGCCGTTCCGGCTCCGAGCGCGAACGTTCCGAGTGCGCTCACGAGGGCGAGCGCCCGCCTGACGAGGGGTCGCGTGCCGCTCTTCGCTTGGTTTGCCGGGTACACCGGCCGAAGAGCTACTCTCGTGTTCGGGCGCCGGCCAAAAAAAGCGATCGTTTCGAGAACGAGGCGACGGAGCCGTGTCAAGATTTCTGCGCGTGCGTGTCTCGTTCCGAGACCGCTTACGAACCCACGTGAAGATCCATACGTTGGCACTCTTGACTCCAGGACCAACGCATTTCTTGCTCGACGCATCGACGCCAGGCGCGGCGGGAAAAGAATGTTCGCTGTCCATGCGTGGTTACGCACCTCGGTTCGATTCTGGGTGCGACAAATCGTCTCGGGCTTGAACGTGCGCTCGACGAAAGGGCGGATTTTTCCGAAGATCATCGAGCACGAAAATCGACGATTGAAGTCCATGAGCGACCGGTGCTAGCTCGGCCCCCTCGTCACGGATTGGTGGTCCCAGTCGCCCGACTGATCCGCTACCCGCGACGACCTCGGAAGCGAGCCATCGCTTCTGCTTCACATGACAGCTCTAGCGCTTGGTCTTCCAGGCGAGGGGCGCGGGATGCGAGTCCCGCTCGCCTCGTCCTCACGAGCTTTCGGCCCCAAAAGGGCTCAACGATAAGCCGGAGCTAACGGCTGTCCACACCCTGTGGACAACTTGGGGGGAGCTATCTCCGTGGTTTTCGAAGCGTTTGCCGAAAGAGCCCAGCCCTCAGTTCAAGCAGTGATGCCGAATCAAGAAGGAACCTGGAACCAAGCCCTGGAGCGCACCCGAGCACGCTCGCCGGCTTCGTTCGAGCAGTGGTTCTCCAGCGTGCAGCTCGACTCTCTCGACGCGGGTGTGCTCTCGCTGACGGCGCGCGACGAGTTCGTGCGCGACTGGGTGAAGACCCACTTTCTGCCCGACCTCTTGGGACAAATCGAGGAGCTCACGGGCGGCGAGGTCCGCGTCGAATGGCGGATCTCCAACCAGCTGAGTCACCCGGTCTGCGAGCCGAAGGTCGCTCAGCGCCAGCGGCGTCCAAACAGTGAGCGCTCGGTGAACTCCGAGCGCGCGCCGGCCGTGGGGCCCAAGAGCGACCGCGTGGGCGCCGAGCGCGCCCGGCTCACTGCGTCGCTCAATCCCAAACACACCTTCGGCAACTTCGTCGTCGGTCCCTCCAACGAGCTGGCCTACGCCGCGGCCCTCGCTTCGGGTGGTGGCGGTGGCCCGCGCTATAACCCCCTCTTCATCGCGGGCGGCACCGGCCTCGGCAAGACGCACTTGATGCACGCCATCGCCCACAAGGTGCTCGAGGGCAATCCGAACGCGCGCGTCATCTACACCTCGGCCGAGCACTTCACCAACGAGTTCATCGAGTCGCTCCAGCACCACAAGATGGACGAGTTCCGCACTCGCTATCGCGCCGAGTGCGACCTGCTGTTGCTCGACGACATCCAGTTCTTGGCGGGGCGCGAGCAGACCCAGGAAGAGTTCTTCCACACGTTCAACGCGCTACGGGACGCCGACAAGCCCATCGTGGTCACGAGCGACAAGTACCCGCAGCAGCTCCAGCGCATGCCCGAGCGCTTGGTGTCTCGCTTCACGTCCGGGCTCGTCGCGGACATCCAGGTTCCGCAACTCGAGACGCGCGTCGCCATCGTGCGCAAGAAGGCCCAACTCGAGGCCATTCCCTTGGACGACGACGTGGCCGTGCTCCTCGCCCAGACGGTGAAGAGCAACGTTCGCGAGCTAGAAGGTGCGCTGATTCGCCTGGCGGCCAAGTCGTCGTTGACGGGGCGCCCCATCGACGCCGGCTTCGCGCAGTCCGAGCTCGCGCGAGTGTCACCGCGCCGGCCCGACGTGATGAGCGTCGAGGACATCCAGCGCGCGGTGTGCAGCCACTTCCGCCTGTCCAACGCCGACCTCTTGTCGAAAGATCGGCACAAGAGCGTGGCGTTCGCGCGACAGGTCGCGATGTATCTGTGCCGGCAGCGGCTCAAGTGCTCGTTCCCCGAGCTCGGGCGCGCCTTCGGCAACCGGGATCACACGACCGTCATGAGCGCCGTGCGACGGGTCGAAGAGCTCAGGGCGAGAGACCCTCAGGTCAACGCTCACCTCGAAGCCATCGAGCAGCGCTTGGCGTCGTCGGAAGACTGACAGCTCGGCGCGCCGAGCCGTGTCAGTACTCCGGTCCGCTCCGTGCTGGTCACGGCGGGTCGCGATGCTTTGGGCAGCGGGCGGGTCTCCGGCAGTTGACCGAGTACACCCGCGATGTGGAGCGCGATGGCCTCGAGCACCTCGCCGCCGCCCTTGCCGAGCGACCTTCCGTACGGGAATGCGCTCTCCGACTGCGCGCTCACGCTTTCGCCACCGATGGGTAGGCCGTCCCGCACGAGCTGCCAGTGGCCTTCGGCTCGCGCCGCCCAGCCGGGATAGGTTGCTTCTGCGCCCGCCGCCGCCGAGCGAACCGAGATGCGCAAGTGCAGGAGGTAGTCGCCCGGCTCGACGTTGTCGCCCTTCCGCTTCACGCGCACTCCGGGAAAGCTCGGCCAGAGCGTGCGCTCGATGGCGCCGCCGAGTGCATCGCGCACGCCGGCGAAACACAGCGCGCGCTCGCTCGGCGTCCGTTCGCACTGGCGGTCCGAAGTTCCCTCGAGCTCGATCCAGAGCCGATTCGTGTGCGCCACCATGGGCTCCTCGGGGGGCGCGATGGGCCCCGACGCGATCTTGGCTTGGTGGTGATGGGTGCAAGCCACTCCGAGGCCCGCGACGAGGATCGCGACGCGCGTCTTCATGGGCCGTCACGGTAGCGGGGCGGAGCAACTCGGGCCCAAATTCCGGCGCAGCCTCAACCGGCCGGAATCATTCGTCTCGTGGTGCGGATCTCGGTCCCGCGACTCGAGCCGAACTGGCTGGAAATCTGACAGTTCGAGGGTCGGCACCTATATTCCTGCTCATGGCAGACATTCGGCACATCCATCAGTACATGACGGATCGCCGCCGGGTGTTGCTCCAAGACGGCCGTGTCGGAAAGATCGTTCGAATCGACACGGACTTCCCCAAGGGCAGCACGACGGTGTCCGTTTGGACCGGTGAAGGCCCCGGTGTCGCGAAGGTCGACATCGGTGCGGTCGTCGGTCCCGCGCCTCAGGCCAAGCAAAGTGCCTGACGCACGTCCGGCGCCCCGGGCTCGCGAGAGGGCCCCGGGCGCCGGTCGCCGATGGAGGTGCGCGGGGGTTCCGAGGCCGCTCAGAGCGGCCAGTGGATGGGCGGCGGCGGAAAGCCGGGCCGCGCGATGAGGTAGCCCTGCACGTAGTCGGCGCCCGCATCGCGCACGGCGGCCAGCTCCCCTCGCGTCTCGACGCCTTCGGCCACCACGGCGGCGCCGAGCTCTTTGCACAGGCTCACGACCGAGCGCACCAGGATCTGCTGCCGCCGGCTCTTGTCCAGGTCTTGGATCAGCTCGCGATCGAGCTTCACGACGTGGGGCTCGAGATCGAGCACGCGCTTCAGGTTGCTGTGTCCCGAGCCGAGATCGTCTACCACCAGGTTGACCTGGGAGCGCGCGCAGAGCTCCTTCAGCACGCCGCGGCAGAGGTCGTAGTATTCGAAGGTCGCCGACTCGGTGATCTCCAGGAAGACCTCCGCGTCGTGGTAGTTGAGCGGGTCGTCCGGTCGCACCAGCCAGCGTGAGCTGAGCTCTTCCGGATGGATGTTCACGAACAAGCGCTGCCCCGCACCCAGCGCGAACGCGACGTCACGGATCGGACGGCCCAGCCTTCCCGTGGCCTTCTCGGCGGACGCTTGCTCGAACAGCTTCTTGGGGTCGCGGTACTCGGGCATCTTGCAGCGAACCAGAGCTTCCAGCGCGTAGAGCTTCCCCGTCTGCATGGAGACGATGGGCTGGAAGTGGATGTCGATGTCGTCGGCCGTCAGAAGGCGCGCCGGCTTGCGACCGCCCGCGGCCACCGCGTCCGCGACGTCGGACTCGTTCGCGGTCCAGTTGATGTGTCGTGGTTCGGTCATGGGCGAAGGCCGAAAGGGACCCTCGAGTCTATCATGACCGCGTTCACTTTTCCCGACTCCCGGACGAGAAGCCGAGGCCGCGGATACGCCAGGCGGGGGCCGCCACCGAGCCCCCGTTCGACCACCAGTTCGGCACGAGGACGCGAGCTTTCGTGGCGCCATCCATGCGCGTCAGGGCCTCCAGGAGGCTGTCGGTAAACCGCATGCTTTCGATGGCGCGGGAGACTTTGCCGCCCTCGACCAGGAACGTCCCGTCGCGAGTGAGACCCGTCATCACGGCGCGTCGCGGCTCGAGGAAGCCGTTCACGTAGTGAAGCCGGCGCACGTAGAGCCCACGACTCAACCCCGACACGAGCTCGTCGACGCTCTCGGCATTGCCGCCCGCGACGACCAGGGACGAGGGGCTCGGCCCCCCGGCGCCGTAGCCCCCGGGCGGACAGGCGTTTCCCGTGGAGCTCACGCCGGCGCGCGCCGCCGTAGTGCGATCGTGCACGACCCCGCGGGCGATGCCACGCTCGATGAGCGGGACCTGCCGGCGCGCGACACCCTCGCGATCGAAGGGGGCTGCGATCCCGTGTGGCCCGAGCGGGTCTTCCGAGACCGAGAAGTCTTCCGAAGTGATGAGCTCCCCGAGGCGCCCCGAGAGCGGGCTCATGCCCTGCTCGAGCTCGCGGGCCCCGAGCCCGATCATGCCCAGCCACTCCACGAGCTCCGCGACGGCCAGCGGGCCCAGCACCGTGTCGTACTTGCCGGCCGGCAGCGAGCCCGCGTTGCGACCGCGCAGCGCATCCACCACGGCCGCTTCGGTCTCCTCGGCAATGGCGAGGCGGTCGAGATCGCAGTCCGCGCTCGCGCCATGGCCCGAAGCCCCGCCGCCGCCCGCGCTCTCGAGCGCCCAGACCTTGAAGGTGGCGAGGGTGCTCGCGTACGAGCGGCGCATGCCGTGGCTCGTCGCGACCGCCTCGAGACGCGTGGTCGTGTCGAGTACCCCGGTCGCGATGAGGCCCGCGCTGCGGATGCGCTCGAAGACCGGGACGAGGAGCCCGACCCGCTCCTCCGCCGTGGCTTCGCTGGTGCGGCTCCTGAAGCGGTTCACCGGGACCGGATCCGGCTCTCCGGGGCGCGCGAAGCCGGGAAAGGCCTCGTCGCGGGGCACGCTCGGCGCGAGGCCGGCGGCCCGCTCCACCGCCGCGACGATGGCGGACTCGTCGAGCTCGGACAGCGAGACCTCGACCACGCGACCGTCGCGGGCCACTCGCACCACCGCGCTCGGTTCTTCGAGCTGCATGTGTTGGTCGAGCTCTCCCACGGAGAAGCGAGCGAATCCCCGGCGCGCGAAGCTGGCGTAGGCCTCGGCCTCGGGCTCACCGGCGCGCTCGAGAGCCGAGGCGAGGAGTGACGCGAGCTCGCGCTCGTTCACGAGTGCCCGACCTCCACACGCCGGAAGCGCGCGGGCGGCGCCGAGTGGGCCACGGCCATGGTCTGCATCGGGTCGCCTTTGCCGCACAACATGAGCCCCCAGATGCGTGCTTCGTCGGCGCCGCAGATGGCGTCGCAACCCTGCCAGAACTTGGGCGTGATGCCGGTGTAGCGTGCGTCGCGGAGCAAACGCACGCGCTTGCCGCGCTTGACCTCCCAGGCGAGCTCGCACGAAAACTGGAAGTTCAAGCGGAGGTCGTCGATGCTCCAGCTCTGGTTCACGTCGAGCAGCAGGCCGTCGGCCGTGTCGGCGACGAGATCCTCCAGACTGCCGCTCCGGGGCTCGAGCGAAACGTTGACCATGCGGATCATGGGCACGCGGTTCCAGCTCTCCGCGCGCACCGTGCCGGTGGACTTTCGGCCGAGGCGCGCTGCGGTCTCCCGAGACGACAGGTAGTCGACGAAGACGCCGGACTCGACCAGCGGGGCCTTCTGAGCCGGCGTACCTTCGTCGTCCCAGCCGAACGTGCCGAGGCCCATGGGCGCGATGGAGTCGGCCGTCAGCGTCACGATCTCCGAGCCGTAGCGCAGCTTGCCGAGATCTTCGGGTTGGAGGAACGACCCGCCCGCCAGCGAGATCTCCGCGCCGAGCGCCCGATCGAGCTCCGTCGGGTGGCCACACGATTCGTGGATCTGGAGCGCCATCTGGTTACTCCCCAAGATCACATCGCGAATGCCTTCGGGGCACGGCTCGGCGCCGAGGAGCTCGATGGCTTCACTGCGGATGCGCGGAGCGGCACCGGCGAGATCCGTGCGCGCCACGATCTCGTACCCACCCTGCAGGCCTTCCGAACCGGGGAACCCGGGATACGAGCGACGTTGCATCGCGCCGTCGGGTCCCACGGCGATGGCTTGGAGACCGACGCCGCCGTACACGAACTTCTGCGATACGTCGGTTCCCTCGCTCGTGACCAGAAGCTTCTCCATCTCGGTCCAGTGCATCCACGCTTCTGCACTGTGAATGGGCGCGCCACTCGACGCACCTCGGCTTCCGGTCCCGAGAGATCCGCGAGTTTCCGTTCGAGTGAGACCTCGAACGGATCGATGGCTACCGGCGCCTGGTAGTCCCCGCGTTCCGCATCGCGCTCGGGGAAGCTCACCTTCGACGGCGCGAGCCGCGCGCTGGCACGCGCCACTGCCAGCGCCTGCTCCACCATCTTGGCGAGCGCGGCCTCGCTCGGCACCTGAGTGCAAGCGAAGCCCCAGGCTCCTCGAGCGACCAGGCGCACCGAGAACCCCGAGCTGCTTCCGGCCGAAACGCCGTCCGGCGCGCCGTCCCGCACACGCAGGCGCTCCGAACGCTCGCGCACCCAGCGCACCTCGACGTGGCTGACGTCGCGCTCGGCTCGCGCTCGGCGGAGGGCGGCGTGGCACAGGTCTCTGGCGCGCGGGTCCTCTGCCATGCTCGCGAGAGGATAGCCGAGCCCAGCCTGGTCCAGCCCAGAATGTGGCATCCTGAAGCGGGTGACCCGCGCTGCTCGCGCTCTTTCGCTCTCGGTTCTGTGGCTCGCCGGCTGCACGGGTGACCACGCCGCGCCGCTCCGTGAGCACGCCCAAGGCGTCAACGGCGCCGTGGACGTGGACGACGCCTACTCCATGGTGGTCGGGCTCGTCACGAAGAAGAACCCGTACTTGTCCCGATGTAGCGGCGCGCTCGTCTCGCCCAACTTGGTCATCACCGCACGTCACTGCCTCACGCCGTCGAGCGGTGGGTTCGTGACCTGTGGCTCGGCACCGCTCGGTGATCCCTACCCACCGGAGGACTCACTCGTCACACCGAAGTACGTGCAGAGCGATCTGCCCGAGGACTACGTCAAGGTCGCACGCATCGAAGTCGCGCCCGGTGGCGACGACACGTGTGGCTTCGATCTCGCCGCACTCGTTCTGGACGGCGTGGGGCTCGGCCCGGCCGCGAAGGTGGCCGTGCCTCGGCTCGACGAGCCCGTCGCACCGGGTGAGTCGTTCACGGCCGTGGGCTACGGCAGCGATGGCAGTGGAGGCGTGGGCACGCGCCGCTTCCAAGAGGGGGTCTTGGTGAAGTGCGTCGGGCTCGCTTGCTCGCCGCTGCCCGTCGTCGAAAGCGAGTGGGTGAGTGACGACTCCGCGTTCTGTCAGAGCGACAGCGGGGGTGTCGCCCTCGACGCGGAAGGGCGCTTCGTCGGAAGCGTGTCGCGGGGCGTCGCACCTTGCATCACTCCAGTGCTGTCCTCGCCGAGTGCATGGAAGGACTGGCTCGTCCCGCTCGCCGTTTCCGCGGCGTCCGAGGGGGGCTACGCCGCGCCGAGTTGGGCGCTGCCCGAAGGTGGGGTCGATGGGGGTTCGGACGCAGAGGCCGACGCAACCGACGCAGCCGGTCCCGATGGCAGTCCGCCCAAGCACGTGGGCACGTCAGCGAGCGGTGACGAGGGGGGATGCCAGGCGTCGGGGCGTGGAACGCGTGGATTCGATTGGCTGCTTTCCGTCGTCGCCGCTCTGGGCATCGTGCGTCGAAAACGCAGCGCGAAATACATTGTAAAACACTGTCACGGGCCCGAACGAGCGCGTCCGACGGCATCAAACTGAAGGCATGACTCGTCATCGCGCCCTGGCCGTCGTCCTCGCCGTCATCGCCATCGTCTCCCTGGCGCACACGCCCGTGTCGCGCTTCGTCCGCGCAGGCCGGCTCCTCACTTCGCTCGCGCATCCGGCGAGCGCAGAGCCGGCCCTCGTCGAGATGGACCTCCTTCTGCCTGGGCGCGACGGTGAGATTCGCGCCCGCCTCTACCAGCGTCGAGACGTCGCGCGTGGACCTGGTTTGGTGGTCGCCCACGGCGTGCACTACCGCGGCATCGACGAAAGGCGCCTCGTACCTTTCGCCCGGGCCTTGGCGCAGGCTGGCCGCACCGTGCTCACACCCGAGCTCCGAGACCTCACCGACTATCGCATCACCCGTCAGGGCGAGCGGGTCTTGGTCGACGCGGTGGACTGGCTCTCGCGATCCGAGCACGTGACACTGCCTCGGGTCGGGCTCCTCGGCTTCAGCTTTGCAGGCGGGCTGGCGCTGGTGGCGGCCAGCCAGCCCGAGCTTCGGGGCGAGCTCGAATACGTGACCAGCGTGGGCGGCCACCACGATCTCGCGCGGGTGCTCTCGTTCTTGGTCGACAACCGCATCGAGGCTCCGGACGGACCGCGCGAGCTCACGGCGCACGACTACGGCCTCATCGTCGTCGTCTACGACAATCTGGAGCGTTTCGTCGACCCCGTGGACCGACCGGTCGTGGCCGACACGTTTCGGCACTGGCTCCACGAAGAGCGCAACTTGGCCCTGGCTCGCGCTGCCGAGGTCCTGACCGCCTCGGTGAGCGCGTCGTCCAGCAATTGGTCAGCGGCCGACTCGGCGAGCTCGCTCCGCAGCTCAAAACGTTGCTCGAAGAGCGACGACGCGAGCTCGGCGAGCTCTCGCCGAGCGGCAGGCTCTCGGCCATCGGCGTGCCCGTCTACTTGCTGCATGGCGCGAGGGACTCCGTGATCCCCGCCAGCGAGGCGGAGTGGGCCGACCGCGAGCTCGGAGGCCTACCTCACAGCGCGCTCGTCTCGCCGCTGCTCGAGCACGTGGAAGTCGACGAACGCGGCAGGCTCTCCGACGAGCTGGCGCTGGTCGAGCTCTTCTCGCGCATGTTGTGAAACGAGTAGCCAGCGGGCCCCGAGATTGGGCAGGATGGTCGCAATGGATGACGCCGAGCAGTCGCCGGTGGTGCTCGAGACCGACCGCCTCTTGCTCACGCTGCTGCCGGGAAGCGCCGCGCATCGCATGCTGGTGTTCCACGCCGAGAACCGCGCTCATCTCGCGCCGTGGTCACCGGCGACGCCGCCGGGCTACTACACCGACGAGTATTGGGCGTGGCGACTGGAAGAGAATCGGACGGAATACTTGGAAGATCGATCCTGCCGTCTGCAGATCCTTCAGCGAGACGCTCCCGACGGCCCCGTGATCGGACAGGTCAATCTCACGCAGTTCTCCCGCGGTCCGCAGCAGGGCTGCAACCTCGGCTACAGCATCGATCACCGCTTTCAGGGTCGAGGTCTCATGAAAGAGGCGGTGCGCGCCACGGTGGAGCTCGCGTTCACGCGCTTGGCCTTCCACCGTCTGAGCGCCAACTACATGCCGACGAACGAACGCTCGGGTCGAGTCTTGCGCGCCTTGGGCTTCGTGATCGAGGGCTTCGCCCGCGACTACCTCTACCTCGCGGGCGCTTGGCGCGACCACGTGCTCACCGCGCTCTACAATCCGGACCCGTCTCCGCCCGGTGTTCGGGCGTTTGCGGTGCCCAAACCGCCGGGCTGAGTCGCGCTCAATCGACGTCGATGACGACGTTGTCGAAGCGCAGCTTGCTGGCTTCCGTCGGGCCGGACGCGAAAGTGATGCCGAGACCGAGGTCCCCGGACGATACGTACGGCTTCAGGTTCAAGCTCGAGCTCGAGCTCTTCCCGTCTTGCGTCAGCGTCGAATTGGCAACCGCGCCAGAGACGTCGATGTCCCACTGGATGTGGGTCCACTTCCCTAGCGCCGGAGGATCGGGCCAAATGTGACCTGCATAGGTGACGCCGCCGTCACTCGCGGTCACGGACTCGCTCACAGCGCCTTGTCCAGCGTGTAGCCGGAGCACGACTTCGGCTTTCGTGCCGGTCCCGTTCATCACCAAGCTGACCGCGTACGTCCACGCGGACGAGTCGAGCGCTTCGGGTCGCAGATCGAATTCGACGTGGATCGCCTTGCTGGGCTTGGGCAGAGTTTTGTGGAGCGAGCCGCTGCATTGGTCGGAGAACTGGGCGAAGGTGGGGGCGGCTACCGACAAAGCGCCGGGCGCGCTCACCGAAGCCGAGGTGTCCGTCGACATGGTGCATTGGCCGTAAAGGTCGACGCTGTCCCAACCTTTCGAGTACGAGCCCGAGTCGAAGTCGGCGCACAAGGTGACGCTCGTGGTCAGGCTCTGGCAAAAGCCGAGGTTCGGCGCATCGGAGCTCGCGTCGTTCGGCGCGCCGTCGGCGTCGGCGCCGGCATCGGACGCTCCGCTGCCACCCGCGCCGCCCGGATTCCCCGTTCCGCCGCTGGGGTTTCCTCCGCCGCTCGTCGCCGTTCCGCCGCTTGCGGCCGTTCCGCCGCTCCCGCCGTTCCCGCCGCTCGTCGCACCGCCGGTGGCGGGCTCCGACGCGAGGTCACTCGTGTCCACGAGGGCGCTGCACCCGGTGAACCCCGCGAGAAGCAAGAGCAGGAGCTTCCTCAAGAGTCCTCAGAGGAAAGGCGCGAGCCAGGCGAGCTGGGGAGCGTCCACCGGCGAGCTCGGGAGGTTCTTCGGTTCGAGGGTGAACATGTAGTTCCCCCACCACGGGCCCGCCGCCCACCAGGTGAAGCCCATCCACACGTCCTGGTTCTGCTTCATGTACGTGAGCATGTCGCCGATGGCCGCTTGGCAGGTGGCGTTGTTGCCGCCAGCGACTTCACCCAAGAAGCCCTTCTTGCCCTTGGACTTCAGCCACGCCGTCACGTCCGCGAGTTTCTGCGAGCCGATGGTCGCACTCTGACACGAGGCTTGGGTCCCCGAGTAGTCCGCGTCGAGGTACTGGTGAAGCTCGAAAGCGTAGTTGTTCTTGCTGTCGACGATGCCGCCCATCACTTGGCTATTGGCGGTGCCGTACCAGTTCTGCGTCCAAGAGTGCGCACCGGTCCAGGCATTGCCGGGAACCAGCACGAGCTGATCGGCGCCTGCGCCGCGAATGGCGGCGATGGCCGCGTTGGCGGCAGCGAGCCATTGCTCTGTGGGCAGATCGTGGGGCTCGTTCATCAGTCCGAAGATGACGCGAGGGTTGCTCTTGTAGTGCGCCGCGAGTTTGCCCCAAAAGTCGCCGAAGTCGGCGTTGCTCACGCCGGCGCTGCCCACCACGCCCCCGAAGTAGCGAGCGTAGTTGTGGGGATCGAGGATCACGTTGGCGCTCTTCCCCGTTGCGTAGGCGACGACCGCGTCGAGCCGTCCGAGCTCCGTCGCGTCGAGCGCGCCGGTTTTCGCGTGCTGCAGACGCTCCCAACGGAAGGGCACTCGGAACGTGTCCATGCCCTTGCCGACGAAGTAGTCGAGCTCGGCGTTGGTCGGATACGTGTAGTGCGTGCCGTAGGTGCCCGGCAGGTTGCCCTCGCCGAATTCGGCGCCTGCGAGGTTCACACCAGTGAGCCAGACAGCGCTGCCACCGGTGCCACCAGTTCCGCCCGCGCCGCCGGTTCCGCCTGCGCCCCCCGCACCGCTCGTTCCGCCCGCGCCGCCGGTCCCGCCCGTGCCGCCAGTTCCGCCCGTGCCGCCAGTTCCGCCTGCGCCGCCTGCGCCCCCCGCGCCGCTCGCGCCGCCTGCGCCGCTGGTTCCGCCTGCGCCGCTCGCACCGCCTGCGCCGCTCGCACCGCCAGCGCCACGGTTCCGCCAGCGCCACTGGTTCCGCCAGCGCCACTGGTTCCGCCAGCGCCGCTGGTTCCACCCGCGCCGCTCGCGCCGCCGGTTCCGCCCGCGCCGCTGGTTCCGCCGCTACCGCTTCCACCAGTTCCGCTTTGGCCGCCGTCATCGCTGCCGCAACCGAGCACCGCGACAACGAGCGCAATGGGAGCGAATCGATACGACATCCGAGCGATTCTATCACGCATCGGCAGCGCGCCAGCGGCGGCGGCGGCCGAGCGCGAGAACGCCGAGCGCGACGAAGATCAGGGCGTCGCCTCGGGTTCGCTCGCGGGTGCTGCAGCCACCCGCGGGGTAGAGCTCTTCGGCGCTCGTCGAGCCGCCGGTGTTGGCGTGGGAACCGCCGGTGCCTGCGCCGCCGAATGCGCCGCTCCCCGAGAAGCCGCCGCTACCGCCGGTTCCGCCCGTTGGAGCCGCAGACTTCTGCGTGAGCTCGAGGGAGCTGAAGAGGCCCATCTCGTCGCCCTTGTTCACGACCATCACCCAGGCGTCGGTGGCGCCCTTCGGCACGTCGAGGCTGACGGACTGGAACCCTTCGAGGAGCGCGTCCGCATTCGAAGTCACACCCGAATCGTAGGTGAAGACGATGGGGTCTTTGGCGAAGCGAACCAGAACCGCGGGAGTGTACGGCTCGGCATCGGGCCCAAGACTGTACTGGCCTCCGAGCGGCACGTTGTCCCAGGCGATCTTCAGTGATTCGGTCGTGTCCTTCAGCGTGGTGTGCACCTGGAAGAAGCCGGGCGCATATGGCTCGGTCTGCTCCAGGTTCGCGTAGGGACGCCCGGGCAGGAAGAAACCGCCCGCCAGCTTGGCTTCGCTGCCGAAGAGAGGTTGCCCCTTGTATTCGAACACCCGCTTGCAGGTGGGGATCACGCCGCGTTTCCCCAGCTCCTGGACGAGGGCGTCGGCCGCGGGCTTGCCCAGGGTGGAAGCTTCGATCGATGCTCGGAAGAGCTCGCCCAGATCCTCGTACGAGAGCTCACCCGTCGACGAACCGATCATGGCCGTGACCAGTGCCTGGTCGAACGTGCCGCGATCCGATGCTGGCAAGCCCTGTCGCACAGCCCACAACGCGCCGGAAAACAACGTCGAGTCGATGTGGGCTTCGCCGATGATGTTCTTCGGACACGAGTCGCTGTTGTCGAGGTCGCGGATCACCTGGCTGTCACCGAAGCGGAACGACGTGTTCTTGGCGGCGTACTCCCCGACCTTCCCGTCGCCGGTCAGCGCGCTGGAGAAGTAGTCGGCGAGAGCTTCGTTCATGGCGCCGGGCGCGGGCGATGAACCCTGTGCGTCGAGCAGCCAGAGCCCCGACAGGTTCACCGTGCGGTCGACCAGCGCGTGCCCGAGCTCGTGATAGACGACGTCGCCGTCGTAGGCGAAGTCGGCCTTGGTGCCTTGTCCGAAGAACAGCCCTGCGTGAATCCCCTTGAACATCCCAGGGAAAGGGCTCTCGGGCGAGAAGAAGGCGTTGTCGTAGGGCTCGAGCGGCAAGCTCGTGTCCTTCATCAGGCTCATGTTGAACGTGTCCCAACCCACCGGGAAGCGCAGGTTGGCGATCACGCTGAGCTGCTCGAGCAAGTCCGGCATGCCCAGGGACTTGTAGAAGTCGTAGGCCTTCGCCGCGTGGTAGTACATGCTGACTTCGGCGAACTCGTCTTCGGCCGCTACGTCACTCGAGAAGGTGTACGGGAAGTCGCCGTTGGCATCGGGTACGGCCTTGGGCACGAGCTCACACATGTGGATGCCGAACTGGCCGACCTGTTTCTGGGTGTCGATGCAGTTGAGCGCCCGCATGCGCGCGTCTTCGAGCGCCGTCGCCCCCGAAGCGAGCGTCGTGAGCTGCACGCTGGTGGCCGTCGGCGTCGAGACCGGGTTCTGTTCGTAGACGGTGGCAGCGCGGTCGAAGCGAGTGGCGTCGAACTGGAACAACGTGTTGCCGCTGTGCGC
The DNA here is from genome assembly GCA_046351435.1 of Polyangiaceae bacterium. Lineage (GTDB taxonomy): Bacteria > Myxococcota_A > Polyangia > Polyangiales > Polyangiaceae > JADJKB01. Next base: position 126,269 of record JAXLYN010000006.1, read on the forward strand.
GTCGACACCGACCACGGGCGCATGCGGAGTGCCAGGCGTGAGCCCGCGGTAGAAGACCCACACGAGTCGCACGCCGCGCGGCCCGGGCCACCACGCGAGCTCGGCGTCCTTGGCGTCGAACGCGCTGCCGCGCGCGCGCGAGGTGGCGCTCTTGGCCGCGAGCTCGGCCGTGAGGCTCGGCGCGACCTGGGACGGGAAGTGATCCTCGAGTCGCGCGGTGGCGAAGGTCGTCGGATCCCCCGCAGCGTCGAGCAGCACGCTGGCGCCTCGGGACAGCACGGGGATTTGCGCGTGGGTCTGGCGGAACCGCACCAGCGTTTGCCCGCCACTCCGTGGCAACGTGTCGACGTGGGAAAGCTCGAGGGACTGGCTCCTCGGCTCACGTACGCGGAGCACCTCGCGAGCGCGCGCGACGGGGCCCTTGGCCACCGGCGTCACGGGCAGCGGAGACAGCGTGAGGCTCGGCGCCGCGTCGGCGCGACCCGGCGCGGAGAAGAAGAGGGCGAGAGCGAAAGGGCATAGCTGGGCCAGTCGGGACGTACGCACACTGCCTCCCTATGTAGTCCGCGGGGGGCCCCTGTCTTGGCAGCCCCCTCGGCCGGGCGCAAGCCCGGGGATTTCGGGGCCCTCGGGGCTCTGGCGGCGGACAGCGGAAAAAAGTTGGAACCCGCGGGGCCTCGGGCCTGTCAGTTCCCAGCGAGACACGACGCGACGCCGAGACCGGGCGGCCCTCCCGCAATCCTGCGGGACGAAGCCCCGCCCGAACCCGAGCGAGCCGTCATCCCGAGGTGAAAGTCCGTCATGGCCCAGTCCAATTCCGTCAACCCGTTTCTTTCGAACCTGACCAACTTCGACGCGCGCGAGGCGTTCGGGCTCGGACGAGCGCCAGTGCGGAACGATGACGCGCCGATGGGCTACGCGCTCGTGCAGAGTGGTCCGGCAGTGCCCGCCGAAGAGTGCGAGATCCTCGCGGCGCGTGCGCTCGAGGTGACGGTGCTCTGGGGCACCAACGTGATCCACGTCTCGCACCTGAATCCGCCCCGCGCTTTCGCAGTGGGCGAGCGCTCGACGAAGCAGTCGCCCTGTCAGGTCACTCTGCCGAGCGAGAAGCTCGGCGCCGAGCGCCTCGAGCTCGTGAGCATGGTCGGCGGTGAGCCCACTGTCATCGTGCCCGCGGGCGCCAGCGCGAAGGTTTCGCGCCAAGGGCGCGCCACGGAGATCCTCAGCGCCGGCGCGAGCCTGCCGCTCGAGCACGGAACGCGCGTCGACCTCACCTTCGGTGATCTCATCGTGCAGATCTCGGGCGTGCACCCCGGCAAGCGCACCAAGCGCGCGTACCTCGCCGAAGGCGACTCGTCGGCGGCCGGGTTCTTCGGTCTGTCGGCGAGCATCGCGGCCGCCTTCGTCGGCGCCATGGCGTTCTTCATGCCCTCGATGGGCATCACGGACGACGAGTCCAACGACAACGACCGGCTCGTCACCATCCAGCAGTATCTCTCGGCCAGCGCCGAGCGGGGCCGGGAGCTCGAAGAGAACCCGGCGGAAAAGAGCGACCCGCAGCAGGGCGGCGGCGAGCGCGCCGAGGCCGCCCGCGGCGACTCGGGTGCCATGGGCAAGCCCAGCGCGAAGCCCGCGAACCTCCGCGCTGGCGTGGCTGGCCCCAAGGACAACCTCGATCCGCACATGGCTCGTGAGAAGGCACTCTACGATGCGCGTCGCTTCGGCATCATCGGCCTCTTGAACTCGGGCCCGGGCGGCGACCCCGACGCGCCGACCTCGCCCTTCGGCCGCGACACTTCGTCCGGCACCGATGACAAGAGCGCGCAGGGCAACATGTGGGGTGACGACATCGGTGATTCGTGGGGCTCGAACGGTCTCGGCCTCACTGGCATCGGCGAAGGCTCGGGCGGTCGCGGCGAGGGCATCGGCGTGGGTACGGTCGGCACCTGCGGCGGCACCATCTGCTCCGGCCTCGAAGGTGGCTTCGGCCGCTCGCTCGCCCGCACCGGCGTCGACCACAAGACCCGCGTGCCGCGCATGACTCCCGACGGCAACACGGTGGTCTCCGGTCACCTGCCCGCCGAGGTGGTGCAGCGCATCGTTCGCCAGAACTTCGGTCGCTTCCGCATGTGCTACGAGCAGGGCCTCACTCGCAACCCGAACCTGCAAGGTCGCGTCTCCGTGCGCTTCGTGATCGGACGGGATGGCGCGGTGAGCAACGTCGGCAATGCCGGCAGCGACCTGCCCGACAGCGGAGTGGTCTCGTGCGTGGTCGGCGCCTACTACGGGCTCTCGTTCCCGGCGCCCGAGAACGGCATCGTGACCGTGAGCTACCCCATCATGTTCTCGCCTGGCTGAGCAAAACCCGCATCGAACCCGGCCAGCCCGGCGGAGGGTCGCGTCGAAAGACGCGGCCCTCTTTTCTTTTGCGAGAAGTGTCGCAGAAAGCGCCGCGTCGACCTACCGTGTGCCGATGCGCCGCGGCGTTCGCCTCGGGTTGGTGTTCGGCGTGGCCCTCGCGGGTTTGCCCTTTCTGCCCCTCTACATCGAACGGACGATGGTGCGCGCGCAGCACACGGGTCTCGTCGGTGACGTGATCACGATGGGCTATGCGGTGCGGACCCTGTACGGGTTCTGGGACGACTTCGGCTACATGCGTCGTGAGCAGCATGCCCCGCTGTTCCTGGCCCTGAACGTGGGCCTCCTCTTGGTCTATGCGGGCCTCGTCGCGTTCGGCGTGGATCGCTTCTTCTTCCGGCGTCGTCGGGCATGAGGAAACCCGAGCGATGCCCGCAACGTAGGCTCTCGTAACGTCCGCGAGCTCTGGATCGTCCGTCTGGTACCGAGATGCTCACCCCTGGGCAACGACTCTCCGTCGAGCAGCATCGTCGCCGCCTCTGGGCGCTCTGCTATCGCATGACCGGCGACTCTGCCGCCGCCGACGACCTGACCCAAGAGTCCCTCGCTCGCGTCGTGGAACGTGCTGGGCAGCTGGCCGATCCCGCCGCTTTCGACGCCTGGATGTATCGCGTGACGACGACGACCTGCCTCGACTGGCTGCGCCGCCGCGGCGTCGAACGGAGAACGCTGGTCATCGTCGACCCCGTGGACTTGGACCTGCCACTCGACGGACTCCCCGGTGCCGACGACCGATTGCTTCGACGCGAGGACGTGCGACTGGCGGTGCTCTCGACCTTGCAGCGGCTGTCTCCGCGACAGCGAGCGGTGCTGGTTTGGCGTGACGTCCTGGAGCGTTCGACGGACGAGACCGCGGAAGCGTTGGGTCTCACGGTCGCAAACGTGAAGGTCTTGCTGCACCGCGCCCGTGCCGCACTGCTCACGGAGCACCGCGTTCGGGAGATGGACGTTCCGGTGGACGGCCGAGTGGTCGAGCGTTTTGCGCAGGCCATCGAGCAGGGGGACGCGGAGGGTCTCATCGCCCTCTTGGCGGACGACGTCTGGGGCGTGGTGGACGATGGACGCGGGCGACGGCGCCCGACAGTGGGCCTGCGCGCCGTGTCTCGGCAATGGCGAAATGCTCTCCGCCGCTACGGCAGGCCCCAAGGGGTCACGAGCCGTGCGTTGAACGGTGAGCCGGTCCTCCTCCTGACGCTGGGCGGAATGCTCTTCGCGTGCATTCACTTGGAGACTAGGCGTGGGCGCATCGTGAGCATCCGCGTGCTACGTGATGCGACGCGGCTCGAGGGGCTCTCTGCCCGCCACGCTTGACTCGCTCATGCGACGTCGGAGCGCGAGGTCGAGGAAGAGCAAGTATGGGATCCAGAGCCAGTTGGTGAGCGTCACGAGCAGCATGAGGCGAGGCGGTGCGGTTCCGGCGGCGAACCCGGTCGTCACTGCCAAGGCCGTCAGCGTCTTTTCGATCCAATTGTATTTGGCGAGGGCGAACTTCCCGCGCACGTCGCGGCTGACCTCGAAGAACATGCAGCCGAACATGAACACGAAGGCCGACCAAAGCTGGATGACGAACGGGTAGTTCGGGCGCGGGCCCCCGAACAGATTGGCCGCGCCCTCCGGGTCCAGGATGCCTCGCACCGACAGCGACCAGTTGATGAGGGCATTCACGCGAAACGCCCAACGCGTCTGAGATTCGTAGTCCATCGCCCGCTAGGACGAGGCAGGCGGGCCGGAGGTTACGTGGAGCCGCTGAGCATGACCCGAGGGCCCGGGACGAGCCTGGCACACGCGTGGCACAGCTCGTGATCTCGATGGTTTGCGTGCGGCACGCGAAGTGCTCTAGGCGCCGGCATGCCCCCTGTTCGTCTTCCGTCGCTGCTCTTCGTCGCTCTCGTCTTCGGTTGTGGAGGTAGCACCGATGCCGATGGCCCAGCCGGTGGCGGAACCGGTGGCGGCGGCACCGGCGGCGGCGGCACCGGCGGAGTCGTGGGTGGGGGCGGCACCGGCGGGAGCTCGGGGGGCTCGGGCGGCGGAGCTGGGGCCGGCGCGTGTGCCGGCTTCGTTGCCAAGGCCAGCCCCGCCGAGATCGCGAAGACGCCGCGCGCCAACGAGTCTGCCGAAGTGCTCGCCATCGAAACTTCGGGAGCGTTCGTCGCTCCCGATGCGCTCTACGAACGGATCGTCAGCGAGCTGCCCGCCATCGAGAGCGCCGAGCCTCTGGTCGCGGGGATGACGCCGTTCTCCTTCGCGAAGTCCAACAGCCTCATCCTCGGCTTCGACTCGGCGGGATACGCCGCGTACAAAGCCGGTACCTACGCAGACTGGAAATGCCCGAATGAGGCCTACGGCATGACGCAGGTGAGCGACGTCGGGTCGCTTGCGTACGTGACGCTCGAGTTCGGCGACAAGCGCTACAACACCCTGCTCTTGGCCAAAGAGTACGTGGGGCTACCCCACGTGACGTCCGCCGACCCGAACTCGATGTTGGGCGACGGGCCCGATGTGTGCCTCGAGATCCAGGGCGACACGCATTTCTACATCTACGACAAGGCCGGCGGCGACTGCCCCGCTGGGTGCACAGAGCACATGTACTACGGGTTCGAAGTAGCGGCAGGGGCCGCGGTGAAGAAGCTCGGCAGCTTCGATCCCGCGCTGCCCACGCCGGCTCCGGCCTGGTTCGAGAAGCTGAAGGACTGCCAGAAGCGCCTGTGAGCCTTCACTCGGGCAGCGCCCACGGGTGCGCGTGCAAGAGCGCCCGGGCGCGCGTCCGGAGCTCGGGCGCGAGGGCGTTGTGGGATGCTTGGGCGAGCGCCTCTGCGAGCTCGCCGGCGGAAGCGAAACGCTCCTCGCGCTCTTTGGCGAGGCCCAGGGCGAGGCAGAGGTCCACGTCTGCCGGGAGCATGGCGAGATCACTCGGGCACACCGGTTGCTCGTGCACGATGCGATAAATCACGGTGTATTGGTCGGCTGCGCTGAACACCGGGCGACCGGTGAGCGCTCGATAAGCGACCAGCGAAAGCGCGAACACGTCCGCGCGGTGGTCGAGGGGCAGCCCGCGGCACTGCTCGGGCGCCATGTAGCTCGGCGTGCCCACCACACCTTGGGTGAGCGTGCTCGTGCGATCGACGAAACGCGAGACGCCGAAGTCGAGCACCTTCCAGCTGTGCCCCTGGGTGCTCTCGACGCGAAACAGGTTCTGGGGCTTCACGTCCCGGTGAACGATGCCCGAGGCTCGAGCTCGTTCGAGCGCTTCCGCTACCTGCTTCACCAGCTCGATGGTCTCGGGGAGCTCGAGGCGGCCTTCGTCACGGAGGAGGGTTGCGAGATCGCTGCCCGTGAGCCACTCCATCACCAGATAGGGGCTCCCGTCGGGCGCGGTGCCGGTCCCGAGCACCTCGACCACGTGGGGGGATTGGATGGCGGTCGTGAAGCGCACTTCGCGCTGGAACCGCTCGACGTCCTCCTCGCTGTCGATCAGGTGCGGATGGAGCACCTTGAGCGCCACGGGCGCGCCGTCACTCGCGCGTCGCGCCGAGTAGACCTCACCCATGGCACCGCGGCCGATGACGTCGCCCACGTCGAACCCGTCCAGCGAGAGCCCGCTCAGCCGGCCCAGGCGCCCGGCGTCGACCACCTGGCGCAGATCCTCGCGTGCTTCGGCCAAGAGCGCCGCGCGGCGTTCGGCTTCGAGGCGCGCCTCGGCGACTCGCTGCATCGCCGCCACCGTCGCGCGCCTTCCGCGCCAGGAAAACCAGAAGGTCTGCGCGAAGGTCATTTCGGCGAGGAGCGTCAGCCCCACGAGCGCGCGCGTGTTCTCCTTCTTCAGCGCCAACACCGACTCGGTGAGCGGCAGAACCCCGAAGAACGAAAGCCCGGCGATGACCAGATAGCCCACTGCGCACACCGCGTACGTGGTCCAAGCTTCGAGCTTCCAGTCGGTCATCGCGTAGGCGTAGACGATGGTCGACAGCACGAGCGCCGTGGACGAGATCACGCCCAGGAAGGCCGTCGCGGCCAGCGCCGTGAGTGCGATCAAGATCCCGATGCCGAAGCGCATCTTCGGCGGGACGGTTCGCTCCGGCTTGCGCGCCCAGTACGCCAGCGGACCGCAGACGAGCACGAGCAGCACCAGCATGCTCGTGATGACCCAGTGCATCGCGGTCTTGTGTCGGACCAGTTGCAGGAGCCCGGCACAGACCGCACCGCCGACGGCGGTGAGCCAGAGACCGATGCGCGTGCGCGCGGAGTGTTCCCACTCGATGGCTCCCGCCTCGTCCGGCCCCTCGGTGCGCTGGGTCGTGGCATCGTCCAGCATGCGACGACGCCCAGCGTACTATGCTTCTTCGTCGGCGTTTCCCGAGCCCGTCATTTGACCTGCGGGCATTGGTTCTTGTCCGACACGTGGATCGGGATCGGCTTCGTGATGGGGCAATTCAGCTGGTCGAGCGGCGCCTGCGGCGTCTTGGCGCAGCACAGCTTGCCGATGATGAGCCCTACGTTGCACTGGTCACCAGCCTGGAAGTAAACCGTCGAGCTCTGAGGAGTGCTGGCGACACAGCCGCGATCGTCTCCCGGCGCAAAGAACACGTTGCAGCTCTTGGGGTAGGGCGCCGCCGCTGGACAAGACACGCTCAGGCAGTCGCCGATCAGGTTGATGTCCTGACAGATGGTGTCCGTGATCCCGGCTCCGCCGGAGCCGCCTCCGCCGCCGGTCGTGCCGCCGGAGCCCGGACCTCCGCCGGCTCCACCCGAGCCTGCGCCGCCGCCGCCCGGCGCGCCTGCTGCTCCCGCGGCGCCGCCACCGCCACACGTCGCGTCGGAGCCGTCGCAGTCTTCGTCGACGCCGTCGTCACACACCTCGGGGCCCGGACCCGTGGCTCCATCGCAGGGTCCCCACTGTCCGAACTCACCGGCGGCCTCGCAGGTCTGAGTGCCTCGGCTGCACATGCCCACGCCGTCTTTCTCGGGCGCGTACGGGAAGCAGGTCTGCGTCGAGCCCGGCTTGCAGCTGCAGCCTTCGTCGACTTGCCCGTCTCCGTCGTCGTCGAGTCCGTTGCACGGCTCGGTCTGCGTGCTCGCTCCGGATCCCGAACCGCCGGAGCCGAGGCCTCCAGCGCCAGCCGTCGGCAGCGACAAGCTCCCGCCGGCTCCGGAATTCCCACCACCGGAGCCGCCGAGGCCTGCTGCCTCATCGGGCGTCGTGTTGGCGGACGCTGAACAACCGAGGGTGACGAACGCGATCAGGGAGAACGTGAGCTTCTTCATGCTCGCCCCCTGGAGCAACAGCCGCGCCGCCCGCGAACCCCCGGAAATCCCGTAAGACTGGAATCGGGGTGTCTACGGTTTGGCTACAGCTGGCGAGCCTGCTGTAGCCGTCGAAGTCTCACGCTATCGTCGCGTCGGTGGCTGACGAGCTCGCCCGTCGCACGCTGAGCCCGCCCGCGCTGGACGGCGACGGCACCGTCGAGATGGAGCCGCTCCGCGATGGCGCTTCCGTGCGCCGCTTCGTACTCACCACCGTGGGCGGCGAGCGTTCGGTGACCTGGCAGTCGGCGTCCGATCGCGCATCGGTCGGATCCCACGTTTCCAACGACTTCGTGCTCGACGAGCCGACCGTCTCGCGCTTCCACCTCGAGATCGTCGTCGACTCCCGCGGTGCACGAGTCCGTGATCTGGACAGTCGCAACGGAACTTTCGTCGACGGTACCCGCGTGGTGGAGGCGTGGCTCAAGCAGGGGAGCACCCTGAGGCTCGGTCGCGCGACGTTGCGCTTCGATCTCGACGCGAGCCGAAACTCGTTCCCAGTTTCGGAGGCGCCTCGCTTCGGCGAGCTCGTCGGTTCCAGCGTGGTGATGCGCGCTCAGTTCGCGGTGCTGGAACGCGTGGCCAGCACGGATACTACCGTGCTCATCGAGGGCGAAACCGGCACGGGCAAAGACGTGGCCGCCGAGTCACTGCACCTCGCCAGCGCCCGACGGGATGGGCCCCTCGTGGTGGTGGATTGTGGAGCTGCCACGGCGCAGCTCCTCGAGTCGCAGCTGTTCGGTCACGAGCGCGGTGCCTTCACCGGCGCGGACCAGCGCCGGATCGGAGCTTTCGAAGAAGCCGCTGGGGGCAGCGTGTTCTTGGACGAAATCGGCGAGCTGCCCCTCGAGCTCCAACCGAAGCTCCTCCGGGTGCTCGAGCGGCGTCAGATCCAGCGGCTCGGCTCCAACACCATGCGCCCGGTCCAGGTGCGGATCCTGGCGGCCACGAATCGGGACCTGCGCGCCATGGTCAACGCGGGCACGTTTCGCGAGGACCTCTACTATCGACTCGCGGTGGTGCGTGTGCGTTTGCCGCCGCTGCGCGAGCGGCCCGAGGACATTCCCGCGATCGTCGAGCACCTGCTCGACCGCTTGCGCGCGTCGCCGGAAGCTCGGGCTCGACTCACGAACCCCGAGCTCGTGCGCGGCCTGGCGCGGGCCGCGTGGCCCGGTAACGTGCGCGAGCTCCGCAACGCCATCGAGCGCGCTCTCGTGTTGGATCAGGCCCTCGAGCTCGGTGAGCCCGGCGAGCCGGCGACGGCGGGCCGCGTCGACTGGTCGCTGCCCTACGAAGCAGCCCGCCGCGCAGCGCTAGTGGACTTCGAGCGCCGCTACTTCCAGCACCACCTCGACGCGAGCCGCGGCAACGTCTCTCAGGCTGCGCGGTCCACCGGCATCGGTCGCGTGTACCTGCATCGCTTGCTGCGACGGAGCGGTTTGCGCTGACCTCAGCGCACCGCGCGTCCGATGGCCATCGACGTGGAGAGCACCCAGGCCGAACGCAGCCCCACCCAGCCGTAGGCCACGGGGGCACCGCTCTCGGGGTCGGCCACCACCAGGATCGTCCCTTGACCGAAGCCCGTGCGCTCGCTGTCCGTCCGCGAGTCACGATCGTGTTGGTAGCGCGAAGCGTCCGCGATCCGCAGCAGGTAGGCGTGGGGGACGGCAGCCACGGGTTCGGGCGCCGACACGATGAACGCCACGTGCCCGGTGTTCGCCGAACGGATTTCCTTGGGGCGCAACCACGCGATCACGTCGCCGGGCGCGGCGTCCGCCACGCGGCTCACGCGTGACCAACCGTAGCGAGGCTTGTCCGGCCGAGTTTTGGCGATGGTCTCGTAGTAGTCGCGTGCCAGCGGCCGCCCGCTCTTGGCGCGATACACCACGGCGGCATGCGCTTTGGGGGACGATCGCTGGAGCACCCAGGCGGCCATGCCCGAGCAGTCGAACTCGTAACGTCCGGCTTTCACGTCCACGCGGGTCGCGTGGGTGTAGCTGGACTCTTTGAGAGTGGCTTCGATCTGCGAAAGCGTGTCCAGGATCGCGTCGGGGCCCACCGCTTGCGCGGCGACGGGCTGAGCGGCAGTGAGCGAGACCAGGGTGGCTCCTGCGCACAGCGTCACCCGCGACATGCCCTCGAATGTGAGCCGAGCTGCCGGTCGGGGCAAGCCATCTTCCGCGACGGTCACGCTTCGGCTTGCTCGGACGACGTCCTGCCGACATGCTCGCGGAGCCCAAGGCCAGCGGGCGCTTGGGGTCGGAGGCAAGATGGACGGACAGAAAGACGCGAAGAGCTCCTTCTTTTTCCGAGCTGGATCGCTGGTGGTCGCGCTGGGGTTCCTCGGCTTTCTGATGATCCGAGCCAGCGGTGGCTGTTCCAAAGCCACGACCAACGCCGAACCCGAAGCTCCCTCGCCTGCGATCGCGAGCGGTGCGCCGAAGGGTCCAGCGCCCGAACCCACCGAACGACCCTCCATGGGCAAGCCGCTCGCCACCACCCAACCGGGAGCCACGCCCGCGGAGGCCTCCAGCCAACCGAAGCCGTACTTCCCGGCGACCAAGGCGGCCCCGCTGCCTTGGGCCCAAGAGCAGGCTCCGAATCCGCCTCCGCAAACGCAGGCGCCGAGAAAATGATCCGCGCCCTGCTCGGCACGGCGCTGTCCTTCCTCGCGCTCAGCGTCGTGTTCGGCGGACTCGAACGTGCGTTTCCGGCGCGGCGAGGCCAAGCATTTCTGCGTTCCGAGCTCGGCATCGACCTCCTGTTCTTCTCGGGCCAATACCTGGTGTTCTCGGGCCTCTCCACCGCGCTGCTGGCCGCCGTCGAACACGCCCTCGGCCTGCGCGGTCTGTCGCTCGCTGCCTGGTCGAACTCGCACCCGCTGTGGCTGCGGGCCGTGGTCGCGCTGATCGCCGGGGACGTGTTGGTCTACTGGTTCCATCGTGCGTGTCACCACTTCGACCTGCTCTGGCGCTTCCATGCCGTGCACCACAGCGTGGAGCGATTGGATTGGCTCGCTGCGCACCGCGAGCACCCGTTCGACGGGATGGTCACTCAGCTGTGCCAGAACCTACCCGGCATCGTGCTCGGCTTGCCGTTCGAGGCGCTGGGCTCGCTGATCGTGCTCCGCGGGATGTGGGCCATCTTCATTCATTCGAACGTGCGCCTGCCGCTCGGCCCCTTGCGCTACGTGCTGGGCGCCCCCGAGCTTCACCATTGGCATCACGCGCGGGTGGAACGCACGCTCCACAACTTCGCCAACGTCGCGCCTTGGCTCGACCTGATGTTCGGAACGTTCCACGTTCCCGAGGGCGAGGAGACCTACGAGCTCGGCCTGGTGGACGCGTGGCCGCGCGGCTATTTTGCGCAGCTCGTGCGTCCCTTCGGCGTGCGGCTCTGGGACCGACCGCCGGGCGCGCTGGCCGACCCCGTGAGCCTGGGTTGACGGCTCAGGGGATCTCGCCGAACTCCCGCTCGAGCCGGTAGTGGCGCCAGCGGAACAGCGCCTGTACGACCACGCGCACGAGCGCATCGGGAGCGAGACGCGGCTCGACGTGCAGCCGATCGCGTACGCGACACCCTCCCGGAATCGCTTCGACGGAGCGTTCGTGCTCCCACACGCGCTGCAGCCACGAGCGGGAGCGTTCGAGGAAGTGCCCGCGTTCGGCGCTGATCAGCGTGAGCTCGTGGCGGTCGAAGGGCAGCAGGCGAAACGCCAGCAAGAACGATGCGAACGCCGGTGAGCCGAGCGGTGCCTCTTCGAGCGCGCGCCCGCGAGCCTCTCGCGGCGCGGTCATGTGGACCCAGGGGGCGAGCTCCCGATTCACCCCTTCCAGAGTTCGTACTGCGGCCCACACGACGTCCTCGCGGGCGCTGAGGCGAGACTCGAACGACAGATCGAAGCCCATCCGTCGGTCCGACTAGCACATTCGTCGCGGGACCGGCAGCGCGCTACGCTCCGCGCGTCATGCGGTCGGTCGACCTCGTCGTGGGTATCGCCGTGTGCCTGAGCGCGTGTCGGCGCGAGCCGGATTGGGACGCGCAGCGACAGGCCATGGTGCGCGACGACATCGAGGCACGGGGCGTGCGCGATCCGCGTGTGCTCGCGGCGCTCCGCCGAGTTCCGCGCCACGCTTTCGTGCCCGCTCCTTACACCCGGCAAGCCTACACGGACCAACCGCTTCCCATCGGCTTCGGGCAGACCATCAGCCAGCCGTACGTGGTGGCGTTCATGACCGAAGCCGTGGCGCCGCAGGCGGCCGATCGCTGTCTCGAGATCGGTACGGGCAGTGGGTATCAGGCGGCCGTCTTGGCCGAGCTCTGCGCGAAGGTCTTCAGCATCGAATACCTTCCGGAGCTCGCCGAGCTCGGAAAACGACAGCTCCGCGCCCAGGGTTACGGACCCGACCGCGTCGAGCTCTTCACGGGCGATGGCTACCAGGGCTGGCCCGAGGCGGCCCCCTTCCAAGTCATCGTGGTCACGGCGGCGCCGAGCCGCGTTCCGGCACCGCTCTTGGACCAGCTCGCGGTGGGTGGTCGCTTGATCGCGCCCGTGGGACCCGACAGCGGCCCGCAGCGCCTCGAGCTCTGGCGCCGAGTCGAGAGCGGGCGTGGGGAAGGCGCGTTCGTTCACGAAGAGCTCGCCGACGTCCGCTTCGTCCCGTTTTTGGGGGAGGCAGCTCGCCGACGATGACGGCGGCGAAGCCTGGTTCTAAGCTCGCGCCGTGATCGCGCGTCGAGCCCTCCCTCGCCTGCTATCGACCCTGGCTCTGGCTCTGGCTGCGTGTGGTCCGAGCGGCACGACGCCTCCGCCCAGCGCCCCGAAGCCCGCACCGCACGAAGCGGAGAAACCGCTCAGCAAGCGCCAGCAGTTGATCCGCGCGCTGCGCGAGCTCCAACGTTCCGACGACGTCCTCGGTGTGCTGCCGGCGGCGTTGCGCACCGAGCTTCGTGAATTCACTCAGCAGCTCGGGCAAGCCGAACGCGCGGAGCTCGCCAAACGCGAGAGCCCTCTGGCTCGCGAACGCCCGCTGCTCCACATGGCCGTGGGCGGAACTTCGCCCGACGCCCTCTACGAGATCGCCACCAGCCAGAGGCTCGCCGACGACTTGATGATGGTCCGGAGTCAGCCGGGCAAGACATCGTTCGACGACCTGCCCGCGGCGATCCGCGCGCTGGCCGTGCGCAGCGCGAGCACCTGGCTGCGCGATCGCGCCGCAGAAGCCGCGTCGCCCACCGCGCTCACACCCGAGCTCGCCGACCGCATCGACAGCGCCGCGCAGACCGTGGGTCGCTGGGACGTGGTGCGTCTCGCTCGAGAGATCGCCGTCGAGCTGGTCCCGAACGATTCGGCGCGTTGGGCGTCGCTGGCTCGCGCCACCGCCCACGAGCTGGATGTGGACGCCACCCGCGCTGCCTTGGCCGAGGCCAAGAAGTACCCTGCGTTGAATCGAATCCAGGGCGGACGCATCACGCGCGCCGAGCGTTCTCTGGCCGCCGCCGAGCGCATCCGCGCGCTCGAGAAGACCGCCAACGATCTGCCGAGCCGCCTCGAGCTCGCGCGCGCGTTGCTCGACGTGCGAAAGCTCGCCGAAGCGGCCAAGGTCCTGGCCCCGCACCGCGCCGAAGCCCGAGAGCACCTGGGGCTCGCGGCCGCCCTCGCAGAGTCGGAGCTCGACAACGGGCTGTGTCCGGGTCTGCCGGTCGGCATGGGCAACACCATGCTGTGCGCCATCGCATGGCGACAGAGCCCGCGGACGACGGCCATGTCCGCCGAGCTCGAAGCCGCGTGGAAGAGCGGCAAGGGGCGCGACGTGCGTGGCATCGAGGTGTATCTCGCCATCGTGCAGGTCGTGCCCTGGATGTACGTCACCGTGGCGGCGCCGGGCACGAGCCGCGACGAGCTCGCGCAACGCTTCCTCGAGCGCCTGGCCGCGATGCAGAAGGCGGTGCGGGAAGCCACCCAGACCGAGCCGCACTTCGAAGGCGCGGCTCTGCTCGCCGACAGCATCCGCACGGGCTTCGAAGCGGTGACCCAAAATGGCACCAAAGTGCCGGCCGCCGCCCGGGCCGAGCTGGGCCGGCGCGCCAAGGAATTGATGAAGGTGGCGCCAAAAGACGCCTTGGCTCACGCTGCCACGCTGGCCGTCGCGGCGCTCTCGTTCCGTGACGAGGAGGTGCTGCCGCTGCTCGAGCTCTTGCCGAGCGACGTCGACCCCACGAACTACTTCGCCTATCAGGTGCTCCGTCTGTGGACCGGCACCGTGAAGCAGAATCCGGAGTTGGCGAAGTCGGCAACCAACGAGCTCGCGCTGTTGGTGCCCGAGTTCGCGCCGGATTCGTTGGACCGCGCGCGCATGGTGCTGCTCCTCGCAGAGACCGACGCGACGCTCCAGCGTTCGGCCAAGGCCTATGCCGTGCTCGAGCAGGTGGCGAAGCCGCTCACCGGTCGCGAGGTTCCGCTCGAGCTCCGCTTGCGCGCTGCCATCGACTATGCGGGGGCGCGCGCGACCGCGGGCAAGCCCGACGAAGGAGCGAAGGTGCTCGAGGGCATCGTCGCCGACAACCCCGTGGCTCACCCCGACGTGAAGAACCTGGGTCTGATCGCCGCGAGCTACCTGTTCGTGCTCCGCGCACGTGCGGCGTCCGGCCAGGACCGCGTGGAGTATCGAGACAAGTTCACGGCGCTGGCCAACGAACCCGCGTTCGCCGGAGCGCAGCCTGCCGCAGATCTCTGGCGGGCCTTGTGGCAGCGCGAGCTCGACTATCTCGTGGAGGAAGATCGCTGCGGGAACGTGAAGCCCTGCCTGGACAAGGCCAAGAAGAAGCGCTTCCTTCTGCCTGGCGATCTCGACGACAAAGCGGGGCCGGAAGTCGCGAAGCTGATCCGCCGCGGAACGCTGCCGTCGGGGACCCTGAACCTCACCTTCGCGTTCGGCGTCTCTGGCCTCGAGGGCATCGTTCAGGTCGGCACCTCGCTGCTCGTGACCGAGCCGCCACCCGCCCCATAGCTATCGCAACCAGCTAAAATCACATCCGAATCAGAATGAGCTTGCCAAGACCCACTTTATCCTACATTGTGGGTTCATGCCGCACAGCCGACGACACTCGCGTCACCCGGTTCGGTTCCCCGTCGCCATCGAGAGCCCCGCGAAGCCGGGCCGCGTCGGGGTCGTGCGGAACGTGAGCCGCCGCGGACTCCTGCTCGGCACACCGAGTCGCTACGAGGCCGGTCAACGCGTGCGCCTTCGTTTTCGCACCCTCGGCAACGGGCCCCAGTTCGACATCCCCGCCACCATCGTGCGGGTGGATCACGATCCAGGGGGAGATTGGCTTTCGCGGCTCATCGCCGTGGAGTTCGATCGCGAAGTGAGCGAGCAGAGGCTCAGCGAGCTGCGCTCGACCTACCGGCTCTTCTCTTCGATCTGAAGGAGAGAGCTCGAGGCGCTGCGGGCGCGCTCAGTACTCGAAGCCGCTGCCGCCGATGAACTCCCGCAGCATCGACGTCGGCGGGACGTGGTCGGGGTAGATCGTGACGAAGCGATCGAGCAGACCGAGCAGGCGAAACGCCGTGGTGTACGCCGGATCGGACTGTGGAACCTCGAGCAGATAGCGCTCGGCGAACACCTTGAGCACGCTGAGCTCGTAGATCAAGCTCGAGTCGAAGACGGCATCGGCGTGATGCTGGTACGGGAAGATGTGTTTTCGCTCGCCGGAGCGTACGCTCGGCCAGCGCAAGATGTTCATGGCCGCCGTGGCGCCGCGCGTGTGGCGATCGCGCACGATGCGCCGGAGGAGGCGCACGTCGCTGGCGTGAACGCGGGTCAGCCGATCGAACGGCAGCTGCGCGAGCGGGCAAGCAAACACGCGATACACGCTGCCTTCGGGCAGCGTCGACAAGAGGCCCGGGTTCAAGCCGTGGATGCCCTCGAGCATCAAGATGTCCCGGTCGCCGAGCGTGATGGCCGGACCTCCCTCGGGCTGACTCGAGCCCGTCGCGAAGTCGTAGCGGGCCGTCCGCAGCGTCTTGCCCTCGAGCAGCGCCGAGAGGTGCTGCTGCAACAGATCCACCCGGAGCGCGTGGAACGCCTCGTAGTCGAAGTCGCCCTTGGCGTCCCGCGGCGTGTCGTCGCGATCGACGTAGTAGTCGTCGAGGGACACGCCGACGGGGTTGATGCCGTTCACCTGGAGCTGCACCTTGAGCCGCTTGATGAACGTGGTCTTCCCGGACGACGACGGGCCTGCGATGCACACGACGCGCACGTCTCGGCCCCGCGCGTGGATGTCATCGGCGATGCGTCCGATGCGCTTCTCCTGGAAGCCTTCGCTCACTCGGATGAGCTGCGACACGTCGCCGCGGATGCAGGCGCGATTGAAGGCTCCGATGCTGGTGATGCCCAAAGTGTCGAGCCAGCGATCCTGGTCCTTGGTCATCGTGCTGGCTTGATGAGAGACGTCGCGCGCCCGTTCGACCAACGAGCGGGGCACGTCGGGCGCTTCCGGGTGTAGCGACGAGCCCGGGCCGGCGTCGCGAGAGCCAGGAGTCGCGCTGTAGACCATGAGCAGCGCACCGTCGTCGGGCAACACGCGGAACTCGGGGGAGAGCCGGCCGGTGGTCGGCAGCATGGGGCCGAGCCTCAGGGCGTAGGCTTCTCCACAAGACACCAACGGCACCGCGGGCTCGCGCCAGATGTCGAGCAGGCTCGCGACGTCGCTCCAGCCCACCTGGGCGAAGTGCGCCTTGGCCTCGTCGACGGTCCACCACTCCTCGCGGATGGGCGCGTCGTCGGCGACCAGCAGGCGCATCTTGGCTTCGAGCTCGGCGGCGAGCGAGCCGAGATCCTGGGTGCGCTCGCCCGAGACCAACACGCGCTGGGCGAAGCCCACCGAGTGGCCCATGCGGACGTCGAGTTTCGGGTCGACGCGGCGGGCGGCCTCCATCAAGAGCAGCGCTTGGCTCTGGCGATAGATGCGCTGGCCTTCCCAGTGATCCACCGTCAGCGGCTCGACGGAGCAGTCCGACGAGAGCGGAGTGACGAGCGATAGCGCCTTGCGATCCACCAGTGCGGCGACCACCAACTTGCCGTCGACCTCTTCGGGCAAGAGCGACTCGAGGGGGGAGCCGGTGGGCGCACGCCGGCTCGTTGCGCCGAGCTTCACCTCGAGTGCCGTGCGCCGGGGGAGCGAGCGCTCGTGCAACAGCAACCCGACCGAGTCGGTCATCTCGAGCAGGCGAGTCGCCACACCTCCCACCAGCGCCTGCACGACTCGGAGCGCGAGCTCGGGGTGAGTCGCCGCGAGGTCGTCGTAGCGGGGTTGGGGCAGCACGGCGAGCTCGAGGCGTGTAGCCGCGGTGATGGAAGCTGCCCGCGGGCGGTCCGCGAGCAGCGCGAGCTCGCCGAAGTGGTCGCCGCGAACCACCTCGCCGAGCTCGAGGCCGTGGCGGGAAATCCGAGCCGAGCCGCTCAGGACGAAGTACATCGCGCGGTCGCGCTCGCCCTCGTGCACGATCACGGTGCCGGGGTCGACCCACAGCTCTTCCAAGAAGGGCGCGAGACGGTTGCGATCCGCGTCCGAAAGCTCGCTCAAGATGGGGTTGCCGCTGGCACGCAGATCGGCCGGCGCGGGAGGGATGCTGGTCTTGGGCCGAATCGACATGGGCCGCGCTCTCGAAGAAGCTGAGCGTGTTAGCTTCGCGCGCGTGGAGGCCGAGGGAAAGGGCGTTCTCGTCTGGAGGCGCGTCGGCCTGGTTCTCGGGCCTGCCGTGGCGCTGACGGTCGCGCTCGTACCGTCCGCATTGCACCGGATCCCGGGCCTCGGCGCACGCCCCGCGTACGCCGCAGCCATCGCGCTCTTGATGGCCATCTGGTGGTTCAGCGAGGCGCTCCCCATCGCGGTCACGGCTTGCGTGCCGCTCGTGACCTACCCCGTGTTCGGCGTTTTCGGGCGTGGTTTCTGGGGTGACGCTCGCCGCGCGGCCGAGCCCTTCGTCGACGCTTACATCTTCTTGTTCCTGGGCGGCATGACCCTGGGCGCGGCCATGGAGCAATGGGGGCTCCACCGCAGGCTCGCGCTCCACATCATGAAGCGCATCGGCACCGAGCCACGACGTTTGCTGTTCGGGATGCTGGTCGCCACGGCCGCCGTGTCGATGTGGATTTCGAACACGGCCACCGCGGTGATGATGCTGCCCATCGGCATGGCGCTGCTCCGCCAACTCGAGCTCGCGCGCGACGGCAAACGCCTCGGCGACTTCGGCGCGAGTCTGATGCTCGCCATCGCCTACGCCTCCAACGTGGGCGGGATCGGCACGAAGATCGGCACGGGCACCAACTCCATCTTCGTGGGGTTTCTGTCGGAGAAGCTCGGCTACGACATGAGCTTCGTGCGCTACATGGCCGTCGGTTTCCCGTTCGTGGCGCTGTTCATTCCGCTCGTGTGGTGGGTGCTCTGGTTGAACGCGCGCGGGGACCTGCCGGAAGGCAGCGACAGCGACGCCGTGCTCGAACGCGAGCTCGCGCTGCTCGGTCCTTGGTCACGGGGCGAGCGCAGCGTGGCCGCCGTGTTCGCGGCAGCGGCCCTGCTCTGGATACTGGGCGACCCGCTCCGGTCTTGGCTCACTCCACCCGTCCAAGGCTTCGTCCCCGGCACGAAGCTCCAGGGAAAGCACCACGAGGCCACGGTGGCCATGCTGGCCGCCGGCGTGCTCGTCGCGACGCGCTGCGTTTCCTTCGCGCAGCTTCGCAAGGTGCCTTGGAGCACGCTGCTGCTCCTCGGCGGGAGCTTTGCCATGGCCGCGGGCATCGAAGGCAGCGGGCTCTCGGGGTTCATCACGCTGCTCCTCGAGCCGCTCGCGCGCTTGCCGCTCGCCGCGCAGCTCGCCATCGCGACGGCGGCCACCGTGGGCTTGTCGGCAGTGGCCTCCAACACCGCCACCACCGTGAACCTGCTCTTGAACGTGCTGCCGCGCTCGCTCCCCGTGCTGAGCGCCTGTGCCATCGCGGCGTCGTGCGACTTCGCCCTGCCCGCCGGCACGCCTCCCAACGCCATCGTGTTCGGAAGCGGTTACATCCGCCTGCCTCAGATGATGCGCACCGGCTTCTTGCTCGACCTGCTCGCGGTGGTCGTCATCGTGCTCTACACGCTCGCGTATCTGCGCTTCGTGGTGTGACGACGACTCAGGGCGTGGAGGCGCACTTCGGTGTCTTCTGACCTCTGGCGAGCGCGGAGAGGTGCTGGCGCAGCTCTTTCAGTGAAAGGCGGTCGCACTCGATGCCGGATGCCCCTAGGACGGACCAAGTTTCGGGCACGACGAACACCGTGAACGCGCGCGTCGCGTAGCCCGGTTGCACCTCGCCGAGGTAGACCCCGAAGAGGCATTCGTCGCCGAGGCGCGGCTGGGCGGGGCACGCGACTTCGGAGGCGCTGTCGAGCCAGAGCGTGCAGCGCACGCCCTTCTTCTCGATGGCCGCGCACCAACGCTTCACTTCGGGCAGGTCCAGGACGGCGTTCACGGCACGCTCGGCGCTGGCCCGGTACTTGACGTAGGCGTCGGGCTCCCAGCGCTTGCCGGTTCCGTCGTTGGGTTCGAACGCGACCGCGAGCGTACCGTCGTCCACGTAGAGCGTTGCGAGCTTCGAGCGCTCCCCACCGTAGGCTCCGCTGCCTTCGAACACCCAGGTGCAGCGTCCGTCTTTGCACTCGGGCGCAGGCGGCCCTGGGTCCAGGTGCACGTCGGTGAAGGATTTCTCGGCGAGGCGCGCGAGCACGACCTCGGCGGCTCGGCGTGCTCGGTCCGGCTCGGGCGCGGCATCGGTCGCTACCGGCGCGGCCGCCGCGCTCGCCAGCGGCGCCGGCGGCGGAGCTTCGGCGCGTGTCTCGCGCGGTGCTTCCGGAGGAACGGGCGGCTCTCTGCAGCCGGCGGAGCCCAAGAGCGATGCGACGAAGAGAGCGAAGAGCCGCACGCGGCGACCCGAACACGGGTGCGCTCGGGCGTCGAGAGCGACTCAGCCGCTCCGCCGGAGCTCGTCGACGAGAGCGAGGCCTTCTTCGAGGCGCGCCTTCTGGCGCCGCAAGCCTTCGAGCTGTTCGCGCGCTTCGCTCACGACCTCGGGCGGAGCCTTCTCCACGAACGAGGCGTTGGCGAGGCGCTTTTCGAGCGACTCGATGTCCTTGCCGAGCTTCTTCAGGTTGCGGCCGATGCGCTCCTGTTCATGGTCGGCGTCGACGAGGCCGAGGAGACCCACGAGCACCTCCACGTCGCCGGCGACGGTGAGCACGCTGCCCTTCGGTCGCGGCCCGCCGGGCGCCTCGATCACGGGCGGACCTTGAGTTTTCACCAAGAACGAGATCAGACGGCCCTCGGACGACAGGAGCGCCCCGAGGCTCGGGCTCGCGCGCAGGTGCAGGGGGATTTCCGCCCCGGGATGCACCTCGTGCTCGCTGCGCACCGCGCGGGCGGCGCCGATAGCGCGCATGACGGCGTCGAAGTCGCGCTCGGCGTCGGCGTCAGGGCGACCGTCGGTGCTCTCCGGGTAGGGCGCGAGGGCGAGGGAAGTGGGCCGCGAAGCAGGTCGAGGCACGCGTTGCCAGAGCTCCTCGGTGACGAACGGCGCGTAGGGATGGAGAGCGCGCAGCACGGTCTCGATCACGTGGGCGAGGGTCGTCGAAGTCTCGAGCTGCTCTTCGGCGCTGCCCGACTGGAACACTGGCTTGCAGGCCTCGAGGTACCAGTCGCAGAGCTCGTCCCAGACGAAGCGGTAGAGCGCGCTCATGCCTTCGTCCAAGCGGAACTCGCGAATGCCTCGCGAGCTTTGCTCCACGGCGCCAGCGAGCCGCGACAGCACCCAGCGATTCACGAGGAGCTTCGGCGCTGGTGGCGCTCCGTCGAGGGTGACGTTCGCAACGTTGGGGAGCGAGAAGCGCACCGCGTTGTAGAGCTTGTTGCAGAAGTTGCGGTAGCCCTCGATGCGCTTCGGCGAAAGCGCGATGCGCTTGGCCTGGGGTGAATAGCTGCACAACGTGAGGCGGAGCGCGTCGGTCCCGTAGGCCGGGAAACCCTTCCCCATCTGGGCCGTGGACGGGTACGCCTTCTTGAACTTCGAGAGCGCCTCGGCCACGGGAGCGCCGGGCAGCGCCTTCTGCACCACGGTCTCGAAGTCGGCGCCGTGGATCAGATCCAACGGATCGATGGTGTTGCCCTTCACCTTGCTCATCTTCTCGCCGGTCTCGTCCACCACGAGGCCGTGGAGCAGCACGCGCCGGAACGGCACGTCTTTCATGAAGTGGAGCCCCATCATCATCATGCGGGCCACCCAGAAGAACAGGATGTCGTAGCCCGTCTCCATGTCGCTCGAAGGGTAGAAGCGCCGGAGGGCGGGCGTGTCGTCGGGCCAACCGAGGGTCGAGAAGGGCCAGAGCGCGCTCGAGAACCAGGTGTCGAGCACGTCGGGGTCGCGATTCAGGTTCGCGCTGCCGCAACTGCCGCAGGCGCTCGGGTGCTCGTCGCGCGTCACGACCACGTGACCCTGATCGCAATAGAAGGCGGGGATCTGGTGACCCCACCAGAGCTGGCGCGAGATGCACCAGTCTTGGATGTTCTCGAGCCAGTGGAAATAGGTCTTCGCCCACTCGGCGGGGATGATCTCCGTGCGCCCGTCTTTCACGGCCAGGATGGCGGGCTCCGCCAGGGGCTTCATCTTCACGAACCACTGGGTGCTGATCATGGGCTCGACCACGGTGTTGCAGCGCTGGCAGCGCGGCAGCATGAGGTTGTGGGGTTTCGAGCCGCGTTCGAGGCCTCGTTCGGCCAAGGCCGCCTTCACCGCCTTGCGCGCCTCCTTCACGCTCTTGCCCTGGAACGCACCGCCCTCGGCGTTGATGCTGCCGTCGGGGTTCAGGATGCTGATCTCTTCGAGCTTGTGGCGCTTGCCCGTCGCGAAGTCGTTGAAGTCGTGGGCGGGCGTCACCTTCACGGCGCCCGTGCCGAAGGCCATGTCGACCAAGATGGCGTCGGTGATGACCGGGATCTTCCGCGGCACGAACGGATGAGACAGGAGCTTCCCGTGCAGGTGCGTGTAGCGCGGGTCGTCGGGGTGCACCGCCACCGCGGTGTCGCCAAGCATGGTCTCGGGGCGCGTGGTCGCCACCACGAGCTCGGTCACTCCGGCGCCCGCGTCGGCATCGGCCACGCGGTAGGCGAACTCGTAGAGCTCTCCAGTCGCCTCTTCGTTCTCCACTTCGAGGTCGCTGAGGGCAGTGCGGCAATCGCTGCACCAATTGATGAGCCGGGTGTCGCGGTAGATGAGCCCTTCTTCGTAGAGGCGCACGAAGCTCTCGCTGACGGCCCGGCTCATGTCCGGATCCATCGTGAACTTGGTGCGATCCCAGTCCGCGGAGCAGCCGAGCGCGCGCATCTGCTCGGCGATGCGTCCGCCGCTCTGCTCTTTCCACTGCCAGACGCGCTCGATGAATTTCTCGCGGCCGAGGTCGTGGCGGCTCAACCCTTCGCGTCGGAGCTGGCGCTCGACCACGGTTTGCGTGGCGATGCCCGCGTGATCGATGCCCGGCTGCCAGAGCGTGTTTTTCCCCGACATGCGCTGGTGGCGAATGAGCGCGTCTTCCAGCGTGCCCATCAGCGCGTGGCCCATGTGCAGGGAGCCCGTCACGTTGGGCGGCGGGAGCGCGATCACGTACGCCGGGCGGTCGTCCCCGGGCTCGGCGCTCGCGCGGAAGACCCCTTCGCGCTGCCAGAAGTCGTACCAGCGCGGTTCCACGTCTCGGGGTTCGTACGCCTTGGGGAGCTCGGTCATGGGAAGCGAAGTAATAGAGCGACCGCCGGGCTCTTCCAAGCTCACGCGACAATCAGCGGTATTCCACGCGATCGAGCTCGGCTCGGAAGAACTCGCCGCCCCGCTCGGCGAAGCGCGCGCTGCCGAAATGCCATCCCATGCGGAGCCGTGTCGGAACCGTGAGGCCAGCGAACGTTCGTCGCTCTTCGACGTAGCCGCCGAAGGTCTCGTAGTGGAAGCGCCCGGTAGCGGCGTCGCCCCAACGCGGGAAGTGACAGGCGACGAGGGCGCCGCGCTCGTCGAGCACGAAGTCGAGGTGGGTCTCCTCGCCGTGCGCGCGGACCACGGGGCCAGCGTCTCTCGGGCCGAGGTCGGTCCAGGTCACGTCCTTCGAGAGCAGCACGGACGGCAGGAAGCAGGCCTCGCCGTTCATGCGCCCCGCCGCCGAACGTGCGACTTCGACGCCGTCGGCGGTGACCACGGGAATCAGGCCAAACAGCTTCCAGCGCATCCGACCTTCTCCGTCGAGCCAGCGGTCGAAGCCCGTCACGGGCAGGCCCTTCATTTTGACGCGCGCGCGCCACACGAAGCCGCGATCCCAGCGGATCACTTGTTCGGCTTCGAACTCGTCCCAACTCTCGGCGAGCCGGATCGTGCCGTGCATGGCGATGCGCGCGGCGTTGGGCAGGGGTGAACCCGGCGCGATGGCGTAGGACAAGTAGCGGCGTGCGCCTTCGGGCAGCCCGGCGATGCGCGCGGGATCGAAGCGCTCGGCGGTGCGCGGCGCGGTCTCCCACAGCTCTTCCAGCGTGCGATCCGTCATCGCGAGCTCCTACGCCCCGCCGGTGGGGCTCGCCTGCGAAGGATTTTCCGGAAGCCGCGCGCGCGGCCGCTCAGTCTTCGCGTCGGCTGCGCGCGACGCGGGGCGCCTCGGTGGTCTCCGGCTCGGACTCTTCGTCACCCGCTTCTTCTTCGGTGTCGTCGCGCGACACGCGGAGTTTCTTCTTCGACTGCTTGGCGATGGCGGTTTCGGTCACCTTTGCCAGTTCCTCCGCCACGCCCGCGAGCTTCCGATCGTGCGACGCCACCGCGCGCTTGAACCCCCAGCGAACGAGGCCGTAAATCGACGCGAACCAGCCCACGACCAAGAAGGGCAGGGCCTCCGGCATGTTCAGCGCCATCGCCAGTGGCACGATGCCGCCCATGCCGCCGCCTCCCACGCCGCCGACGATGCCGCCGTAGAGACCGCCCGCGAGTGGCCCCAAGCGCTCGACCGCGCGCACCGTGGTCTTGCCGTCCCGCGCGGTGACGGTGACTTCGACCGCCACGCTGCTTTGGGGCATGGCGCTCGCCCAGGCCAGCGTGCGCCCGACCGAGCTCGCCTGGCCGAGCGCGTTGAAGCGGCGTCTCAGCGCTTCCACGAGCTCTTCGTGTCGATCGGGGGAGAGCTCGCCGTCGACCACGCGCTCGTGGACGAGCTCGAGCTTGGCGCCCAGGAGGCGTTCGCCGAAGGTGCGCGGCTTCGTATCCGATCGGCGCTCGAGTGCCTGGATGTGGGCCTGCGCGTCGGCGAGCTCGGTTTCGAGCTCGGCCACGCGGGCTCGGAGCTTCTCGGTTTCTTCGCGGTACGCCATCCGCCCTCAGGACAGCGCCACGCGCGGTCGCTCACTCGGCGGTGAGGCGGCGGATCTCTTCGCGGATCATGGTTTCGGCCAACTGGGGCACGACTTCCCATACGACCTGTTCGACGACCTCGCGCGAAAGCGCCATCACGCCATCGATCTGGTCCTTGGTGAGCCCGAGGCCGGCGAGGCGCTCGGCGAACTGTCCGTTGCCTACGGCTACGGCGGCGGGGCTCGGCGCCGGAGTCACGATAGCCTGAGCGATGGGCGCCGGCGCCACCACGGGCGGCGCGATGGCGGCCGCGGCGGCGGGCGGCACGAGCGGTGCGGCCTGGCCACCCACCAGCGTCTGCACGTGCGGGCGCGCGGGCGTTGCGCCGATGGCCGGCGCAGCCGGACGGGGCTGGACGACGGGCGGGCGCGGCGACGGCGACGCCATGGGCTGCGCCGGCGGGGGCGCAGGGGCCGGAGCCGGTGCAGGCGCGGGTCGCGCCGCAGCAGCGGGCGGCTGCTCGGCGAGACGCCGCATGAGCGCGCCGGTCTTGTCCAAGAGCTGCTGCGTGTCGAAAGGCTTGTCGGAGAACTCGTCGGCACCGACCGACGTGCCCCGCGCCTTGTCGTAGGGCTGTTGCTTGCTCGACAGGATCAGGACGCCGACGCCGGGCGCCTCGCGTTTGATCTGTTGGCAGAGCTCGTACCCCCCACCGGCCTGCCCCAGGTTTGCGTCGATCAAAGCGACGGCAGGCTTGTCGGAGCGCAGCTTCTCCAGCGCTTGCTGAGCGTTCTCCGCCAGAAGCACCTTGTAGGTATCGCCCGAGAAGGTGATCTCGAGCACCTTGCGCATCGTCTTGCTGTCGTCGACGGCCAGCAGCGTGGTGGTCAAAGGGGATCCTCCCGTGGCCGACGATTCGGCCGGTGTGGGATCAAACCGCACGCGCCCGAAAAGTGTCAAGGATTTCGCCGTCGGAGCCGGGAGCTCTTCGGGCCCAGGTCGCGGCCTTTTTGGGATTTGCCCCGGATTTCCGGCGTCCGCGGCCCCCGTGGAATTGACGAACACACGCCGCCGAAGAAACTTCATGAAACGTGTCCCAACCGCTGCCCAAACGCGCCCGCTCGATCCTCTACGCGGTCGTCACCGAGTTCATCGCGAGCGGCGAGCCGGTCGGAAGCCGGACTTTGGTCAAGAAGTACGGCTTCGACCTGTCCGCGGCGACGATCCGCAACGTGCTCGCCGACCTGGAGGACGCCGGGTACCTCGCCCAGCCCCACACCTCGGCTGGGCGCATCCCGACCGAGAAGGCCTTCCGCCTGTTCATCGACGCGCTCATGCGCGTGCGCCAGCTCTCGGACGAGGAGGCGGGGCGCATCGAAGAGCTCTTGGCCGAAGGCCAAACCGGGCCGGACCTGTTGCGCCAATCGGGCCGGCTGCTCTCGGAGTTGACCGGTGCCGCGGCCATCTTGGTGCGGCCCCGCATCGAGACCCGCACCGTGCTCAAGGTCCGGTTCATCCCGACGCGTCCCGGCGAGCTCTTGAGCGTGATCGTGTTCTCCGACGGCAGCGTAGAAAACCGCTTCATCCAGGTGGACACCATCCCGGACGAGAGCGAGCTGACGCGGGTGCACAATGCGCTGGAAGAGGAGCTCGGGGGGCGGAGCCTCGCCGAGGTCCGCGACCACTTCGCGCGCGCCCTCGCCGACAGCCGAGACGAGCTCGCCGTGCTGCGCAGGCTCGGGCTCGCGCTGGTGGAACGCTCCATCGAGAGCGCCGGTCGTGCCGTCGACGTGGTGATCGAGGGGCAGGCCAAGCTGCTCG
Organism: Polyangiaceae bacterium; assembly: GCA_046351435.1. Lineage (GTDB taxonomy): Bacteria > Myxococcota_A > Polyangia > Polyangiales > Polyangiaceae > JADJKB01. The sequence goes on from JAXLYN010000006.1 coordinate 152,212, forward strand.
AACGCGCCGACTTCGCGAGCACCCAAGATCTGCGTGACTTGATGCGCGTGCTCGAAGACCGCGAGCGCTTGGTGATGCTCCTCGACCGCGCGCTCAGCTCCGATCGCGTGCAGGTCTTCCTCGGCGAAGAGACCAGCGAGGCGGTCGGGTTTCCCATGAGTCTCGTGGCTGCGCCGCTCCACGAAGATGGACGACTCGGGGGCGCGGTCGGAGTGATTGGTCCGACGAGAATGGACTACCCGAGCGTGGTGCCCTTGGTGGGCGCAACGGCCGACGCGGTGAGCGCAGCGCTCTCGCGCGGACGCGAAGGCAGCGATGGGCCCCGCGAGCTCGATCCGAACGCGCGCCGCAGCGACGAACAGGGCTGAACGGGCGTGCCGAGGCTCGCGCGGCTTGCGCGCGGCTTGGAAGACGCTTCTTCGGTTCGTGGTAGGCTCGACCGACGAATGACGGCGCCGCCTCGATTGCCCGGAACACCCCAGGGAGAAAGCCCCGCAGATCGCGCGCTTTCGCTGTCTCTGGCGGTCGAGATCGACCCGGCGCTGCGCTGGGCGACCGCCCTCTTGAAGAGCGAGCCCGCAGCGCCGCTCGGCCTCGTGGTCGTCTCCCGCCTGCTGTCGGCCGCCGGCCGGCGCGAGGTCGCCATCGAGGGGCTCGAGGTGGCGGTGCATCGCGCCATCGACGCGGGCAACCTACCGCTCGCCGTCGTCGCGGCGTGTGACCTGCGCACGCTCGGGCACGATCCGGCGGCGCACCTCGACGACATCGCGGCTGCGTTTTGTCACGGCTCCCCGCGCTCGCTCGGGAAGCACGGAGCGCCCCCCGACCTGCCGCGTTCGGTCGAAGCGTTCCAGCCATTGCCGGCGGCTCTCTCCGGGAAGGCTTTGGTCGCCAAGGCTCAAGAAGCCGTCCACGAAGCGCGAGAGCTCCTCGAGCGCGAGCTCGCGGAGCAGACGTCACCGCCCAAGGTGGCGCTGCCGCCGCTCTTCGGATCGCTCGGGCGCGTCGACCTTCGCGCTATGCTCGACGTGTTCGAGACCAAGACGGTCGGCGCCGGAAACGTGCTCATCGAAGAGGGCACGCCCGGTGCCGAGGCGTACATCCTCGCGCGCGGAGAAGTCGAAGTTCGTCGCAACACGGAGAAGGACGAGTCGCTGCTCTTGGCTCGGCTCGGCAGCGGCGCGCTGTTCGGAGAGATGGCGCTGCTGTCGCGGGCACCCCGCGCCGCCAGCGTGATCGCCGCCCGGCCCAGCATCATCTTGGTGGCTCGTAAAGACGCCCTCGACACCATCGCGGCGAGCCAGCCCGAGGTGGCGCAGGTGTTCGCCGATCACTGCCGGCGGCGCATGGTGGAAAACCTGGTCCGCACGAGCTCCATTCTGAGCGCGGTGAAGCCCAACGAGCGTCCGGCTCTGGTCGAACGCTTCGTGACGCGCACCTACGAAGACGGCGACGTCTTGATCCACCAAGGCGGAACTTCGGAAGGACTGCACTTGATCGCGTCCGGGGAGGTCGCCGTCATGCACCACGACGGGGCCGACACCACTCTGATCGCCAAGCTCGGGGTGGGCGAGGTGGTGGGTGAGGTGGCGTTGGTGCTCCGGCGCCCGTCCACGGCCCACGTCATCGCGGCGTGCCCTACCGTCACCTTGCACCTCCCGCGGGATCGCTTCCTCGAGCTGATCAAGGAGCACCCGGCCATCCTGGGCGAGCTCTACGAGCTTGCCATCAAGCGGGACGAGGAAACCAGCAGCATCGTGGCCCAAGAGGCCGCCGACGCCGACGATTTCGTGCTGGTGTGACCGCTCGCGCTCCGGCGAGAAAGCCGCCGTCGGCTTGACCCCAAGCCGGCCGCTTTGTATGCCCCTCCGCATGCTTCGTTTCTCGAGCAAGCTCGTCGCCTCGGTGATCCTCTCCGCCGCCTGCTTCGGTTGGGCCGGCGCTGCCCACGCCGAGAGCAAGATCGCGGTCATCGACACTCAGCGCGCCATCATGGAAACCGAGGATGGCCTCCGCGCTCAGGCGACGTTGAAGAAGCTCTTCGACAAGCGCCAGCACGAGCTCGACAAGAAGCAGACCGACATGCAGAAGGAGCGGGAGGACATCGAGAAGCAGCAGAACGTCCTCAGCAAGGGCGCCCTGCAGAAGCGCGTCGAGAAGTGGCAGCGCGAGATGATTCAGCTCCAGACGGTGTTCGTCGAGTACAACAAAGAGCTGCAGAAGAAGCAGAGCGAGCTGACTCAGCCCATCTTCCAGAAGACCATGGGCATCATCCGTCGCGTAGCGTCCACCGAGGGCTACGACCTCGTCGTGGACAAGCAGGCGGTGCCCTACGTGCGCAGCGACCTCGATCTCACCGACCGCATCATCCAGCAGTACAATCAGGGTGGCGGCGGCGACACCAAGGGCGACAAGGGCGACAAGGGTGCGAAGCCGCCGACGGCCCCTGCGCCTGGAGCCCCGCCTGCGCCCGCGCCCGCCGCCCCTCCCGCGGCACCGGCGCCCAAGAAGCCCTGAGCGGAGTCGCCCGTCTTGTCGGGCATCGCGCTGTCCGGTCCCGAGTCCGTGGCAGAGCTCGTGCGACGCCTCGGGGGTGAGGCCGATGTCGAGCTCGCCGGCGCACGTGTCGAGCGCGTGGTGTCGCCATGGCAGGTGGCGTCGTCCACCGATCTCGTCGTGGTCTCGAGCCCGCGTGCGCTCGCTGGCATCTCGGAATCGGCAGGCGTTTTCCTGTGTACCGAGAGCCTCGCGGCGCGCGTGCCGAGAGGGCGCCGCATCGTGCACCCCCACGCCGAGTGGGCGCTCGCCGAGCTACTGACCACCGCGGCTGCCGAGCGCAGGGCTCCTCCGCCCGCCGAGGTCTCCGCCGACGCCGACGTGCATCCGAGCGCGGTCGTGCTGCCCGGAGCACGCATCGGCGCTCGCTCGCGCATCGGCCCGAACGCCGTCGTGTATGGGGGCGTGAGCGTGGGGGCCGACGTGGACATCGGCGCATCGGCCGTGATCGGTCGACCCGGGTTCGGTTTCGTCGATGGCCCAGCCGGTCGTGTCCTTCGCATGCCGCAACTCGGTGGCGTGGTGATCGAGGACGCTGTCGAGATCGGAGCGCTCTCGAGCGTCGACGCCGGGACGCTCGGCCCCACGCGCATCGGGCAAGGCAGCAAGCTCGACGCGCAGGTCCACGTCGGCCACAACGTGGAGATCGGTCCCGGTTGTCGCATCGCCGCCCAGGTCGGCTTCGCGGGATCGGTGGTGCTCGGCGCAGGCGTCTTCGTGGGGGGGCAAGCGGGTTTCAAGGATCACGTGCGCGTGGGCGACCGTGCGCGCGTCGGTGCCAAGAGCGGCGTCATCGGTGACGTCGCGCCCGGGCAGACGGTGGCAGGTTTTCCCGCCGTGCCGCGCGTGCAGTGGCTGCGCGCGATGGCGCGGCTCGTCGGACGCGCTTCACGTTCGTGATTCACGAGCAGTCCGAGAACACGCCGCTGAAGAGGGCTTCGCCCAGGCGCTCGTGGGCAGCCTGATTGAAGTGCAGGCCGTCGCGGATCCAGGTGAGTTCGTAGTCGGCGCACAAACGACCTTCGTCGCCGCAGGCGAGAAGCTGATGGGAGTCGAGCACGAACGTCAGCCGCCCGGCGCTCCCCTGCCCGCGAATCCAGGCGTTCACCTCGCCGGTCGCGGCCGCACGTTGCGCGTTGTAGTAGCGCGTGTAGCCCGCCCATGGCGAAAGCGTGACGCCGATCACGGAGACGCCCGCACCCTCTGCCGCGCGGTACATCGCGTCGAGATCGGTGATGATGCTCCGCGCGGGCCGCCCGTGGGCGCCGCGCAGGAGGTCGTTCACCCCGCCGAACACGATTACCTGGCCGTACTGCGGACGCGGATGACGACGGTCCCGCGGAATTCCGAGCACCTCGCGGGAGAAGCGCCGGCGCATCTGCAGCACCGTCTCGCCTCCGCGCCCGTAGTTGTCGAAGCGACTCTCCGGGCAGCGCCGCTTCAGATACTCGAGGTACTTCCCGCCGCGCGAACGCGCGTCCGTGAGCGAGTCGCCGATGGCGGCCACGCTGTAGCGCTTGCCGCTCTTCTCCGCAGCGTCGGCCGACGGCGCCCCGAGCGCGACCACGGTCGCGAAGGTGAGCGCGAGTGTCCATCCGCGGCGCATGTTCCAAGGGTAGCACGCTGCGCGGCCCGCTTCGCGTTCAGGGGGAAGAGCCGACCTTGGCAGGTGTCTCTTCACAACCCGCGCGCGGGTGCCGAGCGAGGTAACGCGTCGTGTCCTCCAGGATGGCCCGCAGCATGCGCCGCGCCATGTAGCGAGCGCCCTTTTGCGTCAAGTGGATGCCGTCGGCTTGGCCCATTCCGGTGGCGATGAAGCGCACCATCGAAGCTTCGCCTCCCATGGCGCCCCGGAAGTCCCAGAACGCGCTCTGGGTCTCGCGTGCGACGGTCACGTTCTGTTGGGCAACGAGCCGCAGGTCGGGCACCGAGTGCGTCGCCCGGACGGACGTCACCTGATCGACCGGCGTCGTGACCAACACCGAGACGTTGGGCGAGGCATCGCGGAACCGAGCGATGAGCTCGCTCATCCAGCTCACGTATTTCACGGGCCAGACTTGGTTGCTGCCGAGGAGCAGCACGACGAGGTCGTACCCGCGGTGGCGCAGAGCCGCGCGCATCACGTCCGGATCTTGACGCAAGAGCAGCGGGCCGCTCACCGCACCGACTCCCAAGGAATCGACGATGAAGCTCGGAACGTCGCGCTCGAGCGTCATACCGAACACGGTCACGGGTTTCATGCTGCCCGCCACCACTTCGATGCGATGGGCCGCGTCGGGCAGGGTGAACGCGTAGAACCCGGCCTCGATGTCGGGGCTTTCCGCCGAGAACGTCCCCAACGTCTGTCCGTCCGCGCGCACCTCGACCGAGCCGGCGTGGGGCTTTTTCAGATAGTAGAGGTCGAAGCGACTCGCCGTGAGTCCGATGGGCGAGCCTTCCGCTGCCGTCGCCACCCAGGTCACCGCGCCCCGTCGTTCACTGCGGGCCGAGATGCCCGCGAAGCCGTAGGCGCGATCCTGGGATGGATGCGTCGAGACGGCGAACGGCTTCCAGTCGAGCCTGTCGTGTCCAGAGCGCACGTCCATGTGGCGGTACCAGTTCCAGGGTCGGCCGAGGGCGATGTAGCCGTGGCCGGCGTCGCCATGGGCGAGCTGGAGCGTGCGGCGTATCTCGCCGGTGATCCAATCCATCGTCATGTTGGAATCGCCGAACACGGCGATGCGCACGGGGTCGCGCGTTCGTCCGCGGAGCAGCCGCAGTACCTTCTCGTGGAACGAACGCATCGCGCCGTGCTCGTCCGCGACGGCGGGGAGCGGCACGTCGATGGAGCTCGAAATCAAGTCAGGGAGCTCGAGCCCGACGTCGGGGCAAACAGGCTCGGCAGGCGCGACCTCGGTGGGCGGTGGTGCCGCCGTGGGTGGAGTCGCGAGCTTGGGAGGCTTGGGCCGAACGGGCGACGCGGCGGTCTCCACGTGCGCGTTCTCTCCGCCGCCACCACACGCGAGCGCCCAAGACGCGGCGAAGAGCCACACGATCGCCGCGGTGCGGCGTGGGCTCCGGCTCGGGCGGGGCGAGGTCTCGAGCATTCCTCACGAGCTTACTTCCGGATGCTTTGGTGTGCTCGTGATCCGTGCCGTGTCGCCGTCGCCCGGCGGTGATATAGCGAGTTCGATGAGCGGTCGCGCGACGAGCCTCGACATCCAGAAGATCCTGGAGATCCTCCCGCATCGCTATCCCTTCGTGCTGGTCGACCGGGTGCGTGAGCTCGAGCCCGGTAACTACATCGTCGGGCACAAGATGGTGAGCTTCAACGAGCCCTGGTCGTCCGGCCACTTCCCCGGCCGCCCCATCATGCCCGGCGTGTTGATCATCGAGGCCCTGGCGCAGATCGGTGGCATCCTGGCCTACGCTTCGGAACCATTCGATGCGAGTCGGAGCTTGATGTACTTCCTCGGCATCGACAAAGCGAAGTTCCGTCACACGGTGACCCCCGGTGATCGACTCGATCTGCGCGTCGAGGTCATGCAGCATCGCACCAACGTCTGGAAGCTTCGTGGCGAGGCCAGCGTGGAGGGCACGTTGTGCGCGCAGGGTGAGCTCTTGGCCTCCATCGTCGACCGCGCAGGCTGAATGGCTGAGGTGCATCGGACGGCCCACGTCGAGCCGGGCGCGGAGCTCGGCGCGGACGTCGTGATCGGACCCCTGTGTCACGTCGGAAGCGGCGTGAAGCTCGGTGCGGGGACGGAGCTCGTCTCGCACGTCACCGTGCTCGGGCCGGGCACCACGCTCGGTCGCATGAACCGGGTGTTTCCCGGAGCCGTGCTCGGCGCGTCGCCCCAAGACAAGTCGTATCGCGGCGAGAGCACGCGGCTCGTCGTCGGCGACGACAACCAGATCCGCGAGCACGTCACCATGCACCGCGGCACCGACAAGGGCGGTGGTGTGACCCGGGTCGGTAGCCGCGGCCTCTTCATGGTGGGAGCGCACGTCGCTCACGACTGCCAGCTGGGTGACGACGTGGTTCTCGCCAACCTGACCACTCTCGGCGGTCACGTCCGGGTCGAGGACCACGTGGTCACGGGCGGGCAAGCGGCGGTGCAGCCTTTCGTGCGCCTCGGACGCGGTGCGTTCTTGGCGGGCGGTGCTCGGGTGGAGCACGACGTGCCGCCCTTCGTGATCGTCCAGGGCGATCGGGCGAAGGTTCGAGGGTTGAACCAAGTGGGCCTCGAGCGCATGGGAGTGCCCGAGGCTTCGCGCCGGGCGCTCAGTCGCGCGTTCCGCGAGCTCTGGCGCAAGGACCGACCGCTCGCGCGCGGAGTCGAACTGGTCCGCGCCGAGCTGGCGGAAGACCCCTTCGTCGCAGAGCTCCTCGCCGCCCTCGAGCGGCGCTGACTGACGGCCACTGCTTCGAGCGGATGGCGCCGCGCTCAGCCCTTGGACTCGAACAGGTCGTCGAACACCCGGTCGAAGTCCTCGTCGTCGTTCACGGCTCGTGTCCCCGACGCCGGGCGCGCGCCGGGCTGGAGCGCAGCGATGCGATCCGAGACGCCGCGATAGCGTGGGTCTTTGCGGGCGACCTTCTGGAAGTAGTAGAGCGCGTCCTTCACTGCGCCCTTCATCTCGTACACGTTGCCGAGATCGTAGTAGAGCGCCATCTCCTGATCGGTGGTCTTCTGCCCGGCTTCCAGGCCGCGGATGTAGGCCTTGGCCGCGGCGTCGAGTTCGCCGAGCTCGAGCTTGATCATGCCGATCATCGCGTAACACATGCACTCGCGCGCCGGGTCGCGCGCGGCCAACTCGAACTCGTTCACCGCATCGGCGAGGAGCCCCATCTCCTTGTAGGCGACGCCCAGGTCGTAGTGGGTGGCGGCGTCGTTTTCGCTCACCTGAGCGCGGATGCCGGCTTTGAACTTCTCGAACACCCGATCCACGTCCAAGTCGGTGACGTTGTTCGGGGCAGGCATGGAGGGCGCTTTGGGCTCGAGGCTATCGAGTGCCTCCAGTGAAGCCGCGATGTCGAACGAGCGATCCTCAGGCTCTTCCTCGCGTTCGGCCACCGTCGCGGCGAGCGCCGAGCGTTCGATGGTGCCGCTCTCCTGCGACGCGCCCATCATGTGTTCGATCTCGGCCATGCGCTCTACGAGCAGCGGATGGTTCGGAACGCGCGCGAGCTGATCGGAGATGATGGCCTTGGCGTCGTCGTAGAGGCCGCGAGAAGTGAAGAACTCCGCCTCTTCGAGCGCTTCCTCGATGGCCTCGTGGGCGCTCGACTCCGCGTCCGTCGCCACGCCGAGCGTTTCGGCCTCGGTGTCGGTGTATTGGTCGGTCGGTGCCGTCTCGTCCGCGTACGCCGACGGTGCGTCGAGGTCTTCGAGCAACGCGTCGTCTTCCGAGCCGAGCGGGAAGCTCGGTAGCGGGTCGCCGGCCTGCGGATCGCTCGTGACGGCGAACGGATCGTCCATCTGGAAGTCGCCGTCCGCACCCAGGATTTCCGGGCTGGCCATGGCGCTCGAGGCGCTGACTTCTTCGAGGTCGTAGGAAGGGAGAGGGCCGCGCGCGCGGTACTCGTCCCAAGCCGGCTCGCCGCCGTCGTAGCCGCTGATGTCCACGCTGTTCTGCTCGGCGGCGGCGTAGTCGGGCGCGACGGCTTCGGTGGGGCCGTCGGCCGTCCAGGCTCCGCCCGCACCGACGCCGCTCTGCGCGCGAGCCAAGAGCTCCAGCGCGACGGGATGCTGGGGCTCCGAGTCCAAGACGTCGTAGAGCAGCATCTCGGCCCGTTCGGTGTCTCCGCGCTCGAGGTAGAGCGTGGCGAGCTCGACGGACTCTCCGATGGCGGCGTCGCGATCTCCCGACTCGATCAAGAGCTCGCGCAGCTTCTCGCGGACCTCGACGCTCGACGGGTTGACCTCGAGGGCGATCTGGAGCGTCTCGAGCGCCTTGCTGTAGAGGCGGAGTTTGCGGAACGCTTCCGAGTCGACCAGCGCCTTGCGCACGTGGGCGTCGGCGTCGAAGTCCTCGGCGTAGGCCTCTTCGACCTGCGGTCGTCCACCCGCAACCACCACGTCGGGTGCGCTCGCTTGTTGCGGGCGCATCTCGGGGCGGCTCGGACGCTGGAGCGCGAAGGGCGCTTCGGAGGGCAGGTCCGGCTCCGGCTCGACCGAGACGACCGAAACGACTTCTTCCACTTCCTCGATGTGCTCCGGCTCGTCGACGAGCTCGACGTCTTCGTCGTCGACGTGAACGCTCGAAGGCTCGCGCTGCATCGAGGGCGGCCCCGACGGAGCGAGGGAGAGCAAGGCACGCACGCCCTCGTCTTCGGGTGCCACCTGCTGGAGGTGTGCGATGAGCTGCTCGAACAGGTCCTGGCGCTCGCTTTCCCGGGCGATTCGCGCCATTTCCTTGTAGACCTCGATGGCCTTGTCGCCCTGCCCGATCAGGGTGAAGGCTTGGGCCAAGAGCCCCAAGGTGTCGAGGTCACGCGGGTCCGCCTGGAACGCGACCTGGAGCTTGGCGAGGGCCTGCAAGCCATCTTCACGGCGACCCTTCTGCAAGTAGAGCTGCGCTGCCATGCGCGCGTACTTCGGGTCGGGCTTGAAGTGCAGGATGCGCTCGATGACCTTGAGCGCGTCCTCTCGTCGCTCGAGCTTCAATAGGAGCTCGGCCGCGGTCCAGAAGGCCTCGATGGCGTCGTCGAGGTCTTGAATCCGACAGCAGGCTTCGGCGAGCCTCAAGTACGGCAGTGGATTCGTGGAATCCAGCGACACCATCTTGCGGAAGACGTCGATGGCATCCCGGTCCAGGTTGTTGCGCTGGTAGCGGGCGGCCACCTCGTCCCAGGCCGCCAGGGCGTCGCTCGTGAGTCCGAGCTGGGCGTAGATGTCGGCGAGCTTCGGGACGATGTAGGAGTAGCGCTCGGTGAGCTGGGGCGCGTGCTTACGGATGACCTCGCGGATCTGTTTGTAGACGGCGATGGCCTTCAGCGCGAAGCCCTGTTCGGCGTAGAACTTGCCGACCTGATCATAGGTGGCGATGGCGTGGTCGTAGGCTTGCATACGCGTCTGCAGGTCACCGACCTTGAGCAGCGTGCGCATGTCCTTCGGATCGAGCTGGACCACCTTCAGGTAGTCCTCGACGGCCCGGTCGTACCGCTTCTTGTCGACCCACTTCTGGGCGCTCTGGAGGAGTTTCTCGCGATCGGACACGGGCGACCTTCCGGTCGAGCGCTCCCGGAGCGCCCGACAGGTGGTGGAAGCGCCAAATCGTACGCGATGCGGGCCTTCAGCGTCAAATTGGCCTGAGATTTCGGGAGAGTGGGCCAGGCTCCGGGCGCAGAATGCGCTTTCGGCTCCGGGACGTTGCGGTTCGGGGCTCGCCGCCGCATCGTCAGGGCACGATGACTCGAAGCCGCACGTATCGCGCGCCCTTCGCCCCGGGGGGGGCCGTTGCCGTCGACTCGGAGATGTGTCGGAAGCTCCTCGCCATCGCGCTCGGACGGGGCGGTGACTACGCGGACCTCTTCTTCGAGTACCGCGCCGGCGGCGGCATCGTGTTCGAGGAGGGCATCACGAAGAGCGCCTCGCGCGGCGTGAGCCTCGGGCTCGGCGTGAGGGTCCAGCGCGGCGACGCGACCGGCTACGCGCACACCGAGGACCTCGCTTGGGACTCCATGAAGCGCGCAGCCGAGACAGCCGCGCGCATCGCCAACGAGGGGGGCAAGGCGCCGCCGGCTCGACTCGAGCCTCTCTCACTCGCGACTCGCTACGAGCTCGAGCTGCCGAGCATCGACGTGGCCGGTCCCGAGAAGCGCGCGCTGCTCGAGCGCGCGAGCAAGGCCGCTCACGCGTTCGACTCGCGCATCGTCAAGGCCGAAGCGACCTTCGCCGAGGAGATTCGCGAGATCCTCGTGGCCACCAGCGATGGCCGCATCGCCCACGACGTGCAACCGCTCCTGCGCTTCGGAGTTCGAGCCATCGCCGAAGAGAACGGCAAACGCGAATCCGGATCGAGTGGCGGCGGTGGTCGCATGACGCTCGGGTACTTCGCCGACAAGAGCCCCGAATGGCACGCCGAGCGCGCCGCAAGGCAGGCCGTGACCATGCTCGGGGCGCGTCAAGCACCTGCCGCCCAGATGGAAGTCGTGCTCGCACCCGGTGACAGCGGCATCTTGCTGCACGAAGCCGTGGGACACGGCCTCGAGGCGGACTTCAACCGCAAAGGCACGAGCAACTACACGGGCATGGTCGGCAAGCCGGTCGCCAGCGAGCTGTGCACCGTGGTGGACGACCCGACGTTCCTCCAGAGTCGGGGCTCCATCAACGTCGACGACGAGGGCATCGAACCCGAAAAGAGCGTGCTCATCGAAAACGGCGTCCTCCGCGGCTACATGCAAGATCGGCTGTCGGCGCGCCATTTCCAGGTGAACCCGCGGGGCAACGGTCGCCGCGAGAGCTTCGCTTGTGTCCCCATGCCGCGCATGACGAACACGGTCTTGCTCTCGGGTCCCCACGATCCCGAAGAGATCGTGAAGAGCGTGAAGCGAGGCATTTTCGCCAAGACCTTCGGCGGCGGCCAGGTCGACATCTCGAATGGCGACTTCGTGTTTTCGCTCACCGAGAGCTACTTGATCGAAGACGGAAAGATCACCGCGCCGCTGAAGGGCGTGAACCTCATCGGCAACGGTCCGGAGACCCTGCGCGAAGTCAGCATGCTGGGAAACGACGTCGCGATCTCCGACGGCATCTGGACCTGCGGCAAGGACGGCCAGAGCGTGCCGGTCGGCGTCGGTTGCCCGACCATCAAGATCCAGAAGATCACCGTCGGTGGCACAGAGATCGGTTGAAGCCAGCGTCCGGCGCTCCCGCACCTACGTCGGGGTGATCGGTCACGGCCCCTTGCTCGAGCGGGAGGAGGGGGCAGCGGCCATCCTGCGCCAGCTCGGCGCCGAGGTGCGCACGCTCGATCTCTGGGACGACCCCCTCGAGCTCGTGCACCCGAGCGACGAAGAGTTCGGCGTGCGTCCGCGTGCCATGGTGTTCGAGGCGCTCGACCGACCCGACTTGGCCGTGGCGGCGTTGCGCGCCCTCCGGCGTGAGAGCAGCTTCGACGGGGTCGGCACGTTGGTGGCGTTGACCGTGGGTCAGATTGCTCGGGTCGAACCCGCCAGCGGCTTCGACGACTTCGTACTTCACCCCTACGTGCCCGAAGAGCTCTACGCGCGGATCCGTGCCATCGAGTTTCATCGCAGCGAGTTCGCCACGGACGAGCGCCTGAAGGTCGGCAGCCTGATCATCGACAAAGCCGCCCACGAGGTCAGCCTGGACGGGCGGCCGGTGGCGCTCACGGCCAAGGAATTCGCGCTGCTCGCCTACTTGTGCGAGCGACGCGGCCGGGTGCACAGCCGCGAGCACCTCTTGGCGCGCGTCTGGGGCAATCGTTACGAAGGCGGACCGCGCACCGTGGACATCCACGTGCGGCGCCTGCGGGCGAAGCTCGGCGATGCACTTCCCCTCGAGACGCTGCGCGGCTCGGGCTACAAGCTGCGGGTGCCCGAAGGGAGCGAGCCGAGCTCGGGTGCTTCGGAGATCCCGCCGCCGGTGGCGGATGACCAGGAGGAGGAAGCATGATCATCGTGTCCACCGGCTGTCCTGCAGGCGTCGGTCCCGAAGTCTCGGTCGCCGCAGCCGCGCGCCTTCCGGAGCGCTGTCTCCTGGTCGGAGACCACGGGACCCTGATCGCTGCCGCGGAAAGCGTCGGTGTCGATCCGCGGCGGCTCGTCCCGTTCACTCGCGGTGCGCGCAAGCGCCACGACATTCCCGTGTTCCACATGGGCCCCGTGCTCTCCGCTGCCGATCGACGGCCGGGTAGGCCTTCGAAGAAGAGCGGCGTGGCCCAGCTCGCCTACATCGACGTGGCCTACGATCTGGTGCGCGCCGGAGTTGGACGTGCGCTCGTCACCGCTCCCGTGAGCAAGGAAGTGATCGCCGCCTCGGGCGCGCCGGGCGCCGCGCGCTTCCGCGGTCACACCGAACACCTCAAAGATCGCGACGGCGCCGAACATGCGGTGATGTGCTTCGCGTCTCGTTCGCTGGTCACGAGCCTCGTCACCACCCACTTGGCCCTGACGCGCGTGCCCCGCGCCGTCAGCAAGAAGTCGGTGGCGGCGGCCATCCGGGCGCTCGCTGCGCTGCTTCAGGGGCTCGGACGAAAACGCACGGACATCGCCGTGTGTTCGCTGAACCCTCACGCCGGTGAGGGGGAGATGTTCGGCAACGAAGAGCGGTCGGCCATCGTTCCCGGAATGGCCGAAGCTCGTCGCTCGCTCGGAGCCAGGGTGCGCCTGACCGGACCCATCGGCGCCGAGACGGCGTTTCGCAAGGCCAAGCTCGGCGACTTCGATGGGGTGGTGGCGATGTACCACGATCAAGCCACGATCCCGCTGAAGCTGGTGGCGTTCGGAGAGGCCGTGAACGTGACCATGGGCCTCTCGCTGGTGCGCACCAGCGTGGATCACGGCACCGCCTACGACATCGCGTGGCGCGGGCGCGCCGACCCCGCCGGGATGCTCGCGGCCATGCGCCTCGCGAAACGCCTCGCGGCCGGCTGAGGCAGGGCTTCGTCGTTGTGGAACCTTGCTCGGTAGGCGGGCCGGACAGCGGCCAAGAGGCGCAGCGTTTCGATCGGTTGCCGTTGAAGTGTGACGGGCGAGGTCCGGGGAACGAAAACCCGATCGACGCTTGGTCGTTGTGGTCGCGACCGGGTCGTGACATCCCTCGTTGCGCATGAATGGGCTTCGGCGTGCGTCGGCGGGCGACCCCACGACCGCAGCGGTCGATTCCAAGGAGCTCGCGCGGCTCGCGCTGCTTTGCCGAGCGGAGCTTGCGGATGACTCGGACGCGACGTCGGTCGTGCTTCAGGTCGCAGCGCAGGCTCTGGCTCGTGAAGCGGGTGTCACGGCGCTGCTCGACGGACTTCGCCTGTTCGCGTCTCCGCTTCGGGAGCCGGAAGGGCCGGCGCTCGAGGCTCTGGGGCTCCGCTTCGCCACTTTGCCGGCCGAGGCCCTGGGGCAGCTCTTCGAGCTCTCGCTCGACGCCACGCGCAGGAAGCGGAGCGGCAGCTACTACACGCCGCGGCGCTTGACCGAGGAGACCACGCGCGCCGCGCTGTCTCGGCTGGTCGAGCCCGACGTGGCGCCCACGGTCTGCGACCCGGCCCTCGGGGGCGGGGCGTTCTTGCTGGAGGCGGCACGCCAGCTCGAACGCGCCTATCCTCGGCTCTCGCGCCGAGACATCGTCGAGCGCTTCTTGTTCGGTGCCGACGCGAACCCGCTCGCGGTGGCCGTTGCCGAGGCGGCGCTCTGTCTCTGGGCCCGCGACCCAGCGCTGGAAGTGGGCGCTCTCCGGCGTCACCTCGTGATCGCGGATGCGCTCGAGCGCGGTTGGGAGAAACGAGTCTTGCCGCCGGGCGCCCAGGGCTTCGATCTGGTCCTCGGCAATCCACCCTGGGTGGCCTACGCCGGACGCGCGGCCGAGCCGCTCGACCCCGAGCGGCGCCGCGAGCTCGCCGCCAGCTTCCAAGCGTTTCGTGGCTATCCAACGCTGCACGCGGTGTTCGTCGAGCGCGCGACCGAGCTCGCCCCCGAAGGCGTCGTAGCCCTCGTCGTGCCGAGCCCTCTCGCCGACTTGGAAGGCTACCGCCCGATGCGTCGCGCCGTCGCCCGGAGCCACGTGCCGGTCGAGCCGCTGCTCGAGTTCGGACAGGACGCGTTCGAACGAGTGACCCAACCCTGCATCGCTTTCGTCGCGGTGCCGGGTCGTGGTGACGAAGACGGACGCGCCTACCAACTCGCCGAGCGCCAGAAGCAGGCGGGCGCTGCCGAGCCCGTGGCCGCGCCCGAAGTGTTGAAGCGGGTGGCGAGCTTACCCAGTTTGCCCAAGGAGCTCTTCGGCGAGCTCGGGTTCCAGAGCGCAGGGGAAGTCACGAAGCGCTTGTTCCTGCGCGCCGACGCTCCGGACGAGCTCCACCGAGTGCCGCTGCTCGAGGGGCGCGAAGTGCGGGAGTTCCACGTGGGGCAGCCCCGTCTGTTCCTGAACCCGGACCCGGAGATCCTGGCCGCGGCTCGCTGCCGTCTTCGCCCACTCGAACACTATCGGCGTGCGCGCTTCGTCGTACGCCAAACCGCGAAGTACCCCATCGCGGCTTTGCACAGCGGCGTTCCATTCCGCAACACGCTGCTCGCGGGCTATGAGCACCCCGAGCTCACGTCCGAGCTCGCCGTGGCGCTCTTGAACAGCACGCTCTATCGGTCCCTTCACCTGGCGTCGCGGCGAGACGCGCGACAGGCCGCGTTTCCACAAGTGAAGGTGCTGCACCTCCGGGCCCTGCCCGCGCCGCCTGCCCGGCCCGAGCTCCATCGCTCCTTGGAAGAGCTGACCCGAAAGGCGCGCGCCGGCATGACCGCCGAGCTCCGGCACGAGCTCGATGCACTGGTGTTCGACCTGTTCGAGCTCACGTCGGAGGAGCGTGAGAGCGTGCTGCAGTTCGCTCGGGCCCGCGCGCCCGAGCTCGGTCGCGGAGGCTAGAGCTGGCACATTGGCACAACCCCGGCACGGCGTGCCGCGGTCGATGTCCCACGCGCCCGCGAAGTCCATGCGTTTTTCGCGGCTGGCACGTTGCCTGCTGAGAGCAGCGCCCATGCGACGCCTGGCTCCGGTCTTCGTGCTCTCGGCTCTTTGGGTTTCCGCCTGTGGTGGTTCGGTGAGCCAAGAAGGGAGCACGGGCGGGAGCGCAGGCAGCGGGGCCAGCTCCGGCACCGGCGCGAGCTCCGGCTTCGGCGGGGGCGGGAGCTCGGGCTTCGGCGGAGGCGGGAGCTCCGGGGCCGGCGGCGTCGCAGGGGGACCCAACTGTTGCAGCCCGGGCACCAAGTACGACTGCGAGACTTGGGGAGACGGCCTCGAGTGCGTCGACGGTGTCTGCAAAGAGCCGCCACCGCCCGGACTCTGCTGGTCCGACCAGGACTGCGGCGTGGGCGGGGGGATGTGTGTGGGCGCCTCCGTGTGTCCCTGCGGCGCGTACTGCGACTCTCCCGACGTGATGGGCAAGTGCACCAATGGGCCAGGCTGCTGCGCGACGGACAAAGACTGCGCGCCGACTCCGATGGGGCCCATGGTGTGCGTCGCGGGGAACTGCGAAATGGCGCCCCCGCCCGGCAAGTGCTGGTCGCAGAAGGACTGCAGCAACGGCACGACCTGTAGCGGTCAATGTGTTTGCCCGTGTGGCGCCGATTGCCTCTGCGGCGGCCAGATGGGGTCTTGTGAAGGTGTCCCACCGCCGCCCGGGACGTGCTGCAACTCGAGCTTCGAATGCGGTCCGGGCTACGTCTGCGGCGGCGGAGTCTGCCTGGTCCCGATCGCAGGCGCGTGTTGGAGCGACTCCGAGTGCCCGGCCAACAAGAAGTGCGTGGGCGCCTCCATTTGCCCGTGCGGCGCGCTCTGCGGGATGGCCGATTCGCCCGGCAAGTGCCTGTAGCGCGCTCGAGGGCTCAGGCAGCGCTCATTGACACAAGCCGGCGCCGTCGCAGCTCTTCGTCCCGTCGCACGTGCCCGGATCCTGCGCATTCTTCACGACGTCGCAGGTGCCAGGGCTCGCCGGGAGATTGCACGCTCCGCACACGCCACAGTCCGCGCTGGCGCAGCACACCGCATCGACACAATAGGTGCCCACGGCGCAGTCGTTGTCCGAGGCGCAGGTCGTGGCAAGCGTGTGGTACTCGAACTCCGTCGTGTTGCAGGAGCCCTGATTGTACCCGTTGATCATCAACATGCGGCGATTCACGCCGTCCCACACCATGGTGTTGCCGAAGCCACCAGCGGGTCCCGACGGGCCGGCGTTGGAGGTCTTCAGCCAGGTCTTGCCGTCGTACTCCCAAGTGTCGGTCAGGTAGGGCCCAGTGGCGCCGATGCCGCACGTGACGACGGTGCGCTGGCGAATCGGATCGTAGGCCATGGATTGATAGGAGCGCGCCGGTGGGCTCTGAGTCGGAGTGACCTTGGTCCAGAACGCGCCCGTCCACTCCCACGTTTCGTCGAGCGCCGAGCTCTGCGTGTTGGCTTCGGTGCGGCCGCCGAACATCACGACGCGAGAACGCGCCGCGTCGTACACCATGGTGTGGGAGAAGCGCTTGGACGGCGTACCGCTCGTGGGTGACGACCAGCCCGTGCCGTTCCAGAGCTGGGTGTCGCCGTCATTGTCGAAGTAGTGGTAGCCGCCGTAGAGCACGGCCTGGGAGTGAGCGGCGTCGAACGCGAATCCCGTCCAGCCGCGGGGACCGACTCCGCCGCTCGAGAGCAGGCTCCAATCCGAGCCCGTCCAGGTCCAGAGCTCGGCGAGGTACGAAACCGGGCTGGTCGCGCCCCCGAACATGAGCAGACGCTGATTGGCGGTATCCCACGCCATCGCTGCGCCGAAGCGTCCCGCGGGCTTGGTGGTCGGCGTCACGGCAGTCCAGGTCGAGCCGTTCCACGTATACGTGTCGTCGAGATAGGTCCCCCCGCAGTTCTCGCCGCCGAACAGCACCACGTAGCCGTGACTCACGTCATAACCCATGCCCGGCGCCTGCCGCGGCGAAGGCTTGTTGGCCGGGTTCAGCTGTTTCCAGACGCCCACCGGGGTCGGCACGCACTTGTTCCCCGAGCAACCGCCGGTCGCCGGGCAGTCAGCGCCGATCGCACACTTCTTGCCGAAGCCGCACACGGTGCAGGTCCCGCCGCAATCGACGTCCGACTCGCTTCCGTTCTGAGCGCCGTCGTTGCACTTCGGAACCGCGCACGTGAACGTGCCCGGCGTGCAGACCTTGCTCTGGCAGTCGCTCGACTGGAGGCACTTCTTCGTGTCGCCGCAAGCCCCGCATGCGCTCCCACCACAATCGACGTCGGTCTCCGCCCCGTTTTGCACCAAGTCCAGGCAGGTCGGGACGGCACACTTGTTACTCGAGTTACACACCTTGCTGGAACAGTCGCCGCCCGCGCCACAGGACTTGCCGTCTGCGCACTTGGCCTGACACGGTCCGCCGCAGTCCGTGTCGCTCTCGCCTCCGTTCTGGACGCCGTCCGTGCAGCCGGGAACCTCGCATTGCTTGCTGCCCGAGTTGCACACGCCGCTCGCGCAGTCCTGCGCGCCGGCACACGCCTTGCCGTCAGCGCATTTGGCCGTGCAGGTGCCGCCGCAGTCTTGATCGGTCTCGTTGCCGTTCTTGACCTGATCCGAGCAACTGGGCGCGTTGCAGGTCTTCGCCGTGGCATCGCACACGCCGCTGTCGCAGTCCGCGCCGGTGCCGCAGCCTTTGGCCGCAGCGCATTTGGTGATGCATCCGCCCCCGCAATCGACGTCGGTCTCGCTGCCGTTCTTCACGCCGTCGCCGCACCCGGGCTGATCGCAGATCTTGCTGGTCGGATTGCACACTCCGCTGCCGCAGTCCGCCCCGGTCGAGCAGCTCTGGCCTGCGGCGCACTTCGTGGTGCACGACCCGCCGCAGTCGATGTCGGTCTCTTTTCCGTTCTTCACGCTGTCGCTGCAGCTGGGCGGTTGACACTTGTTGCCGTTGCACACACCGCTCGCGCAATCCGCGAACACCTTGCACGCCTTGTTGTCAGCGCACGGTGAGCACGACCCGCCGCAGTCGACATCGGTCTCGTCACCGTTCTTCCCGCCGTTCTGGCAGGCGGTGGCGCAGACGCCCAGGTTGCAGACCAGAGTCTTGCAGTCACCGTCCGCGGTGCACTTCTTGCCCTCGATGCAGCCCGGGCAAATCCCACCGCCGCAGTCGGCATCGCTCTCGTTCCCGTTCTTCACGGTGTCGGTGCAGGTAGCGGCCGCACACGAGTTGCCGTCGCAGACCGAGCTCAAGCAGTCTGCCGCGACTTTGCACTTCTTCCCGCTGTCGCAAGGCCCGCAGTTGCCTCCGCAGTCGACGTCGGTCTCCGATCCGTTGCGACTGTCGTCACCGCAGGAGCCGCTCGCGCCCCCGGTACCGCCACTGCCGCCGCTCGCCCCGCTGCCACCCGCTCCGCCGGTCGCGCCCCCCGAGCCTCCGCTCGGACCCTCGTTGGTGCTGCTCGACGAACAACCGAGCGACCCGAGCGCGACCGCGAACAGAGTCAGGCCGACAAAACCCCATTTGCCCATGCGAGCAGACTAGCCGAGGCGCCGGCCAGGCGCGCCTCCGTATTTCTGCTTTGGCGCGCGTCGCATTGGCTGCCACGGGATCGCCCCGGCGTTTCGCTCACTTCGACGCTTCGCTCCGGCGGGACGAATGCACCGAGCTCGTGGCTGCCTTCGAGCTTCGGAGCCCCGCGAGCTCCGAGGCTCGTCCAACTTCCCGCCTTTCCTGTACCTTGGGGCGATGGATCGCGTCACCGTCTCCACGTTCGTCGCCGCCTGTGTCGCCCTCGGCGCAAGCCCCGCGTTCGCTGCGCCCACGCTCCGCAAGGCCATCGACACGCTGGGTGACTTCGCCTTGATCGGCAACACCTTCGCGCACAACTGTAGTGATAAGACGCCAACCGTCGGAACCGTGACGTCCTGCACCGACACGTTCACGGATGCGAGCCCCGACGTGTACTGGCAAGCCGACTCGAGCTCGGCCACCGCCGGCCCGGCCATCACGCCGGCTCTGTCTCGCACCACGGCCGTGCTCACGCTACCCACCGGGGGGCGGGTCCAGTATGCGGCGCTCTACTGGTTCGGAACGGCCAAAGCCGCGGACTCGACCTGCGTCCTCGAGCGTCCGGGCGGCAACACGCTGAACGTCACGGCGGACCAGACGCACAGCGGCACGGCCAGCAACCCGAGCGCGGTGAAGGCCGAGAACAAGACGCTCGTGCAATTCCTCTCCGTGGCGGACGTGACGGACTTCGTCAGCGTCGAAGGTCCGGGGGCTTATCGCGTTTCGGGCGTCGACGGTCCCGATCTCGCCGACAACCACGGCGCCGCCGAGCGTGGCTGGTCGCTGGTCGTGTTCTACGATGCGCCCGGCGAGCCACCGAGGAACCTGGTGCTGTTCGACGGCATCGACGGCATCTTGGGCGCGACCGTCAGCGTGCCGCTCAGCGGCTTCAAAGTGCCTGCCGTGTTCAGCGGCAAGCTCGGCATCGTGGGCATCGATGGCGAGGTCACTGGTGCGTCGCTGCGCTTCGGTCCCCAGGGCTCGCCCACCGCCCTCTCCGACGCGCAAAACCCGGTCGATTTCTTCTTCAACGGCACCCGTTCCTGGCTCGGGCAGCCGGTGACCGTCGCGGGGGATCTGCCCCAGAGCTCGGGCACCGCCAAGAGCAACGGGGGCATCGACATGGACGTGGTCGACATCACCTCGAAGCTCAGCGCCGGAATGACCAGCGCCGAGGCGCAGATCGCCGCGGGGCCCGGCGACGGCATCATCAACTTCGTGTGGGTCACATCCATCACGACCATCGCGCCCGTGCTGGTCGTGAACAAAACCGTGAAGGACGAAAACGGTGCCCCCGTTCTCGAAGGCGACACCCTCGAGTACACGGTGAGCGTGACCAACAAGGGCAACGACCCCAGTGCGGCGACCGTGTTCGAAGACGTGCTCGACCCCGGACTCGAATACGTCGCGGGCTCGCTCGAGACGGTCAGCGGCGCCACGACCAGCAAGTGGACCGACGCAGCCGGTGACGACCAGGGCGAGTGGGATGCGACGTCGAAGAAGCTGACGGTGCGCCTCGGCACGGGCGCGACCTCGAGCGCGGGCGGGGCGCTCGGCCCGAACGACATGGTTCAAGTGCGGTTCCGCGCCAAGGTTCAGCCGGGCACGGTGGGCAAGGTGATCGGCAACCAAGCCAGCGTGAGCGCGAAGGGCGCGAGCGGCGCGGCCACGGCCACCACGCTGAGCGACGACCCCAACACCATCGGCAATCAGCCGACGAACGTCACCGTAGCGAGCCCACCTGACGGCGGCGTCGATGGCAGCGCGGGCGCGGCGGGAAGCGCGAGCGGCGGAAGCAGCGGCAGCTCGGGGAGCGGCGGTACCTCCGGTGGAGGCAGTGGCGGAACGGGTGCTGCGAGCGTCGGCGGCTCCGGCGGAACCGGCGGCGGTTCGTCGGGCAGCGGGGGCAAGTCGGGTGGCAGCGGCTCGGGTGCAGATTCGGGAGACGACGGCGGCTGCGGCTGTCGCGCACCGAGCTCGGGCTCCGGCAGCGGCGCATCGCTCGCGCTGCTGGCGCTACTCGCATTCTTCGCGCGCCGGCGCCGCTGAGCCCGCGTCGTCAGATGTCCCAATCGAAGACCGGTTCGGGCTCGCGTGCCACTCCCGCGAGCAGCGCGCGGTCGATGGCGATGAACTGATCGCTGGCGAGCGGCGCGCGGAACCAAGGGCCGAGCCCCTCGCTCCTGATGGGACCCTTTTGCCGAAACAC
This sequence comes from Polyangiaceae bacterium, assembly GCA_046351435.1. Classification (GTDB taxonomy): domain Bacteria; phylum Myxococcota_A; class Polyangia; order Polyangiales; family Polyangiaceae; genus JADJKB01. Next base: position 173,196 of record JAXLYN010000006.1, read on the forward strand.
GATGGCGTACCCGTTCCGTTCCAGCACCGCCTCGATCCCGCGCTGGCCCAAGCCGAACACGAGATCCGGGCGCCGGGTGCCGCATTTCTCGTCGATGGCGGAGCGGCGGGCGAAGTAGCGATCGAAGTGGAGCTGGAGCCCCACCTTGCGGCGATCGAGCTCCGAGGCAGCTAGGCACGCGCGTGGCTCGCGGGTCGTGAGCGAGCACATGTCGACGAAGTGGAGGACGTCCTCGTGCTCGCGGAAGGCGTAGTAGGGCACCATTCCGGCCTGCGACGCCATCAGCTCGAAGCGCCGTCCGGGATGTGCTTCGCGCAACGCGCCGATCCAGTCGACGAGCTTGGCTGCGATCAGCGTGTCCCGCAGGTGCACGCGGTTCGAGAGCTCGAAGAAGCCGTAGCCGCGGGGCCCTACCCGCGCTTCGACGCCTGGACGGAGCTTTCTGGTCGTCCACAGCGGCCGCCCCGTGCTCGGGCCGTTGGCGAGGAGCAGCACACCGAACACGGCGAGCGCCACACTGGCAGCTGCCAGCCATGGGACCAAGCGCGGGCGGGGTAGCTCCGCGAGCCCGACCCACGCGAGCACGGCGAGCAGGGGCACCAGGTGGGCCACGAAGCGGCCGCCCGTCATCCAGTCGCCACCCGTGAGCACCACGAACCCGAGGTAGGAAACGGTGAGCGAGGCCGCTGCCACCAGGGCCGGCGGAGCTTTGGCCTGGGCCGCGCGGACGGCGGCGAAGCCGAGCCCGATCAGCGCGAACAGGCCGAGCAGCAGCCCTCCCGGATAAAGATGCTGTGCGAGGTAGCGAAAGCCTCCACTCGCGTCGATGCCCGTCGCCTTGGTGTAGACCGGATTGGGAAACCAAGCGGAGAAGTAGGCTCGTCGGAATCCGAACAGGAGCAGCGCAGGAGCGAGCGCGAGCGCGGAACTCGAGAGCCATGCGCGCCCTCGCCCGGTGCGCCACGCGAAGAGCCCGAGTGGCAGCAGGGCGCAGCCGAGGACCAGCGGCGCTTCGGGTCGCGTGGCGACGAAGGCGAGCGACGAAGCCCCAAGCGCAACCCAAGCTGGACGCCGCGCTTCGAGCGAGCGGTGCAGCGCCAAGACGAGGCCGAGAGAGGTCGCGGCGAAGAGCGGGGTCTCGAGGCCGCCGAAGGCCCAATAGACGAAGCTCGCGTTGCTCGCGACCAAGAGCTCGCCGCCCGGTGGGGCCTTGGGCGCAGCGCGACGGATGGCCGCACGCGTGGCGACGAGCGTGAGCAGAGCGGCCCCGATGGAGGTGACCGGGCCCAAGGTCGGGATGTCGATGCGAGTCAGGAGCGCGAGCAGCGCGAGGACCAACACGTGCGCGAGACTCGAGCTCTGCTCGACACGCTCGCCGTTGTAGTTGACGAGCTGACCGGTCTCGCGGAGCTTCCACGCCACCCAATAGGTGATGTGGCTATCGTCGTGGCCGGCAGACGCGAACAGCCCGAAGCCGAGCGACAGGAGCAGGGCCATCGCGCCGAGCAAGAGCAGCCAGTCTCTCCGTCGCGTTCGGGTCACGGCGGCGGGAGACTACACCGGCTGGTCAATCGAGCATCCTTCGACCAAGATCCCTGCCGGCAGAGATGAACCACCCATATCCGCACCTGCTTTCGCCCATCGACCTCGGCCCCATCACGCTGAAAAACCGCGTGTTGATGGGCTCGATGCACACCGGTCTCGAAGACCGATTCTTCAACTACGGCAAGCTCGGCGCCTACTTCGCCGAGCGGGCCCGCGGTGGGGTGGGGCTGATCGTGACCGGCGGTATCTCGCCCAACCGGCGCGGTTGGCTGATGCCGGGCGCCGGCACGCTCAATCGCAAGGTCGACGTGCTCAGTCACCGCCGCGTGACCCAAGCGGTCCACGCCGAGGGCGGTAGGATCGCGATGCAGATCTTGCACGCCGGGCGCTACGGCTACCACCCGCTCCAGGTCTCTGCATCTCGCGTGAAGTCGCCCATCAACCCCTTCACGCCCCACGCCATGAGCGGGCGTTTGATCGAAAAGACCATCGCGGACTACGCGCGCACCGCCGCTCTCGCCGAAGAGGCGGGCTACGACGGCGTCGAGATCATGGGCAGCGAGGGCTACCTCCTGAACCAGTTCCTTTGTCAGCGCGTGAACCGGCGCACGGACGAGTGGGGTGGGCCCATCGACGGCCGCGTCCGCTTGCCGGTCGAGGTCGTGAAGGCCGTGCGCGCCAAGACCAGCGCCGGCTTCTTGGTCATCTACCGACTCTCGCTGCTCGACTTGGTCGAAGGCGGAAACACTTGGGAAGAAATCGTGAAGGCGGCTCGAGCCCTCGAGGCAGCCGGCGTTCACCTGCTCAACACCGGCATCGGCTGGCACGAAGCCCGCATCCCGACCATCGTGACATCGGTGCCGCGCGCCGCGTTCCGCAGCGTGACGGCGCGGATTCGGAAGGAGCTCTCGATCCCCGTCTGCGCGTCCAACCGCATCAACACGCCGGAGGTCGCCGAAGACATCTTGGCCAGAGGCGAAGCTGACATGGTGAGCATGGCGCGCCCGCTGCTCGCCGACGCCGAATTCGTGAACAAGGCAGCCGAGGGCCGCGCCGACGAGATCAACACCTGCATCGCTTGCAACCAAGCCTGCCTCGATCACAGCTTCGCGCTCCGTCGCGCGAGCTGCCTGGTGAATCCCCGCGCCTGTCACGAGACCGAGCTCGTGATCCTGCCCGCTCCACGCAAGAAGAAGGTCGCCGTCGTCGGCGGCGGCGTGGCCGGGCTCGCCGCGGCAACCACCGCTGCCGAACGCGGTCACGACGTCACCTTGTTCGAAGCTGCGCCCGTCCTCGGCGGCCAATTCAGGATGGCCGCGGAGATCCCCGGCAAGGAGGAGTTTCGCGAGACGATTCGCTACTTCACGCGGCGCCTGGCGCGCACCGGGGTCCGCGTGGTGCTCGGCAAGCACGTGGAGCAGCGAGAGCTCGACAGCGGATTCGACGCCGTCGTGGTCGCGACGGACGTGGTACCGCGGCGCCCCCACATCGAGGGGATGGACCATCCGAAGGTGCTGACGTACGCCGAGGTCCTGCTGGAGAAGAAGCCCGTCGGGCGCAAGGTCGCCGTGATCGGCGCCGGCGGCATCGGCGTCGACGTGTGCGAGTTCTTGCTGCACGAACCGGATCAGACGCTCGAGCAGTTCCAGCGAGCTTGGGGCATCGATCTCGAGTCGTCGCGCGAGGGCGGGCTCGCGCCCCCCGCGCCGCCCGCACCGCGCCGCGAGCTCTGGCTGCTCCAACGCCGCCCGAAGACCAAGCGCATGGGCAGCGGCCCCGGTCGCACGACGGGTTGGGTCCACAAGCTGGTTCTCGAGCGCGAAGGCGTGCACATGCTCGGGGGCGTCGAGTACCTGAAGGTCGACGACGCGGGGCTTCACATCCGGCACGACGGGGCGGAACGGCTTCTCGCCGTGGATCACGTGGTGGTCTGCGCAGGCCAGGAGTCGGTGCGCGAGCTCCTTCCCGTCGACGCCAAGGGAGCGATCCGCGATGACCGCTATCACGTCGTGGGTGGGGCCGACGTCGCGGCCGAGCTCGACGCCAAGCGGGCCATCCGCCAGGGCACCGAGGTAGCGGCACGGCTCTGACCAAGTCGCCACCGGCGACGCTCTTCTCGCCCGGTTTTCGGCGTGGGACGCTGGGGCTGACAATCCCGAGTGGACAGCGACCACCTTTCGTTGACACTCGGCGTGGGTCGGGGCCACGTGCGCCAGATTCGATTTCCGCTCGGTCGTTCGTGTCGATCGCGGCACGCCATTTGCTGAAGGTGACGACATGCAAGATCTCTCTGGCAGCACCTTGGGCGGACGCTATCTCTTGCGTCGTCGCCTCGGCGCCGGAGGGATGGGCGTCGTGTACGAAGCTTGGCAGGGCGATCTCGGTCGTACCGTCGCCGTCAAGCTGATCGGCAGCCTCGACGACGAGACCCTGGCGCGCTTCCAGCGCGAAGCCCGCGCGCTGGCGTCGCTCGGTCATCCGCACATCGTGCAGGTCTACGATTTTCAGGCGCGAGGTGGCGAACCACCGTTCTTGGTGATGGAGCTCTTGAACGGGGAGTCCCTCGCGGACTGCATCAAGCGCGAGCGGCGCCTCGCACCCGCGCGCGTGGCGCGCATCGGAGCCCACGTCGCGAGCGCGCTCTCCGTCGCGCACCGGGCGGGCATCGTGCATCGCGACATCAAGCCTGCGAACGTGTTCCTGGTGTCCACGCCCACGCTCGGCGAGGTTTCGAAGGTGCTCGACTTCGGCATCGCCAAGGTCGAAGGCAGCGAGGGCGGGCTCACCCAGACCGGTCACGTCATCGGGACCTTGAGCTACATGTCGCCGGAACAAGCGGCGGGAGCGCCCCTCGACGGGCGCTCGGACATCTACTCGCTCTCGGCCTGTCTGTTCGTGGCGCTCACGGGACAGAAGCCGCCCTTTCCCGGCTTCGACTTGGCGAGCCCCGCGCCGCCCCCGCCGGAGCTCCCCGGCATCGATCGGAAGCTCGCCGCGCTCGTGCAGAAGGGACTCGCGCGGAGTCCCGCGGAACGCTTCGCGAGCGCCGACGAGCTCGCAGAGCTCTTGGGTGCCTACGCCGAAAACCCGCGCGCCGACGCCATCGTGCCGGCTTCGGCGGGCTGGGAGGCGACCCAGGGGATCGTTCCGGGTCCCGTTGTCGCTCCGACGTTGACCCGCCCCGCCACGCGCAGCGTCGATGCGAAGCCCCGCTCGACACCCTGGCTCCTCGTTGCCGGGGTCGTGCTGGTGCTCGGTGCCGGCGCCGCTGTGGCGCTCGCGCTGTTCGCGTATTGGTACTCGAATCGAGGAGACGGGCCGCCGCCTGCCATTGCTTCGGCTGGCGCCGACGCCGGAGCGCTGCCTGCCGCTCCGCCGCTGGCTCCGGATCCGTCGCCGATCGCGTCGGGGAGTGGCGCCACCGCGGCGCGACCCCTCGCGAACTCGCCGGCGAGTCCTGCCGCTTCGGGCAAGGCTTCGAGCGCGAAGGTACTCGGTGCGAGCTGTGAGTCCGACACCCAGTGCCCGTCCGGTGCGGTGTGCAAGGGAACTTGCGTTTGCCCCGACGGTCACAACGCCTGCGGCGGAAGCTGCACCATCGTCTGGTCCGACAAGAACAACTGCGGCGCCTGTGGCAAGGCTTGTGGCGCCGACGACTACTGCGACGCAGGCATGTGTCGAGCCTGCAAGTCAGCCGGCGGGACTTGGTGTGGCGCGCGCTGCGTGTTCACCCAGAAGGACAGCCAGAACTGCGGAGCCTGCGGCCACAAGTGCACGGGCTCCGGCGTGCTGTGCAAAGCCGGCGTCTGCACCCAAGTGCTGCCGCCCGTTCCCCACAAATGAAAGCGACGAGACCCCGCATGACGAAGCCACTCACCACGTTCGGCGCAAGCGCCGCGATCTTGGCCGCCCTCATGGCCTGCAAGTCCAAGGAGCAGGCCTCGCCCCCTGCACCGGTCAGCGCGGCTCCCCCGGTAGCCACCAACGCGCCCAATGCGGACCCCGAGGACTATTCGGGCGTATTCTCCGTCAGCGGGGATCGCACCGGAACCATCACCATCACGCGCTATCGGGGCGCGCAGTATCGTGTCAACCGGAGTGAGGGTGGGAGCAAGCAGGGGGTCGGACACCGGGTCGGAAAGGTCTTGTTCGTGGCGTGGTCCGTGAAGGGCGCCGGTCTCCACTTGTTCGAGAAGAGCGGTGGCGAGCTCAAAGGTTCGGTGTTCGGCAGCCAAGAAATGAAGATCGGAAACGAAGGTCTCTCGGGCAAGGCCAACGACGACTTCACGGGGAAGTTCAAGCTGGACGCGGAGTACCCGCCCGGTGACCGCTACAAAGGCTCGCTGACCGTCACGCAGAAGGACGGGATCTTGAAGGCGGCGTACTACACCGTGACGAGCGACGGCGACGAAGGTTCCTACGTGGCCTACGGCTTGGTTCGCGGCGACGCAGCGGCGGTCGGCAGCCACGCGGGAGATCCCTTCGAGTTCGCCGCCTACGAGCCCTCCGCCGATCGTCGTACGTACACCGGCAAGGTGCTGGCTTCGGACCAGATCTCCAAGGGGACCTGGAGCGAAACGCTCACGTTCAAATCGCTGCCCTGAGGCGGAACCGATACGAGCGTGCGCCTAGCGCGCTCGCACGATTGCCGAGTCGAGCCAGCCACCGACGTAGTCCGGCATGGCCGGTTTCCCTTGGGGCAACTTGCGGGAAGCACCGGAACCCCAAAGGTAGTGGGGCACGCCGTCGACGTCGGCGCGGAGCCACTTGCCCTTGGACTCGACGTGCGTCGACCCGTGCGTGAACGCGGCCCCGTAGCTCGTCGTGGTGTAGCTGCCCTCGTTCGTGGTTCCGAGATCGGCGCCGCGCTCGACTTGCCAGCCGTTCGGTGCCGCGTCGACGGCGAGCAACAGCGTGTCGTCCAGCGCTTCGACCAGCACGGCGAAATGGCGATTCGGGCCACCTCCTTTCGCGAGCACGCGGATGCGCACGCGATCTCCGGTGCGCAGCGGGATCGGTAGCGCGGGAGGCGCGAGCACTCGGAGCTCCCCCGTAGCGTCTCGCTCGATGCGGAGCTCGACGTGCCAGGTGACCATGCCGAACTCCGGCAGCGGTTCGCTCTCGACGCCAACCACTTCGGCTTCGTGCTTGCCGCGAAGCTCCTCGCTCACGTCTTTGCAGCGCACGTAGCCGACGATCTTGTCGGGATCGACGAGGGGGGCGCTGGGAACGAGGCGCGGCGGCTGCGGGCCTGCACTCGGCGCACGCGGTTCGATGCGCGAAACAGGCGGGGCGTTGCTGGCCGACGCTTCCGGCGGAGTCGGTCTCGCCGTGGACGGCGCGCAGGCGAGAGGGACGCACAGGCACGCGACCCACGAGTGCCCGAGCGAGCTCTTCCCCGCGGGAAACATGCGCCGAGCGTCGCGTAGCCGACGCGTCGCGGCAAGGCCGACGCGGCGTGACGCGCGGAAATCTGGCGCGATACCAGGGATTTGTGCGAAGCCGGGGGCTCCGTAGGGTTGAGGTCGCTGCGGCCGTCCTATTCGCTGTGAGAGGTCACATTTCGATGAAGCGCACAATTGGTTTCTTCGCCGCCCTTGCCGCGATTTCCGGCTTCCTCCTGACCAGCGTGCCCGCTTCGGCCGCGCCGTCTCGCGACGGCAAGGCCAAGGCCGCCGATGGCCAAGAGGGTCGCCGCTACGGGAAGGGCGAGCGCGGCAAACACAAGGGTGCGCGCTTTGCCAAGGCCGACAAGAACGGCGACGGCTACCTGACCCGTGACGAGGTCGGCGAGAAGCGCTGGTCGCGAATCAGCGTGGCCGACGCCAACAAGGACAAGAAGGTCAGCAAGGCCGAGCTCGAAAAGGCCCGCAAGAGCGGCAAGCTCCACAAGAAGGGCAAGCGCGATCAGCGCAAGGGCAAGGGTCGCGCCTCGGCCTGAAGCGAGCCGAAGCCTCCGGGCTCTTGCCGACTCACGAAATGCACTCCACGACCACGGCGCTCCTCTAGGATGCGACGAATGGCGTCCCCGCCCGCAGGGCACATCGTGGCGATGGGTGGCGGCGGCTTCTTGATGGAGCCGGAGAACCCGCTGCTCGACGACTTCGTGCTCGGGCTCGCGCGGCGAAAGCCCGCGCGCGTGTGCTTTCTGCCGACGGCCAGCGGTGACGCCGCCAGCACCGTTGCCAGGTTCTATCGCGCGTTCAGCGGCCGCTCGATCCCCTCCGATCTGACCTTGTTCGAGTCCTCGGTGCTCCCGCGCCGCCCGCCGAAGACGACGGACCTACCGAGCTTCGTCGCCGAGCACGACGTGTTCTACGTGGGAGGCGGCAGCACCGCGAATCTGCTCGCGCTCTGGCGCCTCCACGGGCTCGACCGATTGCTGCGCGACGCTTGCCGAGCGGGCGCGGTGCTCGCAGGGGTCAGCGCGGGCATGAACTGCTGGTTCGAAGGTTCCGTCACCGACTCGTTCGGCGGGCTCGGGCCGCTGGCCGACGGTCTCGGCTTCCTCGCGGGGAGCGCTTGCCCGCACTACGACGGCGAACCCGAACGACGGCCGACCTACCGGCGTCTCGTCGGGAGTGAGCTCGCGGATGGCTACGCCGCCGACGACGGTGCGGCGCTCCACTTCGTCGACGGCGCTTTGGTCGAGGCGGTGAGCTCGCGCCCGTCGGCCAGCGCCTACCGCGTGGAGGGGCGGGGCAGCGAGGTGATCGAAGAGCGTTTGCCCGTCCGATACCTCGGCACGGGCGCCACTTGAAGCGAGCTCAACGCCAGCGCACGCGCACGCTCGCGCTCTCCGGTCCCGACGACAACACCTCCGCCGTCACGCCCTTGCCGTTGGCGGCTTCGACCACTGCGCGGAACCCCAGTGCGGCCGAGCGATGCGCTAGCTCGGGATACAGATGGGGCGGGTGCCGCAGAGTGAGCTCGGCTTCGCCGTCGCGGGCCGATACGCGCAGGCTCACCCCGCGATGGATCAGTCCCCAACTCGTCGCTGCGCCGCGCAAGAGCAGGCCCGGCGACGCGACGCGAGCGAGCGCCCGGTACATGCGAGAACCCGTGAGCTTCGCGTTGGCCCGATAGGTGCGCTCCAGCATGTCGTCGGCGTCGATGGCGTGGAGGTCTTGCATGGCGAAGTGGGCGGCCACGAAGCAAACTTCCGGGATCCACGCGCTCGGCGGGGGCGGCTCTGCGACGATCTGCGCGAGCGCAGGCGGCAGGAGCTCGAGATCGCCCCCCGAAGGGCACTCGGCCAACATGCCGCGGAGGAGCGAGCTCTTCACGAGGTGCCGCGGATAGGATTCGAGACCCTCCGGCAACCGCTCCAAGTAGCGCGCGACCTCGCCCGGCACGGGTGAAGCATGCACCAGCGCGGTGCCGGAGGAGTGCCGCTCGTTGCGATTCCGCGTTGGCGAGCTCGTGATTCCGTGTAGTTGCGCCTACGCGCTGGGGCGCAGAGCGTCGGTGGCGGGCTGCGGGGCGGCGGTGCGAGGCAAGCCAGGACATCAATTAGTTTGACATCAAACTAATCACGTGGCAAACGCGACTCATGCAAGCGCGCTGCATCGACACGCTCGCTCGGCGCGCGCCGAGCGGACTTCTGGTCCTAGCGGGCGCCGCGTAGCTCGGCGGCTGCAGTCCTACTCCTCGTATTGGCGGACGACCTCGTTCGCCCATGTAGTTCGAGATGCAACCAACTGGCGGGGCTTTTGGTGCCCGCATCCAAGTGCTGGCGCAGCACGCGTTCGCAAAGGGCGCAGCGTGGCACGAAAGGAGGAAGAAACATGAACCATCGGATCGTTCGGCTCGCAGCGGCTGCGTCTCTGGGCGCTGTCGCGTGTGGCACCGCGCTGAAACCGCCGGTAGCGACGGGGCCAGTGACTAGCCCTGTGCGCGCTTCGAGCGAGCCCGAAGCGCCCGCGCGCGACTCGGCAGTGGCCATTCGAATCGAGGAATCCATCCGCCTGGCGTGTGGGATCCAGGACTCGAACGCGTGGTTCGACTTCGACTCCGCGAGCCTGAAGCAGCGAAACCTCCCGGCGGTGAATGCCGTAGCCAAGTGCTTCTCCAACGGGCCACTACGCGGTCGCACGCTCCTGCTCGTGGGACGCGCCGATCCGCGCGGTGAGTTCGAATACGACATGCTGATCGGTGATCGGCGGGCTGACAGCGTGAAGAGCTAGGTAGTCGAACGCGGGCTCTCACCTGCCAACGTCGCTACGTCCTCTCGCGGCGAGATGGACGCGACGGGAACCAGCGAGATGGGTTGGGCGGAAGATCGACGCGTCGACGTACGCTTGGAAGATCGAGCTCGTGGGTCCGGCCCGCCCCACGACTCGCGAAAGGCCGGCCGGGCGTGAACACTCTCGCCGGCGCTCGGCCGGCCATGTTATGCTGCGCGTGCTTGCCCCGCTCGCCCGCTCAACGGCACACCGCTTCGGACGCAGCGGAGCCCCCGCCCAACCTGGGTGAGGTGCTGAGCTTCATGCGGCTCTTGTGGGCGGTCGACCACGAGCTGCGGTCCGCGTCGAAGCGACTCTTGGGTGTCGCGGGCGTGACGGGACCACAACGCCTCGTCGTGCGCATGGTTGGCCGCTTCCCCGACGCCTCTGCTGGCGCGCTCGCGGAGCTCCTTCACGTACATCCCAGCACGCTCACGGGAGTGTTGGACCGTCTCGTGAGGGGCGGGTTGATTCTGCGCCGAGAGGATCCGGACGATGGCCGGCGAGCTCTGTTTCGGCTGACCGAGAAGGGCACGGTCGTGAACGCCATGCGCGCCGGCACGGTCGAGGAAGCGGTGCGGACCACCCTGGCACGGATGCCGCAACCGAAAGTGGCGGCCGCCCGCGAGCTGTTGCAGGAGCTCTGCTCGGCCATGGAGTCTCAACAGCAAGTTTCCGAGGTTCGCGTCCGTCGCCCGCGCCCGAAGCGCCGAGCGGCGCGCTGAGCGTGGGGGCGCGTCGCGCCGACCAGGGCCATTTCTCTTCGGTTTGACGTCAAAGGAAATCCGAGGCAAGGAACTTCGGCCCAATCGTGGCAATCCCTGCTTTCTCGTTTGGTCGGCGCTGGCGCCGGTGGCTCTCGCACCCGCGTGCGTCGCTGCCCGGTGTGCTGACTACCGACCCGCTGGACCTGCGGCTGGTCGGGCGTCTGGTGGTCCATGCTGCGCTCGTTGGGCTCGCCGCAGGTCTGCTTGGCGGCGCATTCTTCTTCGTTCTGGAACACGTCGGTAGCGCCCTGCTCGAGGGGCTTGCGGGCTACGTCCCGGTGCGTGCGCACGGCGAGCAGATTCGCCAGGGCGTTACGGCCGAGTTCCGCCCGTGGCTCTTGCTGCTGATCCCCGCGCTGGGTGGACTCGGCTGCGGTCTCATCGCGCGCCTGGTTCCCGAAGTCAGGGGAGGCGGTGCAGACGCGGCCATCGAAGCCTATCACCACAAGCAAGGAGTGATTCGACGTCGCGTGATCTGGGCGAAGTCCGTGGCGTCCATCTTCACCTTGGGGACTGGCGGTGCTGGTGGGCGTGAAGGGCCCACGATGCAGATCGGTGCGGCGATTGGCAGCAGCGTGGCGCGCGCGTTGCGGGTCAGCGTTCGCGAGCGACGCATCCTCCTGTTGGCGGGAGTTGCCGCGGGAATCGCGGCCGTCTTTCGTACGCCGCTCGGCGCGGCGCTTCTCGCCGTGGAGCTCTTGTATCGAGACGGGTTCGAGTCCGACGCCCTGATCCCTTCGGTTCTCGCCAGCGTCGTTGCCTATTCCGTGGTGATTTCCATATTCGGAGAATCCACCCTCTTCACGCACGCGCCGCGCTTCCCATTCGTCCCAGCGCACCTTCCGCTCTATGCCGGCCTCGCCTTGCTGGTGGCCGCTGGCGCCATGGCGTTCGTCGCGTTGTTTCGAGCCGTGCGCCGGCAGTTTCGTGCGCTTCGAATGCCAGAGTTCTTGAAGCCAGCACTCGGAGGTCTGCTCCTCGGTTTGGCAGTGACGCCGCTGATCGCCTGGACTGGGAGTTGGACGGGTCTCCGCGGCCAAGGGTTCGGCATCCTGGGCGGCGGCTATGGCGCGGTCCAGGCCTCCATCAGCGGCGCTTCGTGGCTCCCAAGCGGCTGGTCGGGCGTAGCCCTCCTATTGGGCCTTGCTGCCGCCAAGCTGCTCGCCGCTTCGCTCACCATCGGGTCTGGCGGAAGCGCCGGCGACTTCGCGCCCTCCCTCGCCATTGGGGGCATGCTCGGCGGCGCCTTCGGGCGGGCTGCAGCGCTCCTGACCCACGACCCGCGGATCGACGCGGGGGCTTTTGCGCTCGTGGGCATGGGTGCGTTCTACGGGGGTATCGCCCACGTCCCGCTGGCCGCGCTCGTGCTCGTGTGCGAGCTGGCGGGCAACTACGACCTGCTCGTTCCGCTCATGCTCGCCTTGGCCATTTCCTACGCCACACTGCGCAGGAGCAGCATCTACGAGGCCCAGGTTCCCACCCTGCGCGACTCTCCAGCTCACCGCGACGCTCTGCTCCTCGACGTCTTGAGATCCAGCAAGGTCGGCGCGTTGATGTCCGAGGGAAAGACGTTCGTCCACTTCTCCCCTCGCACCAATGCGCTGGAGGTCATCGAGCGCGCCGGTGAAGCCGCCGGTCAGGACGTCTTTCCCGTCACCGAAGACGACGGGCGGTTGGTGGGCATCGTGTCCGACGACACGGTACGCGTACTGGCAGGCCAAGGGGAAGGCGCCCGCTGGACCATCGTCGCCGACTTCATGCAGGCGCCGGTGGCCGTCCGAGAGGACGCAGACCTGCATTGCGCCACCGAGTTGCTGGTCCTTCACGGCTTGCGCGAACTGCCTGTGATCGACGCGACAGGCAAGATCGTCGGCTTCCTCGACGAAGCCGAGATCGGTAAGTTCCACTTGGCCTCCGCGGTGCGCGCCGAGCAAAGCGCCAAGCCACCACCGGTGTCGACCGGGGGCGTGGCGCCGTGAGCAGCGGCTGCTCCGTCGCTGCGCGGCGGATCGCGCTCGCCGCTGTCTGGGCCGCCTGCATCGCTCTGGGCTGCGAGCGTGAGCGTGAGCCGGCGCCAATTCCCGAACCTCCGCCCATGGCGGACCCGCGCGCGCCGAGCTCCGCGATCCCGCAACATCCCGAGCTCGCGCCCGCCAACGTGCTGCTGATCATGATCGACAGCCTCAGAGGCGAGATGCCCTGGACGGGGTACCCGAGAGACGTGGTTCCGCGCATCGACGCGTTCCGGCGCGAGCACTGCGTCACCTACGCCAAGGCCTACTCGCTTTCGAGCTACACCGCGAAGAGCGTCGCACCGGCCCTTCGCGGCGAGTACCCGAGCGCGATGCTCCGAGACGGGTACTTCTTCACGCGCTACCCCGACGATGCCAACGAGTTCATACAAGAGATGGCGCAGAAGCGGGGTCTTCGAACGCTGGCTTCGCACGCTCACGGCTACTTCTCGCCGACGTTCGGTTTGAACCAGGGGTTCGCAGACTACCGGCTCCTGAAGCACGGCGTGGACCTCGCCGCAGTTCACTCGATCACCAGCGCACCTCTGACCGAGCTCGCCATCGAGCAACTGTCCGATCGGGGGAACGTCGCGCAAGACGCGGGGAAACGCTTCTTCGCGTACGTCCACTACATGGACCCGCACCACACCTACGAACCGCACCCGGAGTTCTCGTTCGGTGTGCGAACCGCGCGCGACCTCTACGACGGTGAAGTTCGCTTCACCGATCATTGGGTGGGGAAGCTCCTCGACTTCGTGCAGGAACAAGCTTGGTGGCGCGATACCACGGTGATCATCACAGCGGACCACGGCGAGTCCTTCGGCGAGCGTGGCCATTATCGACACGGGTTCGAGTTGTGGGAATCGGTCGTCCGCGTGCCACTCCTGGTTTGTCACCCGGGCCTCCGCCCTCGGGTCATTTCGAGCGTGCGCCGCAGTCACATTGACCTCGCACCCACCATCGCTTCCATGTTGCGCGTCTCGCCATCGCGACCATTCCGAGGCAAGAGCCTGGTGAGCGAACTCCTGGGCGACGAGCCGCCCTCCGCGCGTAGGATCTTGGTGGACCAGCCGCGCTCGGACCTGATGGACCGGCGGCGGGCCCTGATCGATGGCCGCTACAAACTGATTTCGTTCGGCGACGATCGGAGATTCCGCCTGTACGATCTCGATTCGAGCCCCTGGGAAGCGGCGGACATCACCGACGACGCGCCCGAAGTGCTCGAGCGCATGAAGTCGGCGTTCGCCGAAGAGTGGCGTCAGGTTCCCGAGGTGGAGGTGCTGCCAGGGCCCCCGTTGAAGAACGCCCCGTTCGGCCGGCGCTGGTGACTTGGGAGCGAGCGGCGCGCTACTCGAAGAGAGGCTGCGAGCCGAGTACCTCGAGCAGCCCCCGCAGTGGAATCGAGACCCATTCGGGTCGATGGTCCAGCTCGTACTGCACCTCGTAGAGGGCCTTCTCGAGCGTGAACGCTCTCAGGAGCGCTCGCCGCGCGGTTCGATCGCCTGGCACCAAGTCGTGACGCATGATCCGTTGCTCGTACGCGTCGAGGAAGGCGTTCGATGTGACCCGCAGCCAATCCATGGCCGCAGGTCCGAGGCGTGCGGCGTCTTCCCGGCGCGGTCCTCGGACCAGGGCGTCTCCCCACAGAACTCCGTGCATGGCGTAGGAGAACGAGCGAAGGACACCGGCCACATCGACCAGCGGTGAACGCCGGCGGCGCCGTTCTTCGAGGGAGCGACCGGGCTCGCCCTCGAAGTCGATGAAGACGAAGTCGCTGCCCGTGTGCAAGATCTGCCCGAGGTGAAGGTCCCCGTGCACGCGGATGGCGCGCCCCCAGTCCGGCATCTTCTCGACGGAGCGCAGGAGGGAATCGATGGCACGGCGCTGCTTCATCAGCAGCGCGGTCAAGCTGCGAGCGGGTTCCGTGGCCGTTTCTTTTGCGCTGCGCAGGGCCTCGAAACATCGTTGCGCGAGTCGTCGCTGGGACTGGTATGCGGCTCGGCGCGCGAGCTGCGAGAATCGTTCGGAGCCGAGCGACGGATGCTCGGCAAGGGCCACGTGCAGAGCCGCTAGCCGCTCGCCGACGCGTCGGGCGACCTCCAAGTAGCCGCCCACGGCGGCCTCCGCCCGTCGCTTCCGCCGGTTGCCGCGTTCGGTCAATTCGCGATCGAAGAAGCGGAGGATCTCCTCCAGAGTCGCCTGCCAGAGGCTGCCCTGGCTCTGCACCCTTCCAGTCACGATGGCGAGCGTGCTCGGGCCGCTTTCCGCCATGAGGGCCAGACTGCCCAGCAGGCGAGGTATGCCGAGCTGATGGGCGTTTGGCGCGAGGGCGGACAGCACTTCGAGCTCCACGCTCGTGCCCTCTTCGAGTCGCCGCATCAACTTCAGGACGGCGTGCTCGCCGAGGAAGTAGCTCGAATTCGTCTGTTCACCATCGATGGGGAGAGCAGAGAGCCCCTCGTATCGGGTACCGGTGAGCGCGGGAGATCGCTCGGCAACGACGAGTCCGAGCGGGGTCGAAAGCCTCCTCTTGCTCCGCACCAGAGAAAAGAGCCACTCCGCGAAGAAAGGCTCGTGGCTCACGTCGATCACGGAGCGAGCGTGGCGTCGCTCAGGGCGCTTCACTCGCGCGATGGCCAGGTCCTCGCTGTCCCTGCGCAGTCCAAGCGCGGTGACGTAGGTCTCGCATTCCTCACTGGGATAGCAGGCGCCCAGAAACACCAGCTGGGCATCACGACCGGCCGGGCACTCTACGCTGGCGGTCACCTTCACTCGCTCGAGTGAGCGACTGCGCCCACGGTACCAGCGCCGTCCTTGAAGCCAGAGCGAAAGAGCGCCGTCGAAAGTACTCGGTCGTCTCTTCACCTCCAAGAGTTCGGTCCAACGCTGCCGCACCCGGAACTCCGGAACTACGGATTCGGAGGGAGCGGGCGCCGCGTTCCTGGCAGGCTGGAGCGCAAACCAGAAGAACTCGTGGGGGCCAACGGACATCGGGTAGGTTCCGCGGCCGAGCGCCGGGAAGCGCGCGCCTCCGAAAAGCTCCACCGGCTCGAACCCGACCCAGTCGGATAGAGCGAGTTCCGCACGCTGGACGAAGCGCGACAGGTTCGCCACGACGAGGAGCGTCTCAGCGTCGGTGCGTCGCAGAAACGCCAAGATGGAGCGATGTCCGGACGGGACCGGCTCGAAGTTGCCGCGTGCAAACGCCGGATGGCGCTTGCGCATCGCGACCAGGCGCTTCATCCACCACAGGAGCGAACTCGGATTCCGCTCCTGAGTTTCCACGTTGACGGCTTCGTAGTGGTATTCGGAATCGGTGATGAGGGGCAAGATGAGCCGCTGCGGGCTGGTGCTGGAGAACCCCGCGTTCCGGTCGGGCGACCATTGCATCGGCGTGCGAACGCCGCTGCGATCGCCGAGGTACACGTTGTCACCCATGCCGATTTCGTCGCCGTAGTAGAGCACCGGTGAGCCCGGCAACGAGAACAACAGTGCGTTGAGAAGCTCGATGCGACGGCGATGGTTGCCGAGCAACGGTGCAAGTCGCCTTCGGATCCCCAAGTTCACCCGCATTTCGGGTTCGCGGGCATACGCGCGAAGCATCAGGTCTCGCTCGTCATCGGTGACCATTTCCAACGTGAGCTCGTCGTGGTTACGAAGAAAGATCGCCCACTGAGCGTCTGCAGGAATCGACGGCGTCTGTGCCAGTATGTCCAGAATCGGGAACGCTTCTTCCGTGCGAAGCGCAAGGAACAGACGTGGCATGATCGGAAAGTGGAATGCCATGTGACATTCGTCGCCGTCACCGAAGTAGGCGACGGCGTCTTCCGGCCACTGATTCGCCTCGGCGAGCAGCATCCGGCCCGGGAACTTGCGGTCGACGTGCCGGCGCAATCGGCGCAGAAAAGCGTGCGTTTCGGGCAGATTTTCCGAGTTGGTGCCCTCGCGCTCGTACAGGTACGGGACCGCGTCGAGTCGTAGCCCGTCGACTCCGAGGCCGAGCCAGAAGTCGACCACGTCGAACAACGCTCTCTCCACCGCCGGGTTGTCGAAATTCAGGTCGGGTTGATGAGAGAAGAACCGGTGCCAGTAGTAGGCCTTGGCTACCGGGTCCCAGGCCCAGTTGCTCGTCTCGAAGTCGGTGAAGATGATGCGAGCGTCGCGGTACCGCTCCGGCGTGTCGCTCCAAACGTAGAAATCTCGCTCGACGCTTCCGGGCGGGGCGCGCCGCGCGCGTTGGAACCATGCATGCTGGTCCGACGTGTGGTTCAGCACCAACTCGGTCACGATGCGAAGCTCCCGGGCGTGGGCAGCTCGGATCAGCGCCCGGAAGTCGTTCAGGCCGCCGATGGCCCGGTGGACGCTCATGTAGTCGGCGATGTCGTAGCCGTCGTCGCGAAGAGGGGACGGGTAGAACGGAAGAAGCCAGAGCGCGGTGACACCCAAGTCGACCAGGTAATCGAGCTTCTCGATGAGCCCGCGCAGGTCACCGATGCCGTCGGCGTTGGCGTCGAAGAACGTCCGAACGCGAAGCTCGTAGAAGACGGCGTCTTTGTACCAGGTGGGATCGCCGCGGCCTCGGGTTCGACGAATTCCATTTGACATCAAACGACCTGCTGATACGGTGACCAGGGGCTCCCGGGCACGCTCCGCACCTCCTCCAATCGAACCCGATTGGGGCGTGTCCGCGAGCCTCGTTCCGAGCTCGGCCGATTGGACTTGCAGAAGCGGAGCAAGTTGACGATTTCGCGCTGATTCACCAGGTGAAAGGGCGCCGCCGTGCTCTTGGACCGACCCACGCGGACGGCCCAAAAGCGGGGCGATGCCAAGCGAAAAGCGTCTTCGTCGGTCACGTCATCGCCCACGTAGAGCACACACGGTGCGCGCGACTGAGCGCGCAGCGCCAGCACTGCAAGACCCTTGTCTCGCGCGGACCGAGCGACCACGTTCACGACGCACTTCCCCGAGACGACGCGGACCTCCGGGAGCTCGCTCAGGGCGACCCCGATGACCCTTGCGGCGCGCGCGCGGCTCGGCGCATTCCTATAGTGGATGCTCAGCGAATACCGCTTGTCTTCGATCCAAACGCCCGCTTCTCCCTCGAGCGCAGTCTCGAGCCGTCGCTTCCAGCGCACGACATCTCGGCGTGGCACGGCGGGTCGTGCGCCGGCTTCCGCGCCGTGGTTCCCAACGATACTCACCAGACGAACACCCGCGACCCTATCACGCACGTCGCGGCGCGCTCGACCCGAGACCACCGCACAGGGATAGAGCTCGGCGACCTCCGCAAGAAGCGAGCGTGTACGTGCGGGGACTCGTGCGGCCGCCGGGTCGCGGACGATGGGGGCGAGGGTTCCGTCGAAGTCGAACGCGAGGAGAGGGCGCTGAGCGAGAAACTCGCGCAGCGAGGGTTGCACGGCCTGCGCCAAGAGGTAGCGGCTCATCGCGTGGCCTCTTCGAAGCCGAGACGCAATCGCTCCCGGCGACGGAGGCGTGCTGCGTCCACCAGCATCCGCCCCGCCCAACGGTACACGTTGAACTCCGAGACGAAGGCTCGCATGGACCGCATGCGGTCGCGCTGTTCGTCCTCGGCCATGCGCAACGCGGCGGCCATGGCCAGGCTCGCTTCCTCGATGTCGTAGGGATTCACGATGAGCGCCTCGGGCATTTCGCGCGCCGCACCGGTGAATCGGCTGAGTACGAGCACTCCTCGCTCATCCTCTCGAGCTGCGACGAACTCCTTCGCGACGAGATTCATACCGTCGTGCAGGCTGCTCACGTAGCACACGTCCGCCGCCCGGTAGAATCGGAAGACCCGCGGCGGTTCGTGATGAGCTCTCAGCAACGCGATGGGGCGGTACCGGTCGGAGCCGAACCGGGCGTTGACCCGGGCGGCGAGAGCCTCGACGCTCTCGTTGAGCTGACGATAGCGCTCGATCACCGTTCGGCTCGGTGCCGCGAGCTGCACGAAGGTGAGCCTCCCCCGAAACTCGGCGTGGCTTTCCAGCAAGCGCTCGACGGCCGAGATCCGCTCCTCGATGCCCTTCGTGTAGTCGAGCCGGTCCACGCCGATGCCGAGCAAGGCATCGGCACCGAGACCCAGTTCCTCGAAGACCTCGCGCCGGCACTCGTCCGGTGACGGCAGTCCTTCGAGCCAATGAAGCGGCCACTCCACGGAGATCGGGTACGGTCGGACGAGAGTGCGTCCACCTCCGCGTTCGACTGCCGAATGCTCGCGATCGATACGGGCTTCCAGGTAGCGATCCACACCGTCGAAGAAGTTGTTGCAATCGGCTTGTGTGTGGAATCCGAGGATGCTGCTGCCCAAGAGTCCATCGAGCAGCTCCTGATGGAATGGGCAAATCCCCAGGCGCTCGGAGTTGGGCCAAGGGATGTGCCAAAACGTGATGACCGTCGCGCGAGGAAGGCGCTGGCGGAGCATGCGCGGCGCCAGCGCGAAGTGGTAGTCCTGCACCAAGATGATGGGGTCGTCGGTGTCGACTTCCTCGCAGACGCGATCCACGAACTTCTGGTTGACGGCCCGGTATTCGTCGAAGTCCGACGCGCGAAACGCCGGTCGCGTGTGGGCGATGTGGCAAAGTGCCCACAAGCCTTCGTTGGAAAACCCGTAATAGTAGCCCTGTTCCTCTTCTCGCGTCAGCCACACCCGACGGATTTGGTAGGACTCCTCACCCGGAGGCACACGCACGTGATCGTTGGAATCGACGGTTTCACGATCGGCACTTCCGGATCCGGAGCCACCCAAGTTCCGGAACACGCGCGCATCACCGGTTCGAGCGCCGTCACGAGACCGCTCGCGGGGTGCTGCACCGTCACCTCGCCGTTCGGGCCCCGCTGGTGAATGTAGGGCTCGCGGTTCGCGACGACGACGATGCGTTCGCCGTGCAGATGGCGCCGCAACGTTTGTTTGAGGCGAGCTGGCGTCCAGTCGCCAGCTTCCAGTTCCGCTTCGCGTTCGGACAGCACTCGGTCCATGAACGAGCGAACATCACGCAACAATGGTCGAAACTCGGGGCGGGGCGCGGCTCCCGAGAGCTGGCGACCGAGCTCCAGACTCCAGCGCCGCCACGAGTAGCGGAATGCGGCGAAGGAGAGCACCGAAGCGGCCGCAGCCAGGAAGCCGAACGCGGCGAGGAGGTACCCTTTGGCGGTGCCTTCCCGCCTCACCACGTAGGAAAGGTCGTGCACCAGCACCACGGCGCCGAGGTGGGAATCAGCGGAGTAGACCGGCACGACTGCGACGTGTACATCGCCTCCCGGAAGCGCCACGCTGAGCGAACGCCCTTCGCGGAGCGCACCCGGGTCCGTCGCCATGCGTCCCTGTAGCTCCGCGCAGGAAACGCGAGACGGAAATTCGTGAGACTTCCCGAGCGGAGCCCAGTCCGCCGCGCACGCTTCGGCGCCCATGATGCGCTCGTCACGGGCGATGTCGCTCAGGACTTCGGAGAGCCCGCGGCGATCGTTCCAGGTTTGTGTGAGCGAGCGGCGCGCGCCGTTGACCGCGAGCTCTGCGCGGAGAGAGACGTCCTTCTGAAACCAGGCATCCGTGGTGCGATGGACGATTTCCCACGCCGCCCAGGTCAGGAGGGCCAGCCCCGAGATCAGGGCGAGCACCAGTCGGGTGGCGCGGTGCATTTTGAGTTCATACTAACTGCACGACACTCCGGCAACTGCCATTCACGACGATCGCAGGCGTCGAGGAGCTCGAGGTCGAAGTCACGATGTCGCTCAGATCACGGATCGGAACTTCCGACGAGCGATTCGTCGGGATCGCAAACACGCAAGACCCCGCAAATCTCGCGCCCCGCACTCGCTGAGCGGTCGGGCGTCAGCCGGAGAAGCGCGCGGATCGACGGTGCGACGTCGCGAAGGAACGCTGCGTGCCCGAGCTCGACTACGCCGCGCGGGCGAACCAGTGACCCGGCGGCAACGAACCAGACGTCGCCCGATTCTTGCTCCTTTTCGTGATGGAAGAAGCTGCGTGCGCGCCCGTGGTCCGTCGTCACCAAGAGCAGAGTCTCGCGCCCGAGTGCGCGCTCTTCCTCGAGCCACGTCCAAACCCTTCCAATCACGCCGTCGGACGCCCGAAGTGCCGCGAGGTATCCCGAGTAGCTGCCGCGGTGCGCGTGTTCGTCCGCATCGCCCAAACCCAGGAACACGAACACCGGCCGCCGCTTCTGGATCCAGCCCAGAGCAAGCGCGGCCGTGTGCCGGTCCGGGCGGTACAAGTCGCGACCCGGCGACGGGGACGACCGCCGACCTCGATCGAGAAGCTGATCGACTCCGACGGCCTTCGCCCGACCTTGGAATGAACGCGAGAGACGGCGGCCCGCGCTCACCCAGACGCGGCCGTCATCGTCCCGCAGCAGCGACTCGAGTCGTGACCAGGACGCAAAGGCTACGACGTCGCCCTCTGCGACACCCGGCGTCTGTGAGACGTCCGACAACAGCGTGCGCAGGTGGCTCACGTCGCAGCCGTTGTGGACGCATCGTGTCTTGCGTCCGCTCAGCATCTCGGCGTAGCCCGGCAGGGACACGAAACGCGGCCCCTGGGCGCGGAGAGGCTTGCCACGCCCGGGCGCGCCCACGCTCACGCCGATACGTTCGCCGAGCTCCCGAAGCTTCGGTGCCGGAAGGTCGCGCTCACCCGACTCCCTGCCCATGGGCGCTAGCAGCGCAGGGTCGGGCCCAACGAAGACCTCTCGCGCCCGCACGCCGTCGAGCGCGACGAACACGACGCGAAAGTGCGGGGAACTGGCTGCTGGCACCTTACCAGAGGTCGCGCGCCTCGTTTCCGCTTCGGCGCGAAGCGCCTGAGGAACGGCTGTCAGCCCGATTGAAATGGCTGCCAGGCGTCGCAACAGCGATCCAAACGCGACCATCCCTTCGTGATGTCACGCAAACAGTTTGATGTCAAACTATCTGGCCGGCCCGCGGCGGACTGAGTGTTGCGGATGGCGTGGTCATGGGGCGCCGTGCGGCTCCAGCAAGCGGCGCGCCAGGAGGCGCATGGTGAGCCCCTGAAGCAAGATCGAGGAAACGACGACGCCGTAGGTGATCGCGAGGATGGTGTCGCGGTGTTGGCCCTCCCGGAGCGACAAAGCCAGCGCAATGGAGATGCCGCCGCGCAGCCCTCCCCAGGTCAGAAGGCGCACCGAGCCGCGCGCGATGTTCCAGCGCTTCCTCAGCAGCACCAGAGGCAGGCCCACGCTGGCGAGGCGTGCAGCCAAAACCAGGAGCGCTGCGACCCCAGAGGCCAGTACCAGCAATCGGTCCATGCGAATCACGATGACTTCGAGTCCGATCAACACGAACAGGATCGCGTTCAGCAGCTCATCGATCAGCTCCCAGAACTTGTCGATGTTCTCCCGGGTCTTGTCCGACATGCCGAAGCTCCTGCCGTGGTTGCCGATCCACAGCCCCGCGACCACCACGGCGATGGGGCCGGAAACGTGCAGGCGCCGCGCCAGCGCATACAGACCGACGACCAATGCGAGCGTGAGCAAGATTTCGACTTGGTAGTCGTCGATGCGTCGGATGAGTTGGTACGCTACCCAACCGAGAGCGAGACCCAGGCCAGTGCCGCCGGTCACCTCGCGCAGAAACAAAAGGCCGACGTCGGTCGCTCCGACGCCCTCCGTGCCCGACGCCAAGCGCATCAGGGCGACGAACACCACCACTGCGACGCCGTCGTTGAACAGCGATTCGCCGGCGATCTGAGTGGAAAGGGCGCGTGGAACCTTGGCGGTCTTGAGGATCGCCAACACGGCGATGGGGTCCGTGGGCGAAATCAGGGCACCGAACAGCAGACAGGTGAGCAAGCCGAGGTCGAGCCCGAGCCAACGAAACGCGAACCACGAACCGAAACCAACGCTGAGCGTCGAGCCCACGACGCCGAGCGACGCCAAGATGGAGATGATCCCTTTGTTCTCGCGCAGATCTCCCAGGTCCAGGTGGAGAGCTCCCGCAAAGAGCAAGAAACACAGCATGCCCTGCAGGAGCGTGTCGCCGAAGTCGACGCGTGCCAGTAGCGCTTCCACGCGAGGGGTCAGGCCGGCACCGAAGCGATCCAGCGCGAACAGCGCGAGCGAGAACCCCAAGGCGACCAGCATCAGGCCGATGGTCGCCGGCAACCTGAGCCACTTGGCATTCACGAAGCTGAAGAGCGCCGCGAGCGCCACGAGGAGCGCGATGACGTCGAACGTGGTCATCGGAGATGTCGCTTGCCGTGCGGCGCCCGGTCAGGCGCCGCCGGGCTGGGCGCTCTTCGACATCTGCACGACCACGACCAAGTAGCCATGGACTCCGGGTCGTATCGCGTGGCGCTTTCCGGCAGCCAGAGCGAGCAGCTTTCCAGGGCCAATCTGGACCGACCCGCTCCGGTCGAAGCTCACGTTTCCGGTACCGTGAAACGCTTGGAGGGTCGCAGGCCAAGGGTACGCACGCTCCGGCAACTCCGTAGATCGTCGAAGCGTGATGGCGAGCACGCGCGTGTCGTGCGTGTCGAGCAGGACGGACTCCTCGATGGGCGCGCCCGGACCGGGACGACTAGGCAAGCGAATGACTTCGTAGCCTTCACTCCCGATGGGTGAGCCTGCCGCTAGCGCCAAACCGCTGGCCAGCGCGACAGCCAGCGAGAGATGGAACGGACGCGGGCGCTTCGGCATGGCCAACCTCAACACCCGCCGCCCGGATGCAGCGGCTGCACCCGAACGGCGGACCCACGAGGCGTGGGAGTCGCGCGCTCGACTGTGTGCACGCGACGGGTTCAGTATGACGCGCCGGTGGTTTGAACACAAACAAAAAGAGATCTCGGCATCGCACGCTTTGCGTGTTCGGTCCGCGCACGTGACAATGGGCCGACGTGCCATGAGCGTCGCTGCGTTCCTATTGACGATTGCCGGGATCTTCCTGATCGGCGCGGCGGGCGAGGCCGTGTTCCGGCGCACGAGCGTGCCGGACGTCATCTGGCTGATCGCGGTCGGACTCTTGCTCGGCCCCGTGCTGAGCGTGCTCGGACGCGATCAGCTCACCGCCGTCGCGCCATACTTTGCAGCGCTGACGCTGGTCGTCGTGCTGTTCGAAGGAGGTAGCAAGCTCGAGTTGTCCGACGTCTCACAGGCGGCTCCGCGTTCGGTTGCGCTCGCCATCGCGAGCTTCTCGTCGTCGCTGGCATCGGTCGCTCTGATCAGCATGCTGGCGCGCTGGGTCGGCCTGTTGCCTCCCGGATGGTCCTGGACGCACGGCGCGCTCTTGGGTGCGATTTTGGGCGGCTCGAGCTCGATCATCGTCATGCCAGCGATGCAGCAGGCCAAAGTCGACGCGAAGGTCGCGAGCCTCGTGGGGCTCGAGTCTGCGTTCACGGACGCGTTCTGCGTGGTCGGCGCAAGCGGGCTGATAGGCGTGCTCTCCGCCCGCGTAGGAGTCGGGCAGTCGCCTGCGCTTGCGCTCTTGACCTCGTTCGGTCTCGGCGCCGGCGCAGGGGCCGTGTCGGGCGGAGCGTGGCTCCTGTTCTTGCGCTTCTTGCGCGACAGTGAACACGCCTACCCGATCACCCTCTCGTCGCTCATCGTGCTCTACGTGGTCATCGACCACGCGGGCGGCAGCGCGGCGCTCGGCATTCTCACGTTCGCCGTGATCGTGGGCAACGCGAAGAGCATCGGCGAAAGGCTCGGGCTGAGCGGGCAACGTGGCCTCGGCGCCGATCTGCGGGGGTTCCACCGTCAAATGACCTTCATCATCAAGTCGTTCTTCTTCACGTTCATCGGCGCCATGCTCGGCCCGCCCATCGGTGCTCTGGTGGTCGGTGTCCTGCTCGGGATCCTGCTGTTCGCGGTGAGGATCCCCAGTGCTCGACTCGCGCTTCTGAAGACCGACTTCACGTCGGCCCAACGACGCCTGGTCGAGGTCGCGCTCCCGCGCGGCATGGCGGCGGGCGTGCTGGCGACCCTGCCGGCCGCGGCCGGCGTTCCGGACACCGAGAAGCTGCCGACCATCGTGTTCGCCGCCGTGCTCACGACGATCCTGGTGTTCGCCGTGGGTTTCCCGCGCGCGCGCAAGGCCATGCTTCGCGAGGCGCCACCGGGTGACAGCGAAACCCCTGGAGAAGTGGCCCCGCAACCACGCCGCGCTCGGACCGAGGCGGGCGAGCCGCCCGCGTTGCCTTGAGCTCATGGGCAGCCGACCTCGGCTCGCGCGCTGCTGCGTTCCCTGACAAGTTCGTAGTTACGAGCGCTTTTGCTCACGCCGTGACGCGTCAGGGCGGGTGTAAGGCCCAGATGCGGCCTCCGTTCTTTGCGCATCATGCGGAAAGCTCGCTTGGCCTTGAACGTCCTCGGTTTCCTGGGTCTCACCCTGCCTGCGGCGGCAGAGACTGCGCAGAAAGACGACATCGGAACGCGTCCTGCGGGGGCAGCGGTCGTCGCCGAGGGCGCGCTCGTAGGGCCGGCCGACCGCCGCGAGCCCGAGGTTCGCGACCGGGGCGGGTGTCCAGGGGGCGTCTGCGGCGGCGGAGCGGTGGGTGCGAGCGAGCCGCAACACGATCTCGTGGTCGCCGAAGAGCGCCCGCAGAACTGGTACGTCCTCGACGCTGGCCTCCGCACGCATCGCGACACGTTCGTCGGCGTGGCCACGTTGTCTTTGGCCCAGAGCCGCACCGAACGTTTCTACGGGCTCACGTCCCTCGCTCTGATCCGCAACGACGCCGGTAGCCACTTCGGCCTCACGCAGATCGGCATCGGGCGCAACCTCTCCGACGAGTTCGGCGGCGTCGCGCAGGTGAGCCTCGGAGAGAACCGTGCACGCTACTTCTATGGCCTCGGGCAGATCACACTGGGTCACAATCGGAGTCAGGAGTTCCGGGGAGCGCTGCAATTCGCGGGCTACAACCGCGCCGAGAGCTTCGCGGGCGTGCTCCAGCTCGGCGGCTACAACCTCGCGGACGAGAAGTTCGTGGGCGCGCTCGAGCTCGGCGGGTTCAACCATGCGAAGTCGTTCTCCGGCCTCGCGCAGATCGGTGTGGTGAACGTCCAGGGCAAGGAGATGTTCGAGAGCCGTGACGACGACAGCGAGCTCTGGGCCCTCGGGCAGTTCGGGGTGCTCAACTACGCGACGGCGTTCCGCGGCGTGGCCCAAGCCGGGGCGTTCAGCGTGGCCCACGACTTCAGCGGTGGTCTCCAGATCGGCGTGGTAGCGGGGGCCGAGACCTTCCGCGGCATCGCCCAGATCGGAGCGGCCAGCATCTCCGAGCGCTCGTACGGTGGCCAGATCGGCGCGGCGAACCTCGCGTTCAAGGAGCACACGGGCGCGCAGATCGGCGGCGGCAACTACGCCGACACCATGCGCGGAGTGCAGCTCGGCGTCGCCAACATCAGCGACGACGCGCGTGGCGTGCAGATCGGCGTGTTCAACCATGCGCGTCGCCTCCGGGGTCTCCAGATCGGCCTCTTGAACCACGCCGAGGACGGTGTGCTCGAGTGGAGCCCCATCGTGAACATGGGCTTCGACGAGGCTCCCAAGCAGATGTCGTCGCGCTGAGGGTCACCCCCAGGCAAGCAAGGCGCCCACGTAAAGCCCATACGCCCCCAACGCCACGCCGCCCTCGAAACGCGTGATGGTGCGCTCGGTTCGAATGAACGCCGCCGCCAGGCCCGTCATCACCCCCAGGGCAATCAGGTCGAAGCGCAGAGCCGCGAGGGGTGCGCCGACCGGGCCAGCGAGGCCCGAGAGCCCGAGACAGAGCAGCACGTTGAAGATGTTGGACCCGACCACGTTCCCAACGGCCAGATCCGAGTGACCGCGGCGTGCCGCGATCACGCTCGTGACCAGCTCGGGCAGCGAGGTCCCCAGCGCCACGATGGTGAGGCCCACCAATCGTTCGCTCATGCCGAGCGTCTTGGCGACGGAGACGGCGCCCCCCACGAACAGACTTCCGCCGATGAGCAGGACGCCGAGGCCGAAGGCGGCTACGAGACCGGAGACGAGGGGGCGTTTGGGTTTCGGCGCTCCGGCTGCGTCGGCCACGTCGCGCTCGGTCTCCGCGTCGGTGCGAGCTTGGTCGACCGTGCGCTTGCTGCGCGCGGTCTGGATCATCCAGCCGGTATAGCCAACGGCCGAAAGGACCAACGCCGACGATTCGACACGGCTCAACCCGCCGTCCAGTAAGAGGAGCGGGATCAGCAACGTGCTCGCGAGCAGAATCGGGAGCTCGCGTCGCCGGAGCTCGCCGTCGACGCGTGCGGGCCTGACGAGCGCAGCAATTCCCAAGATGAGGCCGATGTTGGCGATGTTCGAGCCGACGACGTTGCCGAAGGCCACCGCGCCGTGACCGCCGCGTGCCGCCTGCACGCCGACGATGACCTCGGGAGCCGACGTGCCGTAGCCGACGATGGTCAAGCCGACCAAGAGCTGCGGCACGCGGAGCGCCAGCGCCAGGGCGGCGGCGCCGCTCACGAACCACTCTGCCCCGAAGTAGAGCAGAAGGCCGCCGCCGAGGAGCCTCACCCAGTCCATCACGCGAGGCTCAGCATTCGCTGCAAATCACACGAAGCGATCGATCTCGATTGGTGGAGTCGAGGGGGATCGAACCCCTGACCTCCTGGATGCCATCCAGGCGCTCTCCCAGCTGAGCTACGACCCCGGGAAGGGACGCGGGATATGACATGAGGCGCCGACAAAGGCGAGCGGAATTGTCACGCGCCTCTGCCGGAGCCCGAGAGCTCCCGCCGCTTGGATTTTCTTGCCCGCCAGACCGGCGGGCTCAGCTGCCTCAACCGCCTTTTGGCATGGGCTGTCCGCCGCCAGGTGCGGCGCCCGGCGCCGCCGCCGCTGGAGCGGGAGCGGGCGCGGGTGGCGGCGCGGCCTTCGCCTTGGCTTCCTCGGCGGCAGCCTGCGCTGCGCGCTGGAGCTCTTCGGCCGTCTTCGCGGGCGGCTGCGTCGCTACGAACAGAATGCCAGCGGACAGAAAGAGCACTCCGCCGAGCAGGGGCATCCAGCCCGGGGTGCGGGGTTCATCCGCAGCCAGCTCTTCGGGTTCTTCGTCGTGGTGGGAAACGACGACGCCGTCTTCCAAATCGTCGTGTTGATGCGACGCCATGTACCCGTCCATAGCACAGTCTTTCGGGCCTGGGGGCGAGTGACTTCCGGGCTCTGCGGAGGCATAGAAGGGGGGTGACCCCGCTCCGTTTCGCGGTCGTGTCCAGCGAAGCCAGCACCCGTGAGGCGCTCGGGCGATTCTGCGCGAAGCTCCGAGAGGTCACCGCACTCGAGGTCGAGCCCGTGCTCTTGGGAGCCTATTCCGAGCTCCTCGAGGGCGCCCTGGAGGGAGGTTTCGAGCTGACCTGGGCGCCGCCGCTGGTGGCCATCGACCTGGAAGACGCTGGCGTCGGTCACGCCGCCGTGGTCGTTCACCGCTCGGCTCGAGCCGGCTACTACTCGGCGCTCTTCGTGCGAGCCGACTCGCGGGTCACCAAAGTCGAAGAGCTGGATCGCGCACGGGTCGCCTGGGTTTCGCCAGAGAGCGCCTCGGGCTACTTCGTCCCGCGCTGGCACCTACGCTCCATGGGGGTCGGTCTCGCTCAGGCATTTTCCGACGAGCGGCACTACGGCAGCCACGAGGCGGTGACGCGGGCGGTTCTGGATGGCTCCGCGGACGTCGGAGCCACTCACGTGGCGCTCGACCCGCTGACCGGGAAGCTCTCCTCGGCGCCGTGGCTCGCTCTCGGGCAACCCACCTCCGTACGCGTCATTCTGCTCGTGGGTCCCATCCCGGGTGACGTCATCGTGATCCACGCATCGGTGGATGCTGCGGTGCGCCGCCAGCTCGTGGCGGCTCTGGTGGCCATGCGCGAGGACGAAGCCAGCCGTGGCCTGTTCGAGGCGAGCCAGTTCGACCCCGTCCCGGACGGCCATCTCGACCTCCTGCGTCGGCTGTCCCGCTACAGCGAGACGCGGGCGTGAGAGCTCTCCGAGGCCCGGCAACTCCGCTAGAATTTCCTGCGGTTCTCCGCTGCTCGGCTGCGTTCTGCTGCCGGATTCCACGAGTAAGGTGCTAGTCTCTGCGTCCTCGCCCGACGCGCTGCCCCCGCCCCTCCGATGGCCCAACAACAACGCTATCGAGTCATCGAGAAGATCGCTTCTGGCGGTATGGCCGAGGTGTTCCGTGCCGAGAGTGCGGGCCTCGAAGGTTTCAAGAAGACCGTCGCAATCAAGCGCGTGCTCCCGCACCTCTCCGAGAAGAAGCAGTTCATCGGGATGTTCTTGGACGAGGCCCGCCTGTCGGCGCACCTCTCCCACTCGAACTGCGTCCAGGTGTTCGACATCGGCGTCGGTGACAACACCTATTTCATCGTCATGGAGTTCGTCGATGGCGCCGATCTCAAGGCGATCATCGACCACGTCCGCCGCAGCGGGCGACCGTTTCCCCTCGAGCTCGCGACGCTGATCTGCCTGCGCATCTGTGAAGGCCTCTCCTACGCCCACGAAGCCAGCGACGGGCGCGGACACACGCTCGGCATCGTGCACCGCGACATGTCCCCACCCAACGTGCTCATGACGCGGCACGGTGAGGTGAAGATCGTGGACTTCGGTCTCGCCAAGGCCAACAGCCAGCTGGAAAAGAGCGAGCCCGGCATCATCAAGGGCAAGTTCAGCTATCTGTCGCCGGAGGCCGCGCTCGGCCAGCCCATCGACGCCCGCACGGACATCTTCGCCGTGGGCATCATCTTGTGGGAGATGCTGGCGGGCCGCCGGTTGTTCTTGGGCGACAGCGACCTCGAGACCGTGCGCCAAGTGCAGGCGGCGCGGATCCCTCCCATCAAGCAGTTCCATCCCCACGCGACGCCGGAGCTCGACCGGGTGCTCGCCAAGGCGCTCGCGCGAGATCCCCAAGAGCGGTACCAGACGGCCCGCGACCTCGGTCGCGACCTGAACCAGCTCCTTTTCCACTCCGGGCACCCCGTTTCGTCGTTCGACATCGCCGCGCTCGTCGAGCCGATCGTCCGCTCGCGCGAAGACGTGAAGCTGCGCGAGAAGGCCGACAAGAAGTCGATCATCGGCTCGCTGATCGAAGAGGCCTTGTTCGAGTTCACCTCTCTCCAAGGCGGCGACTCGGGCGATCGCTCCAGCGTGGAAATCGGCGCGGCTCCCCTCAACATCGGCTCGTTCGACGGCCCCCAAGATTGGGGAAATCAGATCGGGTTTTCGCCGTCGTCTACCCCCATTCCCACTCAATCGCCCGCTTCCTTCGAACTCGGAAACCTCGCCGCTCTCGAAGACGACACGCTCTCCGGGCGACATCGCACGCCTTCCGGGCGTCCGGGGCCTGCGTCGTTCCCGCCGCCCTCCCAGCCGATGGTGGCGCAGCCCGGCCCCGCGTCGTCGCCGCAGCCGGTCTACGCGCCCGGCCCTCCGAGCATTCCGCCCAAGAAGTCAGGGGGCAAGGGCGCGATCATCGCGGTCTTGTTCCTGCTCATCGTGGTCGGCGGCGCGGTGGGCGCGTACTTCGCGGGCGTCCTGCCGCCCGGCATCATGTCCCTGATCAAGCACTGAGCGCCCTCGAGCTTTCGACCGGCGCGCCGTTCACGCATCGCGGGTAGTGTTCGATGGCCAATCTGGGATTCGGTCGCGTTTTCTTCTTCGGCCTGGCTCTGGCGCTCGAAGCCTGTGCCGTGAGCGACGATCCCGATCGCATCAGTTTTCCCGATGGGGGCACCGGAGGTGCAACCGGCGGCGTCGGGGCGAGCGGCGGCAGCGGTGGCACGAGCGCGAGCGGCGGCACGAGCGCGAGCGGCGGCAGTGGTGGCACGAGCGCGAGCGGCGGCACGAGCGCGAGCGGCGGCAGTGGTGGCACGGAGCGCGAGCGGCGGCAGCGGTGGCACGAGCGCGAGCGGCGGCATCTGGGAGCGGGGGTACGAGCGAGTGGCGGTGGCGGTGGCAGGAGTGCCAGGGGCGGCAGCGGCGGGAGCGGTGGCACGAGTGCGAGCGGCGGCGGCGGCGGGAGCGGTGGCACGAGCCCAAGCGGCGGCAGCGGCGGGAGCGGCGGCACCGGCGGAACGAGTGCGAGCGGCGGCACGGGCGGAGCGACCGGAGGCACGGGAGGTAGCGGAGGCACGGGAGGCGGCCCCGTGGCCATCGGTTTCTACGACTACCAAGCGGTCGCACCCTACGGACTGGTGAATCCGGCAGCCGTCGCCTATCACCCGTCGGGCTCCTATGCGCTGGTCCTGAACGCGTCGAACACCGTGCACAAGTACACGACGGCGGCCGGGCTCACGCAGGTCGGGAGCTTGGGCACGAACATCTACTTCCGCGACGTCGTTTTCACGAGCGCACAACAGGCCGTCGTCCTGGCGCGCAACAGCACGACGAACGAGGGTCGCATCTACGTCTGGGAGGATGCCACCTCGACCCTCACGGAGCTCACGGCGGAGCGCTTTGCGGGCGGCACTTACGAGTCCTTCCGCCTCGGACCGGGTGGCGCCGGCAAGCTCCTCGGCTCGAAGACCAACACGGGCTCGTACATCGCCTACCTCTGGGACTTCAGCGTGGCGACGGGTCGCCAGAACGTGAAGGCCAAAGCCACGAGCGCTGGCTGTCAGGACCTCGCTTGGGCGACCGATGCGTTCAACGCCTCCGCGGTGGCCGTCACCTGCGGTGTGAACGGGGTGTCGCTCTTCCACGTCGATGGGGGAGGCAACTTCGTCGATCACACTCAGAACGCCGGCAACACGTCCTTCATCTCGGCGAGGCCGCAGCGCGACTATGCGCTGGCCGTGGGCTGGAGCGGCAGCCGCGTCTACCGCTTCCAGCAAGGGCTCTGGAACACCGCGTTCGGCACGCCTCAACTCCCTGGCATCGTACACGTGGAGTTCGCGACGGACGGGAGCCGCGCGCTGATCTTCGGCGGCTACGGCGGCGCGCCTGCGGTCGGCCAGGTCTACGAGTTCCGCCACGACCTCTACCAGCAAGCCGCCATCACCGACGTTTCGATCCCGAGCTTCGGCCTACCTCCCTACAACGCAGACAGCAGCGTTCAGTTGAACGATGCGGCGTGGCAACCGGGCTGCGACGGAGGTCTCCTCGTAGGCGGCTCCAACACGCTGTCTTCGAAGAAGGCGTACGTCATTCGCTTCAGCGTACAGAACGGGAAAGCCTGCAGCTGAGCGCAACGCTCACCACCAACCGGCGCCCGTCATCGGTCGGCGCTGGAAGGGTGGGGGCTCGTCGGGCATGGGGCCGCCGCACGGGCCGCGCGCGATGGTCCACTTGCCGCAGCGCTGGCCGCTGCAGCTCCGGAACATGCGCACGCGCTCCTTCGCCGCGCAGTGCCACAAGAAGCCCTCTTCGGTGCGCGACTCGAGTTGATAGGACTCGTCGGGTGCCGACGCTGGCGCACCTTCCACTTTCGACGGTTGCTCACCGCAGCCGACGAGCGCGAAGACGAGAACGCTGCGACGCGCCCAATACCCCTTCATCTCAAGGCCCCGCGAAGCCGAGGGTACCACGCGGGCCGACGCGGGCTTCCGTGCAAGAGCTGCGCGGTACTACTCGGCGGCCACCTCCGGTTCGGCCGCCGGCTGGATCAACGGCAACGAGCGGCGCATGGGGTGAGCCGTGGTGGTGACCGCGCGGAGATGGGCGTTGCTCGGATGGGCGCTGCGCTTCCGAGTGATTCTGCGTACGTGTTCGCCGAGATCCTCGAGCAGCATGCGGCCGGCGCCCGTGCCGTGACCGCCTTGCAGGCGGAACACCTCGCCCGTGGTCGCGGGGACGGTCCCGCCGACTCGATGCTCGGTGCGGAGCAGTCCGGGTTGTTGGCCGAGACCGAGAGCCCGCGCCGCGCTCGACGCCAAGTAGAGGGCCGGCGCAGCCACCGCGCGAGCCCGTTCCTCGGCGCCGAGTTCGCCGGTGTGCTGCACGATGTCGCGGAAGAGCGCTCGGGCTCGAGCGCGCACTTCCGAGTTGGGACCCATCGTCATGGCGGCCGCGGCGACCGGCAACGTCCCGCGGAGATCGCGCCGCAGGCGTTCGGCCCGTTTCCAGAGCAGGGGGTTCGGGTCGTTCCGTAGGTTCTGGTAACCCGTGAGCCACACCCGCGCGAGGCGCAGGGGGCTCGGACCGAGTCGCTGGAAGTCCGCGCGGTAGATGGCGTGTTGGATCTGCTCGACGCGCTCCGGGTCGTCGAAGTGAGGGTGCTCGAAGTGCATCGCGAAGCCGTCCCAACGACGAAGATCCGGCGCGCGCTGGAATTCCTTCCGGTAGCGTCCCTCGGCGACAACCTGCTCGTGGAACGGCGTGCCCGGGAACGCGAAGTAGATGAGGCATTGCGTGAGCCCGGGCTCGAGAGCCATGAGCTCTTCGAACTCGCGCCAGATGGTCGCTTCGTCTTGGTAGGGGAAGCCGATGATCATGCTGGTGAGCTGGCCGCAGCCGACGCTCTTCAAACCCGCATAGAGCTCCGCGAAGCTCTTCCCGCGCTGCTTGCGATAGCCAGCGCTCTGACCCTCGAAGGCGTTCCACACCAGGTCGAAGCCCATCTCCGCGATCTCGCGTGGGGTGAACTGCGAGAGCCCGCGCACGCTGCCGAAGCCCATCAGGCTGAGCGCTTCACCCCCGTCACGGACCGCGTCGAGGAACTCGAGGGCGCGCCGTCGATGCAGGAAGAAGTCCTCGTCGATGACGATGAACCCGTTCATCTCGACCCCGTCGGCCTCGGCGCGGCGCCGCGTCGCCAGTAGCGACTCGTAGAGATCGCGCCCGCCCGAGCTCATCGGCACGTACTTCTGGCGAAAGAAGTGGGAGGTCGAGCAGAAGTCGCAGCCGTTCGAACAGCCGAGCCCAGCCGTCACGTGCCCGACCACGCTGGGCAGCTGATAGCCGAGGACCTGCACGCTCGGGATCGGCGCATGGGGGTGGCGGATCGGTCGCTCGACGGATTCCCCCAGCGTGCGGCGCAGAAACCCGACGCCTTCTTCGCGGCAGATGGCGTCGGCCCACGGCGCGAGGAGCTCGTCCGGCAGCACGGTTCCGTATCCGCCGAGGATGATCTTGGCGTTCGGTGCATGGCGGCGGATGAGCGGCACCATTTCCCGCACCTTGTGGAAGGTCGCGACGACGAAGTTGATCCCCACGTGGGTATATCCGCCGCGCCTGAGCTCGCGCGCGAGCTCGCGTCGTGAGGGGTAATGCAGCGTGACCGTCGGAGCGTCCACGTTCTCGGCGAGGTAGTCGAGGGCCCAGACCCGGATCACCTGCCGCAAGCTGAACGGCCCCTGGGCACGGGTCACCTGTGCATGGAAGAGCTCGGCGCCGACGCTGTCCCCTTCGCCCGGGCCTCCGAACGGGCGAACGACGCTGGTGAGCAGAAGCTTGTTTTGCATGGCGCCACGCTATCGACGGCGGCGCCAGCATCGGGTCACGCGAGGTCAGGGAACGGTCTGGGTCTTGATCGAGATCAAACTGCGCAGGCTCCTTCGCACGAAGTCGGTTCGCACAAAAAAACTGTGCTGGCAGCGCGCGAAGCGTTGCCAGCACAGGACCTCGGGGACCCTTCCGAAATCAAGGACAGTCGCTGCAGCAGTCGCCGAACTGCGAACACTGAGCGTCGCAGTAGCACTGGCCGGAGCCGGAGCCGCCGGAGCCGGAGCCACCGGAGCCGGAGCCGCCGGAGCCGCCGCCGCAGTTGGAGCAGCAGTCGCCGTACTGCGAGCACTGGGAGTCGCAGTAACACTGGCCGTTGCCGCTACCGCCCGAGCCGTTGGCGTTCGGATCGTCCGCTGCGCCGCCGTTCTGGCCCGCGCCGAACTTGGTCGCGCGGATCGCGTGGTAGCCACCCGCTTCGAGAGAAGCGATGTCGCGAGCGCGGAACTGCATGTCCTCCGCCGTGCTCGCCTCTTCGAGCACGCACGCTTCGGTCTTCGAGGCGTCGTTCCAGCCGACGAACATCACGATGTGGCCGGAGCTGCCCTTGCGGTAGACCATGGCGTCCGCGGGCTGGAGCTCGCCGAACGAGCCGAGGCTCGACCACTCGCCGGTGTCGTTGATGAAGCTCGCGGTCGTGTACGACTGACCGAGCTCCCAGCACATCGACACGAAGCCGGAGCAGTCGGTGCGGTAGCCTTCGTGCTGGCTGCTCTGGCTGTACGGCACCTGGGCGTCGTACCAGGCGAAGCCGCGCTCGACGGCGGTTCGCCGCCCGCCGCTGACGCTGTTCAGGATCGTGTCGCGGGAGAGGTTGCACGCGGTCTTGAGCTCTTGACCCGAGACGTCACCGACGTCGCCGACCACGGGAGGGGGCTCGGTCTCGACCGAGCAGCCCATGATGAAGACCGACACGAGGCAGGCGAGAGAGGCTCCGATGTTGCGCATGCCAGGCCACTTTGCAAGCCACATGCCGGCCTGGGCGCAGGCTGAACCAGCTGAAAAACCAGGAGTTTCTGCGGCGTCCAGCGGCGAGTCCGGACGCGCAGGCGGAAAGTCTGGAATCGGTCGGACGACTCAGCGACGTCCGGAACCGGCCAGACCCGTGGGTAGCCGGCTCGAGTGCGAGACCGAAAGACCTGTCGAGTGCGCGAACCTCGGCGGTTGGCGCAGTGCGCCGTTGGCCGAGGCCCGCGAAAGCCGAACGCGACTCAAGAGCTGTCGAAAAGTCGACAGCTCTTTCACTTGGTCAGGCGGGGAGGCACGCGTCTTCCCGCCCCAACGAGGTGGGTTCGTTGGGGCCCCACCCCACGCGGGCCGGCTCGCCGGCGTGCGCCCTCAATTCGCGACAGGCCTTCAGTCGCCGTCGCCGTCGCCGCCGTCGTCGTCGTCGTCGTCGTCGTCGTCGTCGTCGTCGTCGTCGTCCGGCTCGTGAAGCTCTTCTTCCACTTCCTCGGGCTCGAGCGGCTCGGCGCGACCTTCGGCGCGAGCCTTCTCGCGCTCCTTCTCACGCATCGTGCGCTCGTGGGCGACGCGCTGCAAAACGGAAGGCTTCGGCGAGACCAGAGCAGCCATGGTGCGGCCCTCCATGGCCGGGTACTGCTCGATGTTGCAGAGGTCTTCCACCTGCTTCAGGAGATACTCGATCTGGCGCTGCGCGACTTCCGGGTGAGTGATCTCACGCCCGCGGAAGCGAACGGTGAACTTCACCTTGTTGCCGCTCTCGATGAAGCGCCGCGCGGCACGGACCTTCACGGCCATGTCGTGATCGTCGGTCTTGGGGCGGAGCTTGATCTCCTTCACCTCCACCACCGTTTGCTTGCGTTTCGTCTCGCGCTGCTTCTTCTTCTCTTCGTACTTGTACTTTCCGAAGTCCAAGATCTTGCAGACCGGAGGCGTTCCCTTGGGGTTCACTTCCACCAGGTCGAGGCCCGCTTCTTGAGCGCGTCGGATGGCATCGCCCGTCGGGAGCACTCCGAGGTTCTGGCCGTCTTCGCCGACGACGCGGACCTCGGGCACGCGGATGCGGTGGTTGATACGGATCTGAGGAGTCCGCGGATCACGGCTGAATCGTCGCCCGTTGCTCATGTGCTCTCTGTTCGGTCCCGTTCTCGCGGCATTGCCGCGCTAGCTTCCGTTTCGTGAAAGCCGCGGCCACGCCGCTTCTTTCTTCAAGCGCTCCGAGAACGCTTGAACACTCATGCTGCCGAGCTCGCCCTCGTCGCGCGAGCGGACCGACAGCGTCTCCGCCGCCACCTCGTCGTCGCCGAGGACGCACAGGTAGGGGTAGCGCATCATGCGGGCGTTGCGGATCTTCGCGCCCAGCTTGTCGGCGCCCGAGTCCACCAGCACGCGGAGCCCCGCCGCGGCGAGCACGGCCCGGACGCGTTCGGCGTAGCCCGCCTGTTTCTCACTCACGGTGAGCAAGATCACCTGCTCGGGGGCGAGCCATACCGGGAACTTGCCCGCGCAGTGCTCGAGGTAGACCCCGTAGAAGCGTTCGAGGGAGCCCAAGATCGCGCGATGGAGCATCACGGGGCGGTGGGCGGCGCCGTCGGAGCCGATGTACTCGAGGCCGAAACGTTCGGGCATGGAGTAGTCGACCTGGATGGTGCCGAGCTGCCAGCTCCGACCGATGGCGTCGGTGACGTGGAACTCGAGCTTCGGGCCGTAGAACGCGCCCTCACCGTCGAGCTTCTCGAAGGGGAGCTTCTGCTCCACCAGCACGCGCTCGAGGGCGGTCTCGGCCCGGTCCCACATCTCGTCGCTGCCCACGCGCTTTTCGGGCCGGAGCGCCAGCTTGATGGCGACCTTGTCGAAGGCAA
The DNA here is from genome assembly GCA_046351435.1 of Polyangiaceae bacterium. GTDB lineage: Bacteria > Myxococcota_A > Polyangia > Polyangiales > Polyangiaceae > JADJKB01. The sequence continues at coordinate 210,008 of JAXLYN010000006.1, forward strand.
ACGCGTTGTACACCTCGAACAGCAGGCGATTGAACGAGCTGATCTCCTCCACCATCTGCTCCGGAGTGCAGAAGATGTGGGCGTCGTCCTGGCAGAATGTCCGCACGCGCGCCAGGCCGTGGACGACGCCGCCGCGCTCGTAGCGGTGCAAGCGGCCGAAGTCCGCAACTCGCCAGGGGAGCTCGCGATAACTCCGCTTCTTCTGGCCGAAGATCAGACAGTGGCTCGGGCAGTTCATCGGCTTCAGACCCGTGCGCACCGAGCCCTCGACCCAATTCGTGAACCACTCGCGGGAGCCTTTGCCCTCGAGGGCTGCCAGCGCTTCGGCGTTGCCCTCGACGATGTCCTGGTAGGCGTCGCGCGTGACGCTCAGGAACATGTTGTCCTGGTAGTTCGCCCAGTGACCGCTGGTCTCGAACAGCTTCTTGTCGAAGACCTGCGGCGTGATGACCTCGTCGTAGCCGTAGTCCACGTATAGATTGCGGACGTATTGCACGAGCCGGTGGTACACGCTGGCGCCGCGCGGCAAGAAGAACGGCATGGCCGGCGCCCACTCGTGGAACATGGTGAGCTCGAGCTCTTTGCCGAGCTTTCGGTGGTCACGGGCCTTGGCTTCCTCGAGCTGCTTCAGGTGCGCATCGAGCTCCGCCTGGGTGGGGAAGGCGGTGCCGTAGATGCGCTGGAGCATCGGGTTCCGCTCGTCGCCGCGCCAATAGGCGCCAGCCACCGTGGTGAGTTTGACCGCTCCCAAATGACCCGCGTGCGGCACGTGGGGACCGGCGCAGACGTCGACCCACGTGCCCTCTTTCCGGCCGGGGCTCCCGTGGCGGTAGACGCTGATCTTCTCACCCCGCGCCGCGATGGCGTCGATGATCTCGCACTTGTATTTCTCGCCCATCCCCTCGAACAGCGCGTGCACCTCGTCGTGCGTCATCTCTTGCCGCACGAACGGCTTCTTCCCAGAGATGATCTTCCTCATCTCCTTCTCGATGCGCTCGAGGTCCTTGTCGGTGAACGGACCGTCGGGACGGTCGAAGTCGTAATAGAACCCGCTGTCGACGGCTGGCCCGATGGTGACCTGGGTGCCCGGGAAGAGGCGCTGCACGGCGTCGGCCATCACGTGGGCCGCCGAGTGGCGAACGACCTGGAGCGCCTTCGGGTGACCCACGCGGAGCGGCTCGAGCTCGGCGCCTTCGGGAACGGGAGTATGGAGATCGACGACCTCGCCAGCGAAGAGCACGGCGACGATGTCGTCCGCGAGCTCTCCACGAGCTTCGAGTAGCTCGCGCGGCGTGCGTTGCACGTCCGCCATTCGCTCAAATATTCCCGATCATCATGAAGAAAGTCGTAGGCGCGATTGGGATTGAACCAACGACCCCTACCGTGTCAAGGTAGTGCTCTACCACTGAGCTACGCGCCTCTGGGAAATCCTGGGAAACCAGGGGGGAACCCAACTACCTCCCGGCCCTCCCAGAGTCAAGGCGAGGGCAGAGGTCGGGCGGCGCCGCGGATCCCCCGTTCAGGGGCGCAGAGCCCCCGTCCGCCGCGTCCTTGCGGACCCCGGACAAAGTGGGTATGAGCCGGCGGCTTCGGCGTTTTCGAGAGCTTCGCCGCTCCGCCGGGGAGGCGCCTCGTGCTCGTCGCGCGGTCGCCGGAGGAGTCCGTTCCGTCACGAGCGGCCAACGAAAATCGCCACGGCTTTTCAGGAGACATCGCGTTGAACTTCTTCTTCCAGGCAGTACCGCCAGCACCGGGGCGCCCCGAAGCGCCGGGTGCTCCGCCGCCTACGCCCGCGCAACCGCCGCCCGGCTCCACTGGCGCGCCGCCGGCCGGGGGCGAGCAGCCCGGGCCCATGTCGATGTTGTTCCCGATTCTGCTGCTCGTGCCGCTCCTCTTCATCATGTTCTGGTCGAGCCGCTCCCAGCAGAAGAAGCAGCAGCAGGCGCTCTCGGCATTGAAGAAGGGCGACCGCGTGCTTACCCAGTCGGGGCTCGTCGGCAAGCTGGTCGAAATCGGCGACCGATACGCCAAGGTGGAGCTCGCTCCGGGTGTGAAGGTGGAAGTTTTGAAGTCGGGGCTCCTCGGCAAAGACACGGGTGACGTTCAGCCCGCCCCCGCGAAGAAAGACTGAGTCGTGCTCGCGCAAATCAATCCCATCGTCTACGTGTATGCCGCCGCGGGGCTGATGTTCCTGGCGCTCGGCTGGGTGAAGCGCGCGCATCGCCTCGCGCTGTGGCTGGCGGCCGTCCTCGCTCTGGCGGGCGGCGCGTCGGCCTACTTCCACGCCTTCTGGCCCATGGTGATGTTCGGCATCCTGTCGCTCTGGAGCGCCTTCGTCGCCATCGACTTCATCGACACGAGCTGGCGCCTGCGCGCGGGCCTCGTCGCCAGCCTGTTCGCCACCGGGTTCTTCGTGCTCTGGCCCTCCCTGGAGCGGCTGAGCGGCGGAAAATTCCCCTGTCCCGAATACGTCGAGCAGCACAACAAGTTCCGTCTGGTCGCGGGTCTCGACCTGCGTGGTGGCTTGCGCTTGGTCTACACCGTCGACGTCGACGAGGCGGTCAAAGACAAACGCGACCGCTACTACGAGCAGATGCGCTCCGAGCTCGCCCGTGTCTACGGTCTCCACAGCGGTGACGAGCTGCCGAGCGAAGACGCGCTGACCAAGCTGCGCGAGAAGGTCGTGATCGAGGCGCCGCGCAAGCCGGCCAACGAAGTGCGGCTCGACGTGAAGGACGATCCGGCCAAGATCGACGATCGTTTCCTGGAGAAGTTCCGAGGCGAGCTCACGTTCACCCAGAGCCCCGACAAGCGGAAGTGGACCTTCCGAGTGCGCGAGATCGCCGAGAGCGGCATCCGCGACCGCGCCGTGGCCCAGGCCAAAGACATCATCTTGCGCCGCGTCGACGACTTGGGTCTGCGCGAAGCCAGCGTCTCGACCCGCAACGAAGACATCATCGTCGAGGTGCCGGGCGAAGACGAAGCGAGCTTCGCTACCATTCGCGACATCATCAGTCAGACCGCGCGCCTCGAGTTCAAGCTGCTCGACGACGAGACGGACTACTTGGGTCAGGTCGCCAAGACGGCCACCAAAGAGAACCTGCCGGAGGGCGTCGAGTTCGCGCGCGAGACGGCTCCGATCGGCCTCGACGAAAACGGCGATCAGAAGAACAAGCAGATCACCTACGCCTACATCAAGAAGAAGCCGGAAGAGCGGATCAAGGACACGTTGAACCGCTTCAAGGAGTGGGCGGCCACGCTGACGCCGCCGCCCGACCGCGAAATCGGCTTCGAAATGGTCTACGAGACCAACCCGGACACGCTGAAACAGTCCGAGTCCGGCTGGCGTACGTATCTGTTGAAGTCCCGCGCGGAGCTCACGGGCGCGCAGGTCTCCGAGGCGCAGGCCCAGCCCGACCAGCAGGGTGGCCGCACCATGGGCGGCTGGCACGTGGCGCTCACGTTCACCGAGTCCGGTGGCAAGGCCTTCGAGAAGATCACGGGCGCCAACGTCAAAAAGCGCTTCGCGATCATGCTCGACGGCCGCGTCGAGAGCACTCCGGTGATCCTGAATCGCATCGCGGGCGGCCACGCCCAGATCACCATGGGCGCGCAGGATCCGGAGATCCAGCTCCGCGACGCGAGAAAGCTCGAGCTCGTGCTGCGTTCCGGCGCGCTGCCCGCGCCCATCTCACCCTCCAACGAGCAGCGAATCGGCCCCTCGCTCGGACGCGAAGCCATCGGGCTCGCCGTGCGCGGCACCGCCATCGGCAGCGGACTCGTGCTGCTGCTGATGCTCGTCTACTACAAGCGCGGTGGTCTCATCGCGGACACGGCGGTGCTGATCAACGTGTTCTTGCAGCTCTCGACCCTCGCCATGTTCGGCGCGTCGATGACGCTCCCAGGAATCGCCGGCATCGCCCTCACCATCGGCATGGGCGTGGACGGCAACGTCCTCATCAACGAGCGCATACGAGAGGAGCAGAGAGCCGGGAAGAGCGCCCGGGCCGCCATCGAAATCGGCTTCAACCGCGCGCTCGCCGCCATCATCGACGGTCACGTCACGACGTTGATCTCGGGCATCGTGCTCGCGCAATACGGCTCCGGCCCCATCAAGGGCTTCGCGGTCACGCTGATGGTCGGCGTGGTCATCAACATCTTCACGGCGGTGGTCGTGAATCGCATGTTCTTCGAGCTCTGGGCCCGCGGCTTCGGGCGCAAGACCCACTTGGACATCGGGTGACGCCATGAACCTCATTCCGCTCGGCCGCACGTACGACTTCATGGGGCAGCGACGCACCTTCATGGTGATCTCGCTGGTCCTTTTCTTCGTCGCCCTCGTGGGCGTGTTCGCTCCCGGCATGGGCCTGCGCCTCGGCACCGACTTCAAGGGCGGCACCGAGATCGAAGTGGCGTTCACGGGCGAACTCGGCGTCGGCGACATCACTCAGGCGGTGACGGCGTCGGGCTTCTCGCACCCCGACGTGATCCGCGTCGACGACACCGGCAACAAGAACCACTACATCATCCGCGTCCAAGAGGTCTCGACCATCTCCGCCGAAAAGCAGGTGGAGGTCGAACGAGCGCTGTGCGGTGGCGAGGGTCAGGCTGCCGACGGGTGTACGCCGAATCGCTCGGCCACCGAGGTGAAGTTCAGCCCCGGCGGCGACAAGATCACGGTCCGGTTCCGCGAGGCGCCCGACCTCGCGTTCGTCAAGCAGCGGATGGCGGGCGTGGGCGGCATCGCGCTCCGCCCCGGCGTCAACAACCCGTCGATCCAGAGCGAGCGCGACAACAAGGTGGAGATCCAGCTCCTCAGCAAGGGCGACCAGCTGATGAACGGGCTCCGCGACAAGTTGGGCGCCGACAAGGTGCCCGCCGAGCCGCTCCGCTCCGAGTGGATCGGGCCGAAAGCCGGCGCACAGCTCCGCGACTCGGCGCTGAAAGCCATCGCCATCTCGGTCGTGTTCATCATGGCCTACATCGCGTTCCGCTTCGACCTGCGCTTCGCGCCGGGCGCGGTCTTCGCCATGGTCCACGATGCCGTCACCGTGCTCGGCTTCTTGGTCCTCACCCAGCGCGAGGTGAACCTGACAACGGTCGCAGCCGTACTCACCATCGTCGGCTACTCGGTCAACGATACGGTGATCGTCTACGACCGTGTGCGCGAGAACCTGACGCGCTTGAGAGGGCGCTCGTTCAATAGTCTGATCAACCACAGCATCTCCGAGATGCTGAATCGAACCCTGCTCGCCAGCGGTACGACGGTCACGAGCCTCGCCGGCATGTTTTTCTTCGGCACCGGCACGCTGAAGGACTTCGCGCTCACCCTGATCGTGGGCATCACGCTCGGGACCTATTCTTCGATCTACGTGGCCTTGCCGTTCACGGAGTGGCTCGACCACACCTTCTTCGCCAAGCTGGGGAAGAAGAAGAAGATCGGCGACGGCCGCAAGACGGCGCCCGCAGTCTGAACGTCAGAGCGCGATGCGAATGCGTCGCAGGTCCGCCGAGGTGCAGAAGTAGACGTGGGTCGGCGTCAGCGTGACGCCGACGGCCTCGACGCTGTCGCTCGTGAAGAGCACCAGGGCCGGGCTCGTGCGGTCGAGGCGCCTCCGCATCAGGCGGCCTGCCGTGCCGGCGACGTGGAGCGTCCAGTAGGCGTCTTCCCCAGCGATTTGCAGGTCTCCGCCGCGGAAGTTCCCGCTCGTGAGTGGCGCGACGTCCGCGAGCTTGAACAGCGTCCAGGTGCCGCTCGAGAGCTCGAGGACGTCTGCGCCGTTCCTGCGGGTCACCGCCACCCGGGTCGGCCCGTTCGAGCTCGTGACCGCGTCGACGCCGTAGGGCTCCGTCATGTTGTTCCAGACCGGACTGTCCGCCTGCGTGGTGAGGTCGTAGCGGCCGACCTTGCCAGCGACATCGTCCGTGTAGAAGACGCTCGAACCGTCCAGCGCGAGATGCCGCGGAGCAAATGTGGACGCATTGAGCAGGACCTCCGCTGCCGTGGCCCCGCTCGCTGCGCGCCGTTGGAGCGCGTGTCCGCCGTGGGCGGTCCAGTACACCGCGCCGTCGCGGGCTTCGATGTCCCACGGTGCATGTCCGCTGGCCTGAAAGAACGGCGTGGTGTCGGACGGTGACCACTTGATCACCGCGTCGGAGTCGAAGGCCGTGAAGAACACGTCAGGGCCGGCAGCGGTGACGTATGCCGCGCCGGCGTAGGCCGAGCCCGTGGCCAGGGGTGTGGGCGTTGCGGGCAGCGCGGCGCTCGGAGCGATGTCGACGCTGTAGAGCCCGGCCGTCGCCGTCGCGCCCGGGCCGTCGTTGACGAAATAGAGCGTCGTGCCGTTGGCGGTGAGGCCGTGGCAGCGCTGCTGCACGACCAGCTCGGCGCCGCAGATGCCGTTGGTGCAGGTCGCTGCACCGCAGTCGATGCCACACCCACCGCAGTGCTTGGGAGCGCTCAACGTGTCGACGCACTCGCTGCCGCAGGTCGTCCCACCCGAGTCGCATCCGGCGTCGATCACGCTGCCGCCCGAGCCTCCGCTCGACGTCCCGCCGGTGGACGAGCCGCCCGTGGAGTTGCCGGCAGCCCCGCTCGCGCCTCCGCCGTCCGACGTGCCTCCGCCGCCCCCAGCGGCCGCGTCCGCCGTGCCCTTCAGCGAGTCGAGGTCCGAGAGCAACGAACAGCTGATGGCCGCCAACGGAAACAGCAGGGCAACGCGGGGAAGCACAGCCCAATCCTAGTTTGCCCGTGACCGGTGCGCGAACTCGATTCTGTTCGGGAGCCGCCGTCCGGGGAGTGCCGGACGCCGCAGAGCTTGCGCGGGTTTCCTGGTGCATTCGCCGACGAAGGAATGGAAGATCCAGGCATGCGCCGCGTGCAGCTGCTCGCCGCCTTCGTCGTGCTCGCCTGCGGAGCGAGTGAGGGGCACCCGCCGCGCGAGCCGTCCGACGCCCAGGCTTCGAGCGAGCCCATTTCGGCCGAACGCGCGCGTTGGGCCGCTCGCCTCGAGCGACCCGGTCTGCCGAATCTCCACCGCGTGAACGACAACTACTACCGCGGCGCGCAGCCCAGCGCGGAAGGCATGGCCGAGCTCCGCCGTCTCGGCGTCAAGACCGTGGTCAACTTGAGAGCGGCGCACTCGGACCGGGACGAGATCGGCGACCTCCCACTCGAGTACGAGCACATCTCCGCCAAGGCCTGGCACGCCGAGGACGAAGACGTCGTGCGCTTCCTGCGCATCGTGACCCGGCCCGAGCGGCAGCCGGTGTTCGTGCACTGCCAGCACGGCGCGGACCGAACCGGGACGATGACCGCGATCTATCGCATCGTCGTTCAAGGCTGGACCAAAGAGCAGGCGATTCGCGAGATGACCCAGGGTGACTTCGGCTTCCATCCGATTTGGACGAACCTGGTCACCTACATCGAAGAGCTCGACGTCGAGAAGATCCGCAAGGCCGCGGGCTTGCCGCCGCCGCCAGTCAAGGCAGCGCGTTGATCCAGGCCTCGACCTTGGAGAGCGCTGCCTGGTCCACTTCCTTGGTGTCGAAGTTCGGCATGCCGTTGTCGTCCCGCAGGCCCATGCGCACGTAGACTTGGCTCTCTTGTGGCTTCTTCGGAACCACGGCCACCGTCGTCGTGAGCGTGATGTGGTTCATGTGGGCGTTGACGTTGGTGATGTAGGTGGGCGTGTCTTCGGGTTTGTCGATGCCGACCTTCACCTTGTAGCGAAGCGTGCGTAGCTTCGAAAGCCAGTTCTGGTCGTTGTGGCAGTGCCCGCAGTTGCCGTGGAGGTAACCGAGTACGTCTTCGACCAGGCCGTCGCCCGGCATGGGGAACTCCGCGGCAGGCGGCTCAGACAACAGGTTCTTCGCCATGAGCGTGGAGAGGAATCCGCCGCCAGTCTCCTTGCTGCTCTGGATCGCGGCCACACCGATGATCACGTCGCCCGCGCCGTTGTGACACTGCGTGCAAGTTTCGCTGGAGGGAACGTCGTGGCTCGTCCCGAGCGCGTTCTTCACCCCGTCGGGCACCGGCGTGCCATCTTGTTTCGCGGCGTCCCACAAGTAGGAAACTTTGAGCCAACCGTCGGCGCCTTCGGCTCGCTTTTCGAGGTAGCGCGTCTCGATCAGCTTTCCGTCCCGGTAGAACTCCTTCCAAGCCTTGGCGCCGACGGGGAAGGACCAGACGTCCATCACGCTGGTGTCGATCTGCTTTCCGTCGGGGATGTAGACGAAGCGCTTGCTCTCGGCTCCGTCGTGCCAGACCGGGTATCGCACGTCGAACGGCAGGACGCCGGGCGCCAAGGTGCGCGAAGCCATGTCGCTGAAGAGACCCGTTTCCGAGAGCTTGTTCGGTCCGTCGAAGACTGGCGGCTCTTCGCTGGCGTCGGACACGGACTGATCGGCGCCCGCATCGCCAGATGGCGAATCGATCAGGCTGGCGTCGTGGTGCACGATCGTGGATTCGTGCGCCGGCGCGTCTTCACCGCCGCAGCCGAGCAGCGCGAGGGCGCCCCACAGGGCGTGCGCTTGACGGACGACCATGAGCCCGAGGCTGACTCGAATCGGCGGAGAACGCCAGGGGCCGGGCTTCGCGCTCGGGCGCAAAAAAAGGACTGCGCTAGTAGCCGAAGTCGCTGCCGGATTGGGTCGGCTGGGGAGGCGGAGGCGGTGGCGGTGGTGGGGGTGGGGGCGGGGGCGGAGGCGGGGGCGGTGCTGCGACGGACACCGGAGGTGGGGCGCTGGGTGGTGGCGGCACGACGCTCGGGGCCGGCGCGAGGGCGTTCGGGCGGCCAGGAAGGGCTGGCGTGCCCGGCCGCGCAGGGACGTTGGCAGGGGCCGTCGGGGACGACGCGAGCGGAGCCGCTTCTCCCGTGCCGGTGATCGGGCTCGGAACCGGGGGCGGGATCAAGTCGGGTGCAGCCTGAGCGGGCACCGCGGATTCGCTCGTCGTTTCGGGAGCGGCCTCGGAGCGTGCGCGGCGGAGCGAAAACAGTCCGACTGCCCCGAGCACCACGAGCACGGCCGCCAGCGCCGCGAAGGGCCACTTGGGCGAGGACTTCTTCGGGGTGGTGAGGTCATAGACCTGGGATTTCGCCCAGGTGCCCGCCGAAGTGTCGCCGTGTTCTGCGGTCACGGCCGCCGCAGCGTTCAACGCTGGGGACACGAGACCCGCGATGGCGGGAGCCACGTGGGTCTTCGGTGGTACCGCGACCGCCTTGCCGCTCGTCTGCCACTCGCGAAGCGCTGCCGAAAACTCCTCGGCGCTCCCGAAACGATGGCCGGGGTCTTTGGCCATCGCTTTCAGGATGATGCTCGAGAAAGCATCGTCGAGCTCCGGGGCCAAGGACCGCGGGTGCGGCGCCTCGCCCAACACGATCTTGAACAAAAGCTCCTGGAACGACTCCGAGTCGAACGGGCGCTTGCCCGTCACTGCTTCGAACAGGATCACACCGAGCGCGTAGAGGTCGGTCGACGCGCTGACGCTCTGGGAGCCAGCGGCCTGCTCGGGCGACATGTAGTACGGAGTGCCGAGCACCGTTCCCGTCTGCGTCATCTGCATGCCTTCGGCACCCCCCTTCTGGAACTTGGAGATGCCGAAGTCGATGAGCTTCACGAAGTCGCGACGACCTGCCTTCTCTTTCAGAACGAAGATGTTGTCGGGCTTCAGATCGCGATGAACGATGCCAGCGGCGTGGGCAGCGCCCAGGCCCTCCAAGGTCTGCATGGCCAGATCGCAGAGCTCACGAGCCGGGATCCGCCCCAAGCGTTCGATGCGCTGGGAGAGCGGCTCGCCGTCGAGGTACTCCATGACGATGTAGCGGGAGCCGTCGCCGAGAGCGCCGAGGTCGAGCACTTCGAGGATGTGATCGTTGCCGATCTGCCCGGCCGCCTGCGCCTCGCGCTCGAAACGCTGCACGATGGTGCCCATCTCCGCTACCTCGGGGTGGAGGAGCTTGATGGCCACCCGGCGCCGGATCCGGACGTTTTCGGCTTCGAACACTGCACCCATGCCGCCCTCTCCGAGGAGCCGCACGATGCGGTACTTGCCGTCGAGCACTTCGCCGAGAGCCACGGGCATGGGAAGACCGTCCCCAGTCTACCGGGGTCCGGACGCCTCGTCCCGGAGCATCCGGACGAATCACTGGAAGTCGCATGATCTCATGGGAAATCGCTGCCACTCGTGTTGGTACGCGGCTTGCGATGCGCCGCCCACATGGTCCTCATGCGGATTCAGTTCGCTTCCATCGCTATCCCCCTGGTCTGCGCCGCCTGCTCCGGCGGAGACGACGGCGGCACCGAGGACAACCTGGCAGGGGGCGGCGGCGTGGCGACGGGCGGGACCCCGGGCAGCGGTGGGACGAGCGGCGGCAGCGGAGGCGGGCTCAGCCTGGGAGGCGGGACGAGCTCTGGGGGGACGGGCGCGGGCGGCTCGGCCTGCGTGGCTCAAAGCGCCAAGGCCGAACTCCAGAAGCAGGCGGTGGACGTCATCGTGGTCGCGGACACGTCGAGCAGCATGGGGGCGGTGACCAACGCCATCGAGCTCAACATCAACACCAAGTTGATCGACACGCTCGAGACCGCGAAGCTCGACTATCGAGTGGTCCTTCTCGCGGGCTACGGTGCCGGCTCCGCCATCTGCGTCACGGCGCCGCTCGGCGGCGGCAACTGCAGCCCCGTTCCTGCGGTGCCGGCGCTCACGCCACGCTTCCTGCACTACGACCAGGCGACGGGCTCGGGCTCGTTCTTCACGATCATCCTCTCGACCTACAACCAGGCCGACAAGAACGGCTTCGTGAAGAGCGGATGGTCCGAGTTCCTGCGCGAGGGCTCGAAGAAGATCTTCCTCGCCTTCACCGACGCGGAGTCCGGTCCCTCCATGTCCGGCGCCGTCTTCGACCAGAAGCTGCTCGCGCTCACACCGGCCCGCTTCGGAACGGCGACTCAGCGAGAGTACGTGTTCCACACGTTCGCGGGAGTGGCCACGCCCCCCAATCCGAGTCAGCCCTGGCTCCCGACGGATCCCGTGGCGGGGGCGGGGTGCGGTCATCCGAAGGCTCAGCCGCTCCAGGACCTGAGCATCCTCTCCGGTGGGCTCCGCTATCCACTCTGCAACACCAAGAGCTACGACGTCGTGTTCAAGACCATCGCTGACGACGTCGTGAAGAAGGTGACGGTGTCCTGCGAGTTCCCATTCCCCGAGCCGCCGGCCGGCGAGACCCTCGACCCCGACACGATCCAGATCCAATACACCCCGGGCACGGGGGGCAAAGAGACGTTCAAGCAGGTGAAGAGCAAGGCCGAGTGCACCGCTGGGGCGTTCTACGTCGAGGGTCAGAAGGTGCTCCTGTGCGACGAGGCGTGCAGCGCCGTGCAGAGCGACCCGGGAGCCGCGCTCGCCGTCGAATATGGCTGTGACGTCGGTTTCGTGAAGTGAGCCTCGGGCGCTGGATGGAGATAGCCTCCGGCGCGCCGCATGGCCCTCGCTCCCCACATCGCCCGTAGCCTCGCCCTCCAGCGGCGCATCGGTCGGCTGGCGCTTCCGTGGGTGGCGGGCGCCGGGATCTTCTACCTGCGGGTGGTGCGCGGCAATCGCGTGGCGGACATCGAGCGCGTCCGGCGCGAGTTCCGAGAGATCGCTCGCGAAGGTCGGCCGCTCCTCATTTGCGCGAACCACCTGACGATGATCGATTCGTTCTTCGTGCACTGGGCGCTGGCCTCACCCGTGGACTACTTCCTGCATTACCGGAGGTTCGCGTGGAACGTGCCTGCCCGGGAGAACTTCCAGCGCGGCGTGCTCCTGCGCTTGATGTCGTATCTCGGCAAGACGGTGCCCATCGACCGCGGCGGCGGGGTCGCCCACCACCGGTTGGTGCTCTCGAAGCTCGCGCATCTGCTCGAAGAAGGAGACTCCGTCACCATCTTTCCCGAAGCCGGGCGGAGCCGCAGCGGTCGCGTCGATCCCAAGCGCGTCGCTTCGGGCGTCGGGCAGCTCCTGCGCGACGTCCCCGAAGCTCGCGTTCTCTGCGTCTACCAGCGCGGCGCTGCCCAGAAGTCGTGGGGGTTCCAGCCGGCGCGGGGCGACGTGATTCACGTGTTCCTCGAACCGTTCACGCCGTCGAGCGAACACGAGGGCCTGCGGGCGGCGCGAGACTACTCCGAGCAGATCATCTTGCACCTCCAGGCGATGGAGGAGCGCTTCTTCCGGGATCGAGAAACGTAGCTGTCGCTGACGATCTGGCACGACGCGGCCGCCCACCGAGACGCACTGGCAAGCTGGCGCGTGGGACGCAGAGAAATGCCGCGGACAGCGGCTTGGCACGCGGCTTTCATGGGCCGGGGCCCGTGGCCCACTCCGCCCATGTGCTCGTTGCCGCGCTCGCCATGGGAGCTCTGGGCGTGTTCATCGCTGCCTGTGCAGGTGTGAGCCGGGCCCGTCGCGCAGCGGTTCTGATGCTTGCGCTGTCGAGCCTGGCCATCACGGCGTCCGTGCCCGAGGAGCTCGTGTTCGCCCGCGGCCTGTTCGCGCTCGCGAATCTCTTGTTCCTGATGCGTGCCATCGACCTGGTTCGGGAGCGGGAGAGCTCCCCATTTTCGGTACGGCTCGCGCTGATGTTCGTGGTGTACGACGCGCGAGAAACCCGCGCGTGTGTGCCTCACCTGCCGCGGGTGCTCTTCGTCCAAGGACTCGCGTTCGCGACGCTCGCCGTCGTGTCACTGTGGGCGGCGCTGCACTCCGCCCGGGGCCTTTTCACCTGGCTCTTCGGCACCGTCTTCGTGTACTCGTCGGCGGACGCGGCTCAGCGCCTCACGACGGCGTTCCACCGTGCACGCGGGGTCGTCATCCCGCCGCAGCACGAGAACCCGATCTTGAGCCGCTCCGTTGCCGAGTTCTGGTCTCGGCGCTGGAACATCAACGTGAGCACGTGGCTTCGTCGCCATTGGTACCGGCCCTTGGCGGAACGCGGGTATCCGCGTGCAGGGCTCGCGGCCGCGTTCTTCGTCAGCGCGCTCTTTCACTGGTGGCTGATCCACGTGCCCCTCGGCTGGTCTGCGTCGCTGCCCATGGCGGTGTTCTTCCTGGTGCAGGCCGCATTGATCTTCGTCGAGCGCGCGCTGGGCCTCGGGCGGCGTGCCACGTGGCAACGGCACGCCTGGACGGTGGGCGCGATGCTCTCGACCTCCCCCTTGTTCGTGAGTCCATTCTTGTCGGTGTTCGCGTCGCTGGTCTGAGCGCGGAGAGCGTCCGTATCGAACCAGACTGCCGGCGCGGGCGAAGCCAGCTAGCATGGGGCAATGGCGAACGTCTCAGGTGTCGCGATGCTGGTTTCCGCGCTGGGGTTCCTCGTGGGGTGTGGAGGCGGAGACGACTCGGGAGGCAGCAGCGGAGGCGGCTCGTCCGGAACCGCCGGAGGAGGCAGCGGCGGAGGCGGCGGAAGCGGTGGGACGAGCGCGGGCGGCAGCTCCGGCACGGGTGCTTCGTCGAGCGGCGGCTACACGGGCACACCACCGGGAGCCGAGTGCGCCGGCAAGCTCGCGCCGCGACCGGAAAGCGGCTCCGTCGAGAAAGTCGGTACGGGCACCCCGGCGAGCTGCACCGAGCAGGCGCTGCACGACGCGGTGGCAAAAGTCAACGCATCGAGCGGTGGAGGAACGCTGGTGTTCGACTGCGGCGGCGAGCACACCATCACGCTCACCAAGTCGGTGTTCGTGCAGAAGAACATGCTGCTCGACGGCGGCGGCAAGATCACGCTGAGCGGCGGCGGAAAGGTCCGCGTCATCGAGCTCGATCACCACATCGACTTCGTGCTGCAACGCTTGACCGTCCGCGACGGTTTCGTGGCGAAGGGCAGCGCCAACGAGAGTGGAGCCGGTCTCTTGCACCCATGGTTCGGCACCCTCGAAGTCATCGACGTGGTGTTCGAGAACAACCACAGCGAAAGCCTCGATCACGACGTGGGGGGAGGCGCCATCTACGCGGGGGGGCTCACCAAAGCGGTGCTCTCGGGCACTACGTTCACGAACAACAGCGGATCGACGGGCGGCGCCGTGCTCAGTCGCAGCACGAACCTCAGCGTCGCCAACTCGGTGTTCTACGGCAACTCGGCCACGAGCTACGGCGATGGACAGTACGGAAACGGCGGAGGGCTCTACATCGACCGCATGTGGCTCGACGCGCCAGTCGACTTCGTGCTTTGCGGCAGCGTGTTCGAGAAGAACCACGCGAAGGTCCACGGCAGCGCGCTCTTCTGTTACGACCTCGAGGGGAGCGGGGCGGCCATCGATCGCACCACGTTCGAGGGCAACGACATGGCGGGGAGCCCGGGAGGCGGTACGGGCAGCATCTACTACGAGGGCGTGCCGCTCACGTTCACGAGCTCGACGATCTCCAACAACAGCACCGGCGAGCACGCCGGAGGGATCTTCCTGGGTGGCGGCAGCGACGCCAAGTTCGAGAACTCCACCTTCACCGGCAACGGCACACCGGGCAACGCCGGGGCACTCTGGGCGGGGAACGGCAAGGTGGACGTGCAAAACTGCACGTTCTCGAACAACTCGGCCGACTACGGTCCGGTGATCTTCAAGGGGCAGAGCGGGGCGGTGAAGCTCACCAACGTGATCTTCGCCAACAACACCACGCAGAACCAGTTCAGCGCGCTCGCCTGTCACGAGACCTTCGAAGACGGCGGCGGCAACGTGCAGTGGCCTGCCAAGAAGAACAACGGCAACGACGACACCAAGTGCGCGGCCGGCATCGTCTTCGCCGACCCGGGTCTCGGCGCGCTCGCAGACAACGAGGGACCGACCAAGACCCAAGCGATCTCGGCCGGGAGCCCGGCGTTCGACATCGGGAAGAACTGCCCGAAATACGATCAGCGCGGGAAGCCCAGAGACGCGAGCTGCGACTCGGGCGCGTTCGAGCACCAGCCGTGAACCGCGGTGATCACTGGCAGTCGTAGGTCTCGGCGATGGGCCAGCAGAAGTGCTCGAACGTGTTGCACTGATACTTGGGCGGACAGTCGGCGGGTTTGTCGCAGGCCTGGATGCAGATGAACGGATTCGAAATCGGCCCGAACGCGAAGCACAGGTTGCCCTCGCACTCTTGGCCGGCGTGTCCGTCGCCGGTGGCGATGCAACACGACCCGATCTTGCCCGTGCCGTTCGTCCACTGATCGGCGGGGATGCAGCTCGGCGCGCCCTTGGGTACGCACTGCGACTGGCTCTTGTCGCAGACCATGTTCGGAGCGCTGTTGCAGGTATCGTCTTGTGAGCAAGGATCACTGCACAGCTTGACGCCGCCGACGTCCAGGCAGGTGCGGTAGCGGCACTCTTCGTCGGCGGTGCAGCAATAGCCGGTCGGGAGCGAACCGTGGGGTCCGGGCCCGACGGTACCGCCGGCGTTGCCCCCGCTGCCCGAGCTGCCGGAGCTGCCCCCGCTGGCCGAGCTGCCCCCGCTGCCGCTCGAGCCTCCGGTCGCGCTGCCGCCGCCTCCCGGGCTCGTGCCTCCGGTCAGACCGGCGTCGGAACCGCCCTCGCCCACCGTGGCGCCCTGGCAAGCCATGAAGAGCAAGGGCGTCAGCAGGAAGCCGCGAGCAGCCACGCGCTCGACTCTGGCACGGGTCGCCGGTGCGAGCCAGAGCGCCGGGCTCATCGCAGGCCCACGATGCGCCCGTCGACCACGTCGATGTTCTCCGAGGCTGGGTGCTTCGGTAGGCCCGGCATGCGCATGATGTCGCCCGTCAGTACCACCAAGAACCCCGCCCCCGAGTTGATCTGGATGTTGCGCACGGTCACCTCGAAGTCCGTGGGGCGCCCGCGCCGATTCGGATCGTCGGAGAGCGAGTTTTGGGTCTTCGCCATGCAGATGGGGAGCCCGGCGTAGCCGAGGCGATTGATCTCTTCCAGATCGCGCTGGGCGGCTGCCGTGAGCACCACGTCCTTCGCTCCGTAAATGCGCTGGCAGATAGTGCGGATCTTGTCCACGACCGGCCACGTCCAGTCGTAGAGCGGCTTGAACGGCACCGGAGTGCTCTCCGCGTGCGTCATCAACGTTTTGGCGAGCTCGATGGCGCCGTCGCCGCCACGCGCGTGGTGGTCGCTCACGGCGAAGGGGGTTCCGGTCTTCTCGCAGAACGCTCGCACCACCGCGATCTCTTCCTCGCTGTCGCCGCCGAAGCGATTCAATGCGACTACCGGTGACTCGCCGAAGCAGCGGATGTTCTCGATGTGCTTTTCGAGGTTCGGCAGGCCGGCCTCGACGGCTGCCACGTTCTTGGCCGTCAGGTCGTCCTTCTTGACGCCGCCGTGCATCTTCAACGCCCGGATCGTCGCCACGAGGACCACGGCTGCCGGATCGAGGCCCGCGCCGGCGCACTTGATGTCGAAGAACTTCTCGGCGCCGAGATCGAAGCCGAAACCCGCCTCGGTGACGGCCCAGTCGGCGTGGTGGAGGGCCATGCGCGTCGCGAGCACGCTGTTGCAGCCGTGGGCGATGTTGGCGAACGGTCCCCCGTGGACGAAGCACGGCGTGCCCTCGAGCGTCTGCACCAGGTTCGGCATGAGAGCGTCCTTGAGCAGCGCCAGCACCGCGCCGGTGGCCTTGAGCTCGCCCGCCGTCACGGGTTTTCCTTCGAACGTGAACGCGACCAGCGTGCGGTCCAGGCGGCGGCGGAGATCGTCGTAGCCCTCGGCCAAGCACAGCATCGCCATGATCTCGGAGGCCGCGGTGATGTCGAAACCCGTCTCGCGAGGCACGCCCTGCATCACGCCGCCGAGACCGATGATCACGTTGCGGAGCGCGCGATCGTTCATGTCGATGACACGCCGCCAGAGCACGCGGCGCGGGTTGATCTCGACGCCGGATGCGAAGTGGATGTGGTTGTCCAAGACCGCCGCCAGCAAATTGTGCGCAGCGGTCACGGCGTGGAAGTCACCGGTGAAGTGCAAGTTGATGGAGTCGGCCGGCATGACCTGGCTGTGCCCGCCGCCGGTGGCGCCGCCCTTCATGCCCATGCACGGGCCGAGCGAAGGCTCACGCAGCGCGAGACAGACCGATTCGCCGAGCTTCGACAGGGCCTGCCCAAGGCCAATGGTCGTCGTGGTTTTCCCTTCCCCTGCCGGGGTCGGCGTGATGGCTGACACCAGCACGAGGCGCGGCGCCTTCGGTCGCTTCCGAGGCTCGTTGAGCGCCGAGAGCTCGACCTTGGCCTTGTCCCGTCCGTAGGGGATCAGGCGTTCCGGGGCGATGCCGAGCTTGTCGGCGATCTCGGAGATGGGCCGCGGGGTGACGCTGCGAGCGATCTCGACGTCGGTCTTCATGGGCCGATGATAGCGCCTTGCTCGCCGAGTTGGGTCGGCGTAAGTCGGGGGCGAGGTTTTCGCCATGACCGACATCGCCATCATCGAAGCCGTCCGTTCAGCAGTTGGCCGCGCGTACAAGGGCTCCCTCGCGCTCAAGCGTCCCGACGAGCTCGCGGGCGACGTGATCCGCGGACTGCTCGCCCGCGTGCCGCAAGTGGCGCCGGCCCAGGTGGAAGACGTCGTCCTCGGCTGCGCGATGCCGGAAGGGGAGCAAGGTCTCAACATCGCGCGCCTCGCGGCGATCCTGGGTGGCGTTCCGGTCGAGACCAGCGCCATGACCATCAACCGCTTTTGTTCCAGCGGGCTTCAAGCCATCGCCATCGCGGCCGGCTCCGTGGCGCTCGGTCACCACGACATCGTCATCGCAGGCGGTGTCGAGAGCATGAGCACCGTGCCCATGACCGGGAACAAGATCAGCGCGAGCCCCGAGCTGATGGAGAGCATGCCGAGTGCCTACACGCCCATGGGCATCACGGCGGAGAACGTCGCGAAGCAGTTCGAGGTTTCGCGAGCGGTGCAAGACGAGTTCGCGCTGAAGAGCCAAGAGAAGGCAGCCGCCGCGCGCAAGGCAGGGCGCTTCGAAGACGAGATCGTGACGGTTCAGGCCATCGAGTTCGCCAATGGCCAGCGCACGAAGCGAGATTTTCGCAGCGACGAGTTGATTCGCGAGGGCGTGACCCTCGAGGCGCTGGCTCAGCTCAAGCCGAGCTTCATGCTGGGCGGCAGCGTCACGCCTGGAAACGCTTCACCGCTCTCCGACGGTGCCGCCGCCGCGCTGGTGATGTCGAAGGCCAGAGCTGCCGAGCTCGGCCTCAAGCCCAAGGCTTGGTTCCGCGCCTACGCCACCGCGGGCGTCGACCCCGCCATCATGGGCATCGGCCCGGTGCCCGCCGTGAAGAAGCTCCTGAAGAGGACCGGCCTTTCGCTGTCGGACATCGATCTGTTCGAGATCAACGAGGCTTTCGCGGCGCAGGCCGTGTACGTGCAGCGCGAGCTCGGGATCCCCGACGAGAAGCTGAACCCGAACGGCGGAGCCATTGCTCTCGGTCACCCGCTCGGCTGCACGGGAGCGAAGCTCACGGCGACGTTGCTGCGCGAGCTCGAGCGCCGCGGAAAGAAGCGCGGCATCGTCAGCATGTGCATCGGCGGCGGCATGGGAGCCGCCGGGCTCTTCGAGCTCGCCTGACGACGGTCGGGTTCAGCCGGAGCACTTCGAGGCGCAACTCCCGAGGACGCACTTCGAGTAGTCCGTCTGGGCTTTCAAGGCCGCCTCTCCGGTGGTGAGCGCCGGCGAGTCGCAGGTGGCCGCAGCACTGCTGCCTGCGGCGCAGAGCGGCCGCGACTGCCAGCCGGTGTCGTAGCAGGCGGTGGCGACGGCGTCGCACGCGCTCTGGATGCAGGCCTTGCAGCTGGCCTGCTCGAAGCGGCAACCCGTCGCACTCGTTCCGCCCGCGGCCGTGCTTCCGGCTTGACCGCCGCTGCCTCCGCCTCCGCCCTCGGAGCCACAGCAGAAGAGTAGGAACGCACTCGCGACCCAGAGCCTTCGCATCTGGATTCGATGCGCCGACTCCCGACGCACGTCAACTCACGAGCCACATTGCGCGGCGCAGCTCGTGCCGAGGCAGCTCACGTAGCCGATGAACAGGTTCTTGGCCGAGGCATAGGCCGGGCACGCCGTGTCCGCGCAGCTCGCCAGCTCGCTGAGTGTGTAGGCGTTCTGGCACTCTGGCGCCGTCGCGAGGCAGTTCATGAGCTGTCCGCAGGTCGGGTCGTAGGCGCAGGCCTGGGTTTCGCTGCAACACTGACTTCCGATGCACGCATCACAAGCCGGGTCGCCCACCGTCACCGAGCACGTCGAGCCCGAGCTGCCGCCCGAGGCATAGCCTCCGGTCGAACCGTAGCCTCCGCTGCCTCCAGCGCCGGCGCCGCCGGCCGCGCTGCCGCCGGCTCCCCCGGACGCTCCGCCGGCTCCCGTGCCGGCGCCCCCACCCGTCCCCTGGGCGCACAGCACTTGGCACTGCGCGAGGGAGGAACCCGAGCACAGGCACATGTCCTTGCAGGTCTTGCACGCCCCGCACGTCGGCGCGTGACAAGAACCGCCGCTGACCCCGCCGGTGCCAGCGGCGGCCGTCGGAGCTACTCCGAGATCGTCGACGGGCGTCGCGCATCCTGACAACAACGCAAACACGACAGCCCAACCTCCGCGAGGCAAACCCGTCCCCTTCATCTCGACGCTCCTCTCGTCTGGGCACGGACGGCCGTTCGCAAGAAGCGCGTCCGAGGCCCCACTCTGCTTGGTTCGGCCGTCTACGATGCAGGCGGCGCGCTCCTCATTCACGAGAACGCCCTACACGGCGCTTGCTGCGCGGAGCCGACGGCTCGAACATCCGGACGTGCGGACGAGTGGGGATCTCGAGCCACCTCCTGAGGTCGTCGCCGACCTGCACGGGCTGTGCGACGAGGGCCGCTTCGGCACCGCGCTGGCGAGAGTGGAGGCTTTCGGGCCCTTCGAGAGCTGGCGAACGACGCCCGCATCCTGTGCGGCCGTTCGGCTCGTGGGCCACCTCGGCGGACGAGCCAGGGCACGGCGCCTGGCGCTGGCGAGCTTTCGCAGGGATGCGCGGCACCCGCTCGCCCGGTTCTGGGTCCACTCCACCTGCTTGGACGCGCGCGGTCCCCTCGGGGCGTTCGCGTTCCTCGAAGCCGAATCGCCGGATGAGCGCGCGAGCACGGAGGATCGACAGCACTACGCCTGGTCGCGTGCCGTGAACGCCATGGCGTTCCGCGACTTCGAGAGCGCCGAGCAGTGGCTGGCGGTCGCCGAAGAGCTCACTCCCGACGACCCCTACGGGACGACCTTGAGGGTCTCTTGGCTCTCGGCCCAAGACCGCTACGACGAGGCGCTCGAGCTCGCGCGGACCAACTTCGGGCAGCATCCCCGCCACCGGGCTTCGGTCGAAGCGCTCGCCGACATGTTGGAGCTCAGGGCCGAGTTCGAAGCGGCACACGAGCTCCTTCGCACGTCCGCTCCCGCGGAAGAGTGCGGAGCGTTTCACCTGGCTCTGGCCCGCATCGAGCGCGAATTGGGACGTCACGCCGACGTGCTGGTCTCGGTGGAGCGCGCCGAGAAGCTTCTACCTCTGCTCGAAACGGATGGCCAGCGTCACCTGGCGGGTTTGCGCTCGGACGCGCGTTACTTCGGCGATGACTTGGAGGGGGCCATCGCCGAGGCGAAGCGCGCAGGCCCAGGCTTCTTCCAAGATCTCGCGGAACGACTGGAAGCTCGGCGCGAAGGCAAGCGAACGATCCTGGACGTGGGGTTCGTACGGCAGCACCACATGACGTGTGTGCCGGCGACGCTCTCGACTCTCGGGAACTTCTGGGAGCGACGAGTGGACCATCTCGAGCTCGTCGAGCGCATCTGCTACGACGGCACGCCGGCACATTCCGAGCGTAAGTGGGCGAAGGAGAACGGCTGGGTCACTCGGGAGTTCTCCACCGACTACGCCACCGCATCGGCGCTCGTCGATCGCAAGATCCCGTTCGTGATCACCACGGTGCAGGCGATCTCGGCTCACGCGCAGGCTGTGATCGGATACGATCAGCGCCGCGGCACGCTCTTTCTCCGCGACCCTTACCTGCCGGGGACGGTCGAAGCCGTGGCCGAACCTTTCCTGCAGCGCTACCGCGCGCACGGGCCGCGCGGCTTTGCGCTCGTCCCCGCGGACAGGTCGGATGCGTTCGATGGCATCGAGTTTCCGGACCGGGCGCTCTACGAGATCAACGAGGATCTGGAAGCAGCCCTCGATGCGCACGACCGGCCGCGTGCGCTTGCGCGGGCCGCCGAGCTCAACGAGCGGGCACCGAAGCACCACCTCGCGTACCTGGCTCGTCGCGCCATCGCTGCCTACGATTCGAATCCCCACGAGCTCGAACGGGTTGCCGACGAAGCACTCGTCACGTTTCCCGACGAGCCTACCTGGCTCATCACGCACTTGAACGCGCTGCGGCAGACGGCGACCTTCGCTCGGGTGCGCCAGGCCCTCGAGGTCATCCATGCGCGCGACGTCGTACACCCCGTCTTCGGCGAGATGTTGGCGGCGGAGCTGCTGCAAGACTCACGGGAGATCCCCCGCGCCGAGCGCATCCTGCGTCGCGTTGCTGCGGCCATGCCCGAACGCTCTCAGGTGGTCGGGCTTCTCGCGCGGGCCGCCTGGCGGAGGCGTGATTTCGTTCGAGCGCTCACCCTGCACCGGCTCGCCGCCTGTCTCGACCCGATGAACGAGACCTGGGCCGAGGCCTACTTCGAGGCTGCGCGCGCCCAGGGCAGCAAGGAGCAAGCTCTCGATTTCTTGCGCGCACGCTTCGAGCGCTTCGCCAAGCGTTCGGCGCGCCCGGCCATCACCTTGTTCGCAGCGCTCGAGTCCGTGGATCTCGCGGCCGAAGGGTTCGAGCTCCTCGAGCGAGCGCAAGCGGTGCGTCCAGACGACGGGGAGCTCGCCTGCTTTTGCGCCGAGGCACACGCTCGCTACGGGAAGTTCGAGCTCGCACGCGACGGGCTCGAACACGCCAAGCCCCGCACACCCCCCCACGCATGGCGCGAGAGCGCTGCCTATGTCGCGTGGCTCTCCGGTGAGCACGAGCGCGCCATCGAGCTCGGTCGCGAGATCGTCCGCGATGAACCATTCTCGGTGCGCGCCCATGCGGCGCTCTGCGAGCGGCTCGCCGCGGTGCACGGGCCCGCCAGCGCACGGGCACACATGCTCGAGGTCACGAGTCGGTTCCCCAACAACGCGGCGCTCCTCCGACTCGCCGCCGAGTGGCACGGGGACGAAGCTCCGGCGCGCGTCGAGGTGCTCGTGCGTCGACTGCTCGAGCTCGAGCCGAGCGATGCCTGGGCTCGACGGGAGCTCGCGCTCGTGCTCTCTCGCACGGGTCGCGTCGGCGAGGCGCGCGAGGAGAGCCGACTCGCGCTGGAGGTCGCGCCCGATCACGTGTCGAGCCACTTGGTCGACGCCCGAGTGCGTGAGGTCGGTGCCGACCTGGTAGGCGCGAGGAGCGCGTACGTACGCGCGGTGGAGATCTACCCCGACAGCGACCTCGCAATCGTGCGAGCGCTGGCGCTGACGACGGGCAGGGCCGATGCCGAGGAGCTCCTCGCCCACGTGTACTCCGAGGTCGCGCGCGGGAGCTTGGACGGTCGTGGAGTCCTGGCGTGGTACGACGAAGCGCGGCGGCGTTTGGAGCCGGCACGCCTCGCGCTAGAGCTCGACGAGCTCCGCCAGCGCAGGCCCGACTTGCCCGCGGTCTGGCAGTGCGCCGCGTGGCACGCCAGGGCGTGCGGAGACGTACGCGCATCCGTGGAGCTCGCGCGGGCGGCGAGCGAGCGCTTTCCTCTGATGTCTGGCACCTGGCTCGAGCTGGCGCGCGCGCATCGCGCAGACGAGAACCTCGAAGCTGCACGAGCTGCGGTCGAGAAGGCGCTCGACGTCGCTCCCGGCGACGTCGGTGCGGCGCGGCTCTACGCCGACCTGCTGAGCCGATCCGGCGCCGACGACCACGGTGCGTCCGCCCTCGAGCGCGCGCTGCGCCTGAGCCCCCTCGAGCCCGCGCTCCTTCTCGCGCATGCCGACGTGCTCTGGCGCTCGGGCCGCCGCGACGAAGCCGTGAGCGAGGTTCGTCGAGCGCTCGAGGCCGACCCTGGCGAGGCTCGAGCCTGGGATCGGCTCGCTGCATGGGGCGAAACCGGCGAGTTCGATCCGCGAAGCCTCGTGCGCCAGCTCGCCGAGCGCCGCCCCTGGGACACTCGGATCTTTCTCCGATTAGCCGAGTTCCAATCGCGGGACGACGTGCGTTCCGCCCTCGAGACATTGGCCCACGTGCTCGAGATCGATCCGTCGTGCATCGAAGCCTACGATGCGAGCGCAGTCTACGCTGCCGAGCTCGGTCATCGCGGCGCCGCGCTCGCGCGCTGCCGGCCGGCGCACTTCGGCGCCAACGTGCCCGCGCTGCTCCGCGGGCGCGAAGCGTGGGTCCATGCGCGCTTCGGTGATCTCGGGCGGCCATCGCCAAGATGAAGGCAGTGGTTGCCGAGCAGCCGGAGTACGAATGGGGTTTTCAGCAACTCGCCGACTGGGCGGAGCACACCAAGGACACCGCCACGGCGCTCGAAGCTGCCCGGGCGCTCGTGAGGCTCTCTCCCTCGGCCGCTCCGGCCCACGGCTACCTCGCCGATGCGCTCGTCGCCGCGGGCCGGCCGAAAGAAGCGCGGAAAGCGTTCCGTACGGCGCTCGCGCTCGACCCTGGGTACCGGTTCGGGTTGCACCGGCTGGTGGAGGCGTGGCTCGAGGCCCAGCAGCCCGTGAAGGCCCGGCGCGTGCTCGCGCGCTCACGCGCCCACGTCGCGACGTACGATGTCGAGTACTTGAGCTTTCGCATTGCGATGCTGGAGAAGGACTGGCGTGAAGCCGAACGAGCGCTCCAGGCGCTCCTGCTCGATCCCGACGCCCCTCCGTCGCTCGTCCAGAATGCGGCTTCGATGGCCACGGACGTGGACTGGTACTTCGCGAAACGCATGCTCGCGCGCGCTCTCGATGAGCCAGATGCCCCCGAGTCGGTGGGCCGGGCCTGGGCCACGCACCGGCTTCGCGGCAACGAAGTGCCGGGAGTCGCGACCTTCTGGCGCTTGATTCGGCGCAACCCGCGCGCCGCTGGACGCGCGCTGGCGACCACGTTCGACTACCTCGGGGAGAGGCAAAGTTGGATCGGAGTGCTCTGGCTCGTGTGCTTCAACCCGCGCTTCACGCGTGCCGAGATCGAGCTCTGGGGAAGCGTCGGCTACGCACTTGCCAACGCCAATGCCAACTTGTTGTGTGCGCTCTGGCTCGCGAGCTACGACTCGCGAAGGCCGAGCGCATGGATGCTGCTGAACCTCGCCACTTCGCTCCGGGGATTGGGCCTCTGGTCCATGGCTCGCGGCGTGAGCCACGACGCTTTGAAGCTGCCTCGTGATTCGAGCTTCTCGGCGCACTCGGCGCTCCTTGCGTTGGACGCATCCCTCTCGGATCGGCTCGACGAGGCAGCGCTGCTCGTGGCCGATGCCGGCGGAGCGGACACGTCGCAGTACTACCAGAACGTGATCGAGCTGGTCGAGAGCTGCATCGCCATCGAGAAGGCCCCCGCCGAAGAGCGCTCGCTCGCGGTCGAACAGGCGTTTCGCGCGCTCGACCGCCTGCATCCCCACCCCATCCTCGGCTTGTTCGGACTCGAGGGGATCGGTTGGCGCCGTGTCAGCCGGCGCATCGCGCGCGTCAGTGGCCGCGGCTTCGACTACGTTCACGGCTACGCCACCAGTGTGGCCGCGCTGGGCGTGGCTGCACTCTCCGTCTACGCCATCGTGGTGACCGATGGCGTGGCGTTGGCGTGGTACGCGGGTGCCCGCATGTTCTGGTTCGCGATCCGTAGGCTGTCGCGAGCGGTCTGAGCTCACTTTCGGAATGCACCGCGGCTCGCCGTCCAGCCGAGCGTTCCTCGCTCGAAACGGATGAGCTGGGGCTCGCGTGGATCTTCGGGGATCACGGGATCGGCCACGGGATATCCAAGATCGCTGCCGAAGCCGCCGAGGGCTCGCCAATGCGAGAAGAGGGAGCCGAAGAGTGAGAACGCGCCCAGCTCGCCGCGGTCGATCACCGCGCCTCGCGTGCACCACAGGACTCGTGCTTGCCCGTCTGGGCTTGCTTGCACCGGAGCGATGGGAAACCCCAGCGGAGAATGCGCGGCGCCGAGCTCGAGCCAACGCCTGTAACTCGCCTCGTCTTCGGCGACGACGAACGGGCGGGTCGCCGGCGCGTCCCGCGGGGGATCCCAAGCGAAGACGGCGCCGTGTTCGAAGCGCACGACACTGCCCGACCAGGGATCTTCGGCGATGCGCTCAGGTTCGGAGACCGGAGCGCCCAGGCTCCCGCCCTTGCCGCCGCTCTCGCGCCAGACCTCGGCGATGCGATTCGGCATGTGCGTCACGAAATCCATGGCGACCACTCGGGTCGCCGGTGCGACGGGCGCGACGGGTGCGACGGCGACCGGGGGCGCACCCGTCCACGGTGCGACTCTCTGGCTAGGTGCTGGAGCCCCCGCGCCGCGCAGAAGCGCCAGGATCTCGTCGCCGCGATCGCGCTCCATGAACGCTCCGCGGTCCCTGCCGCGCATCACGCGCGCGAGCCCCGGTGCCATCCCCGCGACCAGTCCCCCGGCCAGCCCGCCGAGCAGGCTGCTGCCCGTGAGCGCGCCGACCGCGACTTGGGCGCCCATGTTGGCGACGCTTGCCACCGCGCGAGTACCGCCGGCAGAACCTTCGGGTGGCGCCTTGGGTGCGAGCCGTGCGTTCACGACGGGTGGCTCCCTGGGATCGAACGAATCCCGTGTGGTGACGCGAATGGCCCAGCCGCTCTGCGTGAGTTTCGGATCCAACACGTAGGCGTACGGCATGTAGACGTAGCCGCGGTCGCCCCAGTCGTCGCCCCAGGAGTTCTTGACGATGAAGAGCCGGCGCGAGTCGTCGTAACCCACGAGCAGCAGCGCGTGCCGGCCGTGCTTGCGGGCGTCCGCCCCGCTCGGCATGCCGCACAAGCCGGTGCGCGGTGTGTTCACGAAGGACTGGGTGACTCGGGTGCCGAACGCGACTGGAAACCCGGCTGCCAGACACCCTCGGAGCGCGTCGCCGTCGATGGGCACGTACCACCAGTCGGTGACGCGATGCTCCGATGCCTCCTGGAACACCGCTTCCGGTGGTTGCACCGCGAAGAGGTCGCGATCGTAGGGCCAGCTCGCTTCGCGTGGCACTCCGGCCCGGGAAAGTACGCGGATCCCGCTCACCAGGGAGGCTCCCGAGTCTTCGCGCACGCGGTCGTCCCACAGCCGTTGGTTGAAGTAGATGAACAGGCGAGACAGATCGATGTGCTGGCGTCGCTCGCGAAAGATCAGGTACTCGAGGGCCGCGGCCAGCGCGTTGGCCGTGCAGCTTCCGATGGTGCCTTGTTCTTCCACCGGGGTCATCCAGGGGCGGAGATCGACCGCGCCGGGCACGCTGCCGAGCGAGGGCCGAAACGGCCTCCGCTCGAAGTCGTCGTCCTCGCTGTCGTCGCGACACGCGCTGAGGGCGATTTGGCGGCCGAGGTACTCACCGAAGGTGAGCCCGACCATCTGACCGATGTAGCTTCCGCCGAGCATCAGGGGCAGCGGTAGGCGTACTTCAGGTCCTTGGACGTGGCGTCGTAGTACGCGACGTGAACTCCGCCGCCCGTGTCGAGCGCTTCCGATAGGTGGGAGCCCGCATCGCTCGCCCCATCGACGACTTCGAGCTTCCAGCTCGCGGAGCCGATCCTGCGCGCGTAGCGCAGGGCGCCGTCGTAGTAGAGCACGTGCGCCACGCCCTTCGCGTCCACGCCGATGTCGAGGTCGCCGGTCGCTGGCGTGCAGAGCCCGGGCCCCCAGCAATTCTCTCCGGTCCAGCTGGTGGTGCCCGCGGCTTTGGTGCCGTAGCGCAAATAGGGGCTGGCCTCGTTGCCGTAGGCGATGTGGAGCATGTCTTTGGCGTCGACGTCGAGCCCCACGCCGCTCTGCGAGTACCCAACGGCGGTCACGCTCCAGCTGCCATCCAGATTCATGCGTCCGTAGGTCAGCGCGGCGAAGCTCGTGATGCCGTACGACGTGGCGACGACGTGTCCCAGCGCCGCGGAGTCGAGGACGAGGGCCAAGTTGCCCCCCTTGGAGTTCGCGATGGTCTGGAACGTCCAGGTGCTCGCGCCCGCGGGTAGCTTGGCGTGGCGCACTTGGTCGTTCGCCTTGAACGCGATGTGGACGTTGCCCAGCCCGTCGACCGCGATGGCGCTCTTCGGCGTGGCTGCCGACACGCTCAAGACTTGAGAGGTCGCCCAGACACCGCCCGCCGGCTTGTGCGCGTACCAGAGCGACGCGCCCGCTGCTTGGTAGTAACTCACGTGGACGCCGCCGCCCGCGTCCGTGGCGATGGACGTGCCGATGCCGAAGCTACTCTGGGTATGGATCGCACTCGTGGAAAACACTCCGCCCCGGGGACGGTAGGCGTAGCGGAGATCGCTGACGGCGTTGCCGGGAGAGGGGACGGTGGCGTCGTAGTACGCGATGTGCACGCCACCTTTCAGGTCGACGGCGATGGAGTTCTCGGTGCCGACGTCCCCTGCGCTCTCGACGACTTCCTTGGTCCATGCCCCGGCCGTGCAACAATTCTCGTTGGCGGTGCCGTTGCAGTCGTCGTCCAACGCTGGCAGCGTGCAGGTCTGGGTGCCCGGCAGGACATCCCCACTGCACGCGCCGTAGCCCGTGCCTGCGGCGTTGCAGACCTCGACGCCCTTCACGCAGGACCCCACGCCCTGCGCCGCAGCAGGGCCGGTGTAGCAAGGATGTTGGCTTCCCGGCACACAGATCCCGCTACCGCCGGTTCCACCCGTGCCGCCGGTCATCGTGCCCCCCGACCCGCTCGCTCCACCTACGGAGGTTCCGCCCGCACCGCTCGCGCCGCCGGCTGCGGTGCCACCCGCACCACTCGCGCCGCCAGAGCCGCTAGCGCCACCCGTTGCGCTGCCGCCCGAGCCACTGGCGCCGCCCGTCGCGGTGCCGCCCGAGCCACTGGCGCCGCCCGTCGCGGTTCCGCCCGAGCCACTGGCGCCGCCGCTCGCGGTTCCGCCCGTGTTGCTCCCGCCACCGGCTCCGCCACCGCTCCCACTCGAGCCGCAGGAAGTAGCCAAGACGGGCAGCGCCCACGCGAGCTTTCGCCACATGCCCGAAAGCTATCACGTCCGCGTCCTCGGATCCGTCCGGTCTTTCGCGCAAACGGGCGCACGGGCATGCTCCGCGCATGATCGCTTTTTACGGCATGGGTCTTCTCGGAACCGGCTTCGTGCGCGCGCTCCGCCGAAGAGGAGAAGAAGTACGCATCTGGAATCGTACGTTGGAGAAGGCGAAGGCACTCGAGGCCGATGGTGCGCAGGTTTTCGAAGATCCAGCGTCGGCGGCGCGCGGGGCGAAGCGCGTTCACCTCGTGCTGTCGGACGACGCAGCGGTCGACGAAGTACTCGAGCGCGCGAGGCCCGGGTTCGAACCCGATGTCGTGATCGTCGATCACACGACCACGTCAGCCACCGGCACGAGAGCTCGGGCTCGACGCTGGGCCGAACGCGGCGTCGCATTCCAACACGCTCCCGTGTTCATGGGGCCTGTGAACGCCTTGGAGAGCACGGGGCTCATGTTGGCCTCGGGCGAGCGCGCGCTCTTCGATCGCTTGGAGCCGCAGCTGGCCCCAATGACCGGCAAGCTCGTCTACCTCGGGTCGGAACCAGAACGCGCAGCAGGCATGAAGCTCCTCGGCAATTCCTTCCTCATCGCCATGACGGCCGGGCTCGCCGACACGTTCGCGCTAGCCAAGGCCCTCGGCATCCCAGGGGCCGAGGCCGGTGCGCTGTTCGACCTGTTCAATCCAGGAATGCTCCTGCCCGCGCGCGTGAAGCGCATGCTCGACGGCGATTTCAGCCACCCGTCGTGGGAGCTCGGCATGGCCCGCAAGGACGCTCGCTTGATGTTGGAAGAAGCCGAGCGCAGCGGGATGCCGCTCGCCGTGTTGCCCGCCATCGCCCGAGAGATGGATCGCTGGCTCGAACGTGGCCACTCCGCCGACGATTGGACCGTGATCGTGAAAGACGCGCCTGAGCGCTCACCCATCGACCACGGCACGGAGCAGTGCTTCGAAGCGCGCGTGCGCGGCGAGGAGCCTCGTCGCTTCGGTTTCGCTCCGGCTACCTTTGCCCCGCACGATGCGCACGAGCCGATCTCGGTCCGCGCCGCGGAGCCCAGCGAGCTCGGGGATCAGCTCCAGAATCGGAGCGAGTCGACCGAGTGACGCGCGCTCGTCGGCGGTCCACCGGGCGAAGTCTCGGACGGCGAGCGCCTTCCGCGTGTTGGCCGAGGCCTTCCCCACCGCGCGCTCGCGGTCGCCGTCGTACCGCGCGGCGATGGCTTCGCTCACCCGCATTCCGAGCCCGCCGAAGTCGAATGGGCGTCGCCGTCCCCCGGAGAGATCGAGCACGGCTTCGGTGTGCGAAAGGCGCCGGAGCATCTTGCGGTCCGAGCGGTACTTGGGGTCGGCCTGCATCCGTGTTTCCTCGTCGCGCGCCAAGCGCTCGACGGCAGGGTTCGTCGGGACGAAGCCGAGCTTTCGATAGAACCAGAAGGCGCCGCTCGCGATGGCATCGGGGTTGTCCTCGCCCATGCCGTAGCGCGTGAGATAGAAGAGCTCGACGCCGAGTGCATGGTGCAAAAGCCGCATGAACTGAGCGTAGAAGTAGCGGATCTCGCCGCCGCGAAACTCCGGGAACACGTTGATGCCGAGCTCGCAGGCCCCGAACAATGGCGCAGCGGGACCGTAGGCGACCGGCACGCCGTTCTTCAGCACCAAGAAGAAATACGAAGCGCCGAGCGGCGCGCGGTGCTCGGGGAGAACCCCGGCGAGCACGATGGACACACCGCGCTCGAACGGTACGAGCAGCACGTCGGCGGTCGAAGCGTAGATGAGGGGATGGATCTCGAGCAGCCGGCTCGCGAGCGCCGCGGTGCAAGCATCGATCACTTCGGCACCGCGCACCGGCGACAAAGGGCGAGGGAGTCCGAGGGGCCGCAGGATCTCGGGACGGAGCTCGAAACGCTCCTTCGGCACGTCGCCCCGTTGGAAGGCCGGACGCGTGTCCGAGATGGTGGTCTCGCCTTTGGCCGTTCCTGGTTCGTTCAACGAGTAGCGAATCGGGATGTCACACATCTCGAAGAGAGCAGCCTGCTCGAGGCTGCTGCGGTTCGAACGGGCCAGGAGCTCGAGCAAGAACCCGAGATCGCTCCCCCGCCGCCGAGAGCCCGTGCGGGCGATCCAGTCCGACCAGGCGTAGGGCCAATACTCGTTGGCCTCGCCTTCGGGTGCGGTGAAGCCGAGCTCCAGTACGGAGCCGAGCCGGCCCTGGTCCTCGAAGTTCTCCCAGTCGACTTCCAGGCTTCCCGGAAAGCGTCGCGTGAGCCGGTCGAGCACGGCGTAGGAGTACGCGTAGCGGCACGTGCTGCCTGGCACACCGCTGTCTTCGAGCTCGGTCGCGTCTTCCGCTCCGGCTGTCTGCACGCGCGCGCGGAGGCCCTGAATCACTTCGCTCGCCCGACTCAGCACTTCTTCGTCGTCGGGATAGGCGCGCACGAACTCCAGGGCCGATGCGAGCTCGGGTAGCTCGTCGATGCTCACGCTGCCCTTCTCGCCCAAGGCGCGGAGGAGGCGCTTTTTTTCGCGCCGTGCCTCCGCGCCGAATCGCCGATGAACGGACTCGAAGCGCGCGAGCAGGTCGTCGGACATGCGTCAGTTTCTGAGCGGCTTGTTGTTCATCAACATGTGCTGCATGCGGTCGAGCGTGCGTTGTTCGCCGCACAGCGAGAGGAACGTCTCGCGTTCGAGATCGAGGATGCGCTGCTCGGAAACCGGGCCGGCGGCGCCGGCGGCTCCACCACACAAGATCCTGGCGAGCTTCCGCGCGATGACGCCGTCGTACTCCGTGGCGAAGCCACCGGCGACCATGGTGTCGACGAGCATCGAGATCGTCGCGATGCCGCTTTCCCCCGGCAGCACGTAGCTCTTCGGAACCGGTGGGTGGTAGCCCGACTCGGCCAGGCCAATGGCGCGAGCCTTGGCGTCACTCGCGACGCGCGCCTTGTCGAACGAGATGCCATCGTTCTTGCGGAAGTACCCGAGCTCCTTGGCCATGAGCGCGCTGGTCGCCACGTTGGCCGTGGCGATGTTCTTGAACACCTGGGCGACGAGCGACTGCACGATGACGTCGGCGCCTTCCGGAATGCCTTCGAGCGCGCGCCACACCAGGTTGAGACAGCCACCGCCAGCTGGGATCAGGCCCACGCCGACTTCCACGAGCCCCGCGTAGGTTTCGGCTGCCGCCTGGATCGAATCGGCGGCGAGGCACACCTCGAGGCCGCCGCCGACGGTCATCCCGTACGGCGCTGCCACCACCGGAACCTTCGCGTACTTCAGCTTCTGAACGGCCTGCTGGAGGGCGTTCACCATCTTGTCGAGCTCGTCCCACTGCTTCTGCTGAGCCGCGACGACGACGCCGAAGAGATTCGCGCCCACGCTGAAGTGCTCGCCTTCGTTGGCGATGATCAGTGCGCGGAAGTCGCGTTCGGCCCGTTCCGTCGCCTGGTGCAGCATCGCGATCACGTCTGGATCGATGCTGTTGGCCTTGCTGCGGTAGGTGACGGACAGCACACCGTCGCCGGCGTCCCACGCTTCTGCGCTCGAAGTGGCGAGCACGGGCTTGTCGCCTTTGCGGAGCATCGCGATGGGTGCGCTCTTCGGATCCGTCGAGAGCTTCACGTAGTCGCTCTTCGTGAGGTCGAACACCTGGTCGCCCTTGTAGAAGGCGGCGGCGCCGCGCGCCTTCATCTTCTGGACGTTGCCGGGGATCACGAGGCCGTCTTTCTCCATGCGCTCGAGCGCGCGGGTGAACCCGATGGCATCCCACGTTTCGAACGGACCGAGCTCCCAGCCGTAGCCCCAGCGCATGGCATCGTCGATGGCCGCCACGCTGTCGGTGATCTCGCCCACCATCTTGGCGGCGTAGAGAAGCGCGCGACTCGTGAGCTTCCAGCCGAAGCTCCCGGCCGGTCCGGTGTCCTCGAACAGCTTCCGCACCCGCGCCTTCGGGTCCTCTTCGCCGGCGATCTCTTTGCACTTGGCGCGGATTTCCTTGCTGCCCCCACGCCCTCGATAGCTCTTCTCGTAGGGGTCGAAGGTCTGGATGTCGTCGCCCGCCTTCTTGTAGAAGCCAGCTTTGCTCTTGTTGCCGAGGAGGCCCGCTTTCACCATCTCTCGGATGTACTCCGGGAGCTGAAAGACCTCGCGCTCCGGATCACTCGTCAGCGCCTGATGGCAGTTGTCGGCCACGTGCACGACCGTGTCGAGCCCAACCAGGTCCGCGGTGCGGAAACTGGCACTCTTCGGGTGCGCCATGGGCTCGCCCGTGACCGCGTCGAGATCTTCCGGCGCGAGCCTTGCCGCGAGCATCTCGTGGATGCCGAGCAGCATCGCGTGCGTGCCAATGCGGTTGCCGACGAAGTTCGGCGTGTCCTTGGCCCAAACGATGCCCTTGCCCAGGACCTCGCGTCCGAAGGTCTCTACGCGGTCCTTCACTTCCTTGCTGGTCTCGGGCCCCGCCACGAGCTCCAGAAGCTTCATGTAGCGAACGGGGTTGAAGAAGTGCATCACCAGGAAGTGCTGCTTGAAGCGTTCGCTCCTGCCTTGGAGCATGTCTTGGATGCGCAAGCCGGACGTGTTCGACGCGATCACGGCGTCGGGCCCCAGCGTCTTCTCGAGACGCTCGAACAGGGCACGCTTGACGTCGACGCGTTCCACCACTGCCTCGATTACGAGGTCGCAGGTCGCGAGCGCCGCGAAATCGTCTTCGAGGTTGCCGGGGCAGACGAGCTCCGCTCGGCTCTTGTGGAAGAAGGCGGCTGGTTTGGCCTTGGTGGCCTTCTCAAGGCCTCCGTCGGCGAAGCGATTCCTTGCCCGGCGGTCCCCCTTTTCTTTGTCGCTCAGATTCGGAGGAACGATGTCGAGGAGCAAGACCTCGACCGAGGCGTTGGCAAGATGCGCGGCGATTCCGGCGCCCATCACGCCGGCTCCGACGACGCCGACGCGCCGAATGGGAGTGCTCATGTGCTGGCCTTTCGGAAGTGCGGCCGGCTCACGGCCGCGGCGAGCCCGAACCGTTAGCCACATCGGGGTCGGCTTCAAGTGAATTGCCTGCGCGGAGGCGTGGTAAAAGCCCCCCATGCGGAGCCTCGGGGTATTGATGGTGCTTCTGGTTCTCGCGGGTTGTGGCGGTGGTTCGGGTCAAGCCAAGGCCGCTCCGCCCGGTTCGAGCGCGCCGGCGCCCGTTCCGGCCGCCTCGGCTCGGGAAGAACCGGAGGCCGCGGTTCCTCGCGCGAAGATCGTCGAGATCGCTGCGAGCAACGAGAGCGTGATGTACTACCGCGTGAGGATCTCTTTCGACAACCCGACGCCCAGCTCCTGCCGTTTCACCAGCTACACGTTGGTCTGGCCGGGCGGCAGGAAGACCATCGAGG
Source organism: Polyangiaceae bacterium (assembly GCA_046351435.1). Lineage (GTDB taxonomy): Bacteria > Myxococcota_A > Polyangia > Polyangiales > Polyangiaceae > JADJKB01. Next base: position 243,569 of record JAXLYN010000006.1, read on the forward strand.
AGAAGCCGTTCGAGATCCCGCCGGGTGGGCACCGCCAGCGTACCTTGAAGGTGCACCCCAATGACGGCGACCTCGCGAAGCTGAAGGTCGACGGCTCCGAGATCGAAGTCAACGCCGGCTGCTCGAACGCTGGCCAGTGACCTTCCGGCGCCCGTTCACCTCGATGGGCCCGATCTCGAAGCGCAGCTTGCCGGCCTTGCCGCGTACTCGGATGCGCCCGCGGTGGACACCCTCGAGGTGACACCAAGTGCAAAGCGCGATGACGTTGTCATCGTCGTCCGTGCCGCCATCGGATCGGAACTTCACGTGGTGGGGCGTGACGTCGTGGCGTGAGCACACGGGGCTCGAGCAAGTGAAGAGATCCCGCACGTAGACGTGGGCATAGGCCTCTTTCCGCTCGCAGTAGTGGTGCCAGGTGTCCCAATAGACGTTGCACAAGAGCGCCACGAAGGTCATGCCGTTGGGGAGCAGATGCCGCGTCGCGCGCTCGAGCCCGCGATAGAAGCGCGCCGTATCCGGGCTGACCCGCATCCGCTGGCTCACGGTGCCCGCGCGCGCGGACATCTGGCCGTGGGCTTCGACCACGGCTTCGCGATCCCCAGAGAGCAACCTCGATTCGAGCTGATGCACCGCTCGTACCTCCTCCAACGTCGGTGGCCTCGTCGGCCGACCGAGGTCTCGGGCGAGCTCCGCGACCCGCACCTCTTCCGCTAGATGCTTCACCGTGCGCTCCTTCGCTCGGGCCAGCCAGGCATCGACGGTCTCCGGTCGGGCCACGCGGCTGACGAGGCGAGCCGCTTCGTGACCGAGCTCACGCTTTGCGAGCGCGTCCCGGACACGCCCGGGCCAGTGTCGGGCCAGCGCGACCGCGGACTTGAAGGCGGAGTACGAGAGCCCGAGCCGCTCGCGGGCGTATTGTCGCTCGCTAGCGAAGCCGAGCGCCCTCGCTCCGCCGAGCTGATGGAACTCGAGAAGCGTCTGCGCGAGATCGACCTCGCGGGTGGTGAGATCGCGCGCCCGGGCGATGATGCGGCCGTCCAGGTCGGCGACCTGGAACAGTTCCACGACGGGAGGGGTGGTGCCATCGGCCGAGCCGCCTGGGCCCCGTTCGCTGAAGTGCGCCTCGCTCTGCCGCTCCGCTTCGGCTTCTCGTTCCGCGCGGCGTGCCTCCTCGCGTTCCGCCGCCGGGTCCGTCCAGCACTCGCTCACGCTGTCGGGTAGGACCCCACAGACGCTCTCGAAGGTCTCTGCCAAGAGCGCGCTCAAGAAGGCATCGGGATCGTCGTGGCCCGCGGAGTGGTGGAAGAAATTCCGAGTCCAGGCCAGGAGCCAAGCGTCGCGCGAGGGGAGTGTGAGTCGCAGCGACACCGATGGCTCTTCGTCGTCGGCGGACATTTGGCCCTGGCCTTCCGCGAGGCGGTGGCGCATCTGGCGCACGGTCGCGGTTCGCGCCTCGACGATGAACGCGCTCTCGGTCGAGGGCGTCGCGTGGCGCGAAAGGAGCTCGACCATGCTCACCCGAGCGCGCCCGACGCGAGGGATCGGCGCAGGTCCGGCAAGCAGGCCAAGCGGCGAGCCACGGTCCGGGTTTCGAGCGCCCAGCGTCCGCTCCTGCCCATGCGTTCGCGCGTGTAGGCCGAAAACGACGAAAACCCGAGCTGATGGTGGCCCCCGCGGCGCCCCATGGCCTCGAGCAGCTCACCGAGCTCCAGCCGAATGCGCCCTGACCCCCGAGCGAGCTCCGCCAGTTGCGCATCGAGTGCGCGCGGATCGGGTGCACGTGCGTCGCGGCGTGCGACTTCGGGCTCGGCCATCCTCTGCCGAGCGGTATCGGACCGGGCCCGAAGTCAGGTGCGTCGATCTCGTCAGAACGTGCCTGCTGCGGAGACCCGGAAGTAGAGGCCGCTGAGCGAAAGCTCACCCAGGTCGACCGCGGCGGTGCGTTCCGGAGCACCCGAGCCCGCGTCGGGCTCGAGGCGAAGATCCGTCGCGGTGGTGAAGCCGTAGCCACCGTCTCCGACGAGCCAGAACATCAGGTCGGTGCTCTTGCTGCGCAAGTCGAGGAACGACCACGCTACGCCCGCGCTTGCATCGAGTGCGAACGACCACTCACGGGCGTGGAGAGTCGTTCCCGTCGAACCCTCGTCGAGCGACGCGATCGTGCGCTGGACCCCGGCGCTCGGGCGCACGAAAGCGTAGAGACTGGGCAGCACGTGGTAGCGACCTTCGGGCCCCGCGAGCAGCCGGTAGCTTTCGAGCGCGGTGGGCTCGCCGCGCGCGTCGGCGCGCTTGGTGCCGAAGTCGAAACTGATGGCGCCTGCGATCGAGATGGGCGCTGCGCCGTACACTCGCCGAGAAAACCCCAGGCTGCCCTGGGTGAAGGCATCGTTCGTAGCGAAAGGATCGAAGCCCGTGCCCGTGAAGAAGGAGGTTTTCGCGCCGATCCAAGCCTGCCACCCCGGCGGTCCCGCCGGTGGCATCGGTTCGTCGGGCTCGGGCTCGCGATCGGCCACGGGCGGAGCGTTTGCAGCTGGCGGCGCGACCATCCAGGGGTACGCGGCGGGGGCTCTCGGCTGCGGGGACGCGGGCGCAGGCGGTGTGGCTGGCGGCGGCGTCTGCGGAGGCGCTTCCGTCGCCTTTTCAGCTTCGGGCGCGGCAGGCGCGGCGGGCGGAGCGTCTTCCGTCTGCGTCGGAGAGATCACTTGCGCGAGCGTGACATGGGCCAACGACAGAACCAGCAAGGCGCTGGAGCCCGCGATGAGAGCTTTCATTTCTGGATGCCTCCCAGCATGAGCGCGCCGTAGAAGCGCGACTTGGCCGTGTCGGGATCGAGCGCGTCGAGCACGGTGGCGCCGATGGAGACCCCGTTGGCTCCCTCGTGCACGTGGAGCGCGATGGCGGCGCGTCCGGAGTCGCGGCGTGCGACGTCGTACACCGCCGCGACGTCGCGTTCGACTTGGATCGACGTGGGATGAAGATTCGCCAGATCGATGCTGGCGAAGTCCGGCGTGCCGGGACGCAGCGCCCAAGCGCGCTCACCGTCGGGTGAGACGTGGAGCTCGAAGCCCGAGGCGTTGGTGAGCATGGGGAAGCTCTGCCGCTGGTCGAGGTCGAGCACGTAGAACTCGCTGGCGCTGGCGCTCTCCAGGATCTTCAAGTGGGCGTATTGATCTCCCGGAACGCTCTTCACGCCCGAGACGGCGATGCCGATGTCGTAGTCGTCCACGCTGCGGAACGGTGTGCCGCTCGTCTTGCCGAGCGACCAGAAGGCGATTCCGGTCGTCTGGTTGCTCCAGAGCAGGGCGACGTCGCTCTTCTGGGGCTTGTTCGACACGTCGTCGGTGACCCGAGTGATGCGCGAGAAAGGCTTCGGAAAGTCGACCAACTCCACCACTGTCGTGGCCGGGTCGACGAGGCTCGCGCCTTTCGCCGAGGGGACGAGCGCTGCGAGTCGGAGGCCGCCATCGGTTTGGACGAAGGCGATGCTGCTCGGGACTCCACCCACGTCGGCCACGTTGACGGTGGCCTTGAACGGCTTGTCTTCGCCGGCCGCGGGGGCACCGAGATCGACGAGCATCACGTTGGAGTCGTTGGCCAAGCGCACGGCAATGCGCGCGTCGGTCTTGTCGTCGGCCTCGCCGTCGTGGAAGGCGACCTCGAGAGGCTTGCCCGTGTCGCCAGCTGCCGTCTGCGGGAGGATGAGGGTCACCTCTTCGCGGTTCAGGTCCGAAAGGTCGACGAGCGACACGTCTTGACCCGTCTCGACGATCAAGAAGCGACGGGGCGGGCCATTCGGGACGGTGAGCTCGCTGGTGAAGGTGAGCCGTTCCGGGCGACCGCCGAAGCTCCGCAGCGTCTTCGAGAACGGCTCGAAGCCAGGATCGCCCGTCTTCACGAAGATGAGCTCGTTCGGGTTCACGACGATTCCCCCTGCGTCGTACACGACCGCCCATTCGCCTTGGGGGTCGATGGCGATGCCTTGCAGGGGATCGGTGAGCTGGTAGCGGGCGCTGACCTTGGGCTCGGTCCCGCCGTCGATGACCGTCAACGAAGGCAGCTCGTCGTCGGGATTGCGCCGTGGCTGCACCCCTTTCGACAGCACGAACATCGAAGAGCTGTCCCGCGAAACTTCGGTACTCACCACGTTCTTGCCCACGCGAAGAGGAGTGGCGAGGAGCGTGCGGTCCGACGAAGCGTTGAGCATCAACACCCGATCGAGTGAGCTGTCCACGAGAGCCACGGAGCCGGTGAGGCCGACGCTCGTCACGGGCAACGAGACGCGTTCGTCCCAGGCGCTGGGCCGCTCGCCGCAGGCGGCGAGTCCGGTGCAAGCGAGTGCGGCGATGATCAGTCGTTTCATGCGGTTCCTCTCACTCCACGACCTTGGCCCCGAGCTCGAAGCCGGTCAGCGTGCGAACTTCTCCGCTCCCGAAGTCGACGAAGGTGATGCGACCTTCGGGATGCTGCTGTGCGATGTAGCCTTTGCTCACGGCGCTCACGACGCCGGTCGCGAGCGGCGGGCTCGCGAGCTTCACGTAGTCGACTGCCAGGTTCGCGAGCGTGATGCGGTACGCGCCGAAGACCTTCTTCGCGTCGTCGCGCACGGTCACGAGCGCGTGCTCGCTCTTCGGTGCGGGTTGGATCGCCACGGCGTTCGGTGGGGCATCGGTGCCGAGGATCTTGGGCGACAGTTGAGCCAACGTGGTGACGACGCTGAATGCTCCCGCCTTGCTGCTCCCTGCCGCGGTCTTCTGCAGCACGATGGCGTGGGCCGCGTCCGCAGCTGGGAACACCGCGGTGATGGGGGCCTTGAGCGCCACCGTGCGATGCGTGAGATAGTCCGGTCCGGGGCCGAGCTTCATGATGCTGAGATGGTCGCTGCCCACCGCGTTGGTGTAGAGAAGCGCGACGCTGGCATCGGCCGAAAGCGCGACGCTGCCGAAGAGTTCCCCGCTGACGGTTTTCTTGTCCACGATCGTCGGGTCGCTGGCAGCGCCAGGCACGGGAAGCACGAAGACGTCCGAGGTGTCTCGCACGACGGCGACCGCGCGCGCGCCGTCTTCACTGAGATCGAGATCGGTGACGTTGCCCGACAGCTTCACGTCGCTGCGCGTGCCGGTCGTCAGTGAGACGAAGGACACGGCATCGTTGCCGTCGCGTCGCACCAAGGCGAAAGCCCCGTCCGGCGTGATCGTCACGTCGCGTGAGGCGGGGTTCTCGAGCGGATTGTCGGTGACCTGGATCAGCGCGGAGACGCTGGGCTCGATTCCGTCGAGTGAGACCACGGAGACGCCGGGCTCGGTGACCGCGAACGCGCGGCTTTCGTCTGCGGAGAACGCGAAGCGAGTCGGGCGATAGCCCACGCTGAGAATCGTGGACGTCTCCTTGTCCGAAGTGAGATCGATGACGGTGACGTCTTGGAAACCGTCGGTCGGGTCCGGGTTTTGGATCTGCGCCGCATCGGTCCACGCGATGGCCCACTTGCCGGCCGGGCTCACCGCCCAGGCGTTGGCACCGGTGTGAGTCTTCAGGTTTTTCTGCGTCATGCCGCCGTTCTTCGCCACGCGAAAGAGTGTGGCGTCGTGGCTCAAGACGTTGAGGACGATGGCTGTGTTTTCGTCTGGGTTCTTGGGCTGTGGAATCGCAGCGAGGTAGGTCGGGGCATTGCCTGCTTCCGCGATTTTCACGTCGTAGGTGGTCGCGTCGACCAGCGCGACGCGACCGCTCATGGGATTCGCCGTCCACACGTACTTCCCCGTCGCTACCGGCGAGCGAAACGAGCTCTCGAGCTCCTGTTCGGGTGGCGCATCGATGCCGGCATCGAGGGTACCGCCGCCGCTCCCGCCGCTGAGGCTCGCGTCGCTGCCGGTCCCACCTCCCACGGAGGTGCCTCCGAAGCCGCCGGGTGTACCGCTTGCGTCTTCGTTGGCGGAGCTGCCGCAGTTGAAGAGCAGCAGCGAGAACACACTGCCCACGATTGTCATGCCAAGAAGGGCAGATCGACGCAGCATCATTGACTCCCGTCCACGACCTTGGCTCCGAGCTCGAAGCCCGTGAGTGTGCGTGCCTTGCCCTCGAGCAAGGTGACGAACGTGATGCGCCCTTCCGGATGCTCCTGAGCGACGTAGCCGACGCCCGCGGATTCCGCGATGCCGGTGGCGAGGGGCGGGCTCGAGAGCTTGAACGGATCGACCTGCAGCTGTGGCATGCGCACGAGGTAGGTGGCGTAGATCTTTTTCGCGTCGTCCCGCACAGTGACGAGGGCGCGCGTGCTCGGGCCAGCCTGGATGGCGACGCCCACCGGTGGCGCGTCGGTGCCTTGGATCTTCGGGGGGAGATTTTGGCTGACCGGGACCACGCTGAAAGCGCCCGCCTTGTTGCTCCCCGCCGCGGGGGAGAGCAGCGCGAGCGCGTGGGAGCCATCGGGCGCCGGGAAGACGGCTTGGACGGCGGCCTTGAGCGCGACCGTGCGATGATGGAGGTAGTTCGCACCGGCGGCCGTCTCCAGGATGGTGACGTGGTCGTTCGGAGTCGCGTTGGTGTAGAGCAAGGCGACTCCGCCTCCCTTACTGACCGCCACGCTCCCGACGGTCTCCCCGTCGATGGTGGTCTGATCGAAGGTTCCCGGGTTCTGGAAGATCCCCGGAATGGGCAAGAGGGCGACTTCGGAGCTCTTCGGCGCCGGCGCATCCACGCTGGCATCGGCGCTCGAATCGCTGCCCCCATCGTCGGCGGCTTCGCTCGTCGCGTCGTCGGCGGCTTCGCTCGACGCGTCGTCCGCACCAGCGTCGCTCGCGTCGTCGCTGCTCGCGTCGGTGCCCGCGTCCGCTTCCGCGGCGATCGCGCCCGGGCTGCGGACGACCGCGATGGCTCGCGTCCCGTCGTCGCTGAGGTCGAGATCCGTGACGGGTCCGGAGAGCTTCACACTGACGCGCGCCCCGTCGGCCAGCGCGACGATGCCGACTTCCGCGCTGCCGTCCCGTCGCACCAAGGCGTAGGCGCCGTCCGGCGTGATGGAAACGTCGCGAGAGGCCGGGTTGTCCAACGGGTTGTCGGTCACCGGAACGTCGGCCTTGACGTAGGGCCCGAGCGAGTCGTCGAGCTCGATGATCGAGACACCCGGCTCCGTGACGACGAAGGCGCGCTTCTCGTCGTTGGCGACGAACACGCGAGTGGGTCGATAGCCGACGCTGAGGCGTGTCGACTTCGGGGCGGCGCCGGCGAGGTCGACGACCGTGACGTCCTGGAAACCCTGGGTTGGGTCGGCGTTCTCGACCTGTGCCGCGTCCGTCCACGCAATGGCGTAGCGGCCCTTGGGACTGACGGCCCAGCCGTTGGCGTCCTCGTGGACTTTCGTCGACGTCGCAGTGACTTTGCCCTTGGCGTCCGCGACCAGCACCGTCGCGTCGTGGCTCTTCACGTTGAGCACGATGGCGCGCGCCACTTCGGGTTGGGTCGGATCGGTCAGCGCAGCCAGGTACGTGGGCCCGTTGCCGGCCTCGACGGTTCGAACCTCGAGGGTGGTGGCGTCGATGAGTGCCACGCGGCCGCTCTCGGGGTTGGCGGCCCAAACGTATTTGCCAGTCGCCACCGGAGAGCGGAACGAGCTTTCGAGCTCCTGTTCGGGTGTCGTGCCTCCGCTGCCGCCCGTGGAGGCGCCGCCCGTGCCGGTTCCGCCTCCGCACGACGGACCGAAGCACGCGCTGCCGCCGGAACCACCGGCTCCAGCCGCGGAACCGCCGGCGTCGTCGGCGCCACCGGCCGCGCACTGGGGCAGCGAGAGCAGCGCCGGAATCGCCAAGAGCGCGAGCTGCAGTTTTTTCGGACCCATCAACCGTACACCCTCCGTGTCGTGTTGTGCCGCGAGCCGCGAGTCTGACCTTTCATGCAATCCACGAGCCACGCGCGCGACATGGCGTGGCGCGCGCGATCTTGAAGCCCGCGCGACGTGCACGTGCGCACGCAGCATGACAACTGTGTCACGCAAGGAGCAGCCGCTCAGCGCGAGCCGCGAGGTCGCTTGCTCGATCGCTTGCCGCTCGAGCGGCCAGAGGCTGGAGGAACGTTGCTCCACCCCTTTTCGACGCTGTCTGGTGGAGCCGAGGGTTTCTCGATGGCGCCGCTCGGCTCTTCGGGACCCGAAAGGTAGCCGTGGTTTCGGGCGATGCGGTCCTCGACGACGGTCTGCCAGATGTGCGGAAGCGGTACGTGCCCCACGAGCCGCTCCGGCGGCATGTCCTCCAGCAAGTTGCGTTCGGTGTAGGGCAGGGAGCGGTGGCCGCGGGACAGCGCCCCTTCGATGACCCGGGCGAGGTCAGCGCGCGGCAGTCGGCTCGCGAGCTCACCGACGCCGATCCCTTCGACGATGTCCTGGTGGTGGATCAAGCCGTCGCGAAGTCCCTGACACATCATGAACGCGACGTGAGAGCGCGCGGCTTCCTGCCGTGCGGTTTCCGTCGCCTTCCAGAACTCGCCCTCCACTACGTAGGCCCAGAGCCGCTTGGCGTCGAGATAACGAACGCGCTCGTCGGGTGGGAAGATGGCGACCACTTCGCTCGCGTCCGTGGCTCCCACTTCGATGGCGATGCGGAGATCCTCTGCCGCGCCTTGCCACGACTTGCGCAGCGCCACCTTGGGTTTCGTGCCCGTGGTCGGAGTGAGGATTTCGGCCCGGAGCTCGGGTGCCCGCTCCAGACCTTGCATGATGGCTTCGGGACCGAAGTGCCTCAGGAAGTCGGCGGCAGTTCGGCGTCCGATTTCGAGCCCGTGCACCACGACGTGTGACAAGAAGCGCTCGCGCCCCTCCTTGAGGGCGGACACGAAGGGCGGTGCCGACGGAGGGGGAATCGCGGAATCACTCTGGACGACGTGTTCGGTCATCGCTCGTTCCTCATCGTGGCGCGGACTTCTCGCTGGGAGGGTTCTCGGCGCAGCGCGTGGCGCCGAAGGCCAAGTAGCCACCCACCAGGGCGATCACGAAACCCAAGAACGCGTAGCCCAAGAGCGACGAGTTTCCGCTCGGCGGGGGCGCAGAGTGGCTCGCGCGAGTCTTCGGCTTCGGGGCGGCGGCTTCTGGTTTCGGTGGCTTCGTCGATGGCGCCTTCAGCTTTGCGGGTTTCGCCTCGACCTCGAGCGGCTTGGCTGCCGGTTCGACCTTCGGGACTTCGGGGGCTTTGCGTGTGGGCTTCGGCGGAGGCTTGCGCGCAGGCGGCCCGAGCTCCGGTGCCGAGGCTCGCGCCGCTTTAGCCGTGACGGGAGGCAAGGGTCGCGTCTCGGCTTCGTCCTCCGACGGGGCGGCGGGGGCGGGCGCCTTCGCGTCCACCCGTGGCAAGGGTTCGGTGAGCGCCTCTTCCACCGCCGGCAGTGGGAGCGTCTTGACCTCGCTCTCGAGCTTCATCGGTCTCGCGGCCAGGTCCGGCTCGGACTTCCGCAGATCTCCGCTCGAGCCCACCCGCGGGCGCGGCAACGGAGCTTTGGGCAGTGCGACGGCTTTGCCGGGGGTCGGTGAGGGCTCCATCACCTTCGCGGGTTTGGGCGTGGGTTCGTTCGGCTTGTCGAGCTTGGGCCACGAACCGCGGCCTGCAGGCTTGGGTGTGGAGTCCAGCTTGAGCAGCTTGGGGGACGGTGTGACCTCGACGGGTTTCGGCGAAGGCTCCGTCGCCGCCCGAGCGATCTCGTCCCAACCGTCACTGAGGCTCGCGCGGATCTCGAACCGCGCTTTCACTCCGGCGTCGAGGACCCGCGGCTTGGGCTCGAGTGGTTCGGGTTTCTCCTGCTCAGGCTGGGCGAGTTTCTCAGGTTCGGCAGGCTTGTCAGGTTCAGCGGGCTTCTCAGGTTCGGCAGGCTTGTCGGGTTCGGCAGGCTTGTCACGTTCGGCGGGCTTCTCAGGCTCGGCAGGCTTGTCAGGTTCGGCAGGCTTGTCAGGTTCGGCAGGCTTGTCAGGTTCGGCAGGCTTCTCAGGCTCGGCAGGCTTGTCAGGTTCGCCAGGCTTGTCAGGTTCGGCAGGCTTCTCAGGCTCGGCAGGCTTGTCAGGTTCGCCAGGCTTGTCAGGTTCGGCAGGCTTGTTAGGTTCGGCAGGCTTGTCGGGCTCGGTGGACCTCTCCACCTTGGGAAGCACGCTCGCCAGCGCATCGGCCGACGCCAGCGCGAGGCTCAGCGGTCCGATTTCGTGGGTGCTCGCGGGTTCTCCCGAAGCCTTCTGCTCCGCGTCCCGTCCATCCACTTCGATGGGTGCTTTGCACTTCTTGCAAGTGAGGACCGCGACACGTCCGCGCACACGGCGCTCGTAGATCTCGTCAGGGATCTTGAGCGCGTGGTGACACGCGTTGCACGCGACAGAGACCGGCATCTCCTGGCTCGAGCGCAGTGGTTCAGGTCGAGGCGAAATCGTCGTCCGATACGACGTCGTCTTCTCCCTCGGGAGGCGCTTCGCTTTCGGGGATGGTGATCCACGCGTCCGTGCTGTTCGGAGGTGCTTCGCTCACTTTTGCGGGTACCGGGGTTGCGGGCTCTGCCTCGGGCTTTTCGGCCGCCGGAGCGGGCGCCGCTGCCGCCGCCTCTGCCGCCGGTGCAGGCACCGGTGCCGGCGCGGGAGCGGGAGCAGGCGCCTCCGCCACGTAGCCGTGGCGCTTCGAGAGCGGTTCGACCACGGAAGACCAGATCTTCGCCAGTGGCACGTGTTCCACGATCACTTTCGGTGGCATTGCGCCGAGCAGGTCGGACTCGGTGAACGCCGCGCTCGACTTCCCCTTCTGCAAGGCAGCTTCGATGATCCTGCCGAGCTCCGCCTTGGGCAGTCGGCTCGCGAGCTCGCCCACCGTGATGCCTTCGACCACCTCGCGATGCGTCACCAAGCGATCGGTGAGCGCTTGCGAGACCACGAAAGCGACGTTGTTCTTCGCCACGCCGTGGGCCTCGCGATCGACGATGCTCGCGTTCCAGAAATCGCCCTCGGTCAAGAAGCCCCAGACCTTCGTCGGGTCGAGGTATCGAATGCGATCGTCCGGGTCGAACAGATCGACCACGGCCTGCGCGTCGGTCTCACCCTCTTCGAGCGCGATCTGAAGATCCTCCGCCGCGCTCTCCCAAGACTTCTTCTCGGCGATGGAAGGCTTGAGCCCCGTCGTCATCACCAAGATGGTGGCTCGGAGCTTCGGCTGCGTGGACAGACCTCGCATGATCTCCGAAGGCGGGAAGTGCCGGATGAAGTCCTCCGGGCTCCGGCGCTTGGTCAGGAAGGCGTGCTCGATGCAGCAGGCGAGAAAGCGCTCTTTGCCACTGCCCAGACGTGACTCGAACGGCTTGCTTTCTGCACCCTTGTCGCTCGCCTCCGCCATGGGAGTCCTCCTTTTGTCCAAACCGGACTATGCGGTTGTCTTGAGCCCCCGACCATATCAGATTCAGCTTTCCCGTGGAGGTCTTGCCCCGCTATGGCCGAGCGCCGCGAACACCGTGTCGAGATTGACGACAAGGGTGTGATCCAGGCGGTCGGACCCCTGGCGGCGCAGCGCCTGCGCGCTCGGCACGGGCCGTATCGTCTGCTGCCGTCCCCCCGTCACGTGGTGTTCTTGCGGCTCGCCGAAGAGGGCATGCGCGACTTCGAGGACCGCGCGCTCGTGCGCTTGGCCGGAGAAATCTCGGAGCCTGGCGCCATCGCCGACGTGCTCGGTCTCGTCAGCCAGGCCGGCTGGCATGGCAAGCTCTTGGTCTCGAAGTTCGACGACAAGCGCGTGATCTTCTGTGACCACGGCAACGTGATCGGCGTCCAGACCAGCGCGGAGGACGAACGGCTCGGAAGCGTACTCTACAAGAATGGAGTCTTGGGCCAAGCGGAGCTCGACAAGGTGGAGGAGCGGATGGCCAGTGGTCGTCGCTTCGCCGAAGCTGCCATGGAGCTCGGGTTGCTCACCCCCGAACAGGTGTTCCACTACATCGGCGTGCAGATCGAAGAGGTGGTCTACGCGGCCATGACCCAGAGCGAAGGGACATTCTTCTTCCTCGACCGCTTCGACGAGTCCCAGCTGGCGACGCGGCATTCCGTCAGCATCGCGGCGCTGCTCATGAACGGCGTCACCCGCATGGACGAGCTCCACTACTTCCGCCAGAAGATCCCTTCGCGCGCCTATGTGCCCGTGCGCGTGCGCGGACGACTCGACCCTCCCGCCGAGTACGCTCAGCTCTACGCGGTCATCGACGATTCCGCCAGTGTCGAGGAGCTCGGCCGGCGCACGGGCAAGGGGGAGTTCCAGACCACCAAGCAGCTCTACGCCCTCGTTCAGTCCAAACACGTGGTGATCTACCCGCCGCACGTCGGCGCGGGGCCGCACGCGCTGGTCGAGCTCGCGAACAAGGGCCTCGCGCTGCTCCACGCCGACGCCGATCAAATCGGCGCCGGCAAGAGCCTGCGCGAGACCTTGGCTTCCTTCGCCATCGGCGCCGGTGTCCACGGCATTCTGCTGGCACAGGCGGGGCCCGACGAGGCGGGGAAACTCGAAGCCCAACGCGTGGCCGATAACGCGCGGGTCATGACCGGCGGTCAAGATGCCGAGAACCTCTTGAAGCAGGTGCTCCACGAGTACCTCAGCTTCGCGCTCTTCACCGTCGGCACTCAGGTGCCTTCAGGGCGGGAGGCCGAGTTGCGCCAAGATCTCGCGCCGATCCTCCAGGCGCTTCGTCCCATCGCGCAGGCTGACCCGAGCCCCGCACCCGAGCTGCCCCTGCCGTCGAGTCGCTGACCCAGACGTGTCAGTGACCTTCCGCAAAACCCGAGAGCAGGTCGCGTCGCACTCGGGCCACCGATTGCGCCTCGGCCGGGAAGCCCAGGGCGTCGAGCCGCTGCGGTAGCTCCGCGAGCAGCCACAGGCTGAGCGCCTTCTCGTGGGGGCAGCGCTCGAAGGCTGCAAGGAACGCGGCCACCGCCGCCGGCACCTCGCTTCGCCTGCCAGCTTCGGCACGCGCGAACGCGTCGAGCAACCGAAAGGCAGTCACCCGCCAGCGGTCGCCCCGCGCTTCGAGCTCGGCGATGCGCGTCGCGATGCCGGAGAGCGCCTGTTCGCCCCGGCCTTCACGCACCGTGAGCCTCAGGTCGAGGTCGTGAATGAACTCCCGCCAATCGCCGCTGCGCGGACTTTGGGCGAGCTCGCGGCAGCGCTCCACGCGCGCTCGCGCTGCGGCCAAATCCCCGCGCGCGACGTCGATTTCTGCCAGGTCGAGCTGGAGATAGCCGGCGCGGCGCAGGCCAGGTTCACTCTCGGCGTACTCCACCGCCTTCTCGAAGTAGGGCCGTGCTCCCTCGATGTCACCCCGGAGGACCTGGATCTCGCCCACGCGGTGCGCGGCGTTGAGGCCCGACTCCGCCATGTCGGCGTCCCCCAGTCGGCATTCGGCGAGGAGCGCGCGGGCCGCGCGTTCGGACTCCGCCAGGCGACGCATGTAGAACAAGTTGCTCGCCTCCGAGCCCAGACAGCGAGCCGCGACGATCGAGTCTCCAGCTGCCAATGCGAGCTCGCGGCCTCGCCGAGCTTCTGCGAGTCCGTCGTCGTAGCGAAGCTCGAAGTAGGCGCGCACCGACTCGGCCAGGCAGAGCCGCGCTCGCGCGCGTTCCGAAGGTTGGCGCTGCACGATGGCCGCGGCCTCTTCGCAGATCTCCCGGGAGCGAGCGAACCAGCTGAGGAGCGACAGCTCCATGGCGGTGTCGGCGAGATAGGCGAGCGCGGTGTCGAGCTCGCCTGCGGCTTCGAACAGGCGCGCGGCCCGCACGCGGATCTCCCAGCGCTGTTCCCCGTACACCTGAAGCATGGCGCGCGCCGTCCGCGCCAGGATCTCGGCCCGATCGCGCCGCGCCCTCAGTCGCTCGCGCACGGCTTCGCGCAGTAGATCGTGCTCGAAGCGATAACCCCCGTTCGGCTCGGTGCGGAGCACGCCGTTGAGCAAAGCGCGCCCGATCACGACCTGGACGAAGCCGGCCTGAGCCGAATCACTCGCCGCCACCACCATCGACTCCTCGAAGCGATTGCCCGACAAGGCCGCGACCATCAGCGCGCGCTCCGCGTCCGACGCCCGCTCGCGAAACGCGAACAACAGCTTCGCGATGCGTTCCTCGAGCACGCTGGCGGCGGGTCGAGCCGAGAGGAGCTCGCTCAGGCTGCGATCGGGGGGCAGCACGTAGCCTTCTCGACTCGCTATGAAGGCGCCGGTCGCCACGAGCTCTTGCGCGAGCTGCACCAACAGCAGCGGCGTCTCGTCCAGGGCCTCGGCGAGTTGCTCCGCCGTGCTCGGCGCGAGCGGAGCTGCCGCTGCCAGGAGCTCGCGTCGCGCCTCGCGATCCAATCGCTCCAACGTCTCCTCCAGGTACTCGGCGTACCCGCGCAGCTGGGTCAGTCGTTCGCGCACGCTCGGGTGCTCCAGCGCTCCGGCTCGGATGGTCATCACCACGGCCACGGGAAGGTCGGCGCGAGAAAGCAGGCGCTCCACCAGATCGAGTGCCCCGTCGTGGGACCACGCGACGTCGTCGAGCCAGAGGTAGAGCGGCCGAAGCGCCGCCACCGAGGACACTACGGCCTCCGCGAGCTCGACCCGGTCCGAGAGGGGTAGCTGCGTCGACGAGCCCTTGGTGTCGAACCAGTTCGCGAGGCGTTCCTGGTCGACGCCTTCGAGCGCGAAGCGCGCGCTCGGCAGCGGCCCGAGCAAATGGCCGAGGGCGCGCCGGAGGCCGTCACTCGTCCCCGAGGGGTCGTAGCCTGCCGCCGTGCTCTCCATGCGCCCGCTGCGCTCGACCTCTGCCAGCGCCCAGCGCGCGAGACGGCTCTTGCCCACGCCGGCTTCTCCCACGAAGACCAACACGTGGGTCCGGCGTGAGGACTCCACGCGCTCGAGCAGGGCGAGCACGTCCGTTCGTTCGCGAGATCGAGCGACGAGCGGTGGCGGGCGCAGCCGCAAGAGCGAAGCGGCGTTCTGGATTTCCGGCGGAGCGGGCAGCGCGAAAGGAAGCTCGGGCAGCGGCGGTGGTGGGGCCGTCCAGCGCGTGCGACTGCCGAGTGAGCTCGAGGAGCTCGAGCCCGCAGGCTGCGGCGACGGCGAGATTGCCGTCGGCGCGCTGCCGAGGTCGCTCTTGGCCAGCGAAAGCTGCACGCTGGGACTGCTCACGACGGTGACGGCGTTGCGTCGCGAGCTCGGCACGCTGGCGGGATCGAGTCCTTCGGACTCTCGCACCCGGGGGAGCAAGCTCGCGAGCACCGAGCGCACTTCGGCCACGAAGCGCGGGCGCGAGCGGATTTCCGGCGCGAGCATGCGTTCGATGTAACGCCCGAGCTCGCTGGGCACGTCGAGTCCTGCCCGAGGCTGGAACGTCCGCGGGGGTCGGCGCTTGGCCGCGCGCAGATCGCCCTCGCTGGGATCGAGCGGCTCGCGGCCCGAGAGCAGAGCGTAGAGGATGGCGCCCACCGCGTAGAGATCGGTCCACGGTCCTTGCCAGCCTGCCGGGTCGAGCTGTTCGGGCGCCATGTAGAGCGGCGTGCCACCGAAGGCGCGATCGGATTCGAGCGCGAGCGGATCGACGAGCTCCGCCATGCCGAAGTCGGTGATCTTGACCTGGCCGGTTGCGGTAAGGAGCACGTTGGCCGGTTTCAAGTCGCGATGAAGGATGCCCGCCGCGTGCGCGACGCCGAGGCCGTCGAGGATCTGGTCGACGGCCGAGGCCAACACTCGGCTGCCCGGCCAGGCGTCGAGCCAGTGCTCGATGTCCCGCCCCTCGACGAGCTCGAGCACGAGATACGGCCGGCCGTCGCTCACGACGAAGTCGAGGAGCTCGACGACGTTGGGATGACGAAGCTGCGCCGCGGCCGACGCTTCCCGCACGAGGAGCTGGTAGGCCTCGGCGCTCGAAGCGCGACCGAAGACGGTCTTGAGGGCGACGCCAGTGCCCGACGGGTGATGCACTGCCCGGTACACCCGCCCGAGACCCCCGGCCCCGAGCAGAGCGAAGGCCTCGTATCGTGGCGCGCCGCTCGTCACGCGGCCGAGCATAGCCGTGGTCCTTCCGGTCGCGGCCAGCGACCTCCATACTTCGGACCATGAGCCGAGCCGACTCGCCGGTGGGCCGTCGACGTTTCCTGAAGATGGCGCTCGCGGGCGGGGGCGTGGGTGCGCTGGCTGGCGCCGGTTACTACGCCTATCGCCGCCGGCCGATCCCCGGCGCGCCCATCATCGAAGATCGCCCGCCCCACCTCGAACCAAAGAGCGCCGGAGTGCCTCGGCGCAGGCTCGGTCGCACCAACCTCGAGGTGAGCGTGGTCGGGATCGGCGCCGGGGGGCTCGCCGGACCGGAGCCCATCGTGCGCGCCGTGGACCTGGGGATGAACCTCATCGACACCTCGGTCTGCTATGGCGACAGCGAGAAGGTGATCCGCCGCGCGCTCAAATCGAGCCCGGGTCTCAGGGACAAGCTGATCATCGCCACCAAGTGGGACGCAGGCGTGGACGCCAAGAAAGACGAGATCCTCGCCTCGCTCGACAAGAGCTTGTCCCGGCTCGGCGTCGACTTCGTCGACATCATGCAGCTCCACTGGCTCGGCGGTGGCCACAAGTTCCCAGACAACGGCCTGAATCGCCTCGACAACCCCGAGCTCCACCTGGCCATGGAAGAAGCGAAGAAGTCGGGCAAGGTCCGCTTCTTCGGCGCGACGAGTCACGCCGGCGATCGCAGCAAGATATTGCGGCACGCCATCGAGCTCGGCTCTTTCGACATGGTCTTGGTCAAGTTGAACGTGCTCGATCACGAAACGGCCGACATTCCCGCGCTCCTCGCCAAAGCCAAAGCGAAGGACATCGGCGTCGTCGTGATGAAGTCTCAGCCCGGCGGCGGGCGGGTCCCCGAGGCCTATGCCAAGAGCCGATACTCGATCTACCAGGCGAATCTGCGTTGGGTCCTGGAGCGGAGCGAGGTTCATTCCGTGGTGCATTCGAAGATCGGTACCGATCCGAGCTTCCAAGATCAGGCCGTGAGCGCGGTTCAAGCGCCGCTCGGCGCACGCGACCGCGGCCTGCTAGGCGAGTACGCCACCGCGCTCTCGCCCGACTACTGCCGGGGCTGCAGTGACGGGTGTGCGAGCCTGTGCCCCGACGGCGTGGCCGTGCCCCACGTGCTGCAGTTCTTGATGTACGAGGAGGCGTACGGTTGGCACGAGCGGGCGCGCGCGCATTACGCGGAACTTCCGGCGTCCCAGCGCTGGTCGGAGCGCTGCTCGACGTGCTCGGTGTGCAGCGAGGCGTGCCCGTATGGCGTGGACGCGGCAGCCCGAGTGAGAGAGGCGCGCCGGCGCTTGGCGGCAAACGACGCCGGGGTTTGACACGGCTCGATCGCCGTGTTCCATAGCGCGCGCACGATGGCGAGCTCGACGCCCCAGAAGTCCGCGCCGCTCCAGCGGCCGAACTTGCCCGATGCGGCCTCGAGCGAGGCCCACGCTTTGGCCCGCGCCTCGGGCCTCAGCGTCACCGTCGCGGATCTGATGCACCGCCGCGGTCTCACCGACCCGAACGCGCTCGCCCGCTTCCTCGACCCCAAGCTCTCGGAGCTCACACCTCCCGATCGGATGGCCGATCGCGACGCGGCCGCGGAGCGCATCGTCCACGCACTCCGGCAACGTGAACGCATCGCGGTGTTCGGCGACTACGACTGCGACGGCATCACCTCCGCCGCGATTCTCACCGGGGTTCTCGAAGCACTCGGCGGCGAAGTCACGCCGCTGCTCGCGAGCCGCTTCGACGGTGGCTACGGCGTCTCACCCGCTGCCGTCGAGCGCATCGTGGCGAGCGGCGCCAAGCTGCTCGTGACCTGCGATTGCGGCTCTTCGGATCACGCCACCCTCGCCGACGTGCGCGCGCGCGGCCTCGACGTCATCGTGATCGATCACCACCTGGTTCCCGACGAGCCCCTGCCGGCGCTCGCGTTCCTGAACCCGCACCGGCCCGAGTGCGGCTTCCCCTACAAGGGCCTCGCGTCGTGCGGGCTCGTGCTCAGCGTCGGCGCCGCGGTGCGAGCGCGCCTCGGCCGCGTCCTCGATCTTCGCACCTTCCTCGATCTCGTCGCCATCGGCACCATCGCCGACGTCGCGCCTCTGGACGGTGACAACCGAGCGCTGGTGCGAGCGGGCTTGCGCACGCTCTCGGAGGCGCGACGCCCCGGCGTACGGGCGCTGCTCGAGCTCGCGCGCTTCGATGCCACGACCCAGCTTTCTGGCGAAGACGTGGCGTTCCGCATCGCCCCGCGCATCAACGCTCCCGGCAGGCTGGGGAGCCCCGACCTCGCCCTCGAGCTCCTGTTGGCCAAGAGCCACGACCGCGCGCGCGCGCTGGCTGCCGACGTCGAGCGGCTCTCGACCGAACGACGCAGCATCCAAGAGAAGATGATCGTGGAGGCCGTGCGCGAAATCGAAGAGCACGGTTACCACGAGCGACCAGCCATCGTGATCGGACGACCGGGTTGGAGTCACGGCATCGTCGGCATCGTGGCGGGGCGCCTGGCTTCACGCTACGAGCGCCCGGTGATCGTGGTGGGCTTCGAAGAGAGCGGTCATGGTCGCGGCAGCGTGCGCGGCCCGAAGTCCGCACGACTGCACGACGCCCTGAGTCGCGTAGGCGACGCGCTCACCCGCTTCGGTGGCCATCAGGCCGCGGCCGGTGTCGAGCTCCACCAGGCACGTCTCGCGGATCTCCGCTCGGCCTTCGAGCTCGCGACCAGCGAGCTCTCCCCCGAGAGCGTCGCCGAAGACGACACTCACACCGTCTGGCTCGACGCGGCGGACGCGCCGTTCCGTGTGCTCGGCGACATCATGAAGCTCGAGCCGTGCGGCCAGGCCAATCCGGCGCCGCGCGTGGCCGTGGAGGCCGACTTGGTCGCAGCACGCGAGGTGAAAGGGGGGCACCTCAAGCTCGAGCTCGAGCTGCCGGGGGCGCGGCGGCTCGGGGGGTTCGGCGTGGGCATGGGCGCGCGCGCCGCGGAGCTCCGGGGTCGGGTGGTCGTGCTCGGCCGTTTGCGCCGCGACGCTTGGCGTGGCGGGGACGCCGTCGAGATGCGCGTCGAAGAAGTCCACCCGTACCCCTGAGCGCGCGGCTCGCTCGTCACGGGCAGATGCAGGTCTTCAAGCTGCCGACGCCGGCCGGGCGGCACACCTGTCGCTTGCAGAACGGCTCCCCCGAGCCGCAGTCGGCTTGGGTGTCGCAGGCCATGGTCGTGTTGGCGATGTCGACGAAGTTCGTGCAGAGCGAGCCCATGACCTGCACCTGGCAGTGCTGTCCGGGTAGGCAGTCCTTGGGGCTCGCGCAGCGATAGCGAGGCATCCCGAACTCGCACTCCGATGGTTTCATGCAGCTCGGCGGATCGCCACAGCAAGCGCTGGTCTCGCCGCTGCACTTCTGTTTGCCACACGCGAGGCGCTCGACTCGCTTGGCGCACACGCCGTCGATGCACTCCGAGCCCGACACCTGGCACGTGCTCGAATCGATGCAGACCTCGCTGAAATCGCATGGCGCGCTGCGTTTACCGTTCTGCTTGACGCACACGTTGGCGGAGGCACCCCCGAACAGGAACATGCCGCAGCACGATTCTCCGCCGGGGCAGTCGCTCGACTCGTCGCAGCGTCGCACCTCGGTGAGCGAATATTCGGTCTGCTTCGCGCCGCACGCCTCGAGCTGGGAGGCGAGGAGCTGCACGTCGTCGTGGGGACCTTTGGGCACCGTCGCGACGCAGGCTCCGCGATCGGAGAACACGCAGCAGGTTTCGCTGGGCGCGGGGCACTTGGTGGTCACACAACCGACGCTCCGCGAGTCGCTCACGGCGGGCAACGCGACCGGTTGCCCCGCGTCCGGGCTCGAGGCGGCCGAGTCGGCGCCCGCGTCGGAGCTCCGCGTGGCCGCCGCGACGGGCTCCGAGCTCGGGAGCTCGGCCTCGATGCCAGGAGCCGGCGGCGGCCGCGGGGTGGGCTGACAGGCGAGCCAACCCAGGGGAACCGAGCAGAGTCGGGCGATTGTGCGGCCGAGCTGACGCATCCGCGCGCTTTCGGTAGGCTTCCCGCGACTCGTGGTAGCGCCCGTCATTTCGGCAACCTCGCCGTTCATTTCCTTCCGCGGCGTGCAGAAGGCGTTCGGCGCGAAGGTGATCTACCGCGGTCTGAATCTCGACGTCTACCGCGGCGAGGTCATCACCATCGTGGGCGGTTCCGGCGTGGGCAAGAGCGTGATGCTCAAGATGCTCATCGGGCTTCTGCCAGTGGATCGCGGGACCATCACCTTCGACGGGCTCGAGATCACCAAGATGAACGAAGACCAGCTGTCGCGCGTGCGTCAACGCATCGCGATGCTGTTCCAGAGCGGCGCGCTGTTCGATTCGATCAACGTCGGCGAAAACGTCGCCTACGGGCTCGAGGAGCACTTCCGCGAGAAGATGAGCAAGAGCGAGATCAAAGACCGCGTGGCCTGGGCGCTCGGCCTCGTGGGGCTTCCCGGGGTCGAAGAGATGCGCCCGTCGGACCTCTCGGGCGGCATGCGCAAGCGCGTCGGCCTCGCCCGGGCCATCGCCGTGCAGCCGGAGGTGGTGCTCTACGACGAACCGACCACCGGCCTCGACCCAATCAACACGGCGCGCGTGAACCACATGATCATGGGCCTACAAGACAAGCTCCACTTCACCAGTCTCGTGGTCACGCACGACATGAAGAGCGCATTCACGATCTCCGACCGCATGGCCATGGTGCACTCCGGCACCGTGATCTGTCAGGGCCCGGTGGACGAGTTTCGAGCGTCGAAGGATCCGCGGGTGAGCGATTTCATCGAAGGCCGCGCGCCCGTGAAAGAATCCGTCGAGGCCTTGCTCACCACGGGTTGACCAGGACACTGGAAAAACCGCGCCCGCCGCCGGCGAGCGGCTCTCGGCCACGGGTTCGGAGTGCTGGGCTCGGTCGGGTCGCCCGTCTCGCCACCGTGATGTAGACTGCCCGAGCTCTCCTCATGTCCGTGAAGCGCGAAATCAAGGTCGGCCTGTTCGTGCTCGCGGGCATGGTGGTGTTCGGTATCGTCATCTTCCTGATCGGTGACGAGCGTCAGGCCTTCGAACGCAAGGACGTCTACAGCGCCGTCTTCGACGACGTGCAAGGGTTGAAGCGCGGATCGACGGTGCGCATGGGCGGTGTCGACGTGGGTGCCGTCAGCGACGTCCGTTACTCCGACGACCCGGACGATCTCAAGCTCTACGTGTCGTTCACGGTCGTGCGCAGCGAGGCGCGTCGCGTGCGAACCGACAGCTTCGTGATCATCGACAACAAGGGTCTGCTCGGCGACAAAATGATCACGCTGAAGGCGGGCTCAGCGGGCTCCGAGCGCATCCCCCCCGGTGGCACGGTGCCGACCAAACCGGCGAAGGACTTGGGGGACATGGTCGGCCAGATCAGCTCCATCGGCGCCAAAGCCGAGAGCGTCATGGGCAACCTCGAGAAGACCACCGGGGCCATGGCCAACGACCAGTTCACCCAGGACGTGCAAGGCTCGGTGCGCTCGTTGAGCGGCATCTTGAAGTCTTTGGACCAGGGCGAGGGCTATGCGGGGAAGCTGCTGAAGGACCCCGACGAAGCCGCGCGCCTTTCGCGTACGCTGACCAACCTCGAACGCGCGACCTCCGAGTTGAACCAGACCTTGCGCGGCGTGAACGCCATCGTCGGGCGCGTGCAAGCCGGGCCCGGCTTCGCCCACGACGTCGTCTACGGAGAAGGGCCCCAGAAGACCGTCGCCTCGTTCGGCAACGCCGCTGACGAGCTCGCGCTCACCCTGAAGGGCATCCGCGAGGGCAATGGTCCCGCCAAGAGCTTGATCTATGGCGACGACAAGTCCCAAGAGCTCATGGGCAACTTGAACGCCATGAGCAAAGATCTGCGGCAGATCGTGGCCGTTGTGAGAGCCGGCAAGGGGACGGTGGGCGCGCTCTTGGTCGATCCGAGCGTGTACGAAGACATCAAGATGGTGCTCGGCAACGTCGATCGGAACAAGGCGGTGCGTGCGCTGGTCCGCTACAGCATCAAGCAAGACGAGACGCGGCCGAAGGTCGAGGTCAAGGATCCCGCGCCTCCGGCTGCGAAGCCCGCCAACGCCAGCGCGGCGCAGAAGTCCGAGTGAAACCATGAGCGCTCCGGCGGCGCGACTCTGGCTGCTCCTCGCGCTGTCGGCAGCGCTGCCGGGCTGCCGCAAGACCACCGCGGAAGCCCCCAAGCTAGGCTACGACGCCGCGCCCTTCACCCAGTCGTTGCGCGAGAGCGAACGCAGAGAGGCGGCCTCGAACGCCGGAGTGAAGGCGCTCGATGCCTTGCCGCTCTACGAGCTCGAGCTCGACGTCAGCGACGATCTGGCCGAGGCCCGTGTCGAAGAGACGCTCCACTACTCCAACACCACCGGCGCGCCGCTCGACGAGCTCGTGCTCAGGGTCCACGCCAATGCCGCCGTCGAAACTCCGCCGGTCAAGCTGGTGCGCTCGGCCTGCGAACGTGGCCCGAAGTGTGCGGTCGTCGAGCTTGCGCCGAGCTTTTTCCAAGTGAAGCTCGAGCAGCCGCTCCCGCCCGCAGCGCGCCTCGAGCTCCGCCTGGCGTTTCAGGCTCGACTCTCCATCATCGAACCCGGGCGCACGAATCTCCTCGCTCAGGGCTTCGAGTCCCTCGAGCGGCTGAAGGCGGGCAAGGCCGGAGGCGACTACGGGCTCTTGGCGCGTGGCGACGAGATCGCGTCGTTCGCCAGCTTCTTCGCCGTGCTCGGCCGTTTTCGCGACGGCAAATGGGAGAAGAGCGAACCGTCCACCCTGGGCGACCTGGGTGCCGACGGGCTCTCCCACGTCCGCGCGCGAGTGAGGGCGCCGAGCGACGTGAAGGTGGTCGCCAGCGGCACCATCACGCGGAGTCGCTCGCTCGAGAGTGGGGACGCGGGCGCGCGCATCGAGACCGAAATCGTGGCCGGGCTCGTGCGGGACTTCGCGCTGCTCTTGAGCTCGCGCTTCGAGAGCCAGAGCCGCCGCATCGGTGGCGTGGAGGTGCGCTCGCACTATCTCGCCAAAGACGCGTCGGGTGGCGCGCGAGTGCTCGACGCCGCGGCGAGCGCCCTCGGCACTTACGAGAAGCTCTTCGGCCCCTACCCCTACGTGGACCTCGACGTGGTCGAGGCGCCGCTCGTGGGTGGAGCAGGCGGCGTGGAGTTCAGCGGTCTCGTCACCGTCGCGAGCATGTTGTATCGCCCGGCGATGAGCGAAGGTCCGCTCGGCATGCTGACGGGTCTCTTGGGAGGCGGCCGAGGGCCGCAGCTCAAAGAGCTCACGGATTCCATGCTCGAATTCGTCACGGCCCACGAGGTGGCTCACCAATGGTGGCCGGGTCTCGTCGGGAGCGACAGCCGCAGTCACCCTTGGGTCGATGAATCCATGGCGCAGTGGAGCGCGGTGCTCTACGTCCGCGAGCGTCACGGCGCGGAGCGCGCGAAGCTCGAGGCCGAGCGCGAGATCCTCGCGAACTACCACACCATGCGGCTGTTCGGCTTGGCCGACGCTCCGGTGGATCGGCCCGTCGAGGCCTTCGGTGGCGAAGTGGCGTACGCCGGGCTCGTCTACGGCAAGGGCCCATTCCTCTACCGCGAGCTCGAGAAACTGGTCGGCGAAGAGAAGTTCTTCGCTGCGACTCGGGCGTACGTGAAGAAGCACCGCTTCAAGACTGCGCCGGCTCGCGGTCTCATCGACGAGCTGGCGGTCGGAGAGCACGAAGCCAAGGTGCGCGAGCTCGCCAAGCGTTGGCTCGACGAAGCTCACGGAGACGAAGATCTCGGCCGCGCCGATCTGCGCAAGCTCCTGGCGGGCTTCATTGGCGAAGAAGCGGCGAAGGCCATGGGCCCCGAGCTCGACGTGGCCATGAAGTTGCTCTTCCGGTTGCTCGCTCCGAGCTCCGACAAGGCGGAGCCCATGGACCTGATGAAAGAGCTCTTGAACCCGGAACGCTGACCCGCTCAGGGCGCGGCTACCTCGGCGTGAGGCGCAGCGCCCCCGCGGAGCACGATGGCGAGGCCTACGTCCGACGGGCCGGCGCCCTCGGGCGGGGCGCAGCGCGAATCGATGATCGGCACGAACCGCGCGTGGACCACGAAGACGTCCGCGAAGGCCCCGTCCGCGGTCTGCAGCGAGACGCTTTCGTCGGAGCGGAGCTGGACCGAACGCGAGCCGGCGGTGACCACCACCGTTTCGTGTGCGCTGAGCCCCAGGCAGGTCTTCTGCACCTCCGAGCGGCAGTCGGTGGATTGCCCGAGGCTCGCGAGCGCGGCGCGCTTCGGGTCCCAGCCGACGTTGGCGAAGCCGGATGCCGCGCCCCTGAGGAGCCAGAGCTCGAGCGCTGTGCCGGAGCTCCGCGCGAAGCGCACGAGTCTGGCCTTGCTGGTCGGGTTCTCGTTGCTCGAGATCCGGATGCGCTCGCCCTGCGAAAATGGGAACTCTGCTCTGCCCATGCACGCGGACCAGGTCGCGCGGGTCTCCGTCGCCGCGCCGCGGAGCTCGACGCGCGCACAGCCATCGTTGCCCCGAGTCACGGAATCCACCGTCGCTTCGCCCACGAGGAGCGAGTCGCTCCAGGTGAGCTCACGCGCCAGCGCGCACGAGCTCACTTTGCGAGACGGGCTCGTGATGGCGACCGCGCCCGACAGCTCGAGCTCCCCACTCGCGCTTCGGTACACGGTGTAGTTCTGAAGGCCGGGCTGGGTGCGCACCACCAGGTGGCCCGGCCTGGTTTCGAGCGCCAAGAGTGAACACTTCTGGTCGGAGCCGGAGCGCTCGTCCGGCCGGAAGAGCGGGGTCTGCACGGCCGAAGCGAGCTTCACCTCGCGCGCGGGCTCGAACAGCTCGTCCGTCACCGGGACGTCGTAGCCCGCCGTGCTGCAATCCACCGTGAGCTCGCGTTTCGAGAGCCGATAGCGCAAGGTGAGCGGCTCACTCGCCGTCAGGTGCACGACGGGAGGACCCGGTGGCGGGGGCGGCTCCACCGGGGGTACGTCGCACGAGCTTCCGCACGAAGTCGGAAGGAGGATGGCTCCGAGACAGCGTTTCCAGAACTTCATGCGAGCTCCCCGGCTTCGAACGGCCAGTGTGCGAGGAGCTTACAGCGAGGTGCCGGCTCTAGCCTGCGCGGTTTCGGCCCGTGTCCCCAGGGAAACCGAAGTTCACTGGGTCGACTCCCGCTTCGTATTCGCAGAACTCCAGGTAGTCGCCGGTGCGTTCGATGGTCGCTGCGTCGGCGGAGCAGTACGGGCAGCGCGCGTGTTCGGCCGACGAAAACATCTGGCCGGTGCGACGGCACTTGAGGAGCTCGAGCTTCACCTTGCCGTGCGAATCGTCGGACATGCCTCACCTCCTCGATCTCGATCAGCGTAGCGACGCGGATGGCACGGGATCGCGCAACTTTTGCCCGGCGGCGGTCGCCCAAAATGACGAGCGTCAACACGGGGTTCGACCGAGGGTGCCAGCATTCGGGTTCAAGAGGGCCCCATGGAATCCTACGTCGTCTGCGAGTCCTGCCAGCGGCACATCAAGGTGACCGAGAGCGAGTGCCCGTTCTGTCGGGCCGCGTCCTTCCGTTCGAAGGCAGGCGTCGCAGCAGCGCTCGTCGTGGGTGTGGGACTCTCGTTGGCCGCGTGCGGCGGTGACTCCGACGGTGGTGGTGGTGGCGGAGGAACTTCGACGGGTGGCAGCAGCGGAACGGGTGGCGCGACCGGCGGCACCTCCGGTGGGGGTGGCAGTGGTGGCGTGAGCGGCGCAGCCGGCTCCGGCGGAGTGCTCCCCGCATACGGGCCTCCGCCTGTCGGCGGCAGCGCCGGCGTGTCCGGGGGCGGCGGGCAAGGCGGCAGCTCGGGCTCCGGCGGCGCGATGCCGGCGTACGGACCTCCGCCACCTGACTCCGGCACCGATTGAGTTCTTCGTAGCCTACGCGGGCAGCGACTCTCGCCACGCGGCGGGTGCGTCCTCGAGCACGAGCTCGAAGCGTGCGGTGTCTCGGATCTCGCCTCTCGCGCGATCTACGAGCACCAGGCGTTCCCGCTTGCCCTCGCGCAAGAGTTCGAGCGCTCGGTGGTGGCAATACGGGTTGTTTCCGGTCCTGCCGAGCAGCGTGGAGCTCGTCCACAGACACCCGCCCTTGCAGGTCTCGCCGTAGTAGCAGGAGCGACAGAACCCCCAGAGATCGTCGATGACGAAACCCCGCGTGAACGCCAGCTCGGGTGACGTTTCCCAAATCTCGCGGATGCGCTGCTTCCGCACGTTCCCGCCCACGAAACCCTTCGAGGCCATGGCCGAGCAGCCTTTGATGTCGCCGTTGGCTTCGATGCCCATCGTGCGAACGCCGCCGCCACAACCACTCGAGTAGCCCTGCCTGGAACGATCGGCTCGCAGCAGGTGCTCGTAGGGTCCGAAGTAGCCCACGTTGTTGCCGGGCCAGAGCTTCACGCCCAGAGCATCGGCCCGCTCCCGCGCCCGGGCGATGCGCGGCATCACCTCGAGCAGATCGTAGGGTTCGAGCCAGAGGTCGTCCGCTTCGGCGGCCCGCCCCATCGGCACCATCAACTGAACTTGCCAGCCGTAGGCGCCGCGCGCCGCCGCGAGCTCCAAGATGTCTTCGAGCTCACGGTAGTTCTTGCGATTGACCTGGGTGTTGCAGCCGACCGCCACGCCTTCGGCCCCGAGGAGCTCGAGGGCGCGGAGGGCCGAGCGATGGCTTCCGCGGAGACCGCGCAGCGCGTCGTGGGTGCTTTCGGTACCATCCACGGACACGCTGACCGCCGTGATCCCGGCAGCGGCCAGGTCCCGTGCCAGCTCGGGCGTGAAGCCCCGGCCACCGGTCACCATGGTGCACTCGATCCCGCGCGCGCGGATCGCTCGCACGATCTCGAGCCAGTCGGATCGCAGGTAGGCCTCGCCGCCGTGTACGGCGATCTCCTGGGTGCCGAGCTCGGCGAGCTGCTCCACCACGTCGAGAGCCTCGGCGGTGGTGAGCTCGTTCGGGTGGCTCTTCCCGGCCCTCGTTCCGCAGAAGCGGCAGTGTTGATCACAGCGCAGCGTGGTCTCCCAGACCACGAGGACGGGCCGGTATTCACTCACGACTTGGAGTCGGCGGGGTTCGCTCGGCACCACCCAAGGATATCCCACGCCTGACCCATGAGCGGCCCGAACCGGCGAAAATCCCGCGCGATGCGCCATCCGACGGATGGCGCCGGCCCCGCTCGGGTGTCACAGGAACCCAATGCAAGACCCGAACTCGGAACCCCAGCGCCCCAAGGACCGGACCGTACGTGTCTGGGACGTCCCCGTGCGCGTACTCCACTGGACGCTGGCCGCGTCGTTCCTCTTGGCCATCGGCCTCGCCGCCTTGAGCCCCAAGCACTCCACCGCGTTCGCCCTCCACCCGGTCTTCGGCCTCCTGGCCGTCTTCGCCGTGGTGCTGCGGATCGTCTGGGGGTTCGTGGGCTCGCGTTACGCGCGTTTCGGTTCGTTCCTCTACGGTCCACGTGCCGTCATGGGCTACTTCCGTGAGGCACTCGGCCGTCGCGATATCGCGAGTCCCGGCCACAATCCCGGGTCGAGCTACGCCATCCTCGCCATGCTGCTCGGCCCCGTCCTGCTTGCGGTGACCGGTCTCGCCGGCGAAGCAGGCGAAGAGGTCCACGAAGCCGTCGCCTACCTCACGCTCGCGGTCGTCGTGCTCCATCTCGTCGGCATCGGTTGGCACACGCTTCGCCACAAGGAGAACATCGCCTTCAGCATGTGGAGCGGTCTTCGTCCCGGTAAGCCGGAAGACGGCATCCAATCGAGCCATCCCGTCACCGGCGTCGCCTTCGCCGTGGGCGTTGCGGCCTTCGCGCTGCTCCTTTTCCGAGGCTTCGACGCGACCAAGCGCGAGCTCACGCTGCCCGTCGTCGGTACCAAGATCGCGCTGGGCGAAGACGAAGGCGGCGAACACGAGGGGAAGGGCGAACGCCACGAGAAGCGAAAAGGCGATCACGACGACGACGACTGACGCGCCATTTCGCGAGCAAGCCGCCTGGATTTCGGACAGGATGCGGAGCTGATGCTCCGCGTCCACGAGGCCTTCGCGCTGCCCTGCCCGCGTTGCGGCGCCGCCCTCGCGACAGACGGAATGGCGCCGTACGCTTGGTGCGGCGCCTGCCACGCCTGGCAAACGGTGCCCGACGACGTGCGCCTCGCCGCGTGGCAGCGTGCGAGAGACGTCGCGCGGAACCGCGAGGCTCAGGCGGCCGAGCTCGCCGTCGCGCGCCGCCAGACCCGCTCCGCCACTTGGTCTCGCGTTCAGACCGGCATTCTCACCACTCTCGCCATCGGCGGCGTCTTGATTTTCGTCCTGCCGCTGCTGGCGACCGGAGCGCTCTACGTCGTCGCCAGTGCCCTGGTCGCCTTCGACGAGCTCGAGCCCTGGGCGGCATCCCTCGTCGTGTTGATCTTCGGCGCCGCCGGTTTGGG
This sequence comes from Polyangiaceae bacterium, assembly GCA_046351435.1. Lineage (GTDB taxonomy): Bacteria > Myxococcota_A > Polyangia > Polyangiales > Polyangiaceae > JADJKB01. Next base: position 272,094 of record JAXLYN010000006.1, read on the forward strand.
GTTCCTCGCAGCCTTCTTCGGAGCAGTCGCCTTCGTGTATCGGCGCGCGACGCGCCACCGCCGCTGGAGCCGCATACGCCCGGCCGACGATTGGGCGCAGGGTGCAGCCGCCGCGGGCTCGGCAGCCGTGTCGGTCTCCTGTGGCGAGTGTGGCGCCCCCATCGCCTTCCGTGCGGGTGAGCATGCGCTCGTGTGCGGGCACTGCCGGAGCGTGGTGCTAGAGCCCGAAGAGCACGCCGGCGGCCGCGCGGTTCTGGCGCTCACCGAGCTCCAGCGCGCCCGCCGCGTGCGCGCCAAGAGCGACCGAGATCTCATGCGCGCTCGTCTGGCGGCTGCGCGGAGCTCGGCGGTGTTTCGCGCTTGGCTCTGGGTCGGAACGATTGGCCTCGTCGCAGTGCCGGTCTTGGCGGTTGCCTACGCCGTGCGTGCGCTGACGCCCAGCCTGGAGGAGGCGCTGCTCAACACCAGCAAGCGTCTCGACGGCGACTTCGGCTCCGGGCTCGGACCTCCGTTCGACTGGCTCGACTCTCACTGGCTCGGAGCGACGCCGCCCGGCTTCGCGCAAACCGGGACCTTCACCAGCCGCTGGTCGGTCGCGTCGGGTTTCCAGGGCCGCCCCTTCCTGCTCTCCGTGCTCGCGTCGTGGACGGATCTCGCGGCCAAGGAAGCCGCGCTGGTGCTCGCCTGTCCGCGCGAACGCGACGCCACGCGAGTGCTCGCCACACGGGCCGCCCAGGAAATCCGCGCGCGCGGCTTTCTCGTCCACGTCGACTACGCGGGCATCGCCCTCGTCGCCGAGCGCGTGCGCCAGAAGCAGCTCGAAGTGGACGAGCTCACGGCGCTGGCGCGCCTGGCCTACGAGCTCGCCGAGGTGCGCTGAGGCGAGGGCGCTGACCGCTCACAAAGCGTCGAGCAAGGACTGCGCTTCGCTCTTCCGATAGCCGCCGAAGCGGCCTTCGGCGAAGGGTTCGAGCGCTGCGCGCGCCTCGCTGCGACGACCGAGCTGCACGAGACAGAGCGCGCGGTTGTAGCGGGCCTCCATCGCGAAGCGACCGTTGGGAGCTGCGCGCAGGTAGGCATCCCAGGCCTCGAGCGCTGCCGCGCGATCGCCACCCGAGAAGTGGAGGCGGTGGGCGGTGCGGTAGAGCTCGTGGCTCGGATCGCTCGCGGTGGGGGCAGCGGAGGCACTCGGCGCGGGCGCTGCCACGCTGGCGTGGGGCATGGGCTTGGCGGGCTCCGGCGCCGGTTCGGCGGCGGGGGACTCGGCTGGAGGTGGCGCCGCGGCTGGCACCGTTCGAGCCGGCGGAGCAGCGAGCGCTCGGGCGGCGCGAGCGTAGCCTGCGCCGCGCGCGGCGGGCCGCGTGAGCGGGCTCGGCGAGGTCGCGGGAGCGAGTCCGAGCACGACCTGGACTTGCCGCCAGCTCTCCGAAACTCCGCCGCCCGCAGCGGCCAGTGCGGTGGAGCCCACCAAGACGGCGGCGATGGGCAGGAGGAACGCCACGCGCAGGCCGCGCCGGCGCTGGGTGCGGTGCAGCGAGCTCATCACCCGCGCGCGCGTGAAGCGCGCCGAGTCGGTGGCAGAAGAGTCTCCCTCTTCACGCAGGGCGCGCAGGAAAGGTGTCAGCGAGTCGTCGCTCATCGTACTCCCTCCTGCTCGAGCAGTGCGCGCAGCTTCTTTCGCCCGTGGAACAGCCGTGTCCGGACGGTCCCCTCGGGCACGCCGACGATGCGCGCGACCTGCGCCGACGAACGCTCCTCGACGTCGCAGAGCACGATGGCCACGCGCTGATCCAGCGGCAGTGCGTCGAGCGCTCGGGTCAACGCGCGGGCGAGCTCGCGCCGCCGGACCTCGTGTTCGGGATTGGGACTCGACGGCAACGGCTCTTGTGCGAGCTTGTCCATGGCGCTGCGACGGCGGATGGCAGCGCGGACGAAGTGACGAGCGTGATTGACCGCGATGGAGATCAAGAACGTGCGGAGCGACGAGTCGCCGCGGAAGCCCTGAATCGCGCGCGGCAACGTCACGAACACCTCGTGCACCAGATCTTCGGCAGCCGCCGGCTCGCCCACGAGTCGCGTGGCGAACGCGCGGACGGCGGCGTGATGCGCGTCGTAGACCTCTCCGACCGCAGCGGGCTCCCCTCGTTCGAGGCGCGCCACCAGAGCGGCCTCATTGTCGACTTCGGTGCCGCCGTACGACAGGGTCATGTCGAGGTTCGAGACCGCCATCCAAGCGCTTCGTGCCCGGACGCGGGCGGACCGTTCAACGCTATCAAAGGGTTTTGACGAATGGGGGCGAGGCCCAATGATTTCGGGCGCCTGCATCAAAACAGGGTGGCTCCCGCGACGCCGTAGGCTCGAAATTCCGAGTTCTTTCCGTCGGCGTCGACCGCATGGCCGAGGCCGCCGCCGGCGAACAAGCCCACCGGCCCCAGGTGGTCGAGGCCGAGGAGCACTCGTCCCGCGCTCAGGTGACGATCCGGGTCGCTGTCGGTGTCCTTGAAGTCGGTTCGGTAGCGATAGAGCGCGTCGATCTCGACGAACAGCGCGCGCGTCGCGGCGATGTGGGCGCCGAGCGCGAAGGCCCAGGCAGCCCCGTCCTTGCCGTCGTAGCCCGCGCCGACCAGCGTGTACACGGGACCGTTCAGGTACTTCACGCCGGCGGTGACCGGGATCTGCGTGTCGGCGAAGGCCACCGCTTGCGTGCGTCCCTGTTTCACCACGTTGACGATGCCGAGCGGAAGACCGTCCACTCGGTCCGCGACGTTGACCACGCCGATCTGAGTGCCGCGCACGTGCCCGCCGACGTTGACCAGGCCGAGTTGTGCGCCGTCGACGTCTCCGCCGATGTTGACCAGGCTACCCTGGACACCTTCGATGTCTCCGCGCGCTCGCGCCACGATGCCCGCGCCCTGGACGCCGCGGATGGGACCATCGGCCCAGCTCGCGATGCCGGCGAGCTGAACGCCGCGCACGCGATTCGAGGTCGCGAGGATGCCCGCGCCTTGTGCGCCGTCCACGTCACCATCCCGCAGCATCAGGATGCCGGCACCCTCCGCTCCGCGGAGGCGCCCGCGCGCTTGGCCGAAGATGCCGGACGCAAACGCGCCATCCGCGGGACCGTCGATGCGCGTCCAGAGGCCCGCCAGCCCCACGCCTTCGGCGTGGCCGTCGATGCGCAGGTGGCCCACGGTGATCCCCACGCCTTCCAGGCCGCCGATTCGGCTGTAGAGCAGCCCGAGCTCGGCGTTGAAGGTGTGGCGCTCGCTGTGCCGCACGATCTGGAGCGGGTGGTAGAGCGAGAGGTTCAGCGCCAGCGGTTCGTCGCGGCCGAACTTCGAGTCGGCCTCTGGCTCGGGTTTGGGCTGGGTGTCGGATTGGGTCTTGGGTTTGGCCTTCGCGTCGGGCGAGTGCTTCGGCGCGGGCTTCGCTTTGGTCTCGGGAGCGGACGCCGCCGGAGCCGAGGGGGTCGGCACATCGGACGATGCCGGCGGAGCGGACTCTGGCTTCTTCATGCTCGCGATCAGATCATGGGCCTCGTCCCGCGCGAGGTTGCCCGCCAAGAGCGCGATGACTTCGACGCTCGAAGCTCGGTCCACGGGCAGCTCGATCTCCCGCACCAGCGGCTCGGAGCCCGCGCGCTCGAAGCTCACGCGGGCTCGGCGTGCCGAGATTTTCACGGAGAGCGTCGCCTCGGCGGCTCCGCTCGAGACGTCGATGCCGAGCTCCTTGCCGATGGCGGTGCGGATGACTCCTGCGTCGAGCCCCGACGTTCCGACGTCGACGTTCACAGCGAGCTTGGCCTGGGTGGTGCTGGGCGCCCCCGGGCTCGTCGCCTGCGCAAATAGCGGCGCGGCGATGGCACTCGACAACAGGAAGGTCAAGAGGCGGAGCGACTTCATCGTGCCTGAGTGCCCGACCGGTCCCGGGCCGTTCAATCTTTCAGAGAGCCGTGCGCGGCGCAAAACCGTCGCATTCGGTCGCGGCTCTTTCTCCCGGGCCCGGGATCGAGTGACGCAGTAAAAGGGCCGCGTTATGCCCGGGGAGCGTGCGCGGGTTCTTGCTCTTGGGGCTGCTCTTCCAGCTAGGTTGTGCCCGCGCGCAGGGGCCCGTGACGCCGCCCGAGCTGCCTCGGGACCGCTACGCCAAGTGTTCGCTCACGCCCAGCCAGACGCGCCCGCTCGTGGTCGAGTGGACTTCGGCGGATCGCGCGCGACTCTAGTCGCTCTCGAGGCGTGGTCTCGTCGTGGTGCGCTACTCGGGCTGCGAGATGGAGCTCCTCTCGAACTGTCGTGTGCCGCGTGAGTACAAGTACACGCCGGTCACGCTGCAGACCGAGCACGTCTCGATCCGCAATGTCGACGAGCTCTACGCCAAGGTCCCCATCGGGGCGGCGCGGCTCGAAGGCGAGCTGGCCGACAAGGGTGAGCTGGCGGTCGACATGACGGTCGTGGGTACGTGGGACGTTTCGGATCGCGTCGCGCGGAGCGAGCTCGTCGGTGACTGCTCGTCCGCGACGCACGTGCTCGCGTCGCTCACGTCCGGCGCGTTCACCTTCCGTTCGGGGGCGTCGCGTAGCGCGGGTGGCGGCGCTTCCGTCGCCGGGTTCTCGGGCGGAGGCGAGACCCGCGCGGAGCGCAACCTCTTGAGCCGCTCGGGCGATCCGGAGCGCTGCGCCGGGGCCAGCTCGAGCGATGCGGCGCCACCCGAGGGCTGCGGCGCCGTCCTGCGCGTCGAAGCCGTGCCCCTCGCCGAAGCTCCTGCGAAGGCCGTCGCTGCTGGAGAGTCGAGCATTGCCGCGGAGCCATCTCCCGAACCAGCTCCGAGCGCACCGTCGCCGCTGCCGGCGCTCGAGCCCGACCGGCCCGCCACCGAGCCGCCCGCTTCGACCGAGCTCCGAGTCGAACCGGGGTTCCTCGTGGGCTTGCGCGGACCTTTCGCCGTAGAGTTCGGCCCGCTCGAAGGCGGCGTGTCGCTTCATCGCATGGCCCCCGTCGCCGGCGGAGTCATCGCCGAGGTCGGCTATCGCTTCGCGAACGACTGGGCGTTGGCTCTGACCGGTACGCTCTTCTCCGGCACGAGCGCGGGCTCGAGCGCGGAGTGTCCGAGCGGCGTGAAGTGCAAAGCGCTGGTGACCGGCGCGGGCACGGACGTCATCTGGACTCCCAACGGTCCCGATTCGTTCTGGGCGGCCCTCGGCGGAGAGTGGGGCTACCTCGTCGTCACTCGAGAGGGGGACTACCAGGACGCCGGCACGAGCCACATGTTGGCCACGCGTCGCAGCTATCACGCTTTGGGACCGCGGCTCGCCATCGGTCGGGACTTCTCCGACAGCTACGTGCCCCAGATCCTGTATGGCTTCTGCCTCGGCTATTCGCTCCGCCAAGTGGTGAGCGCGAGTGGCAAGAACGAGCTCGACGGCCAGCCGGTGCCCCTCGACGGCGATGGCGGCCTGTCCCACACCATCCTCTTGATCGGTCGAATCCACGGCGACTTCGGCATCGTCAGGCGTTGAGGCCAAAGCGCGCGGACGTCTCAGCGGTTCTTCGCGAGCAGCACCACGGAGACCCGGCCGTCCCAGGACGCGGTCACGTCGAAATCGTGCTCGAATGGATTGGGACCGAAGGCCGCGATCATGCGGTACCCCGGTACGCTTCGGAAGTACCACTGCTCTTCGTAGGGCGAGAGCCGCTCCAGATCGCGAAAAGACGCCGAGAGCACGTAGTCGGCTCCGCTCGCCACGGCGCCCTCCGCCGTCTTCACTTCCCGCGGGTAGATGCGCACGAAGGGGCGATGGATGGCGCGAGTCGCTTCGCGATGGCCGCCGAGCGCCGTCCCACCCACGACGCTGGGCGTCAGCGCGACCGTCGGCGTGCGACTGGGGTTCAGCTCTTCGACGAGCAACATGGCGCGGAGGCGCGGATCCACGGAGCGGAGCTGGTTCTTCCATGCCTTGTCCAGCGACGACGCGCACAAGAAGACCAGCGGGGCAGCCAGCGCGGCTCGCCCGATCCACGTGCGACGCGCGAGGCGCGCGAGCTGGGCGAGTCCGAGGCCGAAACCCAGCGCGATGACCGGGACGGCGATGAGATAGTTTCGGACGAGGAAGGTCTTGTTCGGCAAGGCCATGTTGGCGATGGCGAAGACCGCATAGCCAACGGCCACCAGAACGAAGCGCTCGCGCTTCAGCGTTGCCGAGCCGAGACCGAAGAGGGAGCACGCCGTGAGCCCGAGGGCGAACGTACGCCACTCGTGCAGCACCAACGTGGCCAGGGCCCAGAGCGCCGAAGCGAGGTGAGGGAGGCCGGGTTTCCGCAACAAGAACTTGGGGAAGCCTCCGGTGCGAGTCTGCTGGATCCGCGACAGCACGTCGCCCTTGGCCTGGGGCCAGCGATCGATGAAGTGGGGGTTCAGCCAGAAGAAGACCGCCGTTGCCATCAGCGGAACCGCGAGCGCGAGCCCGAGCTGAACCGCGCGCCCGCGGCCTTCGGGTCGGCGTACGAGGGCGCTCCCGAGCGGGATCAACACGAGCGGCAGTCCAGGGACCTTGAACGCCACGCCGACCCCCGCGGCCAGCGCTGCGGCGACGAGATGGCGGATCTTTCCGGAGCGGATGTACCAGGCGGAAAACCCCAGCGCCCAGGCTGCGCACGCCACCAAGCAAGCGTCGGTCACACCATAGCGGCCGTGGGTCACGAGCTCCTTGGCCGTGGCGTAGAGCAAGGCGGCGCCGAGTCCTTGGAGCAGCCGCTGCCGGGGCCAGCGTGCTTCCTTCGTCGCGTGGAAGCCAGCGAGATACATCCCCACGACGCCGCTCGCCGCCACCAGCACCACGGCGATGCGCGCGATGAAGTACAGCAGGATGTCTTCTTCGAACGAGAGGAAACGACCCGCGAAGAGCTGCGCAACGTGGAAGCCCGCCACCACCATCCGCATCAACGGGGCCCCGTAGTGGTAGCTGTTCGGATAGTCGTAGTGCAGGCGCAGCATGGTCGCCGCGCTGTCCTTGATCCAGATCTCGTCCCAATGGTGGATGAAGGGCAGTCCGAGTCTCAGGCCCAGGGCTCGGAGCAGCAGCGCGAAGGCGAGCAGCGCCAAGACGGGAGAGCTGGCCCCGAGGAACCTCACGGCCCTAGGGGACCACGACTCGTCTCACAACCCCACTCGGAATCGACACGTGTATCGAATCCAAGTCGCGACCGGCGCGCCGTCGGGGCCGAGCGGCGGGCTCCACGTCGAACCCACCAGTGTGCGCTGGCAGGCAGCGCCGAATCCCGAATCGGATTCGGACGCCACGCTGGCGACTCGGACGCGTCCATCGGCATCGACTCGCGCGCGCACGATGGCTTCTCCGCCCTGGCCGCGCCGGCGCAGATCGTCGGGGTAATTCCTGGCCAGCGCCGACGCGAGTGCCGGCGCTTCCGGGCGACGCCGGAGGTCCTTCAGCGGGACCGTGGTCACCTCCGCCTTCTTCGGCGCCGGCGCTTGGGGTCGAGGTTCCGTCACACGGATCTTCGGGGGCGGACTCGTGGCGGGCCCCGCCTGGATGGGAGCGCTTCGCTCGCTGCCATCGCCTGCGGGCGCTTCGAAGCTCGCTCCTGCACCTTCGGCCGTGAGCGTGCGTCCGCTCAGCCCTGCGGGAGGTGGCGGCGGCTCGACCGGTCGTTCTTCTTCGCGTGCGGTGGCGCGCTTCGGCAGCGCCGGTTTCGGCTTGGGCTTCGGCAGCTCGGGAGGCGGCGGCGGTTCGGGGGGGAGCGGCGGCAGAGGCTTGGGCTCGGCCACACGAAAAGCGACCAGCGACCGCGAGCTCGCCGGCGACAGGCTGTGGCTCGGCAGCGAGCGCAGCGCACCGACGTGGGCCATCACGCTCGCGGCGATGGCGAGCTCGAAGACCGGCAGCCGCATGAGGAGTCGGTCAATGCGCATCGCTTCCATCACTCGGGTCGACGTTGATGGCAAATTGCGTGATCCCCTCGACGCGCAAGAGATCCACCAGCGACACCACGACGCGGTGCGCGAGGTTTCCGTCGGCAGCGATCACTGCGCGAGTGTCGGGAGCTTCCTGGCGGCGGCGCTGGATCCGTCGTCGGAGCTCGTCGCGATCCACCGCCGCGCCGTCGAGATAGATCTTGCCGCGGGCGTCCAGCGTGATGGCGAGGGGGCTCACGCTGGCTTCTCCGGTGGCGGCTTTGGGCAGATCCACCGGGATCGTCCGGGCGACGAGATAGGTCGCGGTCACCATCAGGATCACCAGGAGCACGAGGACGACGTCCACCAGAGGCGTGACGTTGATGCCCGTGATCATCTCTTCGTCGTCGGAGTTCGCGCTCGCCATGTCACGCCTCCCTCACGAGCGCCTGGCTCTCGAGGTGGGCCAACACCTCGCGCGACAGCGCGTCGCCGCGCGCGAGCCGCGTACGGATCACCCGCTGGAAGTAGTTGAAGCACGCGACCGCGGGCAGCGCCACCAAGAGACCGAACGCAGTCGCCACCAGCGCTTCGCCGATTTCGGCCATGAGCCCTGCGGAGACCTGCCCCGCGCCGGCGCCGAGGGCCTGGAAGGCTCGCACGATGCCGATCACCGTGCCGAGGAGCCCGACGAAAGGGGCGTTGTTGCCCAGGGTGCCCAGGAACACCAAGCGCCGCTCGAGATCGATTCGGGTGAGAGCGCTCTCTCGTGCGATGCGCTCCCGCGCGGCCTCCGCGCTGTCGCTGTCGAGGGCGGCCCGGGCGATGCGAGCCTCGAAGCTCGGCGATTCTTCGAGTCGATGGCGGGCTTTGTCGGTCTCGCCTCGCCCGAGCGAGAGCGCGAGATCGCGCGTCAGGGCGGCGATGTCGTCTCGAGACCCGAACAAGTAGACCGCGCGCTCCACCGCCACCGCGAGGCCCACGACGCTGAGCGCCACGAGCAGCCAAAGCACCCAGGCCGCGCCCATCTGAGTCAGACCGTTGATTGCATGCACGATGTTCATTGCCGTTCTCCTGTCGAAAATTCAGGGGCGAAGGCACAAAGTGCGGATCGCCCAATCGACGCCGCCCCGCCCGTCCCGCACCACGAAGTAGAAGCGCACGCGCTCTCCCGCGCCGGACTTGGGCGCGCGCCAACCCACCGAAAGACCCAGGTCGCTGGACTTCGCCTCGATCACGCCGAGCGGCTGGGAGAGGTGTCCCCGCGTGGAGAAGTTCGACACGCCGAGCGTCTCGCGCGTCGGAGCGAGGCCCTCGGGATCTTCCAGCGGTTCGCGGTCGGATTCGTCGAGGGCGAACGCGATCTCGTGCTTCGCGCCATCCGCGGGCACCTCGGGAAGGTCGCCCGCAGCGCAGGTCTTCTGCCCGAGCTCCGCCGAGCTGGGTTCCGGCCAGGGTGCGCCGTCCAGCGAGAACGCGCTGTCCGCGAGGGACGGGTTTTGGTTCGCACGATCGGCGCTGCCCGGAACGATCTCGAACATCACGCGTTCGTGCTCGGCCGAGCACCCGCCCGCGTTCGGAACCTCACCCTTGCAGACGAGGCCGCGGGTCAAGATGCGCGGGGCATTCGTCGACGGTACGTCGAGCTCGAAGCGCGGCATCGAGCCGGCAGGAGCCAGCGCAGCGGCTTGTGCGAAGCTCGGCCCCACGCAGTCGGGGATGCCGCGCGCGCTAGCCTCGATCGGGCAGGCCTCGAAAGCGAAGCCGGCGGCCGCGTCGGGCTCTGGGTCGGCCACCAGCCACTCGATGCTGGCGTGCTCACCGGGCAGAGGCCAAGCCCGACTCGGGTCGTTGCCAACGCTGACCTTGGCACCGAGCACGCGGAAGTCCTCGATGTCCTGCGGGTAGGCCAGCGGTTCGTCGCAGCCCGCCAAACCGAGAGCCACGAGTAGGAAATGCGGTCGGCTTCTCACAGTTCACCTCTCAGCCCAAGGTTCGGAAACAGCGGCAGCCCCGTCACTGCCGAGCGTTCCGAGTAGTCGTAGCTGTAACGCGTGCTCTCCTCGTTCTTGGCGTTGTAGGCGTTGAGGAGCTCGACGTAAGCAGCGAGCCTCACGGGATCGAGCCGCCATTCCTTCTCGAAGCGCACGTCGAGCTGGTGGAAGAGCGGGCGGCGCTCGGAGTTCACCTTGCCGTAGATCGGGCGATACTGATCGATGCGGGCGTCGTACACGGCGCCGTCGATGGGTGTGCGCGGGTCGCCGCTCACGAGGCGAAACCTGCCGCCGATGCTGTAGCCGCGGCCCAGATCTTGGGACGCGACCGCGGACAGCACGTGGGTCTGATCGTGGTCGAACAACCGATAGGGCTGGTTGCGGTCCCGCCGCTCGCTGCGCGACAGCGAATAGGCGACGTAAGCGAAGGTCTTCTGCGAAGGGCGGAGCTCCAGTGAGAGCTCGCTGCCGAAGACTCGGCCGCTGCCGTCGTTCACGAAGTGGGGCGGCGCGTTGCCCTCGCTCGCGACGACGTTGTCGTAGATGTACTTGTAGTAGCCCTCGACGCCGAGCTTCACGCCCTTGGCGAGCTCCTGTTCGACGCCCACGCTCGAGTGGAGCGCGTGGTAGGCCGAGAGCCCGGGGTTGCCGAGGTCGGGGAGCGTTTCGTACCAGATGGGCGGCTGGGTGAAGAGCCCGACCCCGCCCTTCAGCGCCGTCGTGGGGGCGAGCTCGATGCGGGTCGAGAGCCGCGGATCGATGGAGCCTTCGTTCAAGAAGCCGTACCAATCGAGGCGCAGCCCCGGCAGCACGCTCACGTTGCGCGCGGGGCGCAGCGCGAGCTCCACGTAGCCGCCGGGCTGGGCGATGGTGCGATGGTCGTCGATGCTGATCCCACCCACCAGGTTGATGCCCTCGTTTTGGGTGGGGTCGCCTTCTGGGCCCGGGGGTCGCGGCCCGTAGTAGTTCCCTTTCGCCAGCTCCACGTTCACGTCGAGCCCGAAGCCGAGGTCGGCGAACGGAGCGAGCTCGACCTTCTCGTCGACGCGCCCGAGGAGCTGGATCGACTGGAGGTGCGAGTGCAGGGGACCGACGACCTGCTTCTGCTCCAGTGTCCCGGCCGTGACCGAGATGCGTTGTACCCATTCGCGGCTCGGCGAGCTCGCCAGAGTGGCATTCAGCCGGTGGAACGCCAGCACTCCTTCGATCTCGCCGCGCAGCCCCGGATCTTCCAGTACCGGCTTCGAGAACAGGAGCCGCATGCTGTCGCGGCTGCCGTAGGCCATGACGGAGAGCCGATGGTCGCTCCCGAGCCGGAGGGTGCCCATGGCCTGGTAGTCGTAGTAGACCGGCGCGGCGACCACCGAATAGGCGTCCTTCGGCACGAGCTTCGAGAAGAAGAAGTCGATGTTGCTGCGGCGCACGCCGGCCGCCACCGCGAGCTCCTTGCCGACCGGGCTTTCGACCAGCGCGGAGCTGTCGAGCAGCGAGAGATCGAGCACGGCGTGGAAGCGATCACGAGCCGGCTCGCGGGTACGCGCTTCGATGACACCGCCCACGAGCCGCCCGTAGCGCACCGAGAAGTTGCTCGGCACGAGATCGACCCGTTCGAGCAATCGCGACGGAAAGAAGCTGGTGGCGCTCGCGAAGTGATAGAGGAGCGGCACTGGCGCGCCGTCGAGGAACACGGAGCTCTCGTGTTGAGCTGCGCCCCGCAACACCGGCGCGCCCCCTTCGTAGGAGTTGCTTCGGGCGACGCCGGGAAGGATTTCCACCGCGCGGAGCGCATCGCCGCGCGCACCGGCGACCTTCCGCAGGTCTTCGGCCGGGACGCTGCGATGGACCGGCTCGGGAGGCGGGGCTTCGACTTCGGCGGTCGCGCCGTACTCGAGCTCGGCAGTCTCGTCGGCATCCGCGGCCACCGCCATGCGGGGCGCAGAGAGCGCGAGAAATACACAGCCAGTGACGACGCGACGACGCACCTCTCCTCCTCCCGGCGTCGATCGACGACGCGCTTTCGGGTGGGTGGTGCCCGAAGCGCGTCGCGCCGTTCAAACGGACGAGGAGATTTTTCGAGGAGCGTTCGTCAGCGCCGCCGCGATTTCCGGCGGAAGCTCCGGCCTAGCACCAGCGCAGTGAAGAGCGCGGCTGCCCCGGCGTAGCCGTCGAGGGTACCCGCCGGTTCGACGCGCGCGCCGCACCCACCGTCGGGGAAACAGAGCTTGGCGTCGAGGCTGCTGTTCGGATCGTCCCCGTTCTTGATCTCGGTGATGTCGGGTGTCCCGTCCCCGTCGCTGTCGACACCGGCTTGGGCCAGCGCGTCGACGGCGCCTTTCATGTCGTGCTCGAGCTCCCCGTACTCGCGGAGGCTCTTCACGAATGGCTTGTCGATGGTGCCGCCGCCTCCGTTGTCGTCGCGGTGGCAGATGTTGCACTGCGGGACGCAGGGGGCGTTGGTTGCCTCTTGAAGCTTCTCCGGGAACTCGGGCAGCGCGAGCGCGCTCTTCGCCGACGAGAGCGCGGTGAGGGTGACGGCAATGGCACAGAAGATCTTGGCTTGCATGACCGACCTCACAGGTACGCGTGGAGTTGGGCGAGCAGGTAGCCACCTGCGTCTTGTCGCCCGATGGCGTCGACGCGCAGCTCGAGTTGGGGAAGGAAGAACCAGTCCACGCTGAGCCAGCCGCCGAAGCGCGGCTTGCCCTCGCCTGCGGCCTTTTCGGGCTGGAAACCGCCCGGTTCGGCGTCATGACGGCCCATGTCGAGCGCTTCACCGGTGCCGATCAGGTGCAGACCTTGGCTGAGCTCGTAGTCGAGCTGAGCGAAGCCGACGTAGCCGAGCGCACGTCGAGAGATGTGCATCGCGTCCGCTTCGGCCATGAGCACCATGGGCTTGGCAAAGTGAATGCGCGTGAAGGCGCCGTGCACGCCGCGCGTCGTCTTCTCCTGCTCGAGCGAAACCCGGTCGGCCTTGGCCGCCGTGATCAGGCTGCTCACCCCGACCCCCACGTCATTCGACACCAAGTATTCCGCGAACCCGCTGTAGCCGCGCTCGCGGTAGCGATCGGGAGCGATTTGGTAGTTGCCCGCGATGCCCATGACCTCCGCGCGTAACGCCTTGCCTCCGTAGGCGATGGCGGCTCCGTGCTGTTGGTCCGATTCTCGGTCGGTGCGTGTGTTGTCCCTCACCCAAGCATAGTGCTCGGGGATCCGGAGCCCGAACGGCAGGTTCAATCGCCCCGCGCGCACGCTGAATTCGGAGCCGAGGTGGACTCCGACGTAGTGCGTGCGCGACAGCAGATTGAACTCCTCGTTGCCCTGGTTCGTGGTGAGGAACGCGGCGCGCGCGTTGGGTGAGTTCTGCTTCACGCGAGCGGCCCCGATGCTCCCGCCCGCGAAGACCGGTCCCAGCGTGAGCTGCCCATAGAGATCGAGCTGCATGGGGAAGACGCGGGCGGACTCGCCCTGGAAGAAGGCGGCCGCGCGTATGCTGCCGCCGAGCAGGAGCGGGTCGGGCGTGTCCCAAAGCCCCCACAAGAAGCCCGTCCGCGCGGGCTCGGCTTCGGCTTCGGTCTCGGCCTTCTTGGGCTCGGGCTTGGCCTTCGGGGCAGGCGCGCTCCCGGGTTCGTCGAACTCGTCGAACGAACCCGCGCTGCCCGAGCTCTGTGTGCTCGCCGCTGCCGAGGAGGTGTCCTTTCCCCAGTGCATGCGCAGGAGCAGGTCGCCCTGCGCGCGCCCGTACTTCGTGAGCAGCTCACCCCCCGACGGATCCGCGTGACAGGTGGCACACGATCCGTAGCCATGTCGAATCATCCAGGGGTATGCGGCGGCCGAGCGCGCGTAGCCCAACACGGCGAAGAGCGGAATCATGGCGAACAACAGTCGCCAAGTCCGAGCAGCACGCCGGGGCCAGCTCCGATGGGACATCTCTACGTTCCTTTCGCGGCGAAGACTCGGAGCGGGGCGCGAACTGGAGCGCCCCGTCGCGCAGAGCCTTCACTTGGTTTTCACGTCTCGCGCAGCTTGAACTTGATCTTCAGTTTCACGATCGGATCGACACACACCTTGAGATAGCACGGCACCTCGATGTCGAAGTCACGAATGTCGATCTTGGCCAACGCCTGCACGTGGTAGTCGCTGCCCGTTCGATTCGCTTTGTACGAAAACTTCACCGGCTTGGTCTTGCCGTGCAAAGTGAAGTCGCCCGTGGCGCTGCTCTGCACGCTCTGGTCGTTCTCCGGGAACGTGAGCTTCGAGCGATCGATCTCGAGCGTGGCGTCGGGGTACTGCTCCACTTCGAGGTACTTCTTGAGGTGGCTGTCACGAAGTCCGATGCCGGTCTGGAGGTCTTTGACCGGGACTTTGATCTTGAGCTGGCCGTCGGTCTCCGAGGCCTTCAGCCCCGAGGCCTCTCCTTTGATCTCCATTCCTCCCGGACCCGTGGCCAGGAATCTCACGTCGACGTCGCCCGCATCTTCGAGTTTGGCCGACGCGGCCATCGATACCGAAAGAGCCAGCCAAGTCGCCATCACTGCGCGTCCGAATTTCATGGATGATTCTCCAAGCAAGTTTGTAACGGTGCCTTCAGGTTCGATGGGGCAGTACCCGGATACTGACGCATCAGGCACGCACGCGGTAGCGCCCTGCGATTTCCGCGCGCGCACGGCTCGCCGGTGCATCGCTTGCATCGCGTCAGGCTCGTGCGGGGCATTTTGCCCCGGGCCGAAAGCGTGCGTGTGCCTCTTCGAGCCAACCCGCTCGAGCGCCGCGCTGCCCTTCTCGCACGTGCGCGCGGGGAACCACGCAGACGCCGGCGGATCCCGCAGTCGTCGCTCGTCTCGCGGCCTTCTTGTCGCCGCTGGCGGGTCGTTGATTTAGGGTCGCTTCATGGGCTCGCAACGTCGCTTCGCCGACTCGGTGGTGGTGATCACTGGCGCAGCCGGGGGCATCGGTCGCGCACTCGGCGAGGCGTTCGCTGCGCGTGGCGCACGCATCGCGGCCCTCGACGTCGACGCGGAGGGCCTCGCCGAGCTCGAACGGAATCCGGGCGCGGCGGCTGGCCGGCTGCTCTGTGTGCGCTGCGATCTGACGCTCCCTGCGGACTGCGAGGCCGCAGCCGAGCGCATTCGAGCGGAGTTTGGTCGCGTGGACGTGCTCGTGAACAACGCGGGCGTGGTCCATCGCTCGAGCTTCCGCACTACCGAGCTCGCGGTGTTTCGCCGCGTGATGGAGGTGAACTACTTCGGGTCGCTCCAAATCACGAAAGCGCTCCTCGAACCGCTGATCGAAGCGCGGGGCCTCGTCGTGGTGATCTCGAGCATCGCGGGGCTCGCGCCGCTCTACGGTCGCAGCGGCTACTCCGCCAGCAAACACGCGCTGCACGGACTGTTCGAATCCATGCGATCGGAGCTCGCCGACCAGGGCGTCGGCGTCCTCGTCGTCTGTCCGTCGTTCACGCGCTCCGAATTCGAACGACGCGCGCTCGGCGCCCACGGTGAACGCGTGGCGCGCGGTCGCAGCAAGGTGGGGTCCGAAGCGAGCCCCGACGTCGTCGCCGAAGCCATCGTGTGCGCAGCCGAGCGAGGCCAGCGTCGTCTGGTGTTCTCTCCCGTCGGCAAGCTCTCGGTGTGGCTCTCGCGCTTTGCGCCTGGGCTTCACGCGCGCTTGATGGCGAACCGCCTCGCGAGCGAGCTCGAGGAGTAGGCTGGCTCTTGCATGCGCATGCGTGACACCTGGAATCGAGTCATCTATCGACTCTGGTCGCCCATCTACGATCCGCTCCTCGCGAACGTGTTCCGCCCCGGCCGGGTGCGCGCGATGGAGCTGCTGGCGCCCCGCGCGGGCGAGCGCGTGCTCCTGCCCGGCGTGGGAACCGGAGCCGATCTCGAGCTCCTACCCGAAGGTGTGGAAGCGCTCGGGATCGACCTCAGCTCTCCCATGTTGGCGCGGGCGAGGGCACGCCTGCCGCTGCCAGGGCGCCGCATCGTTCTCGCGCAGGGTGACGTGCAGCGCTTGGTCGACGTGGAAACCGAGAGCTTCGACGCTGCCGTCCTGAACCTGATCTTGAGCGTCGTCCCCGACCCGAAGGCGTGCTTCCGCGAGACGTTGCGCGCCCTCCGCGCGGGCGGGCGCCTCGTCGTGTTCGACAAGTTCTTGCGCCAGGGCGAGCGCGGCTCGGCGGCGAGGCGCTTTTCCAACGTGTTCTCGACGGTGCTCGGCACCGACATCACGCGGCACTTCGAGGACATCGCCGCGGGCGCGCCGTTCGAGGTCGTCGTCGACGAGCCGAGCATCGCGCGCGGCATGTATCGGGTGATCTTGGTCGAGAAGCGCTGAGCCGCACGAGCTCGTCAGCGCGATAGCGCGGCGATACCCACGGCTGCGAGCACGAGGACGAAGAAGGCGACGAACGAGCGAATGAACCTTCGCTGCAATACCTGCCCGCGCTCGGTGAAGTTCTCGGAGTTGAACCACTCGATGCCTTGGAGCAAGAGCGCACCCAGGCTCTTCCGCCCGCTGAGGTGGGCGAGGGACCAGAAGCCGTGCACGGCTGCGGAGAGCCATGCGGCGAACGCCGCGACGCCGAACAGGACCAATACGACGCTCATCGGAGCCCGAGACAGCATACCGGGACGAGTGGTTGCGGCAAGACCGACCGGCGCTGCGTTGCCAGATGCTCGACGTCACGCTAGGCATCGTGAGTCGGGGATCTCGGAACAGCGTGGAAGGCGCAGGCCGCCCCATCGAGCTAGTCACTGGAACGCGCAGCGCGGATCGCCGTCTTTCACGAAGGCGCCGGGCGAAACCTTGCAGCCAGCGGACGAGGCCTTTGGCACCAGCACCGAGGCGCTGGCTTGGCTCACGTTGCCCGAGGCGTCGCGTGCCTCGAGCGTGATCGTGTAGGTCCGCCCGGCGCCGTTCCCCAGACGTTCCGACCGCAGGCAGGCGCTGTCCCCATCGAAGCCGAATGCCCCAGAAGCGTTCTCGCTGCTCGCGATGCCCACAATGCGCACGGTCGGCTGGGGATCGCAGTCGTCGCTCACCTGATATTGGATGCTCGAACCGAGCTCGTAAGCGACCAGCTTGGAATTCGGCGGCCAGAGACACGCCGGCGTGATCACCGGGGGACTGAGGGTCGGAGGTGTCGTGTCGTGAAAGCAAGCGAGCCGTGCGCTGCTCGTGAGCTCCAAGTTGCCGGCGTATCGCGGCGGCACTTTCGTGAGCGCGACGAAAGCGGGGCGTGCCTTGGTCAGGACGCCGCCAAAGAACGCGTCGCTACGCGGCGGGGCCTCCGAAATGGCCTTCGCCTTGTCGATCTGTATGGTGCTTTGGTCTTTGACCCGAATCATGGCAGCCCAGCCGGTGTTGGGAAGCTCAGGCAGCCCGGTCGCAGGCGCGAGATCCTCCCACGCGGCTCCGACCACGATCACGCCGTTGCTCGTGCCACCCACGCTCCATCCGAAGCGGTCGCCGGGGGAAAGCGGATTCGGGTTCGGCGGCGCCTCGGGCTGGTCCGGGATGTTGGGGTCGCCTTGACGCCAGACAGCTTGGCCTGCTCCCGTGATGCCGTTCGGCCCGCCGCGCAGCACGTGCGCCGCACCGGTGGTGTTGTCCTCGTTGAACGCACCGACGACGAGATCATCGTAGCGGTCGAGGTCGGCTCGGGTGATGGCGAGATGAAGACCGAAGCCGTCTCCCGGCTCGCTGGCGTCCAAGATGTTCGTCCCGTCGGCGGCCGGACCTCCTTGGTAGAGGTGTTGGGCACCGAGCGCGCGGAGGCCTTCACTGCTTCCGAACAACACCTGGATCGCGCCGTTCGCTATCGCGCCACTGCCCTCGCTCACGTGAATCGCGAGGTCGACACACGGGCGACCTTCGCGCGCATCGCCGTTGAAGTTTCCCGCGGCGAGCTCCTCTCCGATGCGGCCGTCGACGAGGCCTGCCATCGTGGTGCGGTCGATGCGTTGCTGCCGGCTCTTGTCGAGCCCGGAGTTGCTGCCGTACAGAATGACCACCGCGCCGGACGCGGCCGGCAGACCGCCGTCGGGCCCTGGGACGGTGATAGTCTCGAGCGCGTCTCCGACGGCGAGATCCTCGTAGCCGTCGCAGTTGAAGTCGCCCGTGGCGAGCCCACCGTTCAGCGAAACCGGCGACGCCAGTCCGAGGTCGTTGCTCGTGAAAATCGGCTCGGACCCCGTTGCCTTCAAACCCACCCCGGCCTGGCCATGGAGGACTTGCAGGTCGGTCGCGGTTCTGATGGCCAAGTCGTCCCGGGAGTCGCCATTGAAGTCTCCCGCAGCCAAGTGCTGGCCGAACCCGGCGTTGCTCTGCGGGGCACCCGACAACGCGTTGCGATCCAGGGCGATCGCGTTCTCCTTCCCGGCTCCGGAGTCGTAGCGAAAGACGGACACCATGCCCGCGCCCGGCACATGGGTCACACCACCATCGCTGCTCACGACAGGGACCGCGACGCCGGGGGCGCCAATGACCAAGTCCTGCCGTTCTTGGTTTCCATCGAAGCTGCCCCAAGCGAGTGCTTTCCCAAAGAGGTCGCCCGGCGATGAGGTGTAGGCGAAGGGGATGGCCGAAGCTTGAGGTTGGCACGCTCAGGCTCGTCCGTACGCCTCCAGACCGTCAGGCGCAGCCGTGAGGTTGTTCGCCAGCAGGTGCACCCAGCCCGCGGCTGACTGCACACCAGTGCCGCCTTGGCAGAGCATCGCGGGGCCGGCATCGTTCACGTCGGCGCTGGCGTCGCCCGCGTCCACTCCAGCGTCGGCGACCGGCGAGGGAACGCACTGGCCGCCGCCACAGCACTCGGCGCTGGACTCGCACGCATCGCCGTTCGGCGTGCAGGTCCCCGCGACGCTGCTGCCGGGCGCGGAGATGGCGAACGCCTCTTCGTCTCCAGGCCCGTACCAGTTGAATCCGCGCGGAACGAACTGCGCGGGCGTCGTCAGCCCGACGTTCTTCTCACCGAGGAAGAGGTCCTCGCTGCCGTCGAATCGCACGGCGCGAACGTCGTCGATCGTGTCGCCGTTGAAGCGACCCACGGTGTAGTACGAGTAGGGACCGGCCGGCTGCCACGCCGCCACGCTCGTGAACGAGAACGAGCTCGCCGCGGCGCCGTTGAAGTACGCCGGGATCGCGCTGATGGCGGCGCCGAGGGTAGAGAGAAGGTCGGCGTCGCCGTCGGCGTCGAAGTCGCCGGGAATGAGGCAGCCCACGTCGGCGATGCTGTCGGGGATGAGCGTGTCGAACTCGACTTTCTGGGCGCCGTTGTTGAACTCGACGACGAACGTCAGCGTGTTCAGCGCGCTCTTGCCAATCCGGGCTTTGTCGTCCGCAACGCCGTCGCCGTCAGCGTCGCACCAGATGCCCTGATTGCGCTGCTTCAGCCGGCAGTCGACGAAGTCGCGAAAGCCAGAAGCGGCCGAATAGTGGGCCCACTCGGGGGCTTCGTAGCCGCCGCTCAAGCTGCTGTCGCCCGCGTGGAGGATTCCCACGATGTCGCCCGCGTAGCCCGTGGTGTGCTCGATGCAGGGTCCGCCGGAGTCACCTCTAACCGTGATCGGCAGGTACCCGCCGGCGTCGTCCTGAAAGGGACCCGGGTTCACACCGCCGCCGCGACTGACGGCGAACATGTGTGGCCACGGCTGCTTGCTCATCGGGGACGCGCCGGCGCTCAACGGATGCGGGAACGGCAGAACCGAGAACTCGGCAGTCCGCAGCACGCCGTCCAAGAACGTCGTTGGTGCCGCT